>NZ_JNXC01000011.1 GCF_000716595.1 Saccharothrix sp. NRRL B-16314
GGAGTTCCTGACGATGTTCAACGGTCAGACCGGTGCGGCGATGTCGACGGTGAACTACGACCCGCCGCGCGGGACGGTGTCGTCGTGGGGTGACAGCTACGGCAACCGGGTCGACCGGTTCCTGGCCGGCACGGCGTACCTGGACGGCGCGCGGCCGTCGTTGATCATGGCGCGGGGCTACTACACGCGGGCCGTCATCGCCGCGTGGGACTTCCGCAGCGGTCAGCTGGTGAAGCGGTGGACGTTCGACTCCAACGCCTCCGGCAACGGCGGCTACGCGGGTCAGGGCAACCACTCGCTGACCATCGGCGACGTGGACCAGGACGGCCGCGACGAGATCGTCTACGGCGCGGCCACCATCGACGACAACGGCCGCGGCCTGTGGACCACCGGCCTCGGGCACGGCGACGCCGCCCACCTGGGCGACCTCGTGGGATGGCGACGCGTCCCGCGAGTTGCTCGACCAGACGAAGATCGACAAGTACGGCACGTCCGGTGACACCCGCCTGCTCACCGGCAGCGGAGTGGCCTCGAACAACGGCACCAAGGCCACCCCCGCCCTGTCCGCCGACCTGTTCGGCGACTGGCGTGAAGAGGTCGTCTGGCGCACCAGCGACAACCGCGCGCTGCGGATCTACTCCACCCCGCACCAGACGGACCGCCGCATCACCACGCTGATGCACGACACGATGTACCGCGTCGCCATCGCGTGGCAGAACACCGCCTACAACCAGCCGCCGCACCCGAGCTTCGCCATCGGGTGACCGACGGGGAGTCCGGGTGGGCGAACGGCGGGGGACGCACCGGTGTCCCCCGCCGTTCGCCCGCCGGTGACCGATCCACTGCGTAATCGACCCACTACCCGATCGGCACAACCTCCACAACCGACCCTGCGGTGTGACTAGGTGAACGCGTAGCGCAACCGGCGTCCGACCGGCGTCCGACCGGCGGATCGCGGTGCTGCGACGGCCGGGCGCTGCGGGATCCCGTAGCGATGACGAACCCGCCGCACCGCCCGATCGTTACCCCGGTTGGGCCTTGACGCCGACCGATTCGATCGGAACGTCCGCCGCGGACCGGCGCTCGGCGTCGGCGTCGAGGACCCCGATCCACCCGCGGCGCGAAGCGGACTCCGGTCGTCACCGGCCCCTCGGGCCGACGCATTCGGGGGCACGTTCCGGGAGACCCCGGAAGGCCCCCATCCGGCCCACCGGCTGAACGGGCCCGAACGACGTCCGCGCGCTTCCCAGGCGTCAAAACGACTCGCCGGGCGCTCGTCGGCCGCCGGCGGGCCAAGCGGAACGGGCCGGAACCGGAACACCGTTTCGCCCTCCCGCCCGGCGCGCTCCCTTGATCATCCGCAACCGCCGACCGACCACCCGGTACGCCGCGACGTCCGCGATGAACGCCGGGACGTCCCCGGCCGGGCACGCGATGACCGCCGCCGCCCCACCCGCTGCCGCCGTGGCGCTCCTCGGATGAGTTTCTCGACCGAACCGGCGTTCGCGCCGGCCATACTGGCCCCGAAACGAGCGGACCGAGGGGAACGACTGCCGATGATCCACGCCACCCTGCCCGGCGCGGTGGTCCGTGCCGTGCTGTTCCCCGACCCGGCGGACGCGGCACTGTCCCCCGACGAGGCGGCCGTGGTCGTGGCGGTGTTACCCAGACGCCGCAAGGAGTTCACATCGGCGTGGTTGCGCGCGCGACGGGCACCGCACGCGCTCGGGTTCCCGGCCGCGTCGACGGTGGTCGGCGGCACGACCCACCGCTCGGGGCGCAGGGACGCGATCGAACTGCCCTACGAGCACCGGGAACTCGACGGCTCCCGAGCGCGTCTACCCGGTGTCGCGCGGGACCAGGTGCCTCGTCGGCTCTGGAGAATCCGTCTGCGAGGCATGACTTTCACCGACCGGGAGGTGGCAGGGATCCGACCAGACGATCGTCCACATGACACCGGGCGCACGCCGGTCCACCGCTTCACCGCTGGTGGAGGGTCCGCCCGCGCCGGACCGGCCTCGACGGTCGGCGGAACGTCCGGCAGGGCCACCGCTTAACGCTCGTCAGGTTGTACTTGACAGCCGTTAAGTAAGCTCGCTAGCTTTCGGATCGATGCCTAGGAAACTTCCGGATCAGTCGAAGGGCCGCCTGTCGTTCAGCGAACGGCGAGCCGTCATCCTGGCCGCGGCCAGCGAGGTGCTCGCCGCGAACGGGTACGAGCAGGCGTCGATGCGGGAGATCGCCAAGGCTTCCGAGGTGACCACTCCCGTGCTCTACGACCACTTCCGCTCCAAGATCGACCTCTACCTGGCGGTGGTCCAGCACCACGCCCAGGAGCTCGTCGTCAGCTGGTCGGACCTACCGCCGACCGCCGACTTCTCCGAGCTCTTCAAGCAGAGGACCAAGGCGTTCTTCTCGTGGATCCGCCAGAACGAGGACGGCTGGCGAATCCTCTTCCTGGACAGCCCGCGTGATCCGGTCGCGATCCGAGCGCACCAACAGGTTCGCGACCTGGCCGTCGAGGCGGTGGCGAGACTGCTCGAAACGCTTCCGTCGGCCAAGATGCCCGGTACCGTCGATGCTGCCGGCGCCTACCTGGCAATCGCGGCGCACGTCACCGGTGCGGGCAACGCGCTCGCCACCTGGTGGTGGGACAACCGGGAGATCCCGACCGAGACGATCGTCGAACTGAACTACGAGCTGGTCTGGAACGGGTTGGGCTCGTTCCTGGGTGAACGCATGGCGTAATTTCCGCAGCGGGCGGAGACAGTGCGGCCGGAACACGACGGCCCACACTGGGGTTTCACAGCGCTTGGGGAGGCGTCGTGAAGGAGCACGTCCAAGGCAAGGAACGACAACAGCGGGTTGCGGTGATTTTTCCCGAGCCAGGGCACCGATACCTCAAAAAAGGTGTCGACCGGTCCCGGAAGAGTTTTTTCTTCACCGCGACGATGGATAATTTTGGCGCGGCTGCGGGTGGCTCCGGCGCTCGGTCGTGCGGCGATCAGTCGTGCGTGTGGCCGTGTGGCGAGTGGCGGACGACAGGTGGTGCGGCGCTGACAACCGGCCACAACGGAGGCGGTCACCGAGACTGCTTCGGGTCTGGTGCACGCGCTGGCAGCCAACGCGCATGGGCTGGACCAGCCGGAACCGTTCCAGCCGGCACCGGTCCAGTGAGCGTCCGTCGGACAGGTACCGGTTCGGCAGGTACCGGTTCGGCAGGCACCGCCCGAAGAGCCTCGTCGCCGCCGTCCGCCGGCTTCACCCGCCTGGCGACCGACGCGCTACCGGCGTTCCACCGCCCGGCCGGTCCGGTTCCGGCGTGCTCTCGACAGCTTTCCCGGTTCGGCCGACCACCTGCCTTTCACCGCGGGTTCTCGGGTTAGTCGCACGGCCGTGATCCACGTGCGCTGATCGGAACAATCGACGCCGCACTCTCGTCAGCACACTCTCGTCACCACACCCACAGGTGTTCGACTGAGCAGCAGGGACACCCAGGGGCTCCATCAAACCAACCTGCCGTTGACAATCTCAGTTGGGGGACCGCCGCCAATGTCAGCCATAGCCAAGAACCAGTACGAACAATGGCTCAAGGTCGTGTACGACCGCATAGCGGTGAATTTCAGCCGTGCCGAGCCGCGCAAGCGGGCGTGGACCTACCTGGCCGATTTACCGCGGGCCCACGCCTCGGGGTTGCGGAGCAGGGACGGTCTCGGCAACTACTCCGGTGAGCAGCGCGCGGACGGCGTCCAGCGGTTGCTGACCAGCGCCCAGTGGAACGAGGCGCAGGTGCGCGACGAGCTGCGCAGCATCGCCGTCCACTATGGAGGGAGCACCGGCGGGATCCTCTACCTGGCCGAGGTCGCGTTCCCCAAGAAGGGTCGCAACGCGGTCGCGGTGGAGCGGCAGTACAGCCCCGAGACGATGCGGGCGGAGAAGTGCCAGATCGGGCTGCTGCTGTTCCACATCACGGCGCAGGGGCGGGTGTTCCTGGTCGACCGGGAGCTGTACGTGCCGAAGAGCTGGGCCGACGACGCGCAGCGGTGCGCGCAGGCCGGTATCCCCGACGACTACCGCTACCGCACCAAGTCCGCCATCGGCGGCATCATGATCCGCCGGGCGTTCGACGCGGGCATCCAGCCGGACTTCGTCATCTCGTCGGTGTTCTGCAACGACAAGCTGAAGCTCCAGAAGTGGTTGCGCTACAGGCAGGTCCCGCACCTGATCTCGATCACGGCGGGCGAGGCGAGACAGTCGCAGCACCACGCCGACGACATCGCCGCGCAGCCGGCGGACGTGCACCGGGCGGTGGACCACCACCGACTCGGCGACTTCGACCGACGACGCCCGGCCTCGCACAACGGCCAGGAGACCTGCGCCTACAAGCGCGGAATCCTGCACAAGGTCAAGCTGGACTCCGACGTGCCCGCCGGGTTCGAGAGCTCCTACCTGATCGCCTCCCCCGCCGCCCAGAACGCCGGGCCGCGCTCGTACTTCGCGTGTTACCTGAAGCAGCGGACGCCGTTGGCGGAGATCACCCCGATCGTCGCCCTGATGCAGTCCTCTGGCTCGTACTGTAAGCGGGCGAAGGAGGAGATCGGCCTTGGCCACTACGAGGTGCGCAGCTGGCGCGGCTGGTACCGGCACATCACCCTCGCCATGGCCGCGCACACCGCGCTGGAACTGGCCCGCGAGCCCAACTCCGCGCTCCAGATCGCATGACCTGGCGGGCACACCGGAGGGCTGGGGGTCCTCCGGTGTGCCCGTCTTCCCACCGGTTGCGGCAGCCTGACAGCCCTACCGGTGCTTTGTCCCGCCAGCGAACGTCACGCCACCTGCCATCACCGCCAGCCCGGATGCGGCGGCCCCGGTGCCGACCAAGGCCATCCCGGGCGGCGCGTGGTCGCGGAAGGTCTTCGGCCGCCGCCAGCCCGGCGGCTCACCGGCGAGCCCCGGTGACCGGATCGGCGTCACACCCGTGTGGACCTTCGGCGACCGCCTCCGCGTTCCGCACCGGGTCCGCGGTCCACCCTCCGGTCACGGTGGGGCGAGCAGCACGGTGACCTCGTCACCCTCGTCCAGGTCCCGAGCCTTCCGCACCGAGGCCTTCAGCGCGAGGAACTTGGTGCCATCCCCCTTGGGCAACAACGACGTCCGCCACTCGGTGTCACCGATCCGCGCCACCACCGGCACGAACCCCCGCCGCTCCTCGAACCCCTCCGCGACGTCCTCCGGCACGTCGACGTAGTACCAGCCACCCGGCCCGTCGAAGCGCCGCACCTCACCCGTCACCGTCTGCACGCCCACAGCCTGCCACCGCCCACCGACATCCGAACGCCGACGACCCCGGATCCGGTGGAGTCCGAAGTGGACGACCACCTGTCGGACCCGGGGCAGGCGTCGACTCCCCGTGGTGGACCGGGTTCAGTCCGTGATCCGCCGCCGGTAGAGGGCGGTGGCGATGGCGAACGACGCGACCAGCAGGCCGACCGACCACGCCAGCGCGATCCCGCCCTTGTCACCGATCGGCGTCCCGGTGAGCAGGCCGCGCACGGTCTCGATCACCGGCGTGATCGGCTGGTGCTCGCTGATGCCCTGGAGGAACGACGGCATGGTGTCCGTCGGCACGAACGCGCTGCTCAGGTAAGGCAGGAACAGCATGAAGAAGCTCATCGAGCTGGCCGCCTCCACCGACTTCGCCATCGCGCCGAGCCCCGCCGCGAGCCACGACAGCGCCAGCACGTAGAGCAGCAGCAGCCCGGCCGCGGCGAGCCACTCCACCAGTGACGCGGACGGCCGGAAGCCCATGGCGAAGGCCGCGCCGACGACGATCGTGGTGGACATGGTGTTGCGCGCGATGCTGGCCGTCACGTGGCCGGTCAGCACGGCGAAGCTGCGGATCGGCATGGACCGCAGCCGGTCGATCATGCCGCTGTTCATGTCGTCGGCGACGGCCATCGCGGTGGACGCCGCACCGAAACCGGTGCACAGCAGGATGATGCCGGGCACGACGTAGTTGATGTACGCGGTGCCGGTGTCGATGGCGCCGCCGAAGACGTAGACGAACAGGGCCATCATCATCAGCGGCAGGACGATGGACATGATCAGCGTCTCGGCGTTGCGCCGGCCGAGCCGGATGCTGCGGCCGATCATCGTCATCGAGTCCGCTATCGCGTGGCTCATGCGGGCACTCCTTCACGGGAGGTCAGGGCGAGGAAGACGTCGTCGAGGGTCGGGCGGTGCGAGGAGACCTGGGCGGGGACCGCGTTCGCGGTGCGCAGGTCGTCGAGCACGGAGTGCAGGTGCGTCGCGGTGCCGTCGGACGGGACGCTGAGCACGAGCCGTTCCCGGTCCGTGAAGCCGCCGAGCCTGGTGGCCGCCACGCCGAGCGCGGCGGCGGACGTGAAGCGGAGGTCCAGGCGGTCGCCGCCGACCTTGGCCTTGAGCGCGTCCGCCGTGCCGTGGGCGACGACCTTCCCCTTGTCCAGCACCATGATCCGGTCCGCGAGCCGGTCCGCCTCCTCCAGGTACTGGGTGGTGAGGAAGATCGTGGTGCCGGTGCGGACCAGGTCGCGGATGGCGTCCCACATGGTGTTGCGGCTGGCCGGGTCGAGGCCGGTCGTCGGCTCGTCCAGGAAGATGACCTCGGGGGCGGCGACGAGGCTCATCGCCAGGTCCAGCCGGCGCCGCATGCCGCCGGAGTACGTCTTGACCCGGCGGTCGGCGGCGTCGACCAGGTCGAACCGCTCCAGCAGCTCGCCGGCGCGGTCCCTCGCCTTCGCCCGGCCGAGGTGCATCAGGCGGCCCACCATGACCAGGTTCTCGCGGCCGGTCTGCTCGCCGTCGACGGCGGCGTACTGGCCGGTCAGGCTGATCACGCCGCGAACCTTGGCGGCCTCGCGCACGACGTCGAACCCGGCCACCCGGAGGTTCCCCGCGTCCGGCTTGGTCAGCGTGGACAGGATTCGGATGGTGGTGGTCTTGCCGGCGCCGTTGGGACCCAGCAACGCGAAGACCGACCCCTCGGCGACCTCCAGGTCTATCCCGTCCAGCACCGCGGTCGACCCGTACGCCTTGCGCAGGCCACTCGCCTCGACGATCATCGCCGCCCCCTTTATGTGTATGCGATACGCTAAAGAGCGTAGCTCATACGCAGTTAATTTTGGAAGCCCTAGACTGACCGCCTGCGGTGACGAGAGGGTGAGGATGACCGAGGAGGACCGCGTATCAGCGGAGATCGCCCTGCTGTGGGGACTGCGTGACACGACGCGGCGGGGTCGCAAGCCGGCGCTCTCGGTGCCCGACATCATCCGGGCCGCGGTCGAGGTAGCCGACGCCGAAGGGCTGGGCGCGGTGTCCATGGCCAGGGTGGCGAAGCAGCTGGGCAACTCGACGATGGCGCTCTACCGGCACGTGAGCAGCAAGGAGGACCTGCTCAAGCTGATGTCGGACGCGGCGCTGGAAGACCCGCCGGAGATGCCCGCGGACATCGGCTGGCGGGACGGGTTGGCGCTGTGGGCGAGCAGCGTGCTGGTCGCGCTCCGGAAACACCCTTGGTACGCCCGGATTCCGCTGGCCGGGCCGCCGATAGGGCCGCAGAACCTGGCCTGGTTCGACTGCGCGCTGGGTGCCCTGGCCGACACTCCGTTGGAGGAGGCGGAGAAGGTCGGCGTGGTGATGGGGCTGCTGACGTTCGTGCACGGCGAGATGCGGTTGACGGTCGAGTTGGCGGAGAGCTTCCGGAACAACCCGGAGGCGTTCGGGCGGGCGTACTCGCGGGCGTTGCGGCTGCTGGTGGACCCGCGGAAGATGCCCGCGCTCGGGCGGGTGGTGGAAGCCGGCGTGTTCGACTTCGACACGCTCTACGACGAGCGCGAGGTGGAAGCCGACTTCGGTTTCGGCCTGAACCTGTACCTGGACGGCGTGGCCGCCTACCTGGCTCGTCGAACCTGATCCTGCTTTGCGGGTCCCGGCTGGCGCTGCGGGGTGGGGTGGGTTTGATGGTGCTGCGGGGTCGGTCGGGACCCCGCAGCACCGGAGGATCACCGCCGGACGACGCCGACCTGCGACACCCGCTGCCGCGCGGGTGCGTCGGCCGACATGATCGCCAGGCCGGCGGTGATCAGGACCAGGTTCTTGACCACGAACTCACCGGTCATGGTGAGGAGCAGCGGGTTGCCCGCCTGGAAGGCGGCGGACGGCTGCATGACGAGCGTCAAGAACGTGCCGCACAGGTGAAGCACGACCAGGAGCGCTACCCAGCGCAACCGGCGACCCACCATCAGGGCGACACCCAACACCACTTCCACTAGGCCGAGTGCGAACACGAGGGTTCGCGGGTCGAGCCAGGGAACCGTTCGGGCGACGAGATCGGCGACCGGTGTGGCGCCGGTGACCTTGAGGGCGCCGAACCAGAGGAAGACGACGCCGAGCGACCCTCGCAGGAGGGGAATGCTCAACGCGCGCAAGGCATTCACACGCGCATCCAGACGGGACGAGAACTCGATCATCCACATCACTTCCTTCACGAGCGGGACCACGTCGACCCGCACAGGAGGTCGTTCCGCTTCATGTCCACGCTGACCGGAATCGGACTGGGAGCGCTCCCAGAACTGTAACGGTAAGGAAACACAATGTGAAGACCCGATTCCAGTCGGCCACAACTACCACCCACCTGCCCCACCACCTGTCCCGCCCACCTGCCCCATCCACCTGCCCCCACCCACCCGCCTCCGCCTACCCGCCTCCGCCCCACCACCGGCCGCAGCCGCTGCGACGGCCGCCCCAAGAGCAGCGGCGCGGCCGGCCGTGTGGCGCTCGGCGGCGAGCGCTCGCCGGAGGTTCCGATGGGCGTGAGCAGCGGCGATGGGCACGTGCCAGCAGCGGACGAACGGCTGCGATGCGTGGCGGCCCATAGCAGCGGCAGGAATGCGTGGTGGCCCTGGTGGCGGCGTCCAGCGATGTGCGGCGGTAGCGGCAGTGCACCGAGGTGGCCGGCGAGCGGCGGTGCGTGGCGGGCGGCCAGCGTGGCGGCGGGCGGTGGCGGTGGCGGTGGCGGTGGCGGCCAGCGTGGCGGCGGGCGGTGGCTGTGGCGGGCGCGGGCGCGGGCGGTGGCGGTGGGCGGTGGCGGTGGCGGTGGCGGTGGTGCGTAGCGATGGAGGGGGATCTCGCCGCGGTGCTTGGTGGGGTGGTCCTGAGGTCGGGGTGGGTGGTCGGGGGTCGGGCGGGGGTGTCGTGGGGTCGGGGCGGGAGTGGGTGGTGGTTGTGGGATGGGTCGTGGGGGTGGGTGGTGGTCGTGGGGGTGGGGTTTCGGCGGTCCGCTTCTCTCAACCGAGGTACGGGAACGGTGTTTCCGTACATTTTCGGGTGATGATCACCCGATCGTGTCCGGCGAACGCATCGGGAACTCGCCGGCCGGGACCGGCGGGCCGAAGAGGCCACCGGTCGCCGCCACGGCGCCGGCCGCCCGCCACCACTCCGCCTGCTCCTCCGTCTCCACCCCCTCCACCAGCACCCGCACCCCCGACTTCCGCGCCAACCCCACCAACCCGGCCAGGTGCTCCGCCTCGCCCCGCGCCTGCCGCCCCACCAAACGCGACGCCACGCTCACCGACCCGACCGGCAACTCCGACGCCGCCGCCAAGTCGTCCGGCCCCAACCCGAAGCCCTCCAACGACATCCCGACCCCCAGCTCGGCCAGCACCGTCAAGTTGTCCACGGCATCCGACTCCGCCAACACCGCCACCGGCATCCCCACCACGAGTCGCGACGCCGCCAACCCCGTGCCCTCCAACACCCGCCGCACCCTCCGAACCAGGTCACCGTCGCACGACTGGTGCCAGGTCAACCCCACGTGCAACGGCACCGCGAACCCCGAACCGCCCCACCACCCGACCTGGCCGCACGCCGTCGCCATCTGCCACTCGCCCAACGGCAGGATCAAGCCCGTCCGCTCCGCGAGCGCGACACATTCCTCATGATCCAGCGCCCCTTCACCCAGCGCCCCTTCACCAAGCGCCCCTTCACCCAGCGCCCCTTCACCACGAGCCCAGTGCAGCCGCGCCGCGACACCCGCCAACGCCCGCCCGGCCAGCTCCACCACCGGCTGGTACCGCACGCCGATCTCCCCGTGCTCCCACGCCCCCGGCATGGCCACGGCAAGGGCGTCCACCCGCCGCTCACTCTCGTCCTGCCCGTGGTGGAACAACTCCCACTGCCCGCGCCGGCGCGACTTCGCCCGCCGCAACGCCTGTTCCGCCGCGCGCATCACGTTCGCCGGCTCCCAGTCGGACGGCGGCCGGCGCACCACGCCCACGCTCATCGACACCGCCAACCCGCAGTCGTCGAAGTACACCGGCTCCGACAGCTCCCGGTTGATCTCGGCGACAATCGTCCCGACGTCCGGCGTGCCCTCCGCGTTCTCCACCAGGATCGCGAACTCGTCACCCTCGAACCGGGCGATCATCGCCTTCTCCCGCGCCATCACGGCCTTCAACCGCTGCGCCACGTGCACCAGCAGCCGCTCACCGGTCCGCCGCCCCAAGCTGTTGCACACCATCCCGAACGCGTCCACGTCGAGGTGGAACAACGTCACGCCGAGCACCGGGTCCGCCCGCCGCAGCGCACTCTCCAGGTACGTGCTGAAGTACTGCCGGTTCGGCAACCCGGTCGACACGTCGTGCAGCGCCTGCCGGTTCAGCTCCGACTGCAGCAGCATCAGCTCGGTGCCGTCCTCGATCACGGCCACGAAGTGCCCCGGCTGGTCGTCCGCCCCGCGCAGCAACGACACCGTCAACGAGATCCGCGCGACGTCACCGTCCTTGCGCAGCAACCGCTGCGGCTGCCGGATCCGCTCCTGCCGCCCCTCGACCAACGCCCGCAACGCCCGGCCCAGCACCTTCACCGAATCCGGGTGCACGAGGTCCAGCAGCGCGAGGTCGGTCAGCTCCTCGGTCGTGTACCCGAGGATGTCGCCGATCGCCGCGTTCGCTCGCACCAACCGCCCTTCCAGGTCCACCACCAGGATCCCGCTGGACGACGAGGTCGCGACCTCCTCGAACCGGGCCTCGCTCTCCTTCAGGTTCCACTGCGCGTCGCGGACGGCCTTCAGCATGGACAGCTGCATGGACTCCTGCTGCTCGAACACCGCCCGCTTGCCGGCCGCGAGGAACCCGCACGACAGCGACCCCAGCGCGGACACGATCCGCTGCGCGTAGCGCTCGACGGGCTGGAACTCGTCCAGCGCGAGCAGCCCCTTCCCCAGCACCTCGGCGGTGACCCGCAGGCCGTCCTCACCGACGTAGCCGAGTCCGACCAGCCGTTCGCCGAGCCGCTCGACCGCCCGCTCAGGTCCTTCACCCGCCGAGGTCTCGGTGGTCGGCTCGGCGTGCAGCACCGCGCACAGCTCGTCCAACCGGTCGCTCAATTCGCGGTCGAGTTCGTCCCTCGTCAGTGGAACGACCACTGCACCGCTGAGCAGGTACGACCACTTCCGCGCAAGGAGTTCCCGACCACGACCGGATGGTGGTGTGGCCTCTGGCCTTCGACTGGGGTACGGCATTCCCGTTGCCCTGCTCCGATATAGAGGATCGGCGGAAGCTTACCCACGCCCCACTGGCCAACACTCGACCGGACGTGTGAACCGGGGGTGTGAATCGGAAACAAACGGCGTGACTTTCCGTCACACATTCACGACTTTCGCCCGACCCCCGCGTAGACCAGCATGTTCATCCCCGGTTGGGAGGCGATGTCGGCAGGTCCGCCGGGGTGCCACTCGCCGCAGCCGACCAGGCCCGGTTCGACCAGTCCGAAGCCCTCGAACAACCGCGTGACCTCGGCGTGGGAACGCAGATTCACCTGATCAGGGCTTTTGCTCCGCTTGATCACGTCGGTCGCCTCGGTCAGGTTCTCGCCCTGGTGGTCCCCGGTGACGTGGGTGATCGCCAGGAAGCTGCCCGGCGCCAGCGCGTCCCGGTACCGGGCCAGCAGCCCCAGCGGGTCCGACTCGTCCGGCACCCAGTGCAGCATCAGCAGCATGAGCAGCCCGACGGGCTGGTCGAAGTCCAGCAGCCGACGCGCCTCGTCGCTGCCCAGGATCGCCTCAGGATCACGCATGTCGGCCTGCACGACGGCCGCGTTGTCGTTCCCGACCAGCATCAACTCGCTGTGCGCCACGGCAACGGGATCGCGGTCGACGTAGAGGACGCGGCACTCCGGGGCCTCCGCCTGCGCGACCTCGTGCACGTTGCCGACGGTCGGGATGCCGGAGCCGATGTCGAGGAACTGCCGCACCCCCTGCCCCACCAGGTACCGGACCACGCGGCCGAGGAACTTCCGGTTGACGCGGGCGGCGTTGCGCAGGCCGGGCATGGCGGCCTCGATCTGCTCGCCGACCGCGCGGTCGACGGCGAAGTTGTGGCCGCCGCCCAGCATGTAGTCGTAGGTCCGGGCCATGCTCGGCACGGATACATCCACGCCCGATGGAATCCATTGGCTTTGGGTCATCTCTGCGGGACACCTCTCCACTTCGCGAACCGATGAGAGTACCGATCGGGCGTATCCGTGATCACGGAACCACCAGTGTGGCACCACACCCACCCGAACGGGCCTGTCTATGTCAACCGAACGGGTAATATCGTGGATCGTCCCTTTCGGTACGCGACAGGAGCGGGTATGGGTGTCCCGGTGGCTCCTGGTCGCCTGCCCTTTCTCGGGCACACCTTGGAGATGATCCGCCGGCGGCACGAGTTCACCTCATCACTGCGCGATCACGGTGATGTGGTACGCGTCGATCTCGGCCCGATGGAGACGTATTTCGTGACCAGCCCCCGACTCGCGCACCAAGTGCTGGTCACCGATGGCGCCCTTTTCCGCAAAGGTGCGATGTTCGACAAGTTCCAGCCGTACCTGGGCAACGGCGTGATGCTCTCCAACGGCCCGTTCCACCTGCGGCAGCGGCGGATGATGCAGCCCGCGTTCCACCGCAACCGCATCGCGCACTACACCGGGATGATGACGCGCGCCGCCACCGCGCTGGCGTCGTCGTGGACGTCCGGCGAGGTCCGGGTGGTCGAGGACGACATGCAGGGCCTGGCGGTCACGGTCGTCGGCGGGGCGCTGTTCTCCACCGAGCTGGGTCGGCGGGCGATCGCGGAGGTGCGGCGGTCGATCTTCGTGGTGATCAAGCAGGGCATGGTGCGGGCGCTGTCGCCGTCGTTCGTGGAACGGCTGCCGCTGCCGGGGAACCGGGCGTTCGAGCGGGCCGTCGCGCGGATGCGCGCGATCGTGCTGGAGCTCATCGCGAGCCGGCGCGCGGACCCCGAGGACCACGGCGACCTGCTGTCGAAGCTGCTGCTCGCGCAGGACGACTCCGGCGACTCGATGACCGACCAGCAGACGTACGACGAGGTGCTGACCCTGCTCACGGCGGGGATCGAGACGACGGCGCTGGCGCTGGCCTGGGCGTTCCACGAGATCTCCGCGCACCCGGACGTCGAGCGGCGGGTGGTCGCCGAGATCGACGAGGTGCTGGGCGGGCGTCCGGTGACGTTCGCCGACGTGCCGAAGTTGACGTACACGGCGGCGGTGGTCAACGAGGTGCTGCGGATGTACCCGGTGTGGATCCTGATGCGCCGGACCACCGCGCCCGTCGACCTCGGCGGGGTGCGGTTGCCGGCGGGCGCCGAGGTCATCCTGAGCCCGCACGCGCTGCACCACGACCCGGTGTCGTTCCCCGAGCCGCACCGGTTCGACCCGGACCGCTGGACGTCGTCCGCCGAGGTGCCGCGCGGCGCGTTCGTCCCGTTCGGGGCGGGCTCGCGGCAGTGCATGGGCAACGTGTTCGCCCAGACCGAGGTCGTGATCACCCTGGTCACCGTGCTCGCGCGGTGGCGGCTCGTACCGGTGCCCGGCAAGCCCGTGCGCACCAAGTTCACGTCCGCCGCCTACCCCAGCGGTCTGCTGATGACGGCAGTACCCCGTTAGCGGCCTTGGGGCACAGCGGTTCATACACAGGAGGTTGTTCAGTCGTGCGTTGGTCGCGTTTCCGGTTGGGCGCTGTCGCGCTGCTCGTCGCGGGCTCCACCCTGCTGCCCGCCACACCGGCGAGCGCCGAGCCCGTCACGTGCGAGCAGCTCCAGGTGCCCGTGACGGTGTTCGGCACGCGTCATTCCATGCACGGCACGCTGTGCACGCCGGTGGGTGCTTCGACCGTGCAGGTGTTGATCCCCGGTGGCACGTACAACAGCTCGTACTGGGACATCTCGTACGCGCCGGAGACGCGGTCGTACCGGCAGGCGATGAACCAGGCGGGCATCGCCACGCTCGCCGTCGACCGGCTCGGCACGGGGCGTAGTTCACGGCCGTTGAGCGCGTTGGTGACGGCGTCCACGCAGGCGAACGCGGTGCACCAGGTGATCCGGACGATCCGGCCGCGGTTCGACAAGGTGGTCGTCGGCGGGCACTCGATCGGGTCGGCCATGGCGTTGATCGAGGCGGGTCTGCACCAGGACGTGGACGGGGTGCTGGTCACCGGGTTCACGCACCGGATGAACCTGGTGACCGTGACGCCCGTGCTGGCGGGCATGATCCCGGCGGCGCTCGACCCGCAGCTGCGCGGGTACGGGTTGGACCTGGGGTACCTGACGACGGCCGCGGGCAAGCGCTACAGCGCTTTCCACGCGCCCGGACCTGCCGTGCCGGGGGCGATCAGCCTGGACGAGGCGACCAAGGACGTGTTCGCGGCGTCGGAGGCGGTGGACACGGTCACGCTGAACAACGTGGTCATCCCGTTCACGCTGCTCGTGGACGTGCCGGTGATGATGGTGGTGGGCGACGACACCCACTTCTGCGGCCCGCCGCTGGGCAGTGACTGCGCGTCGGCGGAGGCGCTGCGGGCGTCCGAGTCCGTGTTCTTCTCCTCTGCCGCCCGCCTGCACACGTACGTCCTGGACGGCTACGGGCACTCGATCAACTACGCCCCCAACGCCCCCGACTACCACCGCGCCGTCGCCGACTGGACCGGGACCCTCTAACCCCACCGCGTGAGTCCTACGTCCAGCACCCGTGAGTCCTACGTTCGGAACGCGTGAGTCCTACGTTCGGAACCCCCGAGTTCAACGCTCAGTACAAGATCGACTGTTCTGAGCGTTGAATTCGGGGGTCCTGAACGTAGGACTCACGGGTCCTGAACGTAGGACTCGCTGGTTATGTGGGGAGGGGGAGCAGGCGGTAGGACTTGGCGGAGGTGATGGGGACCTCGTCGTAGACGTTGGCGGCGTGGGTGCCGCAGGTGGTGTCGGAGTACAGGATCAGCCCGAGGCCGTCGCCGAAGCCCCGGGCGGCGGAGCGGGCGGTCGGGTAGCCCAGGGCGCTCACCGGGTGGCAGCCGTAGACGGCCGGCAGGACGGCCTTGACGCCGGTGAAGTCCGTGCCGGAGAACAGGCAGTAGCCGTCCTCCTGGCAGTGCGGGCTGACGGTGGCAGGGTTGACCGTGGGTGCGGCGGTGGCCGGGGCGGCCAGGAGAGTGCCCAGCAGGCCGGTGGTGAGCAGGAGCGCGGAACGTCGTCGCAGCACGATTTCCCCCTCGGATCGCTTGCCCCAAGCCAAACCGAAGCGGCCGGCGGTGGCAATCGGCCGAATGGGACCGCCCGCGCGCACACCGGGCATGCGGCCTGCACGCGGGCGGGGTCGGGGAGGGTCAGTGGGCCCTGATGTCGTCGAGGTGGAAGCTCCCGCTCACCACGGGGTTGCCCTCGACCTGGTTGATGAAGATGTTGAACTGGGACAGGTTCGCCAGGTCCTCCGGCGTGATCCGCCGGTGCGCGTTGCCGGTGTCCCACGGCGCCGGACGCCAGTCCGCGAACGGGATCGTGACCACCCCCGCGGTCGTCCCGGCGAGCGACGGGTACGCCTCGTAGGCCACCCCGCCGGTGTTCAGCTGCAGCACCAGCTTGTGGTTCGACCCGTCACCCCTCAGCCACAGCGACAGCCCGCTGTACGCCGACCAGTCACCCGAGACGCGCTTGCCGATCCCGGTGTACGTCTGGAAGCCGAAGTCGTAGTCGAACTTCAGCGCCTTGCCACCGTTCTCCGCCGCCAACGAGATCGTGTTCGTCCCGTACGGGCTGTACTCCGCGGCCAACGCGGTGTCGTCCACGTGGCCCTCGAAGTCGTCCACCACTCCCGGCGCCAACGGCGGCTTCTCGCCCAGGATCACCCGGTTCTCCACCACCAGCGGCTCGCGGGTCGACGCGGTCACCTTCAGCTGCGTGACCTTGTTGGTCAGGTTCTCCGCGCCGATGTCCCACGTGCCGGTGTAGTAGCCGGAACGGCGGTCCAGCGTCAGCCGGTGCCTGGTCGGGTCGTCACCCACCGTGTAGTGGACCGACGTGGCCTTGGCGTCGAGCAGCCGCACGCGGATCGTCGTGGTCGGCGTGACGACGCGCTCGCCGTCCGTCGGCGACACGATGTGCATGAACGGCCGGTGCGCCTCGGCCCTCACCTTGCGCCCGTACACGTTCCCGAGGTCCAGGGCCTGGCTGAACACCGCGAACGGGTCCGCGTGCAGCCGCTTCAGGTCGGGCAGCAGCTCGTGCTCGGGCTCGGTGGCGGTCGCCGGGTACGGCAGGAAGAACTGCTCGGTGCCGAAGTTCACCCACGTCAGCATGAACGCGCTGCGGCTCGCCCACGGGTCGGCTTTGATGGCGTCGAACATCGTGGTGAACCAGTTCAGGTTGCCGTTCTGCCCGTTGGGCTTCAGCGCGCCGCTGATGCCGTACTCGGTGAACGCCGACACCTTCCCCTTCTCGGCCGCGATCCGGGCGATCATGCCGAGGTCGGCGACGATGCCGTCCAGCCACTGCTGCGACCCGTTGCTGCCGTCGTAGCTGTCGATGCCGAACACGTCGATGTAGTTGTCGCCGGGGTACGTGCGCATGTAGACGTCGTCCACGCCGCCGTAGCCGCCGCCCGGCGAGTACGCGTACAGGAAGTTGTGCACGTCCTTGACGTCGCGCAGGTACTCGACGGTGTACCGGAACAGCTCGACGTACTTCGCCGGTGACGCGTGCGCCGCGCCCCACCAGAACCACGAGCCGCTGTTCTCGTGGAACGGCCGGTAGATCATCGGGATCGGGTTGCCGTTCGCGTCGTCGACCTCGTGCGCGAGGCGGGCGACCCGGTCGAGGTAGGCGTTGAACTGCGCGTTGTGGTCTCCGCCGGGCAGGATGCGGGTGACCACGTCGCCGTTGGTGTCGTAGAAGCTGCCGCCGGTGACGAAGTTGTCCATGTGGGACGCGAGCGTGTGCACGCCGCCGATCTCGTTGTGCGCGGTCTCGATCAGCTTCACCGTGGCCCGGAAGTTCTCCTCCGGTGCCGGGTCGCCGGGCGAGGAGCCGTGGCCGAGGTGCCCGGTGTCCCAGCCGAACAGCGCCGGGTGGTCGCCGACGCCCGCCTTGACGTCGGACTTCAGCCCGTCGGTCTCGGTGACCTCGTCCCAGGTGACGCCGAACTCGGTCGTCTGCTGGTGGCCGAACAGCACGCCCTTGCCCTGCTGCTCGCGCAGGTACGAGTAGAGGGACCTGGTCTCGGGGGTGGCGTCGGGGTCGGAGATCCGGACCGTCTCCGGCCTGCCCCCGCGCTCGGCGGTTCCGGTGGTCTCGCCGGGCGCGGTGGGCTCGGCGGAGGCGCCGACCGCTCCCGCACCGAGCAGGGCTGCGACGACGACCGCGACGGTCCCGCGTCTGGCTGCTGAACGTTCCCTCATGGCTACCGACCTCTCGGCTTTGAGCGGCACTCGCTGGGAACGCACCCTAGCGACGTAAGTTTCGTAAGTGAAGAAACTTGTCCGAGGTGAGTCTTCCGGGTCGTTCCGAGCCGTCCGGGCTCACCCGTCGCCCAGCGACTCCAGCACCCGCTTCAACGTCGCCGCCAACGCCGCCCGCTCCTTCTTCGTCAACGCGCCGAGCAGCCGGTTCTCCGTGGCGAGGTGATCGGGCAGGGTGCGGTCGACCAGCCCCCGACCGGCGTCCGTCAGGGCGACCACCACGCCACGCCCGTCGTGCTCGTTCGGCATCCGCACGACGAGCCCGCGCGCTTCCAGCCGGTCGAGCCGTTGCGTGACCGCCCCCGAGGTGACCATCGACGACCGCATCAGCTCGGTCGGGGTCAGCCGGTGCGGCGGCGCGCTGCGGCGCAGGGTGGCCAGCACGTCGAACGAGGCCCGGTCCAGCCCGTGCTCGCCGAACGTCTTGTTCAGCTCACCGTCCACCAGCCGCGACAGCCGGCTGAGCCTGCCGATCACCGCCATCGGCGAGACGTCGAGGTCGGGCCGCTGCGCGTGCCACTGACCGAGGACCAGGTCGACGTGATCTGCCATCCAACTAGCTTAGTGGTGAGGTAAGTCACCGGCCGGGAACCCTGGCGAGATACCTTAGCGGTAAGCTACTTTATCTTAGTGCTAAGCAAATGGGTCACCGCGCTCGCCCCCGCCGTGTGGGGCACGACCTACTTCGTCACCACCGAGTACCTGCCACCGGACCGGCCACTGCTGGCCGGGCTGCTGCGGGCGCTGCCCGCCGGGTTGCTGCTGGTCGCGATCACGCGGCAGCTGCCGCGCGGCGACTGGTGGTGGCGGTCGCTGGTGCTCGGCGCGCTCAACATCGGCGTGTTCCTGCCGCTGCTGTTCCTCGCCGCGTACCGGCTGCCGGGCGGTGTTGCGGCGACGGTCGGCGCGGTGCAGCCGTTGGTGGTGGCCGGGTTGGCGACGTTGTTGCTCGGGCAGCGGATGACGACGCGCACGGCGCTCGCCGCCATCGCGGGCATCGTCGGCGTCGCGCTGCTGGTGCTGCGCGCCGACGCGCGGCTCGACGCGGTCGGAGTCGCGGCGGCGCTCGGCGGTGCCGTGGCGATGGCGACCGGTGTCGTGCTGAGCAAGCGCTGGACCTCGCCCGCGCCGCTGCTGGCCGTCACCGGGTGGCAGCTCGTCGCGGGCGGCGTGGTGCTGCTGCCGGTGACGCTGCTGTTCGAAGGCCTGCCACCGGCGCTCACGGCGACGAACGTCGGCGGCTTCGCCTACTTGGGGATCATCGGCGGGGCGCTCACGTACGCCCTGTGGTTCCGCGGCATCCGGCTGTTGCAGGCCACCCAGGTCACGTTCCTCGGCCTGCTGAGCCCGGTCGTCGCCACGCTCGTCGGCTGGTTGGCGCTCGACCAGGGGCTGACCGCGTTGCAGGTGCTCGGCGCGGTGGTCGTGCTCGGCGCGCTCGTCGTCGCCCAACGGCAGACCACCCAACGGCAGACCAGCCAGGGGAAGACCACCCAAGGGGAAGCAGTGGAGCAGAAGGGGGAAAGCCATGCGGATCACCGTGTTCGGAGCCTTCGGTAGCGTCGGCCGCCGGGTGGTGGAGGAGGCACGGCGGCGCGGTCACGACGTCACGCCCGTCAGCCGCAGGCCCGGTCCGGGCAGCGAGGTCGGTGACGCGCGGGTCGTCGCGGACGTGGTGCGGCTCAGCGCGGGTCGTGACCTGGTGATCAGCGCGACCCGCCCGGCGGACGGGCAGGAGGGTGAACTGGTGGAGGCCACCAGGGGGTTGCTCGCCGGGGTCGCGGAGACCGGGGTGCGGCTGCTGGCCGTCGGCGGGGCGGCCACCCTCGTCACCCCCGAGGGCCACACGGTCGAGGAAGCGCCCGACTTCCCGGACGTGTTGAAGCCGATCGCGCGGGCGTGCGCCGAGCAGTTGGCGGTGTACCGGGCCGATCCCGTCGCCGACTGGACGTACCTCAGCCCGCCGGCGGTGCTGGAGCCGGGCGAGCGGACCGGCGTGTTCCGGGTCGGCGGCGACGAGCAGGTCGGGTCAACGATCTCGGTCGAGGACCTGGCGGTGGCGCTGCTCGACGAGGCCGAAACGCCCAAGCACCAACGGATGCGGTTCACCGTCGGGTACTGACGGAGGCACAAAAAAAGGGGGCGGGCCCGCACGCAGGCCCGCCCCCGTCCGATCAGATCAGCCCAGCTCGGCGCACGTCCTGGCGTCCGGGTCGGCCGCCGCCTTCGGCACCCACCGCACGTTCGCGAACGAAGCCTGGAACGGGGCGTCCGTGTACACGAGGAACGGCGTGTTCACGTTCTCCAGGTCCAGCCCGCCCGCCGCGAAGCACGAGATCGGGATCTTCACCGTCGACTTCACGCCCGTCGGCAGCCCGGTGAACACCCCGGTCGCGTTGACCTCGGCGAAGCACGGGTACTGGCAGTGCGCGCTCACCACGGTCCGGGCGGTCGGCGCCTGGTGCACGATCACGTCGAACACCAGCGCCGCGTTGGCGTTGAGGTACCCGCGCAGGTCGGTGCCGCCGGCCGGGTTCTGCGCGTAGACCTGGCCCGGACCGGTGCCGGTCCACGTCGTCTTCATCGCGTCGCCCTGCACGTTCACGTCCGCCGGCACGACGTTGATCTCGCTGTGCGCGGCCTCGCCGTCGGGGCCGAGCTCGGTGCCGCCCCAGTTCTCCGGCGAGCCGATGGCGCTGCGGTACGGCGCGACGTCCGTCCGCACGTGGACCTCCAGGTCCTCGGTCGCCGTGCCACCACCGCCGCCGCCGGAGCAGCCGAACTCGGGCGCCGTCTCGTCGAGCCGGCCGACGTCACCGGTCTGGTCGGCGCGCAGGCCGTAACCCGGCTTGAAGAGCGGGTCGCCGTCCGCGTCCAACGGGGTCTGGCACGCGCTGCGCGGCCACGAGAACGACAGCTTGCCGGTGAACCCGGCCTTGGTGTGCCTGCCCCGGACCAGCAGGTCCGCCACGCCACCGCCCTCGGTGCCGGGCAGCCACGCCGCCACGAACGCGTCCGAGCGGTTCAGCTCCTTGTTGACGTGCAGCGGACGGCCCGACACGTACACCGTGACGACCGGCGCGCCCTTGCCGCTGACCTTGTCCAGCACGGCGAGGTCGTTCGGGTACAGCTTCGCCGCCTCCAGCGAGCGCTTGCCGATGTCGCCGACGCCCTCCGCGTACGGGGTCTCGCCGATCACCGCGACCACCGCGTCGAACCCGGCCGGGTCGACGTCGCCGGTCTCGCTGAACACGACGTTGTCCGCGCCCAGCGCTTCCCGCAGACCACCGAGGACGGTGGTGCCGTTGGGGAAGTCGGCGTTGGTGTTGCCGGTGCCCTGCCAGCTCAGCGTCCAGCCGCCGGTCTGGTTCTGCAGGCTGTCCGCGCTCTTGCCGACGACCAGCACCTTCGACGTCGGCGCGAGCGGCAGCACCCGGTTGTCGTTCTTCAGCAGCACCTGCGACTTGCGCACCGCCTCGCGGGCGAGCTCGCGCGCCTCCAGGGCGTCGGCCGAACCGGCGTCCTCGCGCTGCGACGGCTTCACGCCGTCCAGCACGCCCGAGCGGACCTTGACGCGCAGGATGCGGGTCACCGCGTCGTCGATCCTCGCCATCGGGATCTGGCCGGCCTCGACCTGCGCGACCGTGTTGGCGATGAACGCCTTCCACTCGTTCGGCACCATCACGACGTCGATGCCGGCGTTGATCGCCTGCGGGCAGCTCGCGTTGGTGCAGCCCGCGACCTGGCCGATGCCGTTCCAGTCCGACACGACCAGGCCGTCGAAGCCCATCTTGCCCTTGAGGATGTCGTTCACCGCGAGCTTGCTGCCGTGCAGCTTGCCCTCGCCGATGCCCTGCTCCTCGTTGGTCCAGCTGTTGAACGACACCATCACGGTCTGCGCGCCGGCCGCCAGCGCGCCGTAGTAGCCCTGGCCGTGCACGTTGATCATCTCGGCCTCGGTGGCCGGGTTGACGCCCTGGTCCTTGCCGCCGGTCGTGCCGCCGTCACCGATGAAGTGCTTGGCGGTGGCGAGCACGTCCACCCGGTTGCGGCTCTTGCCCTGGAGACCCGCGACGGCCTCGTAGCCGTAGGCGCGGGTGATCCGCGGGTCCTCGGAGAAGCCCTCGTACGTGCGGCCCCACCGGTCGTCCAGCGGCACGGCCAGCGTCGGCGCGAACGCCCAGTCCTGGCCGGTGGCGCGGATCTGCCGGGCGGTCGCCTTGCCGATGTCCCGGATCAGGCACGGGTCCTGCGCCGCGCCGAGGCCGATGTTGTGCGGGAAGACCGTCGTGCCGTACACGTTGTTGTTGCCGTGCACCGCGTCGATGCCCCAGAGCACCGGCACCTGCGTGCGGCTGGTCTTGGAGGCGTCCCAGTAGGCGTCGGCGAGGGCCAGCCACGCCTCGGGTGCGGCGTGCTTGTCCCGGTTCGGCCAGGAGCCGCCGCCGTTGAGCACGGAGCCGATGCCGTACTCGCGCACCTCGTCCGGGGTGATCGCGCCGATCTCGGGCTGGGTCATCTGGCCGACCTTCTCGGCCAGTGTCATGCCGGCGAGGATGCCCGCGATCCGCCGTTCGTCGCTCGGCTTGGGCTTGACCCGGCTGTCGACCTTCGGCCAGTCGGCCAGTTCGGGGAGCTCGTCCTCGATCCGGGCGCAGCCGTGGTCCTTGTTCGGCTCACCGATGACGGGCTGGGTCGACTCCTCGGAGGACGCGACGCCTCCGGTGATGAGGCCGGCGGCGAGCACCGCGGCAAGCGCGGCGCTCAAGGTTCTGCGGGACATCGGCGGTTCCGTTCGTCTGCGTGCGACGGCTGTGTCGCGCCCGATCCTCGTTACCTCACCCATCCGGGTCAAGGTTTCCGTGGGAGCGCTTCCGCGCAGGTAGGAGTTACGGTCGCGGCGCCGGTTACGGTACCGACCGGGCGGTCGCCGGCACCTGCGGAACGATCTTCGGAGGGGCGTCGGTGGACGGCGTTCTCCGCAGTTGCGCCCCCGCACCGCCGACGTCGCCGTTGCCGCTGTTCAGAGGCGTGAACGGCGAGCCGGTCACATACGGGAAAGCGCTTGCCAGAGCGGGAAGCCTTGCGTTACGTTCCGACTGGGAGCGGTCCCAGAACGGGGTTCGCACCAGTGGAACCCGCCAACGGCACCGACGTGGTCGGGCACGAGGCCAGAGCGCTCTGACCGGATGCCCTGGAGGTCTCAACGGCGAGACCTCCCCCGTCGGCGGCCCTTCCGCCGCAGCGCGTCGCCCGCCGCTGTCTAGCCTCCCGGAGGCAACACTCCACCGGCCGGCGGACACAAGTGGGACATGACGACCGAAGACCCTGACGACCGCATCCTGTGGTCACAGGCCGCGGCAGGGAGTGGACCCGCCTTCGGCGTGCTGTTCGACCGGCACGCCAAGGCGGTCTACAACCACTGCTTCCGGCTGACCGCGTCGTGGGCAGCCGCCGAGGACCACCTCCAGAACACGTTCCTGGTGGCCTGGCGCAAGCGGGACCGGCTGCGACTGGAGCACGACTCCGCCCTGCCGTGGCTGCTGGCCGTGGCCACGAACGTGGTGCGCAGCGAACGGCGTACGTTCACGCGGCGGCTGCGGCTGTTCCGCAAGGTGCCGGTGGAGACCTCGGTCCCCGACCACGCCGACCACGTCGCCGAACTGGTCGACGACCAGCGGCGGATGGCGCAGCTCCTGGCCGCCGTGGAGGAACTGCCGCGCAACGAACGCGAAGCGCTCGCGCTGTGCGTGTGGTCCGGCGTGTCCTACGCGGACGCCGCCGGCGCGCTCGGGATCGCCGAGGGGAGCGTCCGGGCCAGGGTCAGCAAGGCGAAAGCGCGGCTGAGCCGCAAGTTCGGCCCACCACCGGTCGTCGCCGCTCCCGCACTCTCCCTGGAGGACCATTGAACACGACACTCCCCCCGGACCGGGACGTTCCACCCCACCGCCGGGCACAGATCCGCTCGACGCTGGAGCACGAGGTGGGCCGGCGCCGTCGTTCCGCCCGGTTCGCTCCCCTGATGGCCGCCGGCGTCGCGACCGCGGCGGTGATCGCGCTGGTCGCGGTCGTCTCGCCGTGGCAGACCCAGGACGGCGTCGACACCGCGGCGGCTACCACGAGCCCGTCCTTGCAGACGACCACGGCCGCGCCGGCGTCCACGCCGTCCGCGACGGCCCCGGTCCTCCCCGGCCTGTCACCGGAACGGATCGCCGAGATCGAGAAGGGCTGCGTGGACAGCACCCTCCGGCAGGGCAAGGCCACGCTGTACCAGCACTTCACCGACGAGGTGGGCACCTTCGCGCTGCTCTACACCGACTCGGAGCAGTTGAGCTGCATCGTCGACGGACCCGCGATGCCCTACAACGCGAGCGGCGGAATGGTGTGGGACGCCGCGTGGCTGCCCGGCGCGCTCGCGCTCGACGAGCTCGGCTCGGGGAGCGGTGGTGCCAACGGCAAGGCCGAGTACGCGGGCCAGGCGGGCTACGACGTGGCGGCGGGACGGGTGACGGGTCAGGTCGCCAAGGTCGTGTTGCGCGTGGACGGGCAGTCGGCGGAGGCGCGGATCGCCAACGGCACGTTCGTGGCACGCATCGCGCACCCCGCCGACTGGGTGGCGCCGGAGGGGCAGGATCGGGCGGCCGAGGTCATGGCCTACGACGCGGGCGGCGGGTTGCTGGGGACGTGGCGCAACGACTGGGACCCCGGCAAGTGCTGGGTGCGCCCGGACGGGGTGATCGTCGCGGGCGCGCGCGACCTCGACCCGGCGACGTGCCTGCCGGCGGTGCCCTGGAAGTAGCGGCCCGGGAGTAGCGGCCTGGAAAGTAGTGGTTGCCGGGGGTGCGTCCGCCAGGTCGGGGACGCACCCCCTCTGCGCGAGGAGGCCGAACCCGGCGGCCATAGCGAGAATGTAGGGCCGGCGTAGGCGGCGGTCCGACGCTGGTGCCATGACCTCTCGCCTCAACCGCCGCGGGTTCCTGACCGCGGTTCCCTGCGCCGTGGCGGTCACCGCACTGGCACCCGGCACCGCCGGCGCGAGCACCGGCACCGCCGACATGGAGCTGGTGGTGCTGGCCGCGCAGCTGGACCCGGTGAAGGCCGACACCGGCATCACCACGGGCGCGGGTGCGAGCGTGCGACTGGTGGAAACCGCCCTCGCCGACCTGGGCTACCTGGCGCGGCAGTACGTCGACGGCCACTTCGGCACGTCGACCCGGTCGGCGTACGCGCGCTGGCAGGCCCACCTCGGGTACACGGGCCTGGCCGCCAACGGGCTCCCCGGCCGGACGTCGCTCACCACCCTGGCGAGCGGGCGGTTCCAGGTGACCCGGCTCATCACGCCCGGCGCGCGCACGACCTACCAGGGGTTCCCCTTCAACGCCCGCACGGTCGCCATGCTCCACGAGGCGGAGCGGCTGGCGGGTCGGCGGTTCGTGGTCGAGCAGGGCTCGTACTCGCCGGGGAACGACCCCACCTCCGCGGGCACCCACGACGGTGGTGGCGCGGTCGACATCGACGCGGAGGCGCTGACGACGGCGCAGCGGACCGCGGTGGTGACCGCGCTGCGCCGGGTGGGCTTCGCGGCCTGGCTGCGCAGCCCGAGCCAGGGCCAGTGGCCGTGGCACTTCCACGCCATCGCGGTCAACGACACCGACCTGTCCACCCCTGCCCAGGACCAGGTCGGCGACTACTACCTCGGCCGCAACGGGCTCGCCGACAACGGCCCGGACAACGGGCCGAAGGTGCCCAAGGTGACCTGGGAAGGCTACCTCCGGGCCACTGCTTAACCGTTACCTGAAGTGTGAGTGAACGTGAGTCCACTGTGTTCAGGCAGCCGTCGCCTTGCGGCGTCGGCGTTGGCCCGCACTGGTTGGTGCGGGGCTTCCCGTGGCGGTACCCGTTGCCCGCGTGGCGCGGGTCTGACGTGGGTTTCCAGCGGGCTCGTTTCGCGTCGCCCCGCGACTCGGGGAGGACGTCTCACGTTGCGCGAGCGCGGCGAGGTTGCGCGCGCGAGCAGTTCGTAACCCCTGCACCGGATTGGAAGCAAGCATGCGGACACTGACGAGATGGCGGACCAAGGCCGTCGGCCTCGCCGCGGCGGTCCTCGTCGCGGGCGGCATCATCGCGTCGTCGACGACGACCGCCGCCGCGGCGTCACGGGACGGCATCTGCGACAGCGGCGAGTTCTGCTACTACTACAACAGCGACAACGCGGGGTCGATCTCGGACTTCGCCGGGTCGATCGCGGACTACGGCTCCACGCAGCCGGACTGCTACGAGTTCAAGGGCGCGGGCAACGGCCAGGGCCTGTGCGTCAAGAACAACGCGGCGTCGGTGTGGAACCGCAGCTCGGCGAAGGTGCGCGTCTACTACAACTCGAACTACGGCGGCGCCTACCAGGACTTCGCGTCGGGTGCGAAGGGCAACCTCAACTCGACGCTGAAGAACAACAACGCCTCGCACAAGTTCAACCCGGGCACGACCGGCCAGTTCTGGCTGCCGTTCCCGTGCGGCGAGACGTGGGAGGCGGGCACCCGCACCAGCCACAGCCCGGCCAACGCGGTCGACTTCAACCACTACCCGGACGACCTCGGCTGGAAGGTCTACTCGTCGGCGCCCGGCACGGTGGCCACGGTCGGCAACACGGGCAGCACGTCCTACGGCCGCTACATCGTGATCAGCCACGGCGGCGGGTGGCAGACGCTCTACGCGCACCTGAGCTCGCAGGACGTCTCCGTCGGCCAGAGCGTGTCGGAGAAGACGTTCATCGGCCGGGTCGGCAGCACCGGTGGATCGACCGGACCGCACCTGCACTACGAGCAGAAGTACAACGGCTCGGCGGTGAAGGCGACGTTCCGCGACGGCAACCCCTACTACTGGGGCAAGGTCAACCTGTCGCGCAAGACCAACTGCCCCTGACCTGACCAGCCCGGTCGGAACGGGCCGCCGTGCGCCGAGCGCGGCGGCCCGTTCCGCTCAGCCGTCCAGCACGTCGAGCAGGTCGCGGCAGTCCTGCTCGCAGTTCCGGTTCCCGTTGCGGCGGAACATCTCCGCGGCCCGCAGCAGCGGCGGCACCGCCTTGTCCCGGTCGCGGCGGTCGGCGTGGATCTGCCCGAAGGTCAGCAAGGTCGAGGCGACGCAGCCGTCGTCGCGGAGCGCGGTGAAGATGCCGAGCGCGTGGTCCAGGTCGCGCAGCGCGTGGTCCGACTCGCCGGTGCGGTGCCGCAGCTCGCCGATCTCGCGCAGCACGACGCCCTCCCGGTGCACATCGCCCTGTTCCAGCGAGATCGCGAGTGCCTGCTCGAACCACGTGTGCGCGTCGCGGAGCCGGTTCTGGGCGACCATCAGGCGGCCCACCGAGCACCGCAGCTGGGCTTCCTTCGACCGGTCCTTGGCCTTGACGAACGCGTCCAGCGACCGTTGCACGTAGCGCAGCGAGGTGTCGAACCGGCCGAGGCAGCGGTCGACGGTCGCCATGCCCGACGCCGCGATCCCCTCACCCAGCTCGTGCCC
Source organism: Saccharothrix sp. NRRL B-16314 (assembly GCF_000716595.1). Lineage (GTDB taxonomy): Bacteria > Actinomycetota > Actinomycetes > Mycobacteriales > Pseudonocardiaceae > Actinosynnema. Next base: position 27,338 of record NZ_JNXC01000011.1, read on the forward strand.
GACCGAGCGGAACAGCGCGAGTGAGCGCGTCATGTTGTCCGCCGCCTCGGCCAGTTCGTCCCGGTAGATCTGCACTTGCGCGAGGCCGCGGAGCAGCACCGCGCGGCCGAGGTCGTCGTGCCCCGGCACGCCGAGCGCGAGCTCGTGGCTCGCCAGCCAGTCGTCGTGCATCGCGCGGTCGTCGTAGTACGGGACGAGCGCGGCGGCGAGGATCCGGCAGAGGTCGGCGAACCGCCGGCCCGCGGCCAGGCGGAGCATGGCGGACAGCAGGTGTCGCTCCGCGTCCAGCCAGGTCAGCGGGTCGCGCACGAGCCGGTCCGCGACCGCGTCGGGCAGTGCCCACACCGGCGGCTCGTCGGTCACCGGCTCGAACAGGCTCGGCGGTCTGCGCCGCTGCGCCCGTGCCACCAGGTCGACCCACGCGCCCAGCAGCCTGCGCACCGCGGCCCGGCTGCTCACGTCGTCGCCGCAGCGCTCCACCGCGCAGACCCGCAGCAGGTCGTGCAGCCGGTAGCGCGGCTGGCCGGCGTCGTCGGACGACACGAGCTGGACGAGGTTGGCGTCGACCAGCACGTCCAGCACGTCGTCCGCGCGCTCCCGGTCCAGCAGCGGTGCGATCACCCACCCCGGGAAGTCGTGCGGACCGAGCAGGCCGAGCAGGCCGAAGGCGCGCACGACGTCGTCCGGCAGTGACCTCAGCGACAGGTCGACGCCGGCACGCACGTCCAGGTCGCCCAGCTTCAGCTCGGCCAGCCGCCGGGTCTCGTCGGCCAGCCGCTCGCTGAGCACCTCCAGCGTCCACGACCTGCGCCCGAGCAGCTTGCCGCCCGCGATGCGGATGGACAGCGGCAGGTACCCGCAGAAGCCCGCAATCGCCTGTGCCGCACCGGGTTCCGCCGCGACCCGCTCCTCGCCGACGATCCGGGACAACAACCGGTGCGCCTCCGCGGGCGCGAACGTGCCCAGCTCGAAGTGCCGCGCGCCGGGCAGGTCGGTGAGCAGGCGCCTGCTGGTGACGACGACCGCGCTGTTCCCGTTGGGCGGCAGGAGGGGCCGCACCTGCCGCGCGCTCGCCGCGTCGTCGAGCACCAGCAGCGCCTTCAGGTCCGCGAGGTGGGAGCGCAGCAGCGCGGAGCGCTCCGCCGCGCCGTCGGGCACGTGCCGACCGTCGAACCCGAGGACGCGCAGGACCTCCGCGAGCAGGTCGTCCGGTCCGCGCGGCCGGCTGGAGGTGCCCGCCAGGTCGAGGTAGAGGTGCGCGTCGGGGAACGCGTCGCCGACGAGGTGGGCCGCGTGCAGGGCCAGGGCGGACTTTCCGGTGCCGGGTGCGCCGTGCACGACCGCGACCGCCGGTGCGGCTCCCCGGCCGCCCGGCGCGAGGAACCGGACCAGCGCGTCCGCTTCCGCCTGCCGACCGGTGAAGTCCGGGATGGCGGCGGGGAGCTGCCGGACCGCCGCCGGACGGCCCGCGCCGGTGGGACGCCCGGCCGGCAGCGTGCCGTCCAGGATCTGCTGGTGCACCGCCCGCACCCCCGGGCTCGGTTCGGCGCCGAGCTCTTCGACGAGGACCGCACGCAGGCGTTGGTACTCGTGCAAGGCCTCCGCCTGCCGGCCCGTGTGGTAGAGCGCGACCATCAGCTGCCGCCAGAACTGCTCGCGCAACGGGGACTCTGCGATCTGCGCGCGCACTTCGCCGATCACCGCCGCGTGCCTGCCGCGATCCAGCTCGTCGTCGAACCTGGCCTCGAACGCGGACAGCCGCAGTTCCCGCAGCCGCTCGGCCCACGCCCGCACCCGGTCGGTCGGCACGATGTCCGCGAACGGCGTGCCGCGCCACAACGCCAGCGCGTCGCCCAGCAGGCGCGTGCCGCGGTCGGCGTCACCTTGGCGCAACGCGGCGACACCGTCGCGCACCCACGACTCGAACGCCGTGGCGTCGACGTCGCCGGTGTCGGCGACGAGCCGGTACCCGCGCGACGACGTCACCACCAGTCCGGCGTCGTCGAGCAACCTGCGCAACCGCAGCACGTAGCCGTGGATCTGCGTCGGCGCGGACTTCGGCGGGGTGCCGGACCACACCTCGTCGATGAGCTGGTCGGTGAGCACGACGTCGGGCGCCTGCGCCACCAGCCTGCCGAGCACCGCCCGGCACTTCGCGGCGCCGATCGCCTGCCAGCGCGTGCCATCCGAGACTTCCATCGGGCCAAGGACGCGTATGCGCATCTGCGCGCCTCTCCTCACCGGATGCCGGTGAGACAGTGTCACACGATCTGCCACATTGCACCATCATCAAGACGCCGGCTACGGCTTCCCGCCAGGCGGGTCGGCGCGCGGTGGGTGTTCAGCCAGGTGGCCGCCGGAGGACGACCGGATGGCCCTTCCTGGCCCGACTTCGTTGCCCTTTGTCCGACAACTCTGTTTTGTGGGTAGAAGGTGACCTGCCGGCCACCTTCCGTTCGCATCCGAGGTTTCCCTGCACTCCGAGGAGTCGGCATGAGAAGTCCGTCGAGAAGAGGATCACGCGCGCTCGCCCTCCCTGCCATCGCCGTCGCCGCGCTGACGGCGGTGAACCTGGCGGTGGCCGCACCCGCACAGGCCGCCGCCGGGCGGATCATGGGCGCCGACGCGCCCGGCGTCATCGCGAACAGCTACGTCGTCGTGCTCAAGGACGGCGCCGTGACCACGGCGACCGCCGACCGGTACGGCGCACAGGTCACGCACACGTACACGAGTGCCCTCAACGGCTACGCCGCGACGATGAGCGAGGACGCGGCGAAGCGCACGGCGGCCGATCCCGCCGTCGCGTACGTCGAGCAGAACCGCGTGCTCAAGGCGTACGGCACGCAGCCGAACCCGCCGTCGTGGGGACTCGACCGGATCGACCAGCGCGACCTGCCGCTCGACAGCAGCTACACCTCCCCCAACGACGGAACGGGGGTGACCGCGTACATCATCGACACCGGCATCCGCACCAGCCACGGCGACTTCGGCGGCCGTGCCACCTGGGGCACCAACACCGTCGACACGAACAACACCGACTGCAACGGCCACGGCACGCACGTCGCCGGCACCGTCGGCGGCACCGCGCACGGTGTCGCCAAGAAGGCGCGGCTCGTCGCGGTGAAGGTGCTGAACTGCCAGGGCTCCGGCACGCTCGCCGGGGTCGCCCAGGGCATCGACTGGGTGACCGCGAACGCCGCGAAGCCCGCGGTCGCGAACATGAGCCTCGGCGCGCAGGGCACGAACGCCTCACTCGAAACGGCCGTGCGCAACTCGATCGCGTCCGGCGTGACCTACGCGATCGCGTCCGGCAACTCGAACGCCGACGCGTGCAACTTCACCCCGGCCCGCACGCCCGAGGCCATCACGGTGAACGCGACCGACCGGAACGACGCGCGGTCGTCGTTCTCCAACTACGGCACCTGCACCGACATCTTCGCACCGGGCCGTGACATCACGTCGACGTGGAACACCAACGACACCGCCGTCAACACCATCAGCGGCACGTCGATGGCCACGCCGCACGTGGCCGGTGTGGCGGCCCTGTACCTCGGCGCGCACGCGTCGGCGACACCCGCCCAGGTGCAGACCGCGCTCAAGGACTTCGCGTCCAAGGGCAACGTGACCGGCGCCGGGTCCGGCTCGCCGAACAACACGCTGCACGCCGCCGAGGGCGCGGACCCCGACCCGGAGGACCCGGGCCAGGACCCCGACCCGGAGCCGTGCGAGGGCTACACCGCCTGGGACCCGAGCCAGATCTACTTCATCGGAGACCAGGTCGGGCACGCCGGGCACGTGTGGCTGCTCGCGACCTGGTACTCCATCGGGGAGGAGCCGGGCTCGAGCGCTTCGTGGTACGACTTCGGCGCCTGCTGACCAGGGGCCTGCCGGTGCCGGGGGTCCGCCCCCGGCACCGGCGTCCGCGTGCCTGAATGTCATCGCTGCCGAAGATGGAAAACCGTTGCCCGCGTTGGCACCTCGCACCATCCTGCGCGTGACGTCCAAAATGGTCGGTCCGGAGTGGACGGTCCGTAGTGGACGGTCTGGAGCGGCGGCTGAGCAAGGGCGCGGTGACGCAGGCCCTGGACGACCTGGCGTCGTCGCGCGATCTCGGCGCGGAAGCCCCGGTACTGGCCGCATTGCCGCTAGTCACCGGCACCTCAAACGTTGAATTCGCCGCCCCTGACCGTGCGGAACACCTCCATCGGGGGTAGGGACTAGGCCGTTCGGAGCACGCACCGGGAGCGGACCGGCTTCGCGCCGCGAGGGGTTCACAGATTGTGCCCGGTTCGCTACCTTGTGGTCTGGGAGCGCTCCCAGCCCTGTAGTCGCAATCCTCAACGTGGAGGACAACACATGACCTTCAGACGCGGTCTCCGTGCAGTAATCGGCGTCTTCACCTCGGTCCTGGCGGTCCTCGCCGCCAGTGTCGTGGTCCTGATGGGAACGACCAGCGTCGCCAGCGCACACGGTTCGGTCACCGACCCGCCGTCGCGCAACTACGGCTGTTGGCAGCGCTGGGGCAGCGACCACATGAACCCGAACATGGGTCAGACGGACCCGATGTGCGCCCAGGCCTGGAAGACCGACCCGAACGCGATGTGGAACTGGAACGGCCTGTACCGCAACGGTGTCGGCGGCAACCACCAGGGCGCCCTGCCGAACGGCCAGCTCTGCAGCGGTGGTCTGACCGAGGGTGGCCGGTACCGGGCACTCGACACCGTGGGCGCGTGGAACACCACCACCAAGCCCCGCCAGTTCACCCTCACGATCTCGGACCAGGCGAAGCACGGTGCGGACTACCTCCGCATCTACATCACCCGCCAGGGCGTCAACACGGCGACCACGCCGCTGCGCTGGAGCGACCTGGAGCTGGTCACCTCGACCGGCCGTTACGCCACCACGGGCAACTACCAGGCGTCGGTGAACGCGGGCAGCCGCACCGGCCGGCACGTGGTGTTCACGATCTGGCAGGCCAGCCACATGGACCAGGCCTACTACCTGTGCAGTGACGTGAACTTCCAGTAGAGCCCGGCAGGGGAAGCAACGGGCACACGGGTGCGGCGCGGGTTCCGGCCGCACCCGTGTGCTCACCCGCCGAGGTTCGTGGTGGCCCAGAACGCTTCACCGGGACCGGCGACTTCGGCCGCGTTCCCGCTGTGCGGCAGGAACACCGACTCACCGCCGCGCAACGCGACCTCCTCGCCGTCCCGCCTGATCACGACGAACTCCGTGGTGCACAAGAGGAGCTGCGGACCGGAGCCGTGGAGCACAGCGCCGGCGCGCACGGAGTGCAGGCGGAATTCCGGGTCGGGGGTCCGGTAGGTCCTCAGTGGACCGTCGCCCTCGCCGTCGAGCACGTCGGCGGGACCGGTCCGGTGGTCGACCAACGACAGCACGGCGTGCACGTCCACCGGCTTGGTGGTCAGGCCCGCGCGCAGCACGTTGTCGGAGTTGACCATCAGCTCGACGCCCGTGCCGCGCAGGTGCGCGTGCAGGACGCCCGCTCCGACGTGCACCGCCTGACCCGGCCGCAGCTTCACGGCGTTGAGCAGCAACGCCGCCACCACGCCCGCGTCCGTCGGGTAGACCTTCGCCAGTTCCACCACGTGCGCGAGGTCGGGCACGCGCGCCGCCGCTCCGGCGACCTCGGCGACCAGGGCGGCGTCGGCGGCGTGCAACGCCCAGCGCAGTGCGCCCCACGTGTCGCAGACCGCGAGTTCGGCCCGCATCGGCGCCAACGAGGGCAGGCCCAGCTCGTCGAGCAGCGCCACCGTCTCGGCGGGGTGGCGGAAGCCGGACATCGTCTCGAACTCCGTCAGCGCGACCAGGATCTCCGGCTTGGCCCGGTCGTCCCGGTAGCCGTGCTCGGCGAACCCGACCACGGCCTGGTCCCGGTTCGGGTGGACCTGCAGGGACAGCGGCGCGTCGACGGCCAGGACCTTGAGCAGGAACGGCAGCCGCGGGCCGAACGCGGCCAGGCTGTCCGGCCCGAGCAGCCCCGCCGGGTTGGCCGCGAGGTGGGCGTCGAGCGGCACGTCGCAGCCGGCCAGCCGGGACGGGTCGTCGGGGTGCGCGCCGACCCACAGCTCGGCCTGCGGCACCGGGCTCGGCGACGGTTCGCCGCGCAGCTCGGCGAGCGCGGTCCGGGAACCCCAGTGGTACTCCCGGACGATGGTCTCCAACTTGCGCACGGTGGTTCCTCAGATTCCCACGGGCACGGCCGGGACCCGTTCGTCCGCGAGCAGCGCCGCGGCTCCGATCAGCCCCGAGTCGACGCCCAACGTCGCCGGGCACACGTCGACCCGGCGCATGAACTCCAGCCCCGCGTGGTCCGCGAGCGGTTCGGTGACGGCCGGTTCGAGCAGGTCCCACGCCTGCGCCACGCCACCGCCGATGACGACCCGGTCGATCTCGCACAGCGCGGAGGCGACCGTGATGACCTGGGCCACCGCCGCGCCGGAACGCCGGAACGCGGCCTCCGCGGTGGGATCGCCCGCCCGTGCGGCGGCGGCGAGGGCGACGCCGTCCGCCGTGCCGCCGAGTGGTTGCCAGCCCTGCTCCAACGCCCAGCGCACCATCGACGGTCCGCTGGCGATGGCTTCGGAGCAGCCGTTGGCGCCGCAGCCGCAGAGCGGGCCGGCCGGGTCGACGACGAAGTGGCCGACGTGTCCCGCGTTGCCGGTGGCGCCGAAGTGCGGCCGGCCGCCGAACACGAACCCGCCGCCGATGCCGGTGGAGACGACCATGCCGAGCAGGCACTCGCTGCCCCGGCCGTTGCCGTGGTGGTACTCGGCCAGGGCCATGCAGAGGGCGTCGCCGCCGAGCCGGACCGGGTGGCCGGGCAGCAGGTCGCCGACGCGGGCGGTGATCGGGAAGTCGCGCCAGCCGGGGATGTTCACCGGGCTGATCGTGCCGTCACGCAGGTCCATCGGAGCGGCCGAGGCGATGCCCGCGCCCAGCACGGCGCGGTTTTCGGCCAGGGCGAGCAGCTCGTCCAGCACGCTCGCGAGGCCGCGCCACACGGTTTCACCGTCACCGGCGGGCGTGGGCGTGGTGCGGCGGGCCAGGACGGAGCCGTCCGACTCGACCAGCGCCGCCGCGAGCTTGGTGCCGCCGATGTCGATGGCGACCGCGACCGGGTCGAGTGCTTGCCCCATGGACTTAGTTAAGCGGTTAATCAAAGTTTCGTCAAGCCCTGTTGACGCGCACCGAGCCCCACCGACCAGCCAAGGTGATTTTCCACCACCACGCGAACAGCTGCGCAGCGCCTATCCGTCAGCGCACGGCCGTCATGGGCGCGCCCACAGAAGGGTCCTTGGTGTTGACGAGGAACTCGGTGGCGGGCAGGGAGCCGTCCGGTGCGCGAGGCCCCTCGGCGGTGGCGGACTCCAACTCGCGCAGGACCTGGGTGCCCCAGCCCGGCCCGTCCCAGGTGTTCCCCTCCTCGGGGACCCGTCGGACGGGCACGACCTGTTCGCGGTTGCCGAAGGAGAAGTTCCGGCGCACCGCGGAGTTCGACGTGCCCAGCGCGAAACCGTCCCCGGCGTTGCGCAGGGCGCTGTTGCGGGTGAACAGCTTGGGCGTGCCACCGCCGGCGGTGAAGGCGTGTCCGTTGTTCTTCCACGCGGCGCTGCGCGTGACGACGTGCGCGCCCAGGTCGCCGAGGTCGAAACCGTGGCCCGACCCGCTGACCGCCGGCAGGGACCAGCGGTTGATCCCGTTGCCCCACGACCAGGTGGAGTCCACGGTGACCGGGTCGGCGAAGCGTTCCGCCGCCACCCCGTCGTCGACGTTGTCGAACGTCCGGCAGCCGCGCACCACGTTGCCGGCGCCGGAACCCGGCCCGATGGTCAGGCCGTCGGCGTCGCGCCCCGCGGTGTCGTGGTTGTCGTGGAAGTCGCTGTCCAGCACCTGGTTGTCGCCGGTGCCGGCGCCGTGCAGGTGCAGCCCGGTGCCGAGGTTGCCGTGGGCCGACAAGCCCTGGAAGACCGTGGCACGGCACGATTCGCACGAGTAGGCGGTGCCGGGCGCACCGCTGATCTCCAGGTCGCGCACGACCCAGTGCGCGGCCGTCTGCGTGATGAACGGGCCGCCGCCGGGGACCAGGCTCGCGTCGAGGACGGCGCGCTCCCCCGCCGGGCTGGTCAGGGTGATGGGCCGGTCCGGGGTGCCGCTGGTGGTGATCTCCACGGGCGCGGTCGGGCGGTGCGTGCCGCCGCGCAGGTGGATGGTCTGCCCCGGTCGCACCACGGACACCGCGCGCCCCAGCGATGCGAACGGGGCGGCCTCGGTGCCCGCCCCCGCGTCGTCACCGTCGGGGGAAACGTAGAGCGCCGTCGGTGCCGCAGCCGGAGGCGTCGTCGTCGCACGAACGGTCGTGGACGCCGCCGAAGTGGTGATGGTGGGCAACGCGATCTCGTCGGGCCGCCCGTCCGGGGGCGTGATCCACACCGTCACCGCCAGCGCCGTGCCTCCCACGATCGGGACAGCGACCAGGGCCGGTTTCGTCCACAGCAGGTCGAACAGCCGCCGCACCGCTTCGACCACACCGGTCTGCACGGACGCGTGCGGCAAGACGGACGGCACGGCCAGCAGGCCGATCCCCAGCGCCAGGTACTCGGACGACGTGCGCGGTGCGCTCGCCGCCGTGCACACCGCACAGCCGCGCACGTGGCGGGCGAGGCGCTTGAGCCACCGCCGTTCCGGCACACCGGTCCACCCCCGGCCCGCGTCCGCCAGGCCCGGACAGCGGGGAGCGGCCCGCCACGCGTGCAGCACCGTGCGGGCGGTCAGCAACCGCTCCTTCATGCGCTGCACCCGCACCGCCGTGTGCGCGGTGCTGAGCGACAGCGCCTGGGCCACCTCGGCGCGGGTCAACTCGCCGTTGACCTCCTGCCACCACAGCGCGAGCACCCGTTGCTCGTCCGGCTCCAGCCAGCGCGTCGCGGCGAGCATGTCCTGTCGCTCCTGCGCCACCACCACCCGGTCGACCGCGTCCTCCGCCACCCGCGCGCCGGGGTCGGACGGGTCCGCGGCCTCGTCCAGGGGCAGGCGGCGGACGAGGGCGGCGCGGCGACCGCGCGCGTGGTTGCGGACCTGCCGGATGGCCGTCGTGACGACCCACGCGCGGAACCGCTCCGGGTCGTTGAGCGAGGGCAGGCCCCGCACCACCCGCAGCATCGTCTCCTGCACCACGTCGTCCGCCTCCGGGTCGCCGGGCAGTGCCCGGTGGACCACGTTGCCGACCAGCGGCAGGTAGGCGGCGACGAGGTCGTCCAGCGCGCGCCGATCACCTGACCTTGCCGCCGCGACGACCTCGGCTCCGACTGTCGGGCCCACCACGTCGCCCCTCCCGTCGCCCTGCCGCCCGGTGTGCGCGCGGGGCGGCGGACGTGCGGGCCCGGGTCGCGCTGATCTGAACGAGTGAACCCTGCCAGTTCCTGTTATCGCTAACAAGCGGTCGGGTCTGTGCAATCGCAGCCCTGTCCACGGCCCTGCCGGGACGGGACGGGCTCACCGTCATCGATGCCGGTTGCGAGAGGAATCCCTGTGCTCGACAGCAGAAGCGAAGAACCCGACCACGTTCGGCGGACCCGGTGGCCGGTGCGGGCGCCGCGGCTGCCCTGGGCCGCGGCCACCGCGGCGCTGGTCCTCGGCCTGACGATCACGACGTCGCCGACCGCCACCGCGGCAACCCCCGTGGCGGGCTCCACGTACCAGGTCAGCGTGAACAACAGCGGCAAGTGCCTGGACGTCGTCAACGGCGCCGCGGAGGACGGCGCGCCGGTGCACCAGTGGGACTGCTGGAACGGCGCCATGCAGCAGTGGGCGCTGCGCACCTCCGGTTCAGGCACGTTCGCGCTGGTGAACGTCGCCACCGGCAAGTGCCTGGACATCGCGTACGGCACGACCGAGATGTTCGTGCAAGCGCAGCAGTGGAGCTGCTAGGACGGGTTGATGCAGCAGTGGCGGTTGACCCCGTCGGGCAGCGGCACCTACCAGGTCGTCAACGCCCAGTCCGGGTTGTGCCTGGCCAACAAGGACGCCGGCAAGGACAACGGCGTGCCGGTGGTCCAGGAGACCTGCACCGCCAACTCGAACAAGCAGTGGCTGTTCACCCCCGTCGGGTCGACCGCGCAGCCGACCGTGGCCTCCGACGGCACCGGTCGGTACCGGACCGTGCAGGAGGCGGTCGACGCCGCGCCGTCCAACAGCTCGGCCCGGACCGTGATCACCATCAAGGCGGGCACCTACCGCCAGGTGGTGACCGTGCCCGCGAACAAGACCAACATCACGTTCCAGGGCCTGGGGTCGTCGCCGGCGCAGACGGTGCTGGTGTTCGACAACAGCGCCTACACGCACGGCACGTTCAACAGCGCCAGCGTGTTCGTGCACGGCAGGGGTTTCGAGGCGACCAACCTGACGATGTCGAACGACCTGGACGAGAACTCCGTGCCCAGCGGCGCGCAGGCGGTCGCCGTGCACCTCAACGCCGACCGCGCGGTGTTCAGGAACGTCAGGATGCTGGGCGACCAGGACACGTTCCTGGTCAACAACGACACCCGCGCGTACATGGTCGACTCGTACGTCGAGGGCACCGTCGACTTCATCTTCGGCGGCGGCACGATGGTCTTCCACCGCACCACCGTGCACGAGAAGCGCACCACCGGCGGGCCGATCACCGCGGCGAGCACCCCGGCGGAGAAGAAGTACGGCTTCCTGTTCTACAAGTCGACCGTCACCGGCGTGACGAACAGCGTCACGCAACTGGGCCGCCCGTGGCGCCCGGACGCGCAGGTGCTGTACCGGGAGTCGACGCTGAACGCGACCGTGAAGACGGCGCAGCCGTGGACCGACATGTCGGGCAACTCGTGGAAGAACGCGCGGTTCTTCGAATACCGGAACACCGGCTCGGGTTCGGGCGTCAACAGCAACCGGCCGCAGCTGTCGGACTCCCAGGCGGCGGAGCACACCCCGCAGAAGTACCTCGCGGGCGGCGACGGCTGGAACCCCGTGAGCTGACCGGAACGACGGTCGACACCATTCGTTCGAGACAAGGACGTTGTGATGCGCAAGAGAATCCTGACGCTGCTCGCGGCCTCGGTGGCGGTGGCGGGCGCGGTCGCCGTGGGCGGCCCGTCAGCCCAGGCCGCCGTGCCGGTCGCGAACACCACCTACACCGTCGCGGTGACGAACAGCGGCAAGTGTTTGGACGTGCCCTATGGCGAGCCCGTCGACGAGCTGAAGGTCCAGCAGTGGACGTGCTCCTCGGCGACGATGCAGCAGTGGGTGCTCCGGGACGCGGGCTCGGGTCTGTTCACGATGACCAACGTGGCCAGCGGGAAGTGCCTCGACATCCCCCACGGCGCGACCACGATGTACCTCCAGGCCCAGCAGTACTCGTGCTGGGACGGGCAGATGCAGAAGTGGCGGTTGACCCCGTCTGGCAGCGGCACCTACCAGGTCGTCAACGCCCAGTCCGGCTTGTGCCTGGCCAACAAGGACGCCGGCAAGGACAACGGCGTGCCGGTGGTCCAGGAGACCTGCACCGCCAACTCGAACAAGCAGTGGCTGTTCACCCCGGTGGGCGGCCGGTCCTGGTCCAACGCCGCCGACGGCTTCGCGGCCGGCACCACCGGCGGCGCGGGCGGCCAGACCGTGACCGCGACGAACTACGCCGACCTGGTGCGGTACGCCTCGTCGAGCGCCGCGCACACCATCCGGGTCGACCGGGCGATCACCGTCGCTCCGTACGGCACTGAGATCAGGGTCGCCTCCAACAAGACGATCATCGGTGTCGGCACCGCCGGCCAGATCGTCAACGGCGGCTTCAACCTCGACGGCGTGTCCAACGTGATCATCCGGAACCTGACCATCCGCGACACCAGGATGGCCGACGACGACCCCGGTGACGACGGGTACGACTACGACGGCATCCAGGTCGACGCGTCACGCGACATCTGGATCGACCACAACACCATCGTGCGCATGAACGACGGTCTCATCGACCTGCGCAAGGACAGCACCGACGTCACGGTGTCCTGGAACCGCCTGGGCGAGAACAACAAGGCCTTCGGCATCGGCTGGACGACCAACGTCACCGCGCGCATGACCATCCACCACAACTGGATGTACAACAACAACTCGCGCAACCCGAGCACCGACAACGTGGCCAACGCGCACCTCTACAACAACTACATGCAGAACATCACCGGGTACGGCAACTACGCCCGGGGCAGCACGAAGATGGTCATCGAGAACACCTACTACGACAAGGTGAAGGACCCGTACTACCGCGACGACACCGCACAGCTGCGCCAGTCCGGCAGCGTCGTGGTGAACTCGACGGGACAGCGGGAGACCGGCGGCAACGCCTTCGACCCGCGCTCCTTCTACGCCTACGCGCTCGACCCGGCCGCGGACGTGCCGAACCTGGTCCGCGCGTACTCCGGCCCGCAAGCCGACATCGGCCGGTGACCCGGGTGCCGAGCGGGGTCGGTGACGTCACCGGCCCCGCTCGGCACCGCCGGGTGCGGTGTCAGAGGTGCTTCTCGATCTCCGCCAGCTCGTCCGCCTCGAACGACAGGTTCGCCGTCGCGGCCACGTTGTCCTCCAGCTGCTTCACGCTGGAAGCGCCGATCAACGCCGAGGTCACGTTGCGCAGCACCCAGGCGATCGCGAGCTGGGCCAACGTCTGCCCGCGCCGCTTCGCGACGTCGTTCAACGCCCGCACCTTGGCCAGCGTCGACTCGTCCAAATTGGACGACGACAGGAACGGCGAAGCACCCGCCGCCCGCGAACCCTCCGGCACGCCGTCGAGGTAGCGGTCGGTCAGCACGCCCTGCGCCAACGGCGAGAACGCGATGCTGCCCGCACCCACCTCCACCAACGCGTCCAGCAGGCCGTCCTCGATCCACCGGTTGAACATCGAGTACGACGGCTGGTGGATCAGCAGCGGCGTGCCGAGCGAGGACAGCACCCGCGCCGCCTCCACCGTCTGCTCGGCGGAGTAGTTCGAGATGCCGACGTACAACGCCTTGCCCGAGCGCACCACGTGGTCGAGCGCGCCCATCGTCTCCTCGATCGGAGTGTCCGGGTCCGGCCGGTGGTGGTAGAAGATGTCGACGTAGTCGAGCCCGAGCCTCGTCAGCGACTGGTCCAGCGAGCTGACCAGGTACTTCCGCGAACCCCACTCGCCGTACGGGCCGTCCCACATGTCGTACCCGGCCTTGGTGGACACCAGGATCTGGTCCCGGTACGGCCGGAAGTCGTCCGCGAACAGCCGGCCGAAGTTCTCCTCCGCGCTGCCGGGCGGCGGGCCGTAGTTGTTCGCCAGGTCGAAGTGGGTCACACCGAGGTCGAACGCCCGGCGCAGGATGGCGCGCTGGCCGTCCAGGTGCCGGTCGTGGCCGAAGTTGTGCCACAAACCGAGGGACACGGCGGGCAGCTTGAGCCCGCTGCGACCGGACCGGCGGTAGGGCATCGAGTCGTACCGCGACGGAGCGGCTTCATACGTCATGTCGGTCCTTTACCGGTGCTTTCCCTCGGGACGAGCCTGGCCTTCGGCGACCAGCGCTCGGCGACGTCCTCGCCGGCGATGAGTTCCAGCACGGACTCGGCCACGGTGACGCCGAACTGGTGCACGTCCACGCTCATGGTGGTCAGCGCGGGCGACGTGAGCCGGCACAGCGACGAGTCGTCCCACGCCACCAGGCTGAGCCGGTCGGGCACGGCGACACCGAGTTGCTTCGCGACGCTCAGACCCGCGACCGCCATCACGTCGTTGTCGTAGAGGATCGCGGTGGGCGGCTCGGGTGCGTTGAGCAGCATGGTGGTGAGCTTCGCCCCGGACGCCTCCGAGTAGTCGCCCTCCACCACCACGGGCTCGACGCCCGCCGCCGCGCAGCCCTCGATCAGCGCGGCGGTGCGCGCCTTGGTGTGCAACAAGGTCTCCGGGCCGCTGACCCGGGCGATGCGCCGGTGCCCGAGGTCGAGCAGGTACGCGAGGGCTTCGCGCACCGGGCCCGCGTCGTCCGAGCGGACGGCGGGCACGGCGAGCTCGTCCGGCTCGCCGACGTACAGCGCGGGCAGGCCGATCTCCCGCAGCACCGCCGGGCGGTGGTCGTCCGCGGTGCGGTTCACCACCACGACCGCGTCCACCACACCGCTCGCCGCCCACCTGCGGTAGGCGGCGATCTCGGCGTCTTCGGCGCCGACGATGTGCAGCAGCACGGAGCGGTCGCCCTCGGCGAGCCGTTCCTCGATGCCCGCGATGAACTCCATGAAGAACGGCTCCGCGCCCAGCAGCCGCGCGGGGCGGGCCAGGACCAGGCCGACGGAGCCGGTGGTCACGTCCGCACCGCGCTCAGGGCGTTGGCCGTTCGCAGCACCAGCGGGCCGGTGAGCGCGGACGGGTCGGCCAGCTCGGTCGAGGTCCGGACCAGGAACGAGTGCGTCCCGCCCGCGGGAAGGGTGACCAGCGCGTCGTCGGTCACGGCGTCCTCGGCGACCCGGTCCGCCAGCACGGCGACGTCGCGGGCGAAGGAGGTCGCGGTGACGTCCACCCGGTAGCCCTCGGCCACCCGGCGCACCTCGGCGGTGAGCGGCGCGGTGTCGTAGGACAGCTCCAGGTCCTCCTGGAACAGGTGCGCGGTGCGCGCGTCGTCCGCCTCCACCACCAGCACCTCCGCCTTCGGGTCGCCGGGCGTGACCAGCTCCGCCGCCAGCTCCAGCCGTGCGACCGACCTGGCCGGCACGTCGAGCGGGAGTTTAACCGCCGCGAGCACGTCACCGGTGAACGTCTGCCGCTCCAGCGCGACTTCGCTGGTCCAGACCTCGTCCGTGTCGTTGACGGCGATCAGCGCGTCCACGCCGTCCCTCGGCTGGACGGTGAGCAGGCGCGGCGCGAAGGCGTGCTTGAGCGAGTAGTACAGCGGCTTGGGCCGCTCGTCGCCGTCGACCGCGGCCCACGAGGTGACCGGCCAGCAGTCGTTGAGCTGCCACACCAGCGCGCCCGCCGTGCGCGGCCAGTGCGAGCGGAAGTGCTCGACGCCGTACGCGACCGCGCGGGCCTGGTTCAGCTGGGTGGCCCAGTGCCAGTCCTCGAACGCCGCCGGCGCGTGCAGGTGCGGCGCGAGGCCGCGGTCCAGCTTGCCGTTGCCGTCCTCGGCCTTCTGGTGCAGCAGGAACGCGGGCGAGGTCGGGGTCATCGGCTCGTCGTGCACCCACCTGGTCAGGGTCGCCCAGGTCGGCGGGCCCTGGAAGCCGAACTCCGAGCAGAACCGCGGCAGGTGGTCGCGGTAGTGGGTGTAGTCGACCCGGTTCCAGACCTCCCACTCGTGCCTGGTGCCGTGGGTGTCCTCGTTCGGGTGAAGTTCACCGGGGCTGTACGGGCTGCCCGGCGAGTAGTGCCGGGTCGGGTCCAGCTCGGCGACGATCTTCGGCAGCAGCTCGGTGTAGTAGCCGTGACCCCAGGTGCGGCCTTCGAGCCTTTCCTTCCAGCCCCAGTCCTCGAAGCCCCAGAGGTTCTCGTTGTTGCCGTTCCACAGCGCGAGGGAGGCGTGGGACGTGAGCCGGGCGACGTTCTCGCGGGCCTCGGCCTCGACCTCCTCCCACAGCGGCGACTCCTCGGCGTACGCGGCGCAGGCGAACAGGAAGTCCTGCCACACCAGCACGCCGCGCTCGTCGCAGACGTCGTAGAAGTCCTCGGTCTCGTAGATGCCGCCGCCCCAGATGCGGAGCATGTTCATGTTGGCGTCGACGGCCTGCTCGACGCGGCGGACCAGGCGGTCGCGCGTGACGCGGGTGAGGAAGTGGTCGTCCGGGATCCAGTTGGCGCCCTTGGCGAACACCGGCTTGCCGTTCACGAGGAAGGTGAACGGGGTACCGATCTCGTCGGGGGTGGTGTCGACGGTGATGGTGCGGAAGCCGACGCGGCGCGCGGTCCCGTCCACGTCGTCCCCACCGGACCGGAGGACGACGTGCAGGTCGTAGAGGGGGTGGTCGCCGTAGCCGACGGGCCACCACAGGTCGACGTCCGGCACCTCGACGGTCACCACGGCGGTGTCGCCTTCGACGCGGGCGCTCTGCTCGACGCCGCCGACCGCGGCGACCACGGTCAGGTCCGTGTCGCGGGCGCGGTCGACCTCGACGTGCACCTCGACGCGGCCGGCGCCGTTCTCGTCCA
The DNA here is from genome assembly GCF_000716595.1 of Saccharothrix sp. NRRL B-16314. GTDB lineage: Bacteria > Actinomycetota > Actinomycetes > Mycobacteriales > Pseudonocardiaceae > Actinosynnema. The sequence continues at coordinate 43,527 of NZ_JNXC01000011.1, forward strand.
CCGTGACCAGCGGGCGGACCTGGTGGAGGCGGGCCTCGGTCCAGCGCTCCAGCCGGACCGGCTTCCAGATGCCGGCGGTCTGGAGGTCGGGGCCCCAGTCCCAGCCGAACGAGCAGGCCATCTTGCGGACGGCGTTCATCGGGTGCGGGTAGGCGCGGTCGCGCCGGCCCAGCGCCTTCTCCTGCGCCTCGGCGTACGCGAGGGCGGAGTGGAACGTGACGACCAGGTCGTTCGCGCCGTCCTTCAGGTGCTCGCGCACGTCGAAGCGGTAGGAGCGGAACATGTTGGCGGTGCTGCCGAGCACCTCGCCGTTCAGCTCGACCGTGGCGACGGTGTCGAGGCCGTCGAACGCGAGCTCGACCTTCTCACCGGACTTGGCGGCCTCGGCCTCGAACGTCAGGGCGTAACGCCAGTCGGCGCGGTGCATCCAGGCCAGCTCGGCCTCGTTGGTGTCGAGGTACGGCTCGGGGATCAGGTCCGCCGCGAGGAGGTCGAGGTGCGTGCTGCCGGGCACGACGGCGGGGACTTCGCGGCCGGCGACGGCCGACGGGACCGGCCCGCCCACCGCGCTCAGACGCCACCCGTCGTGCAAGGTCGTGCGGATCATCGTTCCCCTTTTCCGGCGGCGGTGGCTTTCTGCCGTGTGACAAACAAGGTATGGCGATTCTTACGCCAGCAACTAAAGTAAGTCAACGAGGTTCACCGCCAGAGAGGAAGACCACAAGTGGCAGACGTGACGCACCTGCGGGCAGCAGGTGTGAGCCTGGTGCTCGACTTCTCCGGAGGAACACTCCCCCGGGTCCGGCACTGGGGTGCCGACCTGGGCGAACTGGATTCCGCCGCGCTGGCCGCGGTGGTCCTGACCCAGCAGCCGCACCCCATCGGGTACTCGGTGGACGGCCCGGTCGACGTGGCCGTGCTGCCCGAGCAGTCGGCCGGGTGGCTCGGCACGCCGGGCATCATCGGCAACCGGGGCGGCCGGGACTTCTCCACCGCGTTCCGGGTCGTGTCCGTCGACGGGCCGGCCGTGCACGCGGCCGACGGGTCGGCGGTGCACGCGACCGGCGAGGTGGCGGTGCACGCGGTCGACGAGGTGGCGGTGCACGCGGTCGACGAGGTTGCCGGGCTCGCGTTGGACCTGGCCATCGAGCTGACGCCGTCCGGACTGGTGCGGCAGCGAGCCGTGCTGTCCAACACCGGGTCGTCGGAGTTCGCCGTCGACGCGGTGAACCTGACCCTGCCGGTGCCGGGGCAGGCGGTCGAGATCCTGGACTTCACCGGGCGGTGGACGCGGGAGCGCAGCCCGCAGCGCACGCAGTGGACGCAGGGCCTGCGCGTGCGGGAGAACCGGACCGGGCGGACCGGCTACGACTCCGCCTACCTGTTCGCGGCGGGCACGGCCGGGTTCGACAACCGGTCCGGCGAGGTGTGGGCCGTGCACACGGCCTGGTCCGGCAACCACCGGACGTTCGCGGAGAAGACCTACCACTCGGTGTCGCTGCTCGGGTCCGGCGAACTGCTGCTGTCCGGTGAGGTGGTGCTGGCTCCGGGCGAGTCGTACACGTCGCCGTGGCAGTACGCGTCGTACGGGCAAGGGCTGGACGAGGTGTCCGGCCGGTTCCACCGGTACCTGAGGTCGCGCCCGTCCCACCCGACGTCGCCGCGCCCGGTCGTGGTGAACACGTGGGAGGCCGTGTACTTCGACCACGACCTGGGTCGGTTGAAGGCCTTGGCGGACGCCGCCGCGTCGGTCGGCGCGGAGCGGTTCGTGCTGGACGACGGCTGGTTCGGCTCGCGGCGGGACGACCGGCGCGGGCTCGGCGACTGGTACGTGTCGGACGAGGCGTGGCCGGACGGGCTGAAGCCGCTGACGGACCACGTGACCGGGCTCGGCCTGCAGTTCGGCATCTGGGTCGAGCCGGAGATGATCAACCCGGACTCCGACCTGGCCCGCGCGCACCCGGACTGGATCATGGCGGCGGGCGACCGGCTGCCCCGCACGGCGCGGTTCCAGCAGGTGCTGGACCTGGCGCGGCCCGAGGCGTTCGCGCACATCCTGGAGCGGCTGGACGAGCTGCTGTCCACGTACCCGGTGTCGTACCTGAAGTGGGACCACAACCGGGACCTGGTGGACTCGGGGCACCGGCCGACGGGGCGTGCGGGGGTGCACGGGCAGACGTTGGCCATCTACCGGCTGCTGGACGAGCTGCGGCGGCGTCACCCGGGGGTGGAGATCGAGTCGTGCTCGTCCGGTGGTGCGCGGGTGGACCTGGAGATCCTGGAGCGCACGGACCGGGTGTGGGTGTCGGACTGCATCGACGCGCTGGAGCGGCAGCCGATGCAGCGGTGGACGAACGCCCTGATCCCGTTGGAGCTGATGGGGACGCACGTGGGGTCGGGGACGTCGCACACGACGCACCGGCAGCACCCGATCGACTTCCGGGCCGGCACGGCGCTGTTCGGGCACTTCGGGATCGAGTGGGACCTGACCAAGGCGTCGGCTTCGGACCTGGAGCGGCTGACGTCGTGGGTGGCGCTGTACAAGGAGTTGCGGCCTCTGCTGCACAGCGGCGTGTCCGTGCACGGTGACCACGCGGACCCGGCGATCGAGGTGCACGGGGTGGTGGCGGAGGACGGCTCGGACGCCGTGTTCGCCATCGTCGCGCTGGCCACGTCCGAGTTCTACCCGCCGGGTGCCGTGCGCCTGCCCGGCCTGTCGCCCGACCGCACGTACCACGTCCGCCCCCTGCCGCCGGGTGACGTCCCGGACGGCAACGCGGACAACTGGGGCGTGCACCTGCCGTGGTGGACGCCCGAGGGCGTCACCCTCCCCGGCCGGGTACTGACCACCGCCGGCGTCCAGGCACCCGTCCTCCACCCCGAACGCCTCGTCCTCCTCCGCGCCACCACCACCCCACCCCGTGAGTCCTACGTTCACGTCCCGTGAGTCCTACCTTCAGAACCCGTGAGTCCTACGTTCGGAACCCCCGAGTTCAACGCTCAGTACAAGATCGATGTTCTGAGCGTTGAATTCGGGGGTCCTGAACGTAGGACTCACCTGTACTGAACGTAGGACTCACGGGTTCTGAACGTAGGACTCACGCGTTCTGAACGTAGGACTCACGGGGGGTTAGGTGGAGGACGGTGGCGGCGGGGGCGGTGCCGGAGTGGGTGGCGTGCAGGGTGCCGTGGTCGGCGTCCCACGTGAACGTCCAGGCGGGTGAACTGGCCGGGAACACCGGCGACGCCACCACGTCGGCACCGCGGAGGTGCGGAACGGGGAGGCTCACGTCGGCGGACGCGCCCGGCAGGCGCCAGACCGTGATGTAGGTGGTCTGCGCGCGCAGACCCTGCGCCACCCACGGGCCGGTGCGGTCGGTCAGGCCCAGCGGCCAGAACGGGACCGAGGCGGCGATTTCCGGCCGGAGTCCCTTGTGGACGGACACCGCCTCCCGCACGAGAGCGCGTTGCGCGGCGTCCATCAGGTCCACCCGCCCGGCCAGGTAGAGCCGACCCAGGATGCCGGTCGCCAGCGTGAAAACCGCCTCGTCGGGTGACATCCCCGGCTGCGCGTACGCCCAGTTCCCGGCCTGCTCCGGCAGCACGGAAGCCGGCGCGGCAGCGGCGATCGGCGGGTACAGCAACGGGTTCTGCTGGTCCGAAGTGGACTGGATGTGCAGGCGCGACAGCATCGCGTAGTCCATCCGCATCGCACCCGACGCGCAGTTCTCCAGCAACAGGTCCGGGTGCCGGGCCAACACCCCGTCCAGCCACGCCAGGTGCGCGCGGTTGTGGCCCAGCAGGCCCTCACCCGGCGCGACGCCACCGACGTCCGTGCCCGCACCCGGCATGATGTTGTAGTCCAGCTTGATGTACCCGACGCCGAACTCGCCGACCAGCCGGTCCACCACCTCGTCCACGTGCCGGACCGCCGCCGGGTGCCTCAGGTCGAGGTGGAACCGGCCGTGCTCGCCCACCCGCGCGCCCTGGCGCTGGAAGAAGGCCTCGTCCGGCAACGACCGCGCCAACGCCGACCGCACGCCGACGACCTCCGGTTCCAGCCAGATCCCCGGCACCATCCCGCGCGCCCTGATCCGGTCCGCGACCTCGCCGAACCCGCCGGGGAACCGGGTGCGGGACGGGTGCCACTCCCCGACGCTGTCCCACCACTTGCCGTCCTCGTCGTACCACCCCGCGTCCACGCAGAAGTAGTCCGCGCCGACCGAAGCCGCCGCGTCGATCAACGGCAGCAGCTTCTCCGTCGTCGGATCACCCATCAGCGTGTTCATGTAGTCGTTGAAGATCACCGGCAGCGACGGCGCACGCCGGTTCCGCAACGTCGCCCGCCGCTGCCGCGTCAACGCACCGAAAGCGTCGTCCACCCCGCCCGCGACCACGGCCACCGACACCGGCACGGTGGTGAACCCGGCGCCCGCCGACACCACCCGCGACCACTGGTGCTCGGCATCCGTCGGACCCAGGACCGCCACGTAGGCGCCGGCGACCGTCTCGCCGACCTCCCAGTGCCACGCGCCGTTGTGCTCGACCTGCCAGGCGAGGGCCCAGCTGTCGTCCCGCGCGACGAGCGCGCCGCACGGCAGGTGCTCGCCGGTCGACCACGAACTCCGGGACGTCAACGCGAACCGGCTGCGTGACGCGTGGTGGTGCACGGTCGGGTCCATGGCCACCAGACCGGCCTCGCGCAGCGGCGTGCGGTGCCAGCGCGACTCGGCGACCCAGTCCGAGTCTCCGTGCACGAGGTCCACCTCGTCCACCGAGCGGTCCGCGTCCACCAGGAACGCCCCGGTGCAGAACGACGTCACCGCCTGCAGGCACACCGGGCCGTCGCCCTCGACGTCGACCTCGGTCCACGTCCGCACGGCGGGCACCCCGGCGACGCCCTGGAACACGGACGACACCACGAGCCCGCTCACCGGGTCGTGCTGCACGACCCGCAGCTCGTCCGCGGACTCCACGTGCGAGCGGTAGCGCAGCCGTGCGCCGATCGTGGTGTCCGCGTAGCGGTGGCTCCCGGGGAACCGCCCGTGACCCAGCGCCTGCACCTCGACCAGCGGCACGCCGATCCCGTCGACGGGCCCGGAGGGCCGCAACGAGACCAGGCGCACCGGCCGGTCGTCCGAGACGTCCAGCAGCAGCCGGATCGCGTCGGTGGACCAGCTGACCGTCATGTGGGGACTTCCTCCCAGGCACCGGTGTTGTGGTCGAACGCGGCGGCGGCACCGGCCCGCTCCACGTCGGCCGGGTCGATGTCCACGTTCCGGCCCCGGGCCTCGGGGTTCGGTGCGGCGGACGCCAGGATCTTGGTGTACGGGTGCTGCGGGTTGAGGATCACGTCGTCGGCCGGCCCGCGCTCGACCACGCGCCCCTTGTAGAGCACGAGGATGTCGTCGGAGAAGTGGCGTGCCGTGGCCAGGTCGTGCGTGATGTAGAGGACGGCCAGGTTCTCCTCGCGCTGCAGGCGTGCCATCAGGTTGAGCACGCCCAACCGGATCGACACGTCCAGCATCGACACCGGCTCGTCGGCCACCACGACCTTCGCGCCCGGCGCCAGCGCCCGCGCGATCGCCACCCGCTGCCGCTGACCGCCGGACAGCTCGTGCGGCCGACGTCCGGCGATGTCACGTCCGGGCAGCGACACGCGTTCCAGCAGCTGCACCACGTCCTCCCAGCCGTGCGGCTGACCGTGCAGCTTCAACGGTCGGGCCAGGTGGTGCTCGATGGTGTGGAACGGGTTCAGCGAGGCGAACGGGTCCTGGAACACCATCTGCACGTTGTCCCGGTACCGCCGCTCGGCCACCCGCTGCCCGTCCGGACCGGTCAACGTGATGGCGCCGTCGCTCGGCTTCTCCAGCCGGGCGATCATCCGGGCGATGGTGGACTTGCCCGACCCGGACTCGCCGACCAGCGCGACCGTGCGGCCGGGCGTGAGGGTGAACGACACGTTGTCCACCGCGCGCAGCCTGACCCGCCGCAGGCCTACCCGGACGTGGAAGTCCTTGACCAGCTCACGAGCTTCCAACGTGGTCATCGGACGCCTCCGGACGGGGTGGGCTCGCCGGACCGGTCGACCGGCGTCATCTGCTCGCCGGAGCGGACGAACGAGCCGCGTTCGCCGGTCAGGCTGGGGAACGAGTCGAGCAGTTGGCGGGTGTACGGGTGCGCGGGCCGCTCGAACATCCGCTGCGCCTCCGCGTACTCGACGACCTCGCCCTCCTTCATCACCGCGATGCGGTCGGCGAGTTCGAGCAGCAGCGGCAGGTCGTGCGTGATGAACAGGACGGCGAAGCCGATCTCGTCGCGCAGCCGCAGGATCTCCCGCAGGATGCCGCGCTGCACGACCACGTCCAGCGCGGTGGTCGGCTCGTCCATGATCATGACCTGCGGGTCGAGCAGCAGCGCCATCGCGATCATCACGCGCTGCCGCATGCCTCCGGACAGCTCGTGCGGGAACGAGCTGAGCCGCCGCACGTCCACGCCGACCAGCTTCAGCACCTCCTCGCACTTGGCCTTGCGCTGCGCCTTGGTCATCTCCGGCCGGTGCGTGGTGAGCACGTCCTCCAGCTGCGCCTTGATCGAGAGGACCGGGTTCAACGCGTTCATCGCGCCCTGGAACACCATGGACAGCTTCGACCAGCGGAACGCCCGCAGCTCTTCGGGCGTCAACGCGAGCACGTCGACGTCGTCCCCGGCGCCGTCCTGGCCAGGGAGGTCGTGGAACGTCACCGAGCCGGTGGTCACCTCGGCGGGCGGCCGGTGCAGCCGGTTGATCGCGTAGGCCAGCGTCGTCTTGCCGCAGCCGGACTCGCCGGCCAGGCCGAGGATCTCGCCGCGCCGCAACGTGATCGACACGTCCTTGACCGCGTGCACCGGGTTCTCCACCTGGTAGACGACGGACAGGTTCTCCACCGTCAGCACCACGTCGTCGTCCGGCCGCTTGACCGGATCGGGCACCCGGACCGCTTCCGCCGCCGCTCGACGGGGGATGTCCCGCAGCTTCGGGTTGATGATCTCGTCGATGCTGAAGTTCACCAGCGCCAGGCCGCAGCCGAACAGGGCGATGATCAGGCCCGGCGGCACGAACCACCACCACGCGTCGCGTTGCAGCGCGAAGCCGTTCTGCGCGTAGTAGAGCATCGTGCCGAGCGTGGACGAGTTGGACGCGCCCAGCCCGAGGAACGACAGGCCGGCCTCGCTCAGGATCGCGTAGATCACCGAGAAGACGAACTGCGACGCCAGCAGCGGCAGCAGGTTCGGCAGGATCTCGATCGTGATGACGCGCCACGGCTTCTCGCCGGAGACCTTGGCGGCGGCGACGTAGTCCCGGTTGCGCAACGACAGCGTCTGCGCGCGCAGCACGCGTGCCGAGGCGGCCCAGCCGGTGATGGCGAGCACCACCGCGATCGTCCACGAGCCGCGCTGGTCGGCGGGCACGAACGCGGAGATGACGATCACCAGCGGCAGGCCGGGGATCACCAGCATCACGTTGGAGAACAGGGAGAAGCCCTCGTCCACGTACCCGCCGACGTAGCTGCCGACGATGCCGAACAACGCCGACAGGGCGGTGGCCATCACGCCGACGAGCAGGCCGATGTAGAGCGAGCCCCTGGTGGCGTGCGCGAGCTGGGCCACGATGTCCTGGCCGGTCTGCGTGGTGCCCAGCCAGAACTCGCCGCCCGGCGCGGTCAGGCTGATGTCGCGGATCGTGTTCGGGTCGCCGACCAGGAACGGACCGACCACGCCGAGGAACGTGATGAGCCCGATCAGGACGAGGCCGACGCCGAGCTTCGGCGACCAGCGCGGCAGCATGGACCGCCAGCCGGCCCGTCCGCGCGGAGGCTCGACGGTGACAGCACTGAGATTCGTCACGGTGTCCGTTCTCCTTCTCAGCCGCTGACGCGGGTGCGCGGGTCGATGACGGCGTACAGCAGGTCGACCACGAGGTTCGCGCCGAGCACGGCGACCGTGATCACGAGGAAGATGCCCTGCATGAGGGCGTAGTCGTTGTTCTGCACCGCTTGCAGGAGCTTCGACCCGATGCCCGGGTAGGAGAACACCTGCTCGGTGATGATGGAGCCGGCCACCACGAACCCGAGCGAGATCGCGAAACCGGCCACCGACGGCAGCACCGCGTTGCGGGCCGCGTACTTGATCATGATCCGGGAGTCGCGCAGGCCCTTGGCCTTCGCGGTCAGCACGTAGTCCTCGGCCGTGGTGGACACCATCATGTTGCGCATCCCCAGCAGCCAGCCGCCGACGGACGAGATGACGATGGTCAACGCGGGCAGTGTGCCGTAGTAGATCGCCGAGCCGATGAAGTCGGCGTTCCAGCCGGGCCAGAGGACCACGTCGTAGCCGCCCTGGAGCGGGAACCAGCCCCACGCCGACGACAGCACCGCGACCAGGATCAGGGCCAGCCAGAAGTACGGCACCGCGGCCAGCACGGTGGTGGCGGGCACCAGGCTGTCCAGCCAGGTGCCGCGCCGCCAGCCGACGAACGTGCCCAGGGCGATGCCGAGGACGAACGACAGGAACGTCGCGATCCCGACCAGCATCAGGGTCCAGGGCAGGGCCTCCGCGATGATCTGGGACACCGGTGTGGGGAACGAGCTCACCGAGATGCCCAGATCACCGCGGAACATGTTGCCCAGGTACGAGAAGTACTGGTCGAGGAGCGATTCGCCGCTGTTCGCGCCGAGCAGCAGCTCGTACGCCCTGCGGGCCGATGGGTCCACGGTTCCGCCGCGTTGCGCCAGCTTCGCCATCAGGATGTCCACCGGGTTGCCCGGCATGAGCCTCGGGATGAAGAAGTTCAGCGTCAGCGCCGCCCAGAGGGCGACCAGGTAGAACGCGAACTTTCGGGCGTAGTACCTCATCGGTCCGCCTATCGGTCACTCAGTCGATCACTGGCCGGCCGGCTTGAGCTTCAGGTAGATCTCCGAGTGCTCCGGGCGCGACCAGACCGCGGGGAACGCGTAGAGGTCCTCCTTCGTGGGCCAGCCGGTGAACTTCTTCGCGTTGTACTCGCTGGTCGTGCCGCCGGTCAGCACGGGGATGTACGGGATCGACTCCTCGATCTCCGTCTGGATCGTGTCGAAGTGCGGCTGCCGGGCCGCGGTGTCCTCCGGGTCGATGCCCTTCAGCGCGGTGAGCGCGGCGTCGACCTCGGGGTTGGAGAAGCGCGCGAAGTTCGGGTTCGCCACCTCGCCGACCTTGGCCGTGGTCGCGGTGCTGAAGAAGTAGGACGCGTTGTAGAACGGGTCGGGGGCCGGGCCCTGGTGCAGTGCGTCGATCAGCAGCTCGAACTCGCCGCGACCGCGCGCGTCGGACCACTCGTTCCAGGAGACCTGCTGCGCGGTGATCTTGATGCCGACCTTCTGGAGCTGCTGCGTCATCGTGTCGACGGCGGTGATGTAGTCGGTCCAGCCGGCGACGACCTTCAGGGTCATGGCCAGCGGCTTGCCGTCCTTGGCGTAGACGCCGTCGGCGCCCTTGGCGTAGCCGGCGCTCTCCAGCAGCTGCGTGGCCTTGGCCTCGTCCGGCTGCATCGGGGCGGTCTTCTCCTTGAGCTTGCCGGAGATCTGGTCCTTGTCCCGCTCCAGCAGCGCCGCGCCCGGGGAGACCTCGCTCGCGGTGTTCTCGAACGCCAGCGCGTTGATCTGGGTGCGGTTGATCGCGTAGTAGATCGCCTTGCGGACGGCGACGTCGGTCTGCGGGCCCTGGCAGCCGAGGGCGGCGTTCGAGCAGGTGAACAGGGCCGTCTGGTTCATCGGGATGGTGATGGCCTTGTAGCCCGGGTAGTTCTTCTCGACGTCCTTGATGTCCGGGACCGGGCCGGTCTGCCAGTCGATCTGGCCGGCCTTCAGCGCGGCCTCACCGGACTGGTTGCCGGACAGCGCGAGGTAGCGGACCTTCTTCAGGGCGGGCTCACCGGAGTGGTAGCCGGGGTTCGCCTTGAGCGTGAACGCCTGGCCCTTGAACTCTTCCAGCATGAACGGGCCGGTGCCGACGGGCTCCTTGACGACATCGGTCGACGGGGTCGCGATGTCCTTCCACTTGTGCTCCGGGACCATCCAGATCTTGCCGAGGACCTGCGGGCCCTCCATGAAGGACGGCTCGGTGAACTTGATCGTCACGTGGGTGTCGTCGACCGCGGTCGCCACGCCCTTGTAGCCCGTGCCGTTCATGGCCGGGTTCTTGGTGACCATGTCCAGGGTGAACACGACGTCCTTGGCGGTGAACTTCTGCCCGTCGGTCCACTTCGCGTCGTCCCGCAGCTCGACGTCGAGCTGGGTGCCGTCCTCGTTCCACTCGTAGCTCTTGCCCAGGCGGGGCCGCGGCTCGACGTCGCGGATGTTGTTGAAGAAGAACAGCGGCTCGAAGATCGTGCCGGGGCCCTCGATCTGGGTCGGCGAGAACGGGTTGAAGTTCAGCTGCCAGTCACCGGACTGGCCGGTGTACACGATCAGCGTGTCCTTGTTCGCGTCGCCGCCCGCGCTCGATCCGCCACACGCAGTAGCCAGCATGGCGACCGCGGCCAGTCCGGCCGCCGCCATGCGCGCCCGTGAGAAGCGCCTTGCCTTCAGGAACATCGTCGATTCCTCTCGTGGCCCGAGACCGGCCGCGGTCCCGCGTTGAGGCAGATTGTTAAGTCATCGAAGAAACGAAGTCAACACCTCGGCGTCATCTGCGGGTCAAGTTGCTACCCTTCGTCCGACGAACGAACTAAGACGGCGGGGGAGCACGTGAGCGGACCGGCGCGGGCGACGCAACACGCGAGCAGCAAGTCCGCGGTGCTCGACGTGATCCGCGCGGCGGGCACGATCAGCCGGGTCGGCCTGATCAACGCCACCGGGTTCACCGGCGCCACCATCTCGACGGTCGTCCGCAAGCTCATCGACGAAGGCCTGGTCGTGGAGACCGGGCGCGCGGAGTCGACCGGCGGCAAGCGTCGGGTGCTGCTCCAGCTCAACCACTCCTCCCGCTACGCCGTCGGCGTGCACCTCGACCATGCGGGCATCACGTACGTGCTGACCAATCTCGGCGGTTCGGTCGTCGCCCGCATTTCGAGGGCGGGCGCCGGCGCCGCGGAACCGCAGACCGTGGTGGGCCGGATGGCGGCCGAGGTCAAGGGCCTGATCGACGGCGTCGGGGTGGAGCACAACCGCGTGCTGGGCCTCGGCCTCGTGTCACCCGGACCGCTCAGCTCGAACACCGGCATGGGCCTGACCCCGCCGGCCATGCGCAAGTGGGAGGACTTCCCGCTCGGCCAGGCGCTGGAGCAGGCCACGAGCCTGCCGGTGGTGCTGGACAACGACGCCACGGCGGCGGCGCTCGGCGAGCACTGGTCCGGCGGCATCGGCGGGACGGCCATCTCGGCGGCGCTGTACATGGGGACGGGGATCGGCGCGGGCCTCGTCATCAACGGCATCACGTACCGGGGCAGCAGCGGGAACGCCGGGGAGATCGGCCACATCTGCGTGGACGCGGACGGGCCGGAGTGCTGGTGCGGCGCGCGCGGGTGCGTCGAGGCGCTGGCCGGTCCGTCGGCGGTGGTGGCGGCGGCGCGGGCGGACGCCTCGGTGGCCGGTGCGGCCGGGTTGACCGGGCGGGTGAAGTCGGTGTCGTCGGACTTCGCGGCGGTGAGCCGGGCGGCGCGGCGGGGTGAGCCGGCGGCGTTGGCGATCCTGGAGCGCTCGGCGCGGTACATCGCGGTGGCAGCGCGGACGTTGGCGAACATCATGGACCTGGAGGTCCTGGTGCTGACGGGGCCGAGCTTCGCGATCGCCGGGTCGATCTACCTGCCCGTGCTGCGCGACGAACTCGACCGGACGTTCTTCTCTCGGGCGGCGCACGGCATCGACGTGCGACTGTCCCGTTCGGCCGCCACGGCGTCGGCGATCGGCGGGGCGGCCCTCGTGCTCCAGTCCGAACTCGTCCCGCTGCACGAGGGCTTCAGGCTCCCGGAGAACCTGTCCGACTCAGAACCCGCCGCCCTGCCCGCGTCGGGAGCCTGAGCGGGCGACCCCCGGTGCCCGGGCACGCGACTCAAGGCGCTGTGCCGGTGGACCAGCCGCGGAGCGCCCTACCGCTTGCCGGGCCAGATCCTGTGCTCCGGATCCCACCACAGCGCGTAGAAGCGCGTCCCTTCGCGGAAGCCGTACAGACGACCCGGGCCATTGATCCGCAACCGGCTGATCTCGTCGCGGTCGTCGTACGTCAGCTCCTCCAAGCGCTTGCGGGCGTCCCTGTTGGGCAGACGGTCGATCGGGTAGTCCTTGCCGGGTTCCTCGCTCTGGTCGAAGGCTTCGCGGACTGTCATGGTCTCGAAGCTCTGGATGCGGCTCAGGAGGCTGCGGTGATCGGCTTGACTGATCTTCGTGAGGCACCAGGGGCCATCGAGGTCGATCCGGCTCAACAGCACGACCAGCTTGCCCTCGGGCTCCGACGGGGTGAACGCTCGACGCGGTCGCTTGCCGGTCGGGATGTCCCGTGCCTCGGCGGAACGCGGACGATGGCGGACGTCATCCGGAGAAGTGCCCGTCCTGACCTTGGGGCGGCCTTTTCGGCCCACGCTCAGACTTCCTCGGCAGAGGCGCTGGTCAGGCCGTCGTAGTACTCGAACATGTCGCTCTGGTGGATGACCGCGCTTCCGCGCTGCCCGTCGGTCAGCCCTTCACGCACACGCGCGTTCTTCCAGGGGTCCTCGCGGTGCGTCAGCTCGCTCAGCCAGTTCGCCGGCTTGTCACCGTACGAGTCCAAGATGATGTCCACCGTCTCGCGCTCCGCGTCCGTGAGCATCGACGGGTCACCGCCGAGGGTCTCGTCCTGCCCGAGCCGCCAACGTTGCCGGTGTTGCTTGTACAGCTCGCGCACGACCGGTCCGTTGGCCCAGGCCTCGATGTCCTCGGCGAACAGCGGTTCCTCGTCCCAGACGAGGTGCCATGCCTGGCTGTAGTAGACGAGCTTCTGGAGCTTCATGGCCGTCATCGGCCCCTTGCGGGACAGGATGTAGGCAGCCACGTCGACTACTTTCGCCACGGCTGCCTCCCTGTGTCGCCAGTACCTGTCGCATCTGCGTCAACGGACGGGACGTTACACACGTGGCCGGACACTTCGACCCGTCGACTTACCCGAACGCAGGATCAAGCGTGGGTTCAACCATAGGAACTGACCTGCGGAAATGCGTCCACCGCCTGGCTGACGCGCCGCGCCCCGCCGGCCAAGGACCGCCTGGAAGCCATCCCATCGAGTATCGCGCTAGGCGTGATGAGCGGGTGAGGGGCGGGCACGCAGGCGGAGGATCAGGACGACGGCCAGGCCGAGGGCCACGAGGACGGCCGCCACGGTGAACGTCCACCGGGTTCCGCGAGCCACCTCCGCCGACGCCGCCGCGGTGACGTCACCGGTGCCGGCGGCGAACGCGAACACCGCGCCCATGACCGACGCGCCCGTCATGAGGCCCAGGTTCCGCGAGAGGTTCAGCAGGCCCGACACCACGCCGCGCCGCTGCGGCGGAACGTCCTTCATCACCGCCGTGTTGTTGGCCGCCTGGAACATCGCGTAGCTCGCCGTGACGACGACCAGGGGCAGGACGTAGCCCACAGCCCCGGCCGCCACGGGCATCAAGGCGAGCACCGCGGCACCGCCGATGATCCCGGCGAGCCCGACGACCACCACGACCCCCGACCCGAAACGATCGGTGGCACGGCCGGCCGGTACGCCGACGAGGGCGCTCACCGCCGGTCCCGCCGACATCACCAGTCCGACCAGCGCCGGGTCGAGGCCGAGCGCCAGGGCCAGGTGGAAGGGGCCCACGACGAGGGTCGTCATCATGACCGTCGAGACCAGGGCGCTCGTCGTCAGACCGGCGGCCAGGACCGGATCGCGGAACATCGAGAGGTCGACCAGCGGGGACGAAACCCGGCGCTCGGTCGCCACGAACAGGACGAGGCCGACGCCGGACGCGACGAGCAAGCCGACGCCGAGCGCGCCGAACCGGGTGCCGTCGGCCGTCATCGCCAGCGCGTACGCGCCCAACGTGATCGCCAGCAACGCCATGCCCGTGAGGTCGAACCGCCCTCGGGCCGAACCCGGCGTCGGCGCGGAGCCGGGCAGCACCCGGAACGCGAGCACGAGCGCGAGAACGCCGAGCGGCACGGTGACGAGGAAGATCGCGCGCCAGCCGAAGGCCGCGATCAGGACACCGCCGAGTGACGGCCCGAGCGCCGTGCCGACGGCCGACATGGTGCCGAGCAGCCCCATCACCCGACCGGTGCGGTTCGCGGGCACGGCCTCGCCGACGAACGCCGTGGTCAGCGCCATCATGCACGCGGCACCGGCGCCTTGGAGCGCCCGGCCGGCGATCAGCACCGGCAGGTTCGGGGCGAGACCGCACACCAGCGTCGCGAACGTGAACACGCCGACACCGACCAGCAGCAGCCGACGCCGCCCGGTGAGGTCGCCCAGCCGGCCGACGCCGACGATCGAGGCCGTCAGGACCAGCAGGTAGGCGATCACCACCCACTGGACCTCGTGGAAACCGGCGTCGAACGCCGTCGCCACGGCGGGCAGGCCGATGTTGGCGATGCTGATGCCCAGCGAGGGCAGCAGCACGGACAGCGACAGCGCGGTGAGCACCCAGGCCAGGGCCGGGCGGGGTGCGGGCGGCGCCGGTTCGGCGCTCGGAGGGGTTGTTGGTCTCAAGGCGGTGGCCGCTTCCTGGAGTCGACGCCGGTCGCGCGGTCGGCGCCGGTCGCCACCGAACGTAAGTCGCCCTCGGACCTGGCGGAAGGCGCAAGGATGGCAAGCCACTTGTGCACGGAACGCCATGTCACGGCCGATCCGTGAGATCGTGGGCGCATGGCGCGGCCCGATCTGAACCTGCTGGTCACCCTGGACGTCCTGCTCCAGGAGGGCAGCGTGACGCGGGCGGGGGAACGCCTCGCGCTGAGCCCGTCCGCGATGAGTCGTGCGCTCGCGCGGCTGCGTCGGGCCACCGGTGACCCGCTGCTGGTGCGGGCCGGCCGGGGGTTGGTGCCGACGCCACACGCGTTGGCGCTCCGCGACCGCGTGCGCGGCCTGGTCCAGGGAGCCGAAGAGGTGTTGCGGCCGGCCGAGAAGCTGGACCTGGCGACGTTGGCGCGGACGTTCGCGCTGCGCACCAGCGACGGGTTCGTGGAGAGGTTCGGGCCCGCGCTGGTGGCGGAGGTGGGTCGGGCGGCGCCCGGTGTGCGACTGCGGTTCCTCCGCAAGACCAAGAAGGACGTCGCGCCGCTGCGGGAGGGCGGGGTCGACCTGGAGACCGGTGTCATCGAGCACGCTCCCGCCCCGGACGTGGTGAGCGCGCCCCTGTTCACCGACCGGTTCGTCGGGGTGGTGCGGGACGGGCACCCGCTGGGCACGGGGAAGGTGACGGCGGCCCGGTACGCCGCCGCGCGCCACGTGCACGTCTCACGGCGGGGTCTGGTGGAAGGGCTGGTGGACGAGGCCTTCCACCCGACGGGCCACCGCCGGACGGTCGTGACGGTGGTCGACGGCTTCAGCGCCGCGCTGGCGCTGGCGAACGCGTCCGACCTGGTCGCCACCGTCCCGGACCGCCACACCGCGACCCTGCGGCACGGGATGCGGGCGTTCGAGCTGCCCTTCCAGCCGCCCGAGGTGGTGGTGTCGCTGCTGTGGCACGTCCGGCTCGACGCCGACCCGGCGCACCGGTGGCTGCGCGACCGGGTGCTCGACGTGTGCCGCCCCGACGAACCGGCCGACGTGCGCCCGGACGAACGGGAGGGCGCGGACCGGGCGTCAGCGCGCGGGGCGGGCGGCCCAGAGGAGGCCGCGCTCGACCAGGGTCCGCACGGGCGGTAGGGCCAGGTCGGCCGGGAAGTGGCCGATGGTGCAGGCGAAGACCCGACCCGCGCCCCAGCGCCTCGTCCACACCGCCGGCACGGTCAGTTGCGCGTGCCACGGTGACCCGGCGGCGAACGTGGTGGTCGCGTGGACGTCGTTCAGGTCGTCGGTCAGCACCCAGTACTGCTCGGTGCGCAGCGCGAAGCCGTCGAGGCCTTCCACGATCGGGTGAGTCGAGGTGATCTCGACCCGGTGGTCCACGAAGTCGCCGGGGTGGGCCACGAACTGCCCGCCCACCAACCGCATGTACTCGCGGGAGTGGCGGAACGAGTCGACCAGGCCACCGTGCCAGCCGGCCAGGCCCGTGCCCGAGCGGACCGCCGCGTCCAGGCAGGCGAACTGGTCGTCGGTCAGCTCGCCGTCGCTCCAGCACTGGAGGATCAGGTCGTAGGCGCCCAGATCGGCGTCGTAGACCTCCAGCGACTCGGACACGTCCACCGAGAACCCCTCCGCCCGGAGGAACGGCAGGAACGCGTCGGTCGCCTCCACCGGTGAGTGACCTTCCCAGCCACCGCGAACCACGAGTGCCTTCACGGGACATCACCTTAACGAGACCGCCCGCCGAGTTGACAGGCAAGTCCCCACTTGCCTATAACTGGGCCGTGGACGCAGACCCCGACCTGTTCAAGGCCATCGGTGACGCGACCCGGCGCGTGATCCTCGACGAGCTGACCGAAAAGGACGGTCAGACGCTGTTCGAGATCTGCGGCCGACTGACCATGAAGCACGGCCTCGGCTCGTCGCGCCAGGCCATCTCGCAGCACCTCGCGGTGCTCGAACAGGCCGGCCTGGTGCACACCCGGCGACAGGGCCGGTACAAGTTCCACCACATCGACACGAGCCCGCTGCGCTCGATCGTCGAGCGGTGGCCCATCCACGGAGAGGCACCGAACCCGTGATCCGCATCAACATCACCAGCGTGCTGGTCGACGACCAGGCCAAGGCGCTGGCCTTCTACACCGAGAAGCTCGGCTTCACCAAGAAGACCGACGTGCCCGCCGGTGGGGCCCGCTGGCTCACCGTGACCTCCCCCGCCGACCCCGACGGCGTCGAGCTGCTGCTCGAACCGGACGGCCACCCGGCGGCGCGCCCGTTCAAGGAGGCCCTGGTGGACGACGGCATCCCGTACACCTCGTTCGCCGTGGACGACGTGCACGCCGAGGTCGAGCGGCTCAAGGCGCTGGGCGTCGTGTTCACCCAGGACGCGACCGACATGGGACCGGTGGTCACCGCCGTCCTGGACGACACGTGCGGCAACCTGATCCAGATCGCCGCGATGAAGTAGTCGCCCGTCCGGGCGTCGGCGCCCGACCCCCGACCGCGGGGGTCGGGCAGCCGCCGAGCGCGTGAGCCCTCAGGCGCGCGCGACCAGGCCGGCCAGCTGGTTGACCAGGCCCTCGGTCAGACCCGTGCGGAACAGCTCGTCGGGCGGTGGTGCACCCATCTCGCGCATGACCTGCGCGACCGCGTCGGACGGGTTCGCGTGAGGCCACAGGCCGGCCGTCAGCACCAGCACCACCTGCGCGAAGTGCCGCGCGGCGTCCTCGTCCAGCACCGGCACGCGCGCCCGCACGAGGTCGGCCAGACGGGTGGTGTGCGAGATCGCGCGCTGTTTGAACACGCGCGCGAAGTCGACCGGGATGTTGCGCTCCAAGACCCCGGCCATCCCGCTGATCAGCTCGCACATCAG
The DNA here is from genome assembly GCF_000716595.1 of Saccharothrix sp. NRRL B-16314. Classification (GTDB taxonomy): domain Bacteria; phylum Actinomycetota; class Actinomycetes; order Mycobacteriales; family Pseudonocardiaceae; genus Actinosynnema. The sequence goes on from NZ_JNXC01000011.1 coordinate 61,141, forward strand.
CCGCCGGCCGTGCAGCGAGGTCGCGATCGCGGTGGCCACCTCGACGGGGTCGGACGTCGACGCGGGCGCGCCTTCGACTTCGTCCAGCCAGGCGCCCCACTCCTCGTCCAGCACCTCCAGGAAGATCGCCTCCCGGCTGTCGAAGTACCGCAGCACGTTCGACTTCGCGAGCCCGACCCGATCGCTCAACTCCCGCAGGCTGATGTCGGCGACGGACCGCTCCCGCAACATCTCGCACGCCGTTTCGAGGATCGTGCGCCGCCGCTGCGCGACCTGCTCCGGCTTCCGGGCGCGCTTGAACTCCACCGCCGCAGGCTAACAACCCACCGGTCTCCTGCCTCCCGATCCGGGAACGGGTGCTTGACCGACGTCACGGCGGGTAAGCGGCTGGGGTGCAGACGTTCCTCCCGTGCGAGACCTTCGCCCGCAGCGCCGCCGTCCTCGACTCACGGCGGCTCGGCAAGCAGCGCGTCGAGACCTTGCAGATCCTGCGCGCCCTCGTGTGGCCCGAGTACGGCTGGAAGCGCCACCCGGCGGTCCTGATGTGGAGCGGCTTCACGCCCGCGCTGGTCGCCTACGGCGTGGCCGTGTGCGACGAGTGGCGACGCCGGGGCCACCGCGACGGCCTGCGCGCCGCGCTCCTCGACTTCACCGGCGGCCGGGAGCCGACGTGGTCGTGGTGCCTCGCCGAGGGCCTGCTCCCGCCCTGGCTCGGCGACCACGACCTGCACCTCAGCCACCGCTCCGCGCTCCTGCGCAAGGACCCCGACCACTACCGCCCGCTGTTCCCCGACGTCCCGGACGACCTCGACTACGTCTGGCCGCCGCCGGTGTTCCCGCTGGACGTCCCCGACACACCGGGGCTGGTCGCGTACCGGCTCGACCGCCCTCCGCTGCCCGACGACCACCCACCGCCGCCGCCGCTCGACCACCGCCCCGGCCCGTCGGTCGCCCGCGCGCCCACCGAGGCCGACCTGGCGGCCATGCGCGCCGAGGCGGCGGACCCGAGGCCGGTCCGGTTCTTCCGCCGCGGCCAACGCCTGCCGCCTCCGACCAGCCGTTTCACCCTCCGGCGACGGCTCCCCTGAAAACTTCCCCGAAGAACTTCCCCGGAAAATCCGGCGGACGTGTCGATCCAGCGGGGCCCCGTTCGACGCAGTGGTAAGACCACCGAGAAGGGGAGCCCGAGATGACCACCACCGACACCCGCCGCGCCGCCGCCACCACCGTCGACACCACCACCAAGCGCAACGACCTGGTCCTCGCCGCTTTCCGCGTCGTCGTGTCGTTCCTGTTCGGGTGCCACGGCCTGATGGGCCTCGGCTTCCTGGGCGGCATCGACGGGCAGGGCACCGCGGTCCCCTTCGGCTCGTGGCCGGGCTGGTACGGCAGCGTCATCGAGCTGGTCGGGGCGGTCCTGGTGCTGGTCGGCCTGGCCGCACGGCCGGCGGCGTTCGTGCTCTCCGGCGTGATGGCCTACGCGTACTTCACCGTGCACCAGCCCGAGGCGCTGCTCCCCGTGCACAACATGGGCGAGCTGGCCGCCGTCTACAGCTGGGTGTTCCTGCTGCTGGCCGCGTTCGGCCCCGGCGCCTTCACGGTCCAGCGCGCGCTGACCGGCCGGCGCGCGTCGACGGGCCGCGCCGCCCGCGAGCACGCCGACCGGTGACCACGCCGAAACCGGGACGACTTCCGATGGCGCGCCTCCACCAGGGAGGTGCGCCATCGGCGTGTCCGGGCACGTGTTCAGCCGCCGGCGCAGTGGGCACCCTCCCGGCATGGTGGAGCCCCCAGTCCGGTACCCAGGCCTGACCGACGACGTCCGACCCACCCCCGACCACGGTGAAGCGACCTACCGCGGCACGGGGCGACTGATCGACAAGAAAGCCGTCATCACCGGCGGCGACTCGGGCATCGGCCGGGCCGTCGCCCTCGCCTTCGCCCGTGAAGGCGCGGACGTGCTCATCTCCTACCTCGAAGCCGAGGAGAAGGACGCCCGCGACACCGCCCGGCTGATCGAGGACGCGGGCCGCACCGCCGTCACCGTGCCCGGCGACCTGGTGGAGGAGTCCCGGTGCTCGGACGTCGTGGCCCGCGCGGTCGAGGAGTTCGGCCGCGTCGACGTCCTGGTCAGCAACGCGGCCTACCAGATGGCGCAGGACGGCGGCCTGCTCGACATCACCACCGAGCAGTTCGACCGCGTCATGAAGACGAACGTGTACGCGATGTTCTGGCTGTGCAAGGCGGCCGTCCCGCACATGCCCGAGGGCTCCTCGATCATCACCACGTCGTCCATCCAGGGCTTCCAGCCCTCGTACCAGCTCCTCGACTACGCCACCACCAAGGCCGCGATCGTGAACTTCACCAAGGGCCTGGCGCAGAACCTGGTCGACCGGAAGATCCGGGTGAACTCGGTCGCGCCCGGTCCCGTGTGGACACCGCTCATCCCGGCCACCATGCCGCCGGAGAAGGTGGAGGACTTCGGCGAGCAGTCGCCGATGGGCCGCGCCGGGCAGCCCGCCGAGCTGGCGCCGCTCTACGTCTTCCTCGCCTCGTCCGATTCCAGCTACATCACCGGCGAGGTCATCGGCGTCACCGGCGGCTCCCCCATCACCTGAAACCGCTGGTCGACGGCCTGCGGAAAAATCTCGGAGAAAAGCCGGCCCGCGTGTCGATCCGCGTACCCCTCCGTTCGTCGCGTCAGTACGGGCCACGATGGACCGGCCACGACGAACCGACAGGGAGTACCGAGATGCGTTTCATGGTGATCGTGAAGGCCAACGAGGACAGCGAGGCCGGTGTCCAGCCGAGCGAGGAGATGCTCAAGCAGATGGGCGCCTTCAACGAGGAGCTGGTGAAGGCCGGCGTGATGCTCGCGGGCGAGGGCCTGCACCCCAGCTCCAAGGGCGCGCGCGTCCACTTCTCCGGTGACAAGCGGACGGTCGTCGACGGCCCGTTCACCGAGACCAAGGAGCTCATCGCGGGCTTCTGGCTGCTGGAGGTCAAGTCGCTGGAGGAGGCCGTCGAATGGGTGAAGCGGGTGCCGAACCCGACCGGCGAGGAGTCCCAGATCGAGATCCGGCAGGTCTTCACGGAGGACGACTTCGTGAACGCGTCGGAGGAGATGAAGGAGCGCGAGCGTCAGCTGCGCGCCGAGACCGAGGCCCGCGCCAACGGCTGAGGGCTCCGGGGGGAGCCGTTCCCGCTTGCCGACGCGCATCGGTAGCTGGTCTGATGCCAGACCGTGATGGCTACCGATGCGCGGCGTGCGGTCGAAGCGGTGTGGCGGATCGAGTCCGCCCGCCTGATCGCCGGGCTCGCGCGAATGGTGCGGGACGTCGGGCTGGCCGAGGAGCTGGCCCAGGACGCGATGGTCAGCGCGCTGGAGCAGTGGCCTGAGCACGGCATCCCGCGCAACCCCGGCGCGTGGCTGATGACCGCCGCGAAGAACCGGGCCGTCGACCTGATCCGCCGCAGGCAGAACTACCAGCGCAAGCTGGAGGAGATCGGCCGCGACACCGGGGGCGACCACGTGCCGGACGCCGCCGACCGGGTCGGTGAGATCGACGACGACCTGCTGCGGCTGGTGTTCACCGCGTGCCACCCGGTGCTGTCCACCGAGGCGCAGGTGGCGTTGACGCTGCGCATGCTGGGCGGGCTGACCACCGACGAGATCGCGCGCGCGTTCCTGGTTCCCGAGCCGACCGTGGCGCAGCGGATCGTGCGGGCGAAGAAGGCGCTGGCCAAGGCCGGTGTGCCGTTCGAGGTGCCGGCGGAGGACGAGCGGGACGCCCGGCTGTCGTCCGTGCTCGGCGTGATCTACCTGATCTTCAACGAGGGCTACTCGGCCACCGCGGGCGACGACTGGATGCGTCCGGCGCTGTGCGAGGACGCGCTCCGGCTGGCCCGCGTGCTGGCCGGCCTGATGCCGCGCGAACCCGAGGTGCACGGGCTGGTGGCGCTGCTGGAGATCCAGGCGTCCCGGGCGAAGGCCCGGGTCGGGCCGGGCGGCGAGCCCGTGCTGCTGCTGGAGCAGAACCGGGCGCGCTGGGACCAGCTGCTGATCCGCCGCGGCCTGGCGGCGTTGGCGAAGGCCGAGTCGTTGGGCGGCGCGGGCGGCCCTTACGCGGTGCAGGCGGCGATCGTCGCGTGCCACGCGCGTGCCCGCGTGCCGGAGGACACCGACTGGACCAAAATCGCCGGCCTGTACGAGGCGCTGTCGCTGGTCGCGCCGTCCCCGATCGTGGAGCTGAACCACGCGGTGGCGATCGGGATGGCGTTCGGGCCGGAGGTCGGGCTGGAACTGGTGGACGAGCTGGTGCGCGAGCCCGCGCTGAAGGGGTACCACCTGCTGCCGAGCGTGCGCGGCGACCTGCTGGCCAAGCTGGGTCGGCACGCCGAGGCGCGGGTGGAGTTCGAGCGGGCGGCCGGGCTCACCCGCAACGAACGGGAGCGCAAGCTGCTGCTCGACCGGGCCGCCGCCTGCTAGGAGCGCGCCGGGTCGAGCACGCGAGCGAGCTTGTCGAGGAGTTCGACGGTGCCCTGTTCGCGGTACTGGACCTTGTCGTGCCCGTCGAGGAACGCGCCGGACTCGGTGTAGACGAGCCGCGTGCCGTGGCCGGCGGGCTCGAACTCGACCGTCGCCACGGACACCGAGATGCGGGTGTCGTCCATGTGCATCTCGTAGGTCGTGACGATCCGCTCGTCCGGCACGATGTCCTGGTAGCGGGCCGCGTAGTGGAACTCCTTGCCGCCCGGCTGCCCGCCGCTGACCCGCTCCTCGCCGCCGACGCGGAAGTCCTGCTCCAGCGGCTTGCTCACCCACTCGTCCTGGCCGACGAACCAGCGCGCCTTCGCCTCGGGCGTCGACCAGGCCGCGAAGACCTTGGCGGGCGGTGCGTCGTAGGTGCGCTCCAACGTGAACGTCGCGTGTTCCACGGTCATGGCTGCTCCTTGAGGTAGTCGTCGAGCCGGTCGAGCCGGCGTTCCCAGGTCGTGCGGCGCTCGGTGATCCACTGCTCGGCCTGGCGCAGGGCCGTCGGCACGATGTGGCACGTCCGCACCCGTCCGACCTTCTCGCTCCGCACCAGGCCACTGGCCTCCAGCACCTGGAGGTGCTGCACCACGGCCGGGAGTGACATCTCCAACGGCTCGGCCAGCTCGCTGACCGACGCGGGGCCCAGGGTCAACCGCTCGACCATGGTCCGCCGACTCGGATCGGCGAGCGCGTGGAACATTTGGTTAAGCACCTTCTTAAGTATCCGCGCCCACGCCGGGTTGTCAACCGGGGCCGACAGGTCCGCCGCGACGCCGGACCGGGTCCTGCGGGTGAAAACCCGCTCGGCACGCGGACAGGGCGCGGGTACCGTCCGGGACCGGTCGACGGGTGATCAGGATCGGGGAGGTGGAGTCGGTGGCGCGCAAGACCCCGCAGGAGAAGAAGCGGCTGAGCTACGCCAAGGACTGCCGCAACGCGTACGGGGAGAACGACAAGAGCTCGCGCAAGAACATCCCGCGCAGCAGGCAGCGCGCGCACCGGGCCGACCGGCGGCGTGCCGACCAGGCCCTGCGCGCGGCGGTGGGCCCGGCGGACGAGGTGCGCGCCGACGGCGCCGAGCAGGCCGTCCGGACGCTGCGGCCCGCGTGGTTCCGGAAGTGCCCCGACGCGCCGCTGGGCGAGGTCGTGGAGAGCCGGTTGCGGCGGCGTGCGGCGTGCGGCATGGGCCAGGAAGCGCGGTCCGAGGCCCGTCTGGGGCGGCTGCACCGGCACCGGCGCCCGCTCCGCGCCTGACCGGAGGCGCACCCCGACGGGCAGCCGCTCGACCGGTGCGCACCCGGATCTGGGAAGGTGGATCACGGGGGGCACCGCATGAGCGACCGCGCGATCGAACTGTCACGCCACGGGGACTTCGTCCGCTTCTGGACCGCCGGCACGGTGTCCCTCGCGGGCACCCACGTCACCACGCTGGCGCTGCAGACCGTGGCCATCCTGACGCTGGGAGCGTCACTCACCGAAACGGGCGTGCTCGCGGCGTCCCGCTGGCTGCCCTACCTCTTGTTCGGCCTGGTCGCGGGGGTCGTGGTGGACCGCCGCCGCAGGCTGCCGATGCTCATCGGCACGGACCTCGCCCGCGCCGTCGTGCTCGCGCTGATCCCGCTGACGGCCTTCACCGGCACCCTGACCCTGCCGCTGCTGTTCGCCCTGGTGGCGGTCTTCGGGACGTTGTCCCTCTTCCACGACGCGGCGCACCAGTCGTTCCTGCCCCTGCTCGTGCCCACCGCACGGCTCACCGAGGCCAACGCCCGGCTGGAGCAGTCCGGAGCGGTCGCACAGGGCTTGGGCCCGCTCGTCGGCGGCGCACTGGTCAAGCTGATCGGCGGGCCGCTCGCGATCCTGGTCGACGCCGTCTCCTACCTCGTCTCCGGCCTGGTGCTGGCCACCGTCCGCACGCGCGAACAGCTGCCCGAGGCGCCGAAGCGGGACCTGCGCGCCGAGATGCGGGAAGGGCTCCGGTGGGTCTACGGCCACGAGGTGTTGCGGCCACTCGCCCTCGCCTCGCACACCTGGTTCTTGTTCACCGCGATGGTCACACCCGTCTTCTCCTTCCTGATGCTCAACGAACTCGGCTTCGACGCGCTCGACCTGGGCATCACGTACGCCATCGGCGGGGTCGGCGGAGTGCTCGGCGCGTCGGTGTCCAGCCACGCGGGACGGCGGTTCGGCGTCGGCCCGGTGATCGTGGCCGCCCGCTGGCTGACCCCGGTGGCCTACGCGCTGGTCCCGTTCGCCACGGCGAGCGCCACCGGGTTCACCCTGCTGTGCGCGGCGCAGTTCCTGTTCTGGCTGTCGGCCACCTTGGACGGCGCGGTGGAGATGGGCTACCGGCAGACCATCACGCCGGCCCGGCTCCTGGGCCGGACGAGCGCCACCATGCGGTCGGTCAACCGGGCCTCGCTCATGGCCGGCGCGCTGGCGGGCGGCGTCCTCGCCGAGTGGCTCGGCATCGGGACCGCGCTGTGGATCGCGGTGGTCGGCCTGGTCGGGCAGGCCGTCGGCATGACGTTCTCCGCCGTCCGCCACGCCCGTCTCTGACCTCGGCCCGCGACCCCTGGCAGGACGCGCTCCCTAGCAGGACGTCGCGGCCGGCAGCTTCCCCGCCACGTACGCACCGGGCGGCACGCCCATCGTGGCGCGGAACTCCGAGGTCAGGTGGGCCTGGTCGTAGTAGCCGAGCTCGGCGGCCAGCCGCGCCCACTCGCCGCGCCTGCCCCGCGCCACCACCCGCCGCACCCGGTCCACCCGGGCGAACTGCTTGGGCGACAACCCGACCGCCCTGGTGAACAACGTCCGCAGGTGCCGCTCGCTGACGTCCAGCGCCCGCGCCGTGTCCGCGACGCCGTGCGTCCGCAGCAGCCGCGCCGCCGCGTGCACCAGGTCCGACCGCGCCGGATCGGCCGACGCGAGCCGGCCCAGCAGCACGGACGTCAGCTCGACCTCGTCGGCCACCGACCGGCCCCACACCTCGCTCAGCGGCACGACCCGGCCGGCCAGCGCGTCCACCGGCACGTCCAGCACGGCCTGCGCCCGCCCCGGCGTCAGCCGCACGACGGTCCGCTCCGCCGACCGCCACCGGTAGTACCGGGCGCGGTCCTGTGGCCCGACGACCACCGCGCCCTTGCTCTCCGTGCACATCACCAACGTGGTGGCCGTGTCCGGTTCGAGGACGTACGTGTCCCCCTCGAACGACTGGCTGCCGATCGCGCTGACCCAGGGCCGCAGACGCTGTTCCACGTCCACGACAACCGCCGAAACTTCCAAGACCTTCCCGACCCGGCGAACCAGACTCGTCGCATGTTCCTGATCACGGGTGCCACCGGCACCGTCGGCCGCGAAGTAGTCCGCCTCCTCACCGACCGCGAGGTCCGTTTCCGCGCCATGTCGCGCACGCCCACCGGCGACCAGGTCCACGGCGACCACACCGATCCGGCGTCCCTGGACCGGGCCGTCGAGGGCGTGGACGCAGTGTTCCTGCTCGGTCCGGGCACCCCGGACGTGGCCGCCTACGACCTGGCCGTGCTCGACGCCGCGAAGCGCGCGGGCGTGGGCAAGGTGGTGAAGCTGTCCGCCATCCCGGTCGGCCCGGTCGCCGAGTGGCACCGCCCCGGCGAGGAGGCGACCCGCGCGTTCGCGTCGTGGACGTTGTTGCGGCCCACCGTGTTCGCGTCGAACTCGCTCCAGTGGGCACCGCTGATCGAGGCCGGCGAACCGGTCCCGAACCCGATGGGGCGGATCAAGCTCGGCGTCGTCGACCCGCGAGACCTGGCCGAGGTCGCGGTGGAGGCCCTGCTCGGCGACCACCACGGCCGGTCGTACACGCTCACCGGACCGGAGCTGCTCGGCATCCCCGACCAAGCGGCCGTGCTGTCGGAAGTCCTGGGTCGCACCTTGTCCACAGTGGACGTTCCACTGGAGACGCTGCCCGAGGCGTACGCGGAGGGCCTGCGCGCGATCCGCGCCGAGGACGTGTCGGTCCTGTCACCCGACATCGCGGACGTGCTGGGCCGACCGGCGCGCACGTACGCCACCTGGGCCCGCGAGCGCTACCCGCGGCCCTGACCCGGCTAACCGGAGGCACCCAGGTGCGTGACCGCCTCACGGGCGATGTCGGTCCGCGACCGGACTCCCAGCTTGGCCAACACGTGTGACACGTGCGTGGCCACCGTGCGGCCCGAGAGGAACAGCCGTTCTCCGATCTGCCGGTTCGACAACCCGGTCACCACGAACTCGGTGACCTTCAGCTCCATCGGGGTGAGGCTCTCCCACCCGTGCGTGGCCCGCCGGTGCTTGGCGTGCGGGCCACGCCGGATGCCGCGCTCCCGCAACCGGGCCAGCAACCGGGTCGTGTCCCACTCGGCGCCCAGCTCCGCGTGCACGTCCACCGCGTGGCTCATCGCCGCCCGAGCCGAAGACCGGTCACCCGACGCCGCGAACAGCTCCGCCGCACCCGACAAAGCCTTGGCCCGGAACAACATCCGCCCCGCGACCCGGTACTCCTCGGCCGCGTGCAGCAGCCCCACCGGGTCCGCCGACACCACTGCCGCGCAGTACGCCGCGGACGCACGCCGGTGCGGCACGTCCAGCTCCGCCGCCAGCACCTCCGCGTGCGCGACCGCGGCGGACGCGTCCTCACCCAGCTCCACCGCCAGCCGCACGAAGTCCGGCAACAGGTCTTCCGCCGACTCCCACCCGGTCAGCACCGACCACGCCTCGCGCACCCGGCCGGCCTGCTCCAGCGACAGGCTCACCGCCAGCGCCAACGGCCCGATCACGTGCCCGTCCAGGCCCGTGCCCGCCGCCTCCAGGTGCCGCCGCGCACCCTCCGCGTCGCCCCGGTGCAGGTGGATCAGCGCCGCGACCCCGTGGTCGCACCGGGACACCATCGGGTGCTTGAGGTCGTCGGCCAGCAGGTCGACGTCGACCAGCGCCTCGTCCCACCGGCCCGCGTCCAGCAACAGCTGCCCCAGCGCGCTCTGCGCCTGCGCGAGCCGCACGAGGTTGCCGACGTGGTCGGCGGCGGCGCAGACCACCTGGGCCGACGCGATGGCCTCCGCGCCCCGGTCCAGCTCCCCCAGCGTCACGGCCTGGTTGACCTGGAGCAGCAACCGCAGGTCGGACGCCGCCGGCTCGCCCATGGCCACCGCCAGCGCCCGGTCGAACAGCGGCAGCGCGTCGGCCATCCGACCGCGGACCATCGCCACGATCGTGCGGACGTGCAGCGCCCAGCTCGTGGCCCACCGGTCGCCGTCGACCAGCGCGGCCAGCGCGAGCCGTTCGGCGGCGTCGAGGTCACCGATGTCCCAGTGCGCGCGGGCGGCCAGCACGAGCAGCCGCGCCCGGTCCGACGAAGTCAGCTCGGGTGCCGCGAGCGCGCGCTCCACCTCCACCAACGTCTCCGCCGAACGCCCCGTCATGCTGCGGCACTGCGCCAACGTCCAGTGCAGGTCGACGAGCGTCCCGTGCTCCAGTCCGGCCAACGCCACGGCCTCGGCGCCGTGGTGGTCACCCAGCCGGAACCGCGCCTCGGCCAGGTGCGCCAGCAGCACCCCGCGCCGCGACCCGACGTTCGGCGCCGCGATCACCCGGCCGAACAGGTCCACGGCGGCCTCGGGCGCGTGCGCGACGAGCACCGAGCCGTGCGCGACCAGCCACTGCGCCACCCAGTCCGGCACCCGGTCGTCGGCGGCGAGCAGCTGCCGCGTCACCCGGTCGACACCCGCGCCGGTGTCGACCAGCGAACGGGCCGCCTCGACGTGCCACGCGCCGCGCGCCGCTTCGGGCACCTCGTCGTACAAAGCCGTGCGCACCAACGGATGCCGGAACGACAGGCCGGCCGTGCCGTCCACCAGCACGCCCGCCAGGGTCGCCTCCTGCAACGCGGGCAGCAGTTCGACCACCCGCATCCCCAGCACCGCGGCCAGGTCCGCGACCGGGAACTCCACGCCGAGCAACGCGGCGGCCACGAGCACCCGCCGCACCTCCGCGCCGAGGAACCCGATCCGGTCCGCGATCGCGGCCGACAACGACGGCGGCACACCGGAGTCGGTCAACCGCGCGACGCCGTCCGCGCCCACCTCGACCGCACCGCCGCGCAACAGCGCCTCGACCAGTTCCACCAGGTAGAGGGGGTTGCCACCGGCGTCCTCGGCCAGCCGGGCCAGCGCCTCGTCGGGTGTGCCGCCGGCCAGTCCACCGGTCAGCTCGACCACGGCCGCCCGCCCGAGGCGCGGCACCGATAATCGGGCCACGCCCTTGCGCAGCGCGGCCAGGTCGTCCCGGCGCGGCAGCGGTCGCAGCACGCCGATCAGCAGCAGCGGCAGTTGCGGCACGAGCCCCGCCAGTCGCCGCCACACCGCGACGCTGGCCTCGTCCGCCCACTGGAGGTCGTCCAGCACCAGCACCACCGGTCCGGTCGCGCACAGGTCGTCCACCCGCGCCAGCAGGCGTTCGGCGGTGACCGCGGCGCTCTCGGACCGGCCCGCGGCCAGCGCGTCGAGCAACGGGAGCAGCGGAAGGGGTCGACCCAGCTCGTCGCCCGCGCCCCGGCACACCCGGAAGCCGCGGGCCGCCGCCGCGTCGCACGCCGCGCGGACCAGCGCCGTCTTGCCGATGCCCGGCTCACCCTCCACGAGCAGCGCGGTGCCCCGCCCCAGGGACAGGTCGTCCACCAACCCCAGCAGGCGGCCGGTCTCCCGCTCGCGTCCCGCGAGGTGCAGTGTGACGGCGCTCACACTTTGAGAATACGACGCTAAGAGCAGGTTAACAAGATGTTAACTGACGGCGAATTAACCTGATCGTCGCACAGTTCTCCGTTTGTTCACACCGATTCCGCCCCGGTCACCTTCGAGGCAATGCCACGGTAATCGCCGGAATTCCCGACACCGCCCACCTGGAGAACGCATGCGAAACGCGCGAGTGCTCGTCGCCGCCCTGCTGGTCGCCGTCTTCACCACCGCAGCACAGGTGTCCACCAGCCCGTTCGGCGGAATGCCGTACAACTGAGCGGCACTATTCCACGCGGGTTGTGCGAATAACGCGCAATAGGGGACGCCCGGACAACGGCGTCCGGCGCCCCACCGCACCGACACCGCCATTCGCACCCTCCTTCCGGGCCGCTCCCGCCGCTAGGCTGCGAAACCGTGGCACCGGCCCCGACCCGAGGCGCCGCACGCGTGGTGCGCTGCGGTGTGGTCGGGCTGGCCACCGGCCTGCTGGCCGTCCTGGCGCACGCGAGCGGCGGCGGCCACGTCCCGTCCCTCCCGCACGTGCTGGTGTTCGCGCTGGCCATCGCGTGGACGTGCGTGCCGCTGACCGACCGGCAGCTCGGGCTGACCGAACTGCTCGGCCTGGTCGGCGTGGTGCAGGTGGCCGCGCACGTGTTCCTGGGCGTGCTGTCGTCGCACCCGCGTGACGTGCCGCCGGCGCCGTCCATGGCGCTGACCCACCTCGCGGCCACGGCCATCGTCGTCGCGGCCCTGGCGGGCTTCGAACAGGCCGTGTTCCGCCTGGCCGCCGTCCTCGCGTCCGTCCTGCCGCGCAGGCTCAGCCCACCGCCGGCGATAGCGCCGCTGCGCATCCCGATCGCCGCCCACGCGCCGCAGCCGCTGTCGGAGGTCCTGCGCCGCCGGACGCTGCCCCGCCGCGGCCCGCCCCACTCCTAGGTAGCCACATCCCCCACCACCGTCCCGAGTCAGGGGACCGGTGGCGTCTCCCCATACCTAGGAGTTCTCGCCATGACCGATTCCTGGCGCGGCCTCGTGCTGCGCTTCCACTTCTACGCGGGCGTGCTCGTCGGCCCGTTCGTGCTGATCGCCACCCTGACCGGAGTCCTCTACGCCGCGACGCCCCAGCTGGAGTCGTGGCTCTACGCCGACCAGCTGCGCGTGCCCCTGTCCACGTCGTCGGTGCCGTTGGCCGACCAGGTCGAGGCCGCCGTCGCGACGCGGCCCGACGACGAGGTGGTGGCCGTCCGCCCGGCACCGGAGCCCGGTGCGACGACCCGGGTCCTGTTCGCGAGCGACGGTGACGCCCGGCCGACGGTGTTCGTGGACCCGGCCGACGGCACCGTGGTCGGTGACCTGATGACCTACGGCACCACCGGCGTCCTGCCGTTGCGCACCACGATCGACGAGATCCACCGCAACCTCCTGCTCGGTGAACCCGGCCGGCTCTACAGCGAGCTGGCCGCGTCCTGGCTGTGGGCGGTCGCGCTGGGCGGCGTGTTCCTGTGGTTCAGCCGCCGGCGCACCCAGCGGACCAAGCCGACGACCCGGCGGCACGCCCGGCTCGGCCTGTGGGTGCTGGTCGGCGCGCTGGTCCTGTCCGCGACCGGGTTGACCTGGTCGACCTACGCCGGCGAGAACGTCGCGGACCTGCGCAAGGCTTTGGGCTGGACCACGCCTTCACTCGGTGCGGGCGACCACGCCGGGCACGGCGGCACGACGTCGTCGGTCTCACCGTCCGATGTGGACGCCGTGCTGGCGACCGCGCGGGCGGCGGGCATCGACGCGGGCAACGTGGAGATCGTCCTGCCCGCGTCCGCCCACGCGCCGTGGACGGTGACCGAGGTCGAACGCGGGTGGCCGTCGCAGGTCGACGCGGTGGCCGTCTCGGGCGGCGCGGTCGTGGACCAGGTGCGGTTCGCCGACTACCCCCTCGCGGCGAAGCTCAGCCGGTGGGGCATCGACGCGCACATGGGCGTCCTGTTCGGCTGGCCGAACCAACTGCTGCTGCTGGCCTTCGGGCTCGGCCTGGTGGCGCTGGTGGTCCTCGGCTACCGGATGTGGTGGCTGCGCCGCCCGACCACCGGTTTCGGCCGGCCGGTGCCGCGCGGCCAGTGGCGGAAGGTGCCGCGCGGTCAGCTGGTCGTGGTGCTGATCGTCGCGGCGGGCGTCGGCTGGTTCGTGCCGCTGCTCGGCCTGAGCCTGGTGGCGTTCCTGCTGGTGGACGTGCTGGTGAGCCGACGGCGCGCGAAGGTCGCGGAGCCGGTTTAACCGCGTGACGGTCGAGCCGGGTGCGGGTTGGCCTTGACCACGCGCTGTGGTCGACACCCGTTACCGCTCCCGGCTCGGCCGCTCGCCCGCCTCGTGGTGGGCCGGGCGCTGCCCGCCGACACCGTGCCGATCTACCCGCTGCACGCTTTGCGGATCTGGTCGATCGTCGGGGCGGGCGCCTGGTCTCGTGCTGCGGGGCGTCGCGCCAGTGCCGGCGCTGTCCCTAGTCCGTCAGTGACTGGACGTCGTCGTACGTCGGGATGCCCGGCGGGACCGGAACGCCGTCGCGCACGGCCAGGGCGGTCCGGACGACTTCGCCGAGCGCGGCGCGGAACAGCAGTGAGCCGGTGCTGACGCGGCGGACGCCCAGCTCCTTCAACTTCCGGACGTCCAGCTGTGCCAACAGGTTCAGGGGCACGGGGACGGCCGCGACGACGTCGGAGATGTCGCGTTCGTCGGCGAGACCGGGCACGAAGACCCCGTCGGCGCCCGCGTCCACGTAGCGCAGGGCCCGGTCGACGGTGGTGTGCCGGTCGACGCCCAGCCAGTGCGTGTCGACGCGGGCGTTGACGAACAGGCCGGGTGCGGCGTCCTTGAACGCCCGCACGATCGCCGCCTGCTCGGCGGGATCGGCGAGGCCCGCGCCGCGCCCGTCCTCGACGTTCACCCCGGCCACCCCCAGCTCCCACAGCTCGGCCGCCAACGACCGCACGTCCCCGCCGAACCCGGCCTCGACGTCCACCGTGACCGGAACGGGCAGCCGCACCAGCGTCCGGGCCAGCGCCACCGTCTCCTCCCGCGCCGCGCCGGTCGCGTCCAGGATGCCGTGCGCCGCCGCGACGCCCAGGCTGGTCGTGCCGACGGCCGCGAACCCGGCCCGCACCAACGCCGCCGCCGACGCGAAGTCCCACGCGTTCGGCAGCACCAGGAAGTCGTCGTGCAACCGGTGGAACGCCCGCGCACCCTCGACCAACGCCCGCGCGTGCGCCTGCCCCGGGCACTCATGCCGCCCGGCGCCGAACCACGCGTCGGTCAGGTCCACTTCGACCACCGACCCGTCCGGCGCGACCCGCCGCGTCACCGGCACCGGCGGTTCCGTCCCGGCGATCAACGCCCGCGTCGCGTCGCACGCCTGCACCAGCAACCCGATCCGGTTGGCCGTCTCCTCGTCCCACACCCCGCCGCACGCGGCCACCAGCCGGGCCACCGCCTCGTCGGCCTCAGCCGTCACGTCGACGTGCGGCTGGTAGCACCGGGCCACCACCGCCACGTCACCGGCGACCGACCGGGGCAACCCCAGCGCCTCGGCCAGCACCGCCACCGGCATCCCCTGCCGCCGCAACGACCGGGGATCCACAGTGGACAGGGTCCGCTCCACGAACGCGCGCCGCCGCTCGCGGTCCGCGCCCTCGCTGAACCGCACCACCCCGGCCCGCAGCCAGGCCACGCCCGACCTGGCCGCGGGCACCGGCGTCACTGCGTACGACTCGTCAAGCAGCACCTCGGAAGTCATGCGGCCAACGTAAGGCCGGATCACTTCGGCGCACGCCGAACCGTCGTCGGCGCACAATGGGTGCATGGCAGCCGACGAACTGGCGGACCTCGCCGCGTTGCTGGCCGACCGCAGCCGGGCCCGGTTCCTGCTCGCGCTCATGGACGGCAAGGCGTGGACGTCCGGCGAACTGGCCGACGCCGCCGGTGTCGCGCCGTCCACGGCCAGCGAGCACCTGACCCGGCTCGTGCACGGTGGTCTGCTGGTCGAACGCCGCCAAGGCCGCCACCGCTACGTCCAGCTCGCCGGCCCGAAGCAGGCGCGGCTGCTCGAAGAACTCCTCGGCTACCTCGGGCCGACCGCACCGGCCGGACCGACGCTCCGCGCGTCCGCCGCCGACCAGGCCCTCAGGCGCGGCCGGACGTGCTACGACCACCTCGCCGGACGGCTGGGCGTGGCCATCACCGACGCCATGACGGCCCGCGGCCTGCTCACCGACGAGCTCGCGATCACCGACGACGGCCTGGCGTGGCTCGGGGACGAGCTCGCGTTCACCCCGCCCGGCAGCCGCCGCCCGATCGCCAGGGCGTGCCTGGACTGGACCGAGCGCCGCTCCCACCTCGCGGGCACGGCCGGCGCGCACGTCTGCGCGTGCCTCCACGAACGGGACTGGGTGCGCCGGATCGGCACGGGCCGCGCCGTCCGCCTCACCCCGACCGGTGCGACGGCCCTGCACGACCTGCTCGGCGTGCTACCGCCCTAGCCGAGCGCCGTCCGCCCGCTGGTCCAGCCACTTCAGAATCGCCTGGTTCGTCTCGTCCGGCATTTCCTGCTGGATCCAGTGACCGCAGTCCAGGCTGGTGATTTCCACGTTGGGCACGAACTCCGTCAGTCGTTCAGCCCTCAGGACCGCGTCGCGGTCGCCGTAGATCATGAGCGCGGGCTGCCGGACGACCGGGTCCACGTCGGCCAGCAGACGCCAGTTGCGGTCGAGGTTCCGGTACCAGTTGATGCTGCTCGTGAAACCGGTCGACTCGAAGGCGGAGACGAAGACGGCCAGTTCGCCGTCGCTCATGACGGGCTCGCCGAGGGGTGTCCCCGCCCTGGCGAGATCGATCATCGCCATGCCCGGCTGAGGCGGTTTCGGGGGCTCGTTCTTCCGGAACAGGTTGCGCAGGAACTGTGCCGCGTGCTCGTCGAGCACGGCGTCTGCGACGCCCGGCTGCCGGTTGAAGTGGACGAAGTAGAAGTCGGGGCCGAGCACGGCCTCCATGGACTCGATCCAGGGCGTCTCTCCGCGCTCCTGGTAGGGCAGGCTCAGTGCTACCACGCCGTTCACCCGGCTCGGGTGCAGCAGGGTCAGGCCCCAGACGACGAACGCGCCCCAGTCGTGGCCGACGAAGGTGGCGTCCTCGTAGCCGTAGTGGTCGAGGAGGGCGACGAGGTCACCCGACAGGTGCTCGATGTCGTAGTCGGCCACTCCGGTCGGACGGGACGAGTTCCCGTAGCCCCGCTGGTTCGGGACGATGACGTGGTAGCCCGCCGCGGCCAGGGCAGGCACCTGGTGGCGCCAGGAGAAGGCGTGCTCCGGCCAGCCGTGGCAGAGCACGATCGGCTTTCCCGCGTTCTCCCGGCCCGCTTCGAAGACCTCGAGCTCCACACCGTTGACGGAGACGAGGGTGGGTTCGGGGAAGTCGGTCGGATCGGACATTGCATTTCCTCTCGGTCGTCGGGGACGTCAGCGCCGGCGCGGCCGATGGCCGTTCCGGTCGTGTCGCCATCGTGCCGAGCGAAACAGGCCACCCCATGACCGGTTTTCTGTGGGATTGTCGGCGGTGTGCGAGCCGACCGGCTGATGGCCATCCTCCTGCTGCTGCAACAGCGCGAGCAGCTGACGGCGGCGGAGGTCGCCCGGGAGCTGGAGGTGTCCGAGCGCACCGCCCGCCGCGACTTCGACGCCCTGTCCACGGCCGGGGTGCCGGTGTACTCCATCCAGGGCCGGGGCGGCGGCTGGCGGCTCGTGGGCGGCGCCCGCACCGACCTGTCCGGGTTGACCGCGGGTGAGGCCCGCGCCCTGTTCCTGGTCGCCGGCCCGGCCTCGACCGCGACGCCGGCCGTGAAAGCAGCGCTGCGCAAGCTCGTCCGCGCCCTGCCGGAGCCGTTCCGGTTGCAGGCCGAGGCCGCGGCGTCGTCGTTGGTCATGGACCCGCAGCGGTGGGGGTCGAGCCGGATCGAGCACCGGCCGCCGCCTCGCTTCCTCGACGACCTCCAGGACGCGGTGATCCGCCGAGTCCAGGTGCGGCTCGGCTACGTCGACGGCAACGGCGCCGAAACCGAGCGCACCGTCCACCCGCTGGGCATCGTCGCCAAGGGTCCGTCGTGGTACCTCGTCTGCAACACCGAGGCAGGCAGGCGGACTTTCCGGATCGACCGCGTGTCGTCCGCCGACCCGACCGGCGACCCCGTGCACCGACCCGACGACTTCGACCTCGCCGCGAGCTGGCGCGAGATCGCCGACGAGGTCGACCGCAGGCGGACGCCCCTCGAGATCCAGGCGATCTGCGCACCCGACGGGTTGGCCCGGCTCCGGATGGTGCTCCGCGACCGGCTGGAGGTCGGAGGGTCCACGACCGACGGCCGCATCGAGGTCGTGATCCGCGGCTACAACGAGTACGCGCTCGCCGGCGAGCTCGCCGGGCTGGTCGAATGGCTCGAGGTGACCGGCCCTGCGGGTGTGCGGGACTACCTGGCCTCGATCGGCACCGCACTCGTCGAGCGGTACGGCCGCGGCCTGCCCGTCGCCGACCTCCTGCCGAACAGGCCGTAGCCGCGCGTCGGCCGCTCTAGTCGCGCGTCAGCCACTTCGGCAGCCACGAGGCGTTCCCCGTCGGCATCACGTCCACCACGACGCAGGTGATGTTGTCCGGCCCGCCACCCGCGTTCGCCGCCTCGATCAACGCGCGCACGGTCTCGTCACCGTCGGCCGTGGCCGTCAGCAGCCGGGCGACGTCCGCGTCGGCCACGACGTCCGACAGGCCGTCCGAGCAGATCAGGTACCGGTCGCCCACCTCGACGTCCTGGAAGAACAGGTCCGGGTCGTGCGCGCTGCCCGCCTGGAGCGCGCGCATGAGCATGGACCGGCCGGGGTGCTCGGCGGCCTGCTCGGCGGCCATCCGACCGTCGTCCACCAGCGCCTGGACCATGGTGTGGTCCCGGGTGACCTGGGTCAGCGCGCCCTCGCGGACGACGTAGCAGCGCGAGTCGCCGATGTGCCCGACCGCGAACCGCTCGCCGTCCCACCACAGCGCGGTGAGCGTGGTGCCCATGCCGCGCATGTCGAAGTTCTCCTCGGCCAGGTCGGTCAGCCGGATGGCGATCTCCCGCGCCGCGCCGGACAGCTCGCCGAGGGGGTCGTCGGCGTCCACGTCGAGGTCGGCCAGCACCGCCACCGCGATCGAACTCGCCACTTCGCCGTACGCGTGACCGCCCATGCCGTCCGCTACGGCGAACAGGCGCTCGTTGACGTACACGGAGTCTTCGTTCGCTTCACGGCGCAGGCCGGGGTCGGTGCCGACGGCGTACCGGAGCGCATACATGCCGCACAGTGAATCACCCGCACGGGTGCCCGTGAGCAGGGCATGTCCAATCCGGTCACCTGGGACGGCCGTAGAACTCGCTCAAGAGCAGCATCGCCGCCCCCGCCGCGACCACGTCGTCACCGAGCGGCGTGATCGACACGTCCACCGGCAGCCACTCGTCCTTGGGCAGTCTGGCCCGCACGCCGTCGAGGTAGGCGGTGGGCTCGGCGAGCACCGCGCGACCGGCCAGGACCACGTGGTCGATGTCGAGCAGCTGCACCAGGTCGGCCACCGCCACGCCCACGATGGACGTGGCCTCGACCAGGTCGCCCTTGGCCGCGGCGAGGTTGTGCAGCGCCTCGATGCACCCGCTCCGGCCGCACACGCACGGCGGGCCGTCGAGCTGGATCGTGGTGTGGCCGTACTCGCCCGCGTTGGTCCGCACGCCCCGGTGCACGCGGCCGTCCAGCAGCATCCCGATGCCCAGGCCCGTGCCGACGAGCACGAGCACCGCGTCACGCAGCTCCTCGCCACGCCGCCACGCCTCGGCGACGACCGCCGTGTTGGTGTCCTTGTCGAGCACGACGGGCAGTCCGAGCCGCTTCTCGGCCATCGCCCGCAGCGGCACGTCGTGCCAAGCGCTCAGGCCGGTCGGGTAGTGCACGACCCCGGTGCGGTGGTCGAGCGGCCCGACGAACCCGATGCCGACGCCGAGCAGCCGTTCGCTGCGCAGGCCGTCCACCAGGCGGTTCAGCTCGGCCACGAACGTCGGCGGGTCGAAGTCGCACGGCAGCGGCGCGACCGCCCGGTCGAGCACGGTGCCCGCCAGGTCGGTGAGCACGACCCGCAGCTCGTCCCGCTCGACCTGGGCGCCGAGGGCGAGCCTGCTGTCCGCGACGAGCTTCAGCAGGGTGCGCGGCTTGCCGACGCCGACGTTCCGGGTGCCCGACTCGACCAGCAGGCCGTCGTCGATGAGCCGGTTCACCACCTTGGACACCGCCTGGGGCGTGAGCCCGCTGCGGTCGGCGAGCTCGACCCGCGTCACCGCGCCGGACCGCGCCAAGCCCAGCACTACCGCGTCGTTGTATCCCCGCAGGAAGCGCAAGTTGGGCACGCGCCCATCATCGCACCTAGCCTTTACTAAACGACGTTGCTTTAATCCCTCCATGCTTCTCCGCACCGGACTGCTCGGCTACGGCATCGCCGGCCGCGTGTTCCACGCACCCCTGATCGCCGCGACGCCGGGCCTGGAACTGACCGCCGTCGTCACCACCGACCCGGACCGGCGGGCGCAGGCGCAGGCCACGTACCCCGGGGTCGCCCTCCCGCACACCGCCGAGGAGCTGTTCGCCCTCGGCCTGGACCTGGTCGTGGTCGCCACGCCGAACCGCACGCACGTGCCGCTGGCGCTGTCGGCGATCGAGGCGGGCCTGCCGGTCGTGGTGGACAAGCCGTTCGCGCCCACGTCCGCCGACGCCCGCCGGGTGCTCCAGGCGGCGCGGTACCGGGGCGTGCCGGTGACGGTGTTCCAGAACCGGCGGTGGGACTCCGACTTCCGCACGATCCGGTCGCTGCTGGCCGACGGCGCGCTGGGCGACGTGACCCGGTTCGAATCCCGGTTCGAGCGCTGGGTGCCGGACGTCTGGGACAACTGGCGCGAGCTGGGCGCGCCCGAGGAGGCCGGCGGGCTGCTGTACGACCTGGGCGCGCACCTGGTCGACCAGGCGATCGAGCTGTTCGGGCCGGTGGCGGCGGTGTACGCGGAACTGGACCGGCGGCGGCCCGGCGTCGAGGTGGACGACGACGTGTTCGTGGCGTTGACGCACCGGGACGGCGTGCGCTCGCACCTGTGGGCCAGTGCCGCCGCCGCGCAGTGCGGGCCGCGGTTCCGGGTGCTCGGGTCGACCGGCGCGTACGTTGCGGACGGCCTTGACCGCCAGGAGGACGCGCTCGCCGCCGGCAAGCCGTTTGACGATTTGTCGACTTCCGGTCGGTTGGGGCTGCTGGACGACGCGGAGGAGGTCGTCGGCCTGCCCGGCGCCTACTCCGAGTTCTACCGGCTGCTGGTCGCCGCGCTCCGCGACGGTGGCCCGCTGCCGGTCGACCCCGAGTCGGCGGTCTTGGCGCTGGAAGTCATCGAGGCGGCGTTCACCTCCGCCCGTACCGGACAGGTGGTGTCGCTGTGAGCTTGCTGGAGACGTTGGCCGAGCAGGAGTCCCGGCTGGTGTTCACGTCGTTCGACAACGACGTGGCGCTGGCGCTGGGCGCGTTCCTGCTGTCGGCCGCCCGCGACCGGTCGTTGCCGGTGACGATCTCGGTGCGGCGCGGGCAGCAACGCCTGTTCCACGCGGCGCTGCCCGGCACGTCCGCGGACAACGACGAGTGGATCGACCGGAAGAGCCGGGTGGTGGACCGCTACGCCCGCAGCTCGTACCGGGTCGGCGAGAGCTTCCGCGCGGAGGGCAAGGCGTTCGAAGTGGACTCCCTGCTGGACCCCCGCCACTACGCCGCGCACGGCGGCGTGTTCCCCGTGATCGTCGCCGGCGTGGGGATGGTGGGCACCGTCGGGGTGTCCGGCCTGCCCCAGGCCGACGACCACGCGTTCGTGGTGGAGCAACTGGAGGCGTTCCTCGCCACCACGGCCTGACCCCGGGCACGCCGGCTGCCGCCCAGCCGGCGCGTCCATCCCCACCCGACGGGCGTCCTGCCCCCGGACGGCCGTCGGAAAGGCGGTGAGGGGCTTCCCACGACCACCCCCGGGAAGCCCTTCGCCGCCTTGGAACCGCTGCCGGGCGTCGCGCCCGCGGAGCGGTGGAGGGGCGGAAACGCCGAACGGGGAGGGCACCCGGTTCGAGTGCCCTCCCCGCCGTTTCACCGCGTCAGCAGAACACCTCGTTCAGCAGCTCGTCGAGGCCCTCGGTCTGCCCCGGGTCGGGGGCGGAGGTCAGGGACGCCGTCAGGCGGGTCTTCGTGTCCGGCGAGCTGAGCATCAGGCTGGAGTAGCCGGGGATGCCGCCGCCGTGGCCCCACACCGTCACACCGCACGGCAGTTCGGTGGCCTCGAAGCCCAGGCCGTACCCCTCGGTGCTCGGCTGCGCCGAGGTCAGCTCCGCCTGCTCGGCGGGACCGAGCAGGCGGCCGTCCAGCAGGGCGTCGACGAACCGGTCGAGGTCGTCCGTCGTGGAGATCATCTCGCCCGCCGCGTACGCGACCGACGGGTTGATCTCGGAGATGTCGACGACCTGCCCGTCCACCCGCACGTACCCGTGCGCGTGCGGACCGGGGATGGCGGCGCGGGTGCCGGGAACGGACGTCCCGCGCAGCCCCAGCGGACGCAGGACGCGCTGCGTCACCGCGACGTCGTACGGCCGTCCGGTGACCTTCTCGACCAGCATCCCGGCGACGACGTAGTTCGTGTTCGAGTAGTTCCAGCCGGTGCCGGGCGCGAAGTCCAGCGGCTTCGCGGTGGACAGCGCCACCAGCTCGGCGGGCGTCCACGTCTTGTAGCGGATGGCCTCGAACCCGGCCGGGTCCAGCGGCAGCGCGGCCGTGTAGTTGTACAGGCCGCTGGTGTGCTGGAGCAGGTGCCGCACGGTGATCTTGTCGCCGTCCGGCAGCAGCCCCGGCAGGTACCGCTGCACCGGCGCGTCGAGGTCGACCTCCCCCTCGCCGACCAGCTGGAGCACGACCGTCGACACGAACGTCTTGGTGATGCTGCCGACCCGGAACCGGCCGTCCGTCGGCACCGGCCGCGGCGAGTCGACCTTCGCCGTGCCCGCGCGGGCGGTGAACTGCTGCCGGCCGTCCGTGACCCGGAGCTGCACCCCCTGCGCGCCGGTGCGGGCCATGTCGTCCAACGCCCGCTGCACGGCCTGCCGGTCGATCCGGTGGTCGGCGGCGACCCCCGGTTCCGCCACCGCCGTGCCCCCGATGCCCACGGCCGCCAGACCCACCACGGCGGCCAGGGCGATTCCCCTCGTGCCCATCAACGTTGTCCTCCCTGTTGACGTTGAGGACACCGAGTCTCGCCGTCCGGCGGGCTCGGCACGTCGGACCCTGGTCTGGGAGATGGCGCGACTTTAGGCTGATCCACCCCTAGTGGTCATCAAGACGCGGAACCGGTTCCGAGACCCCTGCCACTACTCCATTCGAGTGACGAAAATGGTCTAGACCTTGACCGTGAAGTGGTCTGAACCACATGGTGACGTCAACCCTGCACTCCTTTCCTGACGAGGAGCAAGATGTCCAAGATCCGATGGCATGTCACAGCGTTGTTCGTGGCGGTCGCCACGTTGGTGGTGGGACTGGTCGTCGCGCCCGCGGCGAGCGGCGCGGGCGGCGTTTCCGCCACCTTCAGCAAGGGCTCGGACTGGGGCACCGGGTACGAGGGCAAGTACACGATCAAGAACGGCGGCGCGTCCGCCCTCACCTCGTGGACCGTCGAGTTCGACCTGCCCACCGGCCACCGGGTCGGCTCCCTGTGGGACGGCGCGTACACGGCCAGCGGCCAGCACGTGACGGTCAAGAACACGTGGAACGGCAGCGTGGCCGTCGGCGGGACGGTGAGCTTCGGCTTCAACATCGCCTACTCCGGCACCTACTCCGGCCCGGCCAACTGCAAGCTGAACGGCGCGTCGTGCGACGCCGGCGGGACCAACCCGACGACGACCACGACCACCACGACCACCACCACGACGACGACCACGACCACCACGGGTCCGACCACGACCACCAGCAACCCGCCGGTCGGCACGCGCAAGAACCTCGGCTACTTCACCCAGTGGGGCGTCTACGGCCGCCAGTACTTCGTGAAGAACATCCACACCAGCGGTTCCGCCTCGAAGCTGACGCACATCAACTACGCGTTCGGCAACGTGCAGAACGGCCAGTGCACCATCGGTGACTCCTACGCCGACTACGACATGGCTTACACCGCCGCGAACTCCGTCGACGGCGTCGCGGACACGTGGGACGCCGGCGCCCTGCGCGGTTCGTTCAACCAGCTGCGCAAGCTGAAGAAGATGTACCCGCACATCAAGGTGCTGTGGTCGTTCGGCGGCTGGACCTGGTCCGGCGGCTTCGGCCAGGCGTCGCAGAACCCGGCGGCGTTCGCCGAGTCCTGCCACAAGCTCATCGAGGACCCGCGCTGGGCGGACGTGTTCGACGGCATCGACATCGACTGGGAGTACCCGAACGCCTGCGGTCTGACCTGCGACACGACCGGCTTCAGCTCGTTCAAGACGCTCTCCCAGGCGCTGCGCAGCCGGTTCGGCGCCGACTACCTCGTGACGGCCGCCATCACGGCGGACGGTTCGAACGGCGGCAAGATCGACGCGGCCGACTACGGCGGCGCGGCGCAGTACCTCGACTGGTACAACGTCATGACGTACGACTACTTCGGCGCGTTCAACGCGCAGGGTCCGACGGCGCCGCACTCGCCGCTGACCTCGTACCCCGGCATCCCGCAGGCCGGCTTCAACTCCGACGCGGCGATCCAGAAGCTGAAGAGCAAGGGCGTTCCGGCGGCCAAGCTGCTGCTCGGCATCGGGTTCTACGGGCGTGGCTGGACGGGCGTCACGCAGGCTGCTCCGGGCGGCTCGGCGACCGGCGCGGCGCCGGGCACGTACGAGGCGGGCATCGACGACTACAAGGTGCTGAAGACCAAGTGTCCGGCCACCGGCACCGTCGCGGGCACGGCGTACGCGTTCTGCGGCAACCAGTGGTGGAGCTACGACACCCCGGCCACCATCGGCGGCAAGATGACGTACACGAAGAACCAGGGTCTCGGCGGCGCCTTCTTCTGGGCGCTCGACGGTGACACCACCAACGGCGAGCTCATCACCGCGATGGGCAACGGCCTGCGGTAGCACTTCCGGCAGTACCGGCACGCGCACGACGGCCCCTGCGGGCATCCCCGCAGGGGCCGTCGCCCGTCCCGAACGTTGAATTCACCCGTCCCGAACGTAGGACTCACCCGCCCTGAACGTAGGACTCACCCCAACCCCCGCGTGAGTCCTACGTTCGCGTCGCGTGAGTCCTACGTTCGCGTCGCGTGAGTCCTACGTTCGGAACCCCCGAGTTCAACGCTCAGGTGACGGGGTCCAGGCCGTCTCGGACACCGGGCTGCGGTCGCGCAGGGGCTCCCACCAGGCACGGTTGTCCGCGTACCAGCGGATCGTGTCGCGGACGCCGGTGGCGAAGTCCACCCGCGGCTCCCAGCCGAGCTCACGGCGGATCCTGGACGAGTCCAGCAGGTAACGGCGGTCGTGGCCCGGACGGTCCGGCACGGTGGCCTTGCGCGACGACGGCAGGCCCAGCTCGTCCAACACCAGGTCCGCGATCTCCTCGACGCTCGCCTCCACCCCCGTCCCCACGTGGTACGTCTCCCCGACGCGCCCGCGCAGCAGCACGGCCTCGATCGCCCGGCAGTGGTCGAGCACGTGGACCCACTCGCGGCGGTTGTCCTTCGACGCGTAGACCGGCAGGTCACCCCCGTCCAACGCCCGCGTGGTGAACAGCGGCAGCACCTTCTCCGGGAACTGGTTCGGCCCGTAGTTGTTGGCGCAGTTCGTGATCGTCACCGGCAGCCCGAACGTCTCGTGGTACGCCCGCACCGCGTGGTCCGCCCCGGCCTTGCTCGCGTTGTACGGCGTCCGCGGCCGGTACGGCGACTCCTCCGTGAACGCCGACTCGGCGTCCAGCGCCAGGTCCCCGTACACCTCGCACGTCGAGATGTGGTGGAACCGCCGCACGCCCGCCCGCCGCGCCGCCTCCAGCAACGCCTGCGTGCCCATCACGTTGGTCCGGAAGAACCGGGTCGGGTCCAGCACGGCCAGGCTGTTGTGCGACTCGGCCGCGAAGTTCACCACCACGTCGATCCCGGTCAGGTCGAACGACGCGATGTCACCTTGCACGAACGTGATCCGGTCCCGCACGTCGGCGAGGTTCGTCTCCGTCCCGGCGTACGTCAGCGCGTCCAGCGCCACCACCCGGTCGGACGGGTGCTCCCGCACCCAGTGGCGGGTGAAGTGCGATCCGATGAACCCGGCCGCGCCGGTCACGAGAACTGAAGTCATAACGCACGCTACTCACGACGACGGCCCGCGTGCCGGAGCGCGCGGGCCGCCGTGTCAACCGACTAGAGCGTCAGGCTCCAGGAGTTGATGTACCCGGTGTCCGCCGAGTACACGTCCTGGACCCGCAGCTTCCACGCACCGTTGCGCACCTCGGACGAGACGTTCGCGGTGTACGTGGTGTCGATGTTGTCGCCGGAGTCGTTGTTCGACGCCTTCAACCGGTAGGCCGACCCGTCCGGCGCGACCAGGTCGATCACCACGTCACCCCGGTACGTGTGCACGATGTGCACCTCGACCTGCGACGACGACGAGGCGTTGCCCTCGCACCCGGCGATGGTGATGGTGCTGGTGACGGCCGCGCCGTTGTCCGGGATCGTGACGTCGGCGTCGTTGGTGGCCTTCGCGCAGTCGCCCGGCGGGTTGCCGCCGCCGCCGTACGGGTTGGCCGCCTTCTTCGCCGCGTACAGGAGCATCGGCTTGACCTTCGGCCAGAACGTCGACGCCTGGCACGAGTAGGTCGGGAAGAAGCCCGAGCAGGAGCCGGACGACGGCCCGACCTCCCACACGAACGACGCCACGCCCAGGTCGTCGTACACCCAGTCGTCCGTCGCGCCGGCCGCGTTGTACAGCACCTCGCCCGGCTGCCCGTACTGCCAGCCGCCGGCCATCGTCGCCATGTCCCGCGCCATCCCGCGCAGCGCCGCGTCGTTGCCCGTCTTGTACGACGTCGTCCAGCCCCACGGGAACAGCACCAGGTTCGAGTAGCTGTGCATGGAGATGACGACACCGGTCGTGTCGGCGGGCGCGGCGTCGGTGACGCCCGTGCCGCGGCGGTCGCGGTACAGGTTGCGCCACAACGCCTGCAACGCCCGCGTCTCGACCTCGGAGTTCGCCGACGGACCCTTGTACGTCTGGTCGCACGGGTTGGACGACGTGCCCGCGCCACCCCAGTGGGAGTCGGTGTTGCGGTTGAGGTCGATGCCGATCTGCGACGACGACGTGCCGGAGCAGTTCGACCCGTTGGTGGTGTTGGCGTTCTTGCGCTGGTAGCGCGGCGAGTTGCCGCCCTGCTGCACGATGTTCACGCCGTCCGGGTTGGCGATCGGCACGACCCACACCTCGGTGGTGTCGAGCAGCGCGGTGACCTCCGCGTCGACCCCGTAACCGGTGGTCAGGTGGTCGATCCAGCGCCACGCGACGTCACCGGTGGTGAGCTCGCGGGCGTGCAGCTGGCCCATCACGAAGAAGCGGGGCTTCGGCGCGGAGGTGTTCAGCGCGCAGTCGCCGGCGTTCTTCTTGGTGATGCAGACGGCGCGCAGGTCGTAGCCGCCGGCGCCCTGGGTCTTGCGCCAGGAGTCGCCGTAGTCGACCAGCGTGGTCAGGCCCGGGTACTGCTGGCCGACCTGGTCGAGGTGCGACCAGTGGGCGTTGATGGTGCGGTAGCCGCCGTAGTACGTCTCGTTGATGTCCGCCGCGTCGAACGTCGGCGACTGGGACTTCTTGGCCGGCGGCTGCCACTCGGGCGCGGGCAGCACCTCGTCGATGACCGCGGTGAAACCGGCCTGCTTGAGGCCTTGGCCGGTGTCCCGGTCGCCGAGCACGAACAGGTAGTCGCCGTCGCGGTCCTCCAGCACGTCGAAGCCGCGCCCGAGCAGGTTCTGGGCGGCGGCGCCGAGGGGCGCGTGGACCTTGTAGACGTAGGTCGGTCCGGCTTGCACGGCGGCGACTTCGGGTGCGGGACCGGCGGTGCCGGGCGTGCCCCCGGTGACCACCGCCGCCGCCGCGACACCGGCTATGGCCAGCGTCAGCAGTGAACGTCTGGTCGACTTCACGGTTGTTCCTCCTAGGCAGGGTGAATCGGAGGATGGGGTATGGGACCGCCCTTGCACACCCGCCATCCGGCCATACCTGGTGGTTATGGCCTGGGGTTCTGACCTGTGTTTTGACCGATGACGGTGAGGTACCCCGATCTTGGTCCGGATGGAGGAGGAGTCGTGACGGACGAAGAACTAGTCGAGCGCATCGGCCGGCTCGTGGACGAGGAGCACCGGCTGGAGGGCTCGCGCGTCGGCGAGGGCCTCAGCGCGGGTGACGCGCGGCGGCTGCACGATCTCGAAGTCGCCTTGGACCAGACGTGGGACCTGCTCCGACAGCGCCGGGCGCGGCGCGCGGCGGGCATGGACCCGGACGCCGCCAAGCCCCGGCACCCGGACACCGTGGAGGGTTACCGGCAGTAGTCAGGGCCCGACTGCGGCGGGTCGACGCGGATCAGGCCCGGTCGACGGCCCGTGACCAGATCCTTGATCAGGTCCTTGACCCTGCCCTTGGGGCAGCCCGCAGGGTCGTCGCCATGGAGGATGTGCGGGTGGCACGACTACTCGGCATCGGCGAGTTCGCCCGCCGGTCGCGGCTGTCGGTGAAGGCCCTGCGGTTGTACGAGCGCCAAGGCCTGCTGCGTCCCGCCGAGATCGGCGAGGGCAACGGCTACCGGTGGTACCGCGAAGAGCAGCTGGCCGGGGCACGCCTGGTCGCGCTGCTGCGCAGGCTGGACATGCCGCTGGCCGTGGTCACCCGGATCGTCGCCGCGCCCGAGGACCGACGGGCCGACCTGGTCGCGGACTACTGGGCCGAGGTCGAGCACCTGGTGGCCGTGCGGCGCGGGCTGGCCGCGCACCTCCGCGTCGTGTTGTCCGGAGGGAAGGGCTTGTCGGAGATGTACGAGGTCAAGCAGCGAGAAGTGCCCGAACAGGTGGTCTTGACGGAGCAGCGGCACGTGCTCCAGCCGGGGTTGGTGGACTGGATCGGTGACG
Source organism: Saccharothrix sp. NRRL B-16314 (assembly GCF_000716595.1). GTDB lineage: Bacteria > Actinomycetota > Actinomycetes > Mycobacteriales > Pseudonocardiaceae > Actinosynnema. Next base: position 89,648 of record NZ_JNXC01000011.1, read on the forward strand.
CGATGACCCGGCTGGAAACGGCGGCGCGGGCGTACGGCGGCATCTCGGCCGCCCCGTTCGTGGTCTACCACGGTGAGGTGAACGAGGACAGCGACGGCCCGGTCGAGGCCTGCGTCCCGATCAACCCGCCGGCCGACTGGGGCGACGGCCCGTCCACCACCGCCTACCGGGTCGAACCGGCGCACCGGGAGGCCTACGTCAGGCTGACGAAAGCCCAAGTGGTGTTCCCGCAGATCCTGTCGGCCTACGACGCCGTCGCCGCGTGGCTGAAGGAGAACGACTTCGCGATCGCGGACTCACCGCGTGAGGTGTACTTCGAGAGCATGGGCGACGCGGGCCCGGACGACGTGGCCTGCGACGTGGCGTTCCCGATGCGCTGACCGCGCCGCGCAGGCCGGCGCCACCGGGTCAGACCAGCTGGGCGAGCCGGTGGTCCAGCGCCGTGTGGCGTCGGCCTGCGCCCACGGTGCGGACCGCCTGCCCGATCGCCTTCCGCGACCCGACCAGCACCACCAGCTTCTTCGCCCGCGTCACCGCCGTGTACAGCAGGTTCCGCTGGAGCATCATCCACGCGCTGGTCGTGATCGGGATGACCACGCACGGGTACTCGCTGCCCTGCGAGCGGTGGATCGTCATCGCGTACGCGTGCGTCAGCTCGTCCAGCTCGCCGAACTCGTAGTCGACGTCCTCGTCCTCGTCGGTCCGCACGGTCAGCTTCTGCTCCACCAAGTCGATCGCCGTGACCACGCCCAGCGTGCCGTTGAAGACGTTCTTGTCGTAGTTGTTGCGCATCTGGGTGACCTTGTCGCCGACCCGGAACACCCGGCCGCCGAACCGGCGTTCCGGCATGTCCGGTTTGGACGGTGTCAAAGCCTCTTGCAGCAGCGCGTTCAGCCCACCAGCCCCCGCCGGACCCCGGTGCATCGGCGCGAGCACCTGCACGTCCGTGCGCGGTTTCAGGCCGAACTTGCGGGGGATGCGGTTGGCGACGACGTCGACCACGAGTGCCGCAGCGTCCTCGGCCTCCTCCACCGGGAACAGGAAGAAGTCCGGCATCCCCTGCACGATGGGGTAGTCACCGCTGTTGATCCGGTGCGCGTTGGTCACCACACCGGACTGCTGCGCCTGCCGGAAGATGTGCGTGAGCCGGACGTTCGGGACCGGGCTGCCGGCCGACAGCACGTCGCGCAGCACCTCGCCGGCGCCGACGGACGGCAGCTGGTCGACGTCGCCGACGAGCAGCAGGTGCGCACCGGGTGCGACGGCCTTCACCAGCTTGTTGGCCAGCAGCAGGTCGAGCATCGACGCCTCGTCCACCACGACGAGGTCCGCGTCGAGCGGCCGGTCGCGGTCGTAGGCGGCGTCACCGCCGGGCTTCAGCTCCAGCAGCCGGTGCACGGTGCTCGCCTCGTGCCCGGTCAGCTCGGTCAACCGCTTGGCCGCACGACCGGTCGGCGCGGCCAGCACGACCTTCGCGCCCTTCGCCGCCGCCAGCTTCACGATCGACCGCACGGTGAAGCTCTTGCCGCACCCCGGCCCACCCGTCAGCACCGCGACCTTGCTCGTCAGGGCCAGCCGGACCGCGTCGCGCTGCTTGTCCTCCAGTGCTGCGCCGAGCCACGCGAAGGCCCGTTCCCAGTCGACCGCCTGGAACGCGGGCATCCGCTCGTCACCGGCCCTGAGCAGCCGCAACAGCTGGTTGGCCAACGAGATCTCGGCCCGGTGGAACGCGACGAGGTAGATGCCGGGCTCGCCGTCCGGCATGATCTCGCGGACCACGCCCTCCTCCGCGACCAGCTCGGCCAGGCACTCGATGACCAGGCCCGCGTCGACCTGGAGGATCTTGATCGCGTCACCGATGAGCTCGTTCTCGGGCAGGTAGCAGTTGCCGTCGCCGGTGGCCTCGGACAGCGTGAACTGGAGCCCGGCCTTCACCCGCTGCGGGCTGTCGTGCGGGATGCCGACGGCCTTGGCGATCACGTCGGCGGTGCGGAAGCCGATGCCCCAGACGTCGTTCGCCAGGCGGTAGGGCTCCTGGCGGACGACGTCGATCGCCTTGTCGTCGTACTGCTTGTAGATGCGCACGGCCAACGACGTCGACACACCGACGCCCTGGAGGAAGACCATGACCTCCTTGATGGCCTTCTGCTCCTCCCACGCGGCGGCGATCAGCTTGGTCCGCTTCGGGCCGAGCTTCGGCACCTCGATGAGGCGCTGCGGCTCGTGCTCGATGACGTCCAGCGCGTCGACGCCGAAGTGGGTGACGATCCGGTCCGCCAGCACCGGGCCGATGCCCTTGATCAGCCCGGAGCCGAGGTAGCGGCGGATGCCCTGGATCGTCGCGGGCAGCACGGTCGTGTAGTCGTCCACGTGGAACTGCTTGCCGTACTGGGGGTGCGAGCCCCACCGGCCGCGCATCCGGATCGACTCGCCGGGCTGCGCGCCGAGCAGCGACCCGACCACGGTGACGAGGTCCGCGGCGCCCCGGCCCGTGTCGACGCGGGCGACGGTGTAGCCGGTCTCCTCGTTGGCGAACGTGATCCGCTCCAGCACCGCTTCCAGGACCGCGTCAGCCACCCGGTCACCCTAGGACGCCGCACCCACGACCCGGCAAGCCGGTCTCATGGCTTCACCGCCACAGCACCGGGCGTCCGCCGTACTCGCCCACCACCACGCCGTGGTCGTTGAGCAGCGTCACCTCGCCGGCCGTGTACCCGGTCGGCAGCGCCATGTCCGTGACGGTGCCGTCGGTGGACCACCGGACCGGGCGGCTGCCCGCCTGCCCGAACGCGGTGCCGTCCGCGTCCACGGCGGCCGGCGTGCTGAACTGGTCGGGCGGTGTCGGCAACTCGGTCAAGGCGGGACCGTCCCAGCGCACGCCGTAGCCGGTCCGGTCGCCGCGCCGGATGCCGCCGACGAGCCGGGCGGTGGGATCGGCGGCCACCACCGGCGCACCACCGGCGCGCCTCCGGCCGCGAGGACGTCTGACCTGCGCCGAGGTTGCCTGCGAATGTCTCCACAGGACGTTCACAACTCGCGCCGTCGACCTCCACGGCTCGCACCTAGAGTCGGCTCCATGACACGCCGCGTTCTGGTGGTCGAGGACGACCTGACCATCGCCGACTCCGTGGCCGCACGGCTGCGGGCCGAGGGGTTCGAGGTCGACCTGGCGCACGACGGGCCGTCCGCCGTCACCCGCGCCCGCGACACCCGGCCGGACCTCGTGGTGCTGGACGTGATGCTGCCGGGGTTCGACGGGCTGGAGGTGTGCCGGCGCATCCAGGCGCAACGGCCCGTGCCGGTGCTCATGCTCACCGCCCGGGGTGACGAGACGGACCTGCTGGTGGGGCTCGCGGTCGGCGCCGACGACTACCTGACCAAGCCGTTCTCCATCCGCGAGCTGGCCGCCCGGGTGCACGCGCTGCTGCGCCGGGTGGAACGGGCGGCGTCGGCCGCGGAGTCCCGGATCACCGTGGCGGACCTGGAGATCGACCTGGCCGAGCGGCGGGTCGTGCGCGGCGGTGCGGAGGCGCACCTGACGCCCACCGAGTTCGAACTGCTGGTGCACCTCGCCGAACGGCCGCGCGCGGTGCAGTCGCGGGAGCGGTTGCTGAGCGAGGTGTGGGGGTGGTCGGACGGCACCGGGACGCGGACCGTGGACAGCCACATCAAGGCGTTGCGGCGGAAGCTGGGGACGGACCTGATCCGGACCGTGCACGGCATCGGCTACGCGTTGGAGGTACCCAGATGAGCCTGCGGTCGGCGTTCCTGACCACGGTGGAGTTGCTGCCGCGCCCGCTGGACCCGGTGCGCTCGATCAAGCTGAAGCTCGGCATCCTGGTGGTGTCGGCGACGGCGGCCGGGTTCACGTACTTCCGGCTGCGGATCGGGTGGCTGGCGCCGGGCACGACGTACGGCGCGATCGCGATCATGCTGGTGACGTCGCAGATCCTCGCGCACGGGATGACCAGGCCGTTGCGGGAGATGACGGCGGCGGTGCGGGCGATGAGGGCGGGCGACTACAGCCGGCGGGTGCGGGCGACGGCGCGGGACGAGGTCGGCGAGCTGGCCGGAGCGTTCAACCAGATGGCGGCAGACCTCGGTGCGGCGGACCAGCAGCGGCGGGAGCTGATCGCGAACGTGTCGCACGAGTTGCGGACGCCGATCACGGCTCTGCAGAGCGTGCTGGAGAACGTGGTGGACGGGGTCGCGCAGCCCGATGCGGCGACCATGCGGACGGCGTTGGCGCAGACCGAGCGGTTGAGCCGGTTGGTGACGGAACTGCTCGACCTGTCGCGGATCGACGCGGGTGCGCACAAGCTGGACAAGGCTTCGTTCGCCTTGGCGCCGTTGCTGGCGGACGTCGTGGCCGAGGCTTCGGTGGCCGCCCGGGGGGTGCGGTTCACCGTCGACGTCTCACCGCCCGATGCCACGGTTTACGCCGACGAGGCGCGGTTGGCCCAGGTCGTCGCGAACCTCCTGGACAACGCCGCCCGGCACGGCCCGGCGGGTGGCGAGGTGCGCATTTCTGCTTCTGTCGGCGCCGATCTGGTGCTCGAAGTCGCCGACGACGGACCGGGAATCGCGCCACAGGACCGTGAACGGGTCTTCGAGCGCTTCACCCGTGGTGAGCGGGCGGTCGGCGGCGGCACCGGGCTGGGCCTGAACATCGCCCGCTGGGTGGTCGACCTGCACGGCGGCACCATCGCCGTCGTCGACGGCCCCGGCTGCCGGATCCGGGCCACCCTCCCCGCCCACCTCCCGTGAGTCCTACGTTCCCGTCCCGTGAGTCCTACGTTCGGAACGCGTGAGTCCTACCTTCGCGTCCCGTGAGTCCTACGTTCAGAACACCCGAATTCAACGCTCAGAACACCGCCGCACACTCGGCGGGCGATGGCGCATGCCCTGGAGGCAACACCCGATGTCACCCAACCGCGTACTGCTCACCGGTGCCGCCGCCGGAATCGGTGCGGCCGTTCTCCTCCCCGACGGGCCGGGCCTCGGCTGGGCGCTCACCGCCGCCGTCGTCTTCGCCCTCGTCCGGAAGGTCAGACCGGTGTGGGCGGTGCTTTCGGTGGCGCTGTTCGCCGTCGGTGCGTTCGTCGCGGCGGAATGGCTCTTCATGCTCTGCGCGATGGCCGGGTGCGCCGCCGGTTCACTCGCGGTCGCCGGGGGGCGGACCGCGCGTGGCCTGGTGTTCGGCGCCGGAGCGGTGCCGGTCGCGGCCGTGAGGGCACTGCCGTGGCTGGCACGCGGCGTGAAGGAACGGGGAACGCCGCCGATGGCACGCCCCATCGTGGTGACGGTCGGCCTGCTGCTGGTGTTCGTCCCGCTGCTCGCCGGGGCCGACGCGACGTTCGCCGACCTGCTCGGCTCCGTCATCCCCGACGAGTCGTCCGGCCGGCCGCTCGTGCTGTTCCTGGCGGTCGGCCTCGGCACGGTCGGCGCGTGCTACCTGCTGGTCTCGCCCCTCGACCTGGACGGAACGGCCGCCCTGCCCCGCACGGTCGCGCGACGTGACTGGGTGCTGCCCGTGGGTGCGTTGGTGGTGCTGTTCGCCGCGTTCGTGGCCGTGCAGATCACGACCCTCTTCGCGGGCGACGAGCACGTGATCACCACCGCCGACCTCACGTACGCCGACCACGCGCGCAGCGGCTTCTGGCAGCTGCTCACCGTCACGGTGCTGACCCTGGGCGTGATCGCCGTCGTCGCCCGACTGGCCCAGCTCGACTCGCCCACCGACCGCCAGTGGCTGCGCGTGCTGCTGGGTGCGCTCAGCGTGCTGACGCTGGTGATCGTCGCGTCCGCCCTCACGCGCATGTGGCTCTACCAGCAGGCTTACGGGTTCACCGTCCTCCGCGTCCTCGTGTCGGCGTGCGAGCTGTGGCTCGGCCTGGTCTACGTGCTGGTGCTCGCCGCGGGCGTGCGGCTGGAGGGCGGGTGGCTGGCGCGTGCCGTCGTGGGCACCGGGTTCGCCGCGCTCCTCGGGCTGGCCGCGCTCAACCCGGACCGGTTCATCGCCGAGCGCAACATCGAGCGCTGGCACGTCACCCAGAAGATCGACGTCTGGTACCTGAGCAGGCTGTCCGACGACGCCGTGCCCGCCCTCGCGACGCTCCCGCCGGACCTGCGTGACTGCGCGTTGGAGTTCCGTCGCGTCCCGGCTGACGACTGGCGTGCGTGGAACCTCGGGCGGCAGAACGCCCGGAGCACCCTCGCCGAGGTCGAGCGCCGCGGGTGCCCGCGTTCTGAGCGTTGAACTCACCCGTTCCGAACGTAGGACTCACGGGGCGCGAACGTAGGACTCACGGGGCGTGAACGTAGGACTCACGCGGCGGGAGGGGTGGGGAGCGGGCGGGATGGGTACGGACGGGGGAACGCCTGTACCCGGAAGAGTGGATTTGGAGGTGCCCGTCCGTGCTCGCAGCCGTCATCACGTTCACCGGGTCGCTGCTCGTCGCACTGCTCGCCGTCACGCTCGTCCACCGGGTGGTCCGCCGCATCGGCCGGCGGTCCGCCCTGTTCGCGGGCCTCGCCCGGCACGCGCACAAGCCCGCGGTGGTCATGGCGGTCCTGGTGGCGGTGCAGTTCTCGCTGAGCGTGTCGGCCCACGGCGACTGGCGGTCGACCGCCCTGCACGCCACGGGGATAGCGCTGATCCTCGCCGGCGCGTGGCTGCTCGCCGCGCTGCTGGTGGTGATCGAGGACGCGACGCTGGCGCGCATCCGGGTCGACGTGTCGGACAACCGCCACGCCCGCCGCGTGCACACGCAGATCACGTTGGTGCGCAGGGTGACCGTGGTGGTCGTCAGCGTCCTGGCCGCCGCCGCCGTGCTGATGACGTTCCCGGGCGCGCGTGCCGCCGGGACGAGCCTGCTGGCGTCCGCCGGCGTCATCGGCGCCATCGCCGCACTAGCGGCGCAGTCCTTGCTGGGCAACGTCTTCGCCGGCGTCCAGATCGCGTTCAGCGACGCGTTGAGGCTGGACGACGTGGTGATCGTGGAGGACCAGTGGGGCCGGATCGAGGACATCACGCTCACCTACGTGGTCGTGCACCTGTGGGACGACCGGCGGCTGATCCTGCCCACCGCCTACTTCCTCAAGTCCCCGTTCGAGAACTGGACGCGCACCCAGTCGGCGCTGCTGGGCACGGTGGAGATGGACCTCGACTGGACCGTGCCGGTGGAGGAGCTGCGGCAGGAGCTCAGGCACGCGCTGGAGGGCAGCGACCTGTGGGACGGCCGGGTCTGCGTGATGCAGGTGACGGACGCGGTCGGGTCGTTCGTGCGGGTCCGCGCCCTGGTGAGCGCGTCGGACGCGGGCCGGCTGTGGGACCTGCGGTGCTTGGCGCGCGAGCACCTGGTCGGCTGGCTGCGGGCGCACCACCCCGGCTCGTTGCCGCAGGTCAGGGTGCGTGACCTGCCCCGGGCCGCGGACCGCGGACCGGTGTCGCAGGCGCAGGAGCCGTCCGACAACCGGGTGTTCGGTGAGAGCGCCGACGGTGAAGAGCGGGTGCAGGCGTTCAGCGGACCCGATCAGGCCGTGCAACCGCGCTGACCTCGCCTTCCGTCCTGGTGGTGACAGGATCGCCACGTGGGAGGGTGCATGCGGAGACTCGTACTACCCGTGCTGGTGGGGCTGGTGCTGGCGGGCTGTGGCGCCCGGCCGGACACCGGTGCGCAGCCCGTCCACACGGTTCCGGCCCCGACCAGCGCGACCTCGGAGGTCCAGGTGTCGCCGAAGCTCAGCCCCCAGGGCAGGGAAGTGCTGGAACGGGCCGAACGCTCCGGCGCGAAGACCGTGGTGCTGACCCTCGCCACCGAGCGGGGCAAGACCGACCAGGTGGCGGCCGACCTGGGCCGCCTGGGCGGCACCGTGGAGGCCACCGACGCCACCATCGGCTACGTCCGCGTGTCCGTCCCGGTCGACCTGGCGGAGCGGGTGACGACGATCGACGGCATCAGCCGGGTTGACGTCGACGAGCCGCTGTCCCACATCGACCCGACCCCGTAGGACGCCCGCAAAAGGCTCGTGGCCACTCCCGCGACGAGCGGAAGTGGCCACGAGGTCTTTCGGGTGGCGTCAGGCCACGTTCTGCACGATCACCGCGCTGCGGCCGACGGTCACGCCGTCCGCCGTCTGCACGGTCAGCTCACCGCGCAGCACGCGACCGGCACCGGCCTGGCCGGCGGCCGTCACCGTGCCCGGCACCGTCCAGGTCTCACCGGCGGTGCGCTCGGCGTCGGCGTCGGTCACGTCGACCGAGCCGAGGCCCGGAGCGGTGTACAGGTCGATGTAGTCGTACTCCGTGGTGCCCGCGGGCACCTCGTAGCCGTCCACCCGCACCTGCCACGCGCCCGCGGCCGGGTTGTTGATCGTGACGGACTCCTCCGAGTCGCCGTCCGCCGTCTGCCCGGCCAGCACGCAGGTGCCGGTCGTGCAGTTGTAGACGAACAGGTCGAGGTCGGCGGACACGTCACTGGTCTTGCCGATCGTCGCGCGCAGCGACGTGGAGCCCGGCGCCACGACCAGGTCGTACGCCTGGACCGTGGCGTCCGCGATCGACGGGCGCGAGATCCGGGCGCTGGCCAGCGGACCGCCGACGAGCTTGCCGGTGAACGTGGCCAGCGAGTTGGCCACCGCGTACTCGCGGCTGATCGGCGTGCCGACCGTGGCCGACGCGATGGTGTCCGGGTTCGGGCTGATCGTCGTGCCGAGGACGGACGCGGACACCGAGAACGGCGCCGAGTCGGCGTCCGAGGTGCGACGCCCTTCCAGCACGATCTCCCACACGCCCGGCGTCGGGTTGCTCACCGTGCGGCTGGTCGCCGTGCCGCCGGAGCAGCCTGCGCCCGCGTCGGGGTTGTAGCAGTTGGTCGACGACGTGGTGTCGAACGGCACGCCGTACGGGTCGTAGCGCAGGAACCGGACCTGGCCCTTGCCCGCCTCGGTGCCACCGGCCGCCATGTCGACCTTCAGCGCGCTGGTGCCCGCCGGCACGTTCACGAAGAAGCTCTGCGACTGGTTGCGCGCGATCGAGCCGGTCTTGGTCACGGCGAACTTGCCCGCCGCGGTGAAGTCGTCCGCCGCGAACACGGTGTTCAGGGTGAACACGTCGACGCCGCGGGTGGCCGAGTTGTCGAGCTTCAGCACGGCCGAGTGCGCGCCCGCCGTGGTCGGCTTGACCTTGACGTCGAACTTCACCGGCGTGTTCAGCGGCAGGCTGACCGAGGACTTGGACGAGAACGTGCCGTCGTTGCCCTGCCACTTCACGCTGAAGCCTTGGTTGCCGGCCGGACCCGTGGTGCGGGTCAGGGTGTAGGTGCGCGTGTACTCGCGACCCACGGCGACGCCCTCGCGGTCGTGGATGCCGACACCCGTGTTCGGGGTGGCCAGCAGGCCCGACAGCGCGGTGTTCACGGTCACCGACGTGGTGACGGCCTGCGTGTCCGGGTGCGCGTTGAGCTGCACCCACGCGCGCTTGGTGTCGAAGAGACCCGCGCCCTGCTCGTAGGCCTGGAGCGTGCTGACCCACTTGGCGCCGGTCTGGATGGCGTTGCGCAGCGCCGCGACGGGCGGGCGCTCGCCGTTGTGCTCGGCCTTGTACGCGCTGACGAGCAGCGCGGCGGCGCCGGCGGCCTGCGGGGAGGCCATCGACGTGCCGTTGAACATGGCGTAGCCCGCGGGCAGGGCGAAGGTGCCGGCCAGCGGGCCGGGAGCCTGCCACTGCGGCGTGGTGGAGATCGCCGAGCCGGGCGCGACGATGTTCGGCTTGAAGCCGCCGTCCTCGCGCGGACCGCGCGACGAGAAGCCGTGCAGGCTCTCGCGCTGCTGCGTCACCGAGCCGTAGTTGGACAGCCAGGTGTCGGCGGTGATGTACGAGCCGACGCTCATCGCGTCCGTGCTCACCGACGGGTCGCCGACGGTGTTCGCGCCCGCGCCGCTGTTGCCGGCGGAGATGAACACCTGCACGTTGTACTCGGCGATGGTGCGGTCGTAGAGCTTCGCGCGGGCGTTGTTGCCGTCGTTGAGCGCCGGCAGGCCGCCGATCGAGATGTTGACGACGTCGGCGCCGTTGCGGGCCGCGTACAGCAGGCCGTCGATCAGGCCGCTGCTGGTGCACGACGGGGTCGACAGGCAGACCTTGACGCCCATCAGCTTCGCGCCGGGGGCCGCGCCGGCCATCCTGCCGCCGAACATCTTGTTCGCCGCGGTGATGCCCGCGACGTGCGTGCCGTGCGCGGCGGCCGACATGCCGATGTTGACCCACGCGGTGGCGCCGGCGTCGTAGTTCGACTTGTCGGTCTGCACCACGAACGCCACGGTGTCGAGCACCGGGGTGGCCGGGTTGTCGGTGCCGAAGTGGCCGACGTCCTTCTTGTACTTGTAGTCGATCATCGCGGCCTGGTCGGTGAAGTCGCCGTCACCGTCCACGTCCACGCGGACTTCCTTGGTGGTGACGTCCTGGAGCACGCCGAACGCGTCCACGCGGTCACCGTCGCGGTTGATGTCACCGCCGGTCTCGCTGTTGGCCAGGCCGAGGTCGCCCGACGTCTCGCGGAACAGGCCGAAGCTGTACGGGCCGCCGGTGGCGGGTGCCGTGTAGGTCACGCCGGCGTTGGTGAACGCGCCGTTGTAGCGGCCGGTGAGCTGGAGCCACGTGCCGTCACCGGAGTTGGTGGCGTTCGCGTTGTACCAGTCGACGATCTTGCGCTCGCCGGTCGTGGTGGTCGCGAGGGCCGGGTGGTCCAGGTCGACGCCGGTGTCCATGATCGCGATCGTGGTGCCGCGGCCGTCCCAGCGGGGGTACTGCGAGGTGAACTGCGCGGCCTTGGTGTCCTGCGTCGGCATGTACGGGTTCGTCTTGGGCGTCGACGCGTCCGGGGCCGGCTGCGGCAGCGGGGACGTCGTGCCCTCGGGACGCGGGTTGTCCAGGACGACGAGGCCGTCCACGTCCACCGCGTGCACCGACGAGAGCTTGGCGGCCTGCTCGGCCTTGTCCCGCGGCACCGAGACCTTGAGGTAGTCGACGTCACGCTCGGTGGTCTCCACCACGCCGCCCAGGCCCTTGAGGTCGTTGGCGGCGGAGTCGAGCTTGCCCTCTTCGGCGGCGACCAGGAGCGTGACGTTCGACTGCCCGGCCTTCGCGGCCTCGGCGACGCGCTCCCGGTCCTGCTTGTCGAGTTGCTTGTCGGCGGGCGCGGGCGCGGATGGTGCTTCCTGCGCGACGGCCGATCCGGCGACGACGCCGAACCCGGTGGTGCCCAGCACAGCGGCCAGCAAGGCCGCACTGGTGCGGTGTCTCCACCGGCTTCCTGGTTTGATCACAGCGGCAAACCCTTCGTGGGGAAAGATTGGCGCAAGCACATCTCCCCGACCACCGGGTGACAATCGGACGAACGGCCGCAATGACAAGTCCACATTGGACTGATCGGGCTATTGCGCAAACGCGCGAGAAGTGCCGCACAGTTCCGGAACGGGTGCGACTACTCCAGTCAAGAGCCGACCGGCCGGAATGTCAAACACTGTCAACGGTGAACCGCCCGGAAGGACGGGAAATCCGTAACAAATCGCACATCAACGCGATGGCGAGCACACTGGACGACATCGTGGACACCGAGCCGATCGACCGGATAGCCGACGAGCTGTACGCCCTGCCGCCGGCGGACTTCGTCGCGGCCAGGGACACCCACGTGCGCATCGCCACCGAGCACGGGGACAAGGCGTTGGCCAAGCAGATCACGGCGCTGCGCAAGCCGACCTCGTCCGCGTGGGCGCTGAACCTGCTCGCCCGCGAGGCCGCGTCCGACCTCACCGAGGCGGTCGCCCTGGGTGACGAACTGCGTGCCGCGCAGGAGGAGTTGCGCGGCAGTGCGCTGCGACAGCTCGGCGCGAGGCGGCGGGCGGTGCTGAGCGCCCTCGTGCGGCGGGTGGAGACGTTGGCGAAGGACGCCGGTCAGCCGCTCGGGTCGGACGCCGTGCAGCAGGTGCGCACCACGTTGGCGGCGGCGTTGGCGGATGCGGTGCTGGCGGCGCGGATCAAGGCCGGTCGACTGGTCAAGCCGGTCGAGCTGTCCGGCTTCGGGCCGTTGAGCGAGCACGCCGTTCCGGTGCGCGACGACCTGGCTCCACGCCGTGAGCAGCGGCGGGAACGGCAGCTGGCGCGGGCGCGGGACGACATCAGCGCCGCGCAGGCCGACGTGAAGAAGGCGGACACGGCGGTGACGGAGGCCGCGCAGGCGCTGGCCGAGCGCGAGGAGCACAGCGCCACGCTCCGCGCCGAGCTGCGCCGGGCGCAGCAGGCCGAGCAGGAGGCGTCGACGCGGCTGGCGCGGGCCGAGCGCCGTGCCGTGACCGCCCGGGAGAAGCTCGCGGGCGCCGAGACCCGGATGACCGAACTGCGCGGCGACGCCTGACACCACCCGATCGACCGCGCACCGTCACGGCCGGTGCTGACGCTCCGTAGTGATGCCTGCCACGCCGGGGTCTTCCGGGGAACACCTACCGGAAACCACCCGTTCCACTATTGGTCGGCAAGAGCGGACGCCGCACCGGACGTCAGGCCCGCGGACACCTCCCCCGATCCGCGCGGCACCTCTCCCCCGAGACGTTGCCTGGTGCGCCCGCGCTCGCCGACCGCCGTCGGCCGAACGGTTTCCCCCGACCGGACGGCCGACGGCTTTTACTTGGGCCGCGGCAATGCGTAGCCGCAGCTCAGACCATGTACTGGTCGTGCCGGGCGTAGAATTCGGCCCACTCCTCCCGGCTCAGCTGCCGGCCGGAATCGAGGATCTCCGCGAGTCCCCGGAAGAACTTCTCCCGCGGTGGGGCGGGCGCGAACAGGATCAACATCGACGCGGGTTCGTCGGTCTCGTTGCGGAAAGCGTGGACACCGCCTTCCGGCACGTACAGGAAATCACCCTCGGCGGCGTTCACCCACGTCTCGCCGTTGAACAGGCTGACCACTCCGGAGGTCACGTAGAACGACTCCGAGAAGGTCTTGTGGAAGTGCGGGGCGGCGCCGCCCGCGCGCGGCTTCATCCGCCAGTCGAACAGGCCGAACTGGTTGCGCGTGACGTCGCCGGGCGCGACCAGCCGTGCCTGGCTCAGCGGCCGGTCGATGTTCGGCACCTCCGCGACCGGCCGCCAGACCGCGCTGACCTCGCCGACGTCTCCCGTGTACGTCACCGTGACACTCCCTAAAGTGAATTTTCTTCAGCTCTCGTCCACCACGTGCACTTCGATCTAGACTCGCCCGATGGCACATGACGCGGATGTCATCGTCGTCGGCGCGGGTCTGGCGGGTCTCGTCGCCACCGCCGAGCTGGTCGACGCGGGACGCAAGGTCATCCTGCTCGACCAGGAGCCGGAGGCGGCGTTCGGCGGGCAGGCGTTCTGGTCGTTCGGCGGGTTGTTCCTGGTGGACAGCCCGGAGCAGCGGCGGCTGAAGGTCAAGGACTCGGCGGAGCTCGCGCTGCAGGACTGGCTGGGCTCGGCCGCGTTCGACCGGGAGTGCGACCACTGGCCGCGTCAGTGGGCCGAGGCCTACGTGAACTTCGCGGCCGGTGAGAAGCGGGCGTGGCTGCACGCGATGGGCGTGCGCTGGTTCCCGCTCGTGCAGTGGGCCGAGCGCGGCGGGTACCTGGCCGACGGCCACGGCAACTCGGTGCCGCGGTTCCACGTCACCTGGGGCACCGGGCCGGGCATCGTCGCGCCGTTCGAGCGGCGGGTGCGCGAAGGCGTGGAGCGCGGGCTCGTGCGGCTGGCGTTCCGGCACCGCGTCACGGGGCTGACCATGACGGGCGGTGCGGTCGACGGCGTGCGCGGCTCCGTGCTGGAGGACAGCGCGGTCGAGCGCGGCGTGGCCAGTTCGCGCACCGTCGTCTCGGACTTCGAGCTGCGGGCGCAGGCGGTCGTCGTCACGTCCGGCGGCATCGGGGCGAACCACGAGATGGTGCGCCGCAACTGGCCCGCGCGCCTCGGCACGCCGCCCGCGCACATGCTGTCCGGTGTGCCCGACCACGTCGACGGCGAGATGCTGAAGGTCGTGCAGGACACCGGCGGCGAGATCATCAACGAAGACCGCATGTGGCACTACCCCGAGGGCATCGCCAACTACGCGCCGATCTGGAGCAGGCACGGCATCCGCATCCTGCCCGGACCGTCGTCGTTGTGGCTGGACGCCACCGGGCAGCGGCTGCCGATCCCGCTGTTCCCCGGCTTCGACGCGCTGGGCGCGTTGGAGCACATCGTGAAGACCGGGCACGGGTATTCGTGGTTCGTGCTGAACCAGCGGATCATCGGCAAGGAGTTCGCGCTGTCCGGGTCGGAGCAGAACCCCGACCTGACCGGCAAGGACGTCCGCGCGGTGCTGAAGCGCGCGCTGCCGGGTGCCGTCGCGCCGGTGGAGGAGTTCGCCAAGCGGTCGGAGGAGTTCATCTTCGGCCGCACGGCCGCCGAGCTGGCCGCCGGGATGAACGAGCTGGCCGGCACGTCCCTGATCGACCCCGCGGCCCTGCACCGCACCATCGTCGAGCGCGACCGGCAGGTGATCTCGGGGCTGGGCAAGGACATGCAGATCAACGCCATGCGCGAGGCCCGCAAGTTCGTCACCGACAAGCTGATCCGCGTGGTCGAACCCCACCCGCTCCTGGACCCGAAGGCCGGACCCCTGATCGCCGTCCGGCTCTCGGTGCTGACCCGCAAGACCCTGGGCGGCCTGCACACCGACCTGTCGGGCCGGGTGCTGACCTCCGACGGCTCGCCACTGCCGGGCGTCTACGCCGCCGGTGAGGCGTCCGGCTTCGGCGGCGGCGGCGTCCACGGCTACCGCGCCCTCGAAGGCACGTTCCTGGGCGGCTGCCTCTTCTCCGGCCGAGTAGCCGGCCGCGCCGCCGCCGGGGCGGTGGGCTGAGGCTGGACAATTCCAGGCCAGAAAGTGGTCAATCCCCGCGCCGGGCACTCCGCTGAGAGCGGTCGGACTAACGTAGTCCACTTCGGACGGCCCCCAGGGATTCCCATGAACGTTTGCCGCAGGTGTGGCGCGGGCCAACGCGCCGACCTCCGTCACTGCACGACGTGCGGTGCGGACATGACGACCGGCTGGTCGGGGCCGGCCGACCGGCGGACCCGCTCCGGCGATCCGGGCCTCCCGATGCCGTTCGTGGTCACCGCCCTGGTCGTGGTCTCGATGATGATCGTGGTCACGGCCGTGCTCGGGGTGCGCTACGCGAACCGTCGAGTGGTCGGCATCGCGACGGCGGAGGAGGGTGGCGTCACCGCCTCCGCGGTGGCGCCGTCGACGACGGAAACGGCGACGAGTCACTCCACGACGACGACCACCATGCCGCCCGTCCCCACGCTCTCCCCCGACGAGTTCGCGCGCGAACTGCTGAACGCGCAGGTCGCCACCGACCGGGCGGCGGTCGAGTCCCTCGTGGACTGGTGGGTCCCCCAGCTGTCCTCGAAGCGGCTCGGGCTCGTGGTGCACGGGGTGCGGTTCACCCACGAGGAGATCTGGGCGGACTTCCGGCAGACCCGGAACCGGTACCCCACCGCGCTGCTGCTGTCCTCCGCGGACTTCGTCAGCTTCGACAGCGACGACTTCTGGGTGACCGTGGTGCCCTACACCCACGCCTCCGGAGCGGAGGCGAACAGGTGGTGCGACCGGGAGCGCATCGGCCCGGACGATTGCTTCGCCAAGCGCCTCACCCACACCGGCACGTCCGCCGGCACGACCGTGCTGCGCCGCTGACCCACCGACCCGCCGACCGGGCCGCTCAGGCGCCGCGCGCCACCGGTCGCCACCGGATCCCGTAGGCGAAGCCGGAACGCAGGTCCGCGAACGTGACGCGCACCTCGTGCACGGCGTCGACCGCCACCTCGTCGCCCACCACCTCCGGGTGGTCCGCCGCCCCCCGGACCAGGCTCACCGAGGTGGGCACGTGCTCGACGGGGAACCGCACCCGCAACTCGAAGGACTCGCACCGGCGCTCCGGGCGGTAGAGGTAGTGCGACCGGATGCCGCCGGCGCCGCAAGCGCGGACGACCAGGCCGCACTCGTGCCGCTGACCTGCGGAGAGCGGCTGCGGGAGGCGCAGGTCGAGCAGGAGGCGGCCGTCCCGGACGCGCTGTTCGCCGATCACCTCGGCCCCGAAGAGCGAGACGGCCCGCAGGTCGGCCCCGTCACCGGCCGGCCCGAGCGCGGGCGGTGTGGCCGCCACCCGGACGTGGTCGCCGATGTCGCCCTCGGCCACGATCGTCCGCCGCTCCACGCACTCGGGCTCCGGCACGTCGAGGCGGACCAGGGCCTCCAGCCGCTCGACGTGCCAGTCGCCGTCCTCGCCTCCGGGCGGCGGCCCGGACCGGGCCACGGCGTTCTCCGCGAACAGGTCGATCGCCTCCTCGACACGTCGCCGGATCGTGCGGACGTCGCGGTGGAACTCGTCGGCGAGCGACCGCTCCCGATCTCCCAGGAACTTCCCGGCCACGTCGACGTCCAGCGCGAGTGCGCCGACGAACACCGCACGCAGGTCGAACGGCAGCCCTTCGCTCGAATCGCGCAACGTCGCGCGCACCTTCTCCCGGACGGCGGCGTGCGGGTCGGTCTCCTCGACGCCGCACAGCGCTCGCAGGGCCGGCCCGACCTCGTCCCCGAGGCGCACCGCCTGGACCCCGCGACCACGGCGGAGCCTGCGCAGGTCGGCCGCGAGTTCGGCCGGGGAGATCTCCATGCGGCTCTCCGTCCGGGCCGGGTGATCGACGTCCACCGTGTCGCCCCGTCCCCCAGTGTCGGCGCGTCCGGCCGCACGCGCGCTGCCCTCACCCGATAGGGCTACGCGGAGCCCGTGGTCAGCGGGCGGACCGTCAGCGGGCGAACGACAGCTTGCGGGCCAGGTCGTCGGCGTCGGGGAGGCGCAGGTCGTGGTAGAGGCGCTGGGCGGCCTGCCAGTGTGGCCGGGCGGCGGTGGGGCCTTCGGACTGCTCCAGGACGTCACCGATCGCCCGGTGGCACAGGGCTTCCTGGTAGTGGTCGCCCAGACGCGCCGCCAGGGCCAGCCCGGCGCGGTACGACTCCAGGGCCTCGTCGGCACGACCCAGCTGCTGCGACGCGGTGCCAACGGTGTGGAGCGCGGCCGTGTGTGCCTTGGACGGCGCCGACGGGAACAACGTCAGGGCCTCGGTCGCGTGGCGTAACGCCTCCTCCGGCTGGTGCTTGCGCAGCAGCACGTTCGCCAGGTTGTTCTGGATGCTCGCCTGCGACCGGCGGTCACCCACCTCCCGCGCCACGTCCAGCGCCTCCAGGATCACCTCCTGCGCCCGGTCCAGCCGGTCGTCGGCCATCAGGCAGTAGCCGAGGTTCGCCAACGCCGCCAGCTCCAGGTGCCGGTCGCCCTCCGCCAACGCCGCCGCCCGCGTGCACGCCTCGACCGCCTCGTCGATCCGCCCCAGGTCCGCCAACGTCGAACCCAGCCGCAGCAGGAACGTCGCCTCGGCGTGCGCGTCGCCCAACGACCGCGCCGCGGCCAACCCGATGCGGCACAACGCCAGCCGGTCCATCCGGTTCCCCCGCCGGAAGTGGAACGCGTCCAGGCACAGCGCCAGCTGCCACGTCCGCTCCCGGTGCCCGCCGTTCACCGCCATGTCCAGCGCCAGCCCCAGGTTCGCCTCCTCCAGCGTGAACCAGTCCAACGCCGTCGCGTGCGACAGCAGCTCCGGGAACGAGGACGGCGGGTGCTCGGCGGGCCCGAACGGCCGGACGTGGTCGGACAGGTGCGCCCGCGCCCGGTCCGCGACGTGCAGGTAGTAGTCGAGCAGCCGGTGCGCCGCCAGCTCCACCTCCGACTCGGTGGCCGCCAGGTGGTGCGTGAACAGCCGCACCAGGTCGTGCCGCGAGTACCGGTCGGGCGTCGACTCGTGCAACAGGTTCGCGTACGCCAGGGTCCGCAGGTGCGTCCGGGCGCTGACCACGTTGATGTCCAGCAACGCCGCCGCCGTGTAGCTGTCCAGGTCCGTCCCGGGGTGCAGCCCGAGCCGCCGGAACAGCCGCGCCGCGCCCTCGGGCAGTTCCCGGTAGCTCACCGCCAACGCCGCGTGCACCCCGCGCCCCGCCTCCGGCAGCGACAACGCGGACAGCCGGCCCTGCTCGTCGCGCAGCTCGTCCACGAGCGACTGGATCGTCCACCGCGGCCGTGACGCCAGCCGTGCGCCCGCGATCCGCAACGCCAGCGGCAGCCGGTCGCACTGCTCCACCAGCTCGGCCACCGCGTCCGGCTCCTGCTCGATCCGCTGACGCCCGAGCAGTGCGGCCAGCAGGTCTTCCGCACTCGACTCCGGCAACGTCGGCACGTGCAGCGACGACGCGCCCTCCGTCACCACCAGGTCGTCCAGGCGGTGCCGGCTCGTCACCAGCACCAGGCACCGCGACGACCCGGGCAGCAACGGCCGCACCTGCTCGGCCGACCGGGCGTTGTCGAGGAACACCAGCACCCGGCGCCCGGCCAGCAGCGACCGGTACTGCGAGGCCTGGTCCTCCAGGCTCACCGCGATCTCCGAGTCGGTCAGCCCCAGCGCCCGCAGGAACCCGATCAACGCCGTCCGCGGGTCCAGCGGCTCGGTCTCGTCGAACCCGCGCAGGTTCACGAACAGCTGCCCGTCCGGGAAGTCGCCGGCCACCCGGTGCGCCCAGCGCAGCGCCAACGCCGTCTTGCCCACCCCGGCGGGACCGACCAGCAGCCCGATCGCCGAGTCCTGCCCGCTCAGGCTCTCACCGAGGTCCGACAGTTCCGACTCACGCCCGACGAACCCGCGGTGCTCACGCGGCAGCTGCGCGGGCGCGCGACCCACCGGCGCGGACGGCGCGGTGTCCCCCGCCAGCACGGTCCGGTACGCGTCCCGCAGCTCCGGCCCCGGGTCGACGCCCAGCTCCTCGGCCAGCCGTTCCCGCGTGCGGTGGAACAGCGCCAGCGCCTCGGCCTGCCGCCCGGTCCAGTGCAGCGCCAGCACCAGCCGCGACACCAGCGCCTCGCGCAACGGGTTCGCGTCCACCGCGTCCCGCAGCCCCGTCACCGCCTCGTCCGCCCGGTCCAGCCGCGACAGCCTGGTCGCCAGCTCCTGCACGGCCACCAGCCGCAGCTCCTCCAGCCGCGCCGACACCGCCTCGCGCAGGTGGTCGCCCGGCACGTCCGCGAGCACCGGCCCGCGCCACAGCGCCAACGCGTCCCGCAGCAGCTCGACCGCCGCGTCGTCCGCCGCGTCACGTGCGGTCGCCAGCAGGTCCTCGAACCGGAACACGTCGACGGCGTCGCGCTCACCGGTCAGCACGTAGCCGGGCGCACGGGTGACGAGCGCGACACCACCGGTCAGGACCTTGCGCAGCTGGGCGATATGTCCTTGGAGGGCGGCTTTCGCCTGCGGCGGCGGTGAGCCGTCCCACACCAGGTCGAGGAGCCGGTCGCCGGACACCACCCGGTTGAGTTCGAGGGCGAGCGCGGCGAGCACCGTCCGCCGCTTGGCCGCACCCAGCCGAACCGCATCCCCACCTGCGTAAACCAGCTCAACGGGGCCGAGCAGGTTCACCCGCATCTGAAGCCCTTTCGGCGTTGTCACCGTGTAGTCGCAGAGTTTCCCACAGTGCTGGGCCTGGTCCGGAGGCCTGCGCGGGAGGTCACGTTGGGGCGGCGTTGGCCGGGCGTTGGAGGACACCGCGAAGGTGGGTGCCGTCCATCAGGCCGCCTTCGCGAGGGATACCGATGTACATCGCCGAAACCGGGGATGCAGTGGCCCCGCCCCAGGACGTCCCGACCGTGAACGGTCAGGTCGTGGCACTCCAGGAAACCGTGAACAGCGGCCAGGTGTCGCTCGACCCCGTCACCGGCGAAGAGCTGCGCAAGATGCTCGTCGAGCAGATGGACCTGGTCGACTCGTGGCTGGAGCGCGCCGGCCGGCTGGCCCGTCCCGCGCCGCTGGGCGCCAACCCCGTCGGCGACCGGATGGCGCACAAGTTCGAGGCACGCGCGGACGGCGACCCGCGCTCGTTCGTCGCCGTGATGACCGCCTACCGCGAGGTCTTGCAGCAGACGCACGATTCCGTGCAGTCCGCGATCCGCAACTTCATCGCCATCGACGAGGAGCACGGCTCCGAGTTCGTCCGGCTGAGCGCGAACTGAGAGGGGCGTCGACGATGGCGGAGCAGGGACAGCGGACGCACCTGGAGCGGTTGCGCGAGCAGGACGTCGACCTGGTGCTGACCGACGCGCAGAACTGGGCGTCCCGGTCGCACCGCGAGCTGTACGAGGCGGTGCACAACAACAACGACCCCGGCCAGACCGGCGAGATCGGCTCGGAGTGGGGCCAGTTCGGCACCGAGCTCACCGAGTCCGCGCGGCTCATCAACGAGCGGGTCGCGGTCAGCGAGGCCGGGTGGACCGGCGCGGCGGCGGACGCGGCGCGGCTCGCGATCAAGGGCTTGGCCGACTGGGTGACGCACACCGCCGAGACCGCGGTCGAGGTCGGCAAGCGGGTGCAGGACCAGAGCCAGATCATGGAGAACGCGCGGGCGAGCATGCCCGAGCCGGTCGAGTTCGACTGGAACCAGGCCACAGGGACGTTCGCGGCGGGCGGCATCGTCGGGTTGGCGTCGTCCGCCACCGACATGCAGGCCGCCAACGACAAGGCGCGGGCCATGCACGAGCACGCCGTGACGGTCATGAGCACGATGGAGAACGAGTCGCGTGCGGTCGACCAGACCACGCCGCGGTTCACCGCGCCGTTCAACCCCGTCACCGGTCGGACCGAGGAGCCGCCGGCGATGCTGATGCGGGCTCTGGCCGTGGAAGGCGTGAGCGGCGCGAGTGGTGGCGCCGTCGCCGGTGTCGTCGAGGCCGGCAGCACCACGCCCGCGAGCTTCGCGGCCACGTCGCAGCAACTCCGGCAGGCCGAGATGGCGCAGCCGACGTCGTCCGCGCAGGCGGGCTCGTACTCGCCGTCGGGTACGGCCACTGCTTCGGCCCCCGCCGCTTACACCGCCCCGTCCGCCTACACGGGTCCGGCCGGTTCGTACGCCGGACCGTCCGGTTCGTACGCGGCCGGTGGCGTCGGGGCGTACGCGAGCGGCAGCCCCGCGTCCCCCGGCATGGCGCCGAGTCCGGCGATGTACCGGCCCGAGGGCACCACGGCTGCCGCGGCGGCGGCCCAGGTCCCGGTGGCCAACCCGTACACGCCACCGGCCGGCTCGACCTACACGCCGTCCGGCGGCAGCCCCGGCTACACCCCTCCCGGCAGCGGTTACGTGCCGCCGTACCAGCCCGCCGACCGGAACGCCGTGCCGCGCCAGGGCGGTGGCACCCTCCCTCCGGGCGTGAAGCCGCCGACCTACATCCCGGCCGGCGCACCCGGCACGCCACCGTTGCCCAACAGCGGTGTCAACAGCGGCGGCGGTACCAGCACTGGCGGCGGCGCGGGCCGGATGCCGGTGGGCGGTATGCCTCCGGGCGGTTTCGGCGGCGCTCCCGGTTTCGGCGGTGGTCCCGGCTTCGGTCCGACGGGCTCCGGTGGCGCGGGCGGCACCGGTGGGTCGATGGCCGCGGGTGGTTCGACGGGCGCGGTCGGCGGACCGGGTGCTCCCGGCGCCCGTGGCGCGATGCCGGTCGGCGGGTTCGGCCCCGGTGGCGCGGGTGCGTCCGGGATGCCGATGGCCGGCGCACCGGCGGGCGCACCGGCCGGTGGCCAGCAGGGTGAGGACAAGGAGCACCGGACCGCCGCGTACCTCCGCGGTGAGGACATCTTCGAGGTGCCGGGCGAGAACCTGCCGCCGTCGGTGATCGGTGGCGCGAAGTCGCGCAAGAAGGGCGGCGACCAGCCGTGATCGAGCCCGAGTTCCTGCTCACGCCGCGGCAGCTCGACGTGCTGTGGCACGACCTCGACCTCGGCCGGCTGCCGTACCCGCTGGACGTGCCGAGCCAAGGCGCCACGGAGGAGGAGCGCCGGCGGCTGCGGGAGGAGGTGCTCGCGGAGTACGGCGAGCCCGACCCCCGGCTGGTGGCGCTGCTCCGGCTGCTCGGTGACCACGAGGTGGCGGTGGACGCGGTCGCCCACATCGACCGCGCGGTGCGGGCGGTGGCCGTGTCCGACGGCGAGCGGGCCGCGTTGGCGCTGATCGACAGCGGTTCGGTCGGTGTGCTGGAGATCCGGCCCACCGCGCTGGCCCGGTCGATCGTGGACGTGCTGCCGGACGGGTCGGCGGGGCCGGGGAGCGCGTTGTCGCTGCGGATGGAGACGTTGACCGCGGCGGCGCAGGACGAGCCGGAGGACGACGAGGACGACCCGTGGGGCGGCGGGGAGCTGGACGAGCGGGAGGCGTTGCAGAAGGCCGGGCTGTCGCGCGAGGACGCGACGGCGGTCAGCGAGCTGGCCGGCAACCGGGTCGCCGGTGGCCAGTTCGGCGTCACCGTCGGCTCCGGCTACCGGCGGGACCGGGCGGGCACGCTGATCACGTGGTTCGACACCCACCAGGGCCGCTACCTGATGGTGCACGAGAACGGCTGGCTCAGCCTCGCGCCGACCGACAACGACCGCATCGCCACCCGGATCGCCTCGGTCCTCTCCTCCGCAACCTGACCCCCTCCGAGAGTCCTACGTTCAGAACGCGTGAGTCCTACCTCCAGAACACCCGTCTCCTACGTTCAGAACCCCCGAATTCAACGCTCAGGACGCCGGGGACGACCGGAACCGCTCGACCAGCCGCGAGTAGCTGTCGTCCCCGTGCCCGTCCTCGACCACCGCGCGCACCATCCGCAACGTGTACGACGGGAACTCGTCGTCGATCCCCCGGTCACGGCTCTCCCGCACGAGGTCCGCCACGGCGGGCAGGTGGTGCTTCAACGCCCCGAACGGCACCGCGTACTCGCCCCGGTCCACCTCGCCCGCCAACGACGGCAGGTACGCGAGCAGCCCGCTCAACGACGCCCCAGCGTGCTCCAGGAACCGCTTCACCTCGACGCCCTCGCTCGCCAGCAACGCCGACGCGTGCAGGAACCCGTTGAGCGTGCCCCACATCGTGTCGTTCACGGCCAACCCGAACAGCGCGGGCGTCCCCGGGTCGTCACCGAGGTAGGTCCCACGCCCGCCCAGCAACGACAGCACCTCGCGATGACGCCCGTACGCCGCCTCGTCACCGCCGTAGAACACGACCGAGTCCGCGTGCCCGATCGCCGGCGCGATGGTCATGATCTGGCCGTGCACGTACGAGCCGCCGCGCTCGGCCACCCACGCCGCCACGTCACGCGCCTCGCCGGACGTCCCGTCGGTCAGGTTGACCACCGCACGTCCGTCCAGTGATCCCGCCGACGCCAGGATCGCGCGCACGGCATCGTTCCCCTTGACGTTCACCACCACCAGGTCGCTCGCCGCGACGGCCTCCGGCACGGAACCCGCGCTCACCGCGCCCTCCGCCACCAACCCGTCGGCCTTGCCCGCCGTGCGGTTCCACACCGTGGTCCGCTGCCCACCCGCCAGGAACGCGGCTGCCAGCGCGGACCCCATCTCTCCCAGACCCAGCACAGTCACAGTCATGGCACCGACGCTAAAACCTCAGGTTTACTAGAGGTCAACCGATGTCTTGATCACGCCCCCGCCACGGCCGAAGGCCGGTAGGCTCACTGCGCCCCAACGGTCCACCCTTACACCATTCGAGTGACAATGGGCCGGAATTCCCACGTCGGAGTACCACTGCGCTCGCTTCGGACGATACGACGGCGACAGGGCGGCCCATCGAGATTGGTCAGCAGAGCTGAATGGAAATGGTCGAACAGGCAGGCACGGCGCGACTCGGCGACGACCCGCGTGAATCCCCCGACACCCGGTTCGCGCGCGGTTGGGCCGCCGCCATCACCCCCACCGTCCCGTCGGCCGCCGACTTGCCGCGCGGGCGGCTGGAGGAGTTGCTCGCCGGGTTCGCCGTGGACCTGCGCACCGCGCTCCGGCACGATCGCCCCACGTCCGCGCGCCGGGTCGGCCGCGGCCTGGTCGAGCACGGCCTGGTGTCCGCCGAGACGGTGGAGCGGACGATCGCGTTCGTCGGAGAACACCTGCCGACCGACCCGCTCACCGAGAACAAACACCTGATCGCCGTACTCGGAGCCCTTGCCGCCGGA
The DNA here is from genome assembly GCF_000716595.1 of Saccharothrix sp. NRRL B-16314. Lineage (GTDB taxonomy): Bacteria > Actinomycetota > Actinomycetes > Mycobacteriales > Pseudonocardiaceae > Actinosynnema. The sequence goes on from NZ_JNXC01000011.1 coordinate 113,800, forward strand.
TTCAGTGACGCTCTGCGCACCCATACCGCCCAGCAGAGTGGGATAAAGTCCACCCGATCAGGCGAATCAGTCGCACGATCGGACGAAGCGAAGTTCCGGGCCGTATTCCAGACAACGGCGCTCGCCATCGCGGTCTCCGACATGAACGGCCTCATCCTCGACTGCAACGAGGCGTTGCTCGCCATGCTCGACCGCACCACCGACGAACTGGTCGGAACGGTCGCCCGCGACCTGGTGCACCCGGACGAACGCGACATGATCTCGCGCGTCGCCCAGCAGTTGGCGACCGGGCGCGGGCACGTGCGGGCGGAGACGCGGCTGGTCCGGGCGGACGGCGAGGTCGTCGACGTGCTCGTCGCGCTCGCCATGCTGCGCGACGACGACGGCGCGCCCGCCTTCTACGTGACGATGATCGAGAGCCTGGACGAGGTCCGCGCGCTCCAGGCCCAGCTGGTCCGGCAGAGCCTGCACGACATGCTGACCGGCCTCGCGAACCGGACGCAGTTCGTCGGCTGGCTGGAGGGCGTGGCCGGTTCCAAGGGGCCCGCGACGCTCGCGCTGGTCGTGTTCGACCTCGACGGGTTCCGGGTGGTCAACGACGCGTTCGGGCACGACGTCGGCAACCTCGTCCTGACCACCGTCGCCCGGCACCTGCGCTCGGTGTTCGACGGGATCGGGCAGCTGGCGCGGATCGGCCCGGACGAGTTCGGCGTGCTGATCCGCGACCCGGCCGACGTGCCGACCGTGGTCGCGCTCGCCGAGTCCGCCGTCGACCTGCTCGCCGAACCGGTGTGGGTGGGTGAAGACGGCATCGGCGTGACGGCCAGCGTCGGCATCGTCGTGCAGGCCGCGCGCGGTGCGGACGCGGTCGAGCTGCTGCGCTGCGTCGACCTGACCGTGCGGTGGGCCAAGGACGACGGCAAGGCGCAGTGGGCGCTCTACGACCACGGCCGTGACCAGCGTGAACGTGCGCGGATGCGGTTGGCGGCGTCCATCTCCGGCGGGTTGGAGCAGGGCGACTTCCGGGTCGACTACGAGCCGGTGCACTCGCTGGCGGACGGGTCGCTGCTGGCCGTCGAGGCGCGGTTGCGGTGGAACCACCCGACCGAAGGGCTGCTGGACCCGCAGACGTTGGTGTCGCTGTCGACGTGCACCGGGATGGTGGCGCGGCTCGGCGAGTGGGCGATCGGGCAGGCCTGCGCCGACGCCGGCCGTTGGCACGCGGAGTTCGGGTCCGCCGCGCCCGTGCTGAGCATGGACCTGAGCGCGCGGCAGTGCCAGGAGCCGGAACTGGTGGCGACCGTGCGGCGGGCGTTGCGGGAGAGCGGGTTACCGGCCGGGATGCTCCAGTTCGAGCTCGGCGAGCAGCTGCCCGCGTTGATCAGCGACGACCAGGTGGACGAGTTGACGTTCCTGGCCGACCACGGGGTGCGGCTGGTGCTCGACCAGGTCGGCGGCGGCAACGTGCCGGTGGACCGGTTGCGGCGGATCCCGTTGAGCGGGGTGAAGTTCCAGGGTTCGCCGGTGTACGGGCTGGCGGAGGGCGCGAACCGGATCGACGAGAGCGCGGCCGTGACGCTGCTCAGCTGGACGCGGACGTTGGACGTTCCCGTGTACGCGGCGGGTGTGCGCACGGAGTTCGAGGCGCGGCGGTTGGCGGAGCTGGGCGTGACGGGGGCGCAGGGGCCGCTGTACGGGTCGTCGTGGCTGACGTTCGACGAGGTGTCGGCGCTGCTCGGCCGGCCGTGATCCTTGCTCCAGCGTGGTCCGGCCGGCCGCTCAGGCCGCTCGCAGGGTCCAGGTCATTTGTTCCGAGCGTTGAACTCGGGTGTTCTGAGCGTTGAACTCGGGGGTTCCGAACGTAGGACACGGGGGTTCTGAACGTAGGACTCACGCGGGGGGTTTACCAGGTTGGGCGCAGCGGCATGTGGGACGTGGTGCCGTCGAGCTTGACGCCCAGCACCTGGTGCAGCTGGATGTTGTTCCGCTCGAACCCCAGCCTCGACGCGGCCAGGTACAGGCGCCACACCCTCGCCCGGCCCAACCCCACCTCGGCCACCGCCTCGTCCCAGTGCTCTTCGAGGTTCGCGCACCACGCCGCCAGCGTCATGGCGTAGTGCTCCCGCAGGTTCTCCTCGTGCCGCACCTCGAACCCGGTGTCGTGCATCAACGACACGATGTGCCCCGGCCCGACCAGCTCGCCGTCCGGGAACACGTACCGGTTGATGAACCCGCCGGTCCGCGCCGGCTGCTTGTTGTCCGGCCGGGTGATGCAGTGGTTCAACATCCGCCCACCCGGCCGAACCTTCCGGTGCAGCGCGCGGAAGTACGCGGGCAGCTTGACCTTGCCGATGTGCTCGGTCAGGCCGATCGAGCTGACCGCGTCGAACCCGTCCTCGCGCACGTCCCGGTAGTCGAGGTAGCGCACCTCGGCCAGGTCGGACAGCCCGGCCTCCACGATCGCCTTCTGCGCCCACTCCGCCTGGTTGCGCGACAGCGTCACGCCCAGCGCGCGGACGCCGTACTCGCGCGCCGCGTGCATGACCATGCCGCCCCAGCCGCAGCCGACGTCGAGCAGCCGCATCCCCGGCTCCAGCCCGAGCTTGCGCGCCACCAGGTCGTGCTTGGCGAACTGCGCCTGCTCCAAAGTGGACTCGGCGGTCGGGTACACCGCGCACGTGTAAGCCATGGACGGCCCGAGGACCCACTCGTAGAACGCGTTCGACACGTCGTAGTGGTGCGCGATCGCCTCGCGGTCACGCGCCTTCGAGTGCCGCAGGCCGTGCAGCCGCCGCTCCTGCGCCGGCACCTCCACCCGCGTGCGCAGCCGGGTCCGCCCGAGGGTCGCCAGCAACTCCACCCGCTCGCCCCACGGCACCTCCCGCAGCGACATCTCCGACAGGTGCCGCAGCGCCCCGTACACGTCGCCGATGATCTCCAAGTGCCCGGTCACGTACGCGCGCGCCAGACCGAGCTCGCCCGGCGCCGACGCCAGGTACGACAACGCTTCCGGCGTGCGCACCTCGATGCCCACAGTCGCGTCGGCCGGCCCCGCCTCGCTGCCGTCGTACGCGCTGAACCGCACGGACGCGTCGCTCCCGACCGCCCGCTGGAACACCTCCGCCAACCGCATGGCCCCGGCTCCCTTCACCTACGGAGAACACACTTGGCGTACAGATCGGGCAGCCTGCCCGCCGGGTCGTACCGCTCCTTCAACTCCTGGTACGTCGGGCCGTTGTAGTTGGCCCAGAACTCCTCTTCGCGGTAGTACGAGTCGGAGTACAGCGACTTGTGCCCGCCCAGCTCGGTGACCTTGTCCTCGATCACCCTGTTCCGGCTGCCCTGCCGCTCGTCCGGCCGCAGCGACACCGTCGACCAGAAGCCGACGTTCACGTACAGCACGTCCGGGTCCATCGGGTACAGCGGCCAGGCGCCGTCGCGGCTCCGCAGCCGCACCGGGCACAGCCACACCGGGCTGATGCCGATCTCCCGGTGGAAGAAGTCCAGGAACTCGGCGAGCCGGTCGACCGGGATCTCCACGTCCTGGATGACCGGCTCCTGCACCGCCTTGCTCAGCCGGTCGGACAGCTTGTGCCGCCGGTCCCAAGCCACGACCTTGCGGTACACGTCCGACCGCAGGTACCGCTTGGGCACCAGCCGCCGCACCACCGGGTGCTGCACGCCGAACGCCCGCGAGCACCAGAACCAGTCGGTGTCCCACCGCCACAGGTAGTCCTTGACGGTCAGGTAGTCGGTCCGCCGCCGCTGGATGGACCGGTAGTAGACGTGGTTGCCGGTGTAGTCCGACGTCCACGGCGCGGTGTCGGCCCAGGTGCCGAGCGTCAGGTACTGCTCGCCGCCGGAGAACACCGTGCCGTCCACGAAGTCGACCGGTTCGCCCTGGTAGGAGCGTTCCGCGCAGACCGCGGCGATCATCTCGGCGCACTGATCGGCGGCACCGAACGGCACGTGCCGCAGCTTCACGTACGGCCGCACCGGTTCGAGTTCGATCTCCAGCCGCAACGCGTAGCCGAGCGTGCCGTACGAGTTCGGGAAGCCCCGGAAGAGACCGCCGTGCGCGTCGTCGCCCGGATCGGTCACCACGACCTCACCGTCGCCGGTCATCACTTCCAGCTCGCGCACCGACTCGTGCGGCAGGCCGTTGCGGAACGAGCTCGACTCGATGCCGAGGCCGGCCACCGCGCCGCCCAGCGTGATCGTCTTGAGCTGCGGCACGACCAGCGGCATCAGGCCGTGCGGCAGGGTGGCGTCCACCAGGTTCTCGTAGGTCGTCATGCCCTGCACCTGCGCGGTGCGGGCGTCCGGGTCGACCGACAGCACCCGGTCGAACCGGGCGACGTCGAGTCCGCCCGACTGGTCGGCGCGGAAGCGGAAGAGGTTCGACGTCGACTTGGCGAGGCGCACCGGAGCGCCCGCGGGGATGGCCGCGTACTGGCCGCGCAACGCGGCGACCGCCCGCCCGTGATCGGATTCCCGGCTCTGCCGGGAGTGGTCCTGCACGTGATCCCTCACGAGTGCGACGTTAGGCCGCCGTCGCTTGATCAGCACCCCCAAAATTCACCTACAAGCAAGTTACCGGCGGGTAGTACGCTGAGTGGTTATGACCCACGCCACGCACGAGGTGACCAACCAGGTCCCGCCGCTGGAAGGCCACGACGTCTCCGCCGACCCGGCGCTGCTGGACGGCCTGCACCGCGGCGGTGCGGAGTGGGCCGAGCCGGAACTGCGCGCGCTCGGCGTGCTCGCGGGCACCGCGCACGTCCAGGACCTCGGTCGGCAGGCGAACGCGCACCCGCCCGTCCTGCACACGCACGACCGGTACGGGCACCGGATCGACGAGGTCGAGTTCCACCCGGCCTGGCACGAGCTGATGGCGACAGCGGTCTCCAGCGGCCTGCACGCGGCGGCGTGGCGGGACGACCGGCCGGGCGCACACGTCGCCCGCGCGGCCAAGTTCTTCGTGTGGAGCCAGGCCGAGGCGGGGCACGGGTGCCCGATCTCGATGACGTACGCCGCCGTGCCCGCGTTGCGCCGGACGCCCGAGCTGGCCGCGCGGTACGAGCCGCTGCTGGCGTCCCCCGAGTACGACTTCGGGCTGCGCGCGCCGTTGACCAAGCGCGGGTTGATCGCGGGCATGTCGATGACCGAGAAGCAGGGCGGCTCGGACGTGCGGGCGAACACCACGCGGGCCGTGCCGCAGGGTGACCACTACGCGCTGACCGGGCACAAGTGGTTCACGTCCGCGCCGATGTCCGACCTGTTCCTCACCCTGGCGCAGACGCAGGGCGGCCTGTCGTGCTTCCTGGTGCCGCGCGTGCTGCCGGACGGCACGCGGAACGCGCTGTTCCTGCAGCGGCTGAAGGACAAGCTGGGCAACAAGTCCAACGCGTCGGCGGAGCTGGAGTACGACGGCGCGGTCGGCTGGCTGGTCGGCGAGGAGGGACGGGGCGTGCGGACCATCATCGAGATGGTCAACACGACCCGGCTGGACTGCGTGCTCGGCTCGGCGTCCGGGATGCGGCTCGGGTTGACCCAGGCCACGCACCACGCCGCGCACCGCAAGGCGTTCGGGGCGTACCTGGTCGACCAGCCCGCGATGCGCAACGTGCTGGCCGACCTGGCCGTGGAGTCGGAGGCGGCGACGACGGTGGCGCTGTGGCTGGCCGGCACCCGCAGTCGGCTGGGGTTGGCGGTGTCGAAGTACTGGGTGTGCAAGCGCGGTCCGGCGCACGCCGCGGAGGCGTTGGAGTGCTTGGGCGGCAACGGTTACATCGAGGACTCCGGGCTGCCGCGGCTGTTCCGGGAGTCGCCGTTGATGTCGATCTGGGAGGGCTCGGGCAACGTCGCCGCCCTGGACGCGTTGCGCGCTCTCGGGCGTTCCCCCGAGGCGGTGGAGGAGTTCTTCGGCGAGCTGGACGCGGCCCGTGGCTCGGACCGGCGGCTGGACGCGGCGGTGGACGGGATCAAGGCCGAGCTGACGGACCTCGGTGACCTCGAAGTGCGGGCGCGACGGCTGGTGGAGCGGATGGCGTTGGCGTTGCAGGGTTCGCTGCTGGTGCGCCACGGGCACCCGGCGGTGGCCGACGCGTTCTGCGCGTCCCGGCTGTCCGGCGACTGGGGCGTGGCGTTCGGCACCCTGCCGCGCGGCGTGGACTTCGGCGCGATCATCGAGCGGGGGTTGCCGAAGCTGTGAGTTCCGTACGGGTGGAGCGCTCCGGGCCGGTGTTCACGGTCCTGCTGAACCGGCCCGCGGTGCGCAACGCGGTGGACGGCCCGACGGCGCACACGTTGACCGAGGTGTTCCGGGAGTTCGACGAGGACCCGACCGCGGCGGTGGCCGTGCTGCACGGCGAGGGCGGCACGTTCTGCTCGGGCGCCGACCTGAAGGCGCTGGGTTCCGCCCAGAGCAACGACCCCGGGTCGCCGTCCGGCCCGATGGGCCCGACCCGGTTGCGCCTGTCCAAGCCGGTGATCGCCGCCGTCTCCGGCCACGCGGTCGCGGGCGGCTTGGAACTGGCGCTGTGGTGCGACCTCCGGGTCGCCGACGAGGACGCGGTGCTCGGCGTGTTCTGCCGGCGCTGGGGCGTGCCGCTGATCGACGGCGGCACGGTGCGGCTGCCGCGCCTGATCGGCACGTCCCGCGCCCTGGACCTGATCCTGACCGGCCGGGCGGTGGCCGCCGACGAGGCGCTGGCGATCGGCCTGGTCAACCGGGTGGTGCCGACCGGCACGTCCCGGTCGGCCGCCGAGGCGCTGGCGCTGGAGATCGCCGCGTTCCCGCAGCTCTGCCTCCGCGAGGACCGCTTGTCGGTGCTCGAACAGGAAGGCCTGTCGGAGCAGGACGCCCTGGCCAACGAGCTGGCGCACGGCCTGACCTCGCTGCGCGAGGTGGAGCGGGGCCTGCGCCGCTTCCACTCCGGCGAAGGACGCCACGGCCGCTTCTGACCCGGCGGCGTGCCCGGTGTCGGGTCGGGCCGGTGTCGGGTAGGCGGTATGGCCGACGACCCCGACCTCGACCTGGTCGAGGACGAGCTGAGCCCCGGCGAGGGCTTCACCGGCATCGAGGACACCGTCAACCGCACCGCCCGGGGTTTCGTCCGGGGCACCGGCCGACCCGCGGCCCGGCGCGCCGGGTCCGTGCCGCCGGCACGGACCCGGCCGTCGTCTAGCTCGTCAGGCCGAGTTCCCGCGCGATCAGCATCTTCTGGACCTCGCTGGTGCCCTCGCCGATCTCCAGGATCTTGGCGTCGCGGTAGAACCGGCCCACCGGGAACTCGTTCATGAAGCCGTACCCGCCGAAGATCTGGGTCGCCTCACGCGCGTTGTCCATCGCCGCCTCGGACGACACCAGCTTGGCGATCGCCGCCTCGCGCTTGAACGGCTCGCCGCGCAGCATCTTCGCCGCCGCCTGGTAGTACGCCAACCGCGAGGTGTGCGTGCGGGCCTCCATCTCGGCGATCTTGAACTGGATCGCCTGGTAGGAGCCGATCTTGTGGCCGAACGCCTCGCGCTCGCCCACGTACCGCAGGCACTCGTCCACGCACCCCTGCGCCAGCCCGACGCCGATGGCCGCGATCGCCACCCGGCCTTCGTCCAACGTCTGGAGGAACTGCGCGTAGCCGCGCCCGCGCTCGCCCACCAGGTTCGCCACCGGCACCCGGCAGTCCTGGAACGACAGCTCACGCGTGTCCGACGCGTTCCAGCCGACCTTGGAGTACTTGCGCGACACCGAGAACCCCGGCGTGCCGCTCGGCACGATGATCGCCGAGATCTCCGGCTTGCCGTTCTCCCGCTGCCCGGTGATCGCCGCCACCGTCACCAAGCCGGTGATGTCGGTGCCCGAGTTGGTGATGAACGCCTTGGTCCCGTTGATCACCCACTCGTCGCCGTCGAGCCGCGCGGTGGTGCGCAGCGCGCCCGCGTCCGACCCGCCGCCGGGCTCGGTCAGCCCGAACGCGCCCAGCACGGAGCCGGAGCACATCTGGGGCAGCCAAGCGGCCTTCTGCTCGGCCGAGCCGAAGCGGTACAGCGGCATCGAACCGAGCGAGACCCCGGCCTCCACCGTGATGGCCACGGACGAGTCGACCCGCGCCAGCTCCTCCAACGCCAGGCACAACGCGAAGTAGTCGCCGCCCATGCCGCCGAACTCCTCCGGGAACGGCAGGCCGAACAGGCCCATCCGCCCCATCTTGGCGACGATCTCGTACGGGAACTCCTCGCGCTCGTAGAACCCGCCGATGACCGGCGCGACCTCCTCGCGGGCGAACTCCTCGACGGTCTTGCGCAGCGCCTCGTATTCCTCGTCAAGGCGGAAGTCCAACATCGTTCACTCCTCGTGGGGCACGACGACGGCCAGGGGTTGGTCCAGCGCGACCTGTTGGCCCGCCTGGACCCGCACTTCGGTGAGCACGCCGGCCACGGGTGCCGTGACGGTGTGCTCCATCTTCATCGCTTCGACCACGAACAACGGCTGGCCGGCGGTCACGTGCTCGCCTTGGGCGGCGCGCACCACCAGCACCGTGCCGGGCATCGGGCTGGTCACCGGCCCACCGCTGCCCGCCGCCGACGACGACTCGACCTCCGACGGCAGGGTCTCGGTCAGCGCCCACGCCCGCCCGTCCGCGCCGAGCCACAGCACGTTGCCCTCTCGGGCCATCGCATACCGCCGACCGCCGACGGTCAGCGATGCACCGTCGACAGAAGCCTTGAGGCGCAACGGTTCTTTGTCCGCGATCGACACCTCGTCACCGCGCACGCGGACCTCGACGCCGTCGATCAGCCACTTGGTCCACGCGTGCTCGCCCACCCGCCAGCCGCCGGACTTCTCCCACGGGTCGTCACCGCGCACCGCGAGCTGCCGCTCCAACGCCGCCGCCGCCAACACCTCGTCCGGCACGTCGTGGCGCACCAGCGACTCCAGCTTGCGCTCCACCAGCCCGGTGTCCAGCGCGCCCGCCCTAACGTCCGGATCGGCCAGCAGCGCCCGCAGGAACGGGATGTTCGTCGTCACGCCGAGCACGACCATCCGCCCCAGGGCGGAGTCCAACCGGCGCAACGCCTCCTCGCGCGACGACCCGTGCGCGATCACCTTGGCCAGCATCGGGTCGTAGTCGCTGCCGACCGCCAACCCGACCGCCAGCGCCGAGTCCACCCGCACGTCCGACGGCTCGTGCAGCGCCAGCACCGTGCCACCGGTCGGCAGGAACCCGCGCGCCGGGTCCTCGGCGTAGACCCGGGCCTCCACGGCGTGCCTCGTCAGCTCCACGTCGTCGAGCCCGAGGTGTTCACCGGACGCCACCCGCAGCTGCCACTCGACCAGGTCCACGCCCGTCGCGAGCTCGGTGACGGGGTGCTCGACCTGGAGCCGGGTGTTCATCTCCATGAAGAAGTAGTCGCCGGACGCGCCGTCCACGATGAACTCGACGGTGCCCGCGCCGACGTACCCGACGGCCTTCGCCGCCTCGACCGCCGCCGTGCCCATGGCGTCCCGCATCTCCGGCGAGACGAGCGGTGACGGCGCCTCTTCGATGATCTTCTGGTGCCGCCGCTGGAGGCTGCACTCACGCTCGCCGAGGTGCACCGCGCGGCCGTGCGCGTCGGCCATCACCTGGATCTCGATGTGCCGCGGGTTGCCGATGAACCGCTCGATCAGCAGCGCGTCGTCGCCGAACGACCCGCGCGCCTCCCGCCGGGCCGACTCGATGGCGTCCCGCAGGCCGTCGCCGGACTCCACCAGCCGCATGCCCTTGCCGCCACCGCCGGCGGACGGCTTCAGCAGCACCGGGAACCCGATCTCGTCGGCGGCGGCCACCAGGTCGTCGTCGGTCATCCCGACCTCGGTCCGCCCCGGCACCACCGGCACACCGGCCGCCGCGACGGTCAGCTTGGCCCGGATCTTGTCGCCCATGGCCTCGATCGCCTCGGCGGGCGGGCCGATGAACACCAGCCCCGCCTTGTCGCACGCCCGCGCGAACTCGGCGTTCTCCGCGAGGAACCCGTACCCCGGGTGCACGGCCTGCGCGCCGCTCGACACCGCGGCCTCGATGATCCGCTCGATCGACAGGTAGCTCTCCCGCGCCGACGCGGGCCCGATCCGCACCGCCACGTCCGCCTGCCGCACGTGCAGCGCGTCGACGTCCGCGTCGCTGTAGACGGCGACCGACCTGATCCCGAACCGGCGCAGCGCGCGGATCACCCGCACCGCGATCTCACCGCGGTTCGCCACCAGCACGCTGTCGAACATCCCCTGGCGGGTACCTTCCTGGCGGGACATCGCACTCACATCCGGAAGACGCCGTAGGAAACCGGCTCGATCGGGGCGTTGGCCGCCGTGGACAGGGACAAGCCGAGCACCATGCGCGTGTCGAGCGGGTCGATCACGCCGTCGTCCCACAGCCGGGCCGTGGAGTAGTACGGGTTGCCCTGGTCCTCGTACTGCTGCCGGATCGGGGCCTTGAACGCCTCTTCGTCCTCGGCGGACCACGCGTCGCCGAGCTGGTCGCGCCGCACCGTCGCCAGCACCGAAGCGGCCTGCTCACCGCCCATCACCGAGATCCGCGCGTTGGGCCACATCCACAGGAACCGGGGCGAGTACGCCCGCCCGCACATCGAGTAGTTGCCCGCGCCGAACGACCCGCCGATGACCACGGTGAACTTCGGCACCCGCGCGCACGCCACCGCCGTCACCATCTTCGCGCCGTGCTTGGCGATGCCCGCCGCCTCGTACTCCCGGCCCACCATGAACCCGCTGATGTTCTGCAGGAACACCAGCGGCACGCTGCGCTGGTCGCACAGCTGGATGAAGTGCGCGCCCTTCAACGCCGACTCGCCGAACAGCACGCCGTTGTTGGCGACGATGCCGACCGGGTGGCCGTGGATGCGGGCGAACCCCGTGACCAGCGTCGTGCCGTACTCCTTCTTGAACTCCTGGAACCGGCTGCCGTCCACGATCCGCGCGATCACCTCGCGCACGTCGTACGGCGTGCGGCTGTCGGTCGGCACCACCCCGTACAGCTCGGCCGTGTCGACGGCGGGCTCGACGGACGGCTCGACCTGCCACGGCCGCGGCGCGCGGGGGCCGAGCGTGCTGACGATCGAGCGGACGATCCGCAGCGCGTGCGCGTCGTCCTCCGCCAGGTGGTCGGTGACGCCGGACGTGCGCGAGTGCAGCTCGCCGCCGCCCAGCTCCTCCGCCGTGACGACCTCGCCGGTCGCGGCCTTCACCAGCGGCGGGCCGCCGAGGAAGATCGTGCCCTGGCCGCGCACGATGACCGCTTCGTCCGACATCGCGGGCACGTACGCGCCGCCCGCCGTGCACGATCCGAGCACGGCGGCGATCTGCGGGATGCCCCGGCTGGACATGGTGGCCTGGTTGAAGAAGATCCGGCCGAAGTGCTCGCGGTCCGGGAACACCTCGTCCTGCCTGGGCAGGAACGCGCCGCCGGAGTCGACCAGGTAGACGCACGGCAGGTTGTTCTGCAACGCCACCTCTTGGGCGCGCAGGTGCTTCTTGACCGTCATCGGGTAGTACGTGCCGCCCTTGACGGTGGCGTCGTTGGCGACGACGACGACCTCGCGGCCGGAGACGCGGCCGACGCCCGTGATGACGCCCGCGGCGGGCGCTTCGTCGCCGTACATGCCGTCGGCGGCGAGCGGCGAGAGTTCGAGGAACGGCGAACCGGGGTCGAGCAGCGTGTCCACCCGGTCGCGGGGCAGCAGCTTGCCGCGCTCGACGTGCCGGGTACGCGCCTTCTCCGGACCGCCGAGAGCGGCGGTGCCGAGCTTGGCGCGCAGGTCGTGCACGAGCCGGGTGTGGTCGTCGTGGTAGCGCCGGAAGGCGTCGGCCGACTTGTCGGCCGTGCTGCGCAGCACCGGGGCGTCCATCGGGCTCCTCGCGGTTAGCAGTCGTTAACCCGAGGAGATGTTAGCGCTTGTTAACGCCGGCTCACAAGCCGGAGGGGGCCGCGGGTGCGGCCCCCTCCGGGTCACGTCGAACCTGCGGGGCTCAGCCCGTGACGGCGTTGAGCTGCGGCAGGTAGCCGAGGCGCTGGCCGTTGCGGTTCGGGTGGTAGGACTCCTCCACCGGCCAGGACAGGCTGTTCAGCCACCAGTCCGACGAGCAGATCTCGTGCCCGGTGAACGCGCCGCGCAGGTCCCGGTAGGAGAACGCCTTGGCGCCCGCCCGTGCGGAGATGACCTGGTGCAGCGTGTCGGAGGCCGAGTTGATGGCCGAGCGCTTGGTGTCGCTCAGGCCGACCGAGCAGCTGCCCGGCACCTTGTACAGGCGCGGGTAGCCGAGCACGACGACCTGGGCGGACGGCGCGCGGCTGCGGATCTGGGTGTAGACGTTGTCGAGCAGGCCCGGCAGGGTGTTCGTGGCGTAGGCCTTCGCCTGGTTGACCCGGTTGACGCAGGTCGAGTCGGAGCCGAAGGTGCAGGTGGTGATCACGTCGGTGAACCCGGCGTCGTTCCCACCGATCGAGATGCTGACCAGGGACGTCGACGAGGTCAGCGAGGCGACCTGGTTGTTGAGCACGTCACCGGTCCGCGCGCCGGAGCAGGCGACGAACTTGAACGACGCCGGCGCGTGCGACGCGGCCCAGAGGGCCGGGTAGCTGTACGGGCTGCGTTTGCAGCCACCGGAGTCGCCGTAGTACGAGCCGGTGCCCGTTCCGGACGAGTAGGAGTCGCCGAGCGCGACGTAGTTGGCGCCGGCGGCTTCGGCGGGCACGACGAGTGCGAGCGAAGCGGCTAACGCCAGCGCGGCGGTGGACAAGATTCGGACAAGGCGCATCGGAGCCTCCCGGAGGGAAACAACGCAGGGTGATGCGGAACACGTCAAGTGTTACCAGCAGGTAAGGTGGATTAAGAAGAGTGGGTCAAGAGTTAACTACGTGTTCTGCGGTCCGGTTGGTGATCTTCCGCCGGCCATGAGGTTAACGGCCGTTTACGTGCGCCGGGCGTGCCGTTTAAGATGAGCGGCGTGCCAGCCGAGACAGCGAAGCAGAACCGCCGGGACCAGATCCTGGCCGCCGCCGCCGAGCTGTTCGCGAGGCACGGCTTCCACGGCGTCGGAATCGACGACATCGGTGCTGCGGTGGGGATTTCCGGGCCGGCGCTGTACCGGCACTTCCGCAGCAAGGACGCGATGCTGGGCGAGATGTTGACGTCCATCAGCGAACGGCTGCTGGAAGGCGGGCAGGCCAGGGTCGCCGAGTCCGGTGGGCCGGAGCACGCACTTCGGGAACTGATCCGGTGGCACGTCGATTTCGCCCTGGACGACCCCGCGTTGATCACCGTGCAGATTCGCAACCTGGCCAACCTGACCGACCCGGACCGGCGGCGGGTGCGTGCGCTCCAACGCCGTTACGTCGAGGTGTGGGTGGAGATGATCCGCAAGACGTCTCCGGAGGTCGACGAACCAACCGCCCGCGCCGCCGCGCACGCCGTCTTCGGGTTGATCAACTCGACCCCGCACAGCGCCCACCTGGACCGCGATCAGATGGCCGCGCTGCTCTCGCAGATGGCCTTGGCGTCCCTGTCCGGCGCACTCCCGTAGCCCCTCCGCAGCACGCCCCGGCGCGCTCCCGTAGTCGGCCCAGCCCACTCCCGCAGGCCGACCCAGCCCACTCCCGTAGTCCGAATGCCCGAACCTCGCGTTCCGAGCGTTGAATTCAGGGGTTCCGAACGTAGGACACACGCGTTCTGAACGTAGGACTCGCGTAACCTCGGCTGCCGATGAGTGACGTCGCGGTGAACAAAGCCGGAGGGTGGCCGGGGCTCCGGTTGCTCGCCCGCCTGCCCGTCTGGTTCAAGTTCCCGCTGGTCGCCGTGGCCGTGTTCGTGTGCGGGGTGATCGCGTCCCGCCCGGCGGGAGCGACCGACACGACCCCGCTGACCGGCGACATCGCCACCGCGGCCCGAGCGGTCGAGGTGATGGCGAACCCCACCGGCGGCAACCCGCTCACCGCGTTCCCGCTCGACTTCAACCGGGTGGCGAACCGCCGCCCGGTGCTGGTCACCGCCCCCGACGGCACCACCCGCGCGGTCGACCCGAACGGCGGGTGCTCCGGTCCCGCGGGCGACACCGAGTGGGATTTCGGCACCGGCTGCAAGGCGCACGACCTCGGCTACGACCTCCTCCGCTACGCCGAGCAGAAGGGCCGCCCGCTCGGCCAGGACGCCCGCAAGGCCCTGGACACCCGCCTCGCCCGGGACATGCACGCCCAGTGCGACGCCAACCCGCGCGGCCACGCCACCCGGTGCCACGCCACCGCGCAGCTCTACGCCGCCGGCCTGGGGTTCAACTCCTGGCGGCAGCGCTGGGGCCCGCCCGGCCACGAACCGGTCCTCGCCTGGGGCTTCGGCAGCGCCGTCGTCGTCTTCCTGCTGCTCGCCCGCCTACCCCGCCGACCGGAACGCGATCGGGAACGGGAACAAGAACGCGAACCCGCGCCGCGACCACGCGTGACGAACGACCGCTACGCCACGTTCCTGCGGCTGGGCGCGCTGGGCCTGGTGATCATCAGCCAGTCCGTGCTCACCGTGCTGCACTGGGCGGGCGTGAGCGCGAACTGGCTGTGGCTGCTCACCTGGGCCCTGCAAGCCATCCCGGTCTTCTACTTCGCGGGCGGCCACGCGAACCTCACCAGCTGGCACGCCGTGCAGGCCGACCACGGTGGCTACGGCCGCTACCTGTCCGCCCGCATCTCCTGGCTGCTCCGCCCGGTGCTCGCGTTCGTGCTGGCCTGGCTGGTCCTCCCGCTGCCCCTCGAACTGCTCGACGTGGACAAGTCGAGGGTGGAGATGTTCGGCAGGCTGATCGCCCACCCGCTGTGGTTCCTCGGCCTCTACCTGGTCGCGGTCGCCGCCACCCCGGTCATGGCCTGGCTGCACCGCAACGCCCGCCTGGTCACGCCGGTCGCCCTGGTCGTCGCGATGATCCTGGTCGACCTGGCCCGCATCGCCTTCCAGTGGCGCACCGGCGGGTACCTCAACCTGGTGCTGGGCGCGCTGCTGCTCCAGCAGCTCGGCTTCCACTACGCCGACGGCAGCCTGCACCGGATCTCGCGCAAGGTGCTCACCGCCCTCGCCCTGACCGCCGTGCCCGCACTACTCGCGCTGATCACGTTCGGCGGCTACCCGCGCACGATGATGTCGCTGCCGGGTGAGGGCGGTTCGAACCTCAGCCCGCCCACCGTCTGCCTGCTGGTCCTCGGCCTGGCCCAGATCTGCCTGGTCCTGCTGCTCCGGCCGCGCGTCACGGCCTGGCTCGAAGGCCACCGCCAGTGGAGCGTGGTCGAGTTCGCCCGGACCACCCCGATGACCGTCTACCTCGGCTACCTCACCGTGCTGGCCACCGTGATCGGCCTGCTCGGCCTGCTCGACGCCCCCACCGCGTACGACTGGATCGCCGCCCGCCCACGCTGGCTGGCCGTCCTCGTGCTGCTCCTCCTGCCGGTCCTCCTGGCGTTCCACCGCTTCGAGCGCAACGCCGCGCCGATCCGCTGCCACACCCGCGAGACCCACCGCACCCGGCTCGCCGTCACCCTCGGCGCGGGTTACGGCGCGCTGGGCGTCCTCGGCTTCGTCGTCACCGGTTTCGCGGGCGCGGGCGGCACCCTGGTCGTGTTCAAGGTCGACCCGCTGCATAACCTGATCCACCTGCTGCTCGCCTGGTACCTCCTGCACTCCGCCCGCGCCGGCACCTGCCACGACCGCCGGCCCTGGCTGCTCACCGCGCTGGCCTGCGTGCCGCCGCTGCTGGTCCTGGAGCCGACGGCCGCGATGGTCGCCCTGCACGGCGCGACGATCGTGGCCGCCCTGCTCGCGGCGATACCGAAGCAGGACCAGGCACGCACCGCCGAACACGGGCAGCCACGTCCCGCGCTCCAACACCCATAGCGCGTCCGACGGCAGCGTGTGCAGACCGCGCAACGAGCCGAACACCGACCCCACCAACGTCACCACCAGCAACGCGCTCTGGTGCACCAGGAAGATCGGCAGCGCACGGGCGTTCACCGCACGGGCCCGGAACGACGGCCGCAGCACCAGCACCAACCCCACCTGAGCCAACGCCAACGCCAGCGCGGCGGCCGACGGCGGCGACAGGTTCGACTCCGCCGCTCCGGGCACCCCGACCGCGCTCACCGGGTAACCCGCGTGCAGCAACAACGCGAACGCCCCGGCGCCGACCACGAACAGCGCCACACCCCACGACCGCCGCTGCCCGCGTCGAGCGACGAGCACCCCGATCTGCCACGGCGCCCACCACACCGCGACCACGTTCACCCACCCGACGTCCAACGCCACCAGGCACACCGCGTACACCACGCCCCACCACCCCAGCCGCAGCAGCAGGGGCGTGAACGCCGACAACACGACGTAAACGGCGAGGAACCACAACGGCGTGACGACGAGGTACCCGACGGTCCACACGGTCTGCTGCGGCAAGCCGCGCAAGGACAGTCCAAAGAGGACAGCGGCCCACGCGCCGAGCAGCACCGCCACCGGCAGCACGAGCTTCCGCGCCCGCAACCACCAAGGCGCGGCGGACCGCGCCGCACCGAACCCGCCGACGAAGAAGAACAGCCCCAGCGTCTGGAGCACCCAGCTGACCGGCGCGAGCTCGGGCATCCACCGCAACGGGCTGTCCACCACCAGCCCGTCACCGGTCAGCACGACGGCCGTCACCAGCCAGTGCCCCGACACCACCCCGACGACGGCGACCGCCCGCGTCGCGTCGATCACCGGATCGCGCGTCACGGCGCCTCGCCCACGGCGATCCGGCCGAGCGCGCGCAACGACGCCGTGCCCTCCCGGAAGTACCCGTCGTGCCCGATGTCGCCGACGTCGAACACCCCGGCCCCGAACTCAGGGTCGACGGGGTCCGCCCCGTGCCCGAGATCCCCGAGCCGGACCGGGGGCAGCCACCTCGTCCAATCACGCCCACCGCGAGCGGCCCACACCCGCGTCGACCCCGCCGAACCCACCGAGTCGGCCGAGTCCACCCGGACGCCGGGCGAACCGAGGAACACCACGTCGTCGACCGACGGCCGGGCCAGCGCGCACACCACCGACCCGTAGCTGTGGCACAGCAGGTGAACGGACCCGGGCAGGGTCCGCACGTGCTCCCCCAACGCGACCGCACCGGCTCGGGCCAACCGCCCACCCGCCGCGTCCACGCCCAACCCGGACGGCGTCCGGTACCCGAGCCAGGCCACCACCGCGACGTCGTCCCGCCCGACGGACGCGTGCAGCGATCGGGCCATCCGCCCCACCGTGACGTCGAACCGCTCACCGTCCACATCGGACCCCGGCACGATCACCGCGACGTGCGCGGCCCGCGCCAGGTCCCCGTAGACGGCGATCTCGGGGACGAACGCGGGCAGGTCGCCGCCTGGCGTGACCAGGACCAGCAACGCGGCCACCACTGCGATCTTCTTCGGCATGGCACCGAAACTAGGAAGACCACGCCACCGGAATCGTCACCCCGGAGTGCCGCTACCCCGGTACCACCAGGCCCGACTCGTAAGCCGCGATCACCGCCTGCGCGCGGTCGCGCAGCGCGAGCTTCATCAGGACCCGGCTCACGTGCGTCTTCACGGTCTGCTCGGCCAGCACCAGGTGCGCGGCGATCTCGCCGTTCGACAGGCCCTGCGCGATCAGCCGCAGCACCTCGGTCTCCCGGTCGGTCAACGCGCCCAGCGCGGCCGGCTTCACCACCCGGACCGGCTGCGCCTTCACGAAGTCCTCGATGAGCCGCTTGGTCACCGACGGCGCCAGCAACGCGTCCCCCCGCGCCACCACCCGCACCGCGGCCAGCAACTCGCTCGCCGGGGCGTGCTTCAGCAGGAAGCCGCTCGCACCCGCCCGCAACGCCTCGTAGACGTAGTCGTCCAGGTCGAACGTGGTCAGCACGAGCACCTTCACCGGGTCGCCGGCCAGCAGGCGGGTCGCCGTCAGCCCGTCCATCTCCGGCATCCGCACGTCCATGAGCACCACGTCGGGCCCCAGCCGACGCACCTCGCTGACCGCCGCGACGCCGTCGCCCGCCGACCCGACCACGGTGATGTCGTCCTGGGCGTCCAACAACGCGGAGAAGCCCTCCCGGACCATCTCCTGGTCGTCCGCCACCAGCACCCGGATCACCGCGGCACCACCGGAACCACCGCACGCACTTCGAATCCCCCGTCCGCCGTGGGTCCGGCCGACATCGACCCGCCGTGCACCGCCACCCGTTCGCCCATGCCCCTCAACCCGTTCCCCCCGCCGCCGCCCAGCGACGGCCCGCCGGCGGTGTTCCGCACGACCACCCGCAACTCCTCGTCCACCAGGTCGACCGACACCGACGTCGTCGAGCCGGGCGCGTGCCGACCGGCGTTCGTCAGCGCCTCCTGCACGATCCGGTACACCGTCAACCCGACCGCCTCCGGCACCTCGACCCCGGCCACGGACGCACCGGGGTGCAACGCCCGGATGTCAGCCAACCCGGGCTGCGGCGCCCGGTCCGGCCGCTGGTCCTCGGCCCGCAGCACACCCAGCAGCTGCTGCATGTCGGTGATCGCCGCCCGTGCCGCCGCACCCAGCTCCTCGAACTCGCGCCGCCCCGCCTCGGGCAGGTCGGTGATCCGGTAGGGAGCCGTCTCGCACCGCACCACCACCAGCGACATGTGGTGGGCGACCACGTCGTGCATCTCACGGGCGATCCGGGCCCGCTCGACCAGCGCGGCCTTCTCGTCCCGCTCCTCGTGGAACCGCCGCTCGGCCCGCCCGCGCGAGCCGACCGCGTACCCCACCAGGAGCACCAGGAACAGGAAGCCGACCAGCGGCAGCAGGTACTCGGACCAGCCCGGACCGGTGACGAGCGCGGCCACCCCGGCCGTGAGCACGCCGACGACCAGCACCACCCGACCGCGGTGGATCATCCCGACGGCCAGCAGCACCGGCAGGTACCAGCACCACTGCCAGGCGCTGAAGATCGACGGTTCGGTGTACAGCAGCATCCGGGTGGCCACGAGGCCGGCCGTGGCCACCCGCCAGGCGGCGAGCGTCGACCGCAGCAGCAAAGCGAAGCTGCCGGCGGCGAGGGCGAACAGCAGCGGCCACCAGCCGTCCGGGTCGGCCAGGGCGACGTACTGGGAGCTGACCCCGATCGCGATCACCAGGCCGTAGACCAGCACCGACACGGTGACGACGTGCCGGTACCGGAAGCCTTCGAAGACCCGCGTGCGGTCGCGGAGCAGCACGACCTGGAGGAGAGTGCGGATCACGGCCCCGATGCTAGGCCGCGGGCCGGGCCCGCACATGCCACCGCAGGCTGACATACCCGGGTAGCGCCGGACCGGAATCGCACCCATACCCGAGACCGCACCCACCGGACAAGCCGTTGCGGCAGGCGAACGCCACCAGGTAGGCAATACGGCATAGCCGCGAAAACGGCAGACCTGTGCGCCCCTACTCCGTGTTGGAAGATGGCTGAATGCACCCGCAGCAAGATCCGGATCGCTGGTCACGGCTCCAGGCCGTGGCCGGCGAAGCCCTGGCCGCTGCCAAGGTCGGCGAAGACGCTGTCGCGGTCGACCTGGTCACGGGCTTCCTCAGCGGCTCGCCCGAGGGCAACGAGGAGATCCGGGAGCTGGTCCTCCTGCTGTTCTCCGAGTGCAGCGCCATGGTCGCCGCCCTCGGCTCCGGCGGCGCGACACCGGTGAAGATGCAGGTCTTCGACGAGGACGGGCAGGAGGTGCCGATCGACGACGCGGACCCGCCCGTCCGCACCGCGATCCGCACGCTGCTGGCCGAGGTGCACGGTGACCAGGAGGCGGCGGCCGAGCAGATCGAGATCGCGCTGGCCAACGGACAGCCCCAGGAACTGGCCACGGTCGTCCTCCAGGCCCTGCGCTGGACGGTGAAGCTGGCGGTCGAGTGCGAGCTGCGCGACCTGCCCGTAGCACCTTGGATCGCCACCGCCCTGGACGAATAGTCCGGATTGCGGCGATCTGCGACCCGCGAACAGTAAAGACCCTTGCCAATTCACGTGGTCTAGACCGACCTCCCCAGTGGGCGCGATTCACCCTGCCGATCCCGCCGAGGAGGACCCCTTCATGTCCCTCATGCCGATACGACTGACCACCCTGCTGGCCGCGAGCGCACTGACCATCGGTTCCCTGGTCGTCGGCCCGGCCGCGTCCGCGGCGCCGGGCGTCACCGCGACCTTCGCCAAGACCCAGGACTGGGGCACCGGCTTCGAGGCCAAGTTCACCGTCGCCAACGGCGGTCCCGGCGCCATCACGTCGTGGCGCGTCGAGTTCGACCTGCCCGCGGGCACCGCGCTCGGCTCGTACTGGGACGCCTTGGTCACCCGCACGGGCGATCACTACGTGGCGACGAACCGCGAGTACAACGGCACGGTCGGCGTCAACGCGTCCGCGAGCTTCGGCTTCGTCGGCACGGGCTCCGGCGCCCCGCTCAACTGCACCGTCAACGGCAACCCCTGCACCGGTGGCGGCGGCGGTGACACCACCGCCCCGAGCGCCCCCGGCGCCCTCCGCGTCACCGGCACCACCAGCAACTCGGTCTCACTGGCCTGGACGGCGTCCACGGACAACGTCGGCGTCACCGCGTACGACGTCCACCGGGGCACCGCCGCGGTCACCACGGTCACCGGCACCACCGCGACGGTCACCGGCCTGACCGCCTCCACCGCGTACACCTTCACGGTCCGGGCACGTGACGCGGCGTCGAACACCTCGGGTCCGTCCAACCAGGTCTCCGCGACCACCCAACCGGGCACGAACCCGCCGCCCATCGGCCGTGGCGCGCCGTACCTCTTCCTGGGCTGGGGCAACCCGCCCGCGCCGGCCACGATCATGAGCGCGACCGGCGTCAAGTGGTTCACCATGGCCTTCGTGCTGTCCTCCGGCGGCTGCACCCCTGCGTGGGACGGCAACCGCCCGCTGACCGGCGGCGTCGACGCCCAGGCGATCCAGCAGATCCGCGCGGCGGGCGGTGACGTCGTGCCGTCGTTCGGCGGCTGGAGCGGGAACAAGCTCGGCCCGAACTGCTCGACCCCGCAAGCGCTTGCGGGCGCCTACCAGCAGGTCATCGACGCCTACGGGCTCAAGGCGATCGACATCGACATCGAGAACACCGACGAGTTCGAGAACGCGACGGTGCAGGACCGCGTCCTGGAGGCCCTGAAGATCGTCAAGCAGAACAACCCGGGCATCCAGACGATCATCACCTTCGGCACCGCGACCACCGGGCCCAACTTCTGGGGCAACCGGCTGGTCGAGCGGGCCGGTGCGATCGGCGCGGGCATCGACGTCTTCACGATCATGCCGTTCGACTTCGGCAGCTCGGACATCGGCGCCGACACGATCAACGCCGCCACCGGCCTCAAGAACAAGCTGAAGACCACTTTCGGGTGGTCCGACGCCGAGGCGTTCCGGCACGTGGGCATCTCCGGCATGAACGGCCTCTCCGACCAGCGCGAGCTGACCACCGCCGAGACCTGGACTCGGCTCCGGGACTGGTCCAAGGCCAACGGCCTGGCCCGCTTCGCCTTCTGGGCGGTGAACCGCGACCGCGGCGGCTGCGACGGCCAGGTCTCGTCCCAGTGCAGCGGCATCCCCCAGGCCGACTGGGAGTTCACCCGCATCACCGCCGGTTTCTGACCCCTCCACCCACGCTCCGCACAGCGCACTGCTCGTGGCCGACGAGGCCCGATCCGACCCGGGACCAGGTGCCCGTGCCGGATCGGGCCGGCCACGCCCGCACAGGTCACCACGATCCAGCCGGGCACCTAGGGTTCCGGCCATGCGCACAGCACTAGTCGGTTACGGCCTGGGCGGAGCCGCCTTCCACGCCCCCTTCGTCTCCACCACCCCCGGCCTGACCCTGGCCGCCATCGTCACCGCCAACCCGGACCGCCGGGCCGAAGCGGCATCCCGCTACCCCGACGCCGAGCTGATCCCGTCCCTCGACGACGTGTGGCGGCGAGCGGACGAGTTCGACCTCGTGGTGATCACCACCCCGAACCGCTTCCACGCCGAGCACGCCCGCACGGCGCTGGAGCACGGCCTGAACGCCGTCGTCGACAAGCCGTTCGCCGCGTCCGCCGCGGAAGCGCGGGACCTGTCCGACCTCGCGGCGTCACGCGGCCTCCTCCTGGCCCCCTTCCACAACCGCCGCTGGGACGGCGACTTCCGCACCGTCGCCCGACTCCTGACCGAGGGCGCCCTCGGCGACGTCCACCGCTTCGAGTCGCGGTTCGAGCGCTGGCGGCCGGAGGTCAAGGACAGCTGGAAGGAATCCGGCGACCCCGCCGACCTGGGCAGCATCGCGTTCGACCTGGGCACGCACCTGGTGGACCAGGCGGTCGCGCTGTTCGGCCGCCCGACCACCGTCTACGCCGAGATCCGCACCCTGCGCCCGCACGCGAGCGCGCACGACGACGCGTTCATCGCCCTGACCCACCCGGCCGGCGTCGTCTCCCACCTGTGGGCCTCGGCCCTGGCCGCGTCGCAGGGCCCCCGCTTCCGCGTGCTCGGCAACCGCGCCGCCTACGTGAAGTACGGCATGGACCCCCAAGAGGAAGCACTGAAGGCGGGCGAGGTCCCCGGCGGCGAGGCCTGGGGCGAGGACCCCGTGGACCAGTGGGGTCTGCTGGACGAGGAGCCCGTGCGCACCGAACCCGGCTCGTACCAGCACTTCTACGCCGCCGTCGCCGCCGGTGCCGCGCCCGTCCCGGTCACCGACGCGATCACCGGCCTGGAGGTCCTCGAAGCGGCGTTCGAGTCGGCGCGCACCGGCTCCACCATCCCCCTTGCCGGATAAGTCTCTTAGTGACTAAGATTCTTAGTCATGGAAGACAGGCGAGTGCGGGTACTGGTAGTCGGAGCAGGGCTGGGCGGCTTGTCCGCCACCCTGTTCCTCGCGCAGCAAGGCATCGAGTTGCTCGGCATCTCCAAGCACAGGGGCACGTCACCCCACCCGAAGGCGACCGGCCAGACCCAACGCACGATGGAGCTGTTCCGCCGGGCCGGCGTGGCCGAAGAGGTACTTGCCGGGGCCGCCGGTCTGGGCGGCGGCCTGGTGATCAAGGTCGCGGAGAGCCTGCGGGGCCGGGTGTTCCACACGATCGTGCAGGAGGACGACGACTGGGTGACCGACCTCAGCCCGGAACGCCCCGCGATGGCGAGCCAGGACCACGTCGAGCCCGTGCTCCTGCACCGGGCCCGCGAACTGGGCGCGGAAGTCCTGTTCGAGACCGAACTGGTCTCCTTCGAGCAGGACCCGGACGGCGTGACCGCCACCCTGCGGACCCGCGCGACCGGCCACGAGTGGACGGTCCGGGCGGACTACCTGGTGGCTGCCGACGGCCACCGCGGCACCGTGCGCGAGGCGCTGGGCATCGCCCGGCAGGGGCGCGGACCCTTGTCGCACCAGATCGGCGTGGTGTTCGACGCGGACCTGAGCCTGCACATCGCCCCCGACAAGCTCACCCTCTACTACCTCCGGAACCCGAGCTTCACCGGCGCGTTCGTGGCCACGAACACCGAGCGGCGCAACGTGTTCACCATCGAGTACGACCCGGCGCGCGAATCACTGGCCGACTACCCACCCCAGCGCTGCGCCGAACTGCTCCGGATCGCCGCGGACGCGCCGGACCTCGACCCCGAGATCCTGGAGATCACCGCGTGGGAGATGGCCGCGTGGCTCAGCGACCGGTTCCGCTCGGGCCGGGTGTTCCTGGTCGGCGACGCCGCGAAGGTGACGCCACCGACCGGCGGCCTCGGCGGCAACACCGCGGTCGGCGACGGCCACGACATCGCGTGGAAGCTGGCCGCCGTGCTGAAGGGCGAGGCGGGCGAAGCCCTGCTGGACAGCTACGAAGCCGAACGGCGGCCGTACGCGAAGCTCGTGGTCAACGGGTCGTTCGCCAACTACGTGCCGCGGTTCGCACCGCACCTGGCGGGCCCCGACGTGCCGGACGAGATCGACCACCTGCACCTGACCCTCGGCTACCGCTGCCGATCCGGCGCCGTCCTGATCGACGACACCGACCCGTCCCCGATGGAGGACCCCGCCGACCCCAGCGGCCGTCCGGGCTTCCGCGCACCGCACGTCACGGTCGACCACGACGGCACGAAGAAGTCCACTGTGGACCTGTTCGCCACCTGGACCCTCCTCACCCTCAACGAGTCCTGGAAAGCGGACGTCCCGTCCTTGAGCGTCCCCGACGTCGCGGACCCGACCGGCGAACTGGCCGGGCGCTACGGCATCGGCGCCGAGGGCGCGAGCCTCGTCCGCCCCGACGGCGTGATCGCGTGGCGCACCGCCAGTCCCCCGACCGACCCCGCCCGCCAACTGGCCACCGTCCTCGCCACCCTCAACTCCCTCCCCACCAACCATGACCACCACACGATCAGGTGAGTTCCCTGGAGCGAGTGGTGCCGGGCGGCCAGGCTGAGGAGCATGGCACCACTCCCTCTGCTCGCAGCGTTGGCCGCCCTGGTCCCCGCCGCAGCCGCACCCGAGTCGACCTTCGTGCTCAGCACGTTTCGCGGTGACACCATCCAGACGGCCACCTTGACGTGCGATCCCGCCGGAGGCCTGCACCCCAGCCCCGACGCGGCCTGCCTCGCGCTCTCCGATGTGGACGGCCAGTTCTCCGGCCTGTCGACCGGAGAGGCGCTCTGCACCCTGGAGTACGACCCGGTGATCGTCCGGGCCTCCGGCACGTGGCGCGGTGAGGCCCGCGTGTTCGAGGCGGAGTTCCCCAACCCGTGCGTGATGCGCGCCGAAACGGGCCCTGTGTTCGACTTCTAGCGGAACACCCGCGGCGGGGCCCACGACACCGCCGCCGAAGTCATGGGCCCCACCACGGGGTTCCTGGAGGTCCGAGGACCTCCGTTGCCGACGGTAGGGACTCCACTCCGCATCGTCAACAATCTTCACATTCGTGAAACGCGGGAACCGCCCACCGTCTCAGCAGGCCCGATCTATCCTCCGGCCGACCGCTTTGGGGGATGGCAATGGGTGATTTCCTGCTGTACACGGTGGGCGTTCCGCTGACGTTCCTGTTCCTGGTGCTGGGCATCGCGTTGGCCGCCCGGCGCATCCTCGGGCTGCACGTCGGCCTGGCCCGCACCACGCTCGCGTGCCTGGTCGGCCTGTCGATGAGCGAGGTGGCGCTGAGCGCGATGCCGACGCCGGAGGCGACGCCCGCCCTGGCCACGGTGCAGATCGGCATCTCGCTCCTGCTGATGATCGCCCTGCTGACCTTCGCCGAGATCGTGGTGCCGACCGGCTCGGTCCCACCGCCCACCGAGTGGTGGCGCGCGCTGCGGGGACGCGTGAGCCGGGCGCGCCGGTACTCGCGGATCACCGCGATCGCGTTCCGCCACGGCCTTGGCCCGTACCTGCGAGGGCGGGAGCGCACCGACACCCGCCTCGCGCGGTCGCTGCGCCTCGCGCTCGAAGAGGGCGGCGTCACGTTCGTCAAGCTGGGCCAGGTGCTCTCGACCCGGCCCGACCTGCTGCCGGCGGACGTCATCGCCGAGCTGACGTCGTTGCAGGACAACGTCCCCGCCGCGCCGTGGCCCGCCGTGCGCGAGGTGCTGGTGGCCGAGCTGGGGCAGCCGCCGGAGGACGTGTTCGCGGAGTTCGACGAGCAGCCGCTGGCCGCCGCGTCCGTGGCCCAGGTGCACCGCGCCCGCCTGAAGTCCGGCGAGGACGTCGTGGTGAAGGTGCAGCGCCCGGACGTGCGGCGGGTCGCCGAGGGCGATCTGGACATCGTGGACCGACTCGCGTCGACGCTGCACGACAGGACCCGGTGGGGCAAGGCGATCGGCGTGCGCGACCTGGCCGCCGGGTTCTCCACCGCGTTGCGCGAGGAGCTGGACTTCCGGGTCGAGGCGCGCAACCTCGCCACCGTGCGCGCGACGTCCGCGGACTCCGACATCGTGTTCCCCGCCGTGCACGACGAGCTCTGCACGTCGCGCGTCCTGGTCATGGGGCGGCTGGACGGCGTGCCGATCCGGTCGGCGCCGCTGGAGTCGGCCGACCGCGGCGTGCTGGCCCGGTCGCTGCTGGACGTGCTGCTCCGGCAGGTGATGGTCAGCGGTGTCTTCCACGCCGACCCGCACCCCGGCAACATCATGCTGCTGCGCGACGGCCGGCTCGGGATGCTGGACTTCGGTTCGGTCGGCCGGCTCGACGCGCAGCTGCGGTCGGCGCTGGGCAAGATGCTGCTGGCCATCGACCACAGCGACCCGGCGGGCCTGCGGGACGCGTTGCTGGAGCTGGTGGCCCGGCCGGAAGAGATCGACGAACAGCAGTTGGAGCGCGCGCTCGGGCAGTTCATGGCACGGCACCTGAGCACCGGGACGCGGCCGGACGTGGAGATGTTCGGCGACCTGTTCAAGCTGGTCTACCGGTACGGGTTGAGCGTCCCGCCGGAGATCGCGGCGGTGTTCCGGGCGTTGGCGACGGTGGAGGGGACGCTGGCCGCGCTGTCGCCGGGGTTCGACATCGTGGCCGAGTCGCGGGCGTTCGCGGACAAGCAGTTCAGCGCGCACCTCACGCCGGAGTCGTTGCGGCGCACGGTGACCGAGGAGCTGCACTCGATGCTGCCCATGCTGCGCCGCCTGCCGCGGCGGGCCGAGCGGATCTCCAGCGCGTTGGAGCAGGGTCGGCTCGGGTTGAGCGTGCGGCTGTTCGCGGACGACCGGGACCGGCAGTTCATCGTGTCGCTGCTGCACCAGGTGATGCTGACCGTGCTGGGCGCGACGGCGGGGCTGATGGCGGCGCTGCTGCTGGGCGCGGACGGCGGGCCGCAGGCGGGTCCGGGCGTCTCGCTGTTCCAGGTGTTCGGCTACAACCTGCTGGTCATCAGCGTGCTGCTGGGGCTGCGGGTCGTGGTCACCATCTTCCGGCCGCGCGACCGACCTTGACACTTCAGGTTTGCAATGCAAACCTGACTGCGTGGCAGACCTCCTGGGGGACTTGGACGAACTGCGCCGCCGGGCGCGGAAAGACCGACATGCCTACCCGTTCCCGGTGCTGTACTTCGGCGTCGCCTCGTTCCTCGCGATACCGCTCTACCAGCCGTGGGGCCCGGAGGCGCTCCGCCGGGTGTCCGCGCCCACGTGGAACCCCTTGACCTCGCTCGGCACGAACGACGCCCTGCGGTACCCGTTGGCGCTCGGCCTGTACTGGCTGACCGTGCTCGTCGTCGGCGCCCTGGCGACCGCGTGGTGGTACCGCAGGCGGGGCCGCCGGGTCGGCATCGAGACGTCCACCGGCGGCTACCTCGCGGCGGTGGGAATCGGTGTCGGTGCGCCGCTGGTCAGCGAGGGCCTGTACTGGTACCTGCCGATGACGCCGCTCGGCCACTGGCAGCCGGGTCCGGCCACCGGCATCGGCCTGGTGGTGATCGCGGCGGCCACGGTGCTGTGGCGTCGGCGGGCACCCCGCGTCGTCACGGTGGCGGCGGCGGTGCTCGGCACGGCGGTGCTCCAGTACGCCCAGGGCTGGGTCGGGCAGTTCATCGTGATCGGTCTCGGCCTGGTGGTGCTGGCGGCGGTGGAGCGCAGCACCCGGTTCACCACCATCACAGCGGCCTACCTCGTCGCCGTGTGCCTGTCCGCCGGTTTCACGCCGGTCCAGAGCGTCCCGACGACCCTGTGGACGATGGCCGGTGTGGTCCTGCTGCCGGGATTTGTGCTCGTCGTGGGAGGTCTGGTGGGGTTGCGGCGTGAGTGAGCACCCGACCGCGTCGCTCGACGACGTGGTGCACCAGAAGCACCGGCTGGGGATCTTGACGGTCGCGGCCGAGGCGAAGCGCGTCGAGTTCGGGTACCTGCGGTCGACGTTGGAGCTCACGGCGGGGAACCTGTCGCGGCACATCACGGTGCTGGAGCAGGCCGGGCTGATCGCGGTGGAGAAGGGGTACGACGGCAAACGGCCCAGGACGTGGGTGAGCGTGACTTCGGTGGGGCGAACCGCGTTGGCGGCGGAGATGAGTGCGCTGCGCGCGCTCGTGGAGCGCCACGTAGCCTCGGGCTCATGAGCATCCACGACATCCCCGTGCACACCCTGTCCGGCGAGCCGTCGAGCCTGGGTTCGTTGGCGGGCAAGGCGTTGCTGGTGGTGAACGTCGCGTCCAAGTGCGGTTTGACGCCGCAGTACAAGGGGCTGGAGCGACTCCAGGAGCGGTACGCGGAGCAGGGGTTCTCCGTGGTCGGGTTCCCGTGCAACCAGTTCGCCGGTCAGGAGCCGGGCACGGCGGAGGAGATCGCCACCTTCTGCTCCACCACGTACGGCGTGACGTTCCCGCTGTTCGAGAAGATCGACGTGAACGGCCCCGGGCGGCACCCCCTGTACGCGGAGCTGACCGCGGTCGCCGACGCCGACGGCGCGGCGGGTGACGTGCAGTGGAACTTCGAGAAGTTCCTGGTCGCGCCCACCGGCGAGATCGCGGCCCGCTTCCGGCCCGCCACCGACCCGGAGGACGAGACCGTGGTGAAGGCGATCGAGTCCGTCCTGCCCTGACCGTTCCGGACCTTGGACGAAGCGGGAGGCAGCCCCGACCGTGGGCCACCTCCCGCACCCGTCAACCGTTGGAACGGCGGCCGAGTCGACCGGGCGACCTGCACCCGAGCTGCCCGAACCCACTCCGGCACGACACCTGGTCCACCCACACCACGGCAACGGGCCCCACCCCTCGTCACGCGGGTGGAGCCCGTCACTTCAGCCGGCAGACGTCAGCACTCGATGACGTTCACGGCGAGGCCGCCGCGCGCCGTCTCCTTGTACTTGTCCTTCATGTCCTTGCCGGTCTCGCGCATGGTCTTGATGACCTTGTCCAGCGACACGAAGTGCGAGCCGTCGCCGCGCAACGCCATCCGGGCCGCCGTGATCGCCTTGATGGCCGCCAGCGCGTTCCGCTCGATGCAGGGGATCTGCACCAACCCGCCGATCGGGTCGCACGTCAGCCCCAGGTTGTGCTCCATCGCGATCTCGGCCGCGTTCTCGACCTGCTCGGGCGTTCCGCCGAGCACCTCGGCCAGACCGGCCGCCGCCATGGAGCACGCCGAGCCGACCTCACCCTGGCAGCCGACCTCGGCGCCCGAGATCGACGCGTTCTCCTTGAACAGCACGCCGACCGCACCCGCCGTCAACAGGAACCGCACCACGCCGTCGTCGGACGCGCCCGGGACGAACCGCGTGTAGTAGTGCAGCACCGCCGGCACGATCCCGGCCGCGCCGTTGGTCGGCGCGGTCACCACGCGACCACCAGCGGCGTTCTCCTCGTTCACCGCCAGCGCGAACAGCGTCACCCAGTCCATCACCCGCAGCGGATCGGTGGCGTAGTGCTCGGCCGCCAGGGACTGCCGCATCTCCGCCGCGCGCCGCCGGACCTTCAGACCTCCCGGCAGCACGCCGGTCTCGTTGCACCCGCGCTCGACGCACGCCTGCATGACGCTCCAGATGTGCAGCAGCCCCGACCGCACCGAAGCGTCGCTCCGCCACGACAACTCGTTGGCCAGCATCACTTCGCTGATCGACGACCCGGTCTCCCTGGTCCGCGCCAGCAGCTCGTCACCGGTCCGGAACGGGTGCGCGACCGGCGTCTCGTCAGGCTTGATCCGGTCGGTCCCGGTGGCCGTGTCGTCCACCACGAACCCGCCGCCGACCGAGTAGTACACCGCCGAGTCGACCAGGGCGTCTCCCGCGTGCGCGGTGAAGCTCATGCCGTTGGGGTGCAACGGCAACGACTTGCGCCGGTGCATGACCAGGTCGGCGTTCTCGGTGAACGCGATGTCCCGCTCGCCACCCAGCCGCAGCCGCCCGGTGACCCGGATCTCCTCCACCCGCCGGTCGGCCTCCACCGGGTCGACGTCCTCCGGCCGGTGGCCCTCCAGCCCGAGCAGCACCGCCTTCGGGCTCCCGTGCCCGTGCCCGGTCGCGCCGAGCGACCCGAACAGCTCCACGTGCACCCGGTCGACCCCGGCCAGGACCGGACCCAGCCGGGCCGCGAACATCGCCGCCGCCCGCATCGGGCCGACGGTGTGCGAACTGGACGGTCCGATCCCGACCGAGAACAGGTCGAACACGCTGATCGCCATGCTCAGTCCCCGGTCAGTTCCGCGTACTTCGCGGCGGTGAGCAGCCCGGTCGCGTCCTCGACGGCCACCTTGAACAGCCAACCGCGGCCGTACGGGTCGTTGTTGATCAACGACGGGTCGGCGACGGCCTCGGCGTTGACCGCCACGACCTCGCCGCTGACCGGCGCGTACAGGTCGCTCACCGACTTGGTCGACTCCAGCTCGCCGCACACGTCGCCGGACTTCACGCGCGAGCCGGGTTCGGGCAGCTCGACGAACACGATGTCGCCGAGCGACTCCGCCGCGTACGAGGTGATGCCGATCGCCACGGGCTCCTGGGTACCCGGCGTCCAGTCCACCCATTCGTGTTCTGGCGTGTACAGCAAGTTCTCCGGAAAGGTCATCGCAGCGCTCCCTGGGTGAGGTTCGGATCCCCACTCTGTCCTGGGACCTGAGAGCTTCGCCGGCCGACCGTCGAACCGATCCCGGCTTGCACCGTGGGTGCGCGCAGAAGCACGCTTTCCAGAGTCGCCTCACCCGAGCGGTTCTCGCTGCCTGAGAGTGTGCGGGGTTGCTTGCTCCTTCGGCGCCTCGGCACGAACACCGAGGTCTCTCCCGCGCGGGTTCCGGCGCTCGACAACGCGCCGCGGCCGATGTTCAGTTGGTGTGCGCACGCTAAGCCCCACCCGGACGGGTGTCAACGCGAGGCGGAGCTTGTTCACACAGCACAACCGGGTACCCGGCCGTTAGTGCCGGCAGCACGATGACACTGAAACCCCGGTACCGGACCTTGGGTGTAACAAAGCCTGAAGGAGCCCACCGTGCGGATCGCCGTTCCCCGCGAGATCAAGAACCACGAATACCGTGTCGCGCTGACCCCGGCGGGTGCCCACGAGCTGACCCAGCGCGGTCACGACGTGGTGGTCGAAACCGGAGCGGGCCTCGGCTCGGCCATCACCGACGAGGAGTACCTGGCCGCCGGCGCGAAGGTCCTGGCCACCGCGGACGACGTGTGGGCCGAGGGCGACCTGGTGCTCAAGGTGAAGGAGCCCGTCGCGTCGGAGTACCGGCAGCTGCGCAAGGGCCAGGTCCTGTTCACCTACCTGCACCTGGCCGCCGACCGGCCGTTGACGCAGGCGCTGCTGGACTCCGGCACGACCGCGATCGCCTACGAGACGGTGCAGACCGCGAACGGCGCGCTGCCGCTGCTGGCCCCGATGTCCGAGGTCGCGGGCCGCCTCGCGCCGCAGGTGGGCGCGTTCGCGCTGATGAAGCCCTCCGGTGGGCGCGGCGTGCTGCCCGGCGGCGTGCCCGGCGTGCACCCGGCGCGCGTGGTCGTCATCGGTGGTGGCGTGGCGGGCCTGAACGCCGCCGCGATCGCCGTCGGCATGGGCGCGGACGTGCAGATCCTGGACACGAACGTGGACCGGCTGCGCCACATCGACGCGATCTACCAGGGCCGCCTGCGCACCGTCACGTCGAACCGCTACTCGGTCGAGCAGGCCGTCCGCGAGGCCGACCTGGTGATCGGCGCGGTGCTGGTGCCCGGCGCGAAGGCGCCGAAGCTGGTGTCCAACCACCTGGTGTCGGAGATGAAGCCCGGCTCGGTGCTGGTGGACATCGCGATCGACCAGGGCGGCTGCTTCGCCGACTCGCGGCCGACCACGCACGCCGACCCGACGTACCAGGTGCACGACTCGGTCTTCTACTGCGTCGCCAACATGCCGGGCGCGGTGCCGCGCACCTCCACCTACGCGCTGACCAACGTGACGCTGCCGTACGCCGTGGCGCTGGCCGACCGGGGCTGGCAGGCGGCGCTGCGCGCGGACCCGTCGTTGACGCCGGGCATGAACGCGCACGAAGGCCTCTTGACCAACTTGCCGGTCGCCGAGGCGCACGGCATGCCCTACACCGCGCTCGAACTCTGAACGGCTGAACACCGGGCGACGATCCCGCCACGACCCGGCCAACGCAGAGGGCCCCGCTCACAGCACGTGAGCGGGGCCCTTCGGCGATAAGACGGCCCGCTCAACCAGCCTGGGGGTCACTGGGAGCGGGCCGCGCCACCAATCTTAGCCGGGAACCACGTTCCCTGCCCAGCGACCCCACCGATTCGGCCGACATTTCCCCCTCACTTGGCAACCGACCGTGCCCGTTCTCAAGCAAACGAGTGAATTCGCGTCGTAACAGGTAAGTCACGACGACCGGTCGACCGATGCACTGGACGGGAGCTCCGCAGCTACGCAGCGGGGTCGTCCACCAGCGCGGCGCTCTGCCGCGCCACCCCCGATCGGAGTGCAGATGGCTGAACCCCAGGGTTGGATCGACTGCCACGACCCGTTCGGACGGGACCGGTCGATGACCGTTCTCGTCGAGAACGACCGAGTTCTGCTGGTCGCCCCGCCGGGCGAGTCGGCTGTGATGTCTGTCACACAGACGCGGCGGTTGCGCCGTCTGCTCGACCAAGCCGCCGACAGGATGTGACCCGCGTGGACGAGGCACTGCGGGCCGCCGTGCTGCGCCGGCTGGCGCGGCTGGACGAGGTCGTCGAGAGCGGTGAGGCGGAGGCGCTCGTGCCGCTGGCGCGGGCCGAGATCCACCGCCTGGCCGACGGTTGGCGCCTGCTGTTGACCGTGCACCAACCGGATCCGGACGGTCGCTGCGGCGCGTGCCCCGGCATCCTGCGGCACAAGAAGTGGCCGTGCCAGGTGTGGAACATGGCCCACCAGCACCTCATCGGCGAGGGCGTGCCGCACCGCGAACGCCGCCGTCCGCTGCGCCCGCTGCGCCGCCCGAACGACGCCGGGACGGCGGCCGGTGCGCCGGCGTCCGGACCGAAACCCCGACATGCCCTACCCGAGTGAACCGCCTAAGGCAGGATGACGCCCGGTAGGAGTAATCGGGAGGGACGCGTGCACGACGGCACAGGCCGCATCGTGGTGCAGAACTTGACCAAGCAGTTCGGTCCGGTCGCAGCGGTGCAGAATCTCAGCTTCACGGTGGAACCGGGTTCGGTTACCGGGTTCCTCGGCCCCAACGGATCGGGCAAGACGACGACGCTGCGCATGCTGCTCGGCCTGGTGACCCCGACCGTGGGCACCGGACTGATCAACGGCACCACGTTCGCGCAGCTCGGGAACCCGGCCAGGGTGGTCGGCGCGGTGCTGGAGGCGCAGGGCTTCCACCCGAAGCGCACGGCCCGCAACCACCTCCGGGTCTACGCCGCGGCGATCGGCGTGCCGGACTCGCGCGCCGAGCAGGTGCTCCAGCTCGTCGGCCTCGGCGCCGCGGGTTCGCGCAAGGCGGGCGGTTTCTCGCTGGGCATGAAGCAGCGCCTGGCCCTGGCCACCGCGCTGCTCGGCGACCCGCAGATCCTGGTGCTGGACGAGCCGGCCAACGGGTTGGACCCGGAGGGCATCGCGTGGCTGCGGTCGTTCCTCCAGTCCTACGCGCGCAGCGGGCGGACGGTGCTGATCTCCAGCCACCTGCTGGCCGAGATCGAGCAGACGGTCGACCAGGTGGTGATCATCAGCCGCGGCCAGACGATGTACTACGGGCCGCTGGACAACCTGCGCGACCAGCAGCAGGGCCGGGTGCTCGTGCAGCCGTCCGACACCGCCGGGCTGGTCGCGGCCCTGCGCGAGGACGGGATCAACGCGATCGAGCAGCTGCCGGACGGTCGCATCGCGATCACCGGCGTGGAGTCCAAGCAGGTCGCGGACATCGCGCTGAAGGCGGGCGTGTCGATCTACGGCATCCAGGAGGAGAAGGCCGACCTCGAACGGCTGTTCTTCCAGCTCACCAACGGCCAGTACGCGGCGCCGGGCCAGAACCAGTACACCCAGCAGCCGCCGCCCGGCTACCAGCAGCCCGGCTACCAGCCCGGTTACCAGCAGCAGGGGTACCAGCAGCCGGGTCCGGGCTACCAGCAGCAGGCGTACCAGCAGCAGCAGCCCGGCTACCAGCAGCAGCCCGGTCACCAGACCCCGCCGCAGGGGGCGTACCTCCAGCCGCCGTCGGGGTACGAGCAGCAGTACCAGCAGCCCCCGCAGGCCCCGCCGGCCCCGCAGGCCCCGCAGGGCTACGAACCACCGCAGGGCTACGAACCACCGCCGGGACAGCAGCAGCCGCCGCAGGACAACCCGTACGGTCAGCAGCACGGTCAGAGCGGCCTCGGGGGCGGTGCGTGATGGGCAACCTCATCAAGGCTGAGTTCCGCAAGACGACCACCACCGGTCTCTGGTGGGGTCTGATGATCCCGACCGTGCTGATGGCACTGGGCTGGTCGCTGGGCACCGGCGCGATCTTCACCAGCGTCGGCGACGTCATGAGCAGCGCGGAAGCCGAAGACCTGACCACGATGCTCGGGGTCGACCCGTCGCAGTGGCAGCTGTCGGTGTTCGGGATGACCCGCAGCATCAACGTGGCCACGATCTTCCCGATGATCTTCGGTGGGCTGGCGATCTCGAACGAGATCAACCGCAGGACCATCACCACCACGTTCCTCACCGCGCCGACCAGGGTCTCCGCGCTGCTCGCGAAGATGGTCGTCTACGTCGCGTGGGGCGCGATCTTCGGCGTCGCGATCGTGGCGTCGGTGAGCATCGGCATCGGCCTCACCTCGGACTCCAGCAACCTGCCCGACGCGGGCGGCTGGCTCGCGCTGGCCGGTGTCGGCATCCTGTCGTCGATCCTGATGACGATGTTCGGCGTGGGCGTCGGCGCGCTGATGACCAGCGTCGTCGGCACCACCGTGGTGCTGCTGCTGTACATGCTGATCGTGGAGAACGGCCTGCACTTCGTGCTGGCCTCGCAGGACCTGCCGGAGATCATCGGCTTCCTGCCCAACGGCGCCGTGAACGGGTTGACGGGTTCGGTGGCGGCATCGCTGTTCCTGTCGAACGCGGGCGTGGTGCCGGACGAACTGGTGGAGGTCGTGCGGGCCTTCGCGGGCGCGCTGGGCGCGTTCGACTGGTGGCTGAGCGGCCTGATCTTCCTGGTGTGGACGGGGCTGTTCTTCGTCGGCGGCTGGGCCGCCACGCAGCGCAAGGACATCACCTGATCGCATGGTCCTGAACGCCTGAACGAAGGCCGTCCCGAAGTCCGGGGCGGCCTTCGTCACATCTCGGGGCCCGGAGCTGTCGGAGGTCCGTCCTAATGTGGATCCCGTGACCAAGACCGACGGCTGGATCCGCAGACTCGCCTCCGCGTGCTGGAAGCACCGTGCGCTCGTGGTGTGGTCGATCCTGGCCGCGGTCGTGGGTGTCGGCCTCCAGGCCGTCGGCCCCCTGCTGATCAAGGTCGCGGTGGACGACGCCGTTGCCGGCCGCACGGACCGGTTGACGTGGCTCGCGGTCGCGCTCGTCGGCCTGGAGCTGCTCACGTTCGGCACGGCGTTCGTGCGCCGGTTCCTGGGCGGGCGGCTCGCCGTCGACGTCCAGCACGACCTGCGCCAGGGCG
Source organism: Saccharothrix sp. NRRL B-16314 (assembly GCF_000716595.1). Taxonomy (GTDB): domain Bacteria; phylum Actinomycetota; class Actinomycetes; order Mycobacteriales; family Pseudonocardiaceae; genus Actinosynnema. The sequence goes on from NZ_JNXC01000011.1 coordinate 149,394, forward strand.
TGTTCGGCGCGGTGCAGCGGTTGGACGGGCCGAAGCAGGACGCGATGCGCACCGGCCAGGTGGTGTCCCGGTCGATCACCGACCTGCAGCTGGTCAACAGCCTGCTCTCCATGACACCGCTCGCGTTCGGCACGGTCGTGTTCGCGGTGGCGGCCATCGTGGCGATGTTCTGGCTGTCGCCGCTGCTGACCGTGATCGCGCTGGTGATCGTGCCCGCGGTCGGGGTGGTCGCGGCGCGCACCAGGCTGACGCTGTTCCCGGCGACGTGGTCCGCGCAGCAGCGCGCGGCGGACGTGGCGCAGCACGTCGAGGAGACGGTCACCGGTGTGCGCGTGGTCAAGGGCTTCGGCCAGGAGGCCCGGGAGATCGGCAGGCTGGAGTCGCGGGCGAAGCTGCTGTTCGCCGAGCGGATGCGCGCGGCCCGGCTCACCGCCCGCCCGTCCGCGACGCTGACCGCCCTGCCGTACCTGGGGCAGGTGGCCGTGCTGGCGCTGGGCGGTTGGCTGGCGCTGCGCGGCGAGGTCACGCTGGGCACGTTCCTGGCGTTCGCGACCTACGTGGCGACGCTGGTCGGCCCGACCCGGCTGCTGTCGAGCCTGATGGTGACGGCCCAGCTGGCCAGGGCGGGCGTGGAGCGGGTGTACGAGCTGATCGACTCGCAGCCCGACGTGGTGGACGGCGACCGCGACGTCCCGGCCGGGCCGGTGGCGGTGGAGCTGCGGGACGTGACGTTCGGGTACACGCGCAGCGAGCCCGTGCTGTCGCAGGTGTCCCTCCGGGTGGAGCCGGGCGAGACCCTGGCGATCGTCGGCACGGCGGGCTCGGGCAAGTCGACGGTCTCGCTGCTCCTGCCCCGGTTCTACGACGTGCACGAGGGCGCCGTGTCCGTGGGCGGCGTCGACGTCCGGGAGCTGCGGCTCTCGTCGTTGCGGCGGACCGTGGGGACGGTGTTCGAGGAGGCGTTCCTGTTCTCCGACACCGTCCGGGCGAACATCGCGTACGGCCTTCCGGACGCCTCCGACGAGCAGGTGCACGCGGCAGCGCGGGCGGCCGAGGCGCACGGGTTCATCGAGGCCCTGCCGAACGGCTACGACACCGTCGTCGGCGAGCGCGGCCTGACGCTGTCCGGCGGTCAGCGCCAACGCGTGGCCCTGGCCCGCGCGCTCCTGTCCGACCCTCGGGTCCTGGTCCTGGACGACGCGACATCGGCCGTCGACACCGCCACCGAAGCGGCGATCCACCGCACGCTGGCCGCCGTCACGGCCGAGCGCACCACGCTCCTGGTCGCGCACCGCCGGTCGTCGCTGACGCTGGCCGACCGCATCGCCGTGCTGGACGCGGGCCGCGTGGTCGACGTCGGCACCCACGCCGAGCTGCACGAGCGCTGCCGCCTCTACCGCGAGCTGCTGGCCGGCCCGGGTGAGGCGATCGAGCACGTCGACCCCCGCGCCGACGCCCGCCTGGAACCGGGCCCCGACGGCACCACCCCCGAGCTGTGGCCCGAGTCCGACGAGGACGAGCTGGCCGTGCGCGCGGCGAACCGCGCGGTGGGCAGCGCACCCAAGGTGGCCAGGGGCGGGGGCGGCACCTCGGCCCTGCTGGGCGGCACCCCGCCCACCCCGGAACTGATGGACCGCGTCCACGCCCTGCCGCCCGCGCTGGACGTCCCCGACCTGCGCGGCGAGGACCCGCGCGCACCCGACCCCGGTTTCCGCCTGCTCACCCTCCTGCGCCCGGTCCGCTGGGCGATGCTCGGCGTGGCGGGCCTCCTGCTGGTCGACACGACGCTCGCGGTCGCGGCGCCGAGCCTGGTCCGGCTGGGCATCGACCAGGGCGTGGTCGGCGGCGAGGTCGGCCGGCTCTGGACCGCGGTCGCGATCAGCTTCGCGCTGGTGGTCCTCGGCTGGGTGTCCGCCGCCGCGGGCACGGTCGTCACCTCCAGGGTCGGCGAGCGCCTGCTGTACCTGCTGCGCGTGCGCAGCTACGCCCACCTGCAACGACTGGGCCTCGACTACTACGAGCGCGAGATGGCCGGCCGGATCATGACCCGGATGACCACCGACGTGGACGCCCTGTCCAGCTTCCTCCAGACCGGCCTGACCACGTTCGCGATCAGCGTCCTGACCGTCGTCGGGATCGCCGCGGCGCTGGTGATCACCGATCCCGGTCTCGCCCTGGTCGCCCTGGGCGTCCTCCCGATCCTCTTCGTCGCGACGGTGATCTTCCAGCGGCTCTCGTCGGCCGCCTACGGGGAGGCGCGGGAGCGCATCAGCGCCGTCAACGCCGACCTCCAGGAGAACGTCTCGGGCCTGCGCGTGTCCCAGGCGTACACCCGCGAGGCGCGGTCCGCGGAGGCGTTCGCCGAGCGCAGCAACGCCTACCGCCGTTCCCGCATCCGGGCGCAGCGGTACATCGCCACGTACTTCCCGTTCCTGTCCCTGCTGTCCGGCGTGGCGCAGGCCGGCGTCCTCGTGGTCGGCGCTTACCGGGTCGCGGAGGGCACCCTGTCCCCCGGCGTGCTGCTGGCGTTCGTGCTGTACCTGGGCCTGTTCTTCTCGCCGCTGTACCAGCTGTCCGGCGTGTTCGACGGCTACCAGCAGGCCAGGGTCGGCCTGAGCCGCATCGGCGACCTGCTCCGCACCCCCACCACCGTCCCACCGGCCGCGGACCCGGTCGGCGTGACGGCGCTGCGCGGCGAGGTGGAGCTGCGCGACGTGACGTTCCGGTACCAGGGCACCACCCGGCCGGCGGTCGAGCGGATCTCCCTGCACGTCAGGCCGGGCGAGACCGTGGCACTGGTGGGCGCCACCGGCGCCGGCAAGTCGACCCTGGTGAAGCTGGTGGCGAGGTTCTACGACGCCACCGAGGGCACGGTGTTGATCGACGGCGTGGACGTGCGCGACTACGACCTGTCGGCCCTGCGCCAGCGCCTCGGCATCGTCCCGCAGGAGGCGCACCTGTTCGGCGGCGACATCGCCGAGAACGTCGCCTACGGCAACCCCGAGGCCACCCGTGCCGAGGTCGAAGCGGCCGTCCGCGCGGTGGGCGCCATGCCGGTGGTCGCCTCCCTTCCCGCCGCGTTCCACCAGCAGGTGGGCGAACGGGGCCAGGGCCTGTCCGCGGGCCAACGCCAACTCGTGGCCCTCGCCCGCGCCGAACTGGTCCAGCCGGCCCTCCTCCTGCTGGACGAGGCCACCGCCGCCCTGGACCCGGCAACCGAGTCCGCGGTCCTGGAGGCCAGTGACCACCTGGCCGGCGCGCGAACCACGTTCGTGGTGGCCCACCGCCTGGCCACCGCGGCACGCGCGGACCGGATCGTGGTCCTCGACGACGGTCGGATCGTGGAGCAGGGCACCCACGCCGAGCTGCTGGGGGCGAACGGCCACTACGCCCGCCTCTGGTCCCACGGCGCCGACCTCGACAAACCGGAGCTGACCACCACCCACTGACCACGGGCCCTCAAAGTTGCCGGCTTGGAAAGTTTGCAGAGTCGGAAAGTTTCGCTACGCTGATGCCATGGCGACGGACGAGGGCGGGCTGCGCGAGCGCAAGAAGCGGGAGACGCGGTTCGCGTTGAGCCAGGCCGCCATCCGGCTCACCATCGAGCGCGGGTGGAACAACGTCACGGTGGAGGACATCGCCGTCGCGGCGAACGTGTCCGAGCGGACGTTCCGCAACTACTTCGCCAACAAGGCCGAGGCGATCGTCGCCACGCACGTCGAGCGTGGCCGGCGCACGGCCGAAGCACTGCGGGAACGCCCGGCCGGCGAACCGCTCTGGGACGCGCTCGTTAACGCCGTGGTCGCGCAGTTCGAACCGCCGCCCGGCCACGACGGCGCAGTGCAGGACGGCCACGGCACGGTGCCCGACGGCTACGCCGCGGCGCTCCAGCGGCTGCTCGCCGAGCCGGCCGTCCAGTACGAGGTGTTCCGCGCCCACACCACGGCGCAGGACGAGCTGACCGCCGCCGTCGCCGACCGGACGGGCACCGACGCGGGCGACCTCTACCCGCAGACCGTCGCCGCGGTGATCAGCGCCGGGATCGGCACCGCGCTGACCCGGTGGAGCCGCAACCCCACGGGATCGATCGGAACGCTGCTCCGCGAGGTCTTCGACTCGATCCGCGCCGGGCTGCCCGACCCGCGCTGACCCGCACCCGCGACCCACCACGCCCGCTCGACGGGCTGATCAGCCATGCCCGAAAAACCCGGAACAGACCGGAGCAGAGGAGTGACGACCATGGACGTGGTCATCGTCGGCGGCGGACCGAACGGCCTGATGCTCGCCTGCGAGCTGGCCCTGGGCGGCGTGCGCCCGGTCGTGCTGGAGCGACTGCTCGAACCCGGCACGGAGCCGAGGTCGAACGGGCTGGTCGGGCAGGTCGTCCGCATGGTCGACCGCCGCGGCCTGTTCGAGCGGCTCAGCGGACAGCCCGGCCCGCCGCAGCCCAACAAGAGCTACTTCATGTTCGCCGCGATGCCGCTCGACCTCGGGCTCCTCGCGGACAGTCCCCTCTACGCCCTCCCGGTGCCCGAGTCGGACACCGTGCGGGTCCTGGAGGAACGCGCGAACGAACTGGGCGTCGAGATCCGCCGCGGCCACGAGTTCACCGGCCTCGTGCAGGACGGTGCCGGCGTCACCCTCACCGTCGACGGTCCCGAGGGCGCCTACGAGCTGCGCACCCGGTACCTCGTCGGAGCCGACAGCGCGCACAGCCCCGTCCGCAAGGCCGCCGGCATCGCGTTCCCCGGTGTCACCCACGACCGGGCCACCACCCGCTCCGCGCACGCCACCGTGCCGCCGGAGTGGATCGACCCGGCGAGCGGCGCGCTGGACGTGCCCGGCCACGGTCCCGTGCTGCCGTTCCTGCCCGTCCGGACCACCCACGGCGGCTTCACGTACGCGCCGCTCCCCGGCCGGCCGCCGCTGGTCGCCACCACCGAGTGGGACGAGCCGGAGACCGAGGAGCCGATGACCCTCGACGAGCTGCGTGCCAGCGTGCGCCGGGTGCTGGGCGTGGACGTGCCCCTCGGCCCGCCACCCGGCGCGGGCCCGCACGTGCTGCGCAGGCTCAACGGCGGCAACACGCGGGTCGCCGAGCGGTACCGCGAAGGCCGGGTGTTCCTGGTCGGCGACGCCGCGCACGTCTTCGCCGCGGGCGGCACCGGGCTCAACACCGGCATGCAGGACGCGATCAACCTGGGCTGGAAGCTGGCGGCGGCGGTCAACGGCACGGCCGGAGGTGCGGGCGACCTGCTCGACACCTACGAGGCCGAGCGCCGCCCGGTCGCCGAGCGGGCGATCACCTACTCGCAGGCGCAGGCCGCACTGCTGTCGCCCGGCGAGGACGTCACCGGCCTGCGGCGGGTGTTCGGCGAGCTGCTGACCCGACCGGACGTCGTGCGGGTGTTCGCCGACCTGGTCGCCGGCTCGGACGTCCGCTACCCGGTCGGCGACGGCGCACACCCCCTGGCCGGCCTGCCCGCACCCGACCTGGACCTGCACGGGCCGGACGGCACCGTCCGCCTCGCCGAGCTGGTCCGGGCGGCCCGGCCGCTGCTGGTCGACCTCACCGCGGCCGGCGACCTGCGCGCCGACGGCGTCGAGGTGGTGCGCGCCAAGGCGGACACCGACGTCACCGCGCTCCTGCTCCGCCCGGACTCCTACGTGGCGTGGGCGTCGAGCGACGCGCGCCCGGACCGGGACGGGCTGCGGGACGTCGTGGAGCGGTGGTTCCCGCGCACGACGCCGCCCCGCAGCCGGTGAGGTCTGCGGGGCGAGCGGGACGGCCAGCGGGACAAGGGACCTCAGGCGTCGGCGGTCCTCAGGCGTCGGCGGTCCTCAGGCATCGGCGAGCAGGTCGTCCAACTGCTCGTACCCCTCGGCCACGCCGGTCTCCATCCCGCTGGCCATGGCCGCGTCCCGACCCTCGGTCGTCTCGAACACGCTGATCGCGTGCAGGCGCGTCCGACCGCCACCCAGGTCCTCGAACGTCAGCGTCTCCAGGCAGACGCCGTCGGGGAAGCCCTCGAAGGTGAACGTCTGCACGATCCGCTCACCGGGCCGCACCTCGTGGAACGAGCCGAAGAACCGGTACTCCTCGTCCCCGCGGGTGTGCGCGTACCGGTACGCCCCACCGGTCGTCGCGTCCCACCGGTCGACCTTCATCGTCACCGAGCGCGGGCCCAGCCACTTCACCACCAGCTCGGGGTCGACGTGCGCCCGGAACACCGCGTCCACCGGCGCGTCGAACTCGCGGGTGATGTGGATCGTCGGCAGGGCCGGGTCGGCGCTGATCGTGGTCTCGGGGTGCGTGGTCGTGGTCATGATGCCTCTCCTTCGCTTCGGGTCTTCGCTTGATCGGGTTCGCCGACCGCCATCTCGGCCAGCACGGCGTCGAGCCGCTGGTAGCGCTGTTCCGCCTCCAGCCGATAGCGCTCGATCCACTTCGTCATCAGGTCGAACACCTCCGCCTCGAGGTGGACGGGCCGCCGCTGCGCCTGCTTGCTGCGACTGACGAGACCGGCGTCCTCCAGGACCTTGAGGTGCTTCGACACGGCCTGCACGGTCACGGCGTACGGCTCCGCCAACTCGTTGACGGTCGCGTCGCCCACCGCCAGCCGCGCCACCATGTCGCGCCGGATCGGGTCGGCCAGAGCCGAGAACACCCGCGACAACCGGTCGTCCACCGCTTCCGCCTCTCCCTTACTCAACCTCTCGGTTGAACACAACCCTACGAAGCCACTCCAGCGAAGTCAACCAAAAAGTTGAACACGCAGGTCAGAACGCCGCGTTCAGCCCTCTGAACCCCTCACACCGCCACCCCGGCCGCAGTGCGCACAACTACTCCAAGTCGAGGCCGACCGGGACACTTCCGGGGCTTAACCTCAAGCCATGCTCAAGCACCCATGACGGGACCGGTGACCTGATCGATCCTGTGAGGGAACACTCCTTGCCCGCCCCCTCCTGTGTGTGAACTGCACCGGACGGGGGACTAGCCTGACCATGAGTGAGTCATTACCAAGAGCGAGATGGATAGAGGCGAGCGCCAGCCGTGTCCAGCAGCAGTCCTGCTTCACAGTTCGGCCCCAATGAGTGGCTGGTCGAGGAGATGTACGAGCAGTTCCTCGCCGACCCGTCGTCGGTAGACCCGGCCTGGCACGACTTCTTCGCCGACTACAAGTCGACGCAGCGGTCGGGCAACGGGGTCGCGACGACGGCCGCGGAGAACGGCACCACGACCGCCACCAAGCCGGCCCCGGCCCAGCAGGCCCCGCAGCAGCCGAACAGGTCGGCGCCCGCCGCATCGACCACCGCTCAGCAGCAGCCGCCGCAGCCGACACCGTCGAAGAGCACAGCGCCGGCCCAGAAGCCCGCGAGCAAGCCCGCTCCCGCCGAGGCCGCCAAGGCCGCGCCGGTGCAGCCGGCCCAGGGCCAGGAGCAGAAGCAGCTCCGCGGCGCCTCCGCCGCCATCGCGAAGAACATGGAGCTGTCGCTCACCGTTCCGACCGCGACGAGCGTGCGCGCCGTGCCCGCGAAGCTGCTGGCCGACAACCGCATCGTGATCAACAACCACCTCAAGCGCACCCGCGGTGGGAAGGTCTCCTTCACCCACCTGATCGGGTACGCGGTGGTCCGGGCGCTCCAGGCGTACCCGAACATGAACCGGCACTACGCCGCGGTCGACGGCAAGCCGTTCGTGGTCACCCCCGAGCACGTGAACTTCGGCCTGGCGATCGACCTGCCCGGCAAGGACGGCTCGCGCACGCTCGTCGTCGCGTCCATCAAGGGCTGCGAGAACATGACGTTCACGCAGTTCTGGCAGGCCTACGAGGACCTGATCCGCAAGGCGCGGACGGGCTCGTTGACCACCGAGGACTTCTCCGGCACCACGATCTCGCTGACCAACCCCGGCACGATCGGCACCAACCACTCGGTGCCGCGCCTGCAGGCGGGCCAGGGCACGATCATCGGCGTCGGCGCGATGGAGTACCCGGCGCACTTCCAGGGCACCAGCGAGCAGGCCCTCACGGACATGGGCGTCAGCAAGGTCATCACGCTGACCTCCACCTACGACCACCGCGTCATCCAGGGCGCCGAGTCGGGCGAGTTCCTGCGCCGCATCCACCAGCTGCTGCTGGGCGAGGACGGCTTCTACGACGACGTCTTCACGTCGCTGCGGCTGCCGTACGAGCCGATCCGCTGGGTCGCCGACATCCCCGAGGGCGCGGTCGACAAGACGGCCCGGGTCATCGAGCTGATCGACGCGTTCCGCACCCGCGGCCACCTGATGGCCGACACGGACCCGCTGAACTACCGGCAGCGCAGCCACCAGGACCTCGACGTCCTGTCGCACGGCCTGACCCTGTGGGACCTCGACCGGGAGTTCCCGGTCGGCGGGTTCGCGGCCCGGGAGCGGATGCGGCTGCGCGACATCCTCGGCGTGCTGCGCAACTCGTACTGCCGCACCGTCGGCGTCGAGTACATGCACATCCTCGACCCGGAGGAGCGCCTCTGGATCCAGGAGCGCGTCGAGGTGCCGCACGAGAAGCCGCCGGCCACCGTGCAGAAGTACATCCTGTCGAAGCTCAACGCCGCCGAGGCGTTCGAGACCTTCCTCCAGACCAAGTACGTCGGCCAGAAGCGGTTCTCGCTCGAAGGCGGCGAGACGGTCATCCCGCTGCTGGACGCGGTGCTGGACAAGGCCGCCGAGCACGAGATCGACGAGGTCGTCATCGGCATGCCGCACCGCGGCCGGCTGAACGTGCTGGCGAACATCGTCGGCAAGCCGATCTCGCAGATCTTCCGCGAGTTCGAGGGCAACCTCGACCCCGGTCAGGCGCACGGCTCCGGTGACGTCAAGTACCACCTGGGCGCCGAGGGCAAGTACTTCCGGATGTTCGGCGACGGCGAGACGAAGGTGTCGCTGACCGCGAACCCGTCGCACCTCGAAGCCGTGGACCCGGTGCTCGAAGGCATCGTCCGGGCCAAGCAGGACATGCTCGACAAGGGCGGCGAGGGCTTCACCGTGCTGCCGGTCGCGCTGCACGGCGACGCCGCGTTCGCGGGCCAGGGCGTGGTCGCCGAGACGCTGAACCTGGCGCTGGTGCGCGGTTACCGCACCGGCGGCACGGTGCACGTCGTGGTGAACAACCAGGTCGGCTTCACCACCGCGCCCGAGCACTCGCGCTCGTCGAAGTACTCGACCGACGTGGCGAAGATGATCGGCTCGCCGGTGTTCCACGTGAACGGCGACGACCCGGAGGCGTGCTACTGGGTCGCCAAGCTGGCCGTGGACTACCGGCAGCGGTTCAACAAGGACGTCGTGATCGACATGGTGTGCTACCGCCGCCGCGGTCACAACGAGGGCGACGACCCCTCGATGACGCAGCCGGCGATGTACGACGTGATCGACACCAAGCGGTCGGTGCGCAAGACCTACACCGAGTCCCTGATCGGCCGCGGCGACATCTCCGTCGAAGAGGCCGAGAAGGCGCTGCAGGACTTCTCGTCGCAGCTGGAGCACGTGTTCAACGAGGTCAGGGAGCTGGAGAAGCACCCGATCAAGACCTCGCCGTCGATCGAGGCGGAGCAGCAGATCCCGGCCAAGCTGCCCACCGGGATCGACCGGTCGATCATCGAGAAGATCGCCGACGCGCACGTGAACCTGCCCGAGGGCTTCACCCCGCACCCGCGGGTCAAGCCGGTGCTGGAGCGGCGCGCCAAGATGGCCCGCGAGGGTGGCATCGACTGGGCGTTCGCCGAGCTGCTGGCGTTCGGGTCGCTGGTGCTGGAGGGCCGCACGGTCCGGCTGGCGGGCCAGGACTCGCGGCGCGGCACGTTCGTGCAGCGGCACGCCACGCTGGTGGACCGGAAGAAGTCCGAGGAGTACACGCCGCTGCAGAACCTGGCCGAGAGCCAGGGCAAGTTCATGGTGTACGACTCGGTGCTGTCCGAGTTCGCGGCGCTGGGCTTCGAGTACGGGTACTCGGTGGCCAACCCGGACGCGCTGGTGCTGTGGGAGGCGCAGTTCGGCGACTTCGTCAACGGCGCGCAGCCGATCATCGACGAGTTCATCTCGTCCGGTGAGGCGAAGTGGGGCCAGCTGTCCGACGTGGTGCTGCTGCTGCCGCACGGCCACGAGGGCCAGGGCCCGGACCACACGTCCGGCCGGATCGAGCGGTTCCTCCAGCTGTGCGCGGAGGGCTCGATGACGATCGCGGTGCCGTCCACGCCGGCGAACTACTTCCACCTGCTGCGGCGGCACGCGCTGGACGGCGTCAACCGCCCGCTGGTGGTGTTCACGCCCAAGTCGATGCTCCGCCTGAAGACCGCGACCAGCCCGGTCGAGGACTTCGTCGAGGACCGGTTCCAGTCGGTGATCGACGACAAGACCGGCCTGGACCAGAGCGCGGTGCGCAAGGTCCTGCTGTGCAGCGGCAAGATCTACTACGAGCTGGCCGCCGAGCAGGAGAAGCGTGCCGCCAAGGACGTCGCCGTGCTGCGGGTGGAACAGCTCTACCCGGTGCCCGCGCGCAAGCTGACCGAGGCGCTGGACCGCTACCCGAACGCCACCGAGGTCCGCTGGGTCCAGGAGGAGCCGGCGAACCAGGGTGCGTGGCCGTTCTTCGGGTTGGCGCTGCCGGAGTTGCTGCCGGAGCGGTTCGCCGTGAAGCGCGTCTCGCGCCGTCCGATGGCCGCGCCGTCGGCGGGTTCGTCCAAGGTGCACGAGCTGGAGCAGCGCGAGCTGATCGCGAAGGCGTTCGAGTAGGAACTGGTGGATCGCGCCGAGCCGTCGAGACCTCCGGGTGTCGGCGGCTCGGCCGTCTGTGGAGGAAAGACCGTGTACTTCACCGATCGTGGCATCGAGGAACTGGAAACCCGCCGGGGCGAGGAGGAAGTGAGCTTCGCCTGGCTGGCCGACAAGCTGCGTGCCTTCGTCGACGCCAACCCCGACTTCGAGACCGCCGTCGAGCGGCTGGCCACCTACCTGGCCAGGGACGACGAGGACTTCGAGGACTGACCTGCGCGCAAGCCCCCCGTGCCGCCGTGTTGACAGCCGAACCAGGTAAGTAGAAACTAACCGTTAGTGGCAACTTACGAACTTGATGGATGGGGCGTGCTCGGCGATCGCACCCGGCGTGCGATCTTCGAGCGGGTCGCCGACCGCGCGCAGACGGTCGGCGAACTGGCCGCCGGGATGCCGGTCAGCAGGCCGGCGGTGTCGCAGCACCTCAAGGTGCTCAAGGACGCCGGCCTGGTGGTCGACCAGCCGGTCGGCAACCGCCGCATCTATCGGGTCGACCCGGACGGGCTGGCCGCGTTCCGCGCGCAGCTCGACGGGTTCTGGACCAGGACCTTGGCGGCCTACAAGCGGTCCGCCGAGGACTTCGACACGGGAGGCCCGATGACGACGCAGGCAGAACAGGCGACGGTGCGGTCCGACATCGTCGTGGAGGCGCCGCTGGAGCGCGCGTTCGCGGTGTTCACCGAGCGGTTCGGTGATTTCAAGCCGGTGGAGCACAACATCCTCGGGGTGGAACTGGCCGAGACGGTCTTCGAACGCCGGGTGGGCGGCCACATCTACGACCGCGCGGTGGACGGCAGCGAGTGCCGCTGGGCGCGCGTGCTGGTCTACGAGCCGCCGCACCGGGTGGTGTTCAGCTGGGACCTCGACCCTCGCTGGCAGGTCGAATCCGACCCGGACCGGACCAGCGAGGTCGACGTGCGGTTCATCGCCGAAACGGCGGGGCGCACGCGGGTGGAACTGGAGCACCGCCACATCGACCGGCACGGCGAGGGCTGGCACAGCGTCAGCGACGGTGTCGGCAGCGAGGGCGGCTGGCCGCTGTACCTGCGGCGCTTCGCCGGGCTGTTCGACCAGGAAGCCTGACCACACCGCCTTGTCGCGTCACCCCGGGACTGTCGGCGGACGGCCGTCGGCTGCCGCTCGCCGGTGAGACGGTTGACCAGCCGGCCGAACCCTGGCCGGTCAACCGTCTCGCTCGGGCCGGGGGCGGGAAGAGCTCGTCCAGGGCGATCTCCGTCGACAGCTCGGCCGTTCGTGGACTTCGAGACCGCTGTCGAGCGGCAGGCCACCTACCTGGCCCGGGACGACGAGGACCGACTCCACAGTTCCGGTGTCGGGCTGTCGGACGCCGAGAGGATGATGTGGGCCACTCATCGTCCTGAGAGGGCCCTGGTTGATCACCGACCCGACTACCCGCCGCGCGTTCACCGACGAGTCCTACCGCGAAGCGAGTGGGGACGACAAAGGGTTCTACGTGCTGGCGTCAGCGGTCTTCGAGCCCGGCGAACACCTGGAAGCGCGTGAAGTGCTGCTGGGCCTGCGAGGCGACCGCAGCACGGCGAAGTTGCACTGGAACGAGATGGACAGGCACCAGAAGCGAACAGCGGCACAGCGGCTGGCAGACGTCGAAGGCATGCACCTCGTCGCGATCGGCTCACCGCTCCCCGTCAAACGGCAGGAACGAGCACGGGTGGCTTGTCTGAGGCTGATGGTGCGCGAACTGCACACCTACGGGGTTTGCGAGCTGCTGATCGAATCTCGGACGAACGAACTCGACAAGCGCGATGTCGCCACGGTCAGCGGCGCACGCTACGACCTGCCCAAGGGCACGCGTTTCAGGGTGGAGCACCAAGCCGGCGCCAAAGAGCCGTTGTTCTGGGCTGCGGACATCATCGCCGGCGCGGTGCGTGCTCATCTGATGGGGGACAGCAGCTACCAGGACATACTCTCGGAGCGCCTGTACGAGGTGTTCGTCGACACCGGTTGCTGACGACGCCACGGACGACTCCGGACATGCGTAAGGCCAGGGTCCCGGTCTGCCCCAGGTGCACCTGGCCTTGCGACTCGCCTGAGCACCCACGGTGCCAGACTCCGAGGTGGATGCTACTCGCCGGTGAGACGGTTGACCAGCCGGCCGAACCCCGACTGGTCAACCGTCTCGCCTGGTCAGGCCGATTCTGTCAGCGAGTTGCGCACACCCGATCGATGACGCCCCCCGGTGAGATCACCAGGCGTACGCCTCCGGAGCGGGCTTGCTGCCGTTCGGGCCGGGTGCCGGGAAGAGCTCGTCCAGCTTGGCCAGCACGTCGGCGTCCAGCTCGATCTCGGTCGACCGCAGCGAGCCGTCCAGCTGCCCGGCGGTGCGCGGCCCGATGATCGGCGCCGTCACGCCTTCCTGGTGCAGCAGCCACGCCACGCCGACGTGCGCCGGGTCCTCACCCAGGTCCGCCGACAGCTTCTCGTACGCCTCGATCGCGTCCCGGTGCTTCTCCAGCGCCTCCAGGCTGCGACCGGAGTTGCCGCGTGACCCACCGCCCTCGCGCTGCTTGCGCAGCACACCACCGAGCAGACCACCGCCCAGCGGCGACCACGGGATGACGCCGAGGCCGTAGTGCCGTGCCGCGGGCAGCACTTCCAGCTCCGCGAAGCGGTTCACCAGGTTGTAGATCGACTGCTCGCTGACCAGACCGAGGAAGTGCCGGCTGCGCGCGGCCTCCTGCGCCTGGGCGATGTGCCACCCGGCGAAGTTGGACGACCCGAAGTAGACCACCTTCCCCTGCTGCCGCAGCACCGAGAACGCCTCCCAGATCTCGTCCCACGGGGTGTTGCGATCCACGTGGTGCATCTGGAGCAGGTCGATGTGGTCGGTCTGCAACCGCGCCAGCGACGCGTCCGCCGCCCGCCGGATGTGCAGCGCGGACAGCCGGCCCTCGTTCGGCCAGTCCCCCATGTCCCCGTACAGCTTGGTGGCGAGCACCGTCTTCTCCCGCCGCCCACCGCCCTGGGCGAACCACCGGCCGATGATGTTCTCGGTGATGCCCTCGCCCCGCTCCCACCCGTAGACGTCGGCGGTGTCGAAGAAGTTGATGCCGTGCTCGTGCGCCCGGTCCATGATCGCGTGGCTGTCGGCCTCGGACGTTTCCGGTCCGAAGTTCATCGTGCCCAGGCACAAGCGGGACACGGACAGGCCGGAGCGGCCGAGTTGGGTGTACTCCATACGCCCACCCTGCCCGAACCCGAGCGGCACGACCACCCGGGCGTCCGAGGGGTGGTCACGTTCCGCAAACCGCTCCGCAGCAAGGGTTCCCGCGGTTAAGATCCGCGCCTGCACCACGCACAGGCCTCGAGCGCTGTGCGTGAAAGGCTTGGGGAGGCCTGCGTGGGGGGAGCCTTGCCGAACGACGTCGTGCCACGGGACGGGACGTCCCTGCCGAACGCCGTGCTGCTCCTCCTCGCCGCCATCGCGGCCTCCGTCGTCGCCCAAGGCGGCTACTACCTGCCCGGACGGCTCCTGCCCACCGCACTGGTCGCGTTCGCCCTGGTCCTGGCCCTGCGCCACCGACCGGTCCGCCCCGGCGTCCTGCCACCGGCCTGCCTCGCGTTCGCCGCGTGGGCCGTGCTGCGGGCCGTCCTCGGCGCCGCGAACGCGCTGCCCACGGTCGCGGCGGTCGTTTGCCTGGCCGCCGCGGCGTTCGTGGCCCAGCGCGCCGACGCGCGGCAACGCAACCTGTGCGCCTCGGTGGTCGTCGGCGTCGGCGCCCTGGTGGCGCTGACCGGCTGGGCCGCCGTGGTGTGGCGGATACCGTCGTGGTCGGTGGTCGCCGAAGGCCTGGTCCGCGCGGCGTCGACGCTCACCTACCCCAACGCCGCCGCAGCCCTCGTCGCCGCGCTCGCCGTCCTCGCACTCGCCCTGAACGCCGCCCACCCGGACTCGTTGCCACTGGCCGGTGCGGCGTACGCGCTGCTGGTGGGTGTGGGCGCGACGCTGAGCCGTGCCGGTCTGCTCGCACTGGCGGCCGGACTGGTGGCCCTGGCCGTGTTCGGCGGCACCCGCGCGACCCTGCGGCACGCCGGTCCGGCCGGGCTCGGCGCGCTGATCGCCCTCGCCGCCCTCGCACCGTCCTTCCCGGCGGGACAACCGGCCCGAACCGGCCTGGCGGTGCTCGGGCTCGTCGGCGGCCTGGCGGTCGCGCTCGGCCTCAGTCGGGCGAACGCGAGGGGCCGGGTGTTCGGCGTGGTGGTCGGGTTCGCCGCCGCCGCGCTGGTCCCGCTCTTCGTCTACCGCCGTGGCCTGGGAACGATGCTGGCAGGCCGGATCTCCACCAGTTCACCGGACCGCAGCGGTGCCACGCGGGCCGCGCTGGACCTCGTCGCCGCGCAGCCGTGGACCGGGGTGGGACCGGGCCGCGGGTGGTTCGTGTTCACCGCGCCCGACGGCTCCCGCGTCATGCGGTACGTCCACAACGAATACCTCCAGGTGCTGGTCGAACTGGGCGCGATCGGCCTGGTCCTCCTGCTGCTGGCGCTGGTGGCACTGGCCGTCGAGGTCTGGCGTGGCCGCACGAGGACGCCCCTGTGGGCCGGGGCCGCCGCCGCGCTGGTCGTGCTGCTCGTCCACAGCGGGTTCGACTTCCTGTGGCACCTGCCCGTGATCGTGCTGACCGCCGGGCTGCTCACCGGCCTGGCCGCGTCGCCGCTCCACCACTACCGACCCGCTGCCGAAACACCCGTGGACGCAGCAGCCCCAACCGCAAAGGAGCAACTGTGAAGCTCTCCGCACTCCGAAACGTCCGTCCGGCCAAGGCCGCCGCGGTCCTCGCCGTGGTCGCGGGCGCGATCTTCGCGTCCGTGCTGCCGTCCAGCGCCGACGTGAGCGCCCAGTCCCCGTCCCAGTCGGGCGTCCGCCTCCAGTCACCGGCTGAACGACTCGCGCGCGGTGCGGCGGTCAGAGTCGAGTTGCTGGTGACGTGCCCGGCCTCCAGCTGGGCGAGTTCCATCGGCGTCCGGCTCAGCCAGCGCGTCGGCTCCGACGTCGCGTCCGGCTACGGGTACACGAGCTTCACCTGCACCGGCGGCCTCCAGTCCGTCTCGGTCACCGTGCAGGCGGAGCAGAACGCGTTCCGGGCGAGCCTCGCCTACGCCTCGGCCAACCTCAGCGGCAGCGGCAGCAACACGGTCTACGACGACCGCGAGATCGAGATCGTCAACCCGTGACACCGCGGGGTGGGGCTCGCCGGTCCGGTGCACCCCACCCCGTCAGGCCCGGTACGCGCCGGTCGCCGCCTCCAGCGCGGTGACGCACGCGGCGACGGCCGGATGTGCTCCGGCACCGCGCCGGTAGGCGATGCGGGTGCGCCGGTGGACGTCGAGCGGGAGCAGCCGGACGTCCGCGGGCGGGTGCGTCGCACCGAGTTCCGGAACCAGCGCGACACCCTGGCCGGCCGCGACGAGGGCGAGCACGGCGGTGAAGTCGTCGGCGTGGTGGCGAACCCTCGGCGTGAACCCGGCCGTCTGGCAGACCCTCAGCGCCACGGTGTGGCAGAGCGTGCCGGGGCTGCCCACTATCCACGCGGCCTCCCGGGCGTCGTCGACCGGATCGCCCGCCCTGTCGACCACTTCGTCCGCGGGCACGGCGAGGAACACCGTCTCGTCCAGCAGCGGCACCGAATCCACGCCGGGGTCGGGCTCGACCGGTGCGATGTCGTAGTCGTGCCACAGCGCCACGTCCAGGCGTCGATCGCGCAGCGCGTCCGGCATGTCGACGGGGTCCAGCTCGGTGACCATGAGGTCGAGCGTCGGGTGGTCACGCCCCAACGCGACGAGTGCGGCCGGCAGCAACGTGGGCACGGCGCTGGGGAACGCTCCGATGCGCACGGTCCCGGACAGGCCGGTGCGTGCGGCGGCCAACGTGGCGGACGCGGCTTCCAGAGCGGCGAGGACGGTCTCGGCGTGGTGGACCAGCGCCGTGCCGGCGGGTGTGAGGCTGACGCTCCGGCCGGTGTGCTCGAGCAGCGGCACGCCCGCTTCCCGTTGCAGCGCGGCGAGTTGCTGGGACACGGCGGACGGCGTGTAGGCGTGCGCCTGGGCCACCGCCGCGATGGTGCCCAAGCGGGCCAGGTCGCGGAGGAGCCGGAGGCGGCGGACGTCGAGCATCAGTTCAGCTTACGGTTCTGTTGAGAAATGTGCGCTGGTCCTTCACGGTCTGGGCGGGCAGGGTGCGGTTCATGACGCTCACCGGTTTGTACGTCCCGCTGATCACGCCGTTCGACCGTTCCGGGGCGGTGGCCGTGGACGCGCTGGAAGCCCTGGCCAACGAGGTGTTGGACGCCGGGGCACGCGGTGTGGTCGCGCTGGGCACCACGGCGGAGGTGTCGTCGCTCACCGCCGCCGAACAGCAGCTGGTGATCGACGTGGCGGCCGGGGTGTGCCGGGCGCGCCAGGCCCGGTTGGTGGTCGGCGCGAACACCCCGCAGGCGCTGGAAGCGCTGGGCGACCGGGACGTCGTGGGGGCGCTCCACGTGGCGGCGCTGAGCGTGGTGCCACCGTTCGTGCGCCCCGGCGAGGACGGCGTGGTCGCCCACTTCACCCGACTCGCCGCCGACAGCCCCGTGCCGCTGGTCGTCTACGACATCCCGTACCGGACGGGCCAGTACCTGTCGGAGGCCACGCTGCGCCGCCTGGCCGCCGTGCCCGGTGTGGTGGGCTTGAAGTACGCGCCGGGCGGCATCAACGCCGACACCATCGGGCTGTTCGCCGACAAGCCGTCCGACCTGGCGATCCTCGGCGGTGACGACACGTTCATCTCGCCGCTGCTGGCGTTGGGGGCCGACGGGGGCATCCTCGCCAGCGCGCACCTGGCCACGGCCGAGTTCGTCCGGCTGATCGACGCCTGGCACTCGGGCGACGTCACCACGGCCCGCATGGTCGGCGGTCGTCTGGGGGTCTTGTCGGCCGCGCTGTTCGCCGAGCCGAACCCGACCGTGACCAAGGCCGTGCTGCACGCGCAGGGCCGCATCCCGACCCCTGACGTCCGCCTACCGCTGCTGCCCGCTCACCCGGACACCACGTCGGCGGCTCTGGACGCGCTCACCGCTGCCGAACGCCCGCTCGCCACACAGCGCGGGTGAGCGGCACGCCCGGTCGGTAGGCGAGGTGGGTGGTCGACGGCGCGTCGAGGACGTGGACGTCGGCCCTGGCGCCCGGGGACAGGTGGCCGACGTCGTTGCGCCGCAGGGCTTTCGCGCCGTTCAGGGTCGCGGCGGTGACGGCTTCCTCGATGGTCATGCGCATCTGGAGCACTGCCGTCGTTATGCAATACGCCATCGAGGTGGTGTACGAGCTGCCGGGGTTGCAGTTGCTGGCGAGGGCGACCGTCGCACCCGCGTCGAGGAGCCGGCGGGCGGGCGGCAGGGATTGGCGCGTCGACAGGTCGCACGCCGGGAGCAGGGTGGCGACGGTGGACGAGCCGGCCAGCGCGTCGACGTCGGCGGAGGACAGGTAGGTGCAGTGGTCGACGCTCGCCGCGCCCACCTCGACCGCCAGCCGCACGCCCGGTCCCTCGCCCAACTGGTTGCCGTGGACCCGGAGCCCGAGGCCCTTGGCACGGGAGGCTTCCAGCACGGCCCGCGACTGGTCTTCGTCGAACGCGCCCTGCTCGCAGAACACGTCCGCCCACCGCACGTGCGGCGCGACGGCGTCGAGCATGTCGCCGATCACCAACGCCACGTACTCGTCGGCGTCCGCGCCCGGCGGCACCAGGTGCGCACCCAGGAAGGTGACTTCATCGGCCACCCCGGCGGCGATCCGCGCCGATCGCACTTCGTCCACGACATTCAGCCCATAACCGGTCTTGGTCTCGATCGTGGTCGTGCCCTGCGACACGGCCTCCGCGATGTGCCGTCGCAGGTTGTCTTCGACCTCCCGATCCGAAGCGGCCCGAGTCGCCCCGACCGTCACCGCGATACCGCCCGCGGTGTACGACGTACCGGCCATGCGGGCTTCGAACTCGGCGGTCCGGTCACCGGCGAACAGCAGGTGGGTGTGGCTGTCCACCCACCCGGGCAGGACGGCGCGGCCTTCGACGTCGACCCGCGCGTCGGCGGCGGGCGCGGAGGTCGCGGGACCGACCCAGGCGACCAGACCGTCGGTGAAGACGAGCGCGGCGTCGGTCAGGCGACCCAGCTCGGGGTCCTTGGTCGTCAACTCACCGATGCCGGTGATGAGGGTGCTCGTCACGACCGCACGAACCTGAGCCAAGCGACAGCGGGGAACGCCAACGAACCGGCCTCGGTGCTGCCTTGGTTACCACCACCGCTGCGGCTGCTCTTCCGCCACTCCGCGCCGGTGAAGTCCACAGTGGACAAGGGGCCGCCTCTCATTCGCACTCGGTGAGGACCTGCTCGACCAAGGCGACCGAATCCGCCGAGCCGAGCGCCCGGTCGAGCAGACGGTCGAACAGCAGCCTAGCCCGACCCAACTTCCCGGGAATCCCGTCACCTGATCAGGCGAGTACGTGGATGTTCAGTTGTCCGGTCCGGTCCGGTCGTGGTGTTCAGGCGGCGAGGGGCACCGGTGGTCGGTGGAGCAGGTTTTGTCGGGGCCTTTGGGCGGGGTCCACGTGACGCGGCGGGATGAACGCCGGAACACCACCGGTCATCGTGATCCGCCAACGCGAGTGATGCACCAGGGAATGATGCGTGCGGCACAGGAGAACGAGGTTGCCCAGATCCGTGGCACCTCCTTCCGCCCAAAATGTGACGTGGTGCGCGTCGCACCAC
>NZ_JNXC01000012.1 GCF_000716595.1 Saccharothrix sp. NRRL B-16314
TCTCGTGGGCTCGGAGATGTGTATAAGAGACAGCCCCAGGCTCGTCCACAGTGGACTCACCCGAATGGCGGTTGCCGACTGTGAACACCGGTATGGATAGTTCGATCTTCCGTGTGGGATGTTCAGTCGATCGCCGCTTGACTTGGGGGTAACAGGGCGTGGCGCGTCCAACCCGCAGCGTGGTGGACGAGTCGCTGTCGTCGCCGGCGCAGACCAGGCTGCACCGGATCGCCCGGTTGACCGAGGCGTGGGCCTGGCTCGCCGGCGTCGCGTTCACCCTTCAGCTGTTCTTCGTGGGCGAAGGACCCGCCCGCCTGGTGCTGGTCCTGCTGGTGCCCGTCGTGCTCGCGTCGTGGTGGCTGCGCCCGGACCGCGACGGCTGGGTCGTGGCGCTGGTGGAAGGCGTGGTCGCGCACGGCGCGGTGTTCCTGCTGCCCAGCCCTCACCCGGTGATCGGCTTCCTGTTCGCGGTGACGATGCGGCGCGCGCTGCGCGGTCACGCCGAGCGCTACCCGCTCAAGGCGATGCCCGCGCTGCTCGGGTACCTGTCCGGGTTCGGGGTGTGGGTCGTGGTCACGCCGGCCACGGTGACCGGCCCGCTCGTCGTGTCCGTCGTGATGCCGCTGGTCGGCCTGGCGGTCGGGACGCTGGCGCTGCACGAGACGGCGCGCTCGGCCCGGCTGCTGGAGGACGCGCACCGCACCGTCGAGGCGGTGGTGCTGGCCAGCCCGGTCGGGCTCGTGCTGCTCGACGCCTCCGGTGCGCCGCAGCTGCACAACGAGCGGGCGCGTCAGCTGCTGGAGTGGGACGCCGGCGCACCGGGGCGCGTGCCGTGCCCGCACGGTCCGGACATCTCGCGCTGCGGCGACGGCTGCCGTTCCGCCGACGACCCGGTGGAGGTCGGCGTCACCCGTGCCGACGGCACGACCGGTGTGCTGGCGGTGCACGCGGTGCCGGTCGAGCACGTCTCCGAGCAGCACACCGTGGTCACCGCGCTGGACGTGAGCAAGCGGCGGGAGTGGGAGGACGCGCTGCGCACCCGCGCCGAGCGGGACGAGCTGACCGGGCTCGCCGGGCGCACGCACTTCCTGCACCTGGTGGACGAGGCGCTGCGCGGTGGTGAGGCCGTCGGCCTGCTGGTGCTGGACCTGGACGGGTTCAAGGAGGTCAACGACGCCGAGGGGCACGAGGCGGGCGACTGGTACCTGGTGTCGGCGGCCGAGCGGATCAGCCGGGCCATCGGACCGGTGGCGACCGCGGCCCGGCTCGGTGGCGACGAGTTCGCGGTGCTCGCGCCGGGGCACGACGTGCGCGACTCGGCGCGGTTGGCCACCCGCATCCTGTCCGAGCTGGCGCGGCCGTTGACCGGGCTCGGGCACGAGACGGTGATGCGGGCGAGTGTCGGCATCGCGGTGTCGTCACCCGGCGCGGGCACGACGGAGCTGCTGCGCGACGCGGACACGGCCATGTACGTGGCGAAGCGCGAGGGCGGCGGGCGGATCAGGCTGTTCCGGCCGGAGATGGGTGAGCGGGTGCTGGCCCGGCAGCGCGACAAGGCCGATCTGCGCACGGCCGTGTCCGACGGGCAGCTGGTGCTGCACTACCAGCCGATCGTGGACCTGGCGACGTCGGCGGTGGCCAGTGCGGAGGCGTTGGTGCGGTGGCAGCGGCCGGGGTACGGGCTGCTCGGGCCCGGCGAGTTCATCGGGTTGGCCGAGGAGACCGGCCTCATCGTGCCGCTGGGGAGCAAGGTGCTGGCGGGCGCGTGCGACCAGGCGATGCGGTGGCGTGAGCAGGGGCGTGCTCTGGGCGTGACGGTGAACGTGTCCACCCGGCAGCTGTCCGCCCCCGCGTTCCTGCCGTCGTTGGACCGGGTGCTGAAGACCACCGGCCTGCCGCCGGAGCGGTTGACCATCGAGGTGACCGAGTCGGTGTGGGCCGACGGCGCGGCGATGCGCGGGCTGATGGACGTGCGCGAGACGGGGGTGCGGGTCGCGTTGGACGACTTCGGCACCGGGTACTCGTCGCTGAGCTACCTCCAGCGGTACCCGTTCGACGTGGTGAAGATCGACAAGTCGTTCACCGGCGCCCTCGCGGAGACCGGACGCACCGCCGGCGTCGTGCGCTGCATCATCGACCTGGCGGAGGTCCTGGGCGCCGACACGGTCGCGGAGGGCATCGAGACCCAGGCGCAGGCCGACTGGCTCCGCAACGCCGGCTGCGCCTACGCCCAGGGCTACCTCTTCGGCCGCCCCGACCTGCCCGAGAACTGGGAGCCCCATACCTCAATCGCGTGAGTCCTACGTTCAGAACCCGTGAGTCCTACGTTCGCGTCCCCCGAGTTCAACGCTCAGGACGCGGACGTGCTCACCCGCACGGCGCGACGGCGGTGCCGGACGAGCACGTCCGCCCGACGTCAGCCCAGGTCGGCGAGGGTGTTCCAGAACATCAGCTCGAACGAGTGCAGGAGGCGGGCGGCGGGCATGGCGCCCTCCGGCTTCCACCCGGTGGCCAGGACCTGGTCCAGGGCGCGCAGGCCCAGGGCGTCCAACTCGGGCGCGGGCACGGCGAAGAAGTCGAAGAACGCGCACCCCGCGTCGTCGAAACCATAGTGCTCGCGCAGCGCCGCCGCGATCGTCGCGCAATACCCGCCCCATTCCGCGAAGTTCGCCAGAATCGCGAGCAGGGCGTGGTGCGGATTGCCGTCCAACGTCAGCCTGGCCACGTACGACGGGTACGCCTGGCATCCCGGCAACGGCCGGTACGCGGCCACGTCATCCGGGCTCAGGCCGCACGCGGCGGCGAAATCCCCCAGCTTGGCCAGCGCGAGGCCCTCGCCTCCCGCGACCGCCGCGAAGAACTCGCGTTGCGCCGGTTCGGTGGACTGCGCGGCCAAGGTGAGGAAGGCTCGCCAATCGCTCTGGACGATGCGGTGCTCCTCGGCCGCCAACGCCTTCAACGCCGCCAACGGCGCTTCACCACGGGCGATCAACGGTACCAGCCGGTTCGTCCCTCCCTCGCCCTTCAGCTCCTCGCGCACCCGTGCCAGCAGCGCTTTCGCGTCCTTCGTCATCGCTCTCCCTCGTCCGACCACCGCACGTCACCGCCGACCGCGGCATGATCAATGGGCACCCTATCGAGCCCTCAACCCGTGCATATGCACGCACACGAACTTCTTGGTGGTGAAGACTCGGCAACAGGGATTGACGCCGACCCCCCTTTCCGGTCTCATGACTCCCGCCTTGTCGGACGTCAGCCTGCCGCAGTAAGGAGAGCCGGGATTGCGCGTCGCCGGAACCACCTCGGTCGAAAACCGCGGAATCCCGATCGAAAAGTCGCACCAGGTCTGGATCGGTTACCTGGTATTCGGCTTGTTATCGATCGGCGTCTACTATGCCCTGCCGATCTTCGTCGGGACGATCCCGCTCCGGGTCCTCGTCTACTGCGCGGTGAGCCTGTCCGCGGTCATCGCCGTGTGGTGGGGCGTGCGGCGGAACCTGCCCGAGCCGCGCTCGCCGTGGGTCGTGCTGGGGTTGAGCCAGTTCGTGTACGTCCTGGCCGACACCACCTTCTACGTCTCGCACTACGTGCTGAACGAGACGAGCTACCCGTCCCTCGCGGACGCCTTCTACATCGGCCACTACCCGCTCGTCGTGGTCGGCCTGATCATGCTGATCCGGCAGCGCCGCTCGGACCGGGACCTGCCCGGCCTGCTCGACGCGGTCTCGCTGACCGTCGTCGCGGGCCTGCTGTCGTGGGTGTTCGTGATCGGCCCGCAGACCCGCCTCGGCACGCCGCTGCTGGTGGAGATGGCCTCGCTGGCCTACCCGCTGATGGACCTGGTGCTGCTGCTGGTGTCGCTGCGGCTGCTGTTCGACGGCGGTCGCCGTGAGGGGTCGTTCGTCCTGCTCGTCCTGTGGCTGACCGCGATCCTCACGGCGGACACGGTGTACGTGCTGCAACGCCTCGCGCACAGCTACGAGGCCGGCAACTTCCTGGACGCGGTCTGGCTGACCGGGAACCTGGCGCTCGGCGCGTGCGCGCTGCACCCGTCGATGGGGCGGATGGCGCAGGCCGTCGACGTGCCCGCGCTGCGGCTGAGCTGGCCGCGGTTGGCGATCCTGTCGGCCGGCGCGCTGATCGGACCGGTGGTGCTGCTCGTGCAGCACGCCCAGGGCGTGCGCCGGGACGTGCCGGTGATCGCGGCGGGCTGCGCGGTGCTGTTCGCGTTGACCGCGACCCGGCTCGCGGGCCTCGCCGTGGACCAGCGCAGCCTCGCCATCACCGACAGCCTCACCCGGCTGCGCAGCCGTCGGTACTTCGAGGCGCAGCTGGCGGACGAGGTGGCGCGGGCCAAGCGCACCGGCTGCCCGCTGGGCGTGGTGATCCTCGACGTCGACCGGTTCAAGTCGATCAACGACCGGTTCGGGCACCCGGCCGGCGACCGGGTGCTGGTCGAAGTGGCGACGAGGCTGCGCGCGGTCGCCGGCGCGGACCGCGTCCTGGCCCGGTACGGCGGGGAGGAGTTCGCGCTGATCGCGACCGGTGTGGACGCGGAGAACCTGCACCGGCTCGCGGAACGGTTGCGGCACGGTGTTTCGCACCACCCCATCGCCGTGAGCGGGCGGCGTTCGGTGACGGTTACGCTCTCGGCCGGCACCGCCGCGTTCGCGCCGCAGTACGGCACGGCGTCCGCGTTGGTGTCGGCGGCGGACCGCGCGCTGTACCTCGCCAAGGATCTTGGTCGGGATCGCGCGGTCGCCGGTGGCACATCGCTCACCGAACACCGGGAGGACGTCGCGGTGGACTACCTGAACCAGGTCGCGGACCTGGTCGACCTGCGCGTCGCGAGTCCCGGGCGCAGCCTGGCGATCGCGGAGTGGGCGCGGACCATGGCCGAACACCTGAAGCGCGACCCGGGGGAGATCCGCACCGCGCACCGCGCCGGACGCCTGCTGGATGTCGGCATGATCGTGCTGCCGGACGACCTGCTCACCGAGTCCGGTCCGCTCACCGACCAGCAGTGGCACCTCCTGCACGAGCACCCGGACAGCGGCGCCCGGATGGTCGGCGTGCTGCCCGACCACGGCGAGGTGGCGGAGGTGATCCGCCAGCACCACGAGCGGTGGGACGGCGCCGGCTACCCGGCCGGGCTGACCAGGGACCGCATCCGCGTCGAGGCGCGCATCCTGTCCGTGTGCGACTCGTGGGCGGCGATGCGCGCCGACCGGCCGCACCGACGGGCGTTGACGCACGAACAGGCGGTGCGCGAGCTGACGTCGGGTCGTGGCGCCCGGTTCGACCCGGAGCTGGTGGACGTGTTCCTGGAGTTGCTGGAGAAGCGGGTCGTCGGGGACCTGACCGCGGCTGCCGGCGCGGGCTCGGCGCTGTCCCGGGAGGACAGCCGCCTATCCTGACGCCATGTCGCGCCGGGCTTCGATCACGATGACGACGGACGAGGTGCGCGCGTTCCTCGAGGAGCAGCGAGTGGTCACGGTGGCCACGATCGGCCCGAACGGGAGGCCGCACCTCGTGCCGCTGTGGTTCGTGGTGGAGGACGGCGAGCTCGTCGGCTGGACGTACCGGGCGTCGCAGAAGGTGGCGAACCTGCGGCGCAAGCCGGAGGCCACGGTGCAGCTGGAGGCGGGGGAGACCTACGACCAG
Organism: Saccharothrix sp. NRRL B-16314; assembly: GCF_000716595.1. Classification (GTDB taxonomy): domain Bacteria; phylum Actinomycetota; class Actinomycetes; order Mycobacteriales; family Pseudonocardiaceae; genus Actinosynnema. The sequence continues at coordinate 5,665 of NZ_JNXC01000012.1, forward strand.
CTGCGCGGCGTGACGATGGAGTGCGACGTGCGGCTGGTGGAGGAGCGCGCGGAGGTGGCCCGGATCGGCGCGGCGGTGGCGGCGCGGTACTCCGGGCACAGCGGGCCGGAGATCGACGCCCTGGTCGCGGCGCAAGCGGTGAAGCGGGTCGGGCTGCGGTTCGCGCCGACCTCGGTCGTGTCGTGGGACCACCGCAAGCTGAGCGGCACTTACTGACGTTCGCAAGCGAACGCAAGTGCTCGTAAGTCTTCTGCAAGCAAAGCCTCCGTCGCCGTGCCGCTTCCTGAGCGCGAAGTGGCGAACACGCTGGACAAGCCTCCTGTCGAACGGCTGAAACCGCTGCACACGCCCGACGCCGTGGGTCGTCGGGATTTTGCGGTATGTCGTAGACATCTTGCGGTCACTCGATCGGGCTGCTTAAGGTGTGCGCCACGCCACACCGCGTGACATCCCTGCCCGCAGAACGAGGTCCCGTCCAACGAAGGGCTGAACCCATGCGAGTCGACCCCACCCACCGGCGCCCGTTGGCGCTGGGCGCGGCGGCGGTGGCCACCTCCCTGGTAGCCGCGCTAGCCGTCGCCGCCGCACCGGGCGAGGTGTCCGCCCAAGTCGCCGCGGCTGCCGCCATCTCGCCGTTCGACATCCCCGGCCGGGGCGCCGACGTGCCCTTCGTCGAACACGAAGCCGAATCCGCCGCCACCAACGGCACGAAGATCGGCCCCGGCCGCCGCCAGGGCACGCTGGAGGGCGAGGCGTCCGGCCGCCGAGCCGTCACGCTGTCCGGTCAGGGCAGGTACGTCGAGTTCACCCTCACCGAACCGGCCAACTCGATCGACATCCGGTACAGCGTCCCGGACGGCAACGGCGGCGCGGGCATCACCGCGCCGCTCTCCTTGTACCTCAACGGGACCAGGACCGGGAGCCTCACGCTCACGTCGAAGTACGCCTGGCGCTACGGCGGCTACCCGTACGCGAACGACCCGAACCAGGGCAAGCCGCACCACCTCTACGACTCCACCCGCGCCCTGTTCCCGAGCACGCTCCCCGCGGGCGCCAAGGTGAAGCTCCAGGTCGACGCGGGCGACACCGCGCCGTCGTACACGATCGACCTCGCCGACTTCGAACTCGTCGCGCCCCCTGCCACGCGACCCGCGAACTCGGTCTCCGTCACCGACCACGGCGCCACCCCGAACGACGGCACGAACGACAACGCGGCCTTCGACGCCGCGATCGCCGCTGCCAGGGCGTCCGGCCGCGAGGTGTGGATCCCGGCCGGGCGGTTCACCGTCACCAAGCACGTCACCGTCGACCAGGTGACCGTTCGCGGCGCGGGCCACTGGCACAGCGTGGTCGCCGGCGACCGGGTCGGCTTCTACGGCCTCGGTGAGCCGTCGAGCTGCGGCCAGGGCGGCAACGGCGGCGTCAGCACCCGCGTCGGCCTGCACGACTTCGCGATCATCGGCGAGGTCTCCAACCGGGTCGACTGCGACCAGACCAACGCCATCGGCGGCGCGCTGGGCGGCGGTTCGGTGATCTCCGGCATGTTCCTCCAGCACACCAAGGTCGGCCTGTGGCTGGACGGCCCGTTCGACGGCCTCACCATCAGGAACAACAAGGTGGTCGACCAGCTCGCCGACGGCATGAACCTGCACCGCGGCATCAGCAACGTGCTGATCGAGCACAACCTGTTCCGCAACATCAGCGACGACGGCATCGCGTTCTGGTCGGAGCACCAGGCCGACCACGGCAACACCATCCGCCGGAACACCGTGATCGTGCCGATGAAGGCCAACGGCATCGCGATCTACGGGGGCCGGGACAACACCGCCACCGAGAACGTCGTCGCCGACACGCAGGACCAGGGCGGCGGCATCCACGTCGGCAACCGGTTCTCGTCCGTCCCGTTGGCCGGCACGACCACGTTGTCCCGCAACACGACCCTCCGCGCCGGTGTGCTCGACTCGAACTGGCAGTTCGGCGTGGGCGCGCTGTGGTTCGACGCCCGTGACGGCGCGATGAACGGCCGGATCGACGTCACCGACACGGACCTGGTCGACAGCAACTACGAGGCGATCCAGTTCATCAGCGGCACGATCACGAACGTCCACTTCGACGGTGTGCGGATCAACGGCGCGGGCACGTTCGGCATCCAGCTCCAGTCGCCGGGCGCGGCGTCGTTCAGCAACGTCACCGCCACCGGCCTCGGTCGGGCCGGCATCTACAGCTGCCTGGGCGAGAACGGGTTCCAGATCACCAGGGGCGCCGGGAACTCCGGTTGGGACGGTCCGTCGTACTGCGGCCCGTGGCCGGACCCGATCTACGGCGACCCGACGAACCCGCCGACCACCACCACCACCACGACCACGACCACGACCACGGTGCCGCCCGGCGGGAACCTGGCCCAGGGCAAGGCGGCCACGGCCACCAGCGCCAACGGCGGGTTCCCGGCGTCCAGCGCGGTCGACGGTGACGCCAACACGTACTGGGAGAGCGCGAACAACCAGTTCCCGCAGTCGCTGACGGTCGACTTGGGACGGTCCGAGAGCATCGGTCGGCTGGTGCTGAAGCTGCCGCCACCTGCCACGTGGGAGGCGCGCACGCAGACGTTGAGCGTGTCCGGCAGCGCGGACGGCAACACGTACAGCCAGGTCGTCGCGTCCACCGGGTACCGGTTCGACCCGGCGTCGGGCAACCAGGTGGGCATCCCCGTGTCCGGCAGCCACCGCTACCTGCGGTTGACGTTCACCGGCAACACGGGGTGGCCCGCCGGGCAGTTGGCCGAACTCGAGGCGTACAGCGGCCCGCCGACCACGACGACGACCACCACCAGTCCTCCTCCGACCGGGAACGTGGCGCGTGGCAAGCCCGCCCAGGCCGTGGCCAACGGAGGTTTCCCGGCGTCGAACGCGGTGGACGGTGACGTGAACACGTACTGGGAGAGCCCGAACAACGCGTTCCCGCAGTCGTTCACGGTGGACCTCGGCAGCAGGATCTCGGTGAACCGGATCGTGCTGAAGCTGCCGCCGGTGGCGGCGTGGGAGGCGCGCACGCAGACGTTGAGCGTGTCCGGGAGCGTCGACGGCGGCACGTACAGCCAGGTCGTCGCGTCGGCCGGGTACCGGTTCGACCCGGCGTCGGGCAACCAGGTGAGCGTCCCGGTGTCGGCCAACCACCGCTACCTGCGGTTGACGTTCACCGGCAACACCGGGTGGCCGGCCGCTCAGCTGGCCGAGTTCGAGGCTTACGCGAGCTGAACCATCACGCTGGCTGACCCTTCACGTCGGCTGACCCTTCACGCGGGCGGATCGCTCCGCCAGGCCCGCTGGTCCTCCGTGATCCGCCCGAACAGCCGCTTGAACCCGCCGAACGCGTCGCAGCCGACGCGTTCGGCGTGCCGCTGTTCGATGGCGGCCATGATCGCGTCGGCCTGCTCCATCTGGTCGAGCCCGCGTTCGGTCGGCACGATCAGCTTCGCCCGCCGGTCGTCCGGGTCGGGGTGGCGGGTGACGTAGCCGAGCGCCTCCAGCTCGTCCAGCACCTTGCCGACGACCTGCTTGTGCTGGCCGGAGCGGCGGGCGATGTCGGTGGCGCGGGTGCCCTCGGGGTCGAGGTAGGCGAGCACCGCGCCGTGGAGTGGGCGCAGGTCGGGGAACCCCTGGCAGGCCAGGGTGTCGTACAGCTCCTCCTGCACGGCGAACAGCAGCCGGCTGGTGAGCACGCCAAGGTCGGGGTCGGTCAGTTTGCGCTCGCCTCGACGCATCGCCGCTCCTTCGGTCACCCCAGGTGATAGTCACCATATTTGACTATCATGGGCTATGACTATAACGTCTGGATCGTGATCAAGCAGCAGGAGGAGTCCACCGTGGACAGTCCCGTCAAAGTCGCGATCGTCTACTACTCGTCCACCGGCAACATCGCCCACATCGCCCAGGAGATGGCCGACACGGCGGAGAAGGCCGGCGCCGAGGTCCGGTTGCGCAAGGTCGCCGAACTCGCGCCGCAGTCCGCGATCGACGCCAACCCCGGCTGGGCGGCCCACGCCGCTTCGACCGCCGACGTCCCGGTGGCCGAGGCCGACGACCTGATCTGGGCCGACGCCGTGATCATGGGCACGCCGACCCGGTTCGGCAACGTGTCGTCGCAGCTCAAGCAGTTCCTCGACACGCTCGGTGGCGCGTGGCAGCAGGGGTTGCTGGCGGACAAGGTCTACAGCGGGTTCACGTCGACGGCGACGCTGCACGGCGGCCACGAGTCGACGCTGCTCGCGTTGAGCAACACGTTCCACCACTTCGGCGGCATCGTGGTCGCGCCCGGCTACACGCACCCGGACAAGTTCGCCGACGGCAACCCGTACGGCACCTCGCACCACGACGGCGGCGGCACGGTGGCCATCGACGACACGGTGCGCGCCGCGGCCCGTGTGCAGGCCGAGCGAGTGGTCCGCTTCGCCCGCGCGATCGCCGGCGCCTGACGTACGTCCCCAACGTTCGCCCCTCCGTGGGCGACGGGTTCATGTGTGCCGGTGTGCGACCTGCTCGCGCACCGGCACACGGTTCAGGTCCCCCGAAGTAGACAGGGCTCGGTGAGATCGCGCCGAGAGGCCCATCGCGGCCTACGCGGCGAAATCGACGCTTCCCGTTCACCAATCGTTCGTCCGCTGATCCGCCGTTCCCGCGTCAAACGTGTCGAGCGGAAGAGATGATCAGGGCCGAACACGGGGGTGAGCGGGTCCAGTGAAACGCCGGTTGTCCATCGGCTTGGCCGTGGTGTTGTTGGCCGCCGTCGTCGCGGTGGTCGTGTGGGGTCGTCCGGACGACGCCGAGGGCGGCGAAGCGGGCGACCTGACCGTCGTGCGCGGCGTCATCGGGTCGGAGAAGCTGGCCTTCTTCAGCGACCGGCGCGTGATCGACGCGTTCGCCGCGCAGGGCCTGCAGGTCGAGGTGGACACGGCCGGTTCCCGGCAGCTCGCCACCTCCGTCGACCTCGGCAGGTACGAGTTCGCGTTCCCGTCGTCCTCGCCCGCCGCGCAGAAGATCCAGCGCGACCGCAAGACGACCGCCGCGCACACGCCGTTCCAGTCGCCGATGGCCGTGGCCACGTTCGAGCCGATCGTCCAGCTGCTCCAGGCGGCCGGTGTGGTGGTCAAGGGACCGGGTGACTACCTGGTGCTCGACGTGGCCGAGTACCTGGAGCTGACCGAGGCCGGCACGCGCTGGGACCAGCTGCCCGGCAACACCGCCTACCCGGCCCGGAAGAACGTCCTCATCACCACGACGAACCCGGCCGAGTCGAACTCCGCCGCGATGTACCTGTCGATCGTGTCGTTCGTGGCCAACGGCAACACCGTCGTCGGCACGCCGGAGCAGGAGGCGGCGGTCCTGCCCGACGTCGCCCGGCTCTTCCGCGACCAGGGCTACACGCAGAACAGCACCGAGGGCCCGTTCGAGGACTACCTCGCGGCCGGCATGGGCAAGACGCCGCTGGCGCTGATCTACGAGTCCCAGTACCTCGACCGCGTGCTGCGCGCCGACGGATCGATCCGCCCGGACATGCGCCTGCTCTACCTCGCGCCGACGGTCTACTCGAAGCACACGCTGATCCCGCTGTCGGACAAGGGCGACCAGGTGGGCAGGCTGCTGAGCACCGACCCCGAGCTGGGCAGGCTCGCCGCCACGTTCGGCTTCCGCACGAACGACCCGCGGCTGTTCGCGGAAGTGGTGGGGGACAAGGCGCCCGCCGACCTGGTGGACGCGGTCGAGCCGCCGTCGTTCGAGACGCTGGAACGCCTGCTCGACGCGGTCGGGACGTGATGGACGACTTCACCCTCACCCCGCCGGAGCCGGTCACGCCGATCCCGGTGGAACGCGCGGCCGGGCTGATCGCGCTCGGCGACGACGTGCGCGAGGACGTCGACCGGAGGGCCGGGCGGTTCGCGGAACGCCTGCAAGCGCTGGACGTCCGGTCACCGGAGTTCACCACCGTGCTGGACGAAGTGCTCGCGGTCGGCGAAGCGGACATGCGTGCCGCGGCGGGCGTGGCCGGCGCGATGCTGGACCGCTCGGCCCGCGCCCTGCGCGACGACTCGCCGCAGGTGCGGGTCACCACGTCCCTCTCCGACCTGCGCCGCACGGTCGCGGAACTCGACCCGGCCACACTGCCGATCACCGGCCGCAAGCTGCTGAAGGTCTTCCCCGTCGCGAACGCCGCCAAGAAGGCCCTCGACCGCTACCGCGCGGCCGGTGAGCCGGTGAACGCGCTGGTGGTCGACCTGCGGAACCGCCAGGACGTGCTGCGCCGGGACAACGCCGCCATCAAAGGCGAGCGGGAGCGGTTGTGGCGGGCCATGGGCAGGTTGTCCGAGGCCGCCGCGTTCGCCGAGGCGGTGGACGCGGCGATCGACCGGCAGGCCGACGTCTTCGACCTGACCGACCCGGGGCGGGCGCGGGCGTTGCGCGTGGACGTGCAGCACCCGATCCGGCAGCGCCACCAGGACCTGCTGACCCAGCTCGCGGTGGGCGCGCAGGGCTACCTGGCGCTGGACCTGGTGCGCCGCAACAACGACGAGCTGATCCGCGGCGTCGAACGCGCGGTGACGACCACCGTGGCCGCGTTGCGAATCGCGCTCCTCGTGAGCGGCGCCCTGGCGAGCCAGCGGGACGTGCTGGACGAGGTCGCCGCGTTGCAGGCCACCACGGACGGCCTGATCCGGGCTAACAGCGACCTTTTGGAGTTGCAGGGCGCGGAGATCCGTCGTGCGGGCAGCGACCCGGCGGTCGCGGTGGGCACGATCCGCGCGTCGTTCGACCGGATCTACGCGGCGATCGACGCGGTCGACGGCTACCGGGCGGACGCCGTGCGCACGATGGCGGTGACCGTCGAGTCCCTGTCGGGGGAGATCCGCCGCGCCGAAGAGCATCTGCGCCGCTCGCACGACGCGACGGCGGTCGAGGGGGACCGATGAGGACTGCGCTCGTGGTGACCGGGCTCGTGCTCGCCACGCTGCTCACCGGGTGCACCGGCGAACCGGACCCGGCCACGCCGGTCGGCCCGGCGGAACCGGGTGTGCTGCGGGTGCTGGCGGGCAGCGAGCTGACCGACATGCAGCCGGTGCTGGACGAGGCCGCCAAGGCCACCGGCATCGAGGTGAAGTTCACCTTCACCGGCACGCTGGAGGGTGCCGAGGCGTTGGCGAACGGCGAGGTCGACGGTAAGTACGACGCCGTGTGGTTCTCCTCCAACCGCTACCCGGCGGGCATCCCGGACGCCGCGAAACGACTCGGCAACCAGGTCAAGGTCATGAGCTCGCCGGTGGTGCTCGGCCTGTCGACGTCGTCGGCGAAGCGGTTGGGGTGGGCTGGCGAGCGGGTCGGCTGGGGCGAGATCGCCGAGCAGGCCGGGCGCAAGGCGTTCAGCTACGGCATGACCGACCCGTCCGCGTCGAACTCCGGCTTCTCCGCGCTGGTCGGCGTGGCGTCCGCGTTGGCGGGTGCGGGGAACGCGGTGGACGCGGGCCAGATCGTGGCGGTGACGCCGCAGCTCAAGAGCTTCTTCGGCGCGCAGTCGCTGTCCGCCGGGTCGTCGGGCTGGCTGTCCGAGGCCTACCAGCGCCGGGCCACCGGGCAGGACCCCGGCGCGCAGGTCGACGGGTTGATCAACTACGAGTCCGTGCTGCTGTCCATGAACGCCGCCGGCAACCTGCCCGAACCGCTGACCGTGGTCTACCCGAGCGACGGCGTGGTCACCGCGGACTACCCGCTGACCCTGCTCGCGGACGCCGGTGACGACGCGCGTGACGCCCACCAGCGGCTCACCGACCACCTGCGCACGGCGGACGTGCAGCGCAAGATCATGGAAACCACGCACCGTCGGCCGGTCGTGCCGGGTGTGGAGCCGGCCGCCGCGTTCGCGGTGCGCGACCTGGTGGAGCTGCCGTTCCCGGCCGCGCGCGACTCGTTCGACGCGCTGCTCTCGGCCTACTTCAACGAGATCCGCCGACCGTCGCGCACGCTGTACGTGCTGGACACGTCGGGTTCGATGGCGGGGGACCGGATCGCGTCGCTGCGGTCCGCGCTGGTCAGCCTGACCGGGGCGGACGACTCGCTCACCGGCCGCTTCCGCCGGTTCCGCAGCCGGGAAGAGGTCACCATGCTGCCGTTCAACACGGCTCCCGCGGCACCGCGCACGTTCGCCCTGCCCGAGGGTGATCCGCAGGCGGGGCTGGCGGAGATCAAGGCGTTCGCGGAAGGGCTGCGTGAAGGCGGCGGCACGGCCATCTACGACAGCCTCTCCCGGGCGTACGAGGTGATGGGACCACTGGTCGCGGCCGACCCGGACCGGTTCACGTCGATCGTGCTGATGACCGACGGCGAGAACGCGAACGGCTCGGGCCTGGCCGAGTTCCAGGCGTCGTACCGCTCGGTGCCCGAGCAGGTGCGGCAGGTGCCGGTGTTCACGGTGCTGTTCGGTGAGGGCAGCAGCGCGGAGTTGGGCATCGTGGCCGCGATGACCGGTGGCAAGGTGTTCGACGCCCGCAACGGCGAGCTCGGCGAGGTGTTCCAGGAGATCCGCGGCTACCAATGATCCGCTACCTGGGCTCGACCAAGAACCTCGTCGGCTGCGTCGGCGGTCTCGTCGGCGTGCTGCTGCACCTGACCGGTGCGGTCGGTGGCCTGTGGCCGTTGGTGGTGGCGGGGCTGTACGCGGTGGGCGCGTTGCTGGCGCCGTCCGAGAAGGTCCGGCTGGTGCCGGTGGACGCCGTCACCGAGGCCGGGCAGCTGCGCTCGGAACTGGACGGCCTGGTGCGCGAGGTGGGCGCGCAGGCGTCCAGGGTGCCGGAACCGGCGGTGGCGGCCGTCGGCCGGATCGCGGCGGTGCTCGGCGACATCCTCGCCCGACCCGCCTCCCTGGCGGTCGGCCCGGACCTGCGCCACACCGTGGTCCGGTTGGCGCGCACCGATCTGCCGCTGTCCGTGCAGACGTACCTGAACCTGCCGTGGTGGTTCGCGGTGAAGCAACGCGCGGGTGGGGAGCCGAGCCCGGGTGACGAGCTGGTGACCCAGCTGGGGCTGCTGGAGGCGGAGGCGCACCGGCTGGCCGAGCGGGTGTACGCGGCGGACGTGAACCGGCAGGCGGACCACACCCGGTACCTGCGGGAACGGGACGCGGGCGAGCCTTCCTGACCGCGGGGGTAAAGGGGTCGGCGCGGCGGTCGCCTCTCGGCGAGTGGCTCGGCGCGGCTCCAGCCTGACGGTATTCCGCGACGGCGCTAGGTGAGGCCCGGGGACACGGACCGCACCGACCGAAGCTTCCAACGGCTCCGGGGTGTCCGGTGTTCCCGACGGCGAGTGGCGTGCGTCACTGCCGCTCGGCTCCTCTGCCTGACGACCTCACCCGATCGGGACTGCAGGACCAGTGGGGCGATATCCACTATTGCTTCAGTGTTGAGTAAAATCAATCCTCACGAGTGGTCGCGGCAATGGAATCGGCCCCCGCCCGAGCACTGAAGCTCAGACGGGGGCCGAGGACTGGCCGCGGGTAGACCGGATCGACTACGCGCAGTTCGGGAGGTGCGGGTGCTTCTCGCCGCGCTCGACGGCTTCCTTGGCCAGCGTGCACTGGAGGGCGTGGTACGCGGGCTTGCGGGAGAAGTCGTTCCACATCACGGTCGCCGCACCCTCACCGGAGAAGAACACCGGCACCCAGGAGTACTTGTCGGTGAAGCCCCAGATCGTGAAGGAGTTGCAGCCCTCCACGTTGAGGCACGCCGACAGCGTCCGCTGGTAGTAGTCGGCCTGCTTCGCCAGCATCTCGGCGGTGGGCACGCCGTCGGCCGGCAGGTCCATCCGCACGTCCAACTCGGTGATGGCGGTCTCCAGGCCGAGGTCGGCGAACCGGTTCAGGTTCGTCTCCAGGTCACCGGGGAAGCCGTACCGGGTGCTGAGGTGCGACTGGGCGGAGAACCCGTGCACCGGAACGCCCTGCGCGAGCAGCTCCTGGACCAGCGCGTAGTAGGCGTTGCTCTTGGCGTTGACGCCTTCGACGTTGTAGTCGTTGAAGAACAGCTTCGCCTTGGGGTCGGCCTCGTGCGCCCAGCGGAACGCGTCCGCGATGATGCCGGGGCCGAGCTCGCGGATCCAGATGTTGTCCGTGGTCCGCAGCTTGCCCGAGTCGTCGAAGATCTCGTTGGACACGTCCCACTGCTGGATGTCGCCCTTGTAGCGACCCACGACCGTGGTGATGTGGTCGCGCAGGATCGCGCGGAGCTCGTCGGGCGTGAAGTCGCCCTGCTCCACCCACTGCGGGTTCTGGCTGTGCCACAACAGCGTGTGCCCGCGGACCGCCTGGCGGTTCTTCCGGGCGAAGTCGACGATGGAGTCGGCCATGCCGAAGTTGTAGCGGCCCTGCTCCGGGTGGATGTACTCCCACTTCATCTGGTTCTCGGCGGCCACCGAGCTGAACTCGGCCGCGAGCACCTTGCGGTACTCCAGGTCCTTGGTGAAGGGGTCGGGGTAGGGCTGCGACTCGTGGTGCCCACCGCCGGCTGCGGCGGTGCCGATGTAGAAACCCTTGGGAGCGACCCAGCGGAGGGTGTCCTTCTTGGCGTGCCCTGCCGAGAGGTCACCACTCGTTGGTGCGTCGGCTGCGGCTGCCACCAGGGCCAACGGCGAGGTCAACGCGATCGCGGCAAGCGCGGCGGTGGCGAGGCGGATCGACTTCATGGGGACTTCGCTTTCTCGGACGACTGCGACGGCGGCTTTCGAAAGTTTCGATTGTGACCCGGTAATTTTCGAGATGCCGGACACTAAGTCGAGGGCCGCGCGATCGTCAAGACCTGTTCGCGACGTGCCGGCCAACTCGTCGGCGCCGCGTCCGCGCTGGTTCCGCGCCGCTGAGTGCATGCCGCCGAAAGTGTCACCGGTTCACCCACATGGGGAACGTACGTTCGACTACGGTGGGAGGCGTCGGGGGTTGATCGACTACGTGGCACGGGGGTCGCACACATGAGGAAGTCGGCGGTACTGCTGGTGGCCGTCCTGGGGATCGCGCTGGTCCCGGGCACGGCGGCGGGATCGGGCTTGGGGTGGGGCGCGACGTGGGCGGCCTCGCCGCAGGCGCCGACGGACGTGTTCGGACCGAGCTGGGGCCCGGGTGGGTTCGACAACCACTCCGTCCGCCAGGTCGTGCGGATCAGCGAGGGCGGCGCGGCGGTGCGCATCAGGCTGTCCAACGCGTACGGCACGTCGCCGTTGGTGGTGACGGGTGCGACGGTCGCGCGCACCGAGGTCGGTGCGGCCGTGCGGCCGGGCACGGTTCGGCACGTGACGTTCGGGGGCGGGCGGACGGTGACCGTGCCGGTCGGCGGTGAGGTGGTCGGTGATCCGGCGCCGTTGCCGGTGCCGCCGCTGAGCCGGGTCACGGTGACGCTGTACCTGGCCGGGGCGACCGGTCCCGCGACGAGTCACGCGTTCGCCGGCGCGACGAGTTGGCGTGCGTCCGGGGACCACCGGGCGGACGTGGTGCCGGACGCGTTCACCGAGACGTCGTCGTCGTGGTTCTACCTCGCCGGGGTGGAGGTGGTCGACTTCACGCCCCGGCGGGAGGTCGTGGTGGCGTTCGGCGATTCCATCACCGACGGCTCGGGGTCCACTGTGGACGCGGACAACCGCTACCCGGACGAGTTGGCGGAACGGCTCGGCGGGCGGTTGGGCGTGGTGAACGCGGGTATCGGCGGCAACCGGGTGCTGAACGACTCGTCGTGCTTCGGGGAGAAGGCGCTGTCCCGGTTCGAGCGGGACGCGTTGGGGCAGTCGGACGTGCGCACGGTGCTGCTGTTGGAGGGCATCAACGACATCGGGTTCCCGCGCTTCACGTTCGAGTGCACCACGCCGAACCCGGAGGTGACCGCTGCCCAGTTGATCGCCGGGTACCGGGAGCTGATCGGCAAGGCGCGTGCGGGAGGTGTGCGGATCGTGGGTGGCACGCTGCTGCCGTTCAAGGGCGCGGAGTACTACAGCGACGCGGGTGAGGCGGTGCGGGACGAGGTGAACGCGTGGATCCGCACGTCGGGGGAGTTCGACGCGGTGGTCGACTTCGACCGTGCGTTGGCCGACCCGGCGGACCAGGACGCGTTGCTGCCCGCGTACGACAGCGGTGACCGGCTGCACCCGAACGACGCCGGGTACCGGGCGATGGCCGAGGCGGTCGACCTGTCCGTGCTGTAGCGCGGGTTCCGGCCTGCGGGCGTGGGCGTTCGCAATGCACCGGTGCCGCTGACGACGAATCCGGTTCCGTGCGGATCGGGCACGACAACGAACTCCGCACCGCACTCTCGTTCGCGCGCAATGCTCGTTCTGTGGGCGTGTACCTCTGCTCTTCGTTGCCCGACAACGAGGAGCAGAGGTGCACGTGCGTGCGTTCCCGGTGCGGATGCCGGCCGGCATCCGCTAGTGGACGGTCCTCGATGACGAGATGGAGCCGGTTCCGGTCGCTGACCGGTTCCTGCGGGAGTTGAGGTTCGGCCGGGATCAGGCCGAGTCGACCACCGAGGCGTACGCCGGGGCGGTCGCGTTGTTCTTCAGGTGGCGCCGGCGCGCCGAGCGGCATCGTACGTCGCCGACCAGCCCGGGTCCCTGGGCACCTCGACAACCGGGCGACCTGCGGCGGTGGCCTCGCTGCGGATCCTCAACCAGCACCGGCACGAGTCCCGTTGGCTCGGGCGCGCACGTCCGCGATGATGAGTGGCAGACGCGCGTGTGAGGTGGCGACGAACGCGGACGCGGCATGCTCGAGGCCTTGAACGAGTTCCTCGTCAAGTGGAGTGCTCGCCGCAGGCAGTCGCTCCGGGTGGTCGTAGGCCCACATGTCCACCGGATGCAGCGGCAGGTCGAGACGCCGGCTCAACAGTCACGCGATCGTTGACTTGCTCCTCCCTGCGCGCCGCCGAGCCGGATCGTGGTCGGCCACGGCGTGTCCCCCACAAATCCCGACTACCCAAGCTTCGAGCCCGCAGAATCAGCGTCACGTCCACGCCCGCTCCATACCCGGATGTGGGACCACCGCGCCGCATACGCGATTCCGTCGAACGGTGGTCGAACGCGTGTCGAATGGGAAGTCGTTGTCCGCCAACACTTCCCAATTCCGTGTGCGGATGGTTACAGTGCGATTTGGGAGCGCTCCCAGCCCACCCATGGTCATCCCCAACATGGACATCCTCAACGAGGAGGAAGAGTGGCGCTCATATCCGTCCCTGCGAACAAGAACCTGCTCGTCAGGGTCTTCGCGACCTTCGCGGTCGTCGCCGGACTCCTGGCGAGCGTGCTGACCGGTGTCGCCGACGCGCACGGGTCGACCACCGATCCGCCGTCGCGCAACTACGGTTGCTGGCAGCGGTGGGGCAGTGATTTCCAGAACCCCACGATGGCCCAGCAGGACCCGATGTGCTGGCAGGCCTGGCAGGCCGACACCAACGCGATGTGGAACTGGAACGGCCTCTACCGCGAGGGCGTGGCGGGCAACCACCAGGGTGTGATCCCCAACGGCCAGCTGTGCAGCGGTGGCCGTACCGGTGGCATGAGGTACGCGGCGCTGGACAACCCCGGCCAGTGGAAGGCCGCGACCAAGTCGCGGCAGTTCACCCTGACCGTCACTGATCAGGCCCGGCACGGCGCGGACTACCTGCGGGTGTACGTGACGAACCAGGGCTTCGACTCGACGACGCAGTCGTTGGGCTGGAACAACCTCCAGCTGGTCGCGTCCACCGGCCGTTACGCGCCGGCGGGCCAGTACCAGGTCGCGGTGAACGCGGGCAGCCGGACCGGCCGCCACATCGTCTACGTGATCTGGCAGGCCAGTCACTCGGACCAGTCCTACTACTTCTGCAGCGACGTGGTCTTCCAGTAGTCCGGTGGTGCGGATCCCGGCTCCCGGCGTGACCGGGGGCCGGGGTTCCGCTGTGTCCGGCTCAGATCCGACCGACGCCCGCGCCTTGAGTGACCAGCGCCTTCACGTCGGCGGGGGAGTCGAGCGCGTAGGCGTAGTAGGTGCGGGGTTCGACGACGGTCCCGAGGGTTTCCGGGGTGCCCGAGTTGACGTAGACGTTGTTGCGCTCCACCACTCGTCCGGGTCCGCTCTTGTCGTAGCCGGACAGGATCGGGTGCGCCACGTTCTCGAAGTAGTTGCCCTCGACGACGACTCCGGCGTCCATTGTGGACGCGACGCCGTACAGCGAGGTGCCACCGTAGTAGTTGTTGTAGACGTGCACCGGCTCGGCGAATCGGACGCGCGGGTGGCGCTGGGCCGTGCCGTCGAAGAAGTTGTGGTGGTAGGTGACCCGCAGCTTGCCCCGGTCCAGGGTGTAGGTGTCGGAGTGGCCGAGCAGCGCGGTCTTGCTGTGGTCGTGGAAGTGGTTCCAGGACACCGTGACGTAGTCGGACTGGCGCTTGACGTCGAGCAGGCCGTCGTAGCCGCGGGACAGGTCGCAGTGGTCGATCCACACGTGGTGGGCCGAGTTCGTGACGCTGATCGAGTCGTCCGAGGCGTCGGTGAACCTCAGGTTGCGGATGATCACGTTGTTGCCCGGGCGGGTGGTGGAGCCGAGTTGCAGGCCGCCGCCGGTGATCTCGGAGGTGGAGCCGATGCCGATGATGGTCTTGTTCGCGACCACGGTCAGCATGTCGTCGACCTGGATGCGGCCGGACACCGAGATGACGTACGGCTCCTTGCGGCCCACGTAGTCGGCGAGGGCGGCGGCGGTGGTGACGGTGACGGCCTGGCCGCCCGCGCCGCCGGTGGTGCCGTTCTGGCCCAGGGCGTTGACCCCGGCGAACCCGTCCGCGGCGTTCTGGATGACGATGTCCCGGACACCGGCCTCCTGGGTGTCTGTGCTCTGTGCGCTTCTGCTGTGAGGGTCGGCCCAGGCGGCGCGCGGGGCGGTGGCCGCGACGGCGGCGAGGGCCGTGCCGGTGAGCAGGCGTCGTCGGTTGATGGGGCTCATGGGGTGTCCTCCTGGCTGTGCGGGCTCAGATCCGGCCTACGGCGACGCCGCCGGGGACGGTGCTCGGCAGGGTGGAGGGGTTGTCCGGGGTGTAGGCGTAGTAGGTGCGGGGTTCGACGACGGTCCCGAGGGTTTCCGGGGTGCCCGAGTTGACGAAGATGTTGTTGCGCTGCACCACCCGGCCGGGGCCGCTCGCGTCGTAGCCGGAGTAGACGGGGTGCGGGACGTTCTCGAAGTAGTTCGCCTCGACCAGGACGCCGGCGTTCATCGTGGACGCGACGCCGTACAGGGCGTTGTCGCGGAAGTAGTTGTTGTAGACGTGGATCGGCTCGCCGAACCGGACCCTCGGGTGGCGTTGGGCGGTGCCGTCGAAGTAGTTGTGGTGGAACGTGACGCGCAGCTTGCCGGTGTCCTGGCTCGCGTTGGAGTCGGAGTGGCCGAGCAGCGCGGTCTTGCTGTGGTCGTGGAAGTGGTTCCACGAGACGGTGATGAAGTCCGCGCCGCGGACGATGTCGATGAGCCCGTCCTGTCCGCCGCTGAAGTCGCAGTGGTCGATCCAGATGTGGTGCGAGGACTGCTGGACGCTGAGGGCGTCGTCGTCCGCTCCGCTGAACTTGAGGTTGCGGATGATGACGTTCTGCCTGCGGTACATGTCCAGGCCGCCGCCGCGGATCTCGGCGCCGGGCAGGCCGATGACGGTCTTGTTCGAGCGCAGGCCCTGTTTGCTGCTGAACGTCATGATCCCGTCGACCTGGATGACGTAGGGCTCGTTGCGGTCGCAGTAGTCGAGGAACGTCTCGGTGTCCCGGACGGTGACCACCGGTCCGCCCACGCCGCCCGTGGTGCCGTTCTGACCGAGCGTGTCGGTCCCGGCGAACCCGTCGGCGGTCTGGAACGGCTCGGCCCACACGGGGTTCGTGCGAGCCGGGCTCGCGTTGGCCACACGCGCGGTCACGGCGGTGAGTGCGGTGGCGGCGGCGCCCGCGAGGAGGCCGCGCCTGCTGATGTCGCTCATGGTGGTTCCTCCTCTAGACGCGACCGGTGCCCGCACCGGCGGGCACGATCGCGGGGACGTCGGCGGCCCGGTCGAGGGCGTAGGCGTAGTACGTGCGGGGCTCGACGACGGAGCCGCGCACCTCGACCTCGTGGTTGCACTCCACGAGGATGTTGTCGCGGGAGACCATCCGGCCGAGGTCGCCGCTGAAGTCGACCCGGCCGGGGTTGTTCACGCTGAAGAAGTAGTTGCCCTCCAGCACCACGCCCGCGTTCATGGCCGAGGCGACGCCGTAGCTGTTGTCGCGGTAGTAGTTGTTGTAGACGTGCACCGACTCGCCGAACCGGACGCGCGGGTTGCGCTGGTCGGAGCCGTCGAAGTAGTTGTGGTGGTAGGTCACGCGCAACCGGCCGATGTCCTGCGCGCCGTTGTCGTCGTCGTGGCCGAGGAGCAGCGTCTTGTCGTGGTCGTGGAACCTGTTCCAGGAGACGGTGACGAAATCCGAGCCGCGTTTGATGTCGACCGCGCCGTCGTCGCCGTTGGAGAAGTCGTTGTGGTCGATCCAGATGTGGTGGCTGAACATCTGGACGTTGATCAGGTCGTCGGTGGCGCCGGTCAGCGCGAGGTTGCGGATGATGATGTTGTGCACGGCGTTCGCCGGGGGAGTGGTGACGCGGTCGTCGACCGGCAGGCCGATGGTGAGGCCGCCGCCGGTGAGGCGGGCGTCGGTGCCGAGGCCGATGACGGTCTTGTCCGAGGCGACCCGGTGCATGCCGTCCGTGGTGCCGGTCGGCAGGGTGATCGTGCCCTTGACCTGCACGACCAGTGGTTCGGGGCGGGCGATGTAGTCCAGGAACTGCGCGGTGGTGGTGGCGGTGACGACGGCGCCGCCCGCTCCGCCGGTGGTGCCTTGCTGACCGAGGGCGGTGACCGAGGCGAACCCGTCCGCGGTGGTCGCTGCCAGCGCGGGCGTGGCGGCGGGGAGCACGACCAGGGTCGTGGCGAGCACGGCGGCGGCGGTGACGACTTTCGGCAGGGCGCGCCTGTTCCCGACAGGTGTGGGCATGGGGAATTCCTCTCCCGTATGAGGGTGAGTGCAGGGGTTATCGGGAAAGCGCCTTCCCTTTCGCACCGTAGCGCAAGTTTCGGGCGTGTCAACGGCCGATGGCAGGCTGGGCCCGAGGTTCACATATGTGGCCGCGCTATTCGCCGAACCGGTTCACATATGTGGCGCACAAGGGCGGCGGAAGGTCCATTCCGGGCGACCGGGAATTCGGTGCGCGGCATTCTTGCGAGGTGGAGACCCACCCGGGAGTCGAACCCGGAATCGACGGCTTTGCAGGCCGCCTCACGACCGTCGTGACGTGGGTCGGGCGCCCCCTGCGGGGCGTTGCTGGTCTGGAACCACCGACCGCCACCCGCCCGGTCGTTTCCGGTGAGCAGCGGTGGTGCCGGTTCCAGCGGCGCCCCCACCAGGAGTCGAACCTGGGGCCTCGCCGTTCGTAGCGGCGTGCTCTGTCCTGCTGAGCTATGGGGGCGTGGTCGTGCGGGCGATTCTCGCGCGGGTGCCGATAATTGCCGGCGGCCCGCGCTCGACTCGTTTACGGGGTGCGCTGAAAAAGAAAGCCGCCCTGGTCGGTTTCCCGACGGGCGGCTCCCTTGACCGGACCTTTCAACAGGTCACGGCGGGGGAGCCCGGACTGCCGGGACAGCGTCGACAGGTGTTCGTCATGGTCCCTCCCCGGCTCGGTGTGCGACCATGGTGCACATCGGCGGAGGTCGCGGTCAAACCATTTAGGACAACTTCTTCGAATCCGGTGGCGGGCGTCCCGGGGGTTGGACAGAATCCCGGCGTGACCACCGCCCGACACCTGTTGAAGGCCATCGACCTGCTCCCGTACGGAGCCCGTCAACGCCTGCTCGCCCAGAGGGCGCGCGAGCTGACCGGCACCCCGGAGCTGGACGCGTTGCTGCGCGACCTCCACGGCCGGGGCGAGTTCGAACGGCGGGTGGCGTTGCACCTGGCGTACGTGGCGCGCCACCGCGAGTACATCGAGCAGTGCCTGTCCGCGGAGCAGACTTCGGTGGTCCGCCAGGCGATCGGCGCGGCGATCCGGTTGGACCTGCCCGCCGAGGTGTTCCTCGCCCGGCTGCCGCACCTGCCGACCGCGTTGCGCCAGGTCCTCTACGGCACGGTTCGCCGCCGTCAGCGCGGTGCGCTGGCCGAGCGGCTGCTGCCGGTGGTGCGCGAGACGTTCGGCGCCCACGAGGCCGCGAGCCTGCTGCCGGTGTGTTCGTCGGCCGTCGTCGCCGCGGCGCTGCCCGACCTGGAGCACGCGATCACCAACTGGGGTGCGCTGGGTCGCAGCCACCCGGCGGTCCTGCTCGACTTCGTGACCGCGGAGCTGGCGGCGGTCGCCCCGGTGTGGTGGCCGGACGTGTGGCGGCGGTTCGGTGGCGCCGTGGCGGGCGCCGCGGTCAGCGAACCGGACCGGGTGCTGGACCTGCTCGAACGACTCGTGCCGCACGTGCCGCTGCCGTGGCAGATCCACCGGGTGATCGGCAGCCTGGCCCGGCACGCCCCCGAGCGGGTCGCGCGGATGCTGGCAGACCCGCGCCGCACCGGGCAACTGCCCGCGCGGCAGTCCCTGTGGCGGGCGCTGGCCGTGACCGGTGACGAGCAGCTGATCGCCCTCGCCCGTGTGCCCGACGGCCCGTCCCCGGCCCGGCTCCTGCACGCCATCGCGCCGTCACGACGGGCGGCGGTGTTCACCGGCGCGTTCGGCGACCGACCGGACGCGCCGCTCGACGCCGTGGACGAACTGCCGTCCGCCGCACGGCCCGCCGTCGCCCGCCGGCTGCTGGCCCTGCGCCAGGTCGCGGACGACCCGTCGCGCCGACTGGCCGTCACCGCACGGCTGGCCTGGGCGGACGCCCGTGACACCCTGCTCGCCGCGACCCGCCGCGCGACCGCCGACGAACGCGCCGAGGCGTACCCGCTGTACCTGGCCGCTGCCGCCGCCACCCGCGACCCGGAGGTCGTCGGCGGTGTGATCGCGGGCCTGACCAGGCTCGCCAACGAGCAGGACCCGGTGCGGTCCGTCGCGATCACCGCGCTCGGCGCGATCCCGGGGTGGCTGTTCCGCCCAGACGAGGCCGACGCGCTCGTCAAGCTGATGGTGGACGCGGCCCAGGCCCGCGACTGCTCGTGGCAGACCCAGCACGCGGTGCGCGGCCTGGCCGACGCGTTGATCCACGAGGGCGCCATGTCCCGGCGTCCCGAGCTGGTCGAGGCCGGGCTGACCGGGTTGGAGCACCTCGGCAGGCACATGGCGTGGATCAACCTGAACGGGTTGGACCGGCTGCCGCGCGGTGCCGAGCACCAGGTGTTCGAGGCGCTGCGACCGCGGATCACCACGGACGCCCGGCGTGGCCGGTTCGAGGTGCTGCTCGCCCTCGCCAGTGGCCTCCGCCGGCGGGCGTGGCACATGGCTCCGTTGCAGGAGCTGCTCGGCCAGGCGCGGTCGGCCAAGGACGACGGCGTGGTGCGGCGCGCGGTGGAGCTGTGGCTGGCGCCGTCGGCACAGCGGGACGAGCGGGTGGAACGCGTGTTCGCCGACGACCGGTCCACCATCACGTTGCACGCGGTGCAGCAGGCGATCTCGTTGCGCCGCACGGACTTGCTGGACCGGGTGATCGGCCGGTCGCTGCACGGCCGGTTCCTCAAGCGCGGCGTGCGGTACGTGCCGCCGTTCTCGGGCTGCTTCGACCGGTGGCTGCCGCGCCAGGTCACGGCGTTCGCCGACGAGCTGACGGCGATCTGCACGTCCCGCAGCAGCCACGTGTTCGAACGGGCGTCCGCCGCGCGTTCGCTCGGGCGGGTGCCGGGCACGGCCGACGTGCTGCGCAGGGTCCTCGAGGACCGTGAAGTGCAGGTGGTGGAGGCGGCGCTGGCCGCGTTGGCGTGGACCGACGAACCCGGTGACGTGCTGCCGGACCTCCTCGCCCACGTCGGCACCGACCGTGCGCGGGTCGCCGTGTACGCGTTGAGCCGCTGCGCCCGGTTCACCACGCCCGAACGGCTCGGCGCGCTGCTCGCACCCGTGCTGCAAGGGCAGAAGGTGACAGCCCGCAAGGAGGCCGCGCGGCTGATCGCGCAGCACCGCACGCCGGGTGCGGTCGTGGCGTTGACGGGGGCGTGGGAGAACGCCCACCGGGACGTGCGGCGCGCGTTGGTGTCCGCGACCCGCTGGTTCCTGGACGACGAAGCCGCGTGGGACCTGCTGGGCCGTGCCGTCGCGGACGAGCCGGCGGTCGCGGGGGCGGTGCTCGAACTGGGGCCGGACGTGGTGGCGCGCCGGCACCGGGCCCGGTACGCGGAGCTGGTCGGGATGATCGCGGGCTCGGCCGACCCGGACACGGCGCGGCTGGGGCTGACCGCGTCGCAGCACTGGATCCGCTGGTCGAGCGGTGGCGCGGACGCGCTGGTCGAGCGCGTGGTCGACCTCGTCGGCACGGCCACGTGGCGGCCCGCGCTGACGGCGTTGGTGCGACTGTCCGCCACCACGGCCGACGTGACGCCGCTGCGTGACGCGGTCGCCGCGCTGGTCGCCGCGGACGGCGAGTTCGACGCGGTGGAGGACCGGGACCTGCCCGCGCGGCAACGGATCGCCGCGCTCGTCGGCGAGCTGTCCGGCACCCGGAGCTCGGAGCACTCGCGTGCGGCGGCGCGGGCGTTGATCCCCGACTTCGTCGCGGCCGGTTACCGGTCGTGGGCGGTGACCCTCGCCGTGGTCGCCGTCCCGTGGGAGGAGGAAGGCGCGGACCTCGACGGGTTGGGTGAGGTGGCCCGCCTGGCGGTGCGGCCGGCGTTGGCGTGGCAGGCCACCGAGGAGCTGATCGCCGTGCTCCCGGACGTCATGCGGCGTTCGTCCCCGTCGCGGTTGCTCGACGTGGCGAACGCGCTGGTCGGTTCAGGTGCGGCGGCGTTGGCGCTGGGGATCGCGATCCCGGCCGGTGATCACGCTGGGTGGCCCGAGGCGTGGCGTGAGCTGCTGCGCGGGCTTCGTCGGCACGACGACCCGGACATGCGTGAGGCCGCGTGCGCGGTGTTCACCAGTCGGGAGTGAACACCGCTTCGCCGGGGTCGACCACCGGGACGCGTGCACGCGGCCGTCACGGCACCGCGGGTCAGAACACCACCAGCGAGCGCGCCATCTCCTGGAACGCCGGGAGCTGGTCGGGGTGGGCGGCGGGGTCGAAGTCGCCGGCGATGACGAAGTAGCCGTCGTCGGTGAACAGGATCGCGGCGTACGCGGTCTCACCGGCGCGGCTGCCGCGGCCGGTCAGCTCGAAGCCGGGCAGACCGTCGATCTCCACCGCGGTGGTCGACTCCACCGACGGCTTGGCCGGCAGGCCCTCGAACCGCGTGACGGCGAACGAGCGGCGGCGGTCTTCGGCGACCTCGGCCTGTCCCAGGGACGGCGCGGCGAGCAGCTTGGGCGCACCCGTGCCGGACGCTCCGCCGAGGGTGAACAGGATCGCCCCGCCCACGGCGTCCTTGGTCTCGTACCCGGCGGCCGGAGTGAGGTCGAAGCCCCGGTCGCCGCCGGCGGTCTCGGCGCTCCACCGGGCGCTGGTCAGCACCCCCAGCATGTCGTCGGCGGAGAGCGACCCGTTCTCCTCCGCCGTGCCGCTGATCATCACGACGACGTCGTCCGAGGCCAGCACGGCGATCGCCTTGACGTAGGTCTGGCCGGACTGGCGCTGGACACCGGCCGTCACGACGGCCGGGCGGCCGGCGATCGTCAGCCGCCGGACCTCGCCCAGTTCCAGTCCCACCGCGGCGGCCTTCGGGCCGGTGAAGCCGTCGATCATCTGGTTCATCGCGTCCTGGGGCGTCTCGTCGCCCACCGGCATGTTCGTCACGACGATCGTGTTGCGGGTGCCCGGCTCGCCGAGACCGGAGAGCTTCTCGTCGACCACCATGCCGTCCGGCACGCGCAGGAGGATGTTGGTGCGGGGGATGGCGGTGAACTCGCCGAGCGCCGCCGGGTCCGCCGAGATCGTGGTGGCGGACGTGGACGACGGCGTGGACTTCTCGGGAGGCGTCAACGCCCCGGCACAGCCGCCCAAGAGCAACAGACCGCCCAAGGCGACGACGGGCAGCGTTGTTCGCGACGACATTGCGGATCCCCCACGGTGACGGCCAGGTGCGGCGCGCGGAACGCTACCTTTCGCGGTCGGTCCGGGAACAATCCGAAACGGTCGGTCAGCACATGATCGCCGGGTGCGACGGGGGACCTGCCGGTGTCAACCCGGGTCGCCGCGGCGCTTGCGGTGCACGACCCAGGCGAAGTCGACGATCAGCACGACCACGATCACCACGAGCAGCACTGCGAGCCACGTCAAGCCCGCCCGCACGCACAGCCACGCCGCCACCGCGTTGAAGACGACGCCGAACCCGGCCAGCCACAGCCTCAGGGTCAACGCGCTGCGCGGCGGTGCCGGTGGTGGCAGGTCGTCGTCCGGTTGGCGGGGCAGGGTCACGTGCGCCACTCCTCCTGCCAGCCGTGGTGCGTGTCGTAGGCGGCGGCGACCATTTCCAGGACCGACCGGTCGTCCGTGCGCTCGACCTCCTCGCGCAGCCACCGCGCCTTCTCCTCGAACGGCACGGCCACCCGCTCGTCCTGCGCGTGCGCCGAGCCGGGCACGAGCAGCAGCTCGCGGCCGTCGTCGGACCGCAGTATCCGCAGCCGGCCGCGGCGCTCGGCCTCGTCCAGGAGCGGCGCGTGCCCCTGTTCCAGCCGTTCCTCGTCCTCGGCCAGCCGGTCAAGGGCGAACCGGCGCAGGTCCTCGTTCGACGGGCGGTTCGGCTCCACGTCCATGGTCACGGGGTATCCAGTTCCCGCCCGGCCACACGTGCGGTCCGGTGCGGGCACGATGGCGGGATGGACCAAGGGCACCTGGTCGAGCGGCTGCTCGCCATCCGCTCGACCGCCGACCGGCCCGACGAGCTGCGCCGGGCGTTGGACCTCGTGCTGGACGCCGTCGGACCGGGCTTCACCGTGGAACGGTTCGAGGCGGGCGGCAAGCCGAGCGCACTCGTCTACCGGGGTGGTCGTCGACCGCACTTCCGGGTGATCTTCAACGCCCACCTGGACGTGGTGCCGGGCACCGACGACCAGTTCCGGCCGCGTCGTCGCGGCGACCGGCTGATCGGTCGCGGCACGCAAGACATGAAGCTGTCCGCGCTGGTGCTGGCCTTCGTGTTCCGCGACACGGCTGCGCGGCTGCCGTACCCGATCGGGCTCCAGCTCGTCACCGACGAGGAGGTCGGTGGGCGCCACGGCACCCTGCACCAGTTGGAGCAGGGCGTGACCGGGTCGTTCGTGGTGATCGGGGAGCACAGCGGGCTGCGGGTCGTGACCGAGTCGAAAGGCCTGATCGCCGCACGGCTGCACGCGGTCGGACGTGCCGCGCACGGCGCGTACCCGTGGCTGGGCGACAACGCGCTGCTCAAGCTGATGCGGGCGGTGGACGGCGTGCTCGCGGCGTACCCGCCGGTGACGGGGGAGGCGTGGCGGACCACGGTCAACGTCGCCCGCGTCTCGTCCGGGAACCAGGCGCTCAACCAGGTGCCCGCCGACGCGACCGCGTGGCTGGACATCCGCTTCCCGCCGCAGGACACCGACTTCACCGGCCGCACGCGCGACGAGATCGCCGCCCACCTCACCGCCCTCTGCCCGCCCGGTGTCACGGCGTCGGTCGACCACGCCGAACCGCCGCACCGGGCCGATCCGGACGGCGACGACGTGCTCGCACTGCAACGCGCCGCGCGTGCCCAGGGCTACTCGGGTGAGCTGCTGCGCAAGCACGGGGCGGCCGACTCGCGGTTCTACTTCGAGCGGGGGATCGACGCGGTGATCTTCGGCGTCGGCGGGGACGGGCAGCACGGGGAGGACGAGTACGCGGACCTGACCACCGTCGAGCCGTACCGGCGCGCGCTGACCGCGTTCCTGGAGGGGATCGCCGAACGCGAGGGCATTGCCAACCTGTAACCCAGTGGTTACGCTTCCCGGTGTGGACGAGGTGGCGGCTGCGATCGCCGACCCGGTGCGGCGGGAGATCCTGGAGATGCTGCGTGACGGAGCGCGGCTGTCGGCCGGGACCATCGCCGAGCGGTTCGCGATCAGCCGGCCCGCGGTGAGCAGGCACCTGCGCGTGCTGCGGGAGAGCGGGCTGGTGCGCGACGAGACGGTGGGCCGGCAGCGGTTCTACGCGCTCGACGCCTCCCGCCTGACGCCGTTGGCGCAGTGGCTCGCCTTGTTCGAGCAGTCCGACCGGCCGGAGGACCGGCCTTCGGGCTGGGAGCACCACCTCGACGCCCTCGAAACCGAGGTCTACCGCACCCGGCGGGAACGCCGACCCCCTGAACCGAAGGAGAACACGGCATGACCCCCATCCCCACCGGTCGGCTGTTCCGCACCGACACCGGCAGCGACCTGGTGCTCACCAGGACGTTCCGCGCGCTCGCCGACGATGTCTGGGCGAGCCTGACCGAGCCGGAGCGCACCGCCCGGTGGTTCGGCCCCTGGGAGGGCGACGGTCGGCCTGGCCGGACGGTGAAGGTGCAGATGGTGTTCGAGGAGGGGGAACCGTGGGCCGAAGTGAGCATCGAGGCGTGCGACCCGCCCCGGCGGCTGGCGCTGTCCATGGCCGACGAGGCCGGCTCGTGGCGGATGGAGCTGCTGCTGTCCGAAGTGGACGGAGTCACCGAGCTGCGTTTGGTGCACCACCTGGACACCGAGGAAGGCATCGGCGAGGTCGGTCCCGGGTGGGAGTACTACCTGGACATGCTGCTCGCGTCCCGTGCCGGGAAACCCCTGCCGTCCTTCGACGACTACTACCCGTCACAGAAGGCCCACTTCGACTCTTTGGCCACCGCCGTCGAGTTATGAGCGGGGCGGCTGCAAGGTCGTGAACTGCGGATTCCCGAGGAGGCGGGTACCGTTCGAGTCGCAGCGGGTTGAGCCGGCAGCCACTGCTTCTTCGACCTCGAGGAGGCTGCGGGCAGTGATTGCAGAGCGATTCGAACACCCCTTCAGGGTAGAGCGGCAAGTGCACGGCTACGCCGTCGTCGTACGGGTGGCCGGCGAGGTGGACGCGTTGACCGTCTGCGAACTGCACTGGGAGATCGCAGTCGGGTTGGCGCTGGCCACCCCTCCGGCCCCGGTGGTGGTCGACCTGACCGAGGTCGAGTTCTTCGCCGCCGCGGGCCTGAACGAACTGCACCACGGCCACGTGGCGGCCAAGGCGGCGGGCGTGGCGCTGCGCGTGGTCGCGTGCCACCGCCACGTTCTGCGGCCTTTCGAGATCAGCGGCCTGGACCGCGAACTGCGGCCGTGCCGCACGCTGGCGGAAGCGTTGGCCATCCGCACACCGCGAGCGCTCAAGCCAGTCAGCCTGCAGGCCGTGACACACGCCAGCGGAGTCCACTGACCTCTCAGGTGACGCGCCCACGGCGCGGTCGGGTTGGCTGGCGCCCGCAGCTTGGTGCACTGCATGGCTGCCCCGTGTGCCAACCGCTCGCCGAACCCGGAAGGTCGACCCTGAACGCCTCACCTCGTGCGGAACCGGCGGCACCTCGCCGCGGGAGCCCAGGTCCCATGAACCTCCATGACGTCCAGCAGGAGGAGCCGGCCGAGCACGTCCCCTCCAATCGTCCGGCGATCCTGATCGACATCGGCGGTGTCCTGGTCCCTGATCACCTCACCGCTGCAGCCGTCGAGTGGGGCACCCGACTCGGAATTCCTCCGCAGGGCTTCCTCAACGCCCTGTTCGGCGAAAATGACGACCACGTGCTCATCGGTCGGACCAGCGAAGAGTCCTGGTGGAACATCGTTCGAGACCGGCTCGGCCTCGGCCCGGACCTGATCCACGATATCCGGGATGATCTCGCGTCCAGGGAGACTTGGGACAGTGCCCTCCTGGAGCGCCTGCGTCGCCTCCGCGGCTTGGCGAAGATCGCCGTCGTCAGCAACGCCTGGCCACATATGCGTGGCAGGATGGCGACCGCCGGGCTTCTGGACATGGTGGACGCCGTCGTCTTGTCCTGCGAAATCGGGTTCGCGAAGCCCGACCCCCGCATCTACGCGGCAGCTCTCCGAAGTGTCGACGCCCGTCCCGCTGATGCCCTCTTCATCGACGACACCCCCGGACACGTCGCCGCCGCAAGGTCACTCGGCATGTCTGGCCACGTGCACACAAGCACCACGGACACCCTGGCCCGGATCCAGGAGTTCCTGAAACCGGGCCACTGAGACCGAACGGTGCCGAAACCTCAACTGCCCGCCAGCCAGAGCGTGATCCACAACTCTTGACAATTGCTCGCCAAGGCGCGGCGACTCGGCCGGCCCACCGGCCACTGACCGGAGTGAAAGCGCACTTACAGCCTGTGTCTCATCACGGAAAGAGAGTGTGAGGACAGGTGCCTAGCCCAGTGTGCTGACGTAGGCCAATGCGCCCAGCGCGAGGCCGCCGGCGAAGGTGATCAGGACCGATCGGCCGCTTGGTCTCGGACCGCTCAACGCCGACCGCACTCCGTCCGGCACGAACGCCACGCATAAGCCGACGACGGCGATCACCGACGCGACCTCGGTGCCCTTCAGGACCCCCAACGGAAGTAGGCACATCGCGGCTAAGCCCAGGGCGCGCACCGGCCCGAATTCGCCGGTTCGGTAAGCGGCGAACGCCAGCACCAGCCAGCCGGACAGGATCGTGAACGACAGGAAGCTGAACAGGTGCACGTTCTGGTACGACTCGCTGACCAGCTCGGTGGCTGACTCCACGCCCCGGTGTTGCACCAGACCGTGCGCGGCCTGGTCGATTCCGCTGTGGAACACGCGCTCGAAGAGGCCGACGAGCACCAGGCCGGCACCCCAGGCCGCGAGGAGCGGCCGGGTTCTCGCGATTCGGTGCGTCAACCCCACTACGGCGGGGGCCAGCAGCACGGTCCCGGCGATGAACGCGGTGTGCGCGGTGGTCATCAGGGTGGGATGGGTGGCGACGGCGGCCAACTGCTGGGGGAAGAAGTAGTGGAAGGGCCACCGCAGCAGGACCGCGACCAGGAGCAGCACCGGGCCGAAGACCATCGCGGTCGCGGTGAGCCGGCGGCCGGGGAAGGTGCAGTGGGGTGTCATGGGGATGACTTTGGTGGGTGGGGGTCGGTTTGGGATCGGCCTACGGTCCGGAATGGAGCGTCAGACCAGGGTCTGATGCCGGCGGCGACCGGGTGACCACGCGGCGAGACGATCAGGTACCTCCTGCGCCGGGACGTGGGCGGACCGCAGTCTTCTCGGATGCAAGATGAATCCAACGTGGCTCCTACGGGAGATCGCATGGGAAGGTCGAGGCGACGGAGGGGGAACACGACCATGGCGCACCCGAACCCAAGTGTCTCCAACCCGCTCGAACGGTTGACGGTCGAGCAGCTGCGTCAACGCACGAGCATGAAGTGGCGCGCGCATCCCCCGGACGTGCTGCCGCTGTGGGTGGCCGAGATGGACGTACCGCTCGCCGAACCGGTCGCCGACGCGCTGAACCTGGCGGTCGCACGCGGTGACACCGGCTACCCGGCGGTGGATCGCGCCTACGCAGAGTCGGTAGCCGGGTTCGCGAGGCGTCGTTGGAGCTGGGACGGTCTGGACGTCGAGCGCACGGCGATCGCACCGGACGTGATGCTCGGCATCGTCGAAGTCCTCAAGCTGATCACCCGGCCCGGCGATGCGGTGGTCGTCAACGCCCCGGTCTACCCGCCGTTCTACGCGTTCGTCACGCACGCCGACCGCCACGTCGTCGAGGCGCGGCTCGGTGCGACGGGGCGGATCGACCTGGAAGCCCTCGGCACGGCGTTCGCGTCGGCCCGCAAGGTGGGTGAGCGCGTGGCCTACCTGGTGAGCAACCCGCACAACCCGACCGGCGCGGTGCACACTCCGGGCGAGTTGGCGGGCGTCGCCGCGCTCGCGCGAGAGCACGGCGTCCGGGTCGTCTCGGACGAGATCCACGCTCCGCTGATCCTCGCCGGAGCGGGCTTCACCCCGTACCTCAGCGTCGACGGCGCGGAGGACGCCTTCGCGGTGACGTCGGCTTCGAAGGCGTGGAACCTCGCCGGGCTGAAGGCGGCGCTCGTGATCGCCGGCTCGGCGGCAGCGGACGACCTCGCACGGATGCCCGAGGAGGTCAGCCACGGCCCCAGCCACCTCGGCGTGCTCGCGCACACCGCCGCGTTCAACGAGGGCGAGGCGTGGCTCGACGCGCTCCTGGCCGGTCTCTCCGCGAACCGCGACCTGCTCGGGCAGCTCGTGGCCGAGCACCTGCCCCTCGTCCGCTGCACGCCGCCGGAAGGCACGTACCTGGCCTGGCTCGACTGCCGCTTGCTCGGGCTGGACGAACCCGGTGGCGAGGACGGCCCCGGCATCGTCACCGAGCTCGCCGGTCCGGCGCGTGCGTTCCTCGACCAGGCGCGCGTGGCGCTCAGCTCCGGGCACGTCTTCGGCTCCGGCGGAGCCGGTCACGTCCGGTTGAACTTCGCCACGTCGCAGGCCGTCCTCACGGAGGCCATCACCAGGATGGGCAAGGTGCGGGGGTGATCCTTCGAGAGGTCATGGCGGACCCGCACAGCGCTGCGCGCCCGCCTACGCAGTTCCCGGGGCGCCCGCTGTCTTGTAGCGGGACAGCGCGGCGACCCCCGCGATCGGTCCGGCGGCGAGCACGACGAGCGCGAACTGCCAGGTGACCAGGGAGGCGAGGACCGGGACGATCTGGATGCTGACGGTCGTCAGCAGGAAGCCCGAGGCGGTTTGGGCGGTCAGCGCGGTCCCTGCGTGCGGCCCGTCGACGACTTCACTGAGCATCGTGGAGAACACGCCGGAGTCGGCGATCACCGACGCACCCCACACCATCGCGAAGACGAATAGAACGGCGGGGCCGGCCACGAAGGCCAACGGCGAGAGCAGGCAGCACGTCCCGCTGACGGCGAGCGCGGCGGTGGCGGTCCGGGATCGTCCGAGCCGGTCGGCGGCCCACCCGCCGATGAGGCATCCGGCGACCCCCGCGACACCGATCGCCAGGAACGTCGCGATGCTCGTCGTCCGGCCGCCGAGGTTGCTCTCGCGCACCGCGATGGCGCCGAACAGCGGCAGCCAGGTCCAGAGGGCGTACAGCTCCCACATGTGCCCGAGGTAGCCGAAGTTGATGAGCCTCGGCCGTCGTTCGCGGAACATCTTCACGACGTACGCGGGGTCGGGGATGAACGCGGCCTTGGTGAGGTACGGGCCGCTTCGCACGAGGGTCGCGGACAGCAGCGCCGCGATGACGGTCGTCGACGCCGCGGCGGTCATGAGGAGGCGCCAGTTCCAGTCGATCGTGCCGATGATGTGCGGCAGGGCCGATCCGAGCGTGAGTGCGCCGATCAGCACGCCCAGCGAACGTCCGCGGCTCTCGCGAGGGGCCCACGACGCCATGAGCTTCATGCCGACCGGGTACACGCCTGCGAGGAAGACGCCTGTTGCGAAGCGCAGCGGCACCGCGAGGGCGAGGCCGTCGGCGAGCCAGGCGAACGCGAGGGTGAACCCCGCCGCACCGGTGGCGCTGAGGGCGAGCAGGGCGTGAGCCGGCATCCGGTCGGCGAGGTTCAGGGCGGCGGAGGCGACCGCACCGACGACGAACCCGAGCTGCGTCGAGACGGTCAGCCACACGGCCGCGGTGAGGCTGATCCGCCATTCCGCTTGCAGTGACGGCACGACCGCCGAGGCCGAGAACCAGGTCGCCAGGCCCAGCACCTGGACGGCCGCGATCAGGCTGAGCTGGAGACGGGGCGTCCCGAGCGCCGAGGGCGAGGACTCGTTCACCCGATCTCCTTCCGGCCGGCGTCACGGGCGCGGGTGCTCGCGCCGGTCGCACGCTGTATCCAACATGAATGCCGGGCTTGGGTTCATCGGGGTTCATCGGGTTCCGCGGGAGACGCTGGCCCGTCGTACCGTGCGGGCCTCGTCGAATCCACGACCGCCGGCGGTTCCTGCTGCTCAGCCACGGCGACGCGGACTCCTCGCGTCGGCACCTCGGTGAGACCTGCGGCCTGCGCGGGCGTCACCGCGTGTAGGCCGCCCGAACACGGGTAGTCGGCGTGGGACTGCCGACGAGGAGGCGCCCGTGGACCCGATCAAGCCCGCCAAGGTCGTGAAGGAAGCCCTGGAGAAGGCGGTCGAGAAGGTCGCCGACCTGGTCACGCCGCCTGCCCCGGGCAAACCCGCCGCCGCACCGCCACCGGTGGAACCGCCGAAACGGCCGCAGGGCCCGCTGCCCCGCAAACCCGACCAGGCGTCCCCGGCGACGCGGACCGCCACCGGCGCGGAAACCGGGGCCGCCGCGGACACCCGTGGCCAGCAGGCCGAATACCTCACCACCGCCCAGGGCGCACGCCTGTACGACACCGACCACTCGCTCAAAGCCGGTGAACGCGGCCCGACGCTGCTCCAGGACCACCACCTGCGGGAGAAGATCACCCACTTCGACCACGAAAGAATCCCCGAACGGGTGGTCCACGCGAGAGGTGCGGCGGCACACGGCGTGTTCGTCGGCTACGGCACCGCAACGCAGGTGTGCAAAGCGGGTTTCCTGGCCGAAGGCGTGTCCACCCCGGTCTTCACCCGGTTCTCCACGGTCGTGGGCTCGCGCGGTTCGGCGGACACGGTGCGCGACACCCGCGGTTTCGCCACGAAGTTCTACACCGCGGAGGGCACGTTCGACCTGGTGGGCAACAACATCCCGGTGTTCTTCATCCAGGACGGCATCAAGTTCCCCGACGTCATCCACGCCGTCAAACCGCACCCTGACCGCGAGATCCCGCAGGCGCAGAGCGCGCACGACACGTTCTGGGACTTCGTGTCCCTGCACACCGAAGCCACCCACCACCTGTTCTGGCACCTGTCCGACCGGGGCATCCCGCGCTCCTTCCGGATGATGGAGGGCTTCGGCGTCCACACGTTCCGCCTGGTCGACGCCGAGGGCGGCACCACGCTGGCCAAGTTCCACTGGAAGCCCAAGCTGGGCGTGCACTCCCTGGTGTGGGAGGAGGCGCAGCTCATCAACGGCATCGACCCGGACTTCCACCGCCGCGACCTGGCCGACGCCATCGAGTCCGGCGCGTTCCCGCAGTGGGAGCTGGGCATCCAGGTCTTCCCGGACACGCCGGAGCAGACGTTCGAGGGCGTCGACCTGCTCGACCCCACCAAGATCGTGCCCGAGGAGCTGGCGCCGGTGCAGCCGATCGGCATGCTCACGCTCAACCGCAACCCGACGAACTTCTTCGCCGAGACCGAGCAGGTCGCGTTCCACGTCGGCCACCTGCCGCCGGGCATCGACGTCACCGACGACCCGCTGCTGCACGCCCGCCTGTTCTCCTACCTCGACACCCAGATCACCCGATTGGGTGGACCGAACTTCGCGCAGATCCCGATCAACCGGCCGCACGCGCCGGTCAACGACATGCTGCGCGACGGGTTCCACCAGCACGCGGTGCAGAGTGGTGTCGCGCCGTACAAGCCGAACACGCTGGACGGCGGCTGCCCGTTCATGGCAGGTGCCGACGTCGGCGCGTACGTCGAGGTCGCCCAGCCGGTGGCCCAGTCGGTCAGGCGGCGCGAGGCTCCCGCGTCGTTCGCCGACCACTTCACCCAGCCTCGCCTGTTCTACCGCAGCCTGAGCCCCGTGGAGCGCGACCACGTGGTGCGGGCGTTCACGTTCGAGCTGGGCAAGTGCTACGAGCAGGCGATCCGGGAGCGCGCGCTGCGGGTGCTGGCCAACGTCGACGCCGAACTGTGCGCGCAGGTGGCCGCCGGTCTCGGCCTGCCCGCGCCGCGAGCCGCGGAACCGGTCGGCGAGGTGACGCCGAGCCCCGCCCTGTCGCAGATCGGGCAGGTGTGGCCGACCGACGGCCGGACCATCGGCATCGTGGTCGACGCGGAGAACCCGGCGAGCTTCGCCGGGCTGCACGAACTGCGCCAGGCGATCACCGCCGCCGGCATCACGCCGCTGGTCATCGCCGCCCGCGGCGGGCAGTTGGAGGACGGGCTGGAAGCGCAGCGGACGTTCTTCACCGCCCGCTCGGTCGAGTTCGACGCCCTGCTGCTGGCCGCCGCGCCGCCGCCCGCCCGGGACGCGCTGCCGAGCCGTGACGACAACGCCGCCGTCGACCCGCGCGTGGTGCTGATGATCGAGGAGTGCTACCGGCACGCCAAGGCGATCGGCGCGTGGGGTGACGGCCCGACCGCGCTGCTGGAGGCCCGGGTGCCGCCGGACGACCTCGGCGTCGTGGTCGGCGACACACCGGCCGGCGTGTTCCGGCAGGTCCGGGAACTCCTCGGCACCCACCGCGTGTGGGACAGGTTCCCCACCACGATCGCAAGGTGATCGTAAGGTCCCCACTGGTCCAAACGGATCGCCGGAGGCGGGGGACCGGCCAGAATGCAGCGGGTGAACGACCAGGCGCCGGCCGACGGGGACGCGGCCGGCGCCACCGTCCCGAGCCCTCTGCCGAGAAAGCCCATAGTGACCGCCATTCCCGGGGACCGCGACGCCTCGACCCTCGTGCTGATCTGCGACCACTGCGGTCGCACCTACCCGGACCCGAGTCCCGAGTGGGCGGGCCTGTGGCAGGCCGCCACCGCCGACGGCTGGGGCGGTCGGGGCAGACCCGTCGGACCGCACCGGTGCCAGGTGTGCGCCGCCTGAACCGCGAGCGTCAGCAGGCCGGGCACAGGCCGAAGGTCGCCCGGTACGCTTCCGGGTCCGGCGGGGCGACCACCTGGTGCGTCTGCGCCCCGCGGTCCGACCAGCCCAGGAACTCGAACGGCCGGCCGCGCTGATCCGTCTGCGGGCTGGGCGCGCTGACCGAGTTGGCCGACCCGACGATCACCGTGCGGCTGAACGGCGTGGTCGACGACGTGCTGCCCACGCTGAGCCGCAACCCGGCCGGGCTGGACGAGAAGGTCAGGTCCACCGTCAGCGGGTCGAGCCGCACCTTGGTGCTCGCCGCGCGGCCCGACGAGTCCGCGGCGGTCAGCGTCAGCTCCAGGTGCGACGGGTGCCCGTGGTCAGGCGCCACGAACGAGCCCGACGACACGCCCGGGTAGTTCTCCACCACGTGTTCGTGGCACGAGCCCTCGGTCGCGCAGTGCTGGATGCCCAGCCGCCAGCTCAGCGCGGACGCGGGCAGCGGACCGTCCTGCGGGTCGGTGGCGTGCCCGCTGAACGGCACCCGCTGGCCGACGACCCAGCGCAGCGCGGCCGTCGGGTCGTCGATCACCGGAACCGGGTCCTCCGCGACCTGTGTGCCGACGCGGGTCGAGGCCGCCGAGATCGAGCCACCGGACGCTGTGACGACGGCGGCCGGCGCGGCTCCGGCGTTGCCCTGGTAGCTCACCCGGCGCAGCTCGCCCGTGCTGAAGGCGAGGTAGAACAGGTCGCCGCCAGGTCCCATGACGACATGCACCGGAACATTCGCACCGGTCACGAAGGGCACCAGCTTGGCAGGGTCGGGCCGCCCGCCGGTGGTGCGCATCGCCCAGATGCAGCCGCGCGAGCTGTCCGCGAAGAACAACGCGCCCTCGTAAGCGGACGGGTAGTCGCTGGACGACTCGAACGCGATGCCGGAGATGGACGACCCGCCGGTGGGGCACGGATCGTTCGCCACGACCTTCGCCGAGTGGTCGTACGCGTAGTAGGGCGCGGTCTGACCGCCGCCGGCGTACAGCGATTCGCACAGGTTCAGACCGGCGTCGTCGTAGCCGCTCTGCGGAGCCGGTCCTTCGATGCAGGGCCAGCCGAAGTTCTCCGCGGTCGCGTCCCGCGTGTCGGCGATGCGGTCGATCTCCTCCCAGTTGGTCCAGCCGACGTCAGCCGCCCACAGCTCGGTGGTGTCCGGCCGGAACGCGAACCGGAACGGGTTGCGCATCCCGTACGCCGTCACCCGCCGTGCGTTGGCGTCGGTGCTAGCGGCGAACGGGTTGTCGGGCAGGCCCGCGCCGCTGTCCGGGTCGACGCGGATGATCGTGCCGTCGAGGGACGCCGGTTCACCGGCCGGGCGGCGGAGTGACTGTGACCGAAGAGCGCCGCCGCGCGCGGTGGGCGTGGTCAGCGACGTGCCGGGCGAGGGCGGGTCCGCGCACGGGTTCCCCACTTGGCCGTAGTCGGCGAAGTTGTAGCTCGCGCCGTCACCGCCGCTGGCGTAGAGCGCTCCGTCCGGCCCGAACGAGAGGGCGCCCGCGGAGTGGCTGGGGAACTGCTGGCACCAGTCGGTGATCAGCGGCTGCTCGGCCGTGGCCGTGCCGCCCCCGCCCATGGTCAGCTTGGAGAGCCGGCTGGTGACCACGCAGCCCTGGTCGGTCGCGCCTGGTGGGGTCGGGCACGTGTCACCCCATCGGGGCGCTGTACCGCCGGGCACGGCGTCGTGCGTGTAGTGGGCGTAGACGTACGGGCGGGCCGGGAAGCGCGGGTCCACCGCCAAGCCCAGCAGGCCGCGGTCCCAGAAGTCGTGGGTCTGCGTGCGCAGGTCGGCGAACACGGTGGCGGTGGGGTCGGCGAGGGAGTCGAACACCTTGACGATGCCGCTCTTCTCGGCGATGAACACCCGGCCGTCCGGTGCGAACGCCGTCGCGGTGGGGCTGCTGAGGCCGCCGATCGCGAGGGCGTCCCTGAACCCGATCGGCACCGCTGTCGGGAGCGGCACGCCTGCCGGGTGTGGCAAGGCGGTCGGTAGTGGCACTGCGGTCGGGACTGGCACGGCGGTCGCGGTAGGCGTGAGCGCCACCATTGAGGAGGCAACCACGAGGGCCGCGGCGGCCATGCGTCCGGATCGGTGGGGAAGTGGTTCCCGTCGGAATGGTCGCATGGTCCGGTCTGCTCTCTTCGTGACACTTTCGTGTTAGCACGTAAGGATTACGCAGGGTGCATGCCCGGATAATTTTCCCACCTGAGGTCGACTACGGCGACTCAGCCGGTCACGGTGTCCTGCTCGGCTTTCACCCGGGTGAGGAGGTACCCGGCCACGGCGGCGAGCGGGAACATCACCACTCCGTACACGGCCGCGGGCACGGCGAGCTGCTCGCTGCCCAGCACGGTCACCGCGACCGTGATCGCCAACGTGCTGTTGTGGATGCCGACCTCGAACGCCGAGGCGATCGCCTGCCGCCGGCCGACCTTCGCCAGCCGGGGGATCAGGTAGCCCGCCGTCAGGCTGCACGCGCAGAACAGCACCGTCACCAGCCCGATGTCGGCGAGGTAGCCGCCGATGTTCTCCCGTTCGGCGATGATCGTGCCCGCGATGACGGCCACCAGCACCACCGCCGAGAAGATCCGCACCGGCTTGTCCGCCCGGTCCGCGAACGCGGTCGACCAGCGGCGCACCAGCATGCCCAGCACCACCGGCACCAGCACGATCGCGAACACCTGCGCGACCTTGCCGAACTCCAACCCCACCGCGCCCTCGGCCGCCGGCTCGAAGTGGGTCAGCGCGAAGTTGACCACCAGCGGCAGCGTCGCCACCGCGAGCACCGAGTTCACCGCGGTCAGCGTGATGTTCAGCGCGACGTCACCGCGGAACAGGTGGCTGAACAGGTTCGCCGTGGTCCCGCCGGGCGACGCGGCAAGCAGCATCATGCCGACGGCCAGCACCGGGTTCAGGCCCAGCAGCACGACCAGCCCGAAGCACACCACCGGCAGCAGGACGAGCTGCGTCGCCAGTGCGACCGCCACCGCTCGTGGCTCCCGTGCGATCCGGGCGAAGTCGGCGACCGTCAACGACAGCCCGAGCCCGAACATGACCACGGCCAGCGCGACCGGCAGGCCGACGCTCGTCAGGGCGGAGTCCACGGCGACCACCTGCGTTTCTGCGTCGAGCCCGGCATCGGGAGGAGCCGCATCGTCCCCCGGAACGGGGCGGAATGGGAGGGCCGACACCGGTTCGATGGCATTCGGTGATCAAAGGCCGCGCCCGCGTCCGCGCGCCGTCCGCGTTCTGAGCGTTGAATTCGGGGTACGCGAACGTAGGACACGGTGGTTCTGAACGTAGGACTCACGCGTTCTGAACGTAGGACTCACGGGGGTTGTCGACGTAGTCGCCGTCCGCGCGCACTGCCGCGTCCACCGCCTCGGACTTGCGCCCGTTCAGCGCCGTCTTCCCGCTCAGATCGAGGTGCATGCCGACGATGGTCACGTAGCCGTCACGCCCCCGCCGGTCACGAGTACAGCGACCCCAGGAACTCCACCAGCAGCCGCTCCCGCAGCGCCGGACGCGCCGCGGCGAGCAGGGTGTTCACCGTCGCCATCCGTACGGGCAGGCCGGCGTCGCCGGTCATCCCCGCCGCCGCGAGCAACCCGCCGAACTCCTCCGGGGTGAGCGAGTCGGGCTCCAACCCGCCGATGAACTCCAGGACCTCCGGCGCCACCGCGACCGGTCCGGCCGCCACCGCGGCCTTCACCGACGCCCGCAGGTCGGCCAACAACTCCGCCTCGTGGCCGGAGTTCGCCGCCGTCACGGTCAGGTGCAGGTTCGCGGGGGAGGAGCGGTAGGCGAACTGCGGTTGCACGTACCAGTTCCGCGCCTTCATCTCGTCGGCGACGGTGAACACGTCGAAGTCGTCCTGCGACGCCGCCACCGCCAGCAAGGTCGACGAAGGCGTGCCCAGCACCCGCAACCCGTCGATCTCCGCGATGCCGTCGCGCAAGACCCGCGTGCTCTCCAACGCCCGCAACGCCAACGACCGGTACCCGTCGTCGCCGATGTGCCGCAGCACCGCCCAGGCCGCCGCCAACGGTCCACCTGATCGAGTGGACTGGGTGGTCGAGTTCACCATCGTGTAACCGGGCCACGCGGCCGACGCGAAGTACTGCGACCGGCGCAGGTCGGCCGACGCGTGCAGCAGCACCGACGTCCCCTTGGGGCAGTACGCGTACTTGTGCAGGTCCACGGAGATGCTGGTGACGCCCGGCACCGAGAAGTCGAACGACGGAACGTCGGACGCGTGCGGCAACACCCACCCGCCGATGCACGCGTCGACGTGGAAACGCACTCCGCGTGCCGCCGCAGCAGCAGCGATGTCCGCGATCGGATCGACCACGCCGTGCGCGTACGACGGTGCGCTGGCCACCACCAGGACCGTGGACGAGTCGATCGCCGCCGCCATCGCCGCCGGATCGGCCCGGAACGTCATTGGGTCCACCGGCACGGCCACCACCCGCACCCCGAAGTAGTGCCCCGCCTTGTGGAACGCCGCGTGCGCGGTCTCCGGCACGACAATCGAGGGCCGTTCGACGTCCGGTCGCGCGTCCCGTGCCGCGACCACCGCGAGCAGGCATGACTCGGTCCCGCCGGACGTGACCGCGCCGACTGTCCCGTCGCCGCCGCCCAACAGCCGGGCGGCCGTGCGCACCACGTCGTTCTCCAGCGCCAGCAGGCTCGGGAACGCGGTCGGGTCGAGGCCGTTCACCGACGCTGCCAGCGCGTGCGCGGACGCGGCCAGCTCGTCCAGCCCCGGCAGCGCGCTGTCGTACACGTAAGCCAGCGTCCGACCGCCGTGCGTGGGCAGGTCACCGGCGCGCAACGCGCGCAGTTCGGCCAGGACGCCTTCGGCGGACACGTCGGTCACCGGGTCTCCTCACGCAGCAGGGGAAGGGCCGCCAACGCCAGCACGGCCGGGATGACGGTGAAACCGAGCAGCGCGGCCGTCACCGCGCCGGAGGACTGCACGGCCGAGCCGTCGGTGCTCGCGACGTACCCGCCCAAGGCCAGGACCAGCCCGTACACGCCCGGACCGAGCGCCAGCCCCAACGTCTCGCCGGCCGTCCACACGCCGGAGAACAGACCCGCTCGCGCCGCGCCGGTCCGCCGCTCCTCCGCGGTGATTACGTCCGGCAGCATGGCCAGCGGGAACACCTGCATCCCCGCGTAGCCCACGCCGATCACCGCCATCAACACCAGGACCGCCGCCACGGGCAGCACCCGTGACGCGGTCAGCCCGGCCACCGCGACCGCGAACAGCACTGAAGCCGCCACCAGCCCGGCCCGCTTGCCGTGCCGACGGCCGACCCGTTGCCACAACGGCATGACCAGCAGCGCGGGACCGACGAACCCGGCGAACAGCGCGGTCTGCAACCCCTGCTCGCCCAGCACCAGCCGGGCGAAGTAGTCGACGCCCGCCAACATCGTGCCCAGCCCCACGGCCTGCACGACGAACACGATCAGCAGCAGCCGGAAGGCCCGCGACCCGCGAACCGCCGCCGACAGCTCGCCGACACCGGCCGCCGCCGCCACCCGGCGTGACGCGGGCACACCGCGCGTGCCCGCGAACGTCGCCAGCGTGCCGACGACCATCAGCGCCGCGACCGCCACACCCATCCCCGGGTACCCGACCAGGTCCCGCACCGCCGGCGCGCCCGCACCGCTGACCAGGATCGCCAACGCCAGGAACGCCATCCGCCACGCCATCAGCCGGGTGCGCTCGTCGTAGTCGTCGGTGATCTCCGCGGCCATCGCCACGTAGGGCACCTGGAAGAACGCGTACGCCGTCGCGCAGGCCAGGAACACCAGCGCCACGTACACCGCCGCGCCGGCTCCGGTGAACGGCCCGGCGAACAGCAGCGCGAACAGGATCGAGGTGGCGAGCCCGCCCCACAGCAGGAACGGCCGCCGCACGCCGGCCCGGTCGCTGATCCGACCGGCCACCGGGTTGAACACCACGTCCCACGCCTTCGGTGCGAGGACCAGCAGTCCGGCGACGGCGGCGGGCACGGCCAGGCTGTCGGTCAGGTACGGCAGCAGGAGCAGTCCGGGCACCGTGCCGAACGCGCCCGTCACGAAGGACCCGGTCGCGTACCCGACCCGAACACCGCCCGTGATCCGCCGCATAGGCGGAAGAGTTTCGCATTTCGCCCCCCGCCTGCGCGAGGGCCACTTCGGACTCCCGGTCAGTGGGCGGCGGTGCCGGTCAGCTCGGCGACCAGCGCGACACCGACCTCGCCCGCCCGCTCACCGCCCGGATGCGCCGCCGTCGCGTACATCCCCTCGATGACGAGCCAGATCCGCTCGGCCAGCAGTTCCGGCTCCGGGTGGCCGGTCTGCCGGGTCAGGTCACCGATGTGCGCGCGCACGTCCGCCAAGTGGTCTGCGGCGAACCGGCCCACCTCGTGGTCCGGGAACTCGGTGAAGCAGTTGCGGAACGCGCAACCCCGGTAGTCGACCTCGCCGACCTGGCCGGCGGCCAACCGCGTGATCGCCACCAGCTGCGCCGCCGGGTCACCGACGAGCGGCGCGGTCACCTGCTCGACCTGCTCCGACCAGAGCGCGCGAATCCGGGCGAGGTGGGCGACGACGAGCGCGTCCTTGCTCGGGAACTCCCGGTACAGCAGGTTCTTCCCGCAGCCGCACTCGTCGACGATCCGCTGCATCCCCACCGCGCGCACCCCGTGCTCGGTGAAGAGCCGGGCCGCCGTGTCGAGGATGCGGTCCCGGGTGCCGGGTGCCGGTTGGCGTGCCATCACCCGGGCAGCGTAGCGGACCAATCGGTCCGTCTGCCTTGACGTGACCGCGCCACCCCAGGCAAGATCGGCGGACCGATCGGTCCGGGACTGATTGGTCCGCTAACGAAGAGGGGGAACGGACGAATGTCGGCACCAAGCGTGCTCGTGCTCGGCGCGACCGGCAGGACCGGCGGCGCCGTGGTGGACCAGCTGCTGGACGCGCACCGCGGCGGCGAACTGAGGCTGATCGCCGCGGTCCGCCGACCCGAGGCCGCGGCGGCGTTCGCGGAACGGGGGATCGAGACGCGCCACATCGACCTGGACTCGGCCGAGCGGCACGGGCTGGGCCACATCGTGACGGCTCTGCGGGACGTGCGACGCGTCTTCCTCGCCTCCGGCTATGACGTGCGGATGCTGAGCCAGGCGAAGGCCGCGATCGACGCGGCCCGGCTCGCGGGCGTCGACCACGTCGTGCACCTCGGGGTGCACGCCGCACCGGACACCACGGTCGTCCACTACGGCTGGCACCAGCTGGTCGAGGCGTACCTGGCGCAGTCCGGGCTCGGGCGCACGAACCTCCACCCGACCGCGTTCATGCAGAACCTGCTGATGCCGGTGATGAGCGACCCGCAGTCGGCCGTGCTCACCCACTACATCGGCGACGCGCCGACCAGTTGGGTGGACACCGACGACATCGCGGCGGTCGCGGCCACCGTCCTGCGGTCGCCGGAGCAGCACGACGGGCAGAGCTACGGCCTGGGCGCCGAGGTCGCCACGATCGGCGGTATCGCGGACGTGCTCACGGACCTGACCGGACGGGCGTGGCGGTACGAGCCGAAGGAGCCGGGGGAGTTCCTGGCGGCGGTGACGGCGGCGGGCGCGGACCCGGTCTACATGGACTGCGTGCGCAACGTCTTCGAACGGACCGGCGAGGGTTCGCTGCCGGAGGCGGCGGCCACGTTCGACACGGTCGAGCGGATCACCGGTCGGCCGGCCACCTCGCTGCGGGCGTTCCTGCACCGCCACCGCGGGCACTTCACGGCCTGATCGCGAAGGAACCGCTGCGGCGTCGACCGACTCTTCGACGCCGCAGCGGTTCGAGAACTAGCTCGCGGGCACCGTGTCGACGTGGTCGACGCCGGACGTGCGGTAGCCGCTCACCCGGGACTGCACCTGGGCCGGGCTGAGCACCTGGTCCTTGGCGAAGTACACGTAGTCCACGTGCTGCTGGTACGCGCGGTCGCCGGGCGTGCCGACCAGCCCGCCCGAGATGAACCACAGGTTGAAGTTGAGCGACATCGGCGTCTCCGGGTAGTACTTGTCACCGTGGTCGGCCACCTGCGCGCCGTCCACGAAGTACTTCACCCGTCCACCGGACACCTGGATCACCAGGTCGTGCCACCCGGCGTAGCTCTGCCGCTGCTCGGTGTGGATGTTGTCGGCGATCCACGGCTCGTTCTGGTACGTCTCCCAGGTCGTCTCGTACAGGATGTTGGCGGGCTCGCCCCACCCGCCGTTGGGCAGGTACTCGAAGTCCAGCTCGCCGTAGTTCGGGTCCATGTTGCTGTTGAGCGGTGTGATGGTGAAGAACGTCTGCACCACGTGGTCGCCGTCGGGCCCGAAGACCGGCGCGTCGGAGAACTTCACCCGCGCCGCGTACGTGCCCTCGAAGAACTTCCGCTGGTGGTACAGCTCGGTCTGCCGCGCGGACGACCCGTTGTTGGAGGACTCCAGCCGCATCGACTTCTGGCCGTCCACGGTCGGGAACGTCACCAGCGCCGGGTCCCACACCGCGCCCGGCACGCCGGGTCCACCGCCGCCCGAGCGGACGGTCCACCCGCGTTGCGAGATGCGTGAGTCACCGGAGCTCGCGTAGTTGAAGTCGTCGAACAACGCCGGGCCGTTCGGGTTCGGCGGGTTCGTCGTGGTGGTGGTCGTGGTCGGGCTGGTGCCGCCGGGCGGTGTGCCCCAGAGCAGGGCGCCCGCCCGGTGCACGGTCACCCGCGACCACGCCGAGTAGGTGGTGGCCGCGCGGAACGAGTAGTCGTCGGACTGGGTGATCGGCCCCCAGTTCGACCGGTAGAACCGCAGTTGCAGGTCACCGGTGTCGGCGCCGGGCCCGAGCGAGCCCGCGCCCGAGGTGAACCCGACCTCCAGGTACCGGTCGGCCGGACCGCCGGTGAGGGTGCCGAACGTGCCGGTGACGTTGCCGCAGCCGCGCACCGCCCACGAGCACGCGAAGCGGTAGCCGGCGTCGGGCGCGTCGCTCTTGAAGTAGTAGCGGACCTTCAGCTCGGTCAGCGGCACGGTCGTGCCGCCGGAGTTGACCAGCTTGAACCACGGTTCGACCTGGTCGGTCGTCGCACCGGACGCGCTGGTCCGGTACTGGGCGGTGACCACGTCGGCGGCGAACGCCATCGGTGCGGCCACCAGCGCGGCGACGGACACCGCTGCGGCTCCGATCGCCGCGATCATGCGTGCGGACACTGTGTTCTCCTCAAGTCAGCAGGGTGGGACAGGGGAGCGGGCGTCGTCCTCCTTTCGCGGCAAGGGCACGGACAGCGCGCTCAGGCGGCCGGTGTGCGCGCGCATCCGTTCGGTGAAGTCGGTCCAGGAGGGGTGCTCGGCCCACAGCCGGTCGGCCAACGCGGCCAGCCGCGGGTAGGCGAGCCGTTCCAGGTGCTGCGCGGTCGGCACGTACTCCGTCCACAACGAGCACTGCGCGCCGAGCACCCCGGCCGGCAGCGGCAGCTCGTAGACGTCCCGCGCGGTCACCACCAGGCCGGGCTGCCCGGCGGGCTCGTCGGGGTCGTCGGACTGCGGGTAGTCCAGGTAGGTCGAGCGGTGCGGCGCCATCACCACGTCGTGCCCGAGGTCCAGCGCCGACCGCGCGTCCGCCGCGTCGCGCCACGGCATCACCACCGCGCGCGGGTCGCCGATCGGCTCCCACGACACCGGCACCCGTCCGTGCCCGACGACGTGGTCGGCCATCGCGCGCAGGAACCAGCCGTGCAGGTCGTGCGGCCCGGTCAGCCCCTCGCGGCGGGCCCGCCGCAGCGCGCCGGGGCTGGACTCCCACTCCGCGGTGGGGCACTCGTCGCCGCCCAGGTGCACGTGCGGTCCGGGGAACACGTCCACCACCTCGTCCAGCACGTCACGGCAGAACTCCAGCACGGCGTCGTCCACGCCGAACACCGCGTCGCTGATGCCCCACCGGGTCCACACCGGCAGCCGGCGCCGGGGGAAGTTGCCCAGGTGCGGGTAGGCGGCCAGGGCTGCGCGGGCGTGTCCGGGCATCTCGATCTCCGGCACGATCCGGACACCGCGCTCGTCGGCGTAGGACACCAGCCCGGCCAGCTCCGCGCGGGTGTACGCACCGCCGTGCGGCACGCCGTCGCCCATCGTCTCGGCACGCCACCCGCCGACCGACGTCAGCAGCGGGTGGCCCGGCACCGGCATCCGCCAGCCCTGGTCGTCGGTCAGGTGCAGGTGCAGGACGTTCAGCTTGTGCACGGCCATCAGGTCGACGAACCGGCGCAGCACCGCGACCGGCTGGAAGTGCCGCGCGACGTCCAGGAGCACACCGCGCCACGGGAACTGCGGTGCGTCGCGGACGTCCACGCCGGGCAGTGACCAGTCCACACCGGACACCGGCCGCGATCCCAGGGCCATCGGCGACAGGAGTTGCCGGATGGTCTGCACGCCGTGCGCCAACCCATGCCGGGTAGCGGCTCGCAGCACGACGGCGTGCTCGTTCACGGTCAGCGCGTAGCCCTCGTCGCCGAGCCCGACCAGCCGTTCGTCCAGTGCGAACACCACACGTCCGTCTTCGTGCAGCGGCAGCGGCAACCCGGTGGCCGGCCGCAGCAGCGCGCGCAGCAGCCGCGCCGCGCCCTGGGCGCCGGGCGTGGCCCGGATCGCCGTGTCGCGGTCGAACGCGAACCGGCCGTGCCTGCGGATCAGCCGAGTCGGCCGTGGAACGATCACCAGTACCCCCGATGCCTCTCAGCCCTTGACCGCGCCGCCGACGATCCCGGTGGTGACCCGGCCCTGGAGCACGAGGAACACCACCAGCACGGGCAGCATGAACAGCGTCGAGGCGGCCATGGTCGCGCCCCAGTCGGTGCCGAACGTGTTGCTGAACGAGGACAGCCACACCGGCAGCGTGCGGTCGTCCTGGTTCTTGATGATCAGCACGTTGGCGAAGGCGAACTCGTTCCACGCGGTGATGAACCCGAACAGCGAGGTCGCCAGCAGGCCCGGCGCGAGCAGCGGGAACACCACCCGCCGGAACGCCTGCGCCCGCGAGCACCCGTCCACCAGCGCGGCCTCCTCGATGTCGACCGGCACGGCGGCGAGGAAACCGCGCAGCGTCACGACGGTGAACGGCAGCGTGATCATGAAGTAGACCAGCGTGAGCATCCAGAGCGTGTCGAGCATCCCGGTGTCCCGCGCGATCACGTAGATCGGGATGAGCAGCGCCTCCCAGGGCGTCATCTGCGCCACGAACACCATCAGGATGAACCCGCGCCGCCCCTTCCACCGCAGCCGCGCCACCGCGAACGCCGCCAGCAGCGCGACCAGCAACGCCAACAGCA
This sequence comes from Saccharothrix sp. NRRL B-16314, assembly GCF_000716595.1. Classification (GTDB taxonomy): domain Bacteria; phylum Actinomycetota; class Actinomycetes; order Mycobacteriales; family Pseudonocardiaceae; genus Actinosynnema. The sequence goes on from NZ_JNXC01000012.1 coordinate 49,823, forward strand.
CCGAGCCGCCCGCGACCACGATGCTGTTGCGCCAGAACGACCAGAACCCCTGCGCCGACACCGCCGTGCCGAAGTGCTCGAACGTCAGCGACAGCGGGAGGAACGTCGGCGTCTCGGCCTGGATGTCGCGCGTCGGCTTGAACGCGGTCAGCACCATCCAGTACACCGGGAACACCGACACCACGAACACGACGACCGCCGCGACACCGCGCAGCACCCGGCCGGTCACGAGACCTCCTCCTGCCGGTACATCTGGCGGAAGTACGCCAACAGCGCCAGCACGAGCAGCAGCACCATGAGCATCGACACCGCCGCGCCCAGGTCGTAGCGCTGCAACGACTGCGCGACCTGGAACGCGTACACCGGCAACGTCGTGGTGGCCTGCCCCGGCCCGCCCTGGGAGACGACCCAGATCTGCACGAAGCACTTGGCCACCCAGATCACCTCCAGGCAGGTGATCAACCCGAACATGGACCGCAGGATCGGGAACGTGATGGACGCGAACACCCGCCACGCGCCCGCGCCGTCGATCCGCGCCGCCTCGTACAGCTCGGACGGGACCGTCACCATGGCCGCGTACAGCGACAGCGCCGCGAACGGCACGGACTGCCACACGATCAACGTGACCAGGATGGCGAAGGTGGCCGGACCGTCGGCGAACCACGTGTAGCCGCGGTAGTCCTCGAACCCGAGCGACACCAGCGCCCAGTTGACCACCCCGAGCCGGGACTGGAACAGCCACTGGAACACCGTGGTCGCCGCGATCACCGGCGTGGCCCACACCAGCACGAGCCCGGACATCACCAGCAGTCGCGTCCACCGGCCGAGCCGCACGAGCAGCAACGCGACCAGCGTGGACAGCACCATGATCAGCACGACGTTGACGGCGGCGAACACCAGAGTCCGCCGCACCACCGCCCAGAACTCCGGATCGCCCAGCACCCGCGCGTAGTTGGCCAAGCCGACGAACCGCGCGTCGCCGCGCACCAGCTGCGGCAGGCCGAACTCCTGCACGGACATGACGACGTTGCGCGCCAACGGGTACAGCAGGAGGAACGCCGTCGCCAGCACCGTCGGCGCGATCAGCAGGTAGGGCCACCACGAGGTGCGTCGTCGGCGCGGTGGGGGAGGGGTCGGCGGCGGGCGGTGCCGCACCGCCCGCGACAGCGTCGTCGACATCGCTACGCGCCCGAGTTGAGCGCCTGGGTGATCACCTTGTCCGCCTCGGCCGCGGCCGTCGCGGGATCGGCGCCGGTCAGCACCGACGTCAGGAACTCCTTGATCGGGTTGCGCGCCTCGACCGCCGCCCACTTCGGCGAGTTCGGCGTGGCGTGCCCGTTGACCGCGCCCGCCGCCATGGCCGCCGCGCCGGGGTCGTCGCCGACCGCGCTCGCCAGCGACGTCCGGTTCGGCACGTAGTTCATCGCCTTGGCCAGCTCGACCTGCCACTTCTCCCCGGCCAACGCCTTGACCACGGCGTACGCGCCGTCCTGGCGGGTGGAGGCGAGCGGGATGATCAGGTCGGAGCCGCCGGTGAACACCGCGCCCGGCGTGGCCGCGGTCTTGCCCGGGATGGGGAAGAACCCCAACTTGTCGGCCAGTTCCGGGTTGGCCTTGGCGACCAGCTTCGCCGCGCCCGGCACCGCGATGAACTGCGCGACCTCGCCGCCCGCGACCACGTCCGTCTGCTGCGGCTTCGCCTCGTCGGAGTCCTTGGGGCCGTCACCCAGCGCCTGGAGCCGCTGGTAGAAGTCCGCGCCCGCCAACGCTTCCGGCGTGTTCAACGAGCCGGACCACTTCTCGCCGTCCTGCCGGGCGAGGTCGCCGCCCTCGTCCCAGACGAACCCCGACAGCACGTACCAGTTCTGGCCGGGCAGGTAGATGCCCTGCGTGTCGCCCTCGTCCAGCTTGTCGGTGGCGGCCAGCCACTCGTCCCGCGTCTTCGGCGGTGTCACGCCGGCCGCCTCGAACAGGTCCTTGCGGTAGATGACGACCCGGTTGGCCGCGTAGAAGGGGATGCCGAACTGCTTGCCGCCCACCGCGCCCGGCTCGGCGAGGCCGGGGACCCAGTCGTCACCGCCCAGCTCGCCGACCTTGCCGGACAGGTCGGTGACGCCGTCGCTGGCCGCGTACTGGGCGACCTGCGTGTTGCCGACCTCGATCACGTCCGGCGGATCGGTGCTGGCCAGCGCACTGGTCACCTTCTGCGTGATGCCGTTCCACTCCTGGATCTGGATCTTCAGGTCGAGTTCCGGGTGGTCGCGCTCGAACTCGGACTCGAAGCGGCTGACGAAGTCGTCGGTGGCCGAGTCCTTCATCAGCCAGACGGTGATGTCCTGCCGGCCGCCCGACGCGCCCGGGTCGGAACCGCAGGCGGACAGGACGAGCAACGACGCGAGGACCAAGGCGACGGGGCGGTTCGGCACGTCTCACCTCTCAGCTGACCAATTGGTAAACCCAGGTGGAGCCTGTCCGAAGATGGCATAGACCAATGTGGCAGTCAACACCCAGTTCACAGCCATGAGAGCGCTCTCGATCTTCGAGGAAGTCGACCTGACCAGTGGTCTGACATACTGACCGGCGACCGGCAAGACGAAGCGAGGCGGCATGGCCGAACCGATCCTCAAACGCGAACGGGTGCGCGACTACCTGCTCGAACTCATCGAGACGCAGCCGCCCGGCGCGCTCATCCCGGCCGAGCGGACGCTGTGCCGGCAGCTCGCCGTCTCCCGGCCGACGCTGCGCTCGGCGGTCGACGAACTGGTCAACACCGGCCTGCTGATCCGCCAGCACGGCCGCGGCACGTTCGTCGCGCCCGCCAAGATCACCCAGGAGCTGGTGTCCGGCGACCGCGCGATGACGGTGCCTCAGGCGGACGGCGCGTGGACCAGCCGGGTGTTGGAGCACGCCCGCATCCCGGCCGGCGCGCGGGTCGGCCGCAGGCTGCGCGTGTCACCGGCGGCCGAGATCACCTACATCGCCCGGCTGCGCCTGGTCGACGGCGCGCCGATGGCGATCGAGTACCTGCACGTCCCGGTCGCCGTCGCACCCGGCCTCACCGTCGAGGACATGGAGTCGGGCAACTTCTACGACCGGCTCGCGGACCACGGCGTGCACGTCAGCGACGCGGTGCAGTCCATCGAGCCGACCGTCACCAACGACGCCGAGTCCACGCTGCTCGGCGTGCCGGTGTTCGCGCCCGCGCTGCTGTTCGAGCGGTTGACCAACGACACCACCGGCCGCCCGGTCGAGTACGTGCACTCGCTGTACCGGGGCGACCGCTACCGGATCGTGTCCCGGCTGTCGCTCGCGCCGACCGCGCCCGCGCCCGGAGCGCGGGCCGGCCACCACCCCGGCATCCCGCCCGGCGACCTGTCCTCCGGCACGGTCCGCTCGGCCACCACGGGCGACGTCCAGTGACGGGCCGCCGCCCGTGCCGGCACGCGGGCGTGGTCGCCCTGCGGCGCCGTGCGTCTGCTGCCACGATGGGCGCGCCGACCCGACCCCGAGGAGGACCAGGTGACCTCGCGACTCAACCCGTACATCAGCTTCGCGGGAAACGCCCGTGAGGCGATGGAGTTCTACGAATCGGTCTTCGGCGGGAACCTCGTGCTGAACACGTTCGGCGAGTACGGCGCGGGTGACGCGCCCGAGGCGCAGAAGATCATGCACGGCATGCTCGAAGCGCCGAACGGCTACACCCTGATGGGCGCCGACACCCCGCCCGGCATGCCGCACAACCCCGGCGACAACATCACCATCAGCCTCAGCGGCGACGACGCGGACGAGCTGCGCGGCTACTGGGAGAAGCTGTGCGACGGCGGCACCGTCGCCATGCCGCTGGAGAAGCAGGTCTGGGGCGACGAGTTCGGCGCCTGCCAGGACAAGTTCGGCATCGCCTGGATGGTCAACATCAGCGGTACCTGACCCGGAGCGCGCGGGCGCCTCAGCGGCCGACCGATGCGGTCAGCCGCCCGTCCACGATCTCGGCGACGTCGTCCACGTCGTCGAGGTGCGCCCGGTCGTGCGTGACCAGCACCGTCGCGGTACCGCGGCGGCGGGTGAGCGTGGTCAGCAGTTCGATCACCGCCGTGCCACGCTCCTGGTCGAGGGCGCTCGTGGGTTCGTCCACCAGCAGCACGGCCGGGTCGTTCATCAGCGCCCGCGCGATGTTGAGCCGCTGCCGCTGACCGCCGGAGCACTGGTGGGGCCGGCGGCCGGCCAGCTCGGCCAGCCCGACGGAGGCGAGCAGTTCGCGGGCGAGCCTGCGCGCCGTGCGCGGTGACCGGCCGTCGAGGTGCGCCATCACCTCCAGCTGCTCGGACGCGGTGAGCGAGGAGATCAGGTTGGGCTGCTGGAAGACGATGCCGATCTTCTTCCGCCGCAGCGTCGTCATCTGCGCGCGGCTCATCCCCGTCACGGTCGTGCCGTCGACGACGACCTCGCCGGAGTCGGGCGTGACCAGGGCGGCGGCGACCGCGAGCAGGCTCGACTTGCCGGAACCGGACGGCCCGACGAGGGCGGTGACGGTGCCGGCGGGCACGTGGAGGTCGGCGTGGTCGACGGCGGTGAGCCGGGTGTCGCCGTCGGGGTAGGTGAGGACGATGTCGGTCAGTCGAAGGCTCATGTGCGCAATCCCGGAGTGAGTGGTCGTGAGGTCAGCGGGTGGACAGGGCGGAGAGCGGGTCGACCGCGGTGATGCGCCGCACCGCCAGCGCCGCGCCCGCCGCGCCGAGGGCGATCGTCACCAGGGCCGGCACGAGCACCGTGGACGTGTCGAGCACGAACGGCACGGCGTCCGCGGCGGCGGCGCCGACGGCCGCGGCGAGTCCGGCCCCGATAGCCGTGCCGCCGGTCAGCAGCACCAGGGCTTGGCCGAGCGCGTCGCGCATCAGGTAGGCCGTGGTGGCGCCGAGCGCCTTGAGCACCGCGATGTCACCGGAGCGCTGGACGGTCCACACGGTGAAGAACGCGCCGATGACGAGCGCCGAGATCGCGAACAGGAACCCGCGCATCAGCTCCAGCGAGCCGTTCTCGGAGGTGAACGAGCCGATGGCGGGCAACGCGTCGGCGAGGTCGACGGTCTTGGTGCGCAGCCCGGCGTCCGCCGCGGCGACGTCGACACCCTCGTCGTCGGAGGTGCTCAGCGCGATCACCGTGGCGTGCTCGACGTCGCCGGCACCGCCGCCGGGCACGAGGCGCTGCCAGTCGTCCAGGCTGGTCCACACCACGGGGGTGTGGCTGTAGGCGGCGTCGCCGGAGACCGCCGCCACCGTCAGCCGGACGTCGGCGAGGGTGAGGGTGTCGCCCGGCTCGACCCGCAGGTCCTCTGCGGCGCCGATGGACAGCACGACCTGCCCCGTCGCGAGCTTCCCGCTCTCCGGGGCCAGGGGGGAGCCGGACCGCACGCCGAAGGCCGAGACCGCGGCGGTGTCGCCCTCGCCGCTGGTGGCCCGGGTGGTGGTGACGCCGAGCGGCTCGGCGGCGGTGACACCGGGCACCCGAGCCCACTCCCGCCACTGCGCCGCGTCCACGACGGAGTCCGTGAACGACGGTGACCGCCCCTCGACCGGCGCGGCGAAGGCCAGCCGGTCGGCCGGCAGCCCGGTGATGGCCGACGTGCTGTCCCGGGCCAGGCCCGCGGTGAGGCCGGACAGCAGCCCGACCAACAGCGTCATCAGCACCACGACGGTTCCCATCAGGGCGAATCGGCCCTTGGCGAACCGGAGATCCCTCCACGCGACGAACACGGTGTCGGCCTGCCATTCCTCGGACGTCCGGCCGGGACCTCTTCCCGGCGCGATCTCCACTCTGGACGGACGCACGGGCCGGGTCATCGCACCGGAGAGCGCTTCGGCGGAGTCGAAGTGCGGAGCCGGAGTCAACCTTTCGATTGATGCCACCGCCGTCACGGTCGGTAACCTGGAGCCGTTGTGGAACCGCACACCTTGACCTGGCCGCCGCGTGTGCTGCGCGTGTGCCTGCACCTGCTGATCGCGGCCCTGCTGGTGCCGGCCGCGGTGCGCGCGGTCGCCTCCGGGCTGCCGCGAGCCGGTGGGGTCGTCGCCGTCGCCGTGCTGCTGGCCGCCGTCTACGCGGCCGGTGTGGTGCTACCCGCCGTGGCACGGTCGACGAAGGCCGCCGCGGTGTGGCTGGCGCTGCTGACCGGCGTGTGGCTGGTGCTGCTGGCGTTGACGCCGGACGGGATCTGGGTCGCGTTCCCCCTGTTCTTCCTCCAGCTGCACCTGCTGCCGACCAGGTGGGGCCTCCCGGCGGTCGGGGTCACCACGGTGCTCGCCGTCGCCGGTTTCGCCTGGCACCAGCACGCCCTCACGGTCGCGGCCGTCATCGGACCGGCACTGGGCGCCGCGGTGGCAGTCGCGACCGTGCTCGGCTACCAGGCGCTGTACGCCGAGAGCGAGCAGCGGCGTCGGCTGATCGAGCAGCTCACCGTGGTCCGGGCCGATCTGGCCGAGGCCGAGCACTCGGCCGGGGTGCTCGCCGAGCGGGAACGCCTGGCGCGCGAGATCCACGACACCCTGGCCCAGGGGCTGTCCAGCATCCAGTTGTTGCTGCGTGCCGCGGAGCGGGCATTGCCCGGACGTGCCGAGACGGCGGCCGGCCACGTCCGGCGCGCGCGGGAGGAGACCCAGCGCAACCTCGCCGAAGCCCGCCGGTTCGTGCACGCGCTGACCCCGCCGGACCTCGACCGCGGATCGTTGCCCGCGGCGTTGGAACGGCTGTGCGCCACCACCGCGGACACCTCCGGGTTGGCGGTCCACTTCCACCTCGACGGAGAGCAGGAGGCGTTGCCGGTGCCCGACGAGGTGGCGTTGCTGCGGATCGCGCAGTCGGCGCTGGCCAACACCGTCCAGCACGCCCACGCGACCCGGGCAGAGGTCACGCTGTCCTACATGGACACCGGTGTGGCGCTGGACGTCGTGGACGACGGGATCGGCTTCGACCCGGCCGCGCTCCCGCCCGCCGGCGGTGTCGGTGGCGGGTTCGGGCTGGCGGCGATGCGCGCGCGGGTGCGGGCGCTCGGCGGCACGCTCAGCGTGGAGTCCGCGCCGGGCGGCGGCACCGCCGTGGCGGCCGGGTTCGACCACGTCGAGCGGAACGGTCCAGCCCCGACATGACCACGATGATCCGACTGCTGCTCGCGGACGACCACCCGGTCGTCCGCGCCGGGCTGCGCGCGGTGCTGGACACCGAAGCGGACTTCGCGGTGGTCGCCGAGGCGGCCACCGCCGAACAGGCCGTGCGGCTCGCGGCCGAACTCGACGTCGACGTGGTGTTGATGGACCTCCAGTTCGGTCCCGGGATGCACGGCGTCGAGGCCACGGCGGCGATCACGGCCGCGCCGGACCCGCCGAGGGTCCTCGTGCTCACCACCTACGGGACCGACGCCGACATCGTCGCCGCGATCGAGGCGGGTGCCACCGGCTACCTGCTCAAGGACGCCGCGCCGGAGGAGTTGGCCGCGGCCGTCCGCACCGCGGCGGCGGGTGGGGCCGCGCTGGCGCCGGGGGTCGCCCACCGCCTGATGGACCGGATGCGCACACCGGGCTCGACGCTGTCGGCCCGGGAGATCGAGGTGCTCGGCCTGGTCGCGGACGGTCTGTCGAACGCCGAGATCGCGAGCCGGCTCTTCCTCAGCCAGGCCACCGTCAAGTCCCACCTGGTGCACGTCTACGGCAAGCTCGGGGTCGACTCCCGCACCGCCGCGGTCGCGACCGCGCACGACCGGGGGCTGCTCCGCCGACGGTAGTGCGCGCCCCGGTGCGCCGCACTCGTACCATCGGCATGTGACGGGCGGAACGTGGTGGTGAACCGGTTGGGCGAGTTGGAACGCGCCGCGATGGACGTCCTGTGGGACAGGGGAGAGCCGGTCGCGGTGCGCGAGGTCGTCCGCGCGCTGGCCGACCGCGACCTCGCCTACACGACCGTGATGACCGTGCTGAACCGGTTGGCGAAGAAGGGTTTCGTCCGGCGTGAGGCGGGGGAGGGCCGCGCCTGGTACTACGCGCCGGTGGCCAGCCGCGAGGAGTACGTCGCCCGGCTGATGCTGGACGCGCTGTCGTTGACCGGCGACCGGGAGACGGCCCTGGCGCACTTCGCGCAGTCGGTGACCGAACCCGAGGCGGAGGCGTTGAGCCAGGCGCTGGACGAACGGTGAACGCCGCGCTGCACGTCGCGGGGACGCTGGCGCTGTGCACGGTGGTCGCGGGCCCACTGGCCGGTGCGCGGTGGGTGTGGCGCGCACCGCGCACCGGCATCCTGCTGTGGCAGATGCTCGGCCTGACGTGGGTGATGTCCGTGGTCGGCCTGCTGCTCGCGCTCGGCCTCGCCCCCTACGACGCCCCGATCCCGGTCGCCCTCGGCCGGTGGGCGGCCGACGCGGTGCGCGGTGACGTGACGCCGCTCGCCGTGTTGGTGGTGCTGGGTCTGCTGTCGGCGTTGGACCTGGTGATCGGCCTGCTGTGGACGTGGTGGTCGGTGTTGCGGGTGCGGCGGCGGCACCGCGACGTGCTGGCGCTCGTGGCCCGCCGTGACGACGCCGCGCCCGGCGCGCTCGTGCTGGACCACCCGCACGTGGTCGCGTACTGCGTGCCCGGCGCGCGGTCGGCCGTCGTGCTGAGCTCGGGCGCGCTGTCCGCGTTGGCCAAGGACGAGTTGGACGCCGTGCTGGGGCACGAGCACGCGCACGGCCGGGAGCGCCACGACCTGGTGCTGCTGCCGTTCAGCGCGCTGTGCGCGGTGCTGCCGAGGGTGCGCCTGGTGCGGTCGGCCGCGCAGGCGGTGGCGTTGCTGGTGGAGATGCGGGCGGACGAGAGCGCGAGCCTGCGTCACGGCGCCCTGCCGTTGGCGGCGGCGCTGCGCAGGTTCGGCGCGGTCCGGCCGCCCGAGGGCGCACTGGGTGCTGCGGACATAGCGGTCGAGGCGCGGTTGGACCGGCTGGCGGGCCTGCCGCCGCTGCCCCCGGTGCTGCGGTGGTCCGTGCTGGTCGCGGGGCTGGTGCTCGTGTCGACCCCGGTGAGCTTCCTGGTCTTCTGACCCCTCCGGATCATCTACTACAACGTGTAGTGCTACGTTCTGTAGTAGTCATTTCCGGAGGGTTTCGATGATCCAAGTCCTGGCGACCGCGTTGACGGTCGTCGCGCTCGTCGCCGCTGCCTGGGCGCTCGGGTTGGCCGTGCTCGACCGCCCGATCACGTTGCGCACCAAGCCGACGCTGGGGCTCGCCTCCGTCGTCGTGCTGCTGGAGGTCGGGCTCCTGGCGCAGGCCGTGGCCGGCGTCGTCGCGGTGCTCGGCGCGGACCGCGCCCTGGACCGGGCCACGTTCGTCGGCTACCTGCTCGGCGCGGCGGTCGTGCTGCCGCTGGGCGCGGTGTGGTCGGTGGCCGAACGGTCCCGGTGGGGCGCCGGCGTGCTGACCGTGACCTGCCTCAGCGTGCCGGTGATGATCCTGCGGCTGAACCAGCTGTGGACCGGCCATGGGTGACCGGCTCGGTGTGCCCGCGCTGCTCAGCGACTGGCTGTTCACCAGCGCGTTCGGCGTCTACATGCTCGCCGCCCTGCTGTGCTCCGCCGAGTACGCGCTCACGCGCCACGCGGCGAACCCGCACGCCTTCGCGGTGCGGGTGGGGCGGTCCGGTGTCGCGCTGACCGTCCTGGGTGGACTGCTGCACCTGGGGTCGGCGGTGCTGCGCGGTGTCGCGACTGGCAGGGTGCCGTGGGGCAACATGTACGAGTACCTGTCCGCGGTCGGCCTGATCGCCGTCGGCGTGTGGCTGTACCTGGTGTTCCGGCACGACATGCGCCGGATGTCGGTCTTCGTGCTGCTGCCGGTGGCGTTGCTGCTGTTCCTTGCCGGCAACCGGCTCTACGCCGAAGCCGCTCCGCTCGTGCCGGCGCTGCGCTCGTACTGGATCGTCATCCACGTCGCCGCGGCGATCATGGCCAGCGGCGTGTTCCTGCTGTCCGGTGTCGTCAGCGCGCTGCACCTGATCAGCTCGGGGGAGTTCACCCGGAAGAAGGACAAGCCGGTCCGGCGCCTGCCGCCCGCCGAGGACCTGGACCGGATCGCCTACCGGACCGGCACGGTCGGGTTCCTCACCCTGACGTTCGCCATCATCACGGGCGCGGTGTGGGCGGAGGAGGCGTGGGGCCGGTTCTGGGGCTGGGATCCGAAGGAGACGGTCGCGTTCGCGTCGTGGGTCTGCTACGCCGCCTACCTGCACGCCCGCGCGACGGCGGGCTGGCGGGGACGGCGCTCGGCGTGGATCAACGTGATCGGCCTGGTGGTCGTGCTGTTCAACCTGTTCTTCGTCAACCTCGTCGCGGTCGGCCTGCACTCGTACGCCGGAGTCGAGTGACGGGGTCGCCGGCCAACCCTGACCGTCTAGCCCTCCCGGTCGAGCGGACCCCAGTCGGTGCAGGCGTTGGTCTCGACCAGGTGTTCGCACTCGGACATCACCTCGTCCGCGATCCACCCGATCGGCCGACTGCAGCGGACCAGCGGCTCGTTGTCCGGCCCGCGCCCGACCTCCTCGCCCTCCAGCACCCAGGGCCGCACGCCCGGCCCCCGGCGTTCCCGCAGGTGGCGGTAGTCGTGCAGGCGGCGGGCCACCCACAGCCGCAACGGCCGGTCACCCCACCACGGCTCGATCGCCAGCGGGTTCGCGGACAGCCCCGGCAGCCGCCCACCGGTCAACCCGTCCCGACTGGCCCGCCCACCGTCCACGTCCGGGCCACGCGACCAGCGCACGAACAACTCGCGCGCGGGCGCCCGCTCGTCGATCAGCGCCACGAGGTCGTCGAGGTCGGCAAAGGTGCGCATGGGCGGGGGATAGCCCGCGAAGGGGAGGTTCGAACGCGCACGGCCCGGGTATGAGCTAGGGCATGACGGAAGCGACCACGACGGCCCGGCACTCGCTGTGGTCGGAAGCCATCCCGCACGGCCGGTTCCCGGTGCTCACCGGCGAGACGGCCGTCGATGTCGCGGTCGTCGGCGGTGGCATCACCGGGATCACCACGGCGCTGCTGCTCAAACGGGCGGGCATGCGGGTCGTGGTGGTGGAGGCGGACCGGGTCGGCAGCGGGGTGAGCGGCAACAACACGGCCAAGGTCACCGCGCTCCAGTCCACTGTGTACTCGACCATCGAGCGCAGGCACAACGCCGAGGTGGCGGCCGACTACGCCCACGGCAACATGGCCGCCGTCGAACGGGTGGCGGCGCTGGTGTCCGAGGAACGCCTGGACTGCGACCTGCACCGGATGCCCGCGTACACGTTCGCGTTCGACGAGAGCGAGCTGGCCGCCGTCGAGGACGAGGGCACCGCCGCGATCAAGGCCGGTCTGCCGCTGTCACGGGATCGCGGTGAGCTGATGGGCGTGCCGTTCCCGGTAGCCGGCGCGGTGCGGTTGGACGACCAGTTGGTGATCCACCCGGTGAAGTACGTGCGCGGCCTGGCCGAGGCGGTGGACGGTGACGGGTCGCGGGTCTACGAGGGCAGCCGGGTGCAGGGCGTCGAGGACGGCAGGCCGTGCCGCGTCCACACCGACCAGGGCACGGTCGTCGCCGAGCGCGTCGTGATCGCCACCCACTACCCGATCCTGGACCGCGGCCTGTACTTCCCCCGGCTGGAGTCGGTGCGGGCGTACTGCGTCGCGGCCCGCCTGAGGTCCGGCACGCCGCCGACCGGTCTCGCGATCAGCGCCGGCAGCCCGTCGTGGTCGCTGGCGCGGCACGGCGACCTGCTGATCGTCGCCGGGCGCAGCCACCCCACCGGCTCGTCCGAAGGCGACCCGTACGGCGAGCTGACCGCGTTCGCCGAACGGCACTGGGACGTCGCCGAGGTCACCCACCGCTGGTCGGCCCAGGACCCGACCGCCTACGACAACCTGCCGATGATCGGCTCCTACACGCCGGGCTCGACCACGCTGTACGGCGCGACCGGGTTCATGAAGTGGGGTCTGAGCAACGGCACCATGGCCGCCGAGCTGCTGACGGACCTCGTGGTGGGCCGGGCGAACCGGCTGACGGCGACGTTCAGCCCGCACCGGCTCACCCTGGGCGCCACGCCGAAGCTCGCCAAGCTGAACGCGAAGGTCGCCGTCGACATGGTCGGCGACCGGCTCAAGTCCGCCGAGGTCGGCTCGGTCGCGGAGGTGCCGACCGGTGCGGCGCGGGTGGTGCGGGACGGCACGGGCAAGGCGGGGGTGTACCGGGACGAGGCGGGCGTCGTGCACGGCGTGTCGTTGCGCTGCACGCACTTGGGCTGCATGGTCCGGTTCAACGAGGCCGAGCGCAGCTGGGACTGCCCGTGCCACGGCTCGCGGTTCGACGTGGACGGTTCCGTGCTCGAAGGCCCCGCGACCAAGCCCCTGCCCCGGCGTGACCCGGCCTGATGACCGTGGGCGTCGAGGAGGAGTTCCTCCTCGTGGACCCGTCGACCCGCCGTCCGGTGGCACGCGCCGGTGACGTCCTGGCCCGCGTGCGCGGTCTGCCGCCGGGCGCGCAGGTCCACCGTGAGCTGAGCTGCGCGCAGGTGGAGTTTGCCAGCGGTGTGTGCGCGGACCTGGACGAGTTGCGCGACCAGCTGGTGACGGGCCGCCGCGTGCTGGCCGACGCCGCCCACGCCGAAGGGCTGAAGCTGATCCCGTCGGGCGCACCGGTGCTCGCCGACCCGGACCCGAGGCTGAGCCCGGGGGAGAGGTTCGAGCGGATCGACGCGATGTACCGCGGCCAGGTGGACGACTACCAGTGCTGCGGCTGCCACGTGCACGTCGGCGTGCCGGACCGGGAGACGGCGGTCCGGGTGGTCAACCACCTGCGGCCGTGGCTGCCGACGCTGGTGGCGCTGGGCGCGAACTCGCCGTTCGACCGGGGGAGGGACACCGGGTACGCGAGCTGGCGGCTGATCGACCAGGCGGGGTTCCCGGGTTCCGGCGTGCCGCCGTTCTTCCGCACGGCCGCCGACCACGACGTCCGCGTGGGAGAGCTGGTGGCCTGCGGCGCTCTGGTCGACGCGACCATGACGTTCTGGCTGGCCCGGCCGTCACCGCGGTACCCGACGGTCGAGGTCCGGGCCGCCGACACCGCCGCGACGGTGGACGACGCCGTGCTCCAGGCCGGTCTGACGAGAGCGCTCGTGGACACCGCACTCGCCGGGGGCGCCGCACCGGAACCGGACGACCAGGTGCTGGCGGCGGCGGTGTGGTCGGCCGCCCGCTACGGGTCGACCGGTCCGGGCGTGGACCCGCTCGCCGCGCGCCAGGTGCCCGCGGTCGAGTTGGTGGAGGCGTTGCTGGAGCACGTGTCCGACGCGCTCGGCGACGACCGCGAGCCGATCCGGGAACTGCTGCGGGGCGTTCTGGAGAACGGGACGGGCGCACAGCGGCAGCGCCGGGCCGGATCACCGGAAGCCGCGGTCGACCTGCTCGCGTGCACTGGCCGCGGAACGGGTAGTCCACCGTCATGACCACTGCGGATCAGGCCGTCGACCAAGCCGTGCTGCCCACACCGCGCGGACCTCTGTCCGCCGCCGTCGTCGAAGCCCTGCGCGCCGGACCGCCGGCCGACCTGCCGACGCACGTGTCGGCCGACCCGTACGGAGAGGACCTGCAACTGGCCCTGCACCTCTGCTACGAGCTGCACTACCAGGGCTTCACGGGCGTGTCGGACGAGTGGGAGTGGAACCCGGAGCTGCTGAGGTTCCGCGCCGACCTGGAACAGCTGTTCCTCGACGCGCTGCGCTACGACGTGCCCGGCGGCACGGACGTCGGCGAGGTGCTGGACGGGCTGCTGGTCGAGCCGGTCGACGCCGTCGGCGTGAGCCACTACCTGCGCGACCAGGGGGAGTGGTGGCAGATGCGCGAGTACCTGGCGTTGCGCTCGGTCTACCACCTCAAGGAGGCCGACCCGCACGCGTGGGTGATCCCGCGCCTGCGCGGCCGGGCCAAGGCGGCGCTGGTGGCGGTGGAGTTCGACGAGTTCGGCGGCGGTCGCGGTGACCGGATGCACTCGCAGCTGTTCGCGGACCTGCTCGTCGGCGCCGGTCTGGACGACGGCTACCTGCGGTACCTGGAGCACGCGCCCGCCGTGATGGTGGCGACGGTCAACCTGATGTCGTTGTGCGGCCTGCACCGGTCGCTGCGCGGCTCCCTGGTGGGCCACTTCGCCGCCGCCGAGATCACCACCGCGCCCAGCGCGGCGCGGATGGCGAAGGCGTTGGAGCGGATGGGCGCGCACCCGGACTGCGTCGAGTTCTTCACCGAGCACATCGAGGCCGACGCGGTGCACGAGCAGGTGATGCGGCGGGACGTGATCGGCGACCTGCTGGCCCGTGAGCCTGCGCTCGCCGAGTCGGTGGTCTTCGGCGTGCAGGCCACGGAGCTGCTGGAAGAACGGCTCGGCGCACACCTGCTGAGCGCGTGGACCGAGGGCCGGTCGGCGTTGCTCCGGCCGCTGTAGGGCCTGTTGTAGAACCCCGGGCGGGCAGGTGTTTCGTCAACGACGTTTGCGATGACTGGTGTCGCACAACGGGTAGCGCTTGCTACGGCGGCACGCGCACACCGCGACGACGAACCGGTCCGAGCACACCACCGTCCCGTCGTCCAGCCGCAGCTCGACCGGCCCTTCCACCAGGACCGGTCCGCCGGGCACGACCGTCACCACCCGGGCGTCACGCGGCGTCGGCACGGATCACCACCAGCTCCTCGTGCGCCTGGCCGTCCTCGATGAGCTCGCGCCGGGCCAGCCACCGGGCACGTTGCCGCATCACCGGTCCGAACGGGACGGTGCGACGGGCCACGACCGACGCCTTCAGCCCACCGCCGCGCAGCTGCCGCAGGGTCACGTCCGAATCGCACAACGTCGAGTGCACGATCAGCCCCATCCCCTTGGGCGCCAACAAGAGCGGCATCACGGCGCACAGCCGGTCCAGCACGGCACGTCCGCGCGGTCCCGCGTCCCAGGCCCGTGCGGGTCCTCGTCCGGGCAGGGCAGGGCTCGGCACGTACGGCGGGTTGGCCGTGACGACGTCGAACTCGCCGGTGCCGACCAGGTCGCCGAAGTCGCCTCGCCGCACGCGCACAGGCAGCCCGCGCAACCGGGCGTTGACCCAGGCGGCGGCCACCGCGCGGCGGCCCAGGTCGACCGCGGTCACCTCACCCGCGCCGGCCTGGCCCGCGGCGACCGCCAACGCGCCGGTGCCGGTGCAGATGTCCAGCACCCGCCCGCCACGCGGCATGCCCGCGCCTGCCAACGCCTCGGCGATCAGCCAGGTGTCCTCTTGGGGCCGGTACACGCCCGGCGGTCTCCACAACCACATGGTCTCTGGTTCCCTCGGTTCCCGGCGGCAAACGCCGAGTCGGATCGGAATGGACCGCCCCGAACGGGGAACCCTGCTACTCCCTGACCGGGAGGTGGGGATGGGCGTGCTGGAGGCGGTCCGCGCGGCGGCCCGTGAACAGGTGCTGGTGGCGATGATGCTCGGCATCCCCCGCCTGCTGGGCGATCCGGCGTGGCGTGCCGCCGAACCGGACGAAGGTCGTGGCCTCGGTGTGGTGCTGGTGCCGGGGTTCGGGTTCGGTGACCGGAGCCTGCAGCTCACGGCAACGTGGTTGCGCAAGCGCGGTTACGCGCCCATCGGTGCGCGGATCGGCCTGAACGTCGGGTGCACGACCCGGTTGCTCGACCGCCTGGAACGCCGGGTGGAGGCGCACGTCGAGGCGACGGGCGGCAAGGTGGTGCTGTTCGGGCAGAGCCGCGGTGGCGGGCTGTGCCGCCTCCTCGCCGTGCGCCGACCCGAGTTGGTGCGCGGCCTGGTGATGCTCGCCAGCCCGGTGCTGGACCAGTTGGGCGCGCACCCCAGCGTGATGAGGGTGGCGCGGACGTTGGCCCGCCTGTCGTCGGCGGGCGTTCCGGGCCTGCTGGACGAGGACTGCTTCGCGGGCCTGTGCTACTCCACAAACTCCTCGGTCATGGGCCGGCCGCTGGAGGTGCCCGCGATCGCGGTGTTCTCCCGCAACGACGCCATCGCGCCGTGGGAGCTGTGCGCGGACCCGTGCGCGGATTGCGTGGAGGTGGCCAGCAGCCACACCGGCATGGGCCTCGACCCCGAGGTGTACCGGCTGCTCGCCCCCCGTCTGGCGGCTTGGGCGCGGCCCGCTCATCCCGTCCCCGTCACCGGTTGAGGGCCACCCCAGCGGGTGATCCACACCGCTGTTTGACCAGTGGTCCCTATTTCTTCAGTGTTGACTAATTCTTATCCCTTCCCGAACGTTCGTTGATCATTCACTCGATCGAGTGATCTTTCATGGGATCCTGCCAAGGTGCGGCCCACCCTGCGCCGCCGCGCCCGGGAGGAGACACCCAATCGTGCGACCCCTGCTGAATCCGCTCGCTGTTGTCGTTTCCGTCGTCGCCATCGCGGCGGCCCTGCTCATCCCCACCGCCGCCGCTGCCACGCCGATCACGGTGGCCCAGGCCATCGGCCAGCAGACCGGCGCGTCCGCCACCGTGCGCGGCTACGTCGTCGGGCAGCCCACCGCCACCAACACCGTGGTGCGGTCGAACTTCCCGTCCGACTACGCGCTGGCGCTGGCCGACACGCCCACCCAGACCAGCACCAGCCAGATGCTGTACGTGCAGATCACGTCGGCGATCCGCGCACAGTGGGGCCTGCGGACCAACCCGGGCCTGCTCGGCGCGCGGATCGACGTGACCGGTCCCCTGGGCGCGTACTTCTCGCACCCGGGCCTGACGTCGCCGACCGCGTTCGCCCACGCCGGCACGTCGCCGACCACGACGACCACCGTCACGACCACGACGAGTGCCGGCGGCGGCGACTACGACACCACGTACTACCGCAACGCCATCGGCAAGACCGGGGCGTCGTTGAAGACGGCGTTGAACGGGATCATCCGCACCAACACCAAGCTGTCGTACGACCAGGTGTGGAACGCGTTGAAGGCCACCGACCAGGACCCGAACAACAGCGCCAACGTGATCCTGCTGTACTCGGGGCGCTCGCAGAGCAAGACCCTCAACGGCGGTGACCCGAACGACTGGAACCGCGAGCACGTCTGGGCCAAGTCGCACGGCGACTTCGGCACGGCGACCGGTCCGGGCACCGACATCCACCACCTGCGTCCGACGGACGTGTCGGTGAACGCGGAGCGCGGGAACAAGGACTTCGACATGGGTGGTTCGCCGGTCGGCGAGGCGCCCGGCAACTACACCGACGCCGACTCGTGGGAGCCGCGCAACGCGGTGAAGGGCGACGTCGCCCGGATGCTGTTCTACATGGCCGTGCGGTACGAGGGCGGCGACGGCTACGTGAACCTGGAGATGAACAACAACGTCAACAACGGCACGGCGCCGTACCACGGCCGGCTGTCGGTGTTGCTCCAGTGGAACGCGCAGGACCCGCCGGACGCGTTCGAGAAGCGCCGCAACCAGGTCATCTACGACACGTACCAGCACAACCGGAACCCGTTCGTCGACCACCCCGAGTGGGCCGGCTCGATCTGGGGCTAGACCCCGCGAGGCTCGCCGGAACGCCTGCCCCTGCCGTGGAACGCCTGCCCCCCGCCGCTTCGTCAGCGGCCGGGGGCAGGCGTTTTTTCGCGTCGACCGCGTCCCTGTCGTTGACTGCGAACGCAAGTTCTGTTCGACTGAACACAACATCTGTTCAGTAGGGGGTCAGTCATGAGGGTCGGGATCACCATCCTGCCGGAGTACCGCTGGGCCGAGGCGAAGCCGCGGTGGCAGGCGGCCGAGGCGTACGGGTTCGCCCACGCGTGGACGTTCGACCACCTCGGCTGGGGTTCGCTGGTCGACGGCACGTGGTTCGGCTCGGTGCCGACGTTGAGCGCGGCGGCGCAGGTGACCTCGCGGATCGAGCTGGGCTTCATGGTCGCGTCGCCGAACTTCCGCCACCCGGTGCCGTTCGCGAGGGACGTCACGGCGCTGGACGACCTGTCGGACGGCCGGTTGACGGTGGGCGTCGGCGCCGGGGGGTTGGGCGGGTACGACGTGGAGGTGTTCGGCAGGACGGCGCCGGTCAGCCGGTCGCGCCGCTTCACGGAGTTCGTGGAGCTGCTGGACGCGTTGCTGACGACGGGGCGGGTCGACTACTCCGGCGAGTACTTCACCGCGGTCGACGCCCGCAACGCGCCCGGTTGCGTGCAGCGCCCGCGGACGCCGTTCGTGGTGGCGGCGAACGGTCCGAAGGCGTTGGCCCTGGCGGCGCGGCTGGGCCAGGGTTGGGTGACCATCGGTTCCCACTACGACGCGCTGGACGGGTGGTGGAAGTCGGTGACGGAGTTGCCGGCGCGGTTCGACGACGCGCTGGCCGCCGAGTCCCGGCCGTCGGGGTCGGTCCGCAGGTTCCTCCAGACCGACGCCGCGCCGGTGTACTCCTTGTCGAGCATCGAGTGCTTCCGCGACTTCCTGGGTCGGGCGGACGAGCTGGGTTTCACCGACGTGCTCGTGCCGTGGCCGCGGGACTCGGGTCCGTTCGCCGGTGACGAGGCGATCCTGGACACCGTCGCCGCCGACGTCCTGCCGACTCTCACCTGACGGTCCAGCGCCGCGAATCCAGCCCCGACGGTCCAGCCCCGACGGTCCAGCCCTGACTAGGGGTCAGAGGCCGTCGCACGCGTCGGCGATCGCGCCGTAAATGGCGGCCAGGTCGGCGGGTCGGGTGCGCCAGTTGCTGAAGGCGGCGCGCAGGGCGGGCTGTCCGTTGTAGACGGTCGGGGTGAGGAAGGTCTCGCCGTGGGCGGCGATGCGGCGGGCGGCTTCGGCGACGCGTTCCGGGGTCGGCGAGTCGGCGAGCGTGAAGCACACGACGTTCAGCCGGACCGGTGCCAGGAGGCGCACGCCGGGTGTGTCCGCGAGGAGGTCGCCGAGCCGGCGGGCCAGGTCGACGCACCGCTCCACGATCCGGCGGTGGCCGTCCTGGCCGTGGGCGGTCAGCGTGAACCAGGCGGCGAGGGCGCGCAGGCGGCGGGAGTTCTCCGGGGTCAGGTGGACGAAGTCCGGGTTGCCGGTCGGCAGGCCGAGGTACGCGGCGGAGTTGCGGAAGACGTCCACCTGGAGGTCGCGCCGGCGGGTGAACTGGATGGCCGAGTCGTACGGCACGTTGAGCCACTTGTGCAGGTCGACGCACACGGAGTCGGCCTCGTTCAGGCCGTCGACGAGGTGGGCGTGGTCGGGGGCGAGGGCTGCGAACCCGCCGAACGCGGCGTCGACGTGCAGCCAGAAGGGGTTTCGGGCCCTGAGTTCGAGGATGGCTCGGAGGTCGTCGAAGTCGACGGTGTTCACGGTGCCGGCGTTCGCGACGACGACGGCGGGTGTCCCGTCGAGTTCGGCGGCGAGCCGGGACACGTCGATCGCTTCCCGTCCGGGCAGGGTGGGCACCGGCCGCAGGCTGTCCCGACCGAGCCCGAGCATCGACAAGGCCTTGTAGACGCTGGAGTGCGGTGCGCCGGAGTACACCTTGACCGATCCGAGCGCGCCGACGCCGGCCTGCGCCACGGACACACCGGCCTGTTCACCGAGCCATTCCCGGGCCAGTGCCAGGCCGACGAAGTTCGACATCGTCGCGCCGCTGACGAAGGCCCCGGAGTGCTCGTCGCCGAGTCCGAACATCGACGCGAGCCAGCGCACGGTCTCGCGTTCGAGGTCGGGCGCGGAGGACCCGTCCGACGCGGCGGGGTTCTGGTCGAAGGCGGTGGCGAGCCAGTCGCCGGCGATCGCCGCGGGGGTGCTGCCGCCGGTGACGAAACCGAGGTAGCGGGGACCGGCCGAGCCGGAGAAGCCGGGCGCCCAGCGGCGGGTGAACAGGTCCAGCGCGCCGTCGAAGCCCATCCCGGTCACGGGTAGCGCCAGGGGTTCGGGTGTCGTGGTGTCACCGCCGGGCACGACGGGGCGGGTGGGCAGGTCGGCCAGGATCGAGGCCGCGTAACGGGTCGTGGCGTCGAGCACGTCGTCCAGCACGTCGTCCAGCACGGTGTCTCCAGTCGAAGAAGGTGATCTTCGGACCCTAGGCAGGGCGGACCGTCGCTGTCCCGGTCCACTTCGGTGAAAGTGGACGTCCGGGGTGACGGCCTGGTGCTCCCGGGCTTGGTCACGCCTTGCAACCGGCCTTCGTCCCGACCGTGGGGGAGACGGGCGGGATGTCGCCCGAACTCGTGAATCGCGCCGGGGTGAAGGTCGTCGAAGACCACCCCGGCCAGGTGTGGCGTGACCGACCGGATGAACTCTCGCGGTGGGGCGCAACCTGCCCGAGTGGTGTTCGGTTCGATCGCCACTTCTCGCTCTGGGTGACTGTTAGCTTGCGGACAGCAATGATTCCCAGGTGAGGAGGCGACCGTGAAACGCGTGTCCGGCGTGCTCGGTGGGCTGGCGTCCGCAGTCCTGCTGGCTTCGCCCGCCCCGGTGGCGCAGGCGGCGACCGGCCAGGTGGTGGTGTTCTCGGTCGAGATCGCTCCACTTGAGACCTACGAGAACCCCAAGGGCTGCAAGGCGCTCCCGGACGGCGCGCACGTGCTGTCGAACCTGACCGACGGCCCCGTGACGATTTTCAGCGATCAGCTGTGCCTCGTGCCCCTGGTGACGGTGGAAGCGGGGTACGGCACGCACGTGCCGACGTTCGGCGCCGCGTTCCGAGCCTGATCCATGTGTGGAGTCCCCGAACCGATGAAGTGGAAAGGTGCACGTGTCCTTCGATCTGGTCGTGGTCGGAGTCGGCTACGTCGGGCTGCCGCTCGCGGCGGCGGCCACTGCCGCGGGTATGGCGGTGGCCGGGTACGACACCAGCCCGGACGTGGTCCGCGCGCTCACCGAGGGCCGCTCGCACGTGATGGACGTGTCGTCCACCGAGCTGCGGGCCATGCGCGCCAGGGGTTTCACCCCCACGACCGACCCTTCGGTGATCGCCGAGGCCGACGCCGTGGTCATCTGCGTGCCGACCGGTTTAGCCGCCGACGGCCGACCCGACCTGGGTTCGGTCCGCGCCGCTGCCCGGGTCGTGTCGGACCACCTGAGGCCGGGCACGCTGGTGGTCTTGGAGTCGACCAGCTTCCCCGGCACCACGGACGAAGTGCTGCGACCCGTCCTGGAGCGGCACGGGATGCTGGCGGGGGAGGACTTCCCGCTGGGCTACTCGCCTGAGCGCGTAGACCCCGGCAATCGGCTTTACGGCATCCGCAACACACCGAAGGTGGTGAGCGGGCACACGCCGTTGTGCGCGAAGCACTGCGCCACCTTCTACAGCCGGTTCGTGGACACGGTCGTGGTGGCCCGGGGCACGCGCGAGGCCGAGATGGCCAAACTGCTGGAGAACACCTACCGCTACGTGAACATCGCGCTGGTCAACGAGATCGCCGTGTTCTGCGACCGGCTCGGGGTCGACGTGTGGGACGTGCTGCACTGCGCGGCCACCAAACCGTTCGGCTTCCAGCCGTTCACCCCCGGACCGGGCGTCGGCGGGCACTGCATCCCGATCGACCCGCGCTACCTGCTGGACAAGGCCCGCCGCGAAGGCGCCCGGCTCGGCGTGGTGGAGGCCGCGCGGCGGGTCGACTCGGCGATGCCGTCCTACGTGGTCGAACGTGCGGTGCGGCTGCTGACCCGCGAAGGCGTGCCCGTCGCCGGGGCGAGGGTCCTGCTGCTGGGGGTCTCCTACAAGGCCGATGTGCCGGACACGCGCGAGTCCGCCGCGTTCCGGATCGCCGACGAACTGGGCGCGCTCGGCGCGGTGGTCGGCTACCACGACCCGGTGGCGGGCGAGGTGCCCGCGCTGGGCCCGCCCGTCGCCGACCTCGACTCCGCGCTGCGCACGAGCGACGCCACCGTGCTGCTCGTCGCGCACAGCGGTTACGACCTGGGCCACCTGGCCAGGAGCGCGCGGCTGCTGCTCGACGTCACGGGCAGCGTGCCGGGAGGGGAGGTCATGCGCCTGTGAGGTGACCCCCGGCGGGGGAGCAGGTCAGGAGACCGAAGTCGCACACCACGTTTCGCTCGAACCACCTTTCACATTGAGGAGAGTCCCCGAATGGTCATGTCCACGACGGTCAAGAACGATCGGCTCAAGAAGCGCTTCGAGAAGTGGGACGTCAACGGCAACGGTCGGATCGAGAAGTCCGACTACGAGGCCGAGGCGATGCGCATCATCAAGGCGTTCGGCGAGGACAAGTCGTCGCCGCAGGCGCGGGCGCTGGTCGACGCCTACATCGCCATGTTCGAGTTCCTGGCGAGCAAGGCGGGCGTCGGTGCGGACGGCGCGATGACCGAGGACCAGTTCCTGAGCGTCGTCGAGGCGCAGGTGTTCGCCGAGGGCGACGCCGGTTTCAACCGGGTGATCCGGCCGACGGTCGCCGCGATGGTCGGCCTGTGCGACACCGATGGCGACGGCGAGGTGAGCCCGTCCGAGTTCCGCAAGTGGCTGGAGGCGATCGGGGTCGACGCCTCGTCCGCGATCGAGGCCTTCCGCACGATCGACGTCAGCGGCAACGGGACGCTGACCGTGGACGAGCTGGTGGGTGCGGTGCGCGCCTACCACTTCGGCACCCTGGACGTGCCGCTCCTCGGTCACTGACCTGACGCGGACGAACGGCGCTCCGGGACGATCCCCGGGGCGCCGTTCGGTGTTGCGGACAGGACGCGCGGTCAGGCGGCGGTCACGACCGCCGGGCTGAACACCACGCCCATCTCGGGCCGCAGGCCGAGTTCGGGGCCGGTGCGCGGGGTGGGGGTGCTGATCAGGATGTTGTAGTGGTTCGGGTGGTGGCAGGCGTCGAAGCCCAGCACGGTGCCGACCAGCCCGCCGTCGCACCACACCTCGTCGCCGCGGTCGATCACGCCCGCGTTGGCGATCTCCACGAACCCGAGGAACGCGACCCGGTCGACGCGCGCGCCGGGTGTGGTGTCGTCGTGGTCCGTGGTCACCAGTTCGTGCACCTCGCCCCGGCGCACGCAGCGGCTCGCGAACGGTTCGAGGCTCATGCCGCGGTCGTCGCGGCGGTGCACCAGGACCTTCACCACCCGGCTGCCGACCGCCCGCTTGTCGCCGTCCTCCTGCATCACGCGCCCTCTCGTCGGTATGCCTCGTCCACCAGGTCCAACGCGGCCAGGCCGCCGTCCCGCCACGCCGGGCCCAGTGCCACGGCGCGCCCGAAGTCGTGCAGCACGCCGGTGTACTCGTGCCACAGCGAGCCTTTGAACTCGTCGAAGCCCGCGAGCATGTCCCCCCTCAGCACGGTCCCGTCGGTGAGCCGGACCGTCACGTCCTTCGTCTCGCCGGGGTGCGACCAGTCCAGCTCCACCACCGCCGGCCCGGTGCCGCGCACGTGCAGGACGGCGTGCCGGTCGACGCCCGCGGTGCGGGTGATCCGGACCGACTCCAGCGTCAGCTCGCCGAGGAACATGCGGACCAGGTCCAGCGCGTTCGGCCCGTTGTCGGCGACGCACCCGCCGCCGGACCGCGCCGGGTCGAGGTACCAGCGGTCGC
Organism: Saccharothrix sp. NRRL B-16314; assembly: GCF_000716595.1. Classification (GTDB taxonomy): domain Bacteria; phylum Actinomycetota; class Actinomycetes; order Mycobacteriales; family Pseudonocardiaceae; genus Actinosynnema. The sequence goes on from NZ_JNXC01000012.1 coordinate 73,351, forward strand.
GGCCGACGTGCTCCTCGATCCGCTCCAGGTAGCGCACGGTCAGCTCGGCGATCGGCGGGCCTCCCGTCAGCTTGTCCCGCAGCGCCAGCACGTTCGCGTTGTACCGGCGGTGGAACGCGGTGAACAGCGCGACCTCCCGCGTGCGGGCCGCTTCGGCCACCGCCAGGCCGTCCCGCAGCGTGGTGGCCAGGGGTTTCTCCACGCACACCGGGAGCCCGCACGCGATGGCGTCCGACGCGACACCCGCGTGGACGTCGTTCGGGGCCGTCACGACCACCGCGTCCACGCCGCCCGCGTCGAGCATCGCCCGGTGCGACCGGTACACCGGGACGCGGTGACCGGCCGTCGCGCGCTCGTCCGGATCGCACACGGCGGCCAGCTCGAAGCTCGGGGAGGAGGCGATCGCGGCCAGGTAGAACCGGGAGATCACCCCCAGCCCCACCACGCCCAACCGGATCACGTCGGGCGTCATCCGGCCTCCCGCAGCTCAGGCGCGACCGCGCGCAGCTCCTCGTACAGCTCCGTCGGCACGGGCACGCCGTGCGCCCGCCGCCACCGCGCCCGTTCACCCTCGTGCCACCCCGGGTACGTCACCGCTTCCCGCGGGTCGACCGGCAGCGCGCCCACGACCGCCCCGAACAGGGCCGACGCGTCGTCGGCGAACCCGGACCGCAGGGCCGACGGCGCGAACGCCAACGCCGTCACGCCGATGTCGTCGTCCTGCGACACCGACGACGTCGGCCCGGTCGCCGCACCGGGCACCAGCGCGGCCAGCACCTCGACCAGCAGGCCGAGCCCGAAACCCTTGTACGCGCCCGTTTCCGGCGCACCGCCCAGCCACAGCAGGTGGCCGTCACCCCGGTCGAACGCGGCCGGATCGGTCACCGGCGTCCCGTCGTCCGCGGCCAGCCACCCGGGCGGGACCTCCTCGCCGGCACGGGCCGCCGCCCGCACCCGGCCCGTCGGCACCACCGTCGTGCTCATGTCCAGCACGAACGGCGGCCGGTCACCCGCCGGGCACGCCAACGCCAGCGGGTTCGTGCCCAGCATCGGCTCCCGACCGCCCGGCGGCCGGGCGATCCGCTGCCCGCCGCAGTTCGAGGCGATCAGCCCCACCATGCCGTGCGCCGCCGCCCGTGCCGCGTGGTGCCCGGCGCACCCGATGTGCGTCGCACCGCGCAACGTGACCATGCCGATCCCGTACCGCGCGGCCCGTGCCGCGGCCAGTTCCATCGCCTGCGAGGCCGACCAGAGCCCCAACGCCTTCCGCGCGTCGGCCAGCACGGACGCGCCGAGGTCGGCGATCACCGCCATGTCGGCGGCCGGGTCCGTGCGGCCCGAGTCGAACAGCGGCAGGTACAGCCTGGTCAGGTTCACCAGGCCGTGCGTGCTCATCCCCGTCAGGTCGCCGTGGCACAGCGCCTCCGCGGCCACCGCGGCCCGGTCGGGTGGCATGCCGCGCTCCCGGAAGGCACCGGTGACGGTGGCCAGCAGGGTCGGATAGGGCACCAGCACGGTCATGATCCTCCGTTCCGCGCGAACCGCACGACGATGTCCCGCACCACGTCGGTGAACCGGTCGAGGTCGGCGACGTCGGCGTGCTCGCCGCGCGCGTGGGCGTTGTTGGCGTCCAGTGATCCGGGGCCGAGGACGGCGGTCCGCGCGCCGGGCACGTCGGCGAGCCAGATCGCGTCACAGGTGAACGCAGGCTCGTGCGCCGGCCAGCGCGGGACCACGCCGTCCAGCAGCGGCACGTCCTGGGGTGGCAGCGCGGGAAGGCCGCGTTTGCGCCACTCCAGCCGGGTGATGGCGGCGGCGTCGACGGCGGTGCGGTGGAACGGCGGCACACCGCTGAACCGGGCGGTGAACTCGGCCAGCCCGTCGCGCAGGGCCGCGTCCAGCGCCACGGCCAGCACCCGCGCGGACGCGGTGTTGGCGTAGGACAGGTTCAGCAGCAGTTCGCCGCTCCCGTACACGCGGTTGTGCATGCGGCCGGTGTGCAGGCCCGCGACGCACACCTGCCCGTCGGGCACCCGCCCGGCGAGCGCGCCGGCGACGTGCTGGGCGAGGAAACCGAGGAGCACCGTCGCGTTGTGCCCGGCGTGCGGCCGGTCGTCGATCGCGTCCTCGCCGCGCACCCGGACGCACGCCGTCATCGCCGCGGTGGACCGGGGCAGGTAGCGCAGGTCGGTCGGCTCGCAGAACACGTTGAGGCTGCCGTGGTACCCGGCCTCGACCAGCGGGCGGGTGCCGAACACGCCCATCGCGCCGCCCTCTTCGCCGGACACCGCCTGGACCAGCACGCTCACGTCCCGCCCGACCGCCGGATCGGCCAGCGCGGCGCGGATGCCCGCCAGCAGCGCCACCGCCGGGCCCTTGGCGTCGATCGCGCCGCGGCCGTGGAACCGGACGCCGTCGAACCCGGCCGGTTCGAACGGCGCGACGGTGTCCAGGTGCACGTTGAACATCACCGTCGGCCCGGTGTCGCCCACGCGCAGCACCAGGCTCGGCTGCCGTTCCAGGAAGTCCGGGTCCTCGGCGATCGCCTCGCGCACGACGGCGGGCACGTCGTGCCGCAGCACGTCCTCCTCCCGCGCCGCACCGAGGTGGACGGTCCGCATCCCGAAGTCCTCGCCGGCTTCCGAGTACGCGTGGACCGCGTCCCACAGGCGGACTTCGGCGGTCGTCTCCAACGGTCCGGCGGTCGGCAGGGCGAGCAGCCTCAGCAGCAGGTCCCGGTCCTCGCCGATCACCTCGCGACTCCGATCACCGCACCAGCTCGGCCATCGCCCGACCGGCCGCGACGAACGCGAACGCCGAGTCGGGGGCGAGCGCGCCGGACGCGTGCGGCAGCAGCGACACGTGCGGTTCGAGCGACCACGCGCCCCGGTACCCGGTGGCGCGCAGGAGTTCCACGCAGTCCGCGACCCGTGCCGAACCGCAGCCGGGCAGCACGAACCGGTCACCGGCGGCGTCCTTGACGTGGACGTGCTCGACGTGCGCGACGATCTCCCGCAGCATCGCGTACCCGTCGTAGCCGTGCGCGACGCCGTTGCCGGTGTCGAACAGCAGCTTCAACGCCGGGCTGTCCACCGCCGCGAGCAGGTCCAGGGCGCGCTCCGCGCTCATCGAGGCCCAGCCGGAGCAGTTCTCGTGCAGCAGCACGACACCGGCCACGGCGGCGCGCTCGGCGAGGATCGACACCCGCGTGATCACCCGGTCGCGCCACCGCCGCTCGGACAGGCCCGCGTTCGGGTACGACATGATCCGCACGTACCGGGTGTCCAGCTCTGCGCACCGGCGCAGCAGCACGTCCAGCTCGGCCAGGTCCTCGTCGAACGGTGTGACGACCGGTCGCGCCCAGCCGCCGATCCGCGACGCCAGGCACACCACCCGCACGTCGCACGCGGCCAGCGACTTCGCCACCACGGCGAACTCGGCGTCGTCCAGGTCCGCCACCGCGCGCCCGTCGACCGTGCGCAGCTCCATGTGCGACCAGCCCAGCTCGGCGAGCACCGCCAGCTGGCCGGCCAGGTCCGGCGCCGCCTCGTCGGTGATGCCGGCCAGCACGGGATCAGCGGACATTCGCGGCCACCGGGCCGGGCGACGCCTCACCGCGCGCGGCGGGGATCACCGGCTCGGCGCAGATGTTCTTCGCCACCGACAGCAGCTGCACCACGTCCGTGGCGAACGCGAAACCGCGCGCGTGCTGGTCACCGCCGGCGTGGAAGAGCCGGTAGGCGCGGATCATCCACTCGGTGAGCGAGTCGTCCCGCAGCACCTCGTGCTCGCTGCGCCCGTTGACCGTCACGGTGAGCTGCGAGTGGTCGTCGTCGTCGCTCACCGCGTAGTGGCCGACCGCGCTGCCCCGCTCGAACTCGACCGTGATCCGGCGCTCCCGCACCGGTGACGTCAGGTCCGAGCCGATCTCCGTGCGCACACCGCTGTTGTGCCGCAGGCCGATCCGCGCGCCGCCCATCCGCGGCACCACCACGTCGCCCACGGTCAGGTCGCACCCGGCGGCGTGCGTGACGCGGGCGCTGCCCGCGAGCCGCAGCGCCAGGGCCACGCCGTGCGGCAGCTCGACGTCGAACGCGGTGAGGTGGCTCGGCCTCGTCAGCGAACGGCGGAACCGCGGCTTGTTCTGCACGATCGAGATCGACTTCGGCTCGCCGAGCGTGCCGCCGCGGATCAGCTCCGTCAGCCGCACGGTGAGCGAGCTGGTCAGCCACGGTTCCACGACCGCGATCCGCAGGGCGTGCTTGCGGCGCAACCTGGTCAGCCTGGCCAGATCGTCGGTGTCGGCGGCGAGCGGCTTCTCCGAGATCACGTTCCGGAAGCCGCGCTCGGCCAGCTCGGCCATCACCTCGGCGCGCGTGGTCGGCGGTGTGCACACGTGCGCCACCGTGTCGGCCGGGTCGAGCAGCGCGGCGGCCTCGGCGATGCTGCCCACCATCGCCAGGCCGGGCCGTTCCGCCGGCAGCCGCCTCGGGTCGCACGCCACGATCTGCCGGTCGTCGAACAGCTGCCGGACCGAGGTCCGCGCCCTGGCCAGTACCGGCAGGTGCAGTTCCGCCCCGGCCCGGCCCAACCCCACGACGAGTGTCCGCACTATTTGAGCCCTGTCTCTTGTCTCGTCCGGTATCGAAGGCATCGGGAATGAGCGATCGCAATGAGGTGTTCGGTGCCGACGTTGTCCGACGCGGGTGGGGCTGTCAACTCGGGGTCGGCGAGTTGACCAGGAAGAGTGAACTCGCCCGTGCTCGGGAGTTCGGCCTGCCGCCTGCCATACGCTCGCTGCCGGAAGCGGTGATCGCGGAGGTGAGTGCGCTGACCGTGCCATTCTTCACGCAATCGGCGACATTTTCGGAATTGTGGCCGATGATGCGTGGGCACATTGTCGAAGTGGTCGAGAACGGCAAGTTCTCGCACGGGCGAAAAGTCCTCGAACTGGAAGGCGCGCTGGCCGCGTACACCGGTGCCGCGCACGTGATCGGGGTGAACAGCGGCACCGACGCGTTGGTCCTGCTGCTGCGCGCGTGCGGGCTGCGCACCGGTGACGAGGTGGTGGTGCCGGCGTTCTCGTTCATCGCGTCGGCGTCCTCGGTGGTGCTCGCGGGCGGGCGGCCGGTGTTCGCCGACGTCGAGCCGGACGGCTACGGGCTCGACCCCGGCTCCGTCGCCGCCGTCGCAGGGCCGCGCACCCGGTTCGTGATGCCCGTGCACCTGTTCCACCACCTCGCGGACATGACCGGGCTGGGCGAGGTGGCACGCCGACTCGGCCTGACCGTGGTGGAGGACAGCGCCGAGGCGATCGGCATGCGCTACGACGGCGTGCACGCGGGCCTGCTCGGCGCCGGGGGAGTGCTGTCGTTCTTCCCCACCAAGACCCTCGGCGCGCTCGGCGACGCGGGCGCGGTCGTCACGAACGACCCCGACGTCGCCGAGGCGGTGAGCGCGCTGCGCCACCACGGGCGGTTCGGCCGCACGATCGACAACTTCCCGGGCATCGCCACCACCACCGACCTGGTCGGGGTGAACAGCAAGATGGACGACGTCCAGGCCGCCGTGCTGCTGGCCAAGCTGGGTCGGCTGGAAGCGGACATCCGGCGGCGGGCGGTGCTGGCCGGGCGGTACGCGGAGGCGCTGGCCGGTGTCCCCGGCGTGCGGAAGCTGCCGTCGGTGGTGACGCGCCGGGGCAGCGTGCGCGGCGTCTTCTACGTGTACGTGGTCGAAGTGGACCGGCGGGACGAGCTGGCGGCGCACCTGGCCGGGCTCGGTGTCGGCACGGAGACCTACTACCCGGTGCCGCTGCACCTCCAGCCGTGCTTCGCCGACCTCGGCCACCGGCCCGGCGACTTCCCCCACGCGGAGGCGGCGTGCCGTCGCACGCTCGCGTTGCCGCTCTACCCGGACCTGCCGCTCCGTGACGTGGACCGGGTGTGCGACGCGATCCGCTCCTTCTACCTCGGGCGGCGCGCGTGACCATCCCGTTCTTCCCGCCGGACCTGTTCGACCGCGACCTGCTGCTGGAGGTGGTGGAGCAGGTCGGGCTGACCGCCGACCAGCGGTTCATCCTCGGTGACCGCACGGCGGAGTTCGAGGCGGTGCTGCGGGGCTCGCTCGGCGTCGCGGACGCGGTGGCGTGCGGCAGCGGGACGTCCGCGTTGACGCTGGTGCTGCACGCGATGGGCGTGGGACCGGGCGACGAGGTGATCGTGCCGGCGTACGGGTGCGCGCCGCTGGCGTCCGCGCCGTTGCTGCTGGGCGCGACGCCGGTGTTCGCCGACGTGGACCCGTGGACGATGGTGGTCGACCCCGCCGAGGTGGACAAGCTCGTCAGCGGGCGCACCAAGGTCGTCATGCCCGCGCACATGTTCTCGGTGATGGCGGACATGCCCGCGCTGCGGCGGATCGCCACCGGGGCGGGCCTGCGGCTGCTGGAGGACGCCGCGGTCGGGCAGGGCGGTGTGCTCGCCGGTCGACCGGCCGGGACCTGGGGTGACGCGGGCGTGTTCTCGTTCGTGCAGGTCAAGACGTTCGGCATGCCCGGTGAGGGCGGCGTGGTCGTCACCGGTGACGTTGCGCTCGGCCGGGCGGTGCGGATGCTGCGCAACCACGGCCAGGACGGCAGGCAGCGGTTCGTGCACCACCGGATCGGCTACAACAGCCGGTTCGACGAGGTGATGGCCGCGTTCCAGCTGCGCCGGTTCACCACCCTGCCCGACCGGCTGGAACGACGGGCGCGCATCGGCGAGTACTACACCGACCGGTTCGCCGGGCTGGAGGGCCGGGGCGTGCTCGCGCCGCCGCCGGGCCGGGACGGGCGCTGCTTCTACGTCTACTCGCTGCTGGCCGACCGGCGGGACGCGCTGCGCGACCACCTCACCGCCCGCGGCATCGGCACGCACGTCTACTACCAGGCACCGCTGCCGCGCCAAGCCGCGTTCGCCGGGCACGCCCAGCCCGGCCGTGACTGGCCGGCCGCCGCGTCGGCCGCGCGCCGCCAGCTGGCCATCCCGATCCACCCCCACCTGACCGACGCGCAGGTGGAGCACATCGCCGACGAAGTGTGCCGGTTCACGGCCACGTCCGGTCCCAGGCTCGAGGAGGCCCGATGACGACGACCATCGCGCCCGGTTCCACCGGTGCGTACGTGAAGCTCGCCAAGCTCGACATCGTCGACTACTACCTGGGCGTCCTGGTGGTGTGGGCGCTGCTCGTGCCCGCGCTGCGGCTGGACGGCGGCGTGCTGGCCACGATGGGGGTGTTCCTGGTCGGCGAGGTGTTCGTGATCGTCGCGATGGTCGCGCTGGACGACCTCACCGGGTACCGGGACGGCAGCGACATCGCGAACTACGCCCCGGACGCCCCGGCGCGCAAGCTCAACCGCAAACCGCTCGTCGCGGGCACCCTCACCGAGCCGCAGGTCCTGCGGTTCGGGTTGCTCACGGCGGTCGTCGGCGCGGCGGTGTGGCTCGGCGCGCTGGCCATCGCGCCCCACCGTCCGATGTGGACGATCGTGCTGGTCGCGGTCACCTACTTCTTCGCCCTCCAGTACTCGTGGGGCGTCAAGCTGAGCTACCACGGCTTCCAGGAGTTCTTCCTGGCCGCGCTGGGCTGGGCGCTGGTGATCGCGCCGTACGGCCTGGTCACCGGCGGGGTGGACGGGGTGGTCGTCGTGCAGGCGCTCCTCTTCGGCCTGGGGCCGCTGCTGTTCGGCGTCTACTCCAACACCAACGACGTGGCGGGCGACCGGCGGGTCGGCCGGCCGACGGTGGCCGCGCTGACGTCGCCGCGCGGCAACATGCTGTTCGTCCTGGGCGTCTCGGCGTGCGAGCTGCTGCTGATCCTGGCGCTGCCGCTGGTCGGCGGGCCGTGGTGGTTCCCGCTCGCACTCCTGCCCACGATCCTGTTGCGGGCCAGGCAGTTGCGGGCCGGTTTCGGGCAGGGCGACATCCTGCGCGCCCGGCGGATCGGCATCGACGTGCACCGGGTGACCGTGGTGACGCTGGTCGTGGTGAACCTGGTGGTCCGGTGACCGACCTCGACGTAGCCGTGATCGGCGGTGGGATTGCCGGGCTGGCCGCCGCGCACGAGCTGGCGCGGGCGGGCCGCGAGGTGCGGGTGTTCGAGGCGGCGGACCACGTCGGCGGTCGGATGGCGACGCGGCGCGTGTCCGGGTTCGTGGCCGACACCGGCGCGGAGCAGATCTCCACCCGCGGCTACCCGCACACGTGGGAGCTGTTGCGGCGCCTGGGTCTCGACGCGGTGCCGAAGATCGGGCGGCAGTTGGGGGTGTGGCGCGGCGGTCGGGTCCGGCGCGGGCTCGCGCACCCGTTGGGGCTGCTGACCGGTGCGGGGCTGCCCGTCCGGGCTCGGGCCGACTTCCTGCGGGCGACCCTGGGCAACGCGGTCGACCCCGAGCGGCCGGAGGCGTCCCGGCTGGGCACGGCCACCGTGGCCGAGTTCGCCGCGCCGTACCACCGGGACGTGCTGGAGTACCTGTGCCAGCCCGTGGTGTCCGGGTTCTTCGGCTGGCTGCCGGAGCGCTCGGCCGCCGCGCCGTTCCTGGGCCTGCTGAGCGCGATCGGCCCCTCCACGGCGTGGCGCACCTACGACGGCGGCATGGATCTGCCGGCGCGGACGCTCGCCGCCCGGCTGGACGTCACCACGTCGTTCCCGGTGCGGGAAGTGGTGACGGGGCAGGGTTTCGCGCGGATCAGCGGTGGCGGCGCGGAGTTCCGCGCCCGGTCCGTGGTGCTGGCCGTGCCCGCGCCCGTCGCCCGGGAGGTCCACGTGAACGCCCCCGCGCACGAGCGGCCGTTCCTGGACGCCTGCACGTTCACCCCGATGGTGAAGGTCCACCTGATGCTGGACCACCGGCCCGAGCCGCCCGTGTACCTGATCGCCGTGCCGCGGTCGGAGAGCCGGTCGGTGTCGGTGGTGCTGTTCGACCACCTCAAGCACCCGGACCGGGCGCCGGACGGCCGCGGTCTGGTCACGGTGATCGCGAGCCCGGCGATGGCGTCCGCGCTGCTGGACCTGCCGGACGACGAGGTGGTGCGCGTGCTCGCCGACGAGGCCGCGCGGTTCGTGCCCGCGCTGCGGGAGGGGGTCACGGGATCGGTCGTGCACCGCTTCCGCCACGGGCTGCCCGAGGCCACACCGCGCGCCCTGGCACTGCGCGGCGAGTTCGAGTCCCGCATCGGCGGGGTCGTGGACTACGCGGGCGACTGGGTGACCTTGGCCCCGTACAGCGAGGCCGCGGTGCGATCCGGCCGCCGGGCCGCCGCCCGGGTGCTCGCCCTGAACCCGTCGGACACCGGCACGAGGAGGCAGCGCGCATGAGGCCGCACGACATGGGCACGTTGTTCGAAGAGGTCGCGGAACGGCGCACGCACACCACCGTCCACCTGGACCGGCCGTTCGACATCGCGCCGACCGGCGTCGTGACGCCCGGTCGGGGGCCGGTCGTCGACTACACCGTGCCGCAGCTCGCCAGGCTGGTCCGGGAGGCGGCCGGCTGGCTGTACGCGGCCGGCGCGCGGCGAGGTGACCGGGTGGCCGTGGTGAAGCGCAACCACTACGACTACGACCTGCTGGCGTGCGCGGCGGTGCGGCTCGGCGCGGTGCCCGCGCTGCTGTCCGGGCACCTGTCGGACGACGTGCTGGAGATCCTGCTCAAGCGGCTGGACCCGGAGGTGCTGGTCACCGACCGGGTGCTGCCGGCCGACCTGGCCCGCCGGGTGCTGTCGCTCGGCCCGCCCGTCCCCGGCGCGGTGATGCTGGCCGACGTGCGCGGCTCGCGGGTGCCCGTGCCCCGGCGCAGGCACGACGACGACCCGCTGATCATCAACCACACGTCCGGCACCACCGGTGTGCCCAAGCTCGTCGTGCACACCACCCGCACGATCGTGCACCGCCTGGCCCGGTTCGAGGCCGTGCGCTGGCCGGTGATCGGCGTGCGCCGCGACGACGTGGTGGCCAACGCCGGCTCCTACGCGCACGGCCGCGCGTTCTGCTGGACGGCCAGCGTGTTCTGCCTCGCGCCGCGCAAGGTCGTGCTGCTCAGCGACCCGGCGGCGGCGTCTTCCGTGCTCCCGCGCCACCACCCGACGACGATGGAGGCGCTGCCCTCGGCGTACGTGCGGTGGCAGCCGTTGGCGGCACGGCCGGACAACCCGTTCCGCGACGTCCGGCTGTTCGTCAGCACCTACGACGCCATGCACCCGCCGGCCATGCGCGCGATGCTCGACGCGTCCCGCCGCAAGCGCCCGCTGTGGATGCAGGGCTGGGGGCAGACCGAGACGGGGCCGCTGACGTTCCGGTTCCTCACCCGCCGGACGCTCGACCGTTCACCGGATGCCCGCGACCTGGGGCGTCCCGTGCCCGGCCGGACGAGGCTGCGCGTGGTCGACCCGGTGACGTTCGAACGGGTGCCGCGCGGGCAGAGCGGGCTGGTGCTGGTGCGCACGGCGGCGCGGTGCGCCGGGTACGTCGGAGAACAGGACCGTTGGCTCGCGAAGAAGGACGGCCCGTGGTGGAACACCGGCGACTTGGCCGTGCTGACCCGCGGGGGTTCCGTGCGGCTGCTGGACCGCGAGGTGGACGCGGTGCCAGGGCTGAGCTGCCTCGAGGTGGAGGACCTGGTCGAGGACCGGCTGCCGGAGGTGGTGGAGTGCGTGGTGCTCGGCACGCCCGGCCGGCGGCCGATCCCCGTGCTGGTGGCGGAGGGACCGGTCGACCCGGCGGCGTGGCGGCGGGCGGTGGCCGACCTGCCGACGATGGCCGACCCGCACGTGCTGGCCTGGGACGACGTGCCGCGCACCGCCACCGGCAAGGTCCGCCGGCTCGACCTGCTCACCCGGCTGGTCGGCAGCGCCGAGACGTGCGGGTCCGGGCGGTGGACGTGACCACGTACGTCTTCGACCGGGCGCACGTGGCCGAGCAGCACCGCTGCCTGGCCGCCGCGTACGACCCGGTGACGTTCGGCGGGTTGGTGCGGACCGGGGTCGGGCTCGGCTGGCGGTGCTTGGACGTCGGCGCGGGCGGCGGGAGCGTGGCGCACTGGCTGGCCGGGCGTGGCGCGACGGTGCTGGCGACGGACGTGCAGCCGGAGCACGTGCCGCCCGCACCCCTGCTCACCGTGCTGCGGCACGACGTGGTGTGCGACCCGTTGCCCGAGGCCGAGTTCGACCTGGTCCACGTGCGGTTGGTGCTGCGGCACCTGCCCGAGCGGGAGGCGGTGCTGCGCAAGCTCGTCCGGGCGCTCAAGCCCGGCGGGTGGTTGCAGGTGGACGAGTTCGACAACTCGTACAGCCCCGTGCTGCTGGCGCCGGACCGGCGTGCGGCGGAGCTGTACGAGACGTTCCTGGCGGTCAAGGAGAGCGTGTTCGACGCGTTCGGCGTGGACGGCGGGTGGGGGCGCAAGGTGGCCGGCGCGATGGTCGAGGCCGGGCTGGTCGACGTGGACCCGCGAGTGGTCGTGCACTCGTGGCGGGCCGGGTCGCCCGGCGTGCGGCTGCTCGCGCACACCACGCACATGTTGCGGGAGAAGCTGATCGCGGCGGGCATGACGGACGGGCAGTTGGCGGCGGTGCGCGAGGTGCTGGCCGACGAACGGTTCCTGGCCACCTCGCCCGTCGTGTACTCGGTGCACGGGCGGCGGGCCGCATGACGTCGGTGGTGACGTCGGTGCCGTGGGCGGGGCCGGTGGATTTGCCGCTGGCCGGTGAGAGGGACGTGCAGGCGGCGTGCGGGTTGATGCACGTGCACGGCCGGCGGTTCGGTCGGCCCACCGCGCTCGGGCTGGACTACGCGTCGATCGTGGCCGCTGAGCTCGATGCGATCGGTGCGGGGGCGCTGGACGTGGCGCGGCTGCGCGGTGTTCCGCTGCGGAGGGTGTCGACGTCGGTCGCGCAGGCGGCGTTGCTGGCGGTGTCGCAGTACTTGGCGGCGGCGACGGCGGACGAGCCGGACGCGGTGGGCGGGGGTGTGGGTGGAGGCCTGGGTGGGCCGCCGTTCCGGTCGGCGGACGGGGTGGCGTTCGAGGTCGAAGCGCTGGACGCGGAGGTGTGGCGCCGGTTCTGGTCCGCGCTGGACGCCGCTCCGGGCGCGGTGGCGGCTGCGTGGCGGCCGTTCGCGCTCCGCTTCGCGACGGCGACCTGCGCGTTGCCGCCGGAGCTGACGGGGCTGACCGGGCGGCTGTCGATCACGCGGCTGGAACAGGTCGCCGCGGTGACCGGGATGACGCTGGTTCGGGTGGCGCACCGGGCGGTGGACGACCTGCCGCCGTACCGGATCAGGTCGTTGGGTGCGGGTGCGGCGGCCGGCGGGGCGTTCCGGGCCGGGGAGCTGAGGGTGCGCGGTACCGGGGGCTTGCACGGTGGCGAAGGGCTGCCGAGTGTCGGGAAGCTGCGCGTTGCTGGGGAATCGCGTGGTGTCGGGGACCTGCGCGGTGGCGGAGGGCTGTGCGTTGCTGGGGAATCGGGCGGTGTCGGGGACTTGCGCGGTGCCGCTGAACCGTGCGGTGGCGGAGGGTTGCGCGGTGGCGGGGGACTGACGAGTGCCGCCGAACGGTGTGCCTGCGCGGAGTTGCCGTTGTCGGGGCTGGTGGTGGTGGAATCCTGCCGGCGGGTCCAAGGTCCGATGGCCGGGCACCTGCTGTGGCAGCTGGGCGCGTCCGTGGTGCGGGTCGAGCCGCCGGGCGGTGATCCGCTGCGGGGCGTGCCCCCGGTGTCCGGCGACGTGTCGGCCCGCTTCCACGCCCTGAACCGCGGCAAGCAGGTGGTCGAGGTGGATCTCGCCACGGCTACCGGTCGGCGCGCGTTGTTGGAGCTGGCGTCGGGCGCGGACGTGTTCCTGCACAACTGGGCGCCCGGGAAGGCCGCCGCGTGGGCGTTGACGGCGCAGGACCTGGCGTGGGCGCGGCCCGGCATCGTGTACGCGCAGGCGTCCGGCTGGGGTGACGCGCTCGGCCCCCGCCCGCCGCTGGGCACGGACTTCGTGGTGCAGGCGCACGCGGGCGTGCCGCCGTCGCTGATGACGATCGTGGACGTGTTCGGCGGGGTGGTGTGCGCCCGAGGAGTGGTGGAGGCCGTCGCACGGCGGATCCGGTCCGGCGCGGGCCAGGCGGTGGCGTCGTCGCTGCTGTCGGCGGCCTCCCGGTTGAACGCCCTGGCGACGCGGCGGTGCACGGCGCCGTTGAGCGTGCCGGTGTGCACCGACCTGGCCGCGTTGGGGCGGGATCCGAGGTTCTCGCGCGCCTTGGTGCGGGACGGGTGCGTGGTGCCGGTGTCGGCGTGGGAGTTCGAATGATGTGGACGTCGTCCACCGGCTTCGTGGTGCGGGACCTGGTTCCCGCCGCGTTGCGCCGGTCGTGGGTCGCGGCGGGGCACTGCCCGGACCGGGACCTGTACTCGCTGTTCCGGGAGCGCGTGCTGGCGCACCCCTGGCGGACGGCGGTGATCGACGACGCCGGACCGATGGACTACGCGTCGTTGGACCGCGCCGTGCGGAGGCTGGCGGTGTCGCTCCGGGGACACGGCCCGGCCGACATCATCGGCATCGACCTGCCGAACGGGCGGGAGGCGGTGGTGGCGGAGCTGGCGGTGGCGGCGGTCGGCGCGGTGGCCGTGCACCTGCCCGATGGCGGTTCACCCCTGGCGAGCACGGTGATCGGCGACGTGTCGGCGGCGCTGGAATCCCGCCGGGACGCACCGCTGTCGCCGGTCGCGGTCGATCCTGAGGCACCCGCGCGTGTGCTGGTGTCGTCGGGCTCGGAGGCCGCGCCGAAGCTGGTCGCCTACTCGCACAACGCGTTCGCCGGCGGCCGGGGGAACTACGTGCGGGCGGTGCACGGCGCCACGGTGGTGCCGCGCGACCTGGTGCTGGTGCCGTTGGCGTCGGCGTTCGGCTCGTTCGGCGCGGCCATCACGCTGTGCCGGTTCGGCGGGACGTTGATGCTGATGCGGCGGTTCGACGCGGCGGCGGCGTTGCGGGTGGTGGCGACGCACCGACCGACGCACGTGTTCGGCGTGCCGACGATGCTGCGCCGGATGGCCGAACTGGAGTCCACTGTGGACACCTCGTCGGTGCGCGCGGTGGTGTCGAGCGGTGACGTGCTGACCCCGGCGACGCTGGCGGTCCTGCGCGCGGCGTTCGGGTGCCCGGTGATCAACATCTACGGGTCGTCGGACGGCGTCAACTGCCACACGTCCACGCCGGAGCACGGTGTCGGCCGGCCTGACCCGGCGGTGACCGACATCCGGGTCGTGGACGGCGAGATCTGCGCGCTGGGCCCGATGACACCGCTGTGCTACCTCGACGCGCCGGAACTGGACGAGCGCCACCGCCTGCCCGGCGGCTGGGTGCGGACCGGTGACGAGGGGTTCTTCGACCCCGACGGCACCCTGCACGTGGTGCGCCGGCTCAAGCGCGTGGTGATCCGGGGCGGCTACACCATCAGCCCGGCCGAGGTGGAGTCGGCGCTCGGCGGCCACCCCGCCGTGGCCGAGGTGGCGTGCGTGCCCGTCCCCGACCGGGACCTGGGGGAGCGGCTGTGCGCGTGCGTGGCCTTGCGCCCCGGCGGCAGCCCGCCGTCGCTGGGGCAGTTGACGGCGTTCCTGAGCGACCGCGGTGTGAGCCGCCGCAAGCTGCCCGAACGCCTGCTGGTCCTGCCCGAACTGCCACTGGGGCGGACGGGGAAGGTCTGCCTGCCCACCGTCACCCGGTTGGCCGCCGAACGACTGGTATGAGGAGGTGGTGGCGATGAGGCTTGATCCGTTCGCCGGACCGGGATTCGCGGCGTTGGGCGCGCTGGCCAAGGCCATCGACGACGTGGACCTCCCGGTCGGGCTCGTCGAACTGGTGCGATTGCGGTGTTCGCAGATCAACGGGTGCTCGTATTGCGTCCGGCTGCACACCGACAAGGCCGCGGCGGCGGGTGAGGTGCGGGAGGTTTCCTCGTGGCGCACCGACCCGGCGTTCACGGAAGCGGAACGCGCCGTCCTCGCGTTGGCCGAAGCGGTGACGCTGGTGCACGACGGCCACGTGCCGGACGCCGTCCTCGACACCGCGGTCAGCGCGTTGGGTGAGGTGCGGGTCCAGCAGGTGGTGTGGGTGGTGACCGTGGTCAACGCCTACAACCGGCTGGCGATCAGCGCCCGGCTCACCTGACCGCGAGCTGCCGGTCAGCCCACCAGGCCGACCACCGGGGACGGGGTGCCGCCGAACGCCGTGCGGGTGAGGACGATCGCGCCGGGCGCCGCGACCAGGTGGACGTCGGACCGCGAGCCGGAGCCGTCCAGGCGGACCGGGGTGGCCGTGGGCGGTGACCCGTCCAAGGACTGCGTGACCACGGTCAGCTCACGGCCGTTGTCCCCGCACGCGCGCAGGTAGGTGGTGCTCGTGGTGGTGTCGGCGGAGCGCGCCGGGCAGGCCTCGACGGAGAGCGGGGTGATCGCGCCGGTGGCCGGGTCGAGCGAGTGGACTTCGGTCGCACCACCGTTCTCCTGGTGCTCCAACAGCGGCATCACGCCCACGTCGGTACGCACGGTCCACGGTCGTTCCGGTCGGACCAGCACCCGGCCGGTCTCGGTGTCCAGCAGTCCGTTCGGCACCGAGCCGGGCTCGGCTCGCACGCCGTACATCTCCACGGCCACCACGGCACCGTCGCGGGTGGCGCGCAGGAGGACGTCCTGCCGCTCGTCGCTCCGCTGGTCGCGCGGCGCCTCGTACCGCCACCGCTCCCGGCCGGACACCTCGTCCAGTGCCAGGACGCCCAGCGACTCCGGGCACTCCAGCGGCGCGAGCACCGTCGTGCGGCCCCACGCCGGCAGCCCGAACCGCGACGTGCAGCCCTCGGGCGGCGACCAGGCCCACTGCCGCGCGCCGGTGACGAGGTCGTAGCCGGTGATGGTGTCCCCGTCGCGCATGGTCAACATCCGGGTGCCGGGCCTGAGTTGACCGGTCTCCACCAGAACGGACCGGACCACCAGCTCGAAGCGCGGCGATCCGGTGTCCGCGTCCAGCGCGACGACCGACTGCGCCCTGGTGTCGTGCAACGACCGGTACGACACCAGCACGGTCCGCCGGTCCATCGACGCCAAGAGCTTCCCCACCGGGGCACCGGGCCGTGCGTACCGCCACTCCACCCGTCCGTCGACGCCGTTCAACGCCACCACCGACCCGTCGCGCGACGCCACCGCGACCCCGTGCCCGGCAGGGACGACGTCGACCACGTCGGCCGGCGGTTGCCACACCCACTGCCGCCCAGCCGGCCGCTCCGCGACGGGCTCCGCCGGGAAGTCCCGGGCATCCCGCGTCTCCGAGCGGACGATCACCGCATCGGCGGCTGAAGGCGCGACCACCGCCGCGACCGCCACGACGACCACCGCCACCACCCCGCCTGGCCGGACACGCCATCCGAGCCGGCCGCTTACCTGCTTCTCCTCGGTCGACGCGGGCGACAGCGGTATACGTGCGCCGCGAGAAGCACGCCCGATCGCACCTACAGCGACGGCCGACGCCCCCACAGCCAGCACCGGCAGGTCGTCGCCCGTCAGCCCGGTCAGCAGGTCCGACACCAGCAGCCACCACACCACCGCCGCCAACCCGGTGCCCAGAACCGCCGCCACTCGGGACGACCAACGCCCGCCCAGCGCCAACGCCGCCGTGAGCACCACCCCGACCGAGATCCCGATCACCGCGGCGTCGGCCTCGGGCCGGGGCACCCCACCGGAGAGGAACGGCGCGCACCCGGCGCACAGCGCACCCACCACCGTCATGTACCGCAGCATCCCGACACCTCCCCGCGTGGGACGGGAGGCGACGGCGATCCGTTCCGCCCGCCCGGATGCAGTCCTCGACACCGCAGTCTGCGCGCTGGGTGGTGACCGCAGTCAACGCCTACAACCGATTGGCGATCAGCGCCCGGCTCAAACGCCGTGCGGTGAGGACGATCGCGCCGGGCGCGGCGACCAGGCGGACCGGGTGACCGTAGGCGGTGATCCGTCCAAGGACTGCGTCACCACGGTCAGCTCACGCCATTGTCCTGGGACGGGGCGAAGCGACCCATTGCTGCGGTCCTGAAGGCCGAGCGGGCGGAACTACCCGGAGATCACGCTTCCTCACCAGCGCGAATGCGTCCACCAGCCGGCGTCGGACTCGGCTGTAGGGGTGGTTGTCCCGGTCGCGTCGAAAACGCTTCACCTCACCCCCTTAATGCGGACAACTTCCGGTCAACCGTCCCTACCATCAGCGCACGCCAATCAAGGCGGAGCGGAGGTACCGATGGCTGCTCCGGACATCGCCGCCGACTCCGACCCCGCCGCTACGGACATCCACAACACCGTCACCTCCATGCAGTCCGGAACGATATTGCAGGCCGGACGCATCACGGGTGACATCGTGGTCCACGCCGCTACCCGCGCCGAGACGAGCGCCGTGCCGTTGCCGCGCCAACTTCCGCCGTGTCCGCCGTGGTTCGCCGGTCGGGCACCGGAGTTGGACGTGTTGGACGCGGTGTTGAACACGGAAGCGGAGGGTACGTCCGTGCGGCTGGCCGCGATCGTCGGCACCGGGGGCATGGGCAAGACGTGGCTGGCGCTGCACTGGGCCCACCGCCGGCTGGACCGCTTCCCCGACGGCCAACTGTTCATCGACCTGCACGGGTTCGTGCCAGTCGGCGAGCCCATGACCGTGGCGACCGCGGTTCGGTGCCTGCTCGACGGGCTCGGCGTGGACCACCGCACCCTGCCGCGCGACCTGGACGCGCAGGTCGGTCGGTTCCGCAGTCTCGTGGCCGGTCGTCGAATGCTGCTGTTGCTGGACAACGCGGTCGACGCCGGTCTGGTCCTCACGCTGCTGCCCGGCGGGGCGAGCTGCACGGTCCTGGTCACCAGCCGCAACCGGCTGGACGGGCTGGTGGCGCGGGCGGGCGCGCGGCGGGTGGTCCTCGGCGGGTTGAGCGATGACGAGGCGAAGCAGGTGCTGACCGGTCGGCTGGGCGCGGACCGGGTGGACGCCGATGTCGCGGCGGTGGACGAGCTGCTGGCCTACTGCGCGGGGATGCCGTTGAGCCTGGGCATCGTGGTGGGTCGGGGCCTCACCGAGGTCGACCTTCCGCTGTCCGTGCTCGCGGACGAGTTGCGGGACGAGGCCACACGGGTGGCCGCGTTCGACCCCGGTGACGAGTCGACCAGCCTCGAAGCCGTGCTGTCGTGGTCGTTCCACGCGCTGCCCGGCCGCGCTGCGGAGGTCTTCCGGCTGCTGGGGCTCGCGGGTGCGGTGGAGCTGGGCCTGCCCGCGGTCGCGAGCCTCACCGGCTTTTCGCAGGCCGACGCGCTGGGTGCGGTCCGGGCGCTTGAGCGGGCGTCCCTGGTACACCGGCGCACGCACCACCGATGGCGCATGCACGACTTGGTCGGCCTGTACGCGGCGAACCGGGCCGTCGGCCTGTCCCCCGGCGAGCGGGAGGGCGCCCTGCGGCGGCTCGTGGACTACTACGTGCACTCCGGCATCGCGGCCGACGGGCTGCTCGACCCGCGCAGGCAGGCGCTCGCGGTGGACGCCCCCGCGCCGGGATGCCTGCCCGACACAGCACCTGATCGGGCCGCGGCCAAGGCCTGGTTCGACGGCGAGCACGCCGGCGTGCTCGCCGCTCAGGCGGCGGCGGCGCGTCGGGGTGCGCACCGGGACGTGTGGCGGCTGGCGTGGGTGCTGCACAGCTACCACTGGCAGAACGGTCACAACCTGGACCAGGTCTCCGCGTGGACGGCGGCGCTGACGGCGGCCGGACAGGTGGACGACACCGCGGGTCTGGTGTTGGCGCACCGTCTGTTGGGCGCCGCGATGTCGCGCGCGGGTCGACCCGAGGACGGCCTCCCGCACCTGGAGCGCGCCCTGTCGCTCGCCGAACAGCACGGTGACCGGCACAGCGAGGCCCACGTCCACCGCGCGTTGGCCCGTGCCTGGGACCAGCGGTCGGCGTACCGCAAGGCGTTCGACCACGCGTCGCGAGCACTGGGCCTGTACCGGGAACTGGGGCAACGCGCGCACGAGGCGGACGCGTTGGACCTGCTGTGCTGGATCGAGGCCGGTGCCGGCCACCACGACGACGCGCGTGCGCATGGCCTCGACGCGCTCGCCCTGTACCGGGAGTTGGCCAACACCGAAGGCCAGGCGACGGCGTTGGACAGCCTGGGGAACATCGCCCACCGAACCGGCCGGCACGCCGAGGCGGTCGCCCTCTACACCCGCGCCCTGGACCTCATGGGCGGGCAGAACTTGTTCCACCGCGCCGGGACGCTCGAACGCCTCGGTGAGGCCAACGCGGCACTGGCGGACCTGACGGCCGCGACCACGGCTTGGCGCTCGGCACTGGCCCTGCACCACGTCCAACACCGGGCGCACGACGCCGCGCGCGTCCAGCGCCTGCTCGACACCGCCGGAGGCGAGGCATGACCATCACAGCCCAGCACCTGCCCACCCCCGACCTCGCCCTGCGCACCACCGACCTCGCGGAACTGCGCCGCGTGCGGTCCTTCGCCCACGAGCAGGCCGCCGTGGCGGAGGCCGCCGGACGCAGGATCCGCTCGACCGCACCGACCCCCGGTCGGGACCGCGAACGGGTGCTGGAGGCCGTGCACGCCGATCTGATGGCGTGGCGGTACCGGTTGGCGTCGTCCACCATGCGACGGCTGGGTACGGGTCTGGCGCACGACGCGACCCGCTACCGCACTCGGCTGAGCGAAGCGGGCCCGAACTACGACCGGCTCGGCTACCTCGGCCGGCTGCGTGAAGGCGCGGTGTGGGACGAAGCGACGGCCACGTACGTGGGCGGGAGGGAGACGCCGGCACACCGGATCATGCTCGACTACGGCCGCGCGGCCCGCGAACGGCTCGACGTGGAGGGCGCGGGTGATGTGCTGGTCAACCCGGTCGTGCTGCCGGACGGGACGACCATCACCGGCAACAGCCTCGTGCGCGGCGAGGCGGGCAAGGCGCTCGGGCGGGAACTCGTCGAGCGCATCACGCGGCGCGGCGGCGACCCCGCCCGGGTGGAGGTCGGCGGCGAGCCCGTCTACGCCGTCACCGCACCGACCGCGTCCCGTGCGGTGATGTTCCGCGCAGCCCTGCGCCTGCTTTCCACCGCCGAGGAGGGCGACCTGCGGGCGTGGCAGGAGGCCCGGTACCTGGTCTTCCAGGCTCCGCGCACGAAGAAGGGCAGCGACGCGGTCAGCCGGACGTTCCTCGTCGCGGTCGGCGCGGTGCTCCTCGGCACGCCACCGACCATGCCCCAGGACGCCGACCTGCGCTGCATGGTCCTCGGTCAACCCGCCGCGACCGCGATGCCCGGCGACCCACTCGCCGCCACCGCCGCGCGCTGAGAACGGAGATCAACCGCATGGCAGGCGTGTTCGTCAACTACCGCGCCAACGACCAGTCCCTCGCGGCGGCCTCGCTGGCCCGCGAGCTGGTCCACCAGTTCGGCGAGGACCTGGTGTTCTTCGACATCTGGTCGATGCCGCCGGGCACCGAGTACCCCGATGAGATGCGGCGGGCGCTGGAGTCCGCCGACGTGCTGGTGGCCGTCGTCGGTCCACAGTGGATGCAGGTCGACCCGGCCACCGGTCGACCCCGGCTGGAGAACGAGCGGGACTGGGTCAGGTTGGAGATCGCGCGCTCCCTGGAGCGCGGCATCCCGGTCCTGCCGGTGCTGTTGCCGGGCGCACGCCGGCCCGTCCACGCCGAGCTGCCCGAGTCGATCCGGGCGTTCGCGAGCCGCCAGGTCACCCACCTGAGCAGGCGGCGGCTGCCGGACGAGATGGCGGAACTGGTCGAACACCTGGTGGATCTCGTACCCACCCTCGCCGCGCCGCGGCTGTTCACCCAGCCACCCGTGTCGTGGAGCCCGCAGGAACCCCCGAGCGGCCTGCTGCGCCCCGAGCGCCGGGTCGTGCCGTACACCGGGCGCGACGGCGAGCTGTCCGACCTGGTGGTCTGGGCGACCGGACCGGCGCAGCGGTCGGTGAAGCTGCTCGTGGGGCCGTCGGGTTCGGGCCGGCGGCGGCTCGCGGTCGAGCTGTGCCGCCGCCTGGGTGACGTCGGGTGGCTTGCGGGGGTGGTGTCGGGCGAGGCACCCGCTGAGCAGATCCTGCGCACGGGGGCGGTCGCACGGCCGTTGCTGGCCGTGGTGGACGACGCCGAGCTGCGCCCCGACCGGTTGCGCGCGGTGGCCGACGCGGTGGCCCGGCGGGCCGATCGGTCCTCGACCCGGCTGCTGGTGCTGTGCCGGTCCGATGGCGCTTGGCTGAAGGAGGTCGTCGCCGACGACGGCGTCGCCGCCCTGTTCGCCGCCGCCGACCGGCCACTGGTGTTGCGGCCGGTGCCGCCCGAACCGGTGTTCACGGCCGCGGTGAAGGCGTTCGCGGCCGAGTTGGGAGTCACGGCGACCGTGCCACAGGTGCCCGAGGCGACCTCGGTGCTGGAACTGCACGCCCACGCGCTCAACCACGTTCTCGGCCGGTCTGCGTCACCGCATGGCCCGCTGGCCGCGCTGCACGAGCAGGACTTGGCCCGGTGGCGTGAACTCCTCACGGCGGAGGAAGACCCGGAGCACGACCTGGCCGCGCTCGGTGTCGTGGGCGCGTTGGCCGCGCTGTGCGCCCCGGCGTCCGTCGACGAGGCGGAGGCGCTGCTGGCCCGGCTCCCGGCGCTGCTCGGCGAGGACGCCGAGTCCGCCCGACGACACGCGGACCTGTGGTCCCGGCTGCACCCCGGCCCGCACCTGCTCGCCCCGCCGCGGCCGGCCGCGCTCGCCGAACGCCTGGTCGCGGACGCCCTGGTCGAATGCCCGGACCTCGCGGCGAAGCTCGTCACCGGCCTGCCCGACGGGTGGCTCGGCACCGCGCTGACCGTCCTGGGTCGGGCACTGCCGCACCACGAGGGCCTGCGCGACCCGGTCACCGCGCTGTTCGATGCCGCCGGACCCTCCGTGGCGCCGCTGGTCGTCACCGTGACGGACCGGCTCACCGATCCCGAACCCCTCAACCGGGCGTTCGCCGTGGAGATCGGCAAGCGCCACCTGTCGCTGCTGGACCTGTTCGACGCCGCCAAGGGCATCGCCGGCGCCGGTGAGGCGCACGCGCCCCTGCGCGGCGCGCTGATGGACGCGATGCCCGCCGCCGCCCGCGCCTTCACCGAGCAGTTGCGGCCGGCGGACGCCGCCCCGGACAACCCGGGGCTGGAGCCGCTGACCACCATCCTGGACAACCTGACCAACCTCGCGCGCGATCTCGTCGTCGGCCTCGTCGATCCCAAGTCCGGCCGGATGCCGACCAAACCCGACGGCGAAGCGGTGCTGTCCGACCAGACCGCGGACGTGCTGCGCGAACTGCTGCGGCGGTGGAGGGAGGAGGACGGCGGCACCGGACCCCGCTGATCCCGACTCCGGTCACAACTGACGCCGGGAGTGCCGCACGTGACCCAATTCCCGCCCGGTGGGCCCGAACGTCCGTGGTCGACTGGCACGACGAAAGAGCCGACCTCTCCGATGGGAGCGCATGGTGGACGACGCTGATCTCGCGAACGCCGTGGTGCGTCCGCTGGCCCAGTACCTGATCCGCAAGCAGCAAGCGGGCGCCGCGGTGTTCGACGCCCGACTGGAAAGCCTCCTCAACCACCTGGAGGTCATGCTGTCGGACGCGTACCTGGCCGAGACGCTGGAGCGGTTCAAGAGCGAACCCGGTGACGCCGGCCTCGCGGACACCCTGCGCATCCAACTCGCGCGACGCCTGCGGGAGGACCCGGATGCCGCGCGCCGGCTGCGCTCCGAGTTGGCGGACATGCCGTTGACCGAGACGAAGCCGACCCGCAAGGCCGGCCGCGCGCCGCTCATCGGCGGGGCGGTGGTCGTCGTGCTGGTCCTGGTGGCGTGGTTGGTCCTGTCCGGCGGCGAACCCGGCGAGTCGGGCGACGCGGCCCCGCTCACGACGACGACCACGAGCACCACCACTCGAACCACGGACTCGACGACGACCACGACGGCGCCGTCGAGTCCGGTCACCTCGTCGTCGGTCGTGTCTGCGGCGCCGACGTCCGCGCGTGCCGGCGACGGCAGCTCGCTGGCGGCAGGTTCGCGGGTGTTCCTCGTGGGCCTGCCCATGCCGAACGACCAGTGGACGTTCCAGCACGGCGACCACGACGTGCAGCTCACCCAGTACAACGCAGCTGTGTGGGACGACCTGAACTCCTGCTACAGCAGCAGGCGCAGCACCAAGCAGCAGTTCCGGCTGAAGAACTTCAAGCGCCTTGAGGTGTCCGCGATCGGCACCGACGGGACCTCCGACCCCGGGCTGAGCGTGAAGTTCTCGGTGTTCGTCAACACCGAGGAGGTCCAGCCGCTGCACGAAGTCGTCGTCGGCCCCGGCGAGTCCAAGCCGCTGGCCGTCGACCTGCCGCCCGGCGTGTTCGCGCTGACGCTGCAGATGTCGTTGGTGACCGTGGACGAGAAGAACTGCACGCGGGGCAACGCCGTCTGGGGCTCGCCGCACGTCATCGCGGGCAGCAACTGACCAGCCCACCGCCACACCTGCGAGGAGGTAACGCCATCAGGAAGATCTTCATCAACTTCAGGGTCGGCGACACCGCGGAAACCGCCGTGTTGCTGGACCAGAAGCTGTCGCGCGTGTTCGGCGCGGACCGGGTGTTCCGGTCCAGCCGGTCCATCACCGGCTCAACGCCGTTCCGGCCCGAGATCGTGACGGCCGCGTCGGAGTGCTCGATCATGATCTCGCTGATCGGGCCGCTCTGGCTGGCCGCGGACGACAGCGGCACGCGCCGGATCGACCGCCCGGGAGACTGGGTGCGCCTGGAACTCGAACTGGCCATCGCCCAGGAGCGCCCCATCCTGCCGGTGCTGGTCGGCGGCATCCGGCTGCCCGCCGAGATCGACCTCCCGCCATCGATCGAGTCGCTGGCCGGCCGCCAGTACACCCGCCTGCACCACCGGTCGGCCGAACGCGACCTCGCGCACATCGTCGACCAGGTCCGAGAGGTGATCGGACCGGCCTTCACCGGCCACGCGGCACCGAAGCCGGAGGAGTCCGTGCCGCTGACCAGCCTGAAGTCGACCGGGAGATCCGGTGACGTCACGCTCGGCACGGCGCAGATCAACGGGCACGAGTACATCGACAGCATCATCTACCGCAGCACCCACTTCCCCAACGGCAGGACCGGCTCCACCAGCTACAACCTCGGCATGAGGTTCCGGAAGCTGGAGGTCACGGTCGCGGTGCTCGACGACGCGGCCGACGCGCGCCAGACCGGGCACTTCGAGGTGTTCGTCGACGGCCGGAAGCGCGAAGGCGTCGCGGTCGTGCAGGGCCGGCCGCGGGTGCTGGTCGTGGACGTGACCGACGCCCTCAACCTGCAACTGGTCGCCCGGCGCACCGACGTCGTCGGCAGTCCGATGCAGGCCGGCGCCAACATCGCCGTAGGTGTGCCGAACAACCTGCCCGAACTGGCCTGGGGCAACCCGATGCTGCACCCCTGACCGTCCGTCACTCCCGAGCCGGCAGCTCATCCGGGAGTCGAGTCCGCGGGCCGCCGAGCCACGCCGTCGGTGAGAGCCGCCACCGACCTCGGCGGTCCCGGTCCGGCGTTCCGCCCTCGACACCGCCCGTCCGTTCCAGCCGTCGACGAACGGGGACAGCGTGACGAGCAGACAGTGGCTGCGCGAGTTGACCGGGCGCTGCGAGGACGCCAGTTTCTGGGGCCGACTCGACGACGGTGACCGCGCGGCGCTTGCGGATGTCGCCGAATCCGCCCGGTACAAGCGTGATGAGTGGCTGATCCGCGCCGAGGACGTCGGCGATTGGATAGCCGTGCTGTGCGGTGGACGCGTGCGGGTGGTGGACGCGACCGGCACGCGGCTGTTGTCCACCCGGGTGGCGGGCGACATCCTCGGGGAGCAGGCGCTGATCGACCGGCACCCGAGGTCCACGACGGTGATCGCCTCGACCGCCGTTCGGGCGGTCCGGGTGCGGGCCAAGGAGTTCGACTCCCTGCTCACGGCCCGGCCGCACCTGCTGCGCGTGCTCTGCGAGGTGCTCTCCGAACGCCTGCGCGAAGCCACCGCCGCCCGCAGCGCGGACGCCGACGCGTTCACGAGGGTGGTCAAGTACCTCGCCCTCAGGGCACAGGAATACCCGATGGGCGGTTCGGGCAGTGTCCCCGTGCACATCAAGTCCCAGGAAGAGCTCGCCGCGCTGCTCGGACTGTCCCGCGAATCGGTGGTCCGCGCGCTGCGCAGACTGCGCCGGGAGGGCGCGGTGAGCACCCGCCACGGGTTCGTTGTCGTCCGCGACCCCTACCTGCTGGGCGAACGCCCGACATCGCGGGACCTCTGAGCGCGAGCGTTCGGAGACCTCGGACGACTCCGCGGCGGCGGTACGGGCGCGCCGCGAGAAGCCTGCCCGATCGCACCTGCAGCGACGACCGACGCCTGACCAGCGCCAATGCCGTCGTGAGCACCACCCCGACCGAGATCCCGATCACCGTGGCGTCCGACTCGGGCCGGGGTACCCACCGGAGAGGAACGGCGCGCACCCACCGTCATGTACCGCAGCATCCCGACACCTCCCCGCGTGGGACGGGAGGCGACGGCGATCCGTTCCACCCGCCCGCTCGGAGAAGAGGGGGTCATGCGGCTGATGAGGCAGAATCTCGCCGGTGAGCACCAACTGGGCAGGCAACTTCACCTTCTCCGCCGCGCGGACGGCGCGCCCGACGTCGGTCGAGGAGGTCCGGGCTGCGGTCAAGGCCGCCGACTCGGCTCGCGTCGTCGGCGCGGGCCACTCGTTCAGCACGATCGCCGACACCACCGGCACGCTGATCAGCCTCGACGGGATGCCCGAGGTGTTCGAGGTCGGGTCCGGGTCGGTCCGGGTGGGCGCCGGGATGCGCCTGGCCAGGCTCGCCGAGTTGCTGCACGCCGCCGGGCTGGCGCTGCCCGCCATGCCGTCGCTCCCGCACATCACGATCATCGGCGCGTGCGCCACCGCCACCCACGGCTCGGGGAACGACATCCCGTCGCTCGCGAGCCTCGTCCGCTCGCTCGACCTCGTCGCCGCCGACGGTGACGTCATCACCTTGAGCAGGGGCGACGCCGGATTCGACGGCGCCGTGGTGGCGTTGGGGTCGCTCGGCGTGGTGGTGGCGGTGGAGCTGGACGTCGTGCCGACGTTCGACGTCGAGCAGCGGATCTACGAGGACATGCCGTTCGAGGCCCTGGTCGCGAACGTCGACGCCGTGTTCGCCGGCGCCTACAGCGTCAGCGCCTTCACCACCTGGCAGGGCGTGGCCCAGGTGTTCGTGAAGCAGCGCGCCGACGCCGCCGGCCACGACCTGAGCTGGACGGGCGCGACGCCCGCCACCGAGCCCCGGCACCCGGTGCCCGGCCAGCCCGCCCTGCACTGCACGACCCAGCTCGGCGTGCCCGGCCCGTGGCACGAACGGCTGCCGCACTTCCGCGCCGACTTCACGCCGAGCGTCGGCCGGGAGCTCCAGTCCGAGTACTTCGTCGCCCGCGAGCACGCCGCCGAGGCGCTGACGGCGTTGAACGGCCTGGGCGCCGACCTCGCGCCGGTGCTGCTGACCTCCGAGGTCCGCACGGTCGCGGCCGACGAGCAGTGGCTGAGCCCGGTGCACGACCGGGCGAGCGTCGCCCTGCACTTCACCTGGACGCAGGACGACACCGCCGTGCGGGCCGTGCTGCGCAAGATCGAGGCGGCGCTCGACCCGTGGCGTCCGCGTGCGCACTGGGGCAAGTTGTTCGAGCTGGCCGACCCCGGCGCGCGGTACGGGAACTGGGCGCGGTTCGCCGAACTGCGTGCCGAACTCGACCCCGCGGGCAAGTTCGGCAACGCCCTGGTCGACGGCTGGTTCACCACCTGAAGCCCGACTGCCGGCTGGAGCTGCCGGCTGGAGCCCGACTACAAGCGCGCGAACCTCCGCAGCCCCTCGAGGTCGGGCACGACCACGTCACGCCGGAGGTGGCTCACCACCACTCCCGCCTTGCGCAGGTCCGCGAACGCCTTCTCGGCGGTGCGCGGCTTCATCCCGGCGATCGACGCCAGCTCCACCTTGGTCAGCGGGATGCCGAGCACCCAGCCGTCGGCCTCCTGCCTGCCGTGTGCGCCGACCAGCTCGGCCAGCACCCGCGCGACCCGCTCGGCGGCGGTGTGGGACAGGAAGTCGCGCCGCCGCCGGTTGGCCCACCGCAGCTGGTCGTCGATCACCCCGATCAGCTCGACGAACCCGTCGTTGCGGCGGTGCAGGAACCCGTGCAGCTCGGCGCTGGTGATCAGCCTCGCCGAGACGTCACCGCACGTCACCACCGTGGCCGACCGCGGCTTGTGGTCCAGTGAGGCCAGTTCGCCGATCAGGTCGCCCGCGACCCGCACGGTGAGCACGGCGGTCTCCCCGCTCGCGTCGTTGACCAGCACCTTCACCACGCCTTCGAGCAGCAGGAAGGCGTGCGTGTCGGTCGCGCCCTGGACGATGATCTCCCGGTCCGCCGAGTAGCGGACCGCCGTGCCCAGCGTCAGCAGCTCCTGCCTGCTGCTCTCCCGCAGCCGGGCCAGCAGCGTGCCCGGTGGCCACTCCGTCGGGATGTTCTGCCGCACGGCCGGAGTGCCGGGCTTCGCCGTGGCGAGCGAGCGACCGGCGTCGGCGAACGACGCGTAGCCGCGCTCGAACGACGGATCGGGCCCCGCGCCGGACAGCAACGCCTCGCACGCCCGCCGCTGCTCGTCCAGCGCGATCGCGGCCGGGTGGTCCGGGCCCAACGCCGACATGGAGCGCATCGACGCGTCACGAACCAGGTCCAGCAGCCGCTGCGCCTGCGCGCGGGCGCCGTCGAAGTGGGCCAGCTCCAGCTCGGCCGACGCCAGGTTCGACGCCGCCACCATCGCGTGCGGGTGGTCCAGACCGAGCCGGGTGCCCGTGCGGTCGGAGGCCGAACGCAGGTTGGGCAGCACCTGCCTGGCCCGTTCGGCGGAGCGGCGCGTCCTGGCCAGCTCGAACTCCGCGGACGCCAGGTTCGCCTGCGCGACCAGCGCCCGCGGGTGGTACGTGCCCAGCGAGTTCAACGCCCGGTTGGTCGCGTCGCGCATGTCGGTGAGCGACTCGGCGATCTCCTCCGCGTCGCCCTGGTCGCGGGCTATCCGGAACCGCGCGCACATCAGGTTGAGCCGGAGCACGCAGGTCTGCGGGTGGTTCGCGCCCAGCACCGCGGAGTTGCGCTGTAACGCCAGCTCCAGCGCGCCCGTCTCGGTCGACTTCACCGGTTCGACCGCCACCGCGACCGCGCCGACCGTCACCGGGTCGGGCATCGGCACCGGGTCCAGGAAGTCGCCGACCACCTGGCGCAGGGGAGCACCCCGGCCGAACGTGGTTCCGGGCACTCTGCGCCGCGCCTGGCGCGCCACTGTCGCGCCCGGTTCCCGCCGACCGCGGGCCACGGATGTCAGCGCCTGCTGGTCGCGCACGCGTGACGCCTCGGGCCCCACCGGGTCCACCAGGGTCAGCATGGCGATCAGCAGCGCGTCCGCGGCGTCGGCGGAGCCGATCCGGGTCAGCGCCGCGGCACAGCGCAGCAGGCGGTCCACGTCCCGGCGGGCGCTCAGCGCGTCCAGGGAGCGCGCCAAGTCCACGGCGAGGCGCCGTGCCGCCTGTCGGTCCGGCGCGGACCGGGACAGGACTGCTTCGAGTTCGACCATTCGGCTGTTCATCCGGCACCCCAGTTGGTTGCTCGGTCTGCGACGGCGCGGTTCAGGCGTTCGGACGCCGTGCTCCGGCGTTCGGGCGCGAGGACTCCTGCCGTCGGAGTGGAATCCTCGTCCATAGCGGCGATATCGGTTGCTCCGGGTATTTGTTAGCGCATACCCGCCATTGTTACGGCACGAATGGTCGGATGTCCGAACGCTCTCCGCAATAATGCGGAAAACCGGGCAAGTTTTTGGTCACGAATCTGTCCCCGCACATGGTGTCACGTGATCACCACGCGTGACATGGTGACGTTGCGCAGTCGGGTTGTGACGCGGCCGTGCGTGCGAGTCGGCGTTCCGGGGTCGTTCCGGGGGCGTTCCTGCCGCAGGGAGGAGGTGCCGACCTGGCCTTCGAGCGTTCCGGTTACCGAAGCGGAACGGTCGGCGGCATTCCTACCTGGGCCGTTCGTCCGTCATCCTGTGGCCTCGGCAAACCCCGGTTGGCAGTACGCCGTTCCGGGGGCGGATCCCGTAGTACGGGCCGGTGCGCGCCGACCGTCCGGTCGACCTCGTCCGCAGGAGGAAATCGATGACCGTTGCCCACGACGATCCCCACGTCGCGCGGCTCTTCGATCGCATGGCACAGCTGGTCTCCGAGGGTGTCGGCGATCCGCGGGACGTCCAGGAGGAGCTGGTCGAGCTGGCCATCGCCAACTCGCCCGACGTCGCCCGGTACTGGAAGCAGGTGGGGGTGGGCGTCGGTGTGCCGGACACCGCCTACAAGGACGGCGGGCCGCACCTGTTCCCGGACGCGCCGGCGGTCCGGGTGTTCCGCACCAGCGGCACGACGGGGAGCGGTCGGGGCACCGTCCGGTACTCCGCGCTCGGGCTGGAGCTGAAGCGGCTGGCGATCGAGGCGCAGGCCCGGCGGCACCTGCGGCCGGACGACGGCGTGCGCCCGGTGGTCCTGCCGTTCGTGCCGTCCGAGGAGGCCGCGCCGGAGATGGCCATCGCGTTCGACATGGGGCGGGTCGCCCGGTCGTGCGGCGATCCCGAACTCAGCACGGCGGTCGTCGGCCCGAACGGGGTCGACTTCGACCTGCTGGCGCGGCGGCTGGACACCGCGGTGGCGGAAGGCCTGCCGGTGGTGCTGATCGGCGCGACGTTCGCGTTCGTCAACATCTGCGACGCGCTGGAGGCGCAGGGCAAGAGCTGGCGGCTGCCGCCCGGCTCGCGGCTGTTCGACGGGGGCGGGTTCAAGGGCCGTTCGCGGGTCATGCGGGTGGACGAGCTGCGTGCCGCCGTTCGGCGGGTCTTCGGCATCGAGCGGCACGCCAACATCTTCGGCATGACCGAACTGGCCAACCAGCTGTTCGACTCCGCGGACACCCCGGTCGGCCCGCTCGGCGAACGCCCGAAGGGCAGCCACCCGGCGGGCGGTCCCAAGGTCCGCGACCCGCACACCCGCGAGTACCTGACCGAGGGCACCGGACTGCTGGAGATCACCGACCTGTCCCTGCTCGACCGGCCGCACGTGCTGCTCACCGGAGACCTCGGCATCGCCGTGCCGGAGGGCGTCGCCATCGCGGGCCGCGTCGCGGGCGGCGCCAGTCGCGGCTGCTCGCTCACCCTGGACGAGATGACCGGAGGAGCCGAATGAGCGTGTCGTGGATGCCGGAGTGGGCGCCGGTGGGCGGCGTGCCGTTCACCCTGAGTTCGGGTCCGCACGAGTGGCGTGGCGTCAGACCCGTCGACTGGGCCGTGATCGGGGCCGGGCTGGAGACCGCGCACCGTGAGCTGCGGCGGCTGCCCGTGCGGCGGATCGTGGCCGCCGTCGACGCGGTCGTCGACCTCTGGGCCAAGCGGGACTTCGCCGCGCGCCGCGCCACCGTGCGGGACGCCGCGCGGGTCACCGGCATGTCGGAGGAGACGATCGACCGCGCGTTGGACGCCGAGCTGGGCAACCTGCGTACCGAGCCGCTGCTCGCCGCGCTGACCCGGGACCTGGGCGACCCCGAGGTGCTGGACGGCTTCACGGGCGGCACCACGGCGGTCGGGCCGCGGACCGTGCTGGCCGTGTTCTCCGGCAACGTGCCGGGCCTGCCCGCACGGTCGCTGGTGCGGGCGCTGCTGGTCAAGGCGACCGTGATCGCGAAGGTCCCGGCCAGGGAACCCCACTTCACCGCCGCGTTCCTGCGCACGCTGCACGACGTGGAGCCGGTGCTGGCGGACGCGGTCGTGGCCACGTACTGGGATCGTGACGACGAGGAGACGCTGGAGGCCGCGCTCGGCCACGCGGACGCGGTGATCGCCTACGGCGGCGACCAGGCGTGCGCGGCGATCCGCGCCAAGGTCGGGCCGCACCACCTCTACGAGGAGCACTCGCACAAGCTGTCGTTCGGCATCGTCGACGCCGGGTACGTCGACCGGCACGGTCCGGCCGAGGTGGCCCGGCAGATCGCCGCGGACTGCAGCGACTTCGACCAGCACGCGTGCCTGTCGCCGCAGGTGTACCTGGTGCACGAGCAGCACGCCCGCGCGGTCGCCCGGCACTTGGCCGAGGCGATGCGGCGCGAGGCCCGGGACAGCCCGCCCGGGACGATCGACGCGCAGGACGCCGCCGTGCTGCAGCACCGCAGGCTCGTCGCCGAGTGGCGGGCGGCCGGTTCGGAGCGCAGCGAGGTCTGGGCTTCGGAGGGTCTGGAGTGGACGGTCGTGCTGGACGACGCGCTGACGCCGCTCAGCGGCGCGGGCAACCGGGTGGCCCGGATCGTGTCCGTGCCCGACGTGGCCGCGGCGGTCGACGCGATGCGCCCGTACGCCGAGCACCTCCAGAACGTCGGGCTCGGAGTGGTCGGCGAGGAGTTCCGGCGCACCGCCCGCGAACTGGCGACCCTCGGCGCGAGCCGGGTCTGCGCACCGGGCGCGATGACCAAGGCGTCCATGGTCTGGCGGCACGACGGGCAGCCGCGCATCGCCGGACTCGTGCGCTGGTGCGACATCGAGCTTCACCCCGAGCTGGAAACCTCCTAGCCTGTGCCCGGGGTCACACGCGTTCGCCGTGCCCGCCCTGGTGGGCGCGGCACGCCATCCTCAAGTGGGGGAGACGAGCAATGTCCGTGACGGTTACCGGCGCGCCCGGCGCGCTGGAGGAGAGAGACTTCCGCCGAGTGGCGGAATGCGTGAGCTTCACCCGGGGCACGAGCACCGCGGACGCGTTGGCGGCCGTACTGGGCCATGAGCCGCCCGCCGCGGCCTTACCCCACCTGGAATTCCTGCACGCCGCGGTCCTCGTGGCGGCGTCCCGCGTGCCGGACGCGGTCGGTGCGCTCGCCGGTCTCGGGGTGGCGGCGCGGGAACCCGTCCCGAGCGTCGTGGTGCGGGACAGGCTCCGGCGCAGGACCGGGCAGGACTTCGACGTGCGGATCGTGCGCGGCGAGGTCGAGGGCGGCCCGCGCGAGGTGGAGCTGTTCGTCGTGGCGGGTGGGTCCGCCCTGTCGGCCGCGGACCGCGAGGCCGAGTCGCACCTGGCGTTCCGCGCCACGAGCGACGACGACGTGCTGGTGCGAGGGCTGTGCGAGGTGTTGCTCGACGCGGGCCTCGCCGCGGACGGCGGCGGTCACAACGACCACGAGGACATGACGGTGCTGTACTTCCGCGGCGTCGCGGGGGCGGCCCGGATGGAACTGAAGGTGCCCGGTCACCACCCCAGGCTGCTGGCCCGTCACGTCGGGCCGCCGGACCGGCCGCGCCGGGAGATGCTCGACCTGATGACCGGCGCGTGGCGCACCAGTGCCGTCGCGGTGGTGGCCGAGCTGGGTGTGGCCGACCTGCTCGCCGACGGTCCGCGCAACACCGCCGACCTGGCCGAGCGCACCGGCACGCGGGAGGACAACCTCCGCCGCCTGATGGCGTACCTGGCCGTGCTCGGCGCGTTCCACCGGGATGGCGACGAGTGGTCGTTGACCGACGTGGGCGCGATGCTGCGGAGCGACGCGGCCGGGTCGCAGCGGGACCTGGCCCGCATCTACGGCGGCCTGTTCTACCGGTCGTTCGGTGCGCTGGAGCACACCGTCCGCACCGGCGGGAGCGCGTTCAGCCACGTGTACGGCGTGCAGCCGTTCGAGCACTTCGCCGCGCACCCGGCCGACGCGCGGCTGTTCGAGGGCGCGATGGCGGCGGGCACGGCGTTCCTGGAGCTGGTGCCCGGCGTGCTCGACCTGCCCGCCGGCGGCACGGTCGTCGACGTGGCGGGCGGTGACGGTCGGCTGCTCGGCCTGGTGCTGACCGCCGCACCCGGCCTGCGCGGCGTGCTGTTCGACCGGCCGCACGTGGTCGGCGCTGCGGCCGACGTGCTGGCCGGGCACGCGGAGCGGGCGACGGTGGTCGCGGGCGACTTCTTCCACGACCCCGTGCCGGCAGGCGGCGACGTCTACCTGCTGTCGCGGATCCTGCACGACTGGGACGACGAGCGCTGCTCGGTGATCCTGCGCAACGTGCGCGCGGCGATGGCGGAGGGCGCGACGCTGGCGCTGGTCGAGCGGCCGATCCAGGCCGGCAGGCCCGCGGTGCTGCCGCTGGCGTTCAGCGTGCACATGATGGTGAACACCGTGCAAGGTCGTGAACGCACGACCGACGAGTTCCGCACGTTGTTGTCCGCCAACGGTTTCACGTTGGAGGACGTCCGGGAGCTGCCGCTGGACATGGCGGTGCTCGTGGCGCGCGCGACGGTGTGATAGCGCTCTCACAAGGTCCGGATACTGGAATTTCGTTTCCTCGCCGCCCACCCGGGCGGCGAGGATCGCCGGTGTGGCACTGACCGAACGCCCTGCTGCCGTCCGTTCCCGACCCTTCGTCCCGTTGGTGTCGATGAGCCTGATGACGAGCGTCGGGTACGCGTTGGCGGCGCCGTTCCTGTCCTTGTTCCTGATCAAGGAAGTCGGGGCCGGTCCGCTCGAGGTCGGGGCGTTCCTGCTGATCAGCGCCCTGATGTCGATGGTGGTCAGCACGCTGATCGGCCGGCTGTCCGACTCCCGCGCGATCCGCCGCACCCTGCTGGTCGTGGCGGGCGTGACGGGCGCGGCGGCGTGGGCGCTGTTCGCGGTCCTGCGCGACTACTGGCTGCTGCTCGCGGTGGCGGTCACGCTGAACGCGGTCGCGTCCTCCCAGCTGCCGCAGATGTTCGCCTACGCCCGGCAGCTGCTGGAGCGCAGCGGCTCGGCCAAGGCGCCGTTGGCGATGAGCGGCCTGCGGATGACGATGTCGATCGCGTGGGTCGGCGGACCGCCGCTGGGCGCGCTGCTCATCGTCGGCGGCGGGTTCACCGGGCTGTTCGTCGCCAGCGCAGTGGTGTACGTGCTGGCCGTCGTGGTCGCGCTGGCGTGGCTGCCCGAGCTGGGACCTTCCCCCGCGCCGGCGCACGGCGTCGAACGGCAGTCGGGGCTGCGCCGGGAAGTGGTCTTCGCGGCACTCGCGTTCGTGCTGCTCCAGTGCGCGACGTCGCTCGGCGTGGCGGCGATGCCGTTGTTCGTCACCGAGAACCTCGGTGGCACGACCGGTGACGCGGGCCTCGTGCTCGGCCTGTGCGCGGCCCTGGAGATCCCGCTGATGCTCGGCTTCGGCGCGCTGGCGATCCGGTTCAACCACCGGGTGCTGGTGCTGGCGGGCGGCGCGGTCGCCCTCGCCTACTACGGGATCATGCTCGTGACCGAGGCCACCTGGCAGGTCATGGCCGCGCAGGTGCTGCACGCGATCGTGATCTCGGCGGTGATGGGCGTGGGCATCTCGTACTTCCAGGACCTCGCGCCGGACCGGCCGGGCTACGCCAGCACGCTGTACACGAACACGGCGAAGACCAGCGCGATGCTGGCCGGGCCGCTGCTCGGCCTGGCCCAGTTCCTCGGCTACCGCACCGCGTACGGCATGGGCCTGGTCATGTCGGTGCTCGGGCTGGCCCTGCTGCTGGCCGCCCGCCGTCGGGGAGGCGCCGGGAACGGGCTTTCGCTTCAGGCAACCGAGGGCAGTGCGTAGGGGTGGGTTTCGAGCCAGTGCTCGTACGCCGGTTCGGTCCAGGACAACGTCAGGTGTGCCTGCTGCTGCTTCTCGATCAGGTCGTGCACCATCGCCGAGGACACGCGATCGGACCTCCACACGCACAATTTGCGCTCGACCAGTGACTCCGCCAGTTGGCGCATGACGAGCTTGTTGCCGAAGAACCGCCCGCACAGCGGGCTCGCGAGCGTGACGCCGACGCCGAGGTCGACCGTGCCGAGCAGCAGGTCGACCTCGCCGGACAGCCGCACGTCCGGGGTGAAACCGCTGTCCGCGCACGCCGCTTTCACGATCGCACGCAGGTTGCCGGGGGTCGGGACCAGCCACTGCTCACCGGACAGGTCCCGCAGCGCGATCCGCTCCCGATCGCGGAGCCGGTGCTTCTCGGGCAGCGCCACCCACAGCGGTGTCTCCATCACCGTCGCCGCGCGCACCCCGCGCGGGGGCGTGTACGGGCGGTCCGGGTCGTCGACGATGAACGCCACGTCGGCCTGGCCGGCCTCCACCATCGAGACGGCCACGGCGTCGCGCACGCGCTCGACTCGCACGCGGTAACCCTGCGAGAGCAGGTGGGGAACGGTCACCGCGGGCTTGAGCGACGCCGCCAACGTCAGGTGCTCGGTCCGCTCTTCGTCCAGCGCGCGCAGGTCCCGTGCCATCCTGTCCATCGCCGCGTTGATGGACGTCGTGTGCCGCACCACTATCCGGCCGGCCTCGGTCAGCGTCGCCCCGGACGGGCCTCGCTCGACCAGCTTCACGCCGAGCTGCTTCTCCACCCGCGCCACCTGGCGGGACAGCGCGGGTTGGCTCATCCCGAGCCGCGCCGCGGCACGGCGGAAGCTGCCCTCTTGCCGCAGTGCATCGAGGATCTGCACGTGGTGGAAGTCCAGCCTCACTGACTGCTCCTCGCGGTGGGCTGTTCTTGTTCAGGGCGTTCACGAGGATCATGCCCCGGTGGGGGAGGTGCTGGGAAGATTGCGATGTTGACGCCCGACGAGTGGTGAACCATGAGAAATCTTCGCACTTCTGCGGGATTCCGAACCGCTTCCCGGGCGGCCCGACCGCAGAGGTCGCCTCCGGTGATGCGCGAAACGCATCACCGCGGCCGGAGGTGGCATTTCGCCGGCCCTGCCGTCGGACGTGACGATGTCGGTAGTCGGAGCGCGGCATTTCGCTGCCGGCTCGACCGAAGACGTCGGGGAACGGGAGGAGGTGGCAGCGGGGTCGGCGGTGTCGAGGTCGAAACCGCCGCGAATGGTCGGCTGGTCGGTGAGCTGCCGGCCATTCGCGCACCATCCGTCTGGAGGCCGGTACTCATGCCCGTCAGCACATTCGCGAATTCCGCCGCTGTGCCTGTGCCCGTCGGTCCGTCGTCGGGGTTGGGCCTGACCGTGAGCATCGCCCATCCCGGGGAGATGATCCGGGAGGGTCTGCTGGCGCTGGTCCGGGGGTTCCACGAGGTGTCGGTGTCCCGCTCGTTCGACTCGTGGGCTGCCCTGCGTGCGGCGGGAGGGTGTGGAGCTGGTCATCGTGGCGGTGGAGTTGCTGGGCCGGGACGCGAGTCGTGCGGACGTGTCGCGGTCGTGCCGGGTGAAGGTCTTGTTGCTGCTGCCGGATTGTGATCATCGGACGGTGGCGGCGGCGGTGGAGTTGGAGCCGGACGGGTTCCTGTTCGAGCGGGTGTTGGGCGGTGCCGAATTGCGCACGGCGATGCGGGACGTGATGGCGGGGCGGTTGCACGTGCCGGCGGCGATGACCGCCGGCCTGCTCGCGCGTTGATGATCGCGTTGACGAGCGGGATGTAGGCGCCGCCGTCGACGATGGTCAGCAACGCCTGGGTGAGCGCGAGGGCGAGGTCGCGGTAGTTGGTGCCGCCGTCCTCCTCCATCATGACGATGTCGGCGAGGTTGTACTTGTAGTCGGAGAAGTGGACCAGGAGCTGGTTGGGGTAGTAGGTCTTGCCGTCCTCGTCGAGGTAGGGCAGCTGGACCGTGTCGACCTTGACCTTGCCGTCCAGGCCGAACCCCGCGGTGATCGTGAAGATCTCGGAGTCACCCTTGTGCCACGGCTCCTTGTCGT
Source organism: Saccharothrix sp. NRRL B-16314 (assembly GCF_000716595.1). Classification (GTDB taxonomy): domain Bacteria; phylum Actinomycetota; class Actinomycetes; order Mycobacteriales; family Pseudonocardiaceae; genus Actinosynnema. Next base: position 110,256 of record NZ_JNXC01000012.1, read on the forward strand.
CCTCCAGGCGGATCGACGTGAGCTGGGTGGCCCAGTACCCCGAGGCGGGCGAGACCGCCGCGCGGGCGTCGGGGGACAGGCCCCGCTGCGCCAGCGTCGAGCGGAGCACTTCCGCGCCCTTGGCGAGCGCGGTCTGCGTGTCGACCTCGACCAGGTACACCGGGCGCAGCGGAACGCGGTCGGCGGGCAGCGCCACCCGGCGGCCCGCGCGGTCGTGTGCCGTCACGACCGTCGCCGCGTCGTCGGCGGGGGAGGACGCGACCAGCGGCTCGGCGCCGCGGTGCAGCGCGGTGGCCATGTCGGCGTGCGCGAGGCGGATCGTGAGAAGGGACGTGCCGTCCTGCGGGAGGCCCTTGGCGGCCAGGACCGCCCGGTCGGCGTCGCGCACGGCCCGACCGAGCGCTGTGTCGCCGGCAGCGCGCGCGAGGGGCACGGCCTGGGTCGAGGTGGTCGACAGGAGGCCGGCCCGTCGTGCCTCGTCGGCGAACTCCCCGGCCAGTCGTGCGGCGATCCGGTCGGTGACCGAGGTGACGGAGTCCGCGGGTGCGGCGGGCTCGGTGGGCGCGGCGTGGGCCGGTGCGGTCACCAGGCCGGCGGTGACCGCGAGGGCGCCGAACGTCGAGACCACGAACCGGGTGGGGCGTGACAGGGACACGGCTCTACCTCCCTTTACTCTGCGTGCAGGGGCGGATGGGGAGAGTGATACCTGAAAGAATTACACGAACTTTTCCCGCTGCATGTCAATGGGGAACCCCGATGTCCACGCTGTTGGGTGTTCGGGGGCGCACGGCCGTTCGCCAGCTCGCTCCGTATCCGACGGTGGCGATGGCGGCGGTCCGACTCGACGACATGTCTGCCTGTCGGGCGCAACGCTGAGCGGACCACCGACAGCCGTGATCGACCTACCCCCGGGCTCCGACCCGATGACCAGCCTGACCGTGTCAGGAGCCGGTATGCGCGGCAGTTTTCGGGCTGGTTCCGGGTGGGATCACCGTTGCGGGTCAGCGCCGGATTTCGACCGGCTTCACCCGTTCACGCGCGATCGTCGATCGTCTGTTACCTGCGATCTCCTGTCAATCCGCCTGTGGCGCGATGCTGCTCACCCCTACGTACGGTTACCGTCGCTCAAGTCAACCTGGGGAAGAGGAGTGTGGGATGACGACTTTGGCGTCCGTGCGCGACGGATTGGTGGCGTGGGTCGCACGGCGTTCGGCGACCCGGTGGGTCGTGGGCAAGATCGGTTCGCGGGCGTTGTCGCTGCTCCCGGACCGTGCGCTGGTCCCGTTGAAGCGGGACGGCGTGGTGCCGGTCGCCGAGTTGGAGCGGATGCGGGAGGCCGGCGCGGTGCACCGGATCCCGGTGCCGTTCGGCTTGCGGGTGTGGTTGGTCACCGGTCAGGAAGAAGCCAAGAAGGTGCTTTCCGACACAGGGGCGTTCAGTAACGACTACGCCCGACTCGGTGCGGCGGTCCGCATCGAGCAGTCGCCCGGAGGCCTCGGTTTCGCCGATCCGCCCGACCACACCCGGCTGCGCAAGCTGCTCACGCCGGAGTTCACCATGCGCCGGCTGTCCCGACTGGTGCCGCGCATCGACGCGATCGTCACCGAGCGGCTGGACGCGATGGAGGCGGCCGATGGGCCGGTGGACCTCGTGCAGGAGTTCGCGCTGCCGATCCCGTCGCTGACGATCTGCGAGCTGCTGGGGGTGCCCTACGAGGACCGTGACCGGTTCCAGGAACTGGCGGCGGCCCGGTTCGACCTGTTCGGCGGTGCGGGGCAGGCGTTGGGCGCCATCTCCGAGTCGCTGTCGTACATGGAGGAGATCGTGCGCCGCGAGCGCCGGTCGCCGGGGGACGGCCTGATCGGGGCGATCATCCGCCAGCACGGTGACGACGTGAGCGACGTCGAGCTGGCGGGCCTGGCGGACGGCGTGCTGACCGGCGGCTTCGACACGACGGCGTCGATGCTCGCGCTGGGTGCGATCGTGCTGCTGACCGACGACGACGCGCGGGCGGCGATGCGTGACGACGACGCGGCCACCGCGCCGCTGGTCGAAGAGCTGCTGCGGCACCTGAGCGTGGTGCAGGTGGCGTTCCCGAGGTTCGCCCGGCACGCCCTGCGGGTCGGTGACCAGCAGATCGAGGAAGGCGACGTGGTCGTGGTGTCCCTGACGGCGGCCAACCGCGAGGGCACGACCGACTTCGAAGCCGGTCGACCGGCGTCCGCGCACCTGGCGTTCGGCCACGGCGCGCACCGCTGCGTGGGTGCCGAGCTGGCCAGGATGGAACTGCGCGCCGCCTACCCGGCCCTGCTGCGCCGTTTCCCGAAGCTCCGCATGGCCGGCGAGGACCCGGCCTTCCGCGCCGCGTCGATCGTCCACGGCGTCGACCGCCTGATGGTCCACACCCGCTGACCTCGGTGTGGCACGCGGGGGTCCTGGGCGTTCGACGCGCTCAGGACCCCGTGATCGACCCCGTGCTCGACCTCGCGTTGCCCGCCGGTCAGGTAGGGCCATCCCAGGAGCAGACGTCTGCCGCGACGTTCTGCTATAACTTGTTCAAGTGAGTTCGTGCGACAGCTGCTCGCCCCCGCGCGGTGGCGACGCCAGTGTCCACTGAGGACGAACACCTGGGAGGCGGTCCGGTGGTCGAAGAACTGAGGCGGCGGAAGCTGGAGAAGGTGTACGGCTCCTTCGACGCGGACCGGGACGGCGTGATCGACGAACTCGACATCACCGCGCTGGCGCAGGTGTGGTGCGACACCTACGACCTGCCGCCGTACTCGGAGCACTGGCGCAGCGTGCACCTCCACGCGCACCGGATGTTCCGGGCGATGCCCGGTCGGCCGAACGTCGAGGGGGTGGAGCAGGTCACCGTCGAGGACTGGGTGGCCTGGGGGGACGACCCCGGTTTCGCCGACTTCGTCGAGGCGTCCGCGATCCCGTTCAGCATGGCGGTGTTCGCCGCGGCCGACAAGGACCGCGACGGCCGGATCACCGCGACGGAGATGATGGCCGCGCAGATGCGGGGCGGCATGTCCGAGGAGGAGGCCCGGCGGGCGTTCACCATGCTCGACACCGATCGCGACGGCTACGTGACGACGGACGAGTACGTCCAGGCGGCGAGGGCCTTCTACCTCAGCGACGATCCCGCGGAAGCCGGCAACTCCATCGCGGGCGACGTGTGAACCGGGTCCTGCCCGCCACTCGTCCTGCCGCAATCCGCTATCGTTAATTCAACCGTTTGGCGGAACGGTGAGGCGTCCGGACACCCGTGCACGTCCGGTTGGCCGAAGCTCCGAAAACCCGATTTGTGCGGCCCGCCGGCCGGTTCGCGATTTCCGTGCCACGATTACGCGCCATTTCGCACGATCGCGTTCATCTGCCGTGTACGGACTGAATTCCTGCGAATCGCCTGGTCGCGGAGTCGCGCTCCGGTCCGGTGCCTTCTCAACGCGCGCTCCGGCCGGAATTCGGTTACTCCGCTCCGGGAACGCCGTCGGGGTGCCGGTCGGCGACGAGGGTCAGCACGACACCGTGCTCCAGCAGCGCCTTGGCGGCGGCGATGGCCTCGGTGAACCCGCCCATCGAGCCGATCGCCCAGGCCACGACCTCGTCGGCGTCGTCGCCGCCGAACCCGGTCTCCACCAGCTCGACCAGCGTCGTGGCCTCTGACCTGGCCGTGAACCGCATCTCGAACGTCGTCGGCGTCGGCCCGTTGCGCCACTCGGCGACGAACCGGCTGTCCTGCTCGAACTCCTTCACGCGGACGTCGGCCGAGACGCCGTACATCCCCCACGTCCACCGCAACTCCGCGCCGGCGGCCACCGGCCCGGTGCTCTCGGTGAACCAGAACCTCGTGGTGACGGCCGGATCGGTGAAAGCGCGGAATACCTCGGCGACGGGTTTGCGGATCAGCATCGCCGTGGTGACGACCGGGGGATTGTCGAGACGGGAACTGCCCACGGTGTTCTCCTCCTGGCATCGTCCGCGATACGCACGGAGGCTACCGCACGTGAACACCGGTGAACCACGACGGCGATCCGATTCACCCCGATCGGGCAGGCGTGCCGCTGTTTCGCGAGTTCACCGACGTAGCGGTCCTCCGTCCGCCCGGCACGTCGGATGACTACGATAAGGTATGACTTCCCGCCGGCGGTGGAGTGGGGAAGTGCCCGCTGCGCGGGTCGCGCCGCCGGAGATGGTCCGCATGTCAGCTCACGAAGCCGATCGGGAGACCAGGTGACCGTTCAGGAACGCAAGACCGACTACGACGTCGTGGTGATCGGCGGTGGTGCCGCCGGGCTCGGGGGCGCGCTCATGCTGGCGCGCGCGCGGCACTCGGTCCTGCTGGTGGACAGCGGGCAGCCGCGCAACGCGCCGGCCGCCCACATGCACGGCTTCCCGACCCGCGACGGCGCGTCGCCGGTGGAGTTCATCAAGGCGGGCAGGGCGGAGCTGCGCGGGTACGGCGTGGAGCTGGTCGACGCGGTGGCCCGATCGGCCTCCGCGACCGAGGACGGCATCCGGGTCGAGCTCGACGGTGGGCGCGTGGTGCGCGGGCGCAGGCTGCTCGCGGCCACCGGGTTGCACGACGAACTGCCGGAGCTGCCCGGACTGGCGGAGCGCTGGGGCAAGGACGTGCTGCACTGCCCCTACTGCCACGGCTGGGAGGTCCGCGACCAGCGGATCGCGGTGCTGTCCACCGGTCCTTTCGCGGTGCACCAGGCGATGCTGTTCAGCCAGTGGACCTCGGACCTGCGCCTGCTGCTGCACACCGGTCCCGAGCCCACCGAAGCCGAGGCCGAGGAGCTGGCCGCGCGCGGTGTCGAGGTCACGCCGGGCGAGGTGGAGCGCCTGGTGGTCGTCGACGACAAGTTGACCGGCGTCCGCCTGCGCTCCGGGGAGACCATCGCCGTGCAGGCGGTCGTGGCCGGCCCCAGGTTCGCCGCGCGGGCGGACGTGCTGCGCACCTTGGGGCTGGTGCCGACGCCGTGGCCGGGTGACGTCGGCGACTACATCGCCGCGGACGCCGACGGGCGCACCGAAGTGCCGAACGTGTGGGTCGCGGGCAACGTCACCAGCCCGGCCGCGCTGCTCCTCGGCGCTGCGGCGGCGGGTGCACAGGCCGCCGTGACGATCATCGACGACCTGCTCGCCGAGGACACCCGCCGCGCGGTCGAGGCGAGGCGGGCAGCGGCGGCGCCCTCGCGGTAGTCAGCTCGTGCGGTAGTCGGCTCTTGCGGTGATCAGCCTTCGCGGTCAGCGGTTCTCGCGATGGTCAGGGGGCGACGGGGGCGGTCCGGCCGGTTTCCAGCAGGGTCTTCATGCCGGTCATCAGGCCGGGCCACCCACCGCTGCCCTCGAGCTGCCCGCTGATGGCCTGGTACATCAGGCTGTCCGGCTCGAAGTCGTCGTGGGTGATGGTGAGCCGCACCGCCCGCCCGTCGTCCTCCGGCACGATGTCGAAGGCGACCTTGGACGGCCGCTCCCGTGCCCGCCTGGCCAACTCCTCGTCGGACCAGCCGAAGAGCATCGCGTGCGACCGCTGGAAGCGGTGCCACGTGTAGGCGAGTCTGCGGTGGGGCTCGGACTCCAGCACCACCTGGCCGATGTCCTCGGCCGCGCCGCCCGGTTCGTACTGCCACAGCACCGGTGAGCCGACGCGCCAGTCCGACTCGAAGGCCATGCCGAACCAGTAGCGGCGGGTGAGGTCCGGCTCGGTCAGCCCGCGCCAGACCTCTTCCGGCGTGGCGTCGATGCGGATCGTGTAGACGAGCACGGGGCCGTTCATGAGCATCACGCTCCCGTTCTCCCGGGCTGTCGCACGCGCACCGGGTTGGCATAATTACTATCGGTTCTTAAAGTAAGATAACGCCGCCGGGAGTGCCTGGCCAGTCCTGCGCCAGGCGTGGGCTCCCGCGTGGACTCCGGCCCGACGTCGGTGGGCGTACCCCTCGACCCGGTCGGCCCTCACCAAGCGCCCGCCCGAGCGAACCGGGCATTACCAGTTATCCGTTATGTCCACCGAGCGTGACGCCGGTCGGGCCTGTTCGCGGCCGTTCGGCCGACCTCCGTTGACCTTGGCATAACTGCTGGTCAGGCTGCTGGTGTACCCACGGACGAGTGACCGTTCGCCCCGTCAACCCTGCGTCGGGGCGCGCTCGCCGGGGGTCGTCCGAAGGAGCCGTTCCGTGCGTCCTTTCAGCAGAGCCCTCGCCATCCTCGCCGCCCTGTCCGCCGCGACCGGAGCCACCACCGCGACCGCGGGCGCCGAACCCCTGCACCAGGCCGACGTCGTCCTCGCGACGGCGTCCGCGACCGTCCACCCGATCAAGGACTCCTACATCGTCACGCTGGGCACCACCGCCCGCAGCGGCGCCGAGGTGGCTGCCACGACGGGCGTCACGCCGACCCACGTCTGGAACGCGGCGTTCCACGGGTTCGCCGCCAAGCTCACCCCGGCGCAGCTGCGCAAGCTCAGCCGCGACCCGGCGGTCACCGCGATCGAGCAGGACGTGCTCGTCACCGACGCGCTCGACGCCACCCAGGTCAACCCGCCGTCGTGGGGCATCGACCGGGTCGACCAGCGCAACCTGCCCCTGTCCAGCACCTTCAACTACACGTACACCGGTGCCGGCGTGCACGCGTACATCATCGACACCGGCATCACGCCGGGCCACGTCGACTACGGCGGCCGGGCCACGTTCGACTACAACGCGTACGACACCAACAACACCGACTGCCACGGCCACGGCACGCACGTCGCCGGCACCATCGGCTCCAACACCTACGGCATCGCCAAGGGCGTGCGCCTGCACGGCGTCAAGATGATGAGCTGCTCCGGCGGAGCGACCACCACGTCCGCGATCAACGCGATCAACTGGGTCACCGCCAACCACACCAAGCCGGCCGTCGCCAACACGTCCTGGAACTTCACCGCGTCGGCGAGCCTGGAGACCGCGATCCGCAACATGATCTCGACGGGTGTCTTCCTGGCCACCTCGGCGGGCAACACCGGCGGCAACTCGTGCGACCGCCTGCCGCGCAAGGTCGAGACGGCCAGCGTGGTCGCCTCTTCCACCAACACCGACGCCCGGTCCTCGTTCTCCAGCACCGGTGCCTGCGTGGACCTGTACGCCCCCGGCAGCTCCATCGTCTCGACCGTCCGCACCGGCGGTTCGGGCACGATGAGCGGCACGTCGATGGCGACCCCGCACGTGGCGGGCGTGGCCGCGCTCTACAAGCAGAGGTACGGCGACCAGTCGTCGGCCACCGTGCACAACTGGCTGAACGCCAGTGCCACGCCGAACGTCGTCAGCGGCGGCACCACCGGCGGCACGGTCAACCGGCTGCTGTTCACCAACGGCTCCTGACCCCGACCCCTGGCGCGCGGGTGGGCTTCCCGCGCGCCAGGGACCTTCCCTCAGGAAGGCTCTGCGAAGATCGGCCCATGGGGACCACCGCGCTGGTTCTGCCGCTCGCCGATCCCGCCGCCGACCTGGACTCGGTGGGTGGGAAAGGCGCCTCGCTGGCCCGGCTCGCCGCCGCCGGCCTGCCCGTGCCGGACGGCTTCCACCTGACCACGCACGCCTACCGCCGGTTCGTCGGAGACAGCGAGGCGCGGATCGGGGAGGCGCTGCGCGGTGACGACGCGGCGGCCGTGATCGCCGCCGAGTTCGCGGGCAAGGACGTGCCGCCGGACATCGCCGCCGCGATCCGCGCCGCCCTGCCGCCGGGACCGGTCGCGGTGCGCTCGTCGGCGACCGCGGAGGACTTGCCGGACCTGTCGTTCGCGGGCCAGCACGACACGTTCCTCGACGTCACCGGCGACGACGTGCTCGACGCGGTCAAGCGGTGCTGGGCGTCGCTGTGGACGGAACGCGCCATCGCCTACCGCGCCCAGAACGGCATCACCGACGTCGCGCTGGCCGTAGTGGTGCAGGAGATGGTGCCGGCGGACGCGGCCGGTGTGCTGTTCACCGCGAACCCCGTCACCGGCGCGCGGACCGAATCGGTGGTCAACGCCGCGCCCGGCCTCGGTGAGGCTTTGGTCGGCGGTGCCGTCACCCCCGATGAGTACGGGGTGACCTCCGGCGCGGTGCGGCGGTCGGGCGACCTGCTGTCCGACGCCGAAGTGCTCGAGCTGGCCGGGCTGGGGGAGCGGATCCAGGACCTGTTCGGCATGCCGGTGGACGTCGAGTGGGCCGTGGCCGACGGGCGGATCTCGGTGTTGCAGGCCAGGCCGATCACCGCGCTGCCGGACGCGCCTGCGGAGGACGGGATCGCCGGAGTCGGAAACGCGGGAGCCGGGAACGCCGAGGTCTGGAACGACAGCCTGCGCGGCGACTACCTGTGGACGTGCGCGAACCTGCGTGAAGCCGTGCCGAGCGTGATGACGCCCGCCACCTGGTCCTTCGCGAAGGTGCTCGCCCAGCCGCCCATCGCCGGTCACCCGATGACCGGCAACATCGGCGGCCGGTTCTACCTGAACCTCAGCGTCGCGCTGGCCGTCGGATCGGCGCTCGGACTGGGGCTCGGCGGGTTCATGCTCCGGACGACCGAGCAGTACTTCGGCCGCATCCCGCCTGGCGTGGAGCTGCCGGGGCTGCCGATGTCCCGCCTGGCCGTGCTGCGTGCCGCGGTCGGCGCGGCGGGGCCGTTCCTCCGGCAGGGCCGGGAGTACCGGGCGAAGATCGACGGCCTGCTGGTCTCCGCGCCGGACCGCGCCGAACGGCTGCACGCCGCCTTCCTCGCCGCGTCCACACCGGCCGACCTGCTCGCCCTGTGGAAGTCCGATGTGGACGAAGTGCTGCACGTGGACGCCAGGGTGTTCGACGCGGGCGCGCGCAACGGCTCGATGTCGTCGCACAAGGTCCGCCGCCGGTTGGTGGGGCTGGTGGGGGAGGACGACGCCACCGCGTTGCTGACCGGAGCGCACGGCGCGGCCGGCGAGTTGGAGAGTTTGGGCCCGCTGCTGGGCTTGGCCCGCCTGAACCGGGGCGAGATCACCCGCGAGGCGTACGTCCGGCAGTACGGCCACCGGTTCGCCGACGAGTTCGAGGTGTCCGCGCCGCGCCCGGCCGAGGACCCGGAGTGGCCCGGACGGCCGGACTTCGGGGTGGATCCAGAGGAGTTGCTGGTCCGGCAGGCAGCCGTGCGCGACGCGGCGTGGGAACGGCTGCGCGCCGCCCACCCCGGCAAGGTGGAACGCCTGCGCCGACAGGTGGACGAGCTCGCCGAGCTGGCCCGCGAGCGGGAACGCGCGAGGTCGGAGTTCGCCCGCGCGTTCGGCGTCCTGCGGGCGTTCCTGGTGCGGGTGGGTGAGGTGACCGGGCACGGCGACGACGTGTTCTTCCTGCCGATCGGGGAAACCCTGCGCGTCCTGGAAGGCGACGAGAGCCCGCTGGCAGCGGTCCCGGCACGCAGGGCCGCCTACGACCACTACCGCGCGCTGCCGCCGTACCCGACGGTGATCCGGGGCCACTTCGACCCGGAGGCCTGGGCCGCCGACCCGAACCACAGGGCGGACGTGCACGACTCCTCGGCCGAGCCACTGGGCGACGCGGTGTCCGGCTTCCCCGGCGCCGCGGGGGTGGTGGAGGGCGTGGCGCGGGTGATCCACGACGTCGAGGACGGCGCGGCGCTCCGGCAGGGCGAGGTCCTGGTGACCACGGTGACCAACATCGGCTGGACCCCGCTGTTCCCCCGCGCCGCCGCCGTGGTCACGGACGTCGGGGCGCCCTTGTCGCACGCCGCGATCGTGGCCCGTGAACTCGGCATCCCGGCCGTCGTCGGCTGCGGGAACGCGACCACCCGGATCAGGACCGGCGACCGCGTCCGGGTGGACGGCGGGCGCGGCACCGTGAACGTGCTGGACCGGTAACCGGGCGGTAAGCGCGTTCGACCCAGCGACCGTTGCGGCGGGCGGAGTATTCCATTGGGGTGACGGAATCGTTACAGTCTGTTTCTGGGAACGCTCCCAGAAACGACAACGAAGGGGTTGTTGTGCGAAATCTGCTGGCGGCGGTAGCCGCTGTGGTGTCAGTAGCCGGGTTGGTGGTGATCGGCGGGACCAGCCCTGCGGGTGCGGCTCCCGTCTGCGCCGTGGACTACAAGCTCAACCAGTGGTCCAACGGGTTCACCGCCAACGTGACCGTGACCAACCAGTCCGCTCCGGTCACCTCGTGGAACCTCACCTGGACGTTCGCCGGCAATCAGGCGATCAGCTCCGGGTGGAGCGCGAACGTGACGCAGTCCGGCACCCGGGTGAGTGCGTCCAACATGCCGTGGAACGGTTCCCTGGCGACGGGCGCGAGCGCCCAGTTCGGCTTCCAGGCCACGTACAGCGGCACGAACGCGACACCGACCGACTTCGCGTTCAACGGTGTCTCGTGCAGCGGTGACCAGACCACGACCACCACGCCCACGTCCACCACCACGAGCACGTCCACGAGCACGTCCACGTCCACCACGACGTCGACGACCACCACCACGACCACCACGACGACGAGCAACCCGACCGGCTGCGGCACGGCGGCGTTGTGCGACGACTTCGAGTCGCAGACCGGGACCGCCCCGTCCGGCCGCTGGACCGTCGGCGCGGCCAACTGCACGGGTCAGGGCGTGGTCGGCATCGACAGCTCGGTCGCGCACAGCGGCTCGAAGTCGGTGCGGGTGAACGGCGCGTCCGGCTACTGCAACCACATCTTCTTCGGCACCCCGGTGTCCGGGTCCGGCCCGTTGTACGGCCGGTTCTACGTCCGCCACACGACGGCCCTGCCGATGGCGCACGTGACGTTCATGGCCATGAAGGACTCCGTGGACGGCGGCAAGGACCTGCGGATGGGCGGCCAGAACTCGGCGCTCCAGTGGAACCGCGAGTCCGACGACGCCACCCTGCCGGAGCAGAGCCCGGTCGGCGTGTCGAAGAGCAAGCCGCTGCCCACGGGCCAGTGGAACTGCGTGCAGTTCACCGTCGACCCGGCCGGCAAGATCGCGACCTCGCTGAACGGCGAGCCGGTCGAGGGCTTGCAGGCGGACGGCGTGTCGACGCCGGACGTCGACGGGCAGTGGCTGCGCAAGACCAACTGGCGGCCCGCCGTCACCGACCTGCGGCTGGGCTGGGAGAGCTACGGCGACGGCGCCAACACCCTGTGGTACGACGACGTCGCGGTCGGCTCCTCGCCGATCGGCTGCTGAGGTAGGCCATTCCGTGGAAGGGGGAGGGCCGGCGGACGCCGACCCTCCCCCTTCCGGTGTTCCAGGATCAGGACGCCGTCACGGAGACGTCGTCCAGCACGAACGAGGTCTGGTAGGACCAGTCCTCCGCGCCGGTGAAGCTCAGCGTGACGCTCTGGCCCGCGTACGCGCCCAGGTTGAAGGTGCGCACGGCGTAGCCGGACGGGTTGAGGTTGGTGTAGGTCGCCAGGGTGGTCGAGCCCGCCTTGACGGTGAAGGTGTCGAACACGGCCGGCTCGTACTCCTCCGTGCTGATCTTCAGCCACAGCGACAGGGTGGTGTTGGCGCAGCCCGCCGGGACGGTGACGGTCTGGGTCAGCGTCTCGGTGTAGGTGTAGCCGTAGCCGCCGATCCAGGAGGAGCGGGTGCCCGAGCGCGGGGAGCCTTCGCCGGTCCACGCGCCGATCGTCCAGGTGGCGTTGGACCAGCCGGTGGTCCCGTTCTCGAACCCGCCGTTGACCAGCTTCTCACCGGGCGCGGAGCACGAGCCTCCCGGCGGGGTGACGGTCCAGGTGAACGTGGTGCCCGCGGACTTGCCCGCGCTGTCGGTCGCCGTGGCGGTCACGGTGTAGGAGCCGGCCGTGGTGGGCGTGCCCGAGATCAGGCCGGTCGACGCCGCGATCGCCAGTCCGGGCGGCAGGCCGGTGGCCGACCACGTGTACGGCGGCGCACCGCCCGACGCCTTCAGCTGGAGGCTGGTGGCCGTGCCGACGTTGCCGGTCTGGTTGCCCGGCGGGGTGACCGACGGGTTGCCGGGGCCGGGGTCGCCGGTGTTGACGTACAGCAGCCGGTTCGGCGAGCCGGTGCCCGGACTGGTGATCTTGTCCGGGGTGGAGTTGGCGACCATCGCGTTGGCGACCTGCGCGGGCGTCAACGACGGGGTGGCACCGAGCAGGACCGCCGCGCCGCCCGCGACGTGCGGTGCGGCCATCGACGTGCCGCTGATGGTGTTGGTCGCGGTGTCGTTGGTCATCCACGCCGAGGTGATGTTCTGACCCGGCGCGAAGATGTCCGTGCACGTGCCCCAGTTGGAGAACGAGGCACGCGCGTCGGTGTTGGTCGACGCGTTCACGGTGATCGCCTCGGCGACCCGCGCCGGGGTGAAGTTGCACGCGTCGGCGTTGGAGTTGCCGGACGCGATCGCGTAGGTGACGCCGTCGGCGATCGAGTTGCGGACCGCGTTCTCGCCGGTGGTGTCGCTGCCCTGGCCCCCGAGGCTCATGTTCGCCACGGCCGGGCCGGAGGTGTGGTGGCCGGTGACCCAGTCGATGCCCGCCGCGACGCCGGCGAACGAGCCGGAGCCCTGGCAGTTGAGCACCTTGACGGCGATCAGGCGGACGCCCTTGGCGACGCCGTGCGCGGTGCCGCCGACGGTGCCGGCGACGTGCGTGCCGTGGCCGTTGCAGTCGGTGTTGTTGGTGTCGACGGTGTTGGTGCCCCAGGTGGCACGGCCGCCGAAGTCGCTGTGCGTGGTCCGGATGACGTAGGCGACGCCGGGTTCGGCGGCCAGGCGGCGCGCGGCGCGTTCGGACAGCGTGCCCGCGAAGCCCTTCAGCGCGTGGCGGTAGGTGAAGTCGACCTTGGCGTCGTACTTGGCGCTGAGGTCGGAGGTGAGCGCGTCGACGCTCTGGGTGGTCACGTCGTCGTAGACGACGATGTAGCTGTCGTTGATGGCGGTCGGGCTGTCGGTGCCCAGGATGTCGCCTTCGGCGGCGGCGGCGGGCGTCGCGCCGGTGGCCAGCGCCAAGGCCGTCACCGCCGCGCCGGCTAATGCGGTCAGGGTTCGTCTTGATCCGCGAACGTCTCCCATTGCAGGGTTCTCCCTCGTGCAGGGGTTCCGGCGGACCCGGATGTGGCTCGGTCCCGCCGGGGAGTGGAGGTTCTGCGATCACGTTCGCGCGGACGTGATCGGGAACGTTAGAGGACGGGCCGGGGTCGGACAATCGGCCGGCCGTGGGAACGATTCGCCATGTGGCCGATGGTCCAGTGAATCGTCAACTGACTCAATAATTTCAGTGTCGAACGAAACGAGTCTTCCCCGGTGGAGACCTGCACCGGAGAAGACTCGTTCGAGAACACGCCCGGGCGGTCAGCGCCCGATGTAGGACCGGAGGTGCTGGGCGGTGAGCGTGGAGGCGTTGTCGACCAGGGCGGCGGGCGTGCCGGTGAAGACGATCTGGCCGCCGTCGTGTCCGGCGCCGGGGCCGAGGTCGATGATCCAGTCGGCGTGGGCCATGACGGCTTGGTGGTGCTCGATCACGATGACCGTGTTGCCGTCGTCGACCAGGCGGTCGAGCAGCCCCAGCAGTTGGTCCACGTCAGCGAGGTGCAGGCCGGTGGTCGGCTCGTCCAGGATGTAGGTGGACGCCTTCTCCGCCATGTGGATCGCCAGCTTGAGCCGCTGCCGCTCGCCACCGGACAGCGTGGTCAGGGGCTGGCCCAGGGAGAGGTAGCCGAGACCGACGTCCACGAGCCGGTCGAGGATCGCCTTGGCCTGCTTCTCGGTGAAGAACCCGCGGGCGTCGGTGATGGACATGCCTAGGACTTCGCTGATGTCCTTGCCGCGCAGCTTGTGCGTGAGCACGTCGGGAGTGAACCGCTTGCCCTCGCATTCCTCGCACACGGAGGCGACGCCGGCCATCATCGCGAGGTCCGTGTAGACGAGGCCGATGCCCTTGCACTTCGGGCAGGCGCCTTCGGAGTTGGCGCTGAACAGTGCGGCTTTGACGCCGTTGGCCTTGGCGAAGGCGGTGCGGATCGGGTCGAGGAGGCCGGTGTAGGTGGCCGGGTTGGACCGTCGTGAGCCGCGGATGGGCGCCTGGTCGACGGTGACGACGTCCGGGCGGCGGGCCAGCGACCCGTGGATGAGGGAGCTCTTGCCGGACCCGGCGACGCCGGTGACGACGGTGAGCACGCCGAGGGGGATGTCGACGTCGACGTTCTTCAGGTTGTGCAGGGCGGCACCGGTGATCGGGAGTCGGCCGGTGGGCACGCGGGGGTCGTCGCGGAGTCGGGCCCGGTGGTCGAGGTGGCGGCCGGTGAGGGTGTCGGAGGCGCGGAGTTCGGCGACGGTGCCGGTGAAGGTGATGTGGCCGCCGTTGGTGCCCGCGCCGGGTCCGAGGTCGACGACGTGGTCGGCGATGCGGATGGTCTCGGGCTTGTGCTCGACCACGAGGACGGTGTTGCCCTTGTCGCGCAGGCGGAGCAGGAGGTCGTTCATGCGCTGGATGTCGTGGGGGTGCAGGCCGATGGTGGGTTCGTCGAAGACGTAGGTGACGTCGGTGAGGGCGGAGCCGAGGTGGCGGACCATCTTGACGCGTTGGGCCTCGCCGCCGGAGAGGGTGGCGGCGGGTCGGTCGAGGCTGAGGTAGCCGAGGCCGATCTCGACCAGGGAGTCGAGGAGTTCCTTGAGGGTGGTGAGCATGGGGCCGACGGAGCGGTCGGTGATCTTGGCGACCCAGTCGGCGAGGTCGCTGATCTGCATGGTGGAGCAGTCGGCGATGTTCACGCCGTCGATCTTGGACTCGAGGGCTGCGGCGTTGAGGCGTGCGCCGTGGCAGCTCGGGCACTCGGCGAAGGTGACCGCGCGGTCCACGAAGGCGCGGACGTGCGGCTGCATGTTCTCCCGGTCCTTGCCGAGGTAAAGGCGTTGGACCTTGACCAGGAGGCCTTCGTAGGTGACGTTGGTCTTGCCGATCTTGACCTTGGTGGATTCGAGGTTGAGGAAGGCGTCCCATTCCTCTTCGGTGAAGTCCTGGAGTTTCTTGTCGGCGTCGTAGAAGCCGGAGTTCAGGTAGGTCTGGACGTACCAGTTGTCGACGGTGAAGCCGGGGACGGTGATGGCGCCTTCGGCGAGCGATTTGGTGCGGTCGACGAGCTGGTCCACGTCGACGGTGGAGACGCGGCCGAGGCCTTCGCAGTGCGGGCACATGCCTTCGGGGAGGTTGAAGCTGAAGGCGCCGGAGGTGCCGATGTGGGGTGTGCCGAGGCGGCTGAAGAGGATGCGGAGCATGGTGTGGGCATCGGTGGCGGTGCCGACGGTAGAGCGCGAGTTCGCGCCCATGCGTTCCTGGTCGACGATGATGGCGGCGCTCAGGTTGCGCAGGCCGTCGACGTCGGGGCGGCCGAGGCTGGGCATGAAGGACTGGATGAACGCGGTGTAGGTCTCGTTGATGAGTCGTTGGGACTCGGCGGCGATGGTGCCGAAGACGAGGGAGGACTTGCCTGAGCCGGAGACGCCGGTGAAGACGGTGAGCCGTCGTTTGGGGATGTCGACGGAGACGTCGGCGAGGTTGTTCTCCCTGGCCCCGCGTACCTGGATGACGTCGTGGCTGTCGGCTGGTGCGGACATCGCCTTGCTTCCCCCTGCTTTGTTTATGTCGTAAAGTGAGTCCGCGCACGATACTTTAGGGTGTAAAGGGGTGGCAAGTGGCCGTCTTCGCCGGGCAGGGTGACGCGGGTCGGTCGATGCGGTTGCTGTGGCGGGGGTCCGACGGGGGATCCGGACCCGGGCTGAGCGTGGACGTGATCCTGGACGCGGCGATCGAGGTGGCGGACCGGGACGGCATGGCGGCGTTGTCGATGCGGGCGGTGGGGGAGCGGTTGGGGCGTTCGGCGATGGCGTTGTACACGTACGTGCCGAGCAAGGCCGAGTTGGTGGACCTGATGTACGACAGGGTGTTGGCCGAGTTGCCCGTGGAGTACCCGATGGACGGCGGGTGGCGGGTGGCGTTGCGGGCGTGGGCGGAGGACGTGCGGGCGTTCTTCCTGGCGCACCCGTGGGTGTTGCAGGTGTCGCAGGCGCGGCCGGTGCTGGGGCCGAACGAGTTCGCGATGGTGGAGACGTTGTTGCGGGTCCTGCGCGCGACGGGGTTGGACGCGTCGGTGTTGCGGGGTGTGGTGGGTGTGGTGATGCAGTTCGTGCGCGGCGCGGCGGGGGTGATCGCGGAGGCGCGGCGCGCGGCGCGGGAGACGGGGATGACGGACGAGGAGTGGTGGTACTCGCGGTCGTCGGTGTTCGAGGAGGTGGCGCCGGATTTCGCGGTGCGGTTCCCGTTGTCGGCGTGGATCGGGTCGGAGGAGCCTCCGCCGGTGGAGGGTGACGAGTGCGTGCCGTACCTGGAGCGGGACGCAGTGCGCAACTTCGCGGTGGGGTTGGACGTGCTGCTGGACGGTGTCGAGGCGGCGGTGGCGCGGGCTCGCGCGGGTGACGGCTGAGGGGTGCTGTTCGGGTGGTGGCGGCGCGGCCGTTCGTGCCAGGCCGGGATTCGGTTTCCGGCCGGTGGGCAGGCCGAGTCCTGCGGTGCGTCCACCGGGGAGTCGGCCTGACCGTGGTCAGCCGCGCACGTGCAGCCCGAACCCGCTGCGGCCCGCGGGCTCCAGTCCTTCCTTCAGCTGCAGCGAGGGGATCTCGTAGTCGCCGGAGTTCTGCCGCCGGAACGCGATCGGCTCGGTCGACTCCAGGGTGAGCAGGCGCTGCTCCCAGGCCTTGGCGACGTCCGGGTAGTCGTCGTCGGTCATCCGGTCGGTGCCGTACAGCACGAACGGCGGCAGCACCTCGATGCCGGGGTAGTAGAGGATGCCGTGGTGGATCGGGAACAGCAGGTCGTCGATGGGGCCGTTGATCCCGCGCGCGGTGTAATGCGACTCCGGGCCGCCGGTGGTCACCGACAGCAGGGCCTTCCTGCCGGCGAGGGTGCCTTCGCCGAAGCGGTCGCCGTACCGGGTGTCGCTGTGCTCGCCGACGCCGTACGCGAAGTGGTAGGTGAACACCCGGTCGACCCAGCCCTTGAGGATCGCGGGCATGGTGTACCACCACAGCGGGAACTGGAAGATGATCGTGTCGGCCCACAGCAGCTTCTCCTGCTCGGCTAGGACGTCCTGGGTGAGCGTCCCGGCGTCGAAGGCCCGGCCCGAGTCCAGGGCGACTTTCAGCGGAGTCGAGGCGTCGGGGCCGTAGTCCGCGGCGTCCACGACGGCTTTCCAGCTCAACGCGTACAGGTCGCTCACCCGTACTTCGTGCCCGGCGTTCTCCAGGGTGGACACGGCGAGGTCCTTCAGCGAGCTGTTGAGGGACTTCGGCTCCGGGTGGGCGTAGACGATCAGCGTCTTCACGGGAGGGCTCCTTCGGATCGGATGCCTTCGATCCTGGGTGCCGCGGCACCTGTCGTTCAGGGGCGTCTCGTCCGTCGGACCGGACTTCCTGGTATCGGCAGGGCCACCTTCGCGGGCTTCGCCGAGGCCATACTGGGTGGGTGGACGATCTCGCGGGCTTCCTGCGGACCCGGCGTGCCCGGGTCGACCCGGCGACGGTCGACCTCCCCACCGGCGGCCGTCGCCGGGTCGAAGGGCTGCGCCGTGAGGAAGTCGCCCACCTGTCCGGCGTGAGCGTCGACTACTACGTGCGCCTGGAGCAGGGTCGCGCGACCCAGCCGTCCGAGCAGGTCCTCGACGCGCTCGCGCGCGTCCTGGGTCTCGACGAGACCGAACGCGGGCACCTGTGCCGGCTCGCGCGGCAGCGCCGTCGCCGGGCGAAGGTGCCGGGCGGGCGGGTCCGGTCGGAGCTGCTGCGGGTCCTCGACCTGGTCGTCGCCGCGCCTGCGCTGATCATGGACCACCGGCTGGACGTGCTGGCCGGGAACCGCCTGGCCGGGCTCCTCCTGGGCCGGCCGATGCCGGGGTTGAACACCGCGCGGCACCTCTTTTTGGAGGAGGCCGAGCGCGGCCTCTACGCGGACTGGGACAAGTGCACGCTCGACGTGGTCGGGCACCTGCGCCTGGCCGCCGGCAAATTTCCCGAGGACCCCCGTCTGGCGTCGCTCATCGGGGAGCTGGCGATGGGCAGCGAGCGCTTCCGCCGCCTCTGGGCGCGTGCGGACGTGCGTGCCCGCACCCATGGGCGCAAGGCGTACCGGCACCCGCTGGTCGGCCTGCTGGAACTGCACCAGGAGAACTTCGCGCTGCCGGACGAACCAGGCGTGGAGCTGGTGGTGCTGTCCGCGGCTGCCGGCAGTCCCGCCGAGGACGGGCTGCGACTTCTCGCGGGTCTGGGCGCGGACAGCGGTGACGCGCATCCCGCAGCGGACGTCCAGGTCCGCGGGTGACCCGGTCCGCACCGTCGCGGCCGGGGGTCGTCCCGGTGTGGGATACGGTGTGGCTGTTCACGCGGACTTTGGAGGTGAGACCCATTTCTGCTGGTGCATGTCGGGTCGTCTCCGGCCGCGTCATGGCGGTGTAGGGACGCCCGCGTAGTTCACGCGAGAGGCGTTGTGCTGTCCATGCTGGTTCCCGATGTCGATGTGGTCGCGCGGTTGCGTGCGGCGGGTTGTGTGTTCGCCGAGGACGAGGCGCGGTTGCTGGCCGCCGCCGCTCGGACGCCCGCGGAGTTCGAGGTGTTGACGGCGCGGCGGGTGGCCGGGTTGCCGTTGGAGCACGTGGTGGGGTGGGCGGAGTTCTGCGGCCTCAGGGTCGCGGTGGATCCGGGTGTGTTCGTGCCGCGTCGGCGCACGGAGTTGATGGTGCGGGTGGCGGTGGCCGGTGCGCGGCCGGGTGCGGTGGTGGTGGACCTGTGCTGTGGTTCGGGTGCGGTGGGCGCCGCGGTGGCGGATCGGGTGGCGGGGGTGGAGTTGCACGCCGTGGACATCGATCCGGCGGCGGTGCGCTGTGCTCGTCGCAACGTCCGCGTGCCTCGCGATGGCGGGCGGGGTCTGGTCTACGAGGGTGATCTGTACGCGCCCCTGCCCGCGTCGTTGGCGGGTCGGGTGGACGTGGTGGTGGCGAATGCGCCTTACGTGCCGACCGGTGCGATCGGTTTGATGCCGCCGGAGGCCCGTGACCACGAGCCGCGGGTGGCGTTGGACGGTGGCGCGGACGGCCTGGACGTGCAGCGGCGGGTGATCGCGGACGCGGCCCGGTGGTTGGCGCCGGGTGGGCGGTTGTTGGTCGAGACGGGTGCGCGGCAGGCGGCGGGGACGGTGGCGGCGTTCGCGCGGGGCGGGTTGCGCGCGGAGGTCGTGTCGGACGCGGAGCTGTCGGCCACCGTCGTGGTGGGTCGGCTCGATCCGGCGGTGTGACCCTGTGGTTGTGACCCGGGCGGGCCTGGTGGACTTCGGTCGACCGGCCCGCCCGGGTGCCGCGCTGGTTACGCGCCGACGACGCCGTCGCTGAGTTCGCGGGCGATGTCGAGGTGCCCGGCGTGCCGCGCGTACTCCTGGAGCAGGTGGAACAGGATCCAGGCGAGGGTCGGGCGCGGTACGTCGGGTTGGCCCCAGTGGGCGGCTCTGTCGGTCAACGCGGATTCGGCGACGATGTCGCGGGACCGGGCGCACTGTTCGCGGTAGGTGGCGCGGACGCGGTCGGTGGTGTCGTCGCCTTCGATCAGCCACTCGGCGTCGTCGACGTCGGGGTTGCCGTAGGGGTGGGTGATCTCCTCGCCGCGGAAGCACCAGCGCAGCCAGCGCATTTCCACGTAGGCGAGGTGCTTGACCAGGCCGAGCGGTGTCCAGCCGGAGGGCAGGCGGCTGGTGCGCAGTTCGTCCTCGGTCATGCCGTCGATCTTGCGGAGCACGGCTTCGCGGTAGAAGTCGAGGTAGGCGAGGAGCAGTTCGGCGGTGTCGGCGATGTCCGGGGTGGGTTCGACGGGCACGGGCAGGCGTGCCAGGACGCGTCGGCCGTCGATGTCGAGGATGGCGCCGGCCTTGCGGAGGACGGTGACGGCGGCGAGGTTGTCGGTGGTGGTGTCGGCGACGATGGAGTCGACGCCGCGTCGGGGCGCTTCCTCGACCACCCGGCGCAGTGCGGCGAGGCCGACGCCGGCTCCGCGTGCGCAGCGGGCGATCCACATGCCGGTCTCGCCCTTGGCGGTGAGCCGGGCCATGCCGACGGTGCGGTCGTCCTCGACGATCTCGTAGGCGTCGTCGCGCATGGCCCGGTAGAACTCGCGGAACTCGTCGGGCCGGTCGACGGTCCAGCCGGGTGGCATCACGTCGTCGGGGTCGGTGTCCGCGACCGCGAGGCCGAGCAGGCGCTCGACTCCTTCGTCGTCCAACCGCCGCAAGAGGATCATTTCGCCAACTCCTTCTCCAACGGTGTCCGGAAGCGGGGGATCACGCGCACCCCGTCCAGCCGGGCCGCCATCCGGTCGGCCTCCCGGGCGATCGCGGCGGCTCCGTCAGTGCCGATGTCCTCCATGAGTTCCCAAACGAGTTCGCCGTCGGCGCGTTGCGCCCAACCGCCGACCACCGCGCCGTTCCACCACACCGTCGGGCCGACGTTGCCGGAGGTGTCGAAGAGGCGTGACCGGTGGTGGTCGGGGAGGTACCAGCCGCGAGCCTGCCACCCCATCGGTGTCGAATCCAGTCCCGGGAGCAGGGCGGCCCACGGCTCCGGCTCGCCGATCGGGTCGACGTCGTCGGGCAGTGCGTAGCCGTCGCCGGTGGACAGTCGCACCCGGACGGCGCCGACGGCGGTGAGGGCCTTGCGGACCGCGCCGAGGGTCCAGCCGGTCCACCACTTGACGTCCGCCTCGGTGCCGGGGCCGTAGGAGGCGAGCCAGCGGCGGACGAGTTCGGCGCGGGCTTCGTCGGGGTCGATCCCGGGCCACGGTGCGGCAGGTGTCCAGCGGAACTGGCTGCTCAGCCACGTGCCGAGGGGGCGGCTGCGGCGCAGCAGGCCGTCGGCGGCGAGGACCCGGATGATGCGGCTGGACACGTTCTGCCGGATCTCGCGGGGCGTGCCGGCCGCGACGACGACCTGTTCCAGCAGCGCGGGAACG
This sequence comes from Saccharothrix sp. NRRL B-16314, assembly GCF_000716595.1. Lineage (GTDB taxonomy): Bacteria > Actinomycetota > Actinomycetes > Mycobacteriales > Pseudonocardiaceae > Actinosynnema. The sequence goes on from NZ_JNXC01000012.1 coordinate 131,266, forward strand.
TCCCGGGTCAGCTCGACCGCGGTCGCCTCGCCGCGCAGCCGCAGCGCCTCCAGCGTGGCCTGTTCCACCTCGGCCAGCCGGTCGGCGTCCCAACCGACGCCGTCGGCGAGGTACTGGAGCAGCCGTTGCCGTTCCTTCGCGGCGATCGCGGCGCCGGCGGCGGCCTGCACGACCGGGGCGGTGGCGGTGGTGACGGCGAACATCGTGCGGCGCATGCAGAGCAGCCGCACCAACGTCCGCCGTTCGTAGAAGGCGGCTTCGACGTCGGCGACCGAGGGCTGTCGCATCCGGGCGCAGGCGGACAGGACCACGGTGGCCGGGTCGGTGGCGTGCAGACCCACCACCGCGTCGGCCACCTCCTCGACGGAGGCCGCGGGGGTGGCCAGCAGGTGCCGGACGCCGAGGCGGGCCCGCCGCTGGGCGTCGTCGATCTCGGCGAGCGTCACCGGTCCATGGTCGGCGATCTACCCTGATCCGCGGAACCGGAGATGCGAAACCGGAATGCCGCCGGACAAGGATGAGATGTCTGCTACACGGCTGTTGGTGCTCGGGGTGGTGCGCGGGTACGGGCGCGCACATGGCTACCTGATCGGCAACGACCTGATGTCGTGGGGTGCGGGGGACTGGGCCAACGTCAAGTGGGGCTCGATCTACCACGCCCTGAAGCAGTTGACGAAGGACGGCTGCCTCGTCGACCACGCCGTGCCGCCCGCTCGGACGGATTACGAGATCACCCCCGCGGGGGAGGCGGAGTACCGGCGGCTCCTCGGTGACGCGCTGCGCCGGCCCGAGACCCGGCCGGACCTGCTCGCCGCGGGGCTGGCGCTGCTGCCGTCGTTGCGGCGGGCGGAGGCGGTGGGTCTGCTGACCGAGCGGTTGGCGGCGTTGGAGAGCCGTCGTGACGCGGCGCGCAGGCAGGTGGAGGAGTGGCGGGAGCCTGCGCACGTGAAAGAGCTGTTCGGGCTGTGGGAGCACGCGGCGGCCGGTGGGGCGGAGTGGACGCGGGGGCTGCTCGGACGGTTGGAGGGCGGCGCGTACCGGATGGCGGGGGAGCCCGGCTCGCCGGGGGAGGCCGGCAGCTGGGTTATACTCAAACTTGAATAGCGAGGGGGAGTGCTGAACACAGGGTTGGAGCGGTACGCGGCCGTCTTCGAGGCCGCCGATCCGCCACGCACGTCCACGATCGCCTTCTACCCCGACCGCGGCGCGGCCGATCAGAGCGCGCCCGGAGCCGCCAGGCAGGACGACCGGCCGGGGGACAGCGGCTCCGACCAGCGCCCGGATTCCGTCCGCGCAGGGGGTTCGGGTAGGCGCCCGGACCGTCGCTCCGCGGCCGACGTCGGCGCTGACGAGCGCTTCGGCGAGGACCGGCTCACGATCGCCACCCCCGAGGGCACTCGCTGCGACGTCCCGGCCCTCCGGCTGCCCGTCGCCGAGGCCGTCCCGCTGCTCAGCCGCGCCCGCCGCAGCCCGGACGCCCACCCGGCCGCCGCGTTCTGGGGCGCGGCCGTGGTCGTGGCGCTGCAACTCGTCTCCCGTGGCCGGGTGCGGCCCGCCGTCACGGACGGGGACTTCGACGCCTGGCTCCTCGGTCCGCTCGACGCCGCCGACCACGCCCGCGTCCGGGACCTCGCCGAAGCGATGCCGCCGCACGCCCGCGCGGTGCCGTTGGCGGGCCGTGACCCGCTCGAACTGCCCGACGCCGAACCCCTCCTGCGGTCCTTCCTGGACGCCGTCGCCGACACGATGCCGCGCGGTGCGGCGGCCGTGCACGCGGCGGGAGCCCCGGCGTTCGCCTCGACCGCGCCGCAGCAAGTGCCGCACCTGCGCGACTGGGCCGACCAGGGCGTCCGGATCTCCCTGCGGATCGAGGGCTTCGGCCCGTTCCGCGCCGTGGTGCAGGTGCACAGCCTCGCCGACCCGGCCCGCGTGGTGGACGCCGCCGAGCTGTGGGCCGCCGCCAACCAGCGGTCGCGCGCGGACGCCACCGTCGCCCTGCGCCGCGCCGCCCGGGCCTGGCCGCCGCTGGAACGGCTGCTCGACCAGCCCGTCCCGGACGAGGTCGCGCTGCTGGACTCCGACGTGGAGCACCTGCTCAGCACCGGCGCGGTCCGCCTGGCCGGCGCGGGCGTCGACGTGCACTGGCCGAAGGACCTGGTGCGTGACCTGTCGGCGAAGGTCGTCATGGGGGAGCGGCCGGGCGACCGGCCCGCGTTCTTCGGTCCCGACCAGGTCACGTCCGTCGACTGGCAGCTGGCGTTGGGCGACGACCCGCTGACCCCCGACGAGCTGGACGTGCTCGCCGAGGCGACGCGTCCCGTCGTCCGGTTGCGCGACCGCTGGACGCTGGTCGACCCCGAGCTCGCCCGTCGCGCCCGTGAACGCGCGGTCAAGCCCGTCACCGCGATCGACGCGATCGGCGCGGCCCTCACCGGCACCACCGAGATCGACGGCGTCGAGGTCGAAGTCGCCGCCACGGGCTGGCTGGACGAGCTGAAGTCGCGCCTCGCGGACCTCGACGGCGCGCCCGTCGCCCAACCCGACGCGTTGCGGGCGACGCTGCGCGACTACCAGCTGCACGGTCTGCGCTGGCTGGACCGGATGACGTCGCTCGGCCTCGGCGCGTGCCTGGCCGACGACATGGGCCTGGGCAAGACGATCACCCTCATCGCCCTGCACCTGCACCGTGACGACGGCCCGACGCTCGTCGTCTGCCCGGCGTCGCTGATGGGCAACTGGCAGCGCGAGATCGAGCGCTTCGCGCCCGGCGTCCCGGTCCGCCGCTTCCACGGCCCGCGCCGCGACATCGCGCACGACGGTTTCGTCCTCACCACCTACGGCACGATGCGCCTGGACGCCGACCGGCTCGCCGACGTCGACTGGGGCCTGGTCGTCGCCGACGAGGCGCAGCACGTGAAGAACCCGGCCTCCGACACAGCGAAGGCGTTGCGGCGCATCCCCGCCCGCGCCCGCGTGGCGCTCACCGGCACGCCGGTCGAGAACGCGCTGTCCGAGCTGTGGGCGATCCTCGACTGGACCACCCCCGGCCTGCTCGGCACGCAGGCCCAGTTCAAGGCCCGCTGGTCCGGGCCCATCGAGGCCGACCAGGACCGCGAGGCGGCACAGCGGTTCGCCCGCCTGGTCCGGCCGTTCCTGCTGCGCCGCCGCAAGACCGACCCGGGCATCGCCCCCGAACTGCCGCCGAAGACCGAGACCGACCAGCCCGTCGCGCTCACCCGGGAACAGGCCGCCCTGTACGAGGCGGTCGTGCGGGAGCTCATGGCGGAGGTCCGCGAAGCCGACGGCATCGCGCGGCGCGGCCGGATCGTCAAGCTCCTCACCGGGCTCAAGCAGGTCTGCAACCACCCGGCCCAGTACCTCAAGGAACCGTCGCCGAAGCTCGCGGGCCGCTCGGGGAAGCTGGAACTGCTCGACGAACTGCTCGACACGATCCTCGCCGAGGACGGCGCGGTGCTCGTGTTCACCCAGTACGTCGCCATGGCCCGGCTCATGGAGCAGCACCTGGCCGGCCGCGGCATCCCGACCCAGCTCCTGCACGGCGGCACACCCGTCGCCAAGCGGGAGGACATGGTGCGGCGCTTCCAGGACGGCGAGTGCCCCGTGTTCCTGCTGTCGCTCAAAGCGGCCGGCACCGGCCTCAACCTCACCCGCGCCGACCACGTCGTGCACTACGACCGGTGGTGGAACCCGGCCGTGGAGGACCAGGCCACCGACCGCGCGTACCGCATCGGCCAGACCCGGCCCGTGCAGGTGCACCGGCTCATCGCGGAGGGCACCATCGAGGACCGCATCGCGGCGATGCTGCGCGCCAAGCGCGACCTCGCCGACGCCGTGCTGGCCCGCGGCGACGCGGCGTTCACCGAACTCGGCGACGACGAACTGGCCAACCTGGTCGAACTCAGGAGCGGAACGTGAGCGACCGCGTCAAGGGCTTCCCCGCGTTCGGCAAGGGCGTCCGGCGGGCGCGGTCGTGGTGGGGCAAGGCGTGGCTCCAGGCGTTGGAGGACACGTCGCTGGACCAGGCGCCGCTGCGGCAGGGCCGCAAGTACGCGCACGCCGGGCTCGTCGGCACGATCACCGTCAGCCCCGGCCGGATCGCCGCCACGGTGTACGACGTCGAGGACACCTACCAGACGTCCGTGCACCTGACCCCGCTCACCGACGGCGAGTGGAACCGGTTCCTGGCCCAGATCGCGGCCAAGGCCGGGCACCTCGCCGCGCTGCTCGACCGGGAGATGCCGCGCGAACTCGCCGACGCCGCGGCCGACGCGGACGTGCCGCTGCTGCCCGGCATCGGCGACCTCGACCCCGAGTGCACGTGTCCGGGCTGGGAACTGCCGTGCAAGCACGCCGCCGCGCTGTGCCACCAGGCGTCGTGGCTGCTCGACGCCGACCCGTGGGTGCTGCTGCTCCTGCGCGGACGTGACCAGGACGAGGTCGTGGCGGGCGCTCGCCCGACCACCGGCGTCCTCGCCACCGCCGCCTACGCGCAGCCGGTCCGGGACCTGCCCGACGACCCGCCGCCCGGTGAGCTCGGCCCGCTGCCCGAGTTCGAACCGGCGCCCGGCCTCGACGTGGACGTGCTGCGGCTGCTCGTGGCCGACGCCGCGGTGAAAGCACGCGACGTGCTCGCCACCGGCCGGTGGCCCGCGACCGACGACCGCCGCGACCACATCCGCATGGCCGCCACCCAGCCCGGGTTGCGCGACCGCCTCGACGTCGAACCCCGCGCCGTCCGCGCCTGGCAGCAGGGTGGCGCGACCGCCCTGGACGTCCTCGAACAACCGTGGACACCGTCCACGACGGACACCGCCCGCGCCCGTGCCGCCTGGGCCAGCGGGGAACTCCCCGAACCCACCGTGCACCGCAACCGCTGGACCGTCCACAACCGACAACTGCGCTACGGCCCCGACGGCCGCTGGTACCCGTACCGCGCCACCGACGGGACGTGGTGGCCCACCGGCACCCCGCACCGCGACCCGACCGCGGCCTTCGCCGACATCGACTGACACCCGAGAACGACACCGGGGAAGCGTCCACAGTGGACGAACTTCGGGCAAAAGTGCAGTTCGAGCCCGCTTCACCACAGGTGTGGTACCACACCTGTGGTGGTCGGTTCGGGGCTTGGGCGGCGCGGCGGTGACGGACCGGCGCGGAACCCGCGTCTAGGTGATCACGCCCGGCATCACGGCGGCCGTCCGCTTGCGGCGCAGCCAGACCTTGCGCGAACCGTCCCCGAACAGCAACGTCCGCGACAGCTCCCACCCGGCGAACTCGGCGTGGATCGTCAGCTGCGTCGTCGCCGTGCGACGGGAGACACCGGCCGGCAGCCGCAGCGGCCGGTACTCCCAGTCCCCGTCGACCGCCACCCCGTCACCCGGCCCATCGCCCATCATCCGATCACCTGCATCCCTCGGCCGTCCCCGGACGCGACGAACACGCGCCCGCTGCCTGGATCGACCGCCACCGAGTCCGGCTGGCGGACCGTGGCGAACCGGTGCTCCTCCACCGGCTCGCCACCGGCGACGTCGAACCCCACGACCTCGTTGCGCCCGGTGAGGGTGATCCACACCAGGTCCCGCGCCTCGTCGTAGGCCATCCCGTACGGCGCTCCCGGCAACGGGTAGCGCAACCTCATGATCAGGGGTGCGGTGGAGAACGCCATCAGCTCGCCGCCGCGCGTGTCCACCACGAACACCCGGCCGAACCGGTCGGCGACCGCGTTCGTCGCGCCCTCGCCCGCGCGCAGCCCCGCACCGGGGCTCTCCGCCGCCGGGTCGAGGTCGAACACCGCGCTGCGCGGCCGGTCCAGCACCACCGCCGCGTCGCCCACCGCGACCAGCCGGTCCGGGCTGGAGATGCCGCTCACGACGCGCCCGTCGACCGCCACCTGCTTCAGGTCCCGCTGCGCCACCAGCGTCGCGCCGTCGACCCGGGCCACGTCCACCGGGCCGCCCTCGACCGCGCGCTGCGACGTCGACCCGTCCGGCCTGATCGTCACGACGACACCGGACGGCACCACCGCCTCCACCGCGTCACCCACGGCCACGAGGCGTTCCGCCGGGCCGGGAAGCGGCACCACGACCGGCTCACCGGACAGGTCCACGGGGTACAGGGCCACCGACGGGGGATCGGTCAACGCCACCGCGACGCGCCCGCCGGCCACCGCGACCGACGTCGCCCGCCCCAGCGGCAGCACCCGGCCCTCCGGCGTCGCGGACTGCTCCGGCGACACCTCCGGCCGGGCCGGCTCCAACGTCGCGGCCAGCTGCAACGGGTCGGCCGGGTTCTCCTCGGCCGCACAACCGGAGACCAGCACGGCTCCGGTGAGCACTACCACCGCGAGTCGGCGCAACGTCGGACCTCCCCGTTAACCCGTTCGCTCACTGCCCTCCCAGCATCCATCACCGAACCACCATCGTCACGCAGGGGGGCGGGTGTTGTCGTTGGTCTGGGAGGGTGGTAGTCGCGCTCCGCCCACCCGGACCGCCCCGTTGCGGCCACCATCCCCGGTGAGGGAAGGCGGCGCGATGACGATCGAGGACTTGCGGAGCAGGCACGTCCGGCTGCTGCGGGACCGGCGGGTGGTCGACCACCTCGACCCGCGGGCGCACCCGGCCGACACCGCACCGCGCTACCACACGTGGACCAGGGTGGCCGCCGAACCGCTGCCCTCCCGGCTCGCCCGCCTGGCCGAGGTCCGCGTCCGGCCCGCCGCCTACCGGGCCGCGCACCTGCACGACCGGCAGCGCACGCTGGACGCCCTGCAACCCGAGGTGCTGCACCTGACCCGGGCCGCCGGGCTGCCCGTCGACACACCGGTCTTCGCGGGCGTGTTCCCCACCGGCACCCTCGACGGGCTCACCGTCCCCGTGCCCGGCAGCGGCATCCTCGTCCTGGTCGACGCGTCCCTGCTGGACCTGCTCGACACCGTGCTGAAGATCATGACCGGGACGTCGCCGACCTACGGCACACCGCCCCTGCTGACCTCGGACCAGGCGTCCTACGCGCTGGCCGAGGCGTTCAACGCCCACTTCTACGGCAACGGCGCGGTCCAGGCGCGGCGGCTGCCCGAGCTGTCCGGCCAACGCCTCGCCCTGGCCGGCCTGCTGGCCCGCCGCGCCACCCAGTTCGTGCTCGCCCACGAACTCGCGCACCTGCTCGCCGGGCACCTCGTCCACGCCCGGCGCCGCACCGACCCCGACACACCCGTCGGCGCGCTCGACGCCCGGTCCGTCGGCTGGCCCCGTGAGCACGAGGCCGACCGCATCGCCGCCGTGATCATGCTGCACACCCTGGACGACCTCGGTCCGCGTGACCTCGACGCGCACGAGCCGTGCCTGGTCGGCGCGGTGCTGCTGGTGCTGTTCCTGCACGAGGTCACCGATCGGCTCGCCGACGAACTCGGCCTCACCGTCCCGTTCGCGGGCAACCACCCGCCCCCGGTGCGTCGCGTCCAGGACGTGGCCGACCACCTCGCCGGCCACGTCCGCACCCATCGCGCGATGGACCTCGCCGCCGACATCGCCACCTGGCTGGAGGACCAGCTCGGCGGGGTGCGCCACTGGTTCCGGCTGGTCGACGAGACGACCGGCTGACCACGCGGTCAGGTCACGTCAGGCGGGTCACCGCGCCCGTGTCGAGCTGGTAGCTGGCGGCGACGATCTTCAGGCCGTGGTGCGCCACCGCGGTCCGCAGCGTCACCGACCGCTCCTGCATCAACGACGCCACCCGCCGCGCCTGGTTGTCCACCGCAGCGGCGAGGAAGCGGGCCTCGTCCGCGTCCGGCGGCGTGGACAGCACCGCGGGCTCGATCGAGCGCACCAGCACGCTCACGTCACCGGACACCTGCGCCCGGCCGCGCACCACGTCGACCGTCGCCGACACGGCGCCGCACTTCGCGTGCCCCAGCACCACCACCAGCGGGATGCCCAGGTGCTCGACCCCGTACTCGATGCTGCCCAGCACGCTGTTGTCCAGCACCTCGCCCGCCGTGCGGATGGTGAACAGGTCGCCCAGCCCGTGGTCGAACACGAGCTCCGGCGGCACCCGCGAGTCCGCGCACCCCAGGATCACCGCGAACGGGTGCTGGCCCTCGACCAGCGAGTCCCGCCACCGCAGCGACTCGTGCGGGTGGGTCTGGTGCCCGGTGACGAACCGGTGGTTGCCCTCGGCGAGCTTGCGCCACGCGCCTTCCGCGTCGAGGGACGTGGCCTCGCGAGGCCCGACCGGACTGCGCCTGGTCGGGCTCTGGGCGGACGCCGGGGTGGGTGCTCCGGCGGCGATGAACGTCCCCGCCGCGGTCCCTGCCGTGATGCCGAACAGCCGACGCCGCGTCACCGCGGTCGGCTCGTCTCCTAATTCACGCACCGACAGAAAGTAGACCCGGATCGGCCTTACGGGTGATGTGGCGTCACGCAAATCACACGGGCAATCACAGATAGTGACGATTCGCCCAAGGGGGATTCATTCGGACAAAATAGAAACCGTCGCACCGGTCGACCCGAATCAGCCGAGCGGCCGTTCGGGGTAACCGAATTCCACCGCGCTCACGTCGTCCAACGCTGCGCGAATGGCGGGCGGCAGCGTCAATTCCTCCGCCGCCAGCGACCCCAGCAGCTGCACGGTGTCCCGCGCACCCACCACCGGCGCCACCACGCCCGGCCTGTCCCGCACCCACGCCAGCGCCACGCACAGCGCGTTCGTGCCCAACCCGTCCGCCGCCGTCGCCACCGCCTGCACGATCCGCGCCGCCCGCTCCGTGCGGTGCTGCTCCACGTACCCGGCGAAGTGCGCCGACGCGCCCCTGGAGTCCGACGGCGTGCCGTTGCGGTACTTCCCGGTCAGCACGCCCCGCCCCAACGGCGCCCACGGCAGCAGCCCGACCCCGTGGTGTTCCGCCGCGGGCACCACCTCGCGCTCCACGCCGCGTTCCAGCAGCGAGTACTCCACCTGCGTCGACACCAGCGGCGTGTGCCCCGGCAGCGCCGCCGCCGTGCCCAGCTGCCAGCCCGAGTAGTTCGACACCCCCGCGTACCGGACCCGGCCCGACGCCACCGCCGTGTCCAACGCCGACAGCGTCTCCTCCAGCGGCACGTTCACGTCCCACGCGTGCAGCTGCCACAGGTCCACGTGCTCCACGCCCAGGCGTCGCAGCGAGCCGTCCAGCGCGTGCAGCAGCGCGCCCCGCGATGCGCCGCCGCCGAACGGTCCGTCGTTGCGCCGCGCCACCGCCTTCGTCGCGATCACGACGTCCTCGCGCGGCACCACCTCGCCCAGCAGGCCGCCCAGGATGCGCTCGCTCTCGCCCTCCACGTACACGTCGGCGGTGTCCACCAGCGTGCCGCCCGCCTCCGTGAACGCGAGCAGCTGGGTGGCCGCCTCGTCCGCGTCGGTGTCCCTGCCCCACGTCATCGTGCCCAGGGCCATCCGGGAGACCCGCAGTCCGCTGCGGCCGAGGTATCGCTGTTCCACGCCGGGGAGCCTAAGGGGTGATCGAAATTCCGGCGGGTCGTGACGCGCATTTGTCAAGGGCGAATCTCCCCGGTGCCGGGGTGCGGGGCTTGCGGGTCGCCCTGGCCAACCAGGTTACCGAGCGGTAGGGTCCCGGTTCGTGCGACTGGGACTGAACCTCGGGTACTGGGGCGCGGGCAACGACGCCGCGAACCTCGAACTGGCCAGGGAAGCCGACCGACTGGGCTTTTCGGTGGTGTGGGCCGCCGAGGCCTACGGCTCCGACGCACCCACGGTCCTGGCCTGGGTGGCCGCGCAGACCGAACGCGTCGACGTCGGCAGCGCGATCCTCCAGATCCCGGCGCGGACACCGGCGATGACCGCGATGACCGCAGCCACCCTCGACTCGCTGTCCGGCGGCCGGTTCCGCCTCGGCCTCGGCGTGTCCGGGCCGCAGGTGTCGGAGGGCTGGCACGGCGTGCGGTTCGACAAGCCGCTGGGCCGCACCCGCGAGTACGTCGACATCGTGCGCGCCGCCCTGCGCCGCGACCGGCTGCGCTACGAGGGCGAGCACTACACGCTGCCGCTGCCCGACGGCCCCGGCAAGGCCCTCACCCTCACCGTGCACCCGGTGCGCGAGCACATCCCCGTCTACCTCGCCGCCGTCGGCCCGAAGAACGTCGAGCTCGCGGGCGAGATCGGCGACGGCTGGCTCGCGCTGTTCCTGTCGCCCGAGCACTCCGGCGACGCCCTCGCGTCCCTCAAGGCTGGCCGCGAGAAGGCGGGCAAGACCCTCGACGGGTTCGACATCGCCGCCACCGTGCCGATGTTCGTCGGCGACGACTGGCGCGCCTGCGCCGACCACGCCCGGCCGTACGCGGCCCTGTACGTCGGCGGCATGGGCAGCCGGCAGAAGAACTTCTACAACGACAACGCCGTCCGCATGGGCTTCGCCGCCGAAGCCGCCGAGGTGCAGGACAAGTACCTCGCCAAGGACTACGCGGGCGCGATGGCGGCCCTACCGCTCGAATTCCTCGACGCCACTTCGCTGCTCGGCCCGAAGGAGCGCATCGCCGAGGGCATGCGCGCCTACGCCGAAGCAGGGGTCACCACACTGACGCTTTCACCCATGCTGCAAGATCTTGAGCAGGGGATCGCCGCGCTCCGCACGGCGACCGAAGCTCTGGATCTGGCAGGAGTGGGTAGTTGAGCTGGTTGCAGGCCCTTGTCCTAGGACTAGTCCAGGGACTCACGGAATTCCTGCCCATTTCCTCGTCGGCGCACGTCAGGATCGTCAGCACACTGTTCTTCGGCAACGACGCGGGCGCGTCGTTCACCGCGGTCATCCAGCTGGGCACCGAAGTCGCGGTGCTGATCTACTTCGCCAAGGACATCGGCAACTTCATCAAAGCGTGGTTCGTCGGCCTGTTCAGCAAGGCCGCGCGCAAGACCGAGGACTACCGGATGGCCTGGTACGTCATCATCGGGTCCATCCCGATCAGCGTGCTGGGCTACCTGTTCAAGGACGAGATCCGGTCCTCGTTCCGGAACCTGTGGATCACCGCGACGGTGCTGGTGGTGTTCGGCATCCTGCTCGGCGTCGCCGACCACTTCGCCCAGCACCTGCGGTCCAAGCTGAAGCTCACCGACGCCGTCGGCATGGGCCTCGCCCAGGCCCTGGCGCTGATCCCCGGCGTGTCCCGCTCCGGCGGCACGCTCACCGCGGGCCTGTTCCTCGGCCTGGACCGCGCCGCCGCCGCGCGCTACTCGTTCCTGCTGGCGCTGCCGGCGGTGTTCGGTGCCGGGATCTTCAGCATCCCCGACGTGCTCGACCGGTCCGGCTCCAACGCCGCGTCCGTGCCGCAGATGATCGTCGCCACGATCGTCGCGTTCGGGGTCGGCTACGCCACGATCGCCTGGCTGCTGCGGTACGTCTCGAAGCACAGCTACTCGGCGTTCGTGTGGTACCGGCTGCTGCTCGGCATCACGCTGATGGGGCTGCTGTCGATGGGTCTGCTCAACCCCACATAGGGTTGGTCCCGTGGCTACCGTGATCCTGTTGCGACACGCCCGGTCCACCGCCAACGGATCGGGCGTCCTCGCGGGCCGGCAAACCGGCGTTCGGCTGTCCGAGCGTGGCGAGGACCAGGCCGCGGACCTGGTCCGACGGCTCGCCGGAGTTCCCCTCCAGGCCGTGGTGACGTCTCCGCTGGAACGCTGCGCGCAGACCTTGGCGCCGCTGCTGGCCGAACGCGGCCTCGAAGCGACCGTCGAACCGGACATCGTCGAGGTCGACTACGGCCAGTGGACCGGGCGCGCGATCAAGGACCTCGTCGGCGAACCGCTGTGGACGGTCGTGCAGCAGCACCCGTCCGCGGCGGTGTTCCCCGAGGGAGAAGGCCTCGCCGCCCTCCAAGCGCGTGCTGTGGCCGCCATCAGGGCGCACGACGCCCGGATCACCGCCGAGCACGGTCCTCGCGCCGTGTGGCTGGCGTGCAGCCACGGCGACGTGATCAAGGCGGTGCTCGCGGACGCGCTCGGCGTCCACCTCGACGGGTTCCAGCGCATCGTGGTCGACCCGGCGTCCGTGTCGGTCGTGCAGTACACGGAGACGCGGCCGTTCGTGCTGCGCGTCAACGACAACGGCGGGGACCTGTCCGCGCTCGTGCCCGCGCCCGCGGAGGACAAAGCGGCCGAGCCGCTGTCCTCCGACGCCGTCGTGGGCGGCACCACCGGAGCCTGAGAGCACCCGGGCCGGGAACACCGGGCCGGGAGCAGGGAACTGGAGCATCGCGTGGCCCCCGGACAGTGCAGGGTAGTCCGGGGGCCACGGTGCGTTCGGCCGGGGCGGGCGGCCTCGTGGGACGATCGTATTGGCGTTAACGCGCAGGTAAATGCCCTCCCGAGGGGTGGGCACCCGGAGCCGCCACTCGGGCGGGTGCAGGTCAGATTGCCGCCCTGGCACCGGAAAGCGCTTGAAACCGCAGCTCAGAGCATGTGGAAACGCCGCGGAAACAACCGTGGCAAGCGATCGGGTGCCCTAACCGGCTAGACCGTTCGGTTCCGCCCGGAAGGACCGCGCGTGTTAGAAGTTAACGACGCGCTGTGCGCCCTTGATCACAGTCCGAGGCGGGTGACGGCGTTGTCCTCCAACGGGTTCGCCGTCCTGATGTACCGGTGCACGGTCCGCGGGTTCGTCCAGCGGCCCTGCCGCATGATCTCCCGGTCGCTCGCACCGCCCAGCGCCGCCTGCGTCGCGAACCCGGCCCGCAGCGAGTGCCCGCCGAACATCGCCGGGTCCAGGCCCGCGCGCAGCGCGTACCGCTTCACCACGTCCGACACGGCCCGGTCCGACATCGACCGCGCGCCGATGCCGCCGTGCCGCGTCACCGACGGGAACAACGGGCCGCGCAACGGACCCGGCCGGTAGTCGTGGCAGCGGTGCGTCGGCTGCGGGTCGCCCTCGTCCTCCAGGAACGCCCGCCGGTCCGGCGCGGTCAGCACGTCCACCCAGTCGGCGAACGAGCACACCGGGCACGTGGGCCGCCGGGCGCCGCGGGGGAGCACCACCCGCTGCCGGTGCGCGCCGGTCTGGTCGGTCTTCGTGACGCCCAACTCGACCAGCAGCAGCGGCTCGTGCGTGCGCGGGTCCACGTCCACGGTGACGTCCTCCAGCGCCACGGCGGCCAGTTCGCTGCGCCGCAACGCGCCCGCGAACCCGACCAGCAGCAGCAGTGCGTCCCGGCGGCGCGCCACGCCCGTCGGCCACCCCGGTGGGGGGCGTTCCGCCAGCAACGCCTCCAGCGTCCCCAGCAGCACCGGCCGCTTGCGCCTGGGCTGCGCCTGCCGGGTGCGGCGGATGCCGCGCAGCGTCAGCCGGACGACGTCCGAGCGGGTGGGGGAGGGTAGGCCGCCGGCGGCGTGCACCGCGGCGATCGCGGCGGCCTTGCGCTCCAAGGTGGACGGACCGAACGCGGGGGAGCCGTCGGCTTTCACCGCGTCCGCCGCCACCGCCAGGTAGACCGCGACGTCGACCGGGTCGGCGGGCAGCGCCACGCGTCCCTCGGCCTCGCACCACGCCGCCCAGCCGACCCAGTCGGAGCGGTAGGCGCGCAGGGTGTTCGGGGACTGGGCGGCCCGCAGGTACCCGGAGAGCGAGGCGGCCTGCTCGTCGTCGAACCGGCGGCGGACCTGCTCCAGTGCGGCGTGGTCGACGAGGACCGTGTGCGTGACGCGGTCGAGTTCGGCACGCACCGGCTCGGGCAGGGTCACGAGATCACCCTAACACTTTCGAGTGGTTATATAGCTTCAGTGTTGACTAAAGAGCCACTAATCCGTGGCGGCTACTATGCGAAGTCGTGCGCGCTCTACAACACCCCGCTGCGGAGGACATCGACCTCGCGACGGTGCTCAGCGCGCTCGCGGACCCCGTCCGACTGAAGATCGTCGCCGAACTCGCGCGGTCCGGCGGGATCGTCTGTGGGCAGTTCGACGTGCCGGTCGGCATGTCGACGCTCTCGCACCACCTGAAGGTCCTCCGCGAGGCCGGCGTGCTCCGTGTGACGCCGCAGGGCAGCTACCGCACGCACGAACTGCGGCGCGAGGAGATGGAGCGGCGGTTCCCGGGCGTGCTGGACTCCGTCATGCGGGCGATCGGGTCGGACCCGCCGCCCGCATGACGACACGTCACCGGCGGTGCAGCTCGCCGACCTTCGGCCCGGCCTGCTGGAGTTCGCGCAGCAGGTGGAAGTACGCCTGGTCGCCCTCGGCGTAGCAGCCCCGGCCGAACTCGATCGCGTACCGGGAGCAGCTGCCGTCGAGCAGTTGCGTCATCTGGGCGTTCATCGCCAGGAGTCCCGGCGAGTTGTCCGTGCGCGGCATGTACCGGTCGCCGATCGCCGATCCGGCGGATGCCAGCACGACGAGCAGCGCGGTGAGCGCGCCGATGGCCGCCGACCGGGACCCGACGATCCGCGTCCCCGTGATCTGGCCACCGGCGCGCGGTGACGGGCCGGCCGCCATGCGGCGGCGGACTTCGTAGTGCACGGCGAACCCGGTCAGCAGCAGCAGGCAGTAGAGCAGTTCGGCGGTGCTGCGCGGGTAGAGCTGGACGGCCTGCTCGGCGTACATCTTGGAGCCGAAGTGGAACCGCAGCATCCACGCGCCGACGAACACCGACACCAGCATGATCACCGCGCTGCGCTGCCGGGCCACCGCGATCGCGAAGCCCAGGCCGACGACGGCGAGGAGCGTGAACAGGCCGACGCCGCCGAGTTCGCCGGGCGGCGGCCAGGGGCCGGGGTCCATGCCGGGCAGGTCGCCGCGCCACATGGCGATGTAGGCGGGCTCGACCCAGGTGTCCCAGTAGAAGTAGGTGTCCTTGATGGAGCTGGACGCCAGCAGCAGGCCGTAGAGGTGTCGTGCGGTGACGACGACGAACACGGCGGACGTGACGCCGACGAGCAGCAGCGCCTTCCGCCACCCGGTGCGCCAGGGGCAGAGGACCAGGGCGGCGACGATGAAGCCGGGTGCGGACCAGACGAACCAGCCGGAGTAGATCAGGAACACCACGCCGAGCGTCGCGCCGAACGCGACTCCGGAGAGCAGGACTTGGCGGGTGGTGCGGGTGGTGATCCCGCGCAGTCGGCGCAGCAGGAGCAGCAACACCGGGATCAGCACGACCAGCATCAGGTTGGTGTAGGGCTTGTAGGGGTCGATCAGCGGCAGGGCGGGGACGATGCCCAGGCCGAGTGCCCACAGCGGGGAGAGCAGGCGTCGCCAGGTGAGGTAGGCGATCGGCCCGAACAGGGCGGTGATGCCGATGTGCAGGGCCTTGAGCGCGTACTCGGGTGGTTGGCCGGTGAGCTGGGAGGTCCAGGCGAGGATGTGGGGGAAGCCGGGCGGGTAGTTGGCTTCCATGGTGCCGTGCTGCTCGATGTAGTGGGCGATGGCGGTGAGGGCGCCGGAGTCGCCGAAGGTGGCGTGCAGGCCGTAGGAGGTGCCGTCGAGGGCGACCACGACGGCACCGGCGACGAGTCCGCTGAAGAGGCCGGCGGCGGTGGCGGCGGCGATGCGTTCCACGACGGGTGCGTAGGCGCGCCAGCGGACGCGGGCGGTGAGGATGACGAGGACCGTCGCGATGACGGCGATGAGCGCGAAGCGGGATTGGAGCGCGGCGAGGCCGCTGATCTGGCCGATGCGGTCGAGCGGGTCGACGTCGACGCCGTGGGCGTGCAGCACCATGAGGCCGGCGGCGCCGGTGGAGGCGACGACCTCGGCGGCGATGAGCAGCGCGCGGCGTCGTGGGCCGCGGCGCACGGGTGCGAGGTCGGGGACGGTGACCTGGTCGGCTGTGCTCAGGGTGGTCGGGCTCTGGTCGGTGCCGGTCTGAGCCGGTGTGTGCTGCGGGCCGGTGGGGCCGGGGGTGGTGGTGTGCGGGTCCGCGGGGGTCAGCTGCATGGCGACCACTCCGCGGTGGTGTTCACCGGTCCGGCCGGTCGTGCGTTGTCGTGCTCGGTTTGGTTTTCAGTGCACACGTTGTCGACACACCTTCGCCCGGCGATGGACAGCTGACCCCTGGATCGGCCACCCGTGGCGGTGCTGAGACTGCTTCGGTGGTGGCGGCGCCGAAGCCTATCGGGTGCGGCGCGGTGGTCGGTGCGGGCCTGGTGGGGATGTCTTGTGCATGGGTGCGGTCCGTGGTAACTGCGGTTTCGGGTGTGGGTTCAGAGGCAGAACGGGTGGCCGGCGGGGTGGTGGTGGCTCAGCCGGGTTGGTTGTCGTGGAGCGGCCGGCGGAGCAGCTCGAATTCACTCCGTCGTGTGATCTTCGTATTTGGCGCGTACTGCTCGGGGCTGTCGGCACGTGCCGACAGCCCCGAGCAGTACGCGGGTGTTTCGTGGGTGTTGTCAGTGCCCGGTGGGCGGGTGTGGCAGTTCGCCGGGTTTCGGTCCCCGGTCGCGCAGTTCGTTCACGAGCTCGTGCAGGCGCGGGTCGTCGTGGTCGAAGCAGCCGCCGAGGGTCGCGGCGTACGCGGGGCAGCTGCCGTCGAGCAGTTCGATCAGCTGGGCGTGGAGCGAGAGGCTGCCGGGGGAGTTGTCGGTGCGGGGCATGAACCGGTCGCCGATGGACGAGCCGGACGAGGCGAGGAACAGGAACAGCGCGGTGAGCACGCCGAGGGCGAGCGAAGGTGAGGCGAGGGCGGTGCGGACGCGGGTGATGCCTTGGACGCGGCGCAAGCCGAAGTAGCCGGCGAACCCGGTCAGCAGCAGCAGGCAGTAGAAGAGTTCGACGGTGCTGCGGGGGTAGAGCTGGACGGCGTCGGCGGCGTACATCTGGGCGCCGAAGTAGAAGCGCAGGAGCCAGGCGCCGCCGAAGACCGCGGTCAGGGTGATGACGACGGTGCTGGTGCGGGCGACGGCGATGGCGGCGGCCAGGCCGACGAGGGCGAGGACGGTGAACAGCCCGACGCCGCCGAGTTCGCCGGGTGGCGGCCACGGTCCAGGGTTCGCGCCGGGCAGGTCGCCGCGCCACATGGCGATGTAGGTGGGCTCGACCCAGGTGTCCCAGTAGAAGAAGCGGTCCTTGACCGAGCCGGAGGCGCGCAGCATCCCGAAGAGGTGGCGGTGGGCGATGGCGACGAAGACGGCGGCGGTGATCGCGACGAGGGCGAGGCCCTTGCGCCAGCCGGTGCGCCACGGGAACAGGACGATGGCGGCGAGGAACACGCCGGGTGCGGACCAGACGAACCAGCCGGAGTAGATCAGGAACACGACGCCGAGGGCGGCGCCGATGCCGACGCCGTGCAGGACGATGGTGCGCCAGGGGGTGTCGGCGGCGCGGCGCAGCCTGCGGAGCAGGGTGAGCAGGAGCGGGATGAGCGCCACCAGCATGATGTTGGTGTAGGGCTTGTAGGGGTCGACCAGCGCCACGGCGGGGATGACGCCGAGGACGAGCGCCCACAGCGGGGTCAGCATGAGTCGCCAGCTGAGGTAGGCGATGGGCCCGAACAGTGCGGTGCCGACGATCTGGAGAATCCGGAGGCTGTACTCGGGCGGGGTGTCGGTGAGCTGGGAGTACCAGGCCAGGGCGTGGAGCCACCCGGGTGGGTAGTCGGCGGTGAAGGAGCCGGTCTGGATCAGGCCGTGCGTCCAGCGGATGAGGTTGCCCGAGTCGCCGTAGACGGCGTTGAGCCCCCATGAGGTGCCGCGCAGGGCGATGACGACGGCGCCCGCGACGAGGCCGCTGAACAGTCCCGCGGCGGCTGCGGCGGCGAGCCTGCGCACGAGGGGCGCGTGCGCGGCCCAGCGGATGCGGGCGGTGACCACGGCGAGGACGAGCAGGATCGCGGCGATGAGCGCGTACCGGAGTTGGAGGGCGGCGAGGCCGCTGATCTGGCCGATCCGGTCGAGCGGGTTGACGTCGACGCCGCGGGCGAGGAGCACCATGAGTCCCGCGGCGGCCAGGGACACGGCGGCTTCGGCGGCGAAGAGCACGCCTCGGCGTCGTGGTGTGGTGGGCGGCGGGGACGGGTGCTCGGGGCTGGTCCGCGGCGGTTGTTCTGGCGCGGTCGACAGCACCGTCGATCACTTCCTCACGGGTTTGGTGGTACCGAATGCGTGGCGGGCGAGGGCTTTGGCGCTGGCGCGGTGTCCGGAGGTGATGGTTCCGGGCAGCAGCAGGAGGGCGTGGAGCCGGGAGGAGAGGTGCCGGCGGGCGGCTTGGGCGGCCCGGTGCCACCCGATGGCGGTCATGTGGTCGGCGACGCCGAGGAAGAAGTCGCGTTCCTCGGTGAACCGGCGGCCGTGGGAGGCCAGGGAGGACGAGACGCTGGCGTCGTGGCGGCGGTAGCGGAAGCAGACGTCGGGGACGACGGCGAGCTGTCCGCCGCGTTCGAGGAGGTCGAGCATGAGGGCGAGGTCGAGGACGACGGCGAGACCGGGGCGGAAGCCGAGGCCCTTGAGGGACGTGCGGCGCCAGCACAGGGACGGGAAGTAGGTCCAGTTGCCGCGCAGGAGGCTGACGACGAGGTCTTCGCCGGACATCGTCCGGGCGGGGGTGGCGCTGGGCGCGTAGAGGCTGCGTTTGACGCGGTCGGTCAGGGGGCGGACGACGCGGTCGGCGCTGTCGATGACTTCGACGCCGGGTTGGATGACGTCGGCGTGCGGGAAGTGCCGGGCGGTGCGGCGGATGGTGCTGATGTAGCCGGGCAGCAGCGCGTCGTCCGAACCCATGATCACGAGCCAGTCGCGCTCGGCGAGGGCGAGGCACTTCTGGAAGTTGCCGTTGATGCCGAGGTTGTGGTCGTTGCGCTGGTAGTGGACGCGGTGGTCGTGCAGGGAGCGGAACCAGTCGCGGAGGGTGTCGTCGTCGGTGTCGGTGTCGTCCACGACGGTGAGGTGCCAGTCGTCGTCGTCTTGGGCGATGACGCTGTTCACCGCGGTCTTGAGGTACGCGCTGTCCCCGTAGTGGGGGAGCATGATGTCGATGCCGTCCATGTCAGCCGGTACGACCAGTGCTGGTGCTGTGCGGTGGGACGTCCATCCGTTGGCCACTGCCTTTCGCCTTGCGCGCTGCTCCTCGTCGATCCACCCGAGCGCCGGGACACAGCTGTCAGGAGGTGGCGACGGGGGAGCCTACTGTGTGCGCGGTGAGCGCAGACATCATGCCCCCGCGTCGGGTGAGTCCTGCCCTGGTCATGGGGTTGGGCACGTTGGTCCTGGGTGCGTCGGGGTACGCGTTCGTTGCCGTGGCGGGTCATTCGCTGCCCGCGGCGGAGGCGGCGGCGGTGGCGTCGTTCTACCTGTTGGCGAACATCGTGGGGCCGGGGACGTTGACGGCGGTGGAGCAGCACGCGAGCCATGCGACGTCGCGGGCGTTGGCGCGGGGTGAGCGGGCGGGCGGTGCGCTGCGCCGGGTGGTGCGCGAGGCCCTGGTGCTGTCTGCCGTGGTGGTGGGCGCGTTGGCGTTGGTGTCGCCGGTGTTGGTGGAGCGGTCGTTGAAGGGGTCGTGGTCGTTGTTCGCGGCCGTGGTGGTCGGTGTGGTGACGTCGACGGCCGTGTACCTGGCGCGTGGCGTGCTGGGCGGGATGCGGCGGTTCACCGGATATGCGGCGACGTTGGCCGGTGAGGGTGCGGCGCGGTTGGTGGGTGCGGTCGCGGTGGCAGTGGCGGGTGTGGCGGGCGCGGGGTTGTTCGGGATGACGTTCGCGTTGGGGACGGTCGTCGGTGTCCTGGCGGGGTTGGTGTGGTTGCGGGCGCGGCCGGTCGCGGTGGCGGGTGGTGGACCGGTCGCGGTGGCGGGGCCGGAGCGGGTGGACAGCCTGGCGCTGCTGGTGATGGCGGGTTTGCTGGTGCAGGCGGTGGCGAATGTGGCGCCGATCGTGGTGACGGCGCGGTTGCCGGGGGACGCGGCGTTGGCGTTGGCGTTCTCGTCGGCGTTCATCCTGGTGCGGGTGCCGTTGTTCGTGTTCTCGCCGGTGCAGGCGTTGCTGCTGCCGGGGTTGACGGAGGCGGCGACGCGCGGTGATCTCGGCGCGGTGCGGTCGGTGTTGCGCCGGATCACCGTGGCGGTGCTGGTGGTGGGCGTGGTGGGTGCGGTGGGGTCGGCGCTGGCGGGTCCGTGGGCGGTGCGGGTGTTCTTCGGCGCGGAGGCGGAGTTGTCGTCATGGCTGCTGGGTGCGTTGGGGGTGGGGACGATCCTCCTGATGACGGCGCAGGCGGTGCAGCCGGCGTTGATCGCGCTGGGCGCGCGCAAGGCGATCACGGTGTCGTGGGTGGCGGGGACGGTGGTGTTGCTGGCGGTGGTGGCGTTGCCGGGTTCGCCGATCGTCGTGGCGACGGTGGCGCAGGTGGTGGGGCCTATGGTGGTCGTGGCGGGCATGGTGGTGGCGTTGGCGCGGCACCTGTCGGTCGTGGGCGCGGGGGTGACGCGCTCTACTTGATCACCACGGTTTCACCCGGTCGTGCGATGGGGGCGCGGGCGCGTTCGGCGGCTTCGGCGTTGGTGAGGGTGTGGCCGACGTGGGTCAGCAGGAGTCGTTTGGCGCGGCGGCCCGCGGCGGCGGCGTCTTCGGGGGTGCAGTGGTGCGGTCCGGTGCCGTCGGCTTCGCACAGCAGGAGGTCCGCGTCGTCGGCGAGGGCGTCGAGGGCGGCGCAGGGTCCGGTGTCTCCGGAGTAGGCGATGACCCGGTCGGCGTGGGTGGCGCGCAGGCCGAACGCGGGCAGGCCGTGGTCGACGGCGTGGCTGGCGAGGGTGAGGTCGCCGATCTCGGCGTGGTGGCCGTCGTGGAGTTCGTGGACGTCGAAGGCGGCGGCGGCCGGGTTGTGGTCGGCGCCGGCGAGGAACGTCTCCAGTCGGTCGGCGAGGCCGGGTGGGCCGTAGAGCGGGATGGGTCTGTGGGGCTGTTGTCCGGCGAACAGCAGTGCGTAGTAGTAGGGCAGGAGGTCTGCGGCGTGGTCGGCGTGGGTGTGGGAGATCCAGACGGCGTCGAGCAGGTCGGGCCGGTGGTGGCGTTGCAGTTCGGCGAGCGTGCCGGGGCCGGCGTCGACCCACACGGCGGTGTGCTCGGTGCGCAGCAGGTACCCGGAGCAGGGGTTGCCGGGGCGAGGGTAGGGCGTGGCGGTGCCCAGGACGGTGAGGCGGAAGGTCACGCTTCAGTGTGGCGCAGGACGTGGACGCCGGCGGCGGTTTTGAGGTAGGCCCAGGTCGTGGACCCGGTGGTGGCGAGGCCGACGTGGGAGGCGGAGGTGCGGGCGAGGTCGTCGGGCAGTTGCACGGCGGTCCAGGTGTCGCCGGTCCGGCGGTGGAACGCGGGTCTGGCCTCGAAGGAGTTGCGGGTGGCGCGCACGCCCCAGGTCCAGCCGGCGGCGACGCCGTGGAGGCTGAGGCGGCCGGTGTCGTCGGGTGGTGGCACGGCGGTCCAGGTGTCGCCGTCCCAGTGGTGCACGCGGAGTCCTTCGGTGTCGCGGACGTGGCCGAGCCACAGGTCGTGTGGTGCGGCGGCGGCGAGTCGGGCGATGTGGCCGCGTTCGAGCCTCGGTCCGGTGACGTCGGTCCAGGTGTCGCCGTCCCAGCGGGTGAGGACGGGGTACTCGTAGGTGGCCGCGCCGGCTCCGGCGAGTCCGCCGCCGCCGGCCCACACGTCGTCGGGTGCGGTGGCGGTGATGGTCTGCAGTCCTTCGCGGGCCGAGGACAGCGCGGTGCGCAGGTGCCAGGCGGTGCCGTCGAAGTGCAGGGCGTCGCGGCCGGTGCCGACCACGTGGACGTCGTTCGTGGTGACGGCGGCGACCGCTTTGGCCCACCTGATGGGCGGAGTGTCGACGGTGTGCCAGGCCGTGCCGTCGAAGTGCAGCACGAGCGGTCGGCCGGCGCTGTTGCCGACGGCCCACACGTCGTCGGGTGCGGTGGCGGCCACGCCGGACAGGCTCGCCGCGGCCGGCAGGTCGGGCAGCCGCTCCTCGCGCCAGGTCTCGCCGGTCCAGCTCAGCACCAGGGGTGCGGAGGGACGGCTGGTGAACACGCCGGTGGTGCCCGCGAGCCACGCGTGGTGGTCGCCCGCGGTCGCCAGGTCGGCCAGTGCGGTGCTGGGCGGCAGCGCGGGCACCGGCACAGGTCGGAACAAGCCAACTCCCCCTCGATGGGTCCCCCGACTCATCGCGTGGTCAAGCTCATCGGGCTCGGTGCCGATTCGCCAGCCGCCGAACGGCGGCTTGTGCGGCGCAACAGCACGACCCCTAGCCGGGTCGGTCCGCTCGTGCGCGGGCTTCGAGGTAGTGGCGTTCGGGGAGGCTGAGGGTGGTGCGGGCGGCGCGGGCGTAGTGCTCGCGGGCCGTCTCGTGGTCGCCGGCGAGGTCGAGCAGGTGTGCGCGCACGGCGTCGACCCGGTGGTGCCCGGCGAGGGCTGGGTCGGTCGCCGCGTCGTCCAGTCGGGCCAGGCCGACGGCGGGGCCGTGCACCATCGCGGCGGCGATGATCCGGTTGAGGGCGACCATGGGGCCGGGCGCGGCGGTGTGCAGGAGGTCGTAGAGGGCGAGGATCTGCCGCCAGTCGGTGTCGGCGGCGTCGCGGGCCTCGGCGTGCACGGCGGCGATGGCCGCTTGGAGCTGGTAGGGGCCGATCGCGGTGGCGGTCAGCGCGTGGCGCACGAGCCGGGTGCCTTCGGCGATCATGTCGGCGTCCCAGCGGGTGCGGTCCTGCTCGGCGAGTGGCACGAGTGCGCCGTCGGGGCGGGTGCGTGCGGGTCTGCGGGCGTCGGTGAGGAGCATCAGCGCGAGCAGTCCGGCCGCTTCGCCGTCGTGGGGCAGGCGGGTGTGGAGTTCGCGGGCGAGTCGGATCGCCTCGCCGGAGAGGTCGACCCGGTGCAGGTGGTCGCCGGAGCTGGCGGTGTGGCCCTCGGTGAAGACGAGGTAGAGGACGTGGCGGACGGCGTCGAGGCGTTCGGCGCGTTCGTCGTCGGGTGGGAGGTGGAACCGGGCGCCGGAGGCTTTGACGCGCTGCTTGGCGCGGCTGATGCGCTGGGCGATCGTCGCCTCGGGCACCAGGAACGCGCGGGCGATCTCCGCGGTGGTGAGGCCGCCGACCGCGCGGAGGGTCAGCGCCACCCGCGACGGTGGTGTCAGCGACGGGTGGCAGCACAGCAGGAGCAGGGTCAGGGTGTCGTCGACGCCCGGCGCGGGTTCCGGGTCGGGGGCGGTCAGGGCGAAGGAGGTCTCCTCGCGGCGGCGGCGTGCCGTGTCGGCGCGCCACATCTCGATGCGCCGCCGCGACGCGACCGTGACGAGCCATCCTTTCGGGTTGTCCGGCAGGCCGTCGGCGGGCCAGCGGGTGGCTGCGGCGAGCAGTGCCTCCTGCACGGCGTCCTCGCAGGCGTCGAACCCGCCGTGGTGGCGCACGAGGGCGCCGAGGACCTGCGGCGCGAGTTCCCTCAGCAGCGGGCCGATCGCGGTGTCGGTGCCGGTCACAGCAGGAAGTCGTCGAGCGACGACAGCACGGGCCGCACTTCCACCAGGCCCAGCTGCGCTTCGGGGACGCGGGCGGCGATCTCCACGGCGCGTTCCCGGGTCTCGCACTCGACCAGGTAGAACCCGGCCAGCAGCTCCTTGGCCTCGGCGAACGGTCCGTCGGTGGTCAGGGCCTGTCCGTCGCGCACCGTGACCCGCGTGGTCCGGGACGGGTCCGCCAGCGCCTCGGTGACGACCAGTTCGCCCGACGCGGCCAGTTCCTCGTTCAGCGCGGCGTAGGCCTCCAGGCCGGTCGCCCGGTCCTGCTGCGCCATCCGGTCCCAGATCGCGCGGGACTCCGGGTTGCTGTAGATCAGGACCAGGTACTTCACCAGAAACCTCCGAAAAAACTCCGGCCCGGGGATGTCGAGAATGCCCAGCCAGCTTCTACGTCACCAGTGGAAGGCACCCGACGGGGGTGCCCCACCGGGAAGGAACACCGCCATGAGCCAGCACGTCCGGGTTCGTGACCTGCTCGAAGAGCGCGCCGCCGCGATGCGCACGGGTGACGCCGACCGCATCGTCGCCGACTACCTGCCCGACGCCGTCACGTTCACGCTGGCCCCGCCGCTCAAGCACACCGCGCCCGAGGTGACCGACCCGGAGGCGATGCGCGCGTGGTTCGCGTCGTTCGCTGGCGGCCTGGAGTACGAGATGCGCGACCTGGAGGTCGTGGTGGACGGTGGTCTCGCGTTCTGCCACAGCCTCAACCGCATGTCGGCCGTCCCGCAGGGCGCCACCGAGGCGTTCACCCTGTGGTTCCGCTCCACGGTGTGCCTGCGGCACGTGGACGGCGTGTGGCGCATCGCGCACGAGCACACGTCCACGCCGTTCTACATGGACGGGAACTTCGGGGCGGCCCTGGACCTCGAGCCGTAGGCTGGCGGCGTTGATCAACGGGGGACTGGAGTCGATGTGAGCAGATCCGACGCGACCGCGGCGAGGGCACTGCGGGCGCTGCACGTGCCGGGGAATCCGCTGGTGCTGCCGAACGTGTGGGACGCCGCGTCCGCGCGGGTCGTCGCCGACGCCGGTCACCCGGTGGTGGCCACGGCCAGCGCCGCGGTGTCCGCCGCCCTCGGCTACCCGGACGGGCACGGCATGCCGGTCGACGAGGCGTTCGCCGCCGTCCGCCGGGTGGCGTCGGCGGTGGACGTGCCGGTGACCGCCGACATCGAACGGGGGTACGGCCTGCCGCCCGCGCGGATCGTGGAGCGGTTGGCCGAGGCGGGCGCGGTCGGCTGCAACCTGGAGGACTCCGATCCCGTCACCGGTGCCATGGTCGAGGTCGCGGAGCAGGTCGACTTCCTGGCCGCGGTGCGCGCCGCCGACCGGGACCTGGTGATCAACGCCCGGGTCGACGTGCACATCCACGGCGACAAGTCGTTCGACGAGTGCGTGCGGCGCGCGCTGGCCTACTTCGAGGCCGGTGCGGACTGCGTGTTCCCGATCGCCCTGCCCGCCGCCGACGTCGCGCGGTTCGTGCGCGCCGTCGGCGGCAGGCCGGTGAACGTGGGCCACGACCCCGGTCCGCCGACCGCGGCCGAGCTGGGTGTGGCGCGGGTCAGCTTCGGGCCGCGTCTGCACCGGCAGCTGATGGCCGAGCTGAAGACGGTGGTGACGGATCTCCGCACGGGCACGTGAGTCTCCGCACGGGGCACGTGAGCTACTGGCGGGTAACGCCCATTAGGGTGATGCCCATGCATGAGTGGGACCTCGACACGCGGGTCGACCCGACCGGGGACGGGCGGTTCGCCGCCCACCTCACCGACCGGTGGAGCGGCCCCGGCGGACGTCCCAACGGCGGCTACCTCGTCGCGTTCTGCCTGCGGGCGCTCGGCGAGGTGCTGCCGCACCCCGACCCGCTCGTGGTCAGCGCGCACTACCTGCGGCCCGGTGTCGTCGGCCCCGTCCGCGTCGACACCGAGGTGGTGCGCACCGGCCGCAGGCTGTCCACCGGCGAAGCGCGCCTGAGCTGCGGCGACCGCGAGGTGCTGCGCGTCGTCGCGTCCTACGCCGACCTCGGCGCCGCGACCGGCCGCACCCTCGTGCTCGGCGAGGCGCCCGACCTGCCGCCGCCCGACGAGTGCGTCGACGTCCACGGCGGCCTGAGCCGGTCCGACATCACCGTTGCCGACCGCGTCGACCTGCGGGCGCCCAAGCCGCACGGCTGGGCGCAGGGCCGCCCGACGGGCACCCCGCACACCGAGTTCTGGATCCGGTTCGCCGACGGCCGCCCCGCCGACACCGCGAGCCTCGCGTCGCTCGTGGACTCCGCCGCGCCCGCCGTCCTCGAACTCGGCGAGACCGACTCCACCACCGTCGAGCTGACCGTCCACGTGCGCGCCCGGCCCGCTCCGGGCTGGCTGGCGGCCCGCGTCACGACCCGCTACCTCGTGGGCGGCCACCACGAGGAGGACGTCGAACTGTGGGACGCGACCGGGCAGCTCGTCGCCCAGTCACGCCAGCTCGCCCTCCTGCCCGCCGGATAATCGGCGGCCCCACCCGTCCCGCCCGGATATCCTTTACCCCAAATGAACCCGATGTCGCACGCTGACCTGCGCGAACGCCTGTCCGAACTGATGCCGCGGGACCAGCGGAGGCTCAGTCGTCGGCTCGACGGTGCCCGCAAGGTCCGCGACGACAAGGCCCGCGCGGCCGTCCTCGCCGAGATCGAGGACGAGGTCGAGGCCGCCGGCCTGCGGGTCGCGCTGCGCCGCGAGGCCGTGCCGAAGATCACCTATCCGGCCGAGCTGCCCGTCAGCGCCCGCAAGGACGACATCGCCGCGCTCATCCGCGACCACCAGGTCGTGATCGTGGCCGGCGAGACCGGCTCCGGCAAGACCACCCAGCTGCCCAAGATCTGCCTCGAACTCGGTCGCGGCGTGCTCGGCCAGATCGGCCACACCCAGCCCCGGCGCCTCGCCGCCCGCACCGTCGCCGAGCGCGTCGCGCACGAACTGGGCACCGAGCTGGGCAGCGCCATCGGCTACAAGGTCCGGTTCTCCGACCAGTCCGGCGACGAGACCCTGGTCAAGCTCATGACCGACGGCATCCTGCTGGCCGAGCTGCAGACCGACCGGCTGCTGTCCCGCTACGACACGATCATCATCGACGAGGCGCACGAGCGCAGCCTCAACGTCGACTTCCTGCTCGGCTACCTCAAGCAGCTCCTGCCGAAGCGGCCCGACCTCAAGGTCGTCATCACCTCGGCGACCATCGACCCGCAGCGGTTCTCCCGCCACTTCGGCGACGCCCCGATCATCGAGGTCTCCGGCCGCACCTACCCCGTCGAGGTCCGCTACCGGCCCGTCGTCGACCCCGACGACCCGGACGCCGACCCGGACCGCGACCAGACCCAGGCCGTCTGCGACGCCGTGCGCGAACTGCAGGCCGAAGGGCCCGGCGACGTGCTGGTGTTCCTGTCCGGCGAACGGGAGATCCGCGACACCGCCGACGCCCTCGCCGCCCTGGACCTGCGCAACACCGAGATCCTGCCGCTGTACGCGCGGCTGTCGTTCGGCGAGCAGCACCGCGTGTTCCAGCCGCACACCGCCCGCCGCGTCGTGCTCGCCACGAACGTCGCCGAGACGTCGCTGACCGTGCCCGGCATCAAGTACGTGGTCGACCCCGGCACCGCCCGGATCTCCCGCTACAGCCACCGCCTCAAGGTGCAGCGGCTGCCCATCGAACCGGTCTCGCAGGCGTCGGCCAACCAGCGCAAGGGCCGCTGCGGCCGGGTGTCCGAGGGCATCTGCATCCGCCTGTACGCCGAGGACGACTTCGACGCTCGCCCCGAGTTCACCGACCCGGAGATCCTGCGCACCAACCTCGCCTCCGTGATCCTCCAGATGACGTCCATCGGGCTGGGCGACATCGCCGCGTTCCCGTTCATCGACCCGCCCGAGGCGCGCAACATCAACGACGGCGTGCAGCTGCTCCAGGAGCTGGGCGCGTTGCTGCCCGCCGAGAAGCAGCTGACGCCGTTGGGCCGCAAGCTCGCCCAGCTGCCCGTCGACCCGCGCCTGGCGCGCATGGTCATCGAGGCCGACCGCAACGGCTGCGTCCGCGAGGTCATGGTCATCGCCGCCGCGCTGTCCATCCAGGACCCGCGCGAACGCCCGTCGGACAAGCAGCAGGCCGCCGACGAGTTCCACGGCCGGTTCAAGGACCCCGACTCGGACTTCACCGCGTTCCTCAACCTGTGGCAGCACGTGCGGGAGCAGCAGAAGGCGCTGTCGTCCAACCAGTTCCGCCGGCTGTGTCGCACCGAGTTCCTGAACTACCTGCGGGTGCGCGAGTGGCAGGACATCTACCAGCAGCTGCGGCAGGTCGCGAAGACCCTCGGCGTGCACGTCAACGACGAGCCCGCCGACCCGCGCAACGTGCACATCTCGCTGCTGTCCGGGCTGCTGTCCCACATCGGTGTCAAGGACGTGCCGAAGAAGCGCGATCCGGGCAAGCGGGTCTCGACCGAGTACCTGGGCGCCCGCAGCGCGAAGTTCGCGATCTTCCCCGGCTCCGCGCTGTTCCGCAAACCACCCCAGTGGGTCATGGCCGCCGAACTCGTGGAGACCTCGCGGCTGTGGGGCCGCACCGTCGCCCGGATCGAACCCGAGTGGGCCGAGAACCTCGCCGGGCACCTCGTCAAGCGCACCTACAGCGAACCCCACTGGGAAGCCAAGCGCGGCTCCGTCGTCGCGATGGAGAAGGTCACGCTGTACGGGGTGCCGATCGTGGCCGCCCGCAAGGTCAACTACGGGCGCATCGACCCCGAGCTGTCCCGCGAGCTGTTCATCCGGCACGCCCTGGTGCAGGGGGAGTGGACCACCCACCACAAATTCTTCCACCGCAACCGGGAACTGCTCGCCGAGGTCGAGGAGCTGGAGAACCGGGCCCGCCGCCGCGACATCGTGGTGGACGAGGAGACCGTCTACGACTTCTACGACCAGCGCGTGCCCGCCGACGTCGTGTCCGTCCGGCACTTCGACACGTGGTGGAAGAAGACCCGCCACACCGAGCCGGAGCTGCTGACGTTCGACAAGGCGATGCTGGTCAACGACCGGGCCGCGGTCACCCCCGACGCCTACCCCGACGAACTGCGCCGCGGCGGCCTCACCCTGCCGCTGACCTACCGGTTCGAACCCGGCACGGCCGTCGACGGCGTGACCGTCGACCTGCCGCTGCCCGCGCTCACCACCCTGCCCGGCGACTCGCTGTCGTGGCAGGTGCCGGGTCTGCGCACGGAACTCGTCGTCGCGCTCATCCGGTCGCTGCCCAAACCGGTCCGCCGCAACTTCGTGCCCGTGCCCGACGTCGCCGCCGCCGCCCTCACCGGCATCGACCCCGACGAACCCCTGCTGCCCGCGCTGGAACGCGAACTGCGCCGGCTGACCGGTGTCGTCGTGCCCCGCGAAGAGTGGCAGCTCGACCAGGTCCCCGAGCACCTCAAGCTGACGTTCCGGATCGTCGGCGAGGACGACCGCGAACTGGCCCGCGGCAAGGACCTCGCCGCGTTGAAGGCCAAGCTCCAGGGGCAGCTGCGGGAAACACTGGCCGCCGCCGCGAGCAACCTCGCCCGCACCGGCCTCACCACGTGGACCATCGGCGACCTGCCGCGCACCGTGCAGCGCCGCCAGTCCGGCATCGTCGTCACCGCGTACCCCGCGCTCGTCGACAAGGGCGACACGGTCGCAGTGGAAATCCTCGACACGCCGGGACGGCAGCGGCAGGCCATGTGGCGGGGCACCCGCCGGCTGCTGCTGCTCAACGTGCCGTCACCGGTCAAGACCCTGCAACGCGGCCTGAACAACGCCGAGAAGCTCGCCCTGACCCGCAACCCGCACGGCGGCGTCGCACCGCTGCTCGCCGACTGCATCTCCGCCGCCGTCGACAAGCTCCTGCGTGACGCCGGCGGACCGGTGTGGGACGAGTCGGCGTTCACCAAGCTCACCGACACCGTGCGGCGGGGCCTGGGCGAGGCCACGTTCGACGTGGTGCACAAGGTCCGCAAGGTGCTCGAAGCCGCGCAGGACGTCGAACTGCGCGTCAACGGCGTGCGCGGCCCGGTGTTCGAGGAATCGCTGGCCGACGTCCGCGCCCAGCTCGCCGGGCTGGTGCACAAGGGTTTCGCCACGTCGGCGGGCGCCGACCGGCTCGCCGACGTGCACCGCTACCTGCAGGGGATCTCGCGGAGGCTGGAGAAGCTGACCGAGAACGTGAAGCGCGACCAGGAGTGGATGGACCGCGTCCACGCCGTGCACGCCGAGTACCGCGACCTGCGCGCCGCCCTGCCCGCCGACGAACCGCACGACGAGCTGGACGAGGTGCGGTGGATGATCGAGGAACTACGCCTGAGCTACTTCGCCCAGACCATCGGCACCCGCTACACCGTCTCCGACAAGCGGATCTTCAAAGCCCTCGACGCCGTCCCCCGCTGAGAACCGCCGGATCCGATCGGGTGGGTGGCGCCGGGACTGCTCGGACTTGTCCAGCAGGAGCCGCAGCGCGTCGGCGACGACGGTCTTCGTGTGGTCCTCCGAGGGCTCCAGCAGCTGCGCGTGCAGTTCCACGTACTCGGCTGGCATGCCGTCCACGAGCCGTCGGTCCCGGTCGGTCAGCCTTATCCGCACCACCCGCCGGTCGTGCACCCGGTCACGTCCCGTAGTGGCGGTAGCCACACGGATGAGAAGCCAGTTCCGGGAGATGGGTGACGCAGTGCAGCCGGCAGCCGGGGTCGGCGTGACGACCATGGGTGTGACCATTCCCCCAGTCATGACTCGGCGGCCTTTCTCCCACCGGGAGCGGATTTGGAGAAAGGCCGCCACGTCGTGGCGCCTTGAGCGGGGATCGTCTGGGCGGGATGGCTTCGGACAGTGCCGTGGATACGTCAGCGCCGGCGAGCACGGCCAGCGCAAAGACCGCCGCGGCCGTTGACGCCGGAGCGGAACAGCGGCCCGGTGGGGCCTCTCCGCCCTCCCTCGGAAGCTCAAGCGCACGTCGGCGCCATGGCTGGTTTCCACGGCGTCTTGGTCTCCTCGAAGCTCACGAGGTGTCGTTCAGTCCGGCGGCGGTCTCGTCGATGTCCTGCTGATCGATGATCGAGGGCAGTTGGAGGACTTCGCTCGCGGGCACGTCGGAGGGGCGTTCGAGGTCCTTGGTCGAGATACCGGAGGGCAGGACGTCGTCCAACAGCATGTGGAGAGTCTCCCTGCTGGCCTGCGGGTTGCGGCGCTTGAGCGACATCAGCACGTCGTCGCGCAGTGCCCAGACGCTCCGCCGCAGGATGAGGTTCTCGTCGAGCAGGGCGTTGCGTTCCCTGATCACCGACTGGCGGTCCCTCCGGCTGGCCCACACCTGGCTCTGGGCGTCCCCCTCTACCCGGAGGACCCGTTCTTCGGCCTGCCGCTCGATGCTTCGCCGGAACTCTTCCTGCCCCTTTCGGGCGCGCTCCACGGCAGCCTCGCCATCGCGTACTGCTTGTTCCCGGCGTGCCAAGTCGGCTTCTCTGGTGATCGCCGCGTGTACGGCGATGCGAAGCTGTTCCGTCAACTCGTAGTTGGACTCGATGCTCTTGTTGAACTCCAGCGCGATACCGATGGCGATGTGTTCACGGTCCCGTACGTCGTCTTGGAGTGCGTTGGTTCGTTCGCGCAGCTCGGCGACCTCGGTGCGCAGTCGGATGAGCTCAGCGGCAGCGTGGGCGTCGAGTCGCGTGACCGGAGTGCCCGGTGCCGGGTCCATCTCGTCGACCTGCGCCTGGTCCCAGAAGCGCAGTGCCCACTCCCGTCCGCCGACCGTGATCGAGGTGAACACGGTGGTGTCCTCGTCGAACCACGTCGGTCTGCGCTTCTCTCCCGACCAACTCTCCTCGGGGATCCTGACTCCGGTGGCCTCGCAGAACAGGTACGCGGCCTCGGAGATCAGACGTTCGGCGTCCGCGGCGACGAGCAGATCGCGCACTCTCTCCCACCGTAGTTTCCCGGGTTCGGCACCCTTGCCCACGAACTTGCCGAGGCAGCTCTGGATGGCCGATCTCTTGCGCCCCACCGCCCAGTGCCCCGCCTTCTTTCCCCAACGGGCCAGGATGGCGTCCGCAACGGTGCTCAACTGGCCGTAGTCGTCCACCGCAGCGGTCATCAACAGCATCGACAACGCGGTCTCGGCGCGGTTGAGTCGTGCCGCGTGCGTCATGCCCTCGGTCGTCCTGAAGGTGTCCACAACAGCACCGCCTCGGCGCCTTCGACGCTGGAAGGGCAGCCCGACCGCTGTGACACTGTGTCGGTGATCACGCTGCATGATCGCTCCTCGTAGCTGGTCAGCGCGCTCAGGACAGTCGGGCGTTCTCTCCTCTGATCCCTCCTCGGCGTCGAACGTGGGTACGGACCTGGGGAGAGATCCCGAGGGGGCACCGTCCGGTGACATCCGTGTCCGTCTCCTGACACTTCACGGCCAGGCAAAACCCGGCACGAACCGATATCCGCTCTCTCCTCGGCCGTTACTCTGCGTATAGCAGGCCAGGATGCGCTACGCGGGTGACGCAGGGAGAGTGCGGGAGACCAAAACCCCACGCTGCGTGCATAAGAAGTGCTCCATCACGCTTTGGGGTTCGTAGAGGTTAACCCGAAAACCTATAAAAGCGGGCGATCCGATTACTCGGTGTGTCGCTGGTCGTGGTTCTATTTGATGTAGCGGCCAACGCCACGCCTGACCATCCGGACTTGATCCGGAGAGCGGGACGGGCGGCCAGGGTGCAACCTGACCGCCCGTCGTGTGCGAGTCCGCTTGGACGCCCGGTTGAGACCATCCAGACCAAGGACCCGCACCAGTGCCTACCCTAGATTCAGCCCGCACTACCGACCACGTGTATCAATTGGTGATCAACCGCAGTTCACCCTCCGATCAGGTGGCCGCGACAGCGGCGACCCGCGCCGCCGTACGAACGCCGCTGTCGCAGGCCCCGCCTGTGGACTGGTACGCGTCGGGTACCTTCTGGGCGATCGCCGCGGTAGCCGTGGCGGTAATCGCCATCGCCGTGGGCACGTGGTCGGCGTTCCGCTCGGCCAATCCCCGCCGCCACCTGCACATCACCGAGGACTCCTTGGTATCGCTGCTGCCCTCGGGCCTGGGGCTGGGTGACGACGTCGAAGTGCACCGTCGGGGCAAGGTGCTGTCCAACCCGCACGTGATCACGGTGAGCCTGGTCAGCCGTAGCGCCCGGGACATCCCCCGCGCGGCGTTCGACGGCACCCCGCTCACCCTCGACTTCGGAGTGCCTGTGATCGGCCTGCTGGAGCAGTGGTCCGACCCCGGACGCGCGGCGGTCTGCAAACCGTCGGTCACGGTGACCGCGACCGCCCTGACCATCGGTCCGGCGCTGCTGACCCGCAGCCACGAACTGCGCTACACCGTGCTGGTCGACGGCGAGCCGAACCTCGCCATCCAGGGCGAACTTGCCGACGTCCACATCCACACGAAACCGCCGCGGCCACGCATGACCCCCGCCGCCTCGTGCTGATGATCGCACCGACCGTGACCTCCGTCCTCGGTGTCACCGCCGTCACGCGGCCCGACCTGTTCTCCCGGATTCCGACCGTCGCGGTGGCGCTGATCATGGCGACGGCCGTGGCCGCCACCCTGCTGTCGGGGCTGCCGAGTAACTGTCGTGCCCGGCACGAGCTGCGGAATTCCACGAGGAACCGGAGGTACACGGCGCCTGAGCGGCATGTCAGGCGGGTGGATCGTCGGAGTCGGTGACGCCGATGCGCTCGGCAGCAGCGCGTTGCCCCCGCACTGGTGGCCGTTGCGAGCACCCCGACCGCGGGCTCAAGCGCCGTGCCCGCCCCGCAGCTGGACGACGACCACCGTGATGTTGTCGTGCCCGCCCGCCTTCAACGCCACGTCCACCAGCTCCCGCGCCACCTCCACCGGCGGCACACCACGCGGCAGGACGGCCAGCAGGTCCTCCGGCTCGGGCATGTAGTTCCACAGCCCGTCGCTGCACAGCACCAGCAGCCCCGGCGTCTCCACCCGGAACGTCACCGTCTGCGGCGCCTCGATCCCCGAGTCCGCGCCCAGCCACCGCGACAGCACGTGCGCCCGCCGGTCGGTCAGCGCCTCCTCCTCGGTCAGCACGCCCTCCGCCACGAGCTGCGCCGCCCACGTGTCGTCCGTGGTCAACCGCGCCGCACCACCACCGGCCACCAGGTAGGCACGGCTGTCGCCGACCCAGCCCACCGTCGCCGACTCGTCCGTCACCACCGCCGACACGAACGTGCAGGACGGCGCGACCTCGGCCGCCTCCGGCCGCGCCAACCGGCTCACCGCGTCGTTCGCGGCGACCACCGCGTCACCTGTGGACTTCTCGGCGTCCGTGCCGGACTGCAACCCGGTCAGCAGCACGTCCGCCGCCGTGTCCACCGCCGTCTGCGACGCCCGCTCGGCCCGCTCCGACGACGCCACCCCGTCGCACACCACCACCGCGACACCCCGCCCCCGGACCCGCCCGAACGCCATCGAGTCCTCGTTGCGCCGCCGCCGCTTGCCCCGGTCGCTCACCCCGGCCACACCGGGCAGCACGAACTCCACCCGGTCCCGCGCCGACGGCCGCGCCCGACCGCACGCCTCGCAGAACCCCTCCGCGTCGAACTCCTCACCGCCGCACGGGCACATCGGCGGCCACTGTGCGCCGGGACCGTCGACCGGCGTCCGCTGCACGCGCAGGTTCCGCCCGCACGCCTCGCAGAAGCGGTCCTGCGACGTCACCGGTGACGCGCACTCGGGACAAGACTCCATCGTCACACCAACGTCCTGGGCCGGACCGCGTTCGCGCGGTCGACGAGCGCGAAGCGCTCCTCCGGGGTGTCCGCCAACCGTGCCAACTGCCGATAGCAGCGTTCCAGGCCCGACCTCAGACCCGGCTCGTCCCACTCGCAGCCCACCAACCTCCCCGCCGGCGGCGACCCGTTGCCCGGCAACGACTCCAACGCCACGCGGAGCAACTCCGCCGTCAACCCGGCCCGCCTCGCCACGTCCAACTCCAACCCCGACAGCCGCGCACCGGCCGCCATCACATCCGACAACACCCCACTGGCCATCTGCGTCCGCACTGCGGCGACCTGCGCGGCCACGTGGTGGATCGACGTGTCCGGCACCGAGTGCAGCACGTCCACCGCCGCCTCCCGGTCACCCCTCGCCGACAACACCCTGGCCAGCCCGCACGCCGCCGACACGTACGCGTGGTCCGTCCGCCACACCACCTCGTAGTAGCCGGCCGCCGCGTCCCGGTCGCCCTGCTCCTCCGCGCACACCGCCGCCGCCAGCTTCGGCGCCGCCTCACCGGGCAGCGCGTCGCACACCTGCTCGAACGCGGCCCGCGCGTCGTCCGCCCGGCCGGCCACCAGCGCCGCCACGCCCCCGTACCAGCCGGGCCGCCAGTCGTCCGGCGCGGGCGTCAGCGGATCGTCCGGGTCGTCCGCGTCCCGCGGTGACGTCAGGTTTGCCAGCTCGGCGACCGCCTCGTCCACCCGACCCGCCTCGATCACCGCCCGCACCACCTGCAACCGCACCTCGACCGTCTGCACCGGTGCCGCCCGCAACGCCGCCACCACCTGGTCCGGGTCACCCGTGGTCGCCGCGGTGGCCAGGAAACCGGCCGCCGCGTCGGACGCGTCCACGTGCGGCACGGGCAGGCCCATCGCCACGGCCCGCGCGTCCAGCCCGCCCTCCGTGCCGAACGCCCGCCGCTCCGGCGTGAACTGCCGTGACACGCCCGGCCGTGGCACGCCGTCCTGCTGCGCCAGCACCTCCCGCAGCACACCCGTCAGCTGCTCGGCCATCTCGTCGGCCGCGGCGAACCGCTGCTCCGGATCGGGGTGCGTCGCGCGCCGCAGGAACCGGCGGAACGAGTCGTGCCGGCGCAACAAGGGCTGCTCGTCCGGGCCTGGCAGCGACTCCTTGCACTTGCCGCGGAAGTCGAACTCGAAGCTCATCACCGCCAACGCCCGGCCCACCGTGTACAGGTCGGACGCCACCGACGGCCCGACCCGGCCGATCTCCGGCGCCTGGTAGCCGACGGTTCCGTAGATGGGGGAGTGCCGGTCGTCGATGCGCCGCACCGCCCCCAGGTCGATCAACTTCAACTGCTCCTCGGTCTGGATCACGTTGTCCGGCTTGAAATCGCAGTACAGCAGGCCCACGCCGTGCAGGTAGCCCAACGCGGGCAGCACCTCCAGCGCGTAGGCGATCGCCTGTGCCAGCGGCAACGACCCGGCACCCGTGCCGTCCGCCCGCAACTGCTTGATCATGTCCTTGACCGAGGTGCCGCCGACGTACTCCATCACGATGTAGTCGACCAGCTCGCCGCTGGACCGGTCCTCGTGCCGCACGAAGTTGTGGATCTTGACGATATTAGGGTGCTCCACCTCGGCCAGGAACCGCCGCTCCGCCATCGCCGCGGCCATCGCGTCCGCGTCACCGGAGTCCAGCAGGCCCTTCAGCACCACCCACCGGTCGCTGACGGCGTGGTCGAGGGCCAGGTAGATCCAGCCGAGGCCGCCGTGCGCCAGGCAGCCGAGCACTTCGTACTGCTCGTGCAGCACCTCGCCGGGCACCAGCTTCGGCGTGAACGAGTAGTGGTGGCCGCAGTGCGCGCAGAACCCCTCCACCCGGCCGGGCCTGCCCTCCCGGCCACGGCCGACGGCCTTGCCGCAGCTGGAGCAGAACCGCTTCGCCTCGGGTACCTCCGGGTCGGTCAGCACGGCCGTCTTGGGGTCCCGGTACGGAACCGGCGGCACCTCCACCAACCCCGCCCCCAGCCGACCGCGCGCCGACGACCGAGTCGCCCCCGACGACCGCCGCGCCCGACCACCCGACCCGGTCGAGCCCCCCGACCCACCGGACCCGCCCGAACCCCCCGACCCGCGCGGACTGCCCGAAGCCGCCGCAGCCGCAGCGGGCCACGGTGCCGTGCCCGGCCCAGTCGCAGGACCGGTCGCGGGGCCAGTTGCAGACTCGGTTGCTGGACCCGCCGTCGGGCTGGTTGCGGAGTCGGTCGCAGGCCCAGTGTCAGGGCCGGTGTCCGGGCCGGTCGCGGGCCTGGTCGCGGGGCTGCTGTAGGCGCTGGTGGCGGGGCCGCTGTCCCGCCCGGCCTCCGAAAGATCGTCGGCGCCGGTAACCGGACCGGTGCCAGGCCTGGCACCGGGAGCAGGCCCGGGAGCGCGGGTGGCACCGGGAGCGGGAGTCGGGGCGGTGGCGGCGAGGACCGGCGCCTCGAGTCCGCACACCTCGCAGAGCCCGTCGGCGCCGACCAGCCCGCCGCACCCGGCTCGTGGACACGTCCGCATCGGGCTCGTGGAGCTCATCTCCGGGCCTCCGTCCTCGTCCTCGTGGAGTCCTCCCATGTCAGTCCCATGTCAGTCCCGGTACACCGCGACGGGCGGCACGGGAGGAGGGCCGAGCCACCGCTGGTGGAGCCGCGTCCACGTGCCGTCCGCGCGCAACCGCTCCAGCAGCGCG
This sequence comes from Saccharothrix sp. NRRL B-16314, assembly GCF_000716595.1. Classification (GTDB taxonomy): domain Bacteria; phylum Actinomycetota; class Actinomycetes; order Mycobacteriales; family Pseudonocardiaceae; genus Actinosynnema. The sequence continues at coordinate 168,255 of NZ_JNXC01000012.1, forward strand.
TTGACGAACCGCACGAAGTCCTCGTCCGCCTTCGGGATCGCCATCCCGTACGGCTCGTCGGTGAACTTCGGGCCGACGATCTTCGTGTACGGGTCCTGCGCCGCGAACCCGGCCAGGATCGTGTCGTCGGTGGAGATCGCGTCGACCTGGCCCTGCTGGAGCAGCACCAGGCAGTCCGTCCAGTGCGACACGGACACCGCCACCGGCCGCACCGGCGCGGCGGCGACGTTGGCCAGCGAACTGGACCCCTTCGTCGCGCACACCCGCTTGCCGCCCAGCGACTCGATGCCCGTCACGTCCGAGTTCGATCGCACCAGCACCCGCTGCCCGGCCTGGTAGTAGATGGTGGAGAAGTTGACCCGCTGCCACCGTTCGCAGGTCACGGTCATGGTCCGCACCACGATGTCGACCTCCCGGTCCTCCAGCGCCGGGATGCGCTGCTCGGAGGTCAGCACCTTGTACTGGATCGCGTTCGGATCGCCGAACACCGCCCGCGCGACCTCCCGCACCATGTCGACGTCGAAGCCCTCCAGCTCACCGGAGAACGGGTTGCGGAACCCCATCTGGAACGAGTTCTGGTCGACGCCCGCGATCAGCCGCCCCCGCTGCTGGATCCGCGCCATCGTCGACCCCGCCGGCATCATGCCCGGCGCGGGCAGCGGCCCCGTCGGACGCAGGCTCGCCCTCGGGTCGCACGACGCGGGCGCCACCGCCGGCGGGCTGAACGGGGTGGTCAGCTCCACCACGTCCGCCGGTCGCGGCAGCACCGCCGAGCCGCCACCGATCGGTGGCGCGGCACTGGGCACCGGAGCGCACGCCGCGAGCACTGCGGCGAGCAACGCCACCACCCCGGCCTTCACCAGTACTCCTTGAGCCGCTGCCACAGCCCGTACGCCCCGGCCGCCGGCGCCAGCAACGCCAGCACCACCACCAAGGGCACCGTGCCACCCAGCGCGGCCCGCGCCCGTCCGATCGCCTCGGTCAGCTCCGCCCGCGCCGCGCCGATGGCGTCCACCAGGTCCGAGTCCAACGCGTCGAACGCCGTGGTCGCGCCCGCACCGGCGGGCCCCAGCGCCAGGTCCACCGCCGCGGTGAAGTCGCCCTCGTCGTCGGCCGCCCGGATGCGGCGGTGCGCCTCCTGCCACCGCCGGTGGTGGTCCATCGCCCCCACCACCGGCGGCGTCCCGTTCAACGCCCGCGCCCGCCCCAGCAGGTCCGCCAGGTTCCGGTCCGCGTCCACGTAGTTCTGCTCGTACTCCGCGCCGCTGCCCCGCGCGACCAGCGTCAACGTCTCGTCGCCCCGCGCGGTGAGCGTCGCGATCCGCGCCCGCGCCAGCAGGTCCACCAACGTCGCCTCGTTCTTGCTCTGCGACGCCTGGTGGACGACCAGCAGGCTCGCCGCCAGCACCCACAGCAACGAGATCACCGTCAACGCGGTCGCCACCACCAGGCCGAGGTTGAACACCCGGTTCGTCCGGCGGGTCAGGTACCGCTGGGTCAGCACCAGCACGAACAGCACCAGCGCGCCCAGCAGCAGCTCCAGCCACGGCAGCGACCCGGCGTCCTCCAGGTCGCGCACCACGTTCCGCGTCTCGACCTCGTACAGCTCCCGCGCGGCGGGCAGCAGCTGGGTCCGCATCAACGTGGACGCCTCACGCAGGTACGCGGCGCCCACGGGGTTGCCCTGCCGGTTGTGCGCGCGGGCGGTCTCGACCAGGCCCGTGTACACCGGCAGCTGACCGGACAGCGTGGCCAGCGCCTCGACCAGCTCGGGGGAGCGGGTGATCCCGCTGGTCGCGGCGGACAACGCGGCGGCGGCCTTCGCCACGTCCGCCTCGTACCGCCGCCGCAACGCCGTCGACTCCACCCCGCCGGACAGGAACGCGCTCGCCGCCGCGGCGTCCGCGTCGGCCATCGCCCGGTAGACCTCCTGGGCGGCGAACGCGAGCGGCTCGTTGCGGTCGGCCAACGCCTCCAACGCGTCCGACCGGCGCTGCACCGACACCGCGGTCGCCGCACCGGCCAGCAGGCTCACCGCGATCAGCAGCAGGGCGAGCAGGCTCAGCCGACCCGGCGTGCTGCGGGCCAGGCCGGTCACCCGTCGCACGGGACCGCGGTTCCGCTGAGCCTCGACCAGCACGACCGCCCCCTTCCCGAGGTGATCGGCGCCACTCGCCACTCCGTTAGCGTAGATCGAAGTACGCCGATCGGAACGCGATTGACCTCAACCGGCGCGGCACGCCCGGGCGCACTGCCGGCGCCGACCCCGGTCGGTCGACGCTCAGCCCTGCCGGAGCAGGCCGCGCACCTCCATCAGCGCCTCACCCAGCAGGTTCAGGCCGCGCCACGTGGCCGGATCGGCCGCGCGCTCGTCGTCCGCAGCCAGCCCGATGCCCCAGATCCGGTCCACCGGGCTCGCCTCGACCAGCACCTGGTCACCGGTGCCCAGCAGGTACTCGCGCAGGTCGTCGTGCGCGCGGAACTTCGCCAGGTTCCCCCGCACCACGACGTCCAGCCGCCCGGCCACCCACGCGTCGTCGTCGAACCCCCGGACCTGGCGGCCGAGGGACTTCGCCTCACGGGGCGTGCGGGCCGCGAGGACCCGGGCGGAGGTGTGCTCGTCGCCGAACATCTGCGCCTTGCCCCACATCATGAAGTGCTCGGCCGTCCGGAACGTCCGCCCGTCCACCGTGAACGGCGACTCCCACCACTGGCTCAGGCACTGCTTGCCGACGGGCGCGCCCGGCCTCGCCTCGTTCCCCCAGAAGAACACATATTTCGCCACGGCGCAGACGATGTCACACGGCGCGTGCCCCACCGACGGGATTTCGGTGCCGGGCGGGCCTCAGCGCGGCGGCAGGGGCAGCGGGAGCGCGGGCAACCCGTCCAGGCTCACCGCGACGTGCTCCTTGTTGTCGCAGTACGCGGCGAACTCGTCGTCGGACCTGCGCGCGAAGTAGTCCTCGTGCAGCGTCCGCTCGCCCCGGTAGTCCATGAACGGCACGGCGAACCCGCACGTGTCGCTGATCAGCTTCGCGGTGACCACCACGATCGCCCGCAACGCCGGCCCGTCCGCGTCGCCGAACCCGGCCGCCAACTCGGCGAACCTCGGGTCGTCCCGGAACACGGGCTCGCCCGTGCCGTGCACCCGGACGATGTTCGGCGGGCCGTCGAACGCGCACCACATCAGCGTGATGCGGCCGTTCTCCCGCAGGTGGGCGATGGTCTCCGCGTGGCTGCCGCCGAAGTCCAGGTACGCCACCCGCCGGTCGTCCAGCACCCGCCAGGTGCCCTTGCGGCCCTTCGGCGACAGGTTCAGGTGCCCGTCGGCCGACAGCGGCGCGGAGGCAGTGAAGAACACCGGCTGCGCCTCGATGAACTCGCGCAGACGCCCGTCGATCCGTTCGTAGGTCTTCCCCATGGACGCAGTATCAACGCCGGATCAGCCGCCGACGACCCTGTAACGCCGAACGTCACTGCCCTTGAGACCGGTGAACGACCGCACACGTCGCCACAGGTCGCCCACCCCGACCGCGCCGTCGCCGCGGGCCATCGCGTCCCGGTGGGCCTGGGCCGACGTCCACTCCGCGTAGTTCAGCACCCGCAACCCGTCCGCGCTCACGTGGAAGTGCCCGGAAATGCCGCCCGGCGCCGGCTCGTCCTCGGCCGCCAGCGCGGAGAACACCAGGTCGATCCACTCCTCGGCGACACCGGTCCGGTCGAACTCCACCGACACCAGGACCACGCACCCCACCGGCCGGTCCGGTGAGGTCAGGCCGCCGGACCGGTGGCGGCGGTAGGCCACCGCCCCGCCCGTTGCGGCGACACCCTCCGCGGGGCCGGACCACTGCGAGTACGTGACCGCGTCACCCCCGTCCAACGGCTCCAGCCACCGCACGTCCAGCAGACCGGCGGGGCGTGGTTCGAACGGCACGCGGCCGTGGTCGACGAGCACGAGTTCGGCATCAGCACGGGTCAGATCCATGACTCCGACGCTAGGCGCGGCGGCCGGACCGGGAATCCGTCGCATGACTGGCGGAACACCGTTGCACACCGTCCGGCGGCGACGCCAGACTCCGGCGATGGCCTCCGAGACCCGCCGTTCCCTGGTCCAGCACTCCCGGCTGCGCCGCGACCCGCACGCGGTGCTGCGCCGCATGCTCGACCGCGTCCGGCCGGGCGCCCTCCTGGACGACCCGACGAAGGAACTCGAACAGCGGATCGCCGACCTGCTCGGCAAACCGGCCGCCCTGTTCTTCCCCTCCGGCACGATGGCGCAGCAGGCCGCGCTGCGCGTGCACGCCGAACGCACCGGCCGCCGCACGTTCGCCGCGCACGCCCAGTGCCACCTCGCGCTGTGGGAGGACGGCGGCTACAACGCGGTGCACGGCCTGCGGCACAAGACCGTAGGCGACCACCACGGCCTGATCATCCTCGACCACCTCGCCGAGGTCCGCGAGCCGATCGCCGCGCTGCTGCTGGAACTGCCGCAACGCGAGATCGGCGGCCTGCTGCCCGAGTGGGACGACCTGGTCGCGCAGACCGGGTGGGCCCGCGGGCGCGGCGCCGCCACGCACATGGACGGCGCCCGCCTGTGGGAGGCGCAGACCTACTACGAACGGCCGTTCGTCGAGATCGCCGGTCTGTTCGACACCGTCTACGTGTCGCTCTACAAGGGTCTCGAAGGCGTCCGTGGCGCCGTCCTCGCGGGCGACCGGGAGACCGTCGACGCCGCGTCGGTGTGGCGGCGCAGGCTCGGCGGCGCGATCCCGGACGCCTGGCCGCTGGCCGTCGCCGCCCTCGTCGGGCTGGACGACGTGTTGCCCCGTATGGCCGAGTTCCGCGACCACGCCCGTGCCGTCGCCGCCGCCATCAACGCCGACGGCTACGCCCGCACCCACCCCGAGGTGCCGCAGACACCGCTGTTCCACGTCCACGTGCCCGCGCCGAAGTCCGCCGTCGAGGCCGCGGTGAAGCGGATCCTCGACGAGACCGGCGTCGAGCTGCCGAGGCACGTCTCGTCGTCGCCCGATCCGACCCGGTGCTCCATCGAGTTGACCATCGGTGTGGTGTCGCTGGAGTTCACCCCGCAGGATGTGGCCGACCTGGTACGGCAGCTGCGCTGACCCGACTAGCCGGACTCGTCCGACCGTTCGGCGACCTCCGCGAGCCCGCGTCGCAGCAGGTCGTGGTCGGCGTCGTTCCCGGCCAGGTCCAACGCCCGCCGGTAGGCCTCGGCCGCCGCCGACGGCCGTCCCGCGCGGCGCAGCAGGTCGGCGCGCACGGCGTGGAACAGGTGGTAGCGGTCCAGGGCGGCCAACCCGTCCAGCAGCGCCAACGCCGCCTCCGGCCCCTCCACCTCGGCCACCGCGACGGCCCGGTTCAACGCCACCACCGGGGTCGGCGTCAACACCAGCAGGTGGTCGTACAACTGCACGACCTGCGTCCAGTCGGTCGGCGGCGGGTCGCTGTGCACGGCGTTGATCGCCGCCTGCACCTGGTACGGGCCCGGCCGGTTGCGGCGCAGGCACCGCCGCACCAGCTCCCGCCCCTCCGCGGTCATCCCCGCGTCCCACGACGAGCGGTCCTGGTCGGCCAGGCGCACCAAACCGCCGTCCGGACCGGTGCGCGCCGGGCTGCGGGCGTGCAGCAGCAACATCAACGCGAGCAGCCCGACGACCTCGGGCTCGTCCGGCATCAGCTCCGCCAGCACCCGCCCCAGCCGCACCGCCTCCGAGCACAGCTCCGCGCGCACCAGACGGTCACCGGAACTGGCCGAATACCCCTCGTTGAACACCAGGTACACCACCGCGAGCGCACCCCGGAGCCGGTCGGGCAGCTCCGCGTCGCCCGGCACCCGGTACGGGATGCGCGCGTCCCGGATCTTCGCCTTCGCCCGCACCAGCCGCTGCGCCATCGTCGTCTCCGGCACCAGGAACGCACGCGCGATCTCCGCCGTGGACAGCCCGCCGATCAGCCGCAACGTCAACGCCACCCGCGCCGCCTGGTTCAACGCGGGGTGACAGCACGTGAAGATCAGCCGCAGCCGCTCGTCACCCACCACGTCCACCTCCACCGGGTCGTCACGCACCTGGAGCAGAGCAGCCTGGGCCTGCTTGTCGTCACGTGACGACTCCCGGCGCAGGCGGTCGATCGCCCGGTTGCGGGCCGTCGTGATGATCCAACCCGCCGGGCTCAGCGGCACGCCGGTCTCCGGCCAGCGCCGAACGGCCTCAGCGAACGCGTCCTGGACCGCTTCCTCGGCGAGCTCGATGTCACCGAGGAAGCGGACCAGGACGGCCACCGACCGGCCGTACTCGGCCCGGAAGACCTGTTCGACCGGCGTCACGTCAGCCGGCGAAGTCCTGGAACGGCCGCACCTCGACCGGCAGCTCGCACGCCACGCCCAGCCGGCGGCCCCACTCCAGCGCCGCGTCCAGGTCGGGCACGTCGATGATGCTGAACCCGCCGATGTGCTCCTTCGACTCGGCGAACGGGCCGTCGGTGACGACCAGCTCGCCGTTCGCGCCGGGCCGCAGCGTCGTCGCCGTCTCCGGCGCGTGCAGACCGCCCGCGAACACCCACACGCCGGTTTCGCGCATGTCGGCGTCCACCGCCTGGACGTTCTTCATGATCCGTTCCAGCTCCTCCGGCTCGGGAATGCCGTAGCCGGTCGGCTCGATCACGCTGATCATGTACTGGGACATCTCGTCCTCCTCAGGTCGGGTTCCTGCCCTCTACACGAACGGCACCGGACCGGATCGACACGACGCCGGAAAAAGTTTCCGGACGATGATTCTCAGACCACCACGACGAGCTTGCCGACCCGTCGGTTGTGCTCCAGGTCGTCGTGCGCGCGCCGGATGTCGTCCAACCGGTAGACCGTCGTCGGCCCGAGCGACACCTCACCGCCCGCGACCTGGTCCAGGAACCGCTGCAGCACCTCGGCGGGCAGGTCCTCGCCCTCCCCGCCGTACCCGGTGAGCCGGACGCCCTTGGGCAGGTAGCCGATGGGGTAGAAGTCCCGCACGACCCACTCGTTGGACAGCATCCCGGTGAAGCACACCGTGCCGTGCACCTTCGTCGCGGCCAGCGTGTCCGGCAACGTCGGCGTGCCGACCAGCTCCAACGCCGCGTCGACCCCGTCCGGGAACAGCTCGCGCACCTGCCGGGCCACCTCGCCGTCGTCCACCAGCGGGTGCGCCACGCCGTGCTCGCGCAGCACGTCGAGGCGGTCGGCGCTGCGGGTCGTGGCGAGCACCGTGGCCCCGATGTCGTTCGCCAGCGCGGTCGCCGCGAACCCGAGCGCGGACGTGCCGCCGCGGATCAGCAACGTCTGCCCCGCCCGCAGGTCCAGCCCGGTGGTCAACGAGCCGTAGGCGGTCTGCAACGTCTCCGGCACCGCGCCCAGCACCTCCCACGGCAGGTCGGAGTCGAACGGGATCAGCAGCTCGCGGGGCACCACCACGTGCTCGGCGTACCCGCCGTCGAACACCCGCCCCATGCCGCCCATCATCGCCGCCACCCGCTGCCCCGCCGGCAGGTCGCAGTCGCTGTCCACCACGCCGACGGCTTCGATGCCCGGCACGCGCGGGAACGTGACGCCCTCGGCCAGGCCCAACCGGGTGTGCAGCTCCGACCGGTTCAACCCGAACGCGCCCACCTTCACCCGCACCCACCCCGGCGGCGGCTCGGGCACCGGCCGCTCCACCACCGCCAGGTTCTCCACCGGCCCCGGCCCGCTCAGCACCACCGCGCGCGTCATCCGTGGTGCTCCAGGACGAGGGTGAGCACCCGCACCAACTCCTCCCGCTCGGCCGCCGACAGCGGCGCCAGCAGCGCGTCCTGAGCCTGCCCCAACACCCGGTCGAGGTCGCGCAGGTGCGCCAGTCCCGCCGGGGTGATCGTCACGATGTTGCGCCGCTTGTCCACCGGGTCCGGCCGGCGCTCGACGAAACCGCGGTCCGCCAACTCGTTCACGGTGGCCACCACGTCACTGCGGTCCAACCCGCCCCGCCGCCCGAGATCCGCCTGGCTGGCCGGCCCGAACTCGTCCAGCGCCGCCATCAACGAGTAGTGGTAGCGGCGCGCGCCGACCGCGCCCAGCCCGTCCGACACGAGCCGGTGGGCGTGGGTCGTGGCCTGACCGAGCAGCCAGCTCGTCGCACCGCGAAGGCGTTGTGGCGCACCGTTGGTCTCCATGCCGCCGCAGTCTACCCACTTGTTGGCCATGCCAACGATTACGGGGTTTCGCGGCGACGGGTCACGCGTGCCCGCCGACCGTCACCGTGCCGATGGTCAACTCGGGCCGGCCCTCCAGGAACTCACCGATCCACTCCACCTGCCGGTCCAGCTCGGCCAGCCGCGCCCTGGACAACGTCGTGAACGGCTCCACCGTGACCACGATCCGCCGACCGGACCGCTTCTGGTGCCACACCCCGGCGACCACGCCGTCCACCAGCAGCACCGGGAAGTTCCCCGCCTGCCCACCCGACAGCGCCCGCTCGAACGCCCGACCCGGGAACACCACCTCACGCGGGTGGCTGCCCACCACGTACGCGTCGAAGTAGGGGAGCAGCCGCACCCCGCCCGCCGGCTCGTCCGGCCACGACGCGTCGCCGCGCACCACCCACCCGCCGTCGACCTCCTCCAGGTCCGCCCGCTCGAACAGGTCGTTCACCCACCGCTTCGGCGCGGCCAGCCACTTCGCGAAGTGCGCCTGCGTCGCCGGCCCGTAGGAGCGCAGGTAGGAGCGCAACAGCTCCACCGCGCCGTCCGCGGCCGGCGTGAAACCCGGCAGCCACCGCTGCGGACTGGTGTAGGCGGTCTTGCGGCCCTTGTTCGGCGCGAAGCACATCGCGCCCCGGTTCGACGCCGCGCCCATCGCCTCGACCCACCGCGGCCACGGCGTGCCGCCGAACGCCTCGATCACCCGCTCGCCCGCCCACGGCCCGGTGCGCTCGACCACGGCCTCGGTCAACTCGTCGCCGGTCAGCTCGGCGTCCCGCAACGCGTCCGCGATCGCCGCCACCACCTCGTCGACCTGCTCCGCGGTGAGCAGCGCCCACCGCTGCGGCAGCCCCGCCAACGCGCCCGTCCACATCGGCAGGTCCGCCGTGGGCAGCACGTGGACCGTGCCGCGCGGCCCCCGCGTCTTCACCAACGTCCGGTCCACCCACAACGCGTCCCGGACCTGCTGCCGGGTCGAATTGGTGCGCAGCCCGATCGACAACTCCGCCGCCGACATCACCTGGGCGTGCGCGCCGCACATCGCGCGCACCACCGCGACCGGGTCGGCCGACGGCTCCAGCAGCGAATGCCGGCGCAACCGCCGGCCGATCACCCGCTCCGCCGGCGTCGGACGGTCGGCGCGCTCGGCGTCGTCGGCGTGGAGAACTCGGATCTGCGTCACGGGAGCCACGCTACGGGCCATTCAGGACAGGAACCGTCCTAGATCGAGCCCGGATGACCGAACTGCGCGATCCGCAAACCGCCCTCGACCACCACGGTGTCGACCAACCGGAACCCCAGACCTTCGTACAACGCGATGGCCGGCGCGTTCGCTGCACCCGTCGACACGATCGCCGGACCACCCTCCGCCAACACCTGCTCCACCAACCGCCGCGCGAACCCGAGCCGGAAGTGGCTCGGCGCCACGCACAACCGGTCGATGTCCAGCACACCGTCGACCTTCGAGTAGCCGACGAACGCCACCAACTCGCCGTCCACATACCCGCCCAGCCACCGCAACGGCAGTCGTCTGATGTCGTCCACCGACTCGTGCAGGCCCGGCATCCCGGTACTCCCGATCAGCTCCGCTTCCACCGCGTAGGACTGCAACGCGATCCGGCGCACGGCCTCCGCCGTGGCGTCGTCGGTCGGGTCAAGGGGCACGATCATGGGGCCACCGCCTGCTCCTGTGTGGGGACGTAAGCGGAACATTGCCATTCGGCGCCCGGTTCAACCATGATCGCCCGCCGACCGGAAGGTGCCGGGAAAAGAACGAAGGCAAGGAGAAGACCTACCCCTTGCCACCTCCAACTTATAGCGGACCCCCGGTCTTGCCGCAAGACCCGGGTCGTGCCGCACAATCTGCGGCCGAAGCTTTTTCGAAGCAGGTCCACTCGGGGGTTTTCTTGTTCGACGTGATCGTGTCCGGCGCCGGTCCGACCGGCGTGATGCTGGCCTGCGAGTTGCGCCTGCACGGCGTGAACGTGCTCGTGCTGGAGAAGGAGCAGGCGCCGACCCGGGTCGTCCGCTCACTCGGCCTGCACGCCCGCAGCATCGAGGTGATGGACCAGCGCGGGCTGCTGGAGCGGTTCCTCGCACTCGGCACCCGGCACCCGGTCGGCGGATTCTTCGCCGGTCTCGCCAAGCCGTCACCGAAAGGGTTGGACACCGCACACGCTTATGTCCTGGGAATTCCGCAGCCACTCACCGACCGACTGCTGACCGAACGCGCCGTCGAACTCGGCGTGGAGATCCGACGAGGCTGCGAGCTGGTCGGCCTGGCACAGGACGACGACGGCGTGACGGTCGAAGCGGCCGACGGCACGCGGCTGCGGGCGCGCTACCTCGTCGGGTGCGACGGTGGCCGGAGCACGGTGCGCAAGCTGGCCGGCGTCGCTTTCCCCGGTGAGCCCAGCAGGGTCGAGACGCTGCTGGGCGAGATGGAGGTGGACGTGCCGCCGGAGACGCTGGTCGCCGTGATGACCGAAGTCCGCAGGACCCAGCTCCGGTTCGGTGCCATGCCCCTCGGGGACGGGGTGTACCGCGTCATCGTGCCCGCCGAGGGCGTCGCCCAGGACCGGAACGTCCCGCCGACCCTGGAAGAGGTGAAACAGCAACTGCGTGCGACCGCCGGCACCGACTTCGGCGTGCACTCCCCGCGCTGGCTCTCCCGCTTCGGCGACGCCACCCGGCTCGCCGAGCGCTACCGGACCGGCCGGGTGCTGCTGGCCGGCGACGCGGCGCACATCCACCCGCCGACCGGCGGCCAGGGGCTCAACCTTGGCATCCAGGACGCGTTCAACCTCGGCTGGAAACTCGCCGCCGAGATCAACGGCTGGGCGCCGGAAGGCCTGCTGGACACCTACCACTCCGAACGGCACCCGGTGGCCGCCGCCGTGCTGGACAACACCCGCGCCCAGATGCAGCTGATGTCCCTAGACCCGGGTTCCCAGGCGGTGCGCCGGCTGCTGTCGGAGCTGATGGACTTCGACGAGGTGAACCGCCACCTCGTCGAGAAGATCATCGCGACCGGGCTGCGCTACGACTTCGGCGAGGGGCACGACCTGCTCGGCCGGCGCCTGCGGGACGTGGGGCTGAAGCGGGGACGCCTGTACGGGCAGATGCACGACGGCCGCGGGCTGCTCCTCGACCAGACCGGCCGGCTGTCGGTGAAGGGCTGGGCGGACCGGGTCGACCACGTCGTCGACGTCAGCGAGGAGTTGGACGTGCCCGCGGTGCTGCTGCGACCGGACGGCCACGTGGCGTGGGTAGGGGAGGACCAGCACGACCTGGTCGACCGACTGCCCCGGTGGTTCGGGCCCGCCACCGGCTGAGCGCGGGTGCCGGGCCGTCGCGCCGCGTTCCCCGGTCCTTCTCCGTGGCGACGGCGGAGACCGACAGGAGCGTCACAGCGGTCAGGCTGCCCCAGAGGGCGGTCGGGCCGAGCGGTGCGGGAAAGGTGATGACCGTGGGGGAAGCGGCGAGACCGAAGCCCGTGGAGAGTTCGAAGCGGGTGAGGGTGCGTCCCAGGACACGGGTCGGGGCGAGTGCGGTGACGAGCGCGGTGGCGCTGCCGGCGTAGACGATCTCGCCGAGAGTGCAGACCACGGACACCACCAGCCCCGACCACGGATGCCGTAGCACCGTCGCCACGTGCGTGCCCCAGCCGGCGACGTGGTCCCACGAGTCCCGGCACCGGTCGCCCATGCCCTCGGCCAGGCACGTGGGCGTCGGCACGGTACCGGCAACTCCACACGTTGACGCTGATCGCGCACCCCCGGCAGGAGAGGTTCTCCGTCATCCCCGAGAATCTGCGTCGCCACTCGGCGTCGAGTGCGTAGACGTCCTCGCCAACGGGATCGGCTTCCCGCACAGGCAACAGGCGATAGGAAACCCCCGAAAGGGCACCGCGAATGGCCACGCCAGCCCGCGTTACCGAGTCGTTGCATCACGAGGGCTCAGCGGAGTGCCATGAGCCCTCCAACCAACAAGATCAGGGGCTAGCGCTGGTTCTCGCTCCGATGTTCCCCGAGGCCCGGAGCCTGCTGGAGAAGTACGAGTAGTTCCGCGACACCGTGCGGCCGTGGTCCGGGATGGCTGCTTCCGGAGGGCAGGGTCGGGCCGACGGCCCGACCCTGCCTCACGACTGCCTGCGTCAGCGGGCCTGGGCTAACCCCGGACGGCCGCTTCCAGCAGTCCTCGGTGGCGGATCATCCAGGCGGCTGACCGGGCCCGCCAGGACAGCGCCCACAGCGGCCCCGGGTCGGTCGAGTCCGGGGTGATCCCCGCGTACGTCGCCTCGGCGGCGCAGTCGCGGATCGCGAACTCGATCATCCGGCTGACGAGCCCGTCCCGATCGCGGGACGGGAGTCCGTAGCCGTCGAGGAACAGTCCCACCTGCCGGGCGCGGTGGTCCGCGTCGGGCAGGTCGTTGCGCTCGGCGACGTCGTCGTCGTGCAACTGGGCGTTCCACCACGCCGCGGCGGCGATCTCGTCGAGTCGGTCGACGGGACCGGCGAGGGTCCAGTCGATGAGCCCGACGGGGAGGCCGTCGCGGGCCACGATGTGCCATGGACCGGCGTCGCAGTGCCCGATCACGGTGTCCGGGCCGGTGTGGTGCATCCACCAGGGCTGCCACACCGAGTCGGGTGGCGGCAGGAACCCGGCGGTGGCGTCGTGCAGGTCGCGCAGCAGCGCACCGGCCTGCCGGACGCCTTCGTCAGTCCACGCGTGCGGGTGCACGATGGTTCCGTCGATGTAGGTCAGGACTTCGTTGCCGTCGGCGTCGATGCCGTCGCCGACCAGGCGGGGCGCGCCGGTGAAGCCGACGTCCTCCAGGTGGCGCAGCAGCGCGTGGACGGTCGTGGTCCAGGGTCGGGCGGGACGCAGGACGGTCCCGTCCGAGTGGGTGACGTCGCTTGGTCCGCCTTCGGCCGCGGTCAACGGCTGTGCGGGTGGTCCGGATTGCGAGGAATGCACGGATTTCTCCTCGTGGAGTGCGGTACGCGGGTCACGGCACCGCGCGCGGCGATGCCTGCGGCCTGCGGGAGGAACCCCGCGGGCCGGTGAGGACCGCTCCGAGTCGAGGAGGGGTGCGCGCTCTCTCTCGCTGCTACGGCCGGCGACGTGCCGGCGGCACGGTCAGCGCGCGGCGCGCTCCCCGGTCGGAGCGATCATGACTCCACCGGAAACCATGCACGTCATCGTCAGCCTCCTGAACAACCGAAGCTTGATCAACCGGACGGGCTCGACGCTACCGACCCGCCCCGGCCCGCTCAACCGGTTTACGGGTGGTCGGCGGGGGACGGCGTCGCGTCCGCGGACTTCTTGACCGAGATCCTGAACAGGCCGGACTCGTCCTCGTAACTCGGCTCGGTCAGGGCGAGTGCACCGTCGCCGACCTGGTCGGCGAGTTGGGCCACCAACTCCGTGTTGGCACGTGCGGCGCTCGTGTCATGGTCCCGATCGGGCCACGCGTCGGAGGTGCATAGGGGCCACCCGTCCGCAGCGGACACGACCTGGATGTTCCCGCCGTGCCGCCGGTGCTTCTCGCTCCACCACAGGTCCACTCCGGCCGTGGGGCCGGGCGTGGAGTTCCGGCGCCAGATGCACCCTGGCGTAAAGCCCTCAGCCCACACCGGAGCTTCCACCGCGGGTCAGCGATGCCGCCTGAATTCCTGGTTCCTACGGCGACTCCGGCACGGGCCGCCACCAACGTGTCGGGTGTGGGTGGGCGATGCCGGCACCGAACGGGGCGGGTTCGACCAGAGATGCCGAGTCAAGACAAGTCGCCGCATTTCGACGCGTACCCCACTTCACTGCGGTCACGCACGTCCACTGCTTGACAGGGCCTGGGTGTTCGCCGGTGTTGTGGTGGATAACGACCCTTATCCACCACAACACCGTTACAGATCATGCGCCTCCGGCCCTCCATGGCGGTGGAGGAGGGGCGGTAGCGGCTGCGGTCGTGGCCGTCGTGCGCCGTCGTCTGGATCGGTCACTGACATCCGGCCGGCGCACCCGCTGACAGTTCGCGTGCGAACGCGCTGACACGTTGCTGCATATGCCCAGCTCAGGCGCTGACGGTTCCGCTGCGCGTCACGACTTGTTCGCAGCAGTGCTCCGCTGACAACCCGTCCGAAACCTGACTTCCGATAAGGTTCACTTATCGGAAGTCACCAAATTCCCACCTGATAGCGTTGCGTTGCGCCCTTTAACGTTTGTAGTGACGGAATAGTGCTACGATATTGGGGTGACGACGACCGAAGCCGGCTCCACGACCTGCAACTACCCCGGCTGCACTCGACCGGTGTTCCGGGGCAGCGGGCCGGGGCGGCCGGCTGAGTACTGCGACCTGCCGGAACACACCCGGTGGCGTGCCTGGCGGGAACGGCAGCGGTTGGCGCAGGGAGCGGAGGCGGAGCAGGAGATCGTCACCGTGACGAAAGGCCCGCAGGGGATCACCGCGGGCAAGATCAGGGCTGAGGAACTGTTGGAGCGGTTCCGGGTGCTCACCGAGCAGATGTCGACCACGCTCACCGGTGCGGTCGCCGAACTGTCCGCGATCGCCGATCCCAGCGTGGCCGAGATCCAGGTGCAGGCGGTCGAGGCCGAGGCAGCCCGACGGGTCGCCGAGGCCGAGGCGGCGATCGCCAAGGCGGAACGGCGGCGACGCGACGCCGAGCAAGCCCGGCACGCCGCCGAAGCGACCACCGAGGACGCGGTGCGTGCCGCCGAACGAGCCGAACAGGACGCCGAAGCCGCCTACGAACAGCGCGACGCCGCACGCGCCGAAGCCGACGCCGCCGTCGCACGGGCCGAGAACGAGATCGCCACCATCCGCATCGAAGCCGCAGCGGCCGTGGACGAGATCCGGCGCGACGCCCAGGCCCAGGTCGAGCAGGCGAAAGCCGACGCGGTCACCCATGCCGAACAGGCCCGACGGCAGGCCGTGCGCGAAATCGACCAGGTCCGCGCGGACACCCAAGCCCAGATCGACCAGGTTCGGCAGGACGCGCAGGCCCAGGTCGACCGCGCCCAGGCTGACGCGCGAGCCCGCGTCGACCAGGCCGTCGCCGAAGCCAAGGCCGGCGTCGAGCAGGCACAGGCCGCCGCACGGGCCGAGGCCGACGCCGCGAACGCCGCGAGGGTCAGGGCCGAACGCGCCGAGCAGTCAGCCCAGGACGCCCGAGCCGAACTGCACCGCGCCCGCGCGGAGCTGACCGAACAACGCGACACCCACCGCGCCCAACTCGACCAAGCCGAACGCGCCGCCCGCGAACGCCTCGACGCCTTGGAGGAAGCCCGAGCGCAGACGCTGGTCCGAGCCGAACGCGCCGAGAGTCAACTCGACCGCCTGCACGTCGAACTCGACGCCCTGCGCGCCGAGCGCACACCGGACCGTCAGATCGGCACGGACGACGCGCCGTCGGGCAGGTAGCACAGGCAGCGCGCGCACGACTCGGCGAACACGTGCACCGCCTCGCGCCGGTCCTTGGTCCGCCACACGACGGCCAGCCGGCTGGGTGACAGGCCGAGCACCGGCCGGTGGACGACGTCCGCGCGCTGGGACACCTCGGCGTTCTCCGCGGGCAGCAGGACGATCCCGACACCGGCGGCGACCAGTTCGAAGCTCTCGTCGGGGTTCTCGGCCTCGGCCACCACGCGCGCGGGTGTGCGCCGGTGGTCCTCGGCCAACCAGAAGTCACGCAACGCCCCCGCCGACGGGGGATGCGCGATGAACGGTTCGGAGGCCAGTTCGGAGAACGGGATCGCAGTGCGCCCGGCCAGCGCGTGTCCGACCGGCAACGCCACCCAGCGCTCCTCGGTGCTGACCACCTTCCAGGTGAACTCGCCGGTGTCGGGCACCGGGAGCCAGGTGACGGCGACGTCGACCTCACCGCCGGCCAACCCGGCCGACGGGTCGCCCCAGGACACCTGCCGGAACTTGAGCCGCCAGTCCGGCAACTCCACGCCCATCCTGGCGGTGACCGACGGGATCAGGCCCCGGCCGATGCGGTTCTGGAACCCCACGGTGAGAACCATGTCCTGCCGGGCGACGACGTCCGCGACGTCGCGCCGCGCGTCCTCCCACCGCCCGATGATCGCGGACGCGTGGGTGAGCAGGGCGCGGCCCGCCGGAGTCAGCACGACCGAACGCCGGTCGCGTTCGAACAGCGCGGTGCGCAGGGACGACTCCAGCTGACGGATCTGCTTGCTCAGCGTGGGCTGCGAGATGAACAACCGGCTCGCCGCCCTGGTGAAGCTCAGTTCCTCGGCGACGGCCACGAAGTAGCGGAGGTCGCGCACGTGAACATCCATAGCCCGAGGCTATGACAGAAGCTCTTGGACGAAGCGGTGCGAGCGGCCCGAGAATCGGTTCCGACGGGCGAGATCAACCGGAGGGACCGGCGTGGAGCTAGGTGTGTACGGGTTGAGCGCGAAGGCCACCCTGGGGCCGGTGGAGACCGTTCGGCTGGCCGAGTTGGCCGAGGGACTCGGCTACGGGTCGTGGTGGTGCGGCGAGCACGTGGTGCTGCCCAGCCCGCGGGTCGCGGAGTCGCCGATGGCGCCGGAGGACCCGATCCTCAACCCGCTGGTGCACCTGGCCTACGTGGCCGCGGTGACGAAGCGACTGGAGTTGGGCACGGGCGTGGTCATCCTGCCGCAGCACAACCCGCTCGTGCTGGCCAAGCAGGCGGCGAGTCTGGACGTGCTGTCGGGTGGCCGACTGCTGCTCGGGGTGGCCGGCGGTTACCTCAGGCAGGAGCTGTCCGCGCTCGGTGTGCCGATGGCGGAGCGCGGCAGCCGCACCGACGACTACATCGACGCCATGCGCGCGTTGTGGAACGATCCCGCGCCGGTGGCGTTCCAGGGCAGGCATGTGTCGTTCCGCGACCTGGACGCCAACCCCCGGCCGACGACGCCGGGCGGTCCGCGCGTCGTCATCGGCGGGCACAGCCCCGCGGCGTTCCGCCGGGCCGTCGCCAAGGGGCACGGCTGGTTCGGCACGGGTTCGTCGCCCGACGAGCTGGTCGGGCACCTGCGCGGGCTGGAGGAGGCGGCTCGGCAGGTCGAGCGTCCACCGCACCTCGGCGAGCTGGAGATCACCTTCATGCAGGTCGACCCGGTCGAGGTGGACGCCGACTCGGCCCGCCGCTACGCCGCGTTGGGCACGGCCCGATTGCTGGTGTACCCGCTGCCGCTGGAGGACCCGGACGACGTCGCGGACTTCCTGGTGCGGCACGCGGAACTGCCACGCGGGTGAACGGGGTGGTCAGCCGATGGTGACGGGCTTGCCCACCAGGCTGGTGGCCACCACCCGGTCGACGCCGGGCAGGTTCGACAGCCTCATCGCCACCCGCCGCGCCCACAGCCGGCGCGGTGACGAGGGCAGGAACCACCGCGCGCCCGACCGGGCGACCTGCTGCTTGTCCACCACGACGGGCCGCCACGCGCGTTCGTACGCGGTCAGGTCGTCCAGGTGGTCGGCCAGCACGTACGCGCCGCCGATCCCGAGCGACGCGCCCTGCCCGGCCAGCAACGACACCGCGCCGCACGCGTCCCCGACCAGCACCACCCGCCCGAACGACCAGCGCGGCAGTTCCACCTGCGCGACCTGGTCGTAGTAGATCTCCGCCGGGCACCGCGCCAACGCCCGCGGCACGACCCAGCCGAGCGACCCGTACGCCTCCATCACGGCGGTTCGGGGGTCCTCGGGCAGGTCGGGTGACGAGGTCCGGTGCACGGTGAACGCGGCCACCCGCCCGTCGCGCAGCCCGTAGAACCCGACCTGCCGGCCGACCGTGTCGGTGACGCAGAACCGTCCGGCGACCAGCGCGTGGATCTCGGGGTCGTCGAACGTGAACGCTGCGGTGTGGAATCCCAGGTGGCGCAGGTGCCCCTCGCCGAACACGAGCCGCCGCACGGTGGAGTGCACGCCGTCGGCGCCGACCAGCAGGTCACCGGAGACCGCCGAACCGTCGGACAGTCGCGCGGTGACACCGGCGTCGGAGTCCTCGACACCGACCACGCCGGCGCCGAACCGCAGCGTCACCCCGGTGGGCAGGTCTTCCCGGAGCGCGCGCTCCAGGTCCGGCCGCATGATGCTCAGCAGCCTGCCGTCCACCGCCCGCGCGAGCCGGTCGAACCGCAGCCCGGCCACCCGGCGGCCCCGACGGTCGACGTACGCCGCCTCCTCGACCCGGTAGCCCGCTTCCTCCAGGCGTGGCAGCACGCCCATCCGCTCGGCGGCGTCGTAGCCCGGTCCGAAGAAGTCGATCATGTAGCCGGTGGTGCGCGGTCCGGCGGCCCGTTCCAGCACGACGACCTCGTGCCCGAGCGTCCGCAGCCGGTGTGCCGACGCCAACCCGGCGATCCCCGCCCCGCTGATCAGGACCTTCACCGCAACGCCCTCCCCAGCACCGGCACGACGACGTCGGAGGTCAGGTCCGGGGAGAGGGCGCGGTGCAGCAGGACGCCGTCGACGGCTGCGGCCAGCACGGCCGCGGTCTCGACCGGTGTGGGCACGTCCCGCGCGGCCAGCCACTCGGCGAGCGTGCGGCGGAAGTCGACCAGCACCTCGCCGACGGCCTGGCGCAGTTCGTCGTTGCGTGTGGCGGCGAGCAGCGTCTCGGTGAACAGTTCCTGCCCGCCGTGGCCGTCCAGCGCCTCCAGCAGCCGGGTCAGCACGTCGGCCGGTGTGGACGACGCGTCGAGCAGGTGCCCGAGGTCGTCCACGGCGGACTTCAGCGCGCCGACGGAGGCCTGCACGAGCACCGCCTGCACCGAGTGGAAGTGGTAGTGCACGACCCCGGAGCCGACGCCGGCGCGGTCGGCGAGCATGCGGGTGCTGACCGCTCCCCAGCCCTTCTCGGCGATGAGTTCCGTGGCCGCGCGCAGCAGCCGTTCGCGAACCGTCATTGGACGATCGTACTGGACGATTGTCCAAAGCGTCTGCCCAAGGCGTTCGTCCAGGTCACAGAATTTCCAGCCGGACGTCGCCGGTGGCGCCCGCGAACGCCAGCAACCGGGCGCCTTCGGACTCGACGTCGGCCTTCTGCGCGCTGGTCAACGGCCGGAACAGCTCGACGTCCAGCCCGTCGCCGGTGATCTTCCAGGTGCCGTGGACGACGCCGTCCACCAGCAGCGTCGGCTTGCCGCCGACCACGATCCCGCGCCGGTAGTCCTCGTCGGAGATGACGCGGGTGCGGTCGTCGTGGCCGAGCAGGAGGTTGTCGAACTCGGGCAGGAACCGCGCCGGCGCGGGTGTGTCGGGGTCGGGCAGCGGGCCGTCCGGCACGTCGTACAGGGTGCGTCCGCGTTCGTCGGTGAAGGTCCGCAGATCCATCGCCTCGACCACGGGCTTGAGCCGGGTCATGCCCGCCCAGGTCTGCACGTCCCGCACCGAGGCCGGTCCGAACGCGGCGAGGTAGCGGCGCACGAACTGCTCGGGGGACGTGGCGGGTTCGGCGGTGCCCAGCCAGGTCGAGGCGGTCGTCCACGCCGCCGCTCCGGACTCCCCCCACACCGCGCGTGGCGGCACTTGGACCACGGGGACCAGGAAGCTGGCGGCGTAACCGAGGGCGGTGGCGTCGTGGTCGGGCCACCGCGCGGCGAGGTGGTCGCTCAGTTCGCGGCGGGTGTGCGGCTTCTCGGCGACCAGGGCGCCGGCGGCGGCGGTGAACGCGTCGAGGTCCAACCCGTCCAGCACGAACCCGAAGGGCGAGGACGCGAACCGGCGGTGCAGGAACGGCCGGAGCAGCGGTTCGACCCGGCCGTGGTCGGCGGCGCTGACGAGGTGGATCGTGGCCCGGTGCAGCGACGCGCGGACCACCTTCCGGTCCAGCAGCAGCGACGACAGCGCCTCGGGCCGGAAGTCCCGGATGCGGGACCACAGGCCGTAGTAGGGCGAGAACGGTTCCTGCGCCTGCATCCCGACCAGGTGCTCCACCACGTCGTGCGCGGGCATGGCCGCCCGTTCCAGCAGCAGTTGCCGGTGCAGGGTGGCGCGGTTCAACGCCCGGGTCGTCAGCTTCTCGATCACACGGTCACGTTAGCCGTGATCGCGGACAGGTTTTGTCCGCGATCACGGCCGCGCGGCGACGACGTTCCTAGGCGGGCGAGCCCGGCTCAGGCGGTGGTCGCGTTGACCGATCGGCGCAGCGCGATGGCGTCGGTGCGCACGCGTTCGGGTGGTTCGCGGTCGATGAGGGCGCGGCGCATGAGGTCGGCGACGGCGGGCTGGTGCTCGGGGGTGAAGCCGCGGCGGGTGATTTCCTGGGTGCCGATGCGCAGCCCGCGCAGGCCTTCGTCGATCCGCTGCCACGGCAGGCTGATGCCGCTGAGGTAGACGCCGGCGTCACCGAGCCGCACGGCCGCCGCGTCGCCGCCGCCGAGGGTGAGGGCGTCGACGGCCAGGTGGTGGGAGCGGGTGAACTCGCCGTCGTGGCGGGCGACGTCGAAGCCGTTGTCGGACAGGGCCCGGCCGAGGGCCTGGGCGTTGGCGATGCACGCCCGCGCGTACTCGGGGCCGTGTTCGGCCAGTTCGGCGGCGGTGACGGCGAGCGCGCCGAGGCGTCCGGCGTCGTAGTTGGCGAGCATGCCGGGGTAGGCGACGTTCGAGACGCGTTCGGCCAGGTCGGCGTCGCGGGTGACGACGCAGCCGCCGGACGGGCCGCCGAACGACTTGTAGGTGGAGAACGTCATCAGGTGCGCGCCCTCGTGCAGGGGCCGCTGGAACTCCCGGCCGGCGACGAGCCCGGCCATGTGGGAGGCGTCGTAGACGAGGACGGCGCCGATTTCGTCGGCCGCCGCGCGGACCGCGGCGACGTCGTGGGGGAACAGCATCATGCTCGCGCCGATGACCACGATCCGGGGCCGGTGCACGCGCAGGAACCCAGGCAGCTTCCCGTAGTCGATGTCCAGTTCGTCGGGCAGGTAGGGCAGGTCGACCACGGTCAGGCCGCGGATCGCGGGCACGCCCTGCGCGTGGTGGCTGGCGTGGCCGCCGGCGAACTCGGGCAGCACGGCGATCTTGTCGCCGGCGCGGGCGAACGCGGTGTAGACGGCGAGGTTGGCCAGGGTGGCGCTCTGCAGCCGGACTTCGGCGAACAGGCCTTCCATGAGGGAGGCGACGAGCATCGGCGCGAGGACTTCGAGGGTGTCCAGGTGGTCGAGGCCGACCTGGTACTTCTCACCCGGCCAGCCCATGCTCGGCCGGCTGGACACGGTGTGGGAGACGGCCGCCGCGGCGGCGGGGCTGACCACGTTGGTGCCCGCGTAGAGCACGATCCCGTCGTCGTCGACCTGCGCGCAGTGCGCTTCGAGGGCCTTGCGGACGGTGCTCGCGACACCGGCGGCGGTCAGGTCCGTCGAGACGGCGGCTTCGACCTCGGCGAGTCTGCGTTGCGCCTGCGGGGAGGCCCAGGGGGCGATCCGGCTGTTCGTCACGAGTGTGCACGCTAGGCGTCGGCTTGCGGTGGGGCGACAGTCCGGGGACGGGAGTTGTTCCTACAGTTGTCGGAATGCAGGAGCTGCTGGACGAGCTGTCCCGGGTGCTGGGACGCGGGGTGTCGGTGGACGACGTGGCGGGCCGGGTGGTCGCGCACAGCGCCCAGGCCGACGACGTCGACCCGGCGCGGGTGCGGGCGATCCTGACCCGGCGGGTGCCGGCGGACGTCGCGGCGTGGCAGGAGCAGCACGGGATCGCGACCGCGGCGGGGCCGGTGCGGGTGCCGGAGAACGCGGCGTTGGGGTTCCGGCAGCGGGTGGGGTTCCCGTTGCGGCACAACGGCGTGCTGGTCGGCTACCTGTGGGTGTTGGGTGAGCCGCCGGAGCTGGACCTCGGCGGGCGGCTGGCGGCGTTGGCGGCTCAGGTGCCGGTCGGTGAGCGGACGCCGGTGCGCGTGGTGGTGGGGCTGGAGCCCCGGGTGGTGCGCACGGTGGCGGCCGGCGACCCGCTGCCGGAGTTGCCGGGGCACGTGGGCGTGAGCGATCCGCACCCGCCCGACCGGGCCGGGTCGGCGTACCAGCAGGCGTTGGCGGCGGCGGAGCTGGCGCGGCTGGACCCGGCGTTGCCGGAGCGGGTGCGGTGGTCCGAACTGGGCGCGTACCGGCTGTTGCTCGGCGCGTCGCCGGACGAGGTGCTGTCGGGGTTGTCGGAGGTGCTGCTGCTGACGTTGGAGGTGTACCTGGACTCGGGGTGCGACGTGCGGTCCGCGTCGGAACGCCTGCACCTGCACCGCACGAGCCTGTACTACCGGTTGGGCCGGATCGCCGAGCTGACCGGCCGTGACCTCGCAGACGGCGGGGTGCGGCTGGAGCTGCACCTGGCGTTGAAGCTCGCCCGCCTGGCGCGGCGCCCGTCACGATAAGGTGATCGACTTCGCTGGCCGACGTCAAGGAGTGACGTGCCCGACGACCTCAGCCTGCTGCTGTACCTGCCGCACCGCGAGATGGAGGACCGGATGTTCGCCGCCTTGGCGGGGGCGGGTTTCGACGACGTGACGCCCGCCCAGGTGCGGGTGTTCCAGCGGATCGGCCGCAACGGGTCGAGGTTGACCGAGTTGGCGGAGGCCGCGCAGATCACCAAGCAGACCGCCGGTTTCCTGGTCGACCAGCTGGAACGCGGCGGGTACGTGGAGCGCACGTCGGACCCGACCGACGCGCGGGCCCGGCTGATCCGGGTGGCCGAGCGCGGGCAGAAGGCGATTCCGGTGGGGCTGGCGGCGGTCGCCGAGGTGGAGCGGGAGTGGACGGCGCACCTGGGTCAGCGGCGGATGGCGGCGCTGCGCGACGCGCTGGTCAGGCTGCGTGAGATCACCGATCCGCGGCTGTAGGGCGCACGACGTACTTCAGGTGGGTGGCGCGGGTGCCCTGGACGACGACCGGGTCGTCGAACCGGTGCGGCGCGCGGGTCAGCCCGGCGAAGTACGGGATGCCCTCGCCGAGCAGCACGGGCACCAGGCTGACGTGCACCTCGTCCACGAGTCCCAGGTCCAGCGCCTGCGCGGCGATGCTCGCGCTGGCGATCGTCACGTCCTTGTCGCCGGCGATGCGCTTGGCCTCGGCGATCCCGACCTCCACGCCGTCGGTGAACGTGGTGGTCGTCCACCTGTCGGCGTCCTCGGGTGGGCGGTGGGTCACCACGACCACGTGGTCGGCGGCGGGGTGTCGGCCGCCCCACCCGCCGGTGAGGTCGAACAGGCGACGTCCGCACACGATGACGCCGGTGCCGGCCAGGATGCCGCGCAGCATCGCGGCGCTGCCCTCGTCGACCTGGAACGAGTACTCCTCGGCACGGCTGGGCACGGTCACGTCGCCCGCCTGGTACCAGTCGAACAGCCCGTCGATGCCGTCCCGCGGGTCGGCGATGAACCCGTCGAGCGACATCGTCATGTGCGAGAAGACCTTGCCCATCGTCGACCTCCCTGCGGTCGCTGCACTACGACGACAGGAACCGGTCTAGCACGCGGGCGCCGAAACGGAGGCCTTCGACGGGCACGCGTTCGTCCACGCCGTGCGGCATGGCCCGGTAGTCGTAGCCGGCGGGCAGGGTGAGCGGCGAGAACCCGTAGCAGTCGATGCCCAGCCGGCTGAACGCCTTGGCGTCGGTGCCGCCGCCCATGCAGTAGGGCACGACGACGGCGTCGGGGTCCTCCGCGCGCAGTGCCGCGGCCATCGCGTCGAACCAGGGCGAGTCGATCGGCGCCTGCACGGGCGGCTCGCTGGCGATGAACTCGCGGCGCACCTCGGCGCCCAGCGCGACGTCGATCGACGCCAGGAGCTCGTCCACGGTGCCGGGCAGGGTGCGCACGTCGATCTCGGCGGTCGCGCTGCCGGGGATGACGTTGACCTTGTAGCCGGCCCGCAGCACGGTGGGCGTGGTGCTGTTGCGGACGGTGTTCTCGACCAGCCGGGCGGCGGGCCCGAACCGGGCGATGGTGCCGTCGACGTCGGCGAGGTCGACGGGCACGTCCAGGGCCGCGCCGACCTGCTCGATGAACGCCTTCACGGTGGGGGTGAGCCGCACGGGGTGGTCGATGGCGGAGATGCGGGCGAGTGCGCCCAGCAGCTTGGCCACGGCGTTGTCGTCGTTGCGGCGTGATCCGTGGCCTGCGCGTCCGGTGGCGGTGAGCCGCAGGTGGGAGGTGCCGCGCTCGGCGGTCCCGATGGGGTAGATACGGTGGTCGCCGACGGGGTAGGAGTAGCCGCCGGACTCGCTGATCGCGGTGGTGCAGCCGGTGAAGAAGTCCGCGTGGTGCTCGACGAGCCACTGCGCGCCGTACTCGCCGCGGTCCTCTTCGTCGGCGACGAACGCGAGCACGATGTCGCGGCGCGGCCGGCGGCCCTCGCGGGACCAGCCGCCCAGCACGGCGAGCACCATGGCGATCATGTCCTTCATGTCGACCGCGCCGCGGCCCCACAGGAAGCCGTCGCGTTCGACGCCGGCGAACGGCGGCACGCTCCACTCGGCGGCGTCGGCGGGCACCACGTCGAGGTGGGCCTGCACGAGCAGCGCGGGCAGGTCGGGCTCGGTGCCGGGCACGCGGGCGAGCACGTTGCCGCGGCGTGGCGCGGACTCCAGCACGGTGGGCTCCACGCCGACGGCGTCCAGGTGCGCGGCGACGAACTCGGCGGCCTCGCGTTCACCGGCGGAGTTGCCGCCGCCGTGGTTGGTGGTGTCGAACCGCAGCAGCGCGGCGCACAGGTCGACGACGTCCTCAGCCATAAATACCCTCCACCGCCCCCGCGGCGATCGCGGTGACCACCTTGAACGCCTGCATCGCCAGGGTCATGGATGCTGCGTCGAACCCGACCCGGCGTGCTCCGACCTGCTGCACAGTAGGGACCACGGCCGCGGCGGCGGCGAGGTGGGTGGCGTCGAACTCGACTTCGACCCGGTGCGCGGCGACCGTGCCCGGTACCCGTCCGGCGCGGCCCATCGCGGTCCGGGCTGCGGCGGTGATCAACTCGGCGGTCACCTTCGGCGGCGCGCAGACCGCGGCGTAGCGGCTGACGCAGTCCTTGACGGCGACGAGTTCGGCGTCGGGCGCGTAGTCGCGGGCGTCGTCGCACGCCTTGTCGTCGCCGGTCACGAGCAGCACGGGGACGCCGTGCTCGGCGGCCAGCGCGGCGTTGAGCCTGCCTTCGCTCGCGGGCACGCCGTCGAGCCACACGCCGGTGACGGAGTTCTCCAGGTAGGTGTGGGCGAGGACGCCCTCCTGGCCGGCGCCGGCGTGGTAGCCGAGGAACACCACGCCGTCCACGCCGGAGTCGATGCCCTGCATCATCGACAGCGGCTTGTGGCGTCCGGTGAGCAGCCGGGCGCGGTGGTCCAGGTCCTCCAGCAGGAGGTTGCGCTGCGACGAGTGGGCCTCGTTGACGAGCAGGTCGGTGGCGCCGCCGGCGTGGGCCCCGGCGACGCAGGCGTTGACGTCGCCGGTGAACAGCCGGCGGAACCGCTGCCACTGCTCGGTCTGGGGTACGACGTCGGCGGTCCACGTGACGCCGGTCGCCCCTTCCATGTCCGCCGAGATCAAGATCCGCATGGGGTTCACCGTACCGAGCTGTCGTCGCTTCTTGACGCGCACCTCACGGTAGTGGTTACTTCTTGACCTCGACTCACGGGCAGGAGGCGGTCACTGTGGGTATCCGGCGGTTCGGCGCGGTCACGGCGGCGATGGCATTGGTGGTGTTGCTCGCGCCCACACCGGCGCCGGCGCAACAGACGGTCACGTTGAGGGTGGCGATCACCCAGCAGGTCGATTCGCTCAACCCGTTCCTGTCGATCTTCCAGGCGGGCACCGAGGTCGGCAGGCTGATGTACGACTACCTCACCGCCTACGACGTCAAGGACCAGCGCCCCGTGGAGGGCCTGGCCCACAAGTGGGAGTCGTCCGAGGACCGGCTGACCTGGACGTTCCACGTGCCCGAGGGCAAGAAGTGGTCCGACGGGCAGCCGATCACGGCCAAGGACGCCGCGTTCACCTACAACCTGATGATGCGCGACGAGGTCGCGGCCACCGCCAACGGCAGCTTCACCGCCGCCTTCGAGTCCGTCACCGCGACCGACGACCGCACCCTGGTGATCAAGACCAAGCAGCCGCAGGCCACCATGCTCGCGCTGGACGTGCCGATCGTCCCCGAGCACGTGTGGTCGAAGGTCACCGACATCGCCGAGTACCGCAACGACCAGACGCCCGTCGTGGGCAGCGGGCCGTTCGTCCTCGCCGAGTACCGGGCCAACGAGTTCATCCGGTTCAAGGCGAACAAGGACTACTGGCGCGGCGCGCCGAAGTACGACGAGCTCACGTTCACCTACTACAAGACCTCCGACGCCGCCGTGCAGGCGCTGGGCAAGGGCGAGGTCGACCTGGTCAACCGGATGGGCCCGGCGCAGTTCGACTCGCTCAAGGACAAGGCCGGCATCACCCGCAACCAGGCGCACGGCCGCCGCTTCAACGAACTCGTGATCAACTCCGGGGCGGCGACCCGCACCGGCGAACCGATCGGCGACGGCCACCCCGCGCTGAAGGACGTGGTGGTGCGCCGGGCGATCGCCAAGTCGCTCGACCTCGACGCGATCATCAAGCGGGTCAACGGCGGCTACGCGCAGCGCGGCACCGGCCCCATCCCGCCCGTCTTCGCCGACTACCACCTCAAGCCCGAACCGGCGCACCCCTACGACCCGGCCGCCGCGAACGCCGACCTGGACAAGGCGGGCTACGCGCGCGGCGCGGACGGCATCCGCGTCTCGCCCGAGGGCAGGCGGATGGAACTGCGGCTGCTCGGGCACGCCAGCCGCGCCTACGACGAGCAGACCGGCGAGTTCGTCAAGCGGTCCCTCGCCGACCTCGGCATCGTCGTCGACGTGCAGATCGTGTCCGACAACCAGCTCAACGAGTCCAGCACCGCCGGCACGTTCGACCTGGTGTTCTCCGGCTGGGGCACCAACCCCGACCCGGACTTCATCCTGTCCCTGCACACGTGCGACCAGCGGCCCAACGCCGACGGCAAGGGCGGCACCACGGACACGTTCTTCTGCGACGCCGAGTACGACGCGCTCTACGTCGAGCAGCGCGCCGAGTTCGACCCGGAGAAGCGGCGCGAGCTGGTCCGGCAGATGCAGCAGCGGTTCTACGACCAGGTCCCCGCGGTGGTCCTCGGCTACGACAACGCGTTGGAGGCCTACCGCAGCGACAAGTTCGCCTCGTTCCCGGTCCAGCCCGACCCCGGCGGCGTGATCATGGCGCAGAACGGCATGTGGGGCTACTACGGCGCCGTGCCAGCCGCGTCGGCCGGTGAACCCGGCGGGTCGAACACCGGCCTGATCGTGGGTGTCGTCGGCGGCGCGCTGATCGTGCTCCTGGGCGGCGTGTGGCTGATGAACCGCCGGCGTGGCGCGCGCGCGGAGGACCGCGAGTGATCCGCCACCTGGCGGGCAAGGTCGGCGGCGCGCTGGTCAGCCTGCTGTTCGTGGTGGCCCTGGGTTTCCTGCTGTTCCGGGTGATCCCCGGCGACCCGGTGGTCGCGATGACGCGCGGCCGTCCGGTCACCGGGGACCAGCTCGCCGAGCTGCGTGCGCGGCTGGGCGTGGACAAGCCGCTGGACGAGCAGTTCGTGGACTACCTGACCGCGGCCCTGCGGGGCGACTTCGGCACGTCCTACGTCTACAGCCGGCCGGTGATGGAGCTGATCGGCGAACGGATGTGGCCGACGATCCTGCTGACCGGCACCGCGACCGTGCTGGCGGTGGTGCTCGGGCTGTGGCTGGGCATCCGCGGTGCGTGGCGGCGCGGATCGCGGTCGGACCGGATCTCCACCGGTGCGGCGCTGGCGCAGTGGGCGATGCCCACGTTCTGGCTGGGGATGCTGCTGTCGCTGGCGACCGGTGACCTGTTCCCCAGCGGCGGCATGCGCTACCCGGACACGCCGCCGGACTTCCTGTCCCAGGCGCTGGACGTGGCGCACCACATGGTGCTGCCGTGCCTGACCATGATCGCGGTGGTCTACGCGCAGTACCTGCTGGTCATGCGGTCCTCGCTGCTGGAGGAGATGCACGCGGACTACCTGACCACGGCGCGGGCGAAGGGGCTGCGGGACGACCTGGTGCGGCGGCGGCACGCGGTGCCCAACGCGTTGCTGCCGACCGTGACGCTGGTGTTCCTGCACCTGGGTCTGGTGGTGTCGGGGGCGATCACGGTGGAGACGGTGTTCTCCTGGCCCGGGTTGGGGCTGTTGACCTACGAGGCGTTGACCGGGCCGGACCTGCCGCTGTTGCAGGGCACGTTCGTCGTGCTGGCGGGAGCGGTGATCACCATGAACGTGTTCGCGGACCTGCTGTACCGGGTGCTCGACCCGCGGGTGCGTGCGTCGTGACGGCGATCGTGTGGCAGCGCCGTCGGGCGACGGCGGGGGCGACGTGGCGTGAGTTCGCGTCGCAGCGGTCCGGGCTGGTCGGGCTGGTCGGGTTGGCCGTGATCGGGGTGCTGGCGGTGCTGGCGCCGTTCGTGACCGACCAGTCGGGGCTGGACGTGACGCGGCTGACCGCGTCGCCGTGGGAGCCGCCGTCGTCCTCGAACTGGCTGGGGACCGACCACAACGGGCGTTCGGTGCTGCTGCTGACGTGGTGGGGCACCCGGATCTCGCTGGTCGTGGGGCTCGCGGCCACCGTGTTGTCGGTGCTGATCGGTACCGTCGTCGGGATCACGGCGGCGCACTTCGGCGGCTGGGTGTCGGCGGTGCTGATGAGGTTCACCGACTTCTTCCTGGTGCTGCCGTCGCTGGTGCTGGCGATCGCGCTGTCGACCGTGCTGCCCCGCGGTCTGGGCACGATCGTGCTGGCGATCGGCGTCACGTCGTGGCCCGCGACGGCACGGCTGGTGCGGGCGCAGACGCTGGCGGTGGAGGCGCGTCCGTTCATCGAGCGCGCCCGAGCGCTGGGCGGCGGCCACGGGCACGTCATCGGCCGCCACGTGCTGCCCGCGGTGCTGCCGCTGGTGTTCGTGAACACGACGCTGACGGTGGCGAGCGCCATCGTGGCGGAGTCGACCCTGTCGTTCCTCGGGTTGGGCGATCCGACACGGGTGTCGTGGGGGTCGCTGCTGCACGCGGCGAACATGCACGGCGCCGTGTCGCAGCGGGCGTGGTGGTTCCTGATTCCGCCGGGGTTGGGCGTGGTGTGCGTGGTGCTGGCGTTCACGCTGTGCGGGCGGGCGCTGGAGACGGTGCTCAACCCGCGGCTGAAGGGGGAGCGGTGAGCCTGCTGGAGCTGCGGGACCTGAGCGTGCACTACCAGGGTGCGCGGGGCGAGGTGACGGCCGTCCGGTCGGTGTCGCTCGCGTTGGAGGCCGGGCGGACGCTGGGGTTGGCGGGGGAGTCGGGCTGCGGCAAGTCCACCGTGGCCATGTCCGTGCTCCGGCTGCTGCCCCGCAACGCCCGCGTCGAGGGGCAGGTGCTGCTCGACGGCGAGGACGTGCAGACCATGTCGTGGGGCCGGCTGCGCGCGGTGCGGTGGGCGGCGGCGTCGGTGGTGTTCCAGGGTGCGATGCACGCGCTGAACCCGGTGCACCGGGTGGGCGAGCAGATCGCCGAGCCGATGCGGCTGCACGGCGTGACCGGGTCGGTGTCGGAGCTGCTGGACCAGGTGGAGCTGCCCGCCCGTGCGGCACGGGCCTATCCGCACGAGTTGTCCGGTGGGCAGAAGCAGCGGGTGATGATCGCGATGGCGCTGGCGTGCGCGCCGCGGCTGGTCATCGCGGACGAGCCGACCACGGCGCTGGACGTGGTGGTGCAGGCGCAGGTGCTGGACGTGCTCAAGCGGCTGGTGTCCGAGCGGGACATCGGGCTGGTGATGATCAGCCACGACCTGTCGGTGCTGGCGTCGACGTGCGACCGGCTGGCCGTGATGCGGAACGGCGAGATCGTCGAGGAGGGTCCGGCGCGGGAGGTGATCGCGTCCCCCACCCACCCGCACACGCAGGCGCTGGCGGCGGCGTTCCCGACCGTGGGCGATCCCGCGTCGCGGCACGTCACCCCCGCGGATGCGGAGCCGTCCGGTGCTGCGGACCGGCCGGTGCTGCTGCGCGCGGAGGGTCTGCGCGTGGACTACGGCTCCACCAAGGCTGTGGCGGGGGTGGACCTGGAGGTGCGGGCCGGGGAGATCGTCGCGCTGGTCGGCCAGTCCGGCTCCGGCAAGACCACCCTCGCCCGGACCCTGCTCGGCCTGCAACGACCGACGGCCGGCCGAGTCCTGTTCGAGGGCGCGGAGCTACCCCGCTCCGCGTCGGGCCTGCGCGCCTACCGGCGGCAGGTGCAGCTGGTGTTGCAGGACCCGACGAGCGCGCTGAACCCCCGGCACTCGGTGTACGAGGCGGTGGCCGAGGGTCTGCGCATCCACCGGGTCGACGGTGACGAGGCGGAACGGGTCGCCGAGGCGTTGTCCCATGCGGAGTTGCGCCCGCCGGAGCTGTTCTTCAGCTCCCTGCCGCACGAGTTGTCGGGTGGGCAGCGGCAGCGGGTGGTGATCGCCGGCGCGCTGGCGCTGGGGCCGCGGCTGCTGATCGCGGACGAGCCGGTGGCGTCGCTGGACGCGTCGGTGCGCGGGGAGATCCTGGCGTTGCTGCTCCGGTTGCGCCGCGACCTCGGCCTGGCGGCGTTGGTGATCACGCACGATCTGGGGTTGGCGTGGACGATCGCCGACCGGGTGGCGGTGATGTACCGGGGTGAGCTGGTCGAACAGGGCACCGTGGAGCAGGTGCTCCTGTCGCCGCAGCACGAGTACACCCGCACGCTGCTGGCCGCAGTCCCCCATCACGGCGTCCCCGAACCGGACCGGACCGGCACACCGTAACGCTCACACGCCTCTACTCCACCGGGAGGAATCGACGTTTCGATCGGGTGATCCGACTTTCGATCGAGGCGGCCTTGATGTGTCGATGCACCATAGTCGGCCGTACCGGGCCGTCCCGGTTGTCGAGATCAAGGGGAGTCGGACATGATCGCCCAACTTCAGCAGCGGAAGTTCGAGCAGCACTTCGACAGGTACGACCGCAACGGCGACGAGGTCATCGACCAATCGGACATCGACGGCCTGGTCCAGGGCTGGTGCGTCGGTTTCGGCGTTCAACCCGGCTCGGAGCAGTGGCGGCGCGTCACCAAGCTCGCCAACAGGTTCTGGCAGATGCTCGACGGGCATCTCGACGCCGACGGCGACAAGGTGATCACCAAGGAGGAGTGGGTGGCGGCACACGACAACCCCGACTTCGTCGAGAAGGTCGCCATGCCGCTGGCGCAGGCCACCTTCGAGCTCGGCGACACCGACGAGGACGGCCGCGTGTCGCTCAACGAGTGGATGACCCTCCAGGCGTGCGCCAGGGTCGGCCAGATCGAGGCGCTGGAGGCGTTCCAGGCGCTCGACAACGACGGGGACGGGTTCGTCACCGCGGACGAGCACGCGGCGGCGATCCGCGAGTTCTACCTGAGCACCGACGCGAACTCCGCCGGCAACCGGTTGGCGGGCCGGATCTAGCACCGCTTTTCGGAACGTCGACCCGATGATCGGTCTGGTGGCCGGCGCAACTGGGCACAGTGGACGTGCGGGCGGTCAACGAGGCGGTTCCGGCACCTGAATCCGCCGGCCCCGCCGCCCGCACGTCCCTCGACAGAAAACACTCTGTTGCCCATTCGACCGGAATATCGTCATTCGGCCGGAACGTCGCCCGGAACGACCAGGCCGCCGCCGACCTCGTGCTGCCACCGGGCATCGACCAGGTCGCCGCTGTGCTCCTCGGCCCACGCCGCCAGCGCCCGAACCGGCGCGAGCAGCGACCGGCCGAGCCCGGTCAGCTCGTACCGGCCGTCGACCGCGACCAGCAGCCCGTTCCCGCGCAGCCGCGCCAGCGTCTGCGTGAGCATCTTGTTGCTGATGCCGCCGATCCGCTCCAGCAGCTCGCCGTAGCGCAGCGGCTTCTCACCGAGGGCGACGACCACCACGACCGACCAGGTGTGCCCGATGACCTCGAGGGTCGTGCGGGCGGGGCAGTCGGCCAGGAACACGTCGTAGTCGCTCACCCGTCACAGATACCGCTTGAGCTCCCGCTTCGCCAGCGACATCCGGTGCACCTCGTCCGGCCCGTCGGCCAGCCGCAGCGTGCGCGCCGCCGCCCACAGCTCCGCCAGCGGGAAGTCCTGGCCCACGCCGCCCGCGCCGTGCGCCTGGATCGCCTTGTCCAACACCCACTCCGCCATGATCGGCGTGCCGATCTTGATGGCCTGGATCTCCGTGTGCGCGCCCTTGTTGCCGACGGTGTCCATCAGCCACGCCGTCTTGAGCACCAGCAGCCGGGCCTGCTCGATGCGGACCCGCGACTCGGCGATCCACTCCTGCACCACGCCCTGACGGGCGATCGGCCCGCCGAACGCGACCCGTGAGATCACACGGCGGCACATCAGCTCCAGCGCGCGCTCGGCGATGCCGATCAACCGCATGCAGTGGTGGATGCGACCTGGGCCGAGGCGGGCCTGGGCGATCGCGAAGCCCTCGCCCTCGCCGGCGATGAGGTTCTCCGCGGGCACCCGCACGTTGTCGAACACGATCTCCGCGTGGCCGCCGTGCGAGGCGTCGGTGTAGCCGAACACGTGCATGCCGCGCTTGACCTGCACACCGGGCGTGTCGCGCGGCACGAGGATCATGGCCTGCTGGCGGTGCCGTTCGGCGTCGGGGTCGGTCTTGCCCATCACGATGAAGATCGCGCAGTTCGGGTTCATCGCGCCCGACGACCACCACTTGCGGCCGTTGACGACGTACTCGTCGCCGTCGCGCACGATGCTGGTGGCGATGTTGGTGGCGTCGGAGGACGCGACGTCGGGTTCGGTCATGCAGAACGCGGAGCGGATCTCGCCGTCCAGCAGGGGCCGCAGCCACTGCTTCTTCTGCTCCTCGGTGCCGAACATCGTCAGCACCTCCATGTTCCCGGTGTCCGGCGCGGCGCAGTTGAGCGCTTCGGGCGCCAGGTGCGGGCTGCGGCCCGTGATCTCGGCCAGCGGCGCGTACTGGAGGTTCGTCAGCCCGCCACCGTGCTCGGGATCGGGCAGGAACAGGTTCCACAGGCCCTGCCTGCGCGCCTCGGCCTTGAGCTCTTCGAGGACGGGCGGCCGGGCCCACGGGTCCTCCGCGTCGTGGAGCTGCTGCTCGGCGACCGGCTCGGCGGGGTACACGAACTCGTCCATGAACCGCAGCAGCTTGTCGCGCAGTTCCTCGGTCTTGGCGTCGTAGGCGAAGTCCATCAGTGCTCCCCTGAGGTCGCGGCGAGTCCCTGCCGGACCAGCGGCAGGGTGAGGTGGCCGATCGTGTCGAACCCCGCTCCCACGGTCTTGCCGTGGGTGAAGCGGAAGTGGATGCCTTCGAGGATCACGGCGAGCTTGAAGTACGCGAACGCCGTGTACCAGGCGAGACCGCTGACGTCGGCGCCGCTGCGCTCGGCGTAGCGGCGCACCAGCTCGTCGGGGCCGGCGAACCCCGGAAGGGTGGGCACGGTGCCGGTGATCGGGTCCTCGTCGCGCCCGCCGACGCCGTTCCAGTACACGCACAGCAGGCCGACGTCGGCGAGCGGGTCGCCCAACGTGGCCATCTCCCAGTCCAGGACCGCGCTGATGTCGAGCGGGTCCTCGGTGACCAGCACGTTGTCCAGCCGGTAATCGCCGTGCACGATCGTGGCGCGACCGGAGACCGGGACGGTGTCGGCGAGGCGGTCGCGCAGGTCGTCGATGCCGGGCAGGTCACGGGTGCGGGACGCCTCCAGCTGCTTGCCCCAGCGGGAGACCTGGCGTTCGAGGAACCCGTCCGGCCGGCCGAAGTCGCCGAGACCGACCGCCTTCGGGTCGACCGCGTGCAGGTCGGCGAGCACGTCGACCAGCCTTTCGGACAGCGCCTTCGCCTTGTCCGGGGTCATCCACGGGCACTGGTCGCGGTGCCGCAGCGCCGCGCCGGGGACCTCTTCCATCAGGTAGAACGGCGCGCCGATGACGTCGGTGTCCTCGCACAGCAGCTCGACCTCCGGCACCGGCACGGCGGTGTCGGCGAGCGCCTTGATCACCCGGTGTTCGCGGGCCATGTCGTGCGCGGTGGCCAGCACGTGGCCCAGCGGCGGGCGGCGCAGGACCCAGCGGCGGGTGCCGTCGGTGACCCGGTAGGTGAGGTTGGAACGGCCGCCGGGGATCAGTTCGCCGGTCAGGGGGGCGGTGCCGAGGTAGGTGGCGAGCCGGTCGAGGTCCAGGCCCGGCAGTCCGGTCATGCGGCGGCTCCCTGGAGCTGGGCGATCACGGCGCGCGTGGTGTCGGCGTCGGTGTGGAGGTGAGCGTGCAGGCCGACCGCCTTCGCCCCTTCGACGTTGACCGGCGCGTCGTCGAAGAACACGCACCGGTGGGCGGGCAGGCCGATCTGGTCGAGGGTGTGCCGGAAGATGGCCGGGTCCGGTTTGCGCAGGCCGACCCGGCCGCTGATCACGATGGTGTCGAACAGTTCCAGCAGGAGGTCTTCGGGGTAGCCCTCGCCCCAGCTGTTGGACAGCAGGACGGTGCGCAGGCCGTCGGCGCGCAGTTCGCGGACCAGGTCGACCATCTTCGGGTCGGGGTGGGCGCTGCCGAACATGCGGCGCAGCAGGCCTGCCGACGCCACCTCCCGCCCGTCGAGGGTGACGAGCTCGGCGGCCAGGAGCGATTCGAACTCCGCGGTCGTCAGCTCGCCGGTCTCCAGGCGGAACACGGGGTTGTCCGGGGCCGCCCGCCGACCCATCCAGTTCCGCATGGTCTCGCCGTAGCGGGCCCGGTCGATGTTGTCCGACGTCAGCCAGTCCTCGATGAAGGCGGGCACGGAGACCGTGAGCACGCCACCCCAGTCCAGCACCACCGCGTCGATGCGCCGTTCTTCCACGTCGAGAGGGTACCGACCGGTCGGTATGTAGGCAACCCGCCACGCCGGCACAGCCCTTCACCGCACAGCCGCACGACCATTGCCGCACAGCCGCACAGCCATTGCCGCACAGGCCTTCACCGCTCGGACCCTTCGCCGCGCGGCTCGCTGTGACGCGCCTACTGCGGCCCCGCCGGGCCTCCCGGTGCCGCTGGCCCTTCCGGTGCCGCGGACTCCTCCGTTTCCCCCGGCCCCAGCGGCCCTGCGGGTCCCGCAGGACCCGCGGACTCCTCCGGCCCTCCCGGTTCCGGCAGGGCGTTGCGCAGCCGGATGCCGCTGAACCCGAGCGTGCTTGCCACCACCCTCCGCCAGAACGGCCACAGGTTGGCCATCACCCGCACCTCGATGCCTGCGGCCTCGTGCGGCACCAGCAGATCCCCCACCGGCACGGGCGGGCCGAGTGGTTCGACCGGTCCGGTCGCCACGTGCGCGTTGGGCGGCTCGCCGAACGGCCGGAACGCTCGGGCGTCGAACCGGTACGCGTACAGGCACGCCGTCCGCATCCGACCCAACCAGCCGAACTCGATCGCGTGCACCCGTTCCGCGCCGAGCCAAGCCCGATCCTCGGCGCTGGTGGTCGGCTCGACCCACGCCATCGCACGCGGACACTGGCGCGGGAACCAGTAGTCGGGTGCCCGGTCGTGGTCGACCGCCCACACGTAGGCCTCGGGCTGCCGGGCCGTCGCGGCCACGTGCGGCTCGAACCGGGCGATCGTCGGATCTTCCGAGAAGTGCAGCACTTCCCCTGGTGCCGGCCGCATGACCGGCCATCCTCCCGGAAGTCCGCCGCCTCGGACGACAGGTTTCCTCGTGACCCCCTTTTCCTGGTGGCTCCTTCTCTGCCCGGTTCGCGTTCTCTGCCCGGCTCACGTGCACCCGGTTCAAGCCTGCTCGGGTCAGACCTGCCAGGCTCGCGCCTGCCGGGTTTCCGGGCGCTCGCGGCGGGCTCTCGACGGTTGCGGTCAGAGTGCGACGTGCACCGGGCCTACCCGCCGTAGACCCGGTGCACGTCCTGGGAACCGACGGCGCTCGGCTCAGGCGTTGATTTCCCTCGGTGCGTCGTCGGTCTGGCCGATGGTGATCTTGCGGGGCTTCGCCTTCTCCGCGACGGGGATGCGCAGCGTCAGCACGCCGGAGTCGTAGTCGGCCTTGATGCCGTCGAGGTCGAGCGAGTCGCCGAGGAACAACTGACGGGAGAACACACCGAGCGGGCGCTCGGACAGTTGCATCTCGACTTCGTTGTCCGTCCGGCTCGGGCGCCGCTCCGCCCTGACGGTGAGCACGTTGCGTTCCACGTCGAGATCGATCGCGTCCGGGCTGACACCGGGCAGGTCGAACTCCACCACGAACTCGTCACCGGCGCGGTAGGCGTCCATCGGCATGGGCGTGGGCCGCGACCAAGTGCCTGGTCCGGTGAAGAACTGCTGCGCCAGTCGGTCCAGCTCGCGGAACGGGTCCGTGCGCATCAACATCGGGAACACCTCCTGTTTGTTCGGGTCAATGCGCTGCGACTCAGTTCTACCACGTCATCACTTCGTTGACAACCCCATCCGTCATCTGTACGTTGACGTCATGGCGATCGGAGATTACGAGACCGTCCGGGCGGCGGCCACCGGGGAGGAACTCAGTGCGGGGCAGGTGTTGTCCGCGCTGGTCCTGCTGCGGCGGTTGCGCGACGAGTTGGCCGGGTGGGAGCCGCAACTGATCGCCGCGGCGCGCGAACTGGGCACGAGTTGGGCCGAGCTCGCGCCCGCGCTCGGGGTGGCCAGTCGGCAGGCCGCCGAGCGCCGCTACCTGAGGCTGCGCCCGTCGGACCTGGGCGCCACGGCCGAAGGTCGGGTGCGTGCCGAGCGTGACCGGCGGGCGGCAGACCGCGCGGTGTCGCAGTGGGCCCGCGACAACGCCGCGTCCTTGCGCAGCCTGGCCGGTCAGGTGGGTCGGGTGGACGTGGTGGTTCGCGAGGCGCTGGCGGATGACGACGTCGTCGCGCTGCTCGGGCCGTTGACGGCGGCACTGGCGACGGTCCGGACGGCCGACCCCGGCTTGGCCGCCGAGATCCAGTCGGTCAACGAGCAGACGGAGGAGGTGCGACGCGACACCCAGACACTGCGGGACAGCCAGACACTGCGAGACAACCAATGACCGTGCCGAGACGGGCGATGACCGTGCCGACGGCCTGACACCGTCGACTAGGACCGTGACCTCACCGACGGGCGGATACTGCCGAACCGCCGCGCCCAGCCCGGCGGCGGGGCGTCCCGGCAGTCCGACCGCCGCACAAGGGTGGGCTGCGTCGCTGGTCGACGTGGGCGGAAGTCGAGCGCGTACCGCGTGTCCGGCGCGGTCGCGCGACGTGGTGGTGCGGGAGTTGCCAAGGGATTGGCGACGACGGCCGCCGGTGAATGCTGTGTTCGTTCGTGGCGTTCGGTGACGGGATCAGGTGAGGAGGGGGTCGGGTGAGAAGGTCCGGGCGAGGAACTCGGTGGTGAGGGTCCACGCGGTGGTGGCGGCGGCCGGGTGGTGGAACTTCGGCGCCACGCGGCTGTGGAAGGCGTGGCCGGCGGCCTCTTGGACGTGGATCTCCGCGTTGGGCCGGTCGGCGACCGCGTCGACCACGTGCTGCACGGCGGGGCGGGGAATGTAGGGGTCCTGGCCGCCGAAGTGGAACTGGATGGGGCAGGTGACCGCGTCGATGCCGGTGATCCGGTCGGGCACGGTGGAGCCGTAGAAGGACACGGTGACGTCGGGGTCGGCGGTCATCGCCGCCTCGTAGGCCAGCGATCCACCCAGGCAGAAGCCGAGGAGCCCGGCGCGTCCGGTGCGGGCGCGCAGGTGCTCCAGGGTGGCGACCACGTCGGACACGCCGAGGGTCGGGTCGAAGCGGGAAGCGACGTCCATGGAAGCGGCGACTCCCGCGTCGTCGTGGCCCGAGGACCAGCCCGGGGCGACGCGCCAGAACAGTTCGGGGATGGCGACGACGTAGCCGAGTGCGGCGAGGTCGGCGGCGACGGACTTCAGGTACTCGTCCAGGCCGAAGATCTCCTGGATCAGCACCAGTCCGGGGCCGTCCCCGGAAGCCGGTTCCCACACGGGTGCGTCGAACGCGCCGTCGGCGACGTGGATCTTCACCCCAGTACGGTTACCACACCCGAGGCTCCGTCGATCTCCACCGACACGCCGAGCGGCACCGTGAGCTGCGCCTCGCAGTGCCCGAAGTCGACGTCGGCGACGATCGGCACGCCGAGGCCGCCCAACCGGTCGGCCAGGACGGGTGACGCGTCGCCGCATCCGGTCCACGAGCCGAGCACGAGTCCCGCGACCGGGTCGAACCACCCGGATCGCAGCATGCGGGTGAGCCTGTGATCGAGTCGGTAGGGCTCTTCGTTGACGTCCTCCAGCAGGACGATCGCGCCGTCGGGCGGCGGGGCGTCGAGGAGGCTCAGGTTGCCGCCCACGGCGACGCCGCGGACCGTGCCGGGGGCCATGCCGACCCCGGCGTAGGACTGCACGCCGGTGAACAGGGCGCGGTGGAGCAGGTCGCGGGCGGCGACGTCCTCGACGAACGCCCTGGTGCCGATCATCGGCCCGAACCAGGTGGGTGTGCCGTGGTGCCAGAACCGTTCGTGCAGGGCGGTGATGTCGCTGGAGCCGACGAAGACCTTGCGGTGCGCGGCGACGGCGGGCCAGTCGACCAGGTCGACCATGCGCATGCTGCCGTAGCCGCCGCGGGCGCAGAGGACTCCGTCGACGGACGGGTCGAGCCAGGCCTGTTCGAAGGATTTGGCCCGGTCGGCGTCGTGTCCGGCGAGGTAGGGCAGGGACGGGTGGGTGTCGAGGACGTTCGGGGCGAGTCGGACGTCCAGGCCCCAGGTGCGCAGCCAGGCCGTGCCCGCTTCGAGGAGTTCCGCGGAGCACGGTCCGGCGGGGCTGACGATGGTGACGCGGTCGCCCGGTCGGAGCAGTGGCGGTCCAGCGACCGCAGCGGTGGCGGCAGCGTCGGTGGCGGTCTCGGCGGTCGCCCGCTGGTCGGTGGCCGAGGTGATCGGCTGGGTGGCCGGGTTGACCGTCGGCCCTGGTCCGATCGGTCCGGTCGATGCGGCTGGGGTCACGGGCGCAGCTCCAGGACCGGGATCCCCTCCGGGACGAACCCGAAGACCTGCCCGTAGAACGACAGCTCGGCCTCCAGCGCGGCCACGATGGTCTCGGCCTTGCGGAACCCGTGCTGCTCGCCCTCGAACGTCAGGTAGGCGTGCGTGATACCGGTGCCGGCCATGGCCTCCGCGAAGCGGTTGGCCTGCTCGGGCGGGCAGATCTCGTCCTCCAGCCCTTGCAGCAGCAGCACCGGTCCGGCGAGCCGGTCGACCCGGTTGGACGGCGACCGCTCCGCGTACACGGCGGCTGCCTCCGGCCACGGCCCGACCAGGCCTTCCACGTACTGCGACTCGAAGTCGTGGGTCTCGCCGCCCTCGCCGGTCCACCCGGCCAGGTCGAGGATGGGGAACGCCACCATCCCGCACCGGTAGGTCTTCACCGACGTCAACGACGCGGCCGACGTCCAGCCGCCGGCGCTGCCGCCCCGGATGCCGAGCCGGTCACCGTCGGCGGTCCCCTCGTCGGCCAACGCCTGCGCCACGGCGGCGCAGTCGTTGACGTCCACCACGCCCCACTGGCCGCGCAGCCGCTCCCGGAACGCCCGCCCGTAGCCGGTGGACCCGCCGTAGTTGACCGCGACCACGCCGATGCCGCGGCTGGTCAGGTAGGCGAGTTCGGCGTCGAGCACCCGCATCGCCCGCCCGGTCGGCCCGCCGTGGACGTGCACGACGTACGGCGGCTTCTCGCCCTCCGGCCCTTCGAAGTCGGGGTTGCGCGGCGGGTACACGTAGGCCGGCACGTCTCCGTCGGGGCCGCTGAACACGCGCTCCTCCGGCATCGGCAGGTACGCGGCCGGCAGGGTCGACTCACCGGACGTGTGCTCGGTGAGCGTGCCGGTGGACAGGTCCAGCGACACCACGACGGACTCGGCGTCCGGCCCGGCCGCACCGCTGACCACGACACCGTCCTGCACCGCGAGGTGCGACTGCCACACCGGCAGGTCCACGTCGACATCGGTGACGGTGCCGCTGCGCTCGTCCAGCACGGCCAGCGCCCCGGAGCGCAGCACCGCGTAGCGGCCGGCGCCGATCGCGGCGAACCACCGGCTGCCCAGCCGCCACATCGGGCCGCCCAGCTCCTCGGCGCACGGCGCGAGGTTCTTCGACGTGCCGTCCAGGCCGATGCGGAACAGGTTCCACCAGCCGTCGGGGTCGGTGACCGCGAGCAGCGACGGCGCACCGCCGTCCGCGGGCGTCTCCCACTCGACCTGGCACACGGCCTCCGACGGCCCGCCGGCGAGCACGCGGTACTCGGACGACCCGACCTCGGCGACGCACAGCTCGGTGCCGTCCCACGGCATGCGCGGGTGGTCCCAGCCGATCCAGGTGTAGTGGCGGCCGTCGGGCGAGAGCCGCGGCCCGCTCATGAAGTGGTGGCTGGCGCCCAGCACCCGCACCGGGGAGCCGTCCAACGGCAGCGCGACCAGTTCCCGCCGCACGTCGGTGCGCGCGTCACCGGTCACGGTCTCGCGCACGCACCACACCTCGCCGGCGGGTCCGGCGGTGAGGTCGGCGTACCGGTGGCCGTGGTGCCGCGACGGGGCGGGGCTCAGCGGCACGGGCGACGGGTCGTCGGGGTCGAACACGTAGACGCGCTGGTCGTCCCAGTTGGTGAACGCGACGCGCGTCCCCTGCGGGGTGTCCAGCACGACCCACGGCCGTCCGCCGTACTCGTGCACGCGGTTGCGCACGTTCCAC
Organism: Saccharothrix sp. NRRL B-16314; assembly: GCF_000716595.1. GTDB lineage: Bacteria > Actinomycetota > Actinomycetes > Mycobacteriales > Pseudonocardiaceae > Actinosynnema. The sequence goes on from NZ_JNXC01000012.1 coordinate 209,307, forward strand.
GGGGGCGGCAGCAGGTCCTCGCCGTCGCGCACCAGCGCGACCCGGCCGCCCTCGCCCGGTCGTCCCTCGGCCCACCACGGTCGACCCTCGTGCAGGTCGACCCAGTACAGGCCCCCACCGGCCGCGGCGGCGTCGGCCGCGCCGATGGGCGATGTCCACGTTCCGTACGGTGCGATCTTCACCACGCGGCCGACCCTATCCGGGTGTCCGGCGCCCGGCCGGCGTCTTTCGGCGGGGACGCGCGAATCGCGGGGGCAGGGCTGCCGATCTTGCTCGCGTGGCCTAGGGTCTTCGTTGTCATGGCACGCGTCATCCACGTATTCCGCCAGCCCGACCGGTTCGTCGCCGGCACAGTCGGGCAGCCTGGCGAGCGCACGTTCTACCTCCAGGCCTCCGAGGAGGCCCGTCTGGTGAGCGTGGCGCTGGAGAAGCAACAGGTCGCCGTACTCGCCGAGCGCATCGGCTCGCTGCTGGAGGAGGTGCACCGGCGGTTCGGCGCGGAGGTCCCTGAACTGGTCCCCGACGACCTCCGGGACACCGAACCGCTGGCGGTGCCGGTCGAGGAGGAGTTCAAGGTCGGCACGATGGGGCTGGGGTGGGACGCCGAGTCCCGCGCGGTGGTCGTCGAACTGCTCGCGATCACCGAGGAGGAGGTCGACGAGGCCGTGGTCCTCGACGACACCGAGGAGGGCCCGGACGCGGTGCGGGTGTTCCTGAGTCCGGTGGAGGCGCGGGCGTTCGCCGAGCGCGCGGACCGGGTGGTGCGGGCGGGCCGCAAGCCGTGTCCGCTGTGCGCGGAGCCGCTGGACCCGGAAGGGCACGTCTGCCCGCGGCAGAACGGCTACCGGCGTTCGGACGAGGGCTGAGCCGCACGTGGGGTCGGGCGTGGGTCCGCGTGACGACGGTGTCGTCGACCTGCTGGAACGTGGCCGCATCGAGGTCGAGGGCCGGTTGGTGGACGCGTCGAACGCGACGCTGTTCTGCCGGATCGAGCTCGACGGCGTGACCGGGCAGTGCGTGTACAAGCCGGTGCGGGGCGAGCGGCCCCTGTGGGACTTCCCGGACGGCACGCTGGCGGGCCGCGAGGTGGCCGCGTACCTGGTGTCGGAGGCGGCGGGGTGGGGTCTGGTGCCGCCGACGGTGCTGCGTGCGGGTCCGTTCGGGCCGGGCATGGTGCAGCTGTGGGTGGAGACCCGCGAGGACGAGGACCTGGTGGACATCGTGCCCGCGGACGCGGTGCGGGCGGGGTGGCGTTCGGTGCTGCGGGCGCACGACCGGTACGGGGAGCCGGCGGTGCTGGTGCACGCCGACCACCCGCGGGTGCGGGAGATGGCGGCGTTCGACGTGGTGGTGAACAACGCCGACCGCAAGGGCGGTCACGTTCTGCACGCGGTGGACGGCGGTGTGTACGGGGTGGACCACGGGATCTGCCTGCATGCCGATCCGAAGCTGCGCACGGTGCTGTGGGGTTGGTTGGGCGAGGAGCTGCCGGCGGCGGCGGTGGAGGCGTTGCGGCGGTTGCGGTCGGGCCTGGACGGCGACCTCGGCGACCACCTGCACGGGCATGTGACGCGCGCGGAGGTGCGGGCGTTGACGGAGCGGGTGGAGAAGCTGCTGGCGGCCGGTGTGTTCCCGGAGCCGTCGGACGACTGGCCGGCGATCCCCTGGCCGGCGTTCTGACCGGTGTCCCCGCCGGGTGGATCCGGTGTCGGGGATCTTCTGGCGGCGGGGGTGTCCGGTGTCTACTTGCCGGGTGGACGTCGAACTGCGTGAGGTGACCGCGGCCGACGTGCTGGCGTTCTTCGAGCACCAGCGCGACCCGGAGGCCGTGTGGATGGCGGCGTTCACGTCGGCCGATCCGTCGGACCGGGCGGCTTTCCTGGTGCGGTGGGCGCGGATCCTGGCGGACGACGCGGTGGTGGCGCGGACGGTGGTGTTCGACGGCCGGGTGGTGGGGCACGTGTCGCGGTTCGTGCAGTTCGGCGCGCCGGAGGTGACCTACTGGATCGACCGGGAGTTCTGGGGCATGGGGCTGGCCACGGCGGCGTTGCGGCTGTTCGTTGACGACGATCCGGTGCGTCCGCTGTACGCGCGGGCGGCGGTGGACAACCTGGGGTCGCTGCGGGTGTTGGAGAAGTGCGGGTTCGTCGCGGTCGGCGAGGACGTCGGGTTCGCGGAGGGGCGGGGCGAGGACGTGGAGGAGTTCATCCTGAGGTTGGACCGCCGGTGACGTCCCCGGTGACGTCGTTGCAGACGCGCATGGTGCGGCGGTTCGGCCCGGGGGTGCGGTCGTGGCTGGACGGGCTGCCGGCGCTGGTGGCGGGGTTGTGCCGGGACTGGGGCCTGGAGGCGGTGCGCCCGTTGTCCGGTGGCACGTCGCACACGCTGCTGTGCGACCGCGCCGGGGTGCCGGTGGTGCTGAAGGTGACGCCGGAGCCGCTGTTGGCGGTCCGGGAGCACGCGGCGTTGCGGGCGTGGGAGCCGTCGCCGCGGATGGTGCGGGTGCTGCGGGCGGATCCGGCGCGGGGCGCGCTGCTGCTGGAGGGCCTGGTGCCGGGCACCCCCGCGCAGGACCGGCCGGGGCCGGCCGATCCGGGACTGGCCGGGGTGCTGCGGGCGCTGCACATCCCGCCGCCGGAGGGGTTCCCGCCGTTGTCCGAGCGGGTGGACTTCGTCTTCGGCTTGCTGCGCAGGCGGTATCCGGGCGATCACGACGCGGCGCACGCGACGGCGGCGGCGTTGGCGCGCGACCGGGTGACGCCGACGTTGCTGCACGGCGACCTGCACTTCGGGAACGTGCTGGACGCGGGCGAGCGTGGGCTGGTGGCGATCGACCCGCGGCCGTGCGTGGGTGACCCGGCGGTCGACGCGGTGGACTTCGCCTACGCGTCACCGGACCTGCGCGACGGGATCGAGCGCTGGTCGTCGGTGGTGGACGGTGACCGGCTGGCGGCGTGGTGCGGGGTGTTCGCCGGGTTCTTCCCGGACCACCCGTCGGTCGCGGGCCGCACGGCGTAGCGGCGTTCTGTCGGACGGGCCGGGTAACGTCGCCGGCCGTGCGATCACACGACTACGGCCGCGACGTGCTGTCGGGCCGCAAGCGCAAGACGGTGCCCGAGGTGGTGGCCGAGGTCGGGCTGGTGGCGGAGGACCCGGCGTCGGGGTTCTGCGGCGCGGTGGTGCGGTTCGAGCACGGGCAGGTGGTGCTGGAGGACCGGCACGGCCGGTGCCGGCTGTTCCCGCTGCTGCCGGCGGGGTTCCTGGTGGACGGCCGGCCGGTGACGCTGGTGCGACCCGCCCCGGCCGCCGCGAAACCGGCGCGGACGGCGTCCGGCTCGGTGAAGGTCGAGGGGCTGCGGGCCCGCACGGCACGCGACAGCCGCATCTGGGTCGAGGGCCTGCACGACGCGGAGCTGGTGGAACGCGTGTGGGGGCACGACCTGCGGGTGGAGGGCGTGGTGGTCGAGCCGCTGGACGGTGTGGACGTGCTGGCCGACCGGATCGCGGACTTCGGCACCGGCCCGGGGCGGCGGCTGGGCGTGCTGGTGGACCACCTGGTGGCGGGCAGCAAGGAGTCACGGCTGGTGTCCGCGGTCGACGACGACCACGTGCTCGTCACCGGTCACCCGTTCGTGGATGTGTGGCAGGCGGTGAAACCGGCGTCGGTGGGGATCGCGGCGTGGCCGGTGGTGCCGCGCGGCGTGCCGTGGAAGGAAGGGGTGTGCGAGGCGCTGGGCTGGGGCGAGCCGTGGGAGGGGTGGCGTCGGGTGCTGGCCGGCGTGTCGGGGTTCCGGGACCTGGAGACGCCGTTGATCGGCGCGGTGGAGCGGCTGATCGACTTCGTGACCGATCCCGGGCTCGGGTGAATCGCACCGTCCGGGACCGTCGGGGTGGCAGGATGGACGGGTGGCCGCGCTGATCTGGTTGGTCCTCGGTGTCGTCCTGGTGGCGGCCGAGGTCTTGTCGGGCGACTTCGTGCTGGTCATGTTGGGTCTGGCCGCGTTCGGCGCGGCGGGCGCGTCGGCGTTGGGCGCGGACGTGCTGGTCAGCGCGATCGTGTTCGGCGTGGTGTCACTGGGCCTGGTGGCGGGCGCGCGTCCCGCGTTGCGGCGCCGGATGTCACTGGGCGAGGGGCACCGTTCGGGCGTCGACGCCCTGGTGGGCGGCACGGCGATCGTGGTGTCCACTGTGGACGGCCACGGCGGTAGGGTGCGGATCGGTGGCGAGGTGTGGTCGGCGCGGTCGTTGGACCGCGAGGTCATCGAACCCGGCGCCGAAGTCACTGTTGTCGAGATCTCGGGCGCGACCGCAGTGGTGCTGTCCGGGGCCTGAGTGGAGGCTGGAGAGTTGACCACCACGCTGATCGTCATCGCGGTCCTGGTGCTGTTCGTGCTGATAGTCATGGTGAAGTCGGTGCTGGTGATCCCGCAGGCCACGGCCGCGGTGATCGAGCGGCTGGGCCGCTACCGCACCACCGCCGCGCCGGGCCTGAACATCCTGGTGCCGTTCTTCGACCGGGTGCGGGCCAGGATCGACCTGCGCGAGCAGGTGGTGTCGTTCCCGCCGCAGCCGGTGATCACCAAGGACAACCTGACCGTGTCGATCGACACCGTCGTGTACTTCCAGGTGACGGACCCGCGGTCGGCCGTGTACGAGATCTCCAACTACATCGTGGGTGTGGAGCAGTTGGCGACCACGACGCTGCGCAACGTGGTGGGCGGGATGAGCCTGGAGGAGACGCTGACGTCCCGCGACCAGATCAACAACCAGTTGCGCGGAGTGCTGGACGAGGCGACGGGCCGCTGGGGCATCCGGGTGGCGCGGGTGGAGTTGAAGGCGATCGACCCGCCGCCGTCCATCCAGGACTCGATGGAAAAGCAGATGCGCGCGGACCGGGAGAAGCGCGCGATGATCCTGACCGCGGAGGGACAGCGGGAGTCGGCGATCAAGACCGCGGAGGGCCAGAAGCAGGGGCAGATCCTGTCGGCCGAGGGCGCGAAGCAGGCGGCGATCCTGACCGCGGAGGCCGAGCGGCAGTCGGCGATCCTGCGGGCGCAGGGCGAGCGGGCGGCCCGGTACCTCCAGGCGCAAGGTCAGGCGAAGGCGATCGAGAAGGTGTTCGCGGCGATCAAGGCGGGCAAGCCGACGCCGGAGGTGCTGGCCTACCAGTACCTGCAGACGTTGCCGCAGATGGCGCAGGGCGACGCGAACAAGGTGTGGCTGGTGCCGTCGGACTACGGCAAGGCGCTGGAGGGGTTCGCCAAGATGCTGGGCGCGCCGGGCGAGGACGGGGTGTTCCGCTACGAGCCGCCCGCCTACGAGAAGCCGACGACGTCCGCGCCGGAGGAGGACGACCCGGCGGTGGCGGACTGGTTCGACACGGCGCCGGATCCGGCGGTGGCCGAGGCGGTGCGCGCTGCGGAGGCGGTGGCGCGCAAGGAGGTGCCGGGGCCGCTGGAGAGCACGTCGACGCCTTCCGCGGCGTCGCTGCCGGCGGTGCCGCCGGTGCCGGGTTCGCTGGGTCGGGGTGCGACGCCGGCGCGTGAGGTGGGAGCCGGGGAGGCCGAGCCTCCGAGCCCGCCGCACGAGTGATCTTGGACATGCCTCGAAGGGCGTCGGCGTGGTTGCCGGCGCCCTTCGTCGTGGTCGGGGCTCGTCGGCCGGTCGGGGTGTCCGGGTGGGGCGTCGCCGGGGCGGTCCGGGGTGCGGTTGGATGTCGCGGTGGATCACTTACCCGGTCGTGCGGCGGCAGCGTTGTCCCGTGTCGACGTCCCGTGGCCCGTGCGGTGGGACGAGTTGGCGTCGGTGGTGGAGGACCTGTCGGCCCTGGTGCGGCGTGGTCCGGGGGCGCGGGTGGTGGCGCAGGAGCTGGCCGGGGTGTTGGTGGCGGCGGCGCAGGACCGTGAGCACCGGGTGGCGTTGTCGGGGTTGGTGGACCGGGTGTTGGACCTGCACGCGGTGGCGTGCCTGGCGGAGCCGCCGGACGGGCGCGGGTTGGCGTCGTGGCTGCTGTGGTTGCAGACGGGGTTCGCCGAGCCGCCGGAGGTGCGGTTGGCGCCGTACGCGTCGTCGTTGGGCGAGGACGGGTTGGCGTGCTACCGGGCGGAGGCGGTGGTGCGGTTCGAGCGGCTGCCGGTGATCGGGTTCGGTGAGACGGGGCGTTACGACCGGGAGCGGTGGGCGTTGCTGCGGCTGATGGAGGAGTTGGCCGAGCACTCCGGTGACGTGGACCTGGTGGTGTCGGTGCTGTCCAAGGACCTGTCGTCGGGGTGGCACTACTCGCGGGTGGCGACGGTGCTGCGGGACGCGGGCCGGTCGGAGGAGGCGCTGGAGTGGGTGGAGCGCGGCCTGGTGGCGACGGGCGGGCGTGGCGCGGCGGTCCGGCTGGTGGACCTGGGGGTGGACGCGTGCGTGCGTGAGGGGTGGGTGGAGCGGGCGGTGGAGTTGCGTCGGCGTGCGTTCCTGGCGTGTCCGGGGGTGGAGACCTACCGGCGGTTGCGCGGGGCGGCGTCGGCGTGGGGTGACTGGCCCGCGGTGCGGGCGGACGTGCTGGACCGGGTGGGTGACGGCATGGACGAGGCGTTGTTGCAGGTGGTCGAGGTGGAGTCCGACGGCGATTCGCGGGCGTGAGCGTGCGGCTCGGGGTGTCGCCGCGGCGGGCTCGCGTGTTCCGAGCGTTGAATTCGGGGGTCGCGAACGTAGGACTCACCCGTTCCGAACGTAGGACTCACGGGTCGTGAACGTAGGACTCGCGGTGGGTCAGGGGTAGGCGGGTGGGCGGCGGTCGGTCCAGGGGCGGGCGCGTTCGAGTTGCCCGGCGGCGGTGAGGACGGCGGCGTGGTCGTCGGTGGCGGCCACCAGCTGCACCGCGAGGGGCAGGCCGGTGCGGGTGTGGCCGGCGGGGACGGCGGCGGCGGGGTTGCCGGTGATGTTCCACAGGGGCAGGAACGTGGTCATGCGCGCGGCGGCGAGCAGGGCGGCGACGGTGGGGCGGCGGTCGAGTTCACCGACGCGCAGCGGCGGCCGGGTGAGCGCCGGGGTGAGCAGCACGTCGTGCTCGGCGAAGATCCGGTTGGCGTGCCGGGTGAGTTCCGCGGTGCGGGCGAGGGCGGCGCGGACGACCGGCGCGGGCAGGGACCGGCCGAGGGCGGCGACGGTGCGGGTGCGGGCGTCGAGCCGGTCGGGTCGGTCGAGTTGCTGCTCGGTGGTGACGGCGCAGTGCAGGTACCGCACGGCGAACCAGGCGGGTCCGGTGAGGTCGTGCTGGTCGGGGTCGACGCGGGTGACGTCGTGACCGAGGTCGGCGAGCAGGCCGGCGGTGTCGAGGACGGCGGCCCGCGCCTCCGGGTCGAGCGGGATGCCGCGTCCCCAGGTGCGCAGGGACACGGCGACGCGCAGCGTCCGCTGGTCGGTGACGGCGGTGGTGTGGTCGGTGCCCGGTGCGAGGACGTCGAGGAGCAGGGCGGCGTCGGCGACGTGGCGGGTGATGGGCCCGGCGACGACGAGGCCGTGCCAGACGTCGCGGTCGGGGGCGAGCGGGACGTGGTCGCGCTGCGGTTTGAGCCCGAACAGGCCCGTGCACGCGGAGGGGATGCGGACGGAACCGGCGCCGTCGGTGCCGATGGCCGCCCCGACGAACCCCGCGGCGACGGCGGCGGCCGATCCGCCGCTGGACCCGCCCGGCGAGTGCTCGGGTGACCAGGGATTGCGGGTGGCGCCGGCCCAGGTGGACTCGGTGTGGGGCCAGAGGCCGAGTTCGGGCATGCGGGTGCGGCCGACGATGACGGCCCCGGCGTCGCGCAGGCGTCGGACGATCTCGGCGTCGGCGGGCGCGGGGGTGTCGACGGCGGCGGTGCCCTTGGTGGTGGGCAGCCCGGCGATCGCGATGTCCTCCTTCACCGCGACCGGCACGCCGAGCAGCGGCGCGTCCTCTCCGCGGGCGCGGCGGGCGTCGGCGTGCTCGGCGTCGGCGAGGGCCCGCTCGGTGAAGACGACGCGGAACGCGTTGAGGGCGCGGTCGTGCCGGTCGATGCGGCGCAGGCATTCGGCGACGAGGTCGCGGGCGGTGAGCGCGCCGGATCGCAGCAGCTCGGCCTGTCGGGCGGCGCCCGCGAAGCACGCGTCGGTCAGGTCCATGTGCGGACTCTAGGGCAGGAGCGGGGTGTGCGTGATCCGCTGACCCGGCGGGCGGATCGGACTCCCGACGGGATCAAGATCACAGCCGGTCAGGCGCGGTGGAGGCGGCGGCGCTGGACGCCCCGGTGGATCAGGAACCCCAGGAGCAGGACGGGCCAGGGGAACGGGAGGGGCGAGGCGATCCAGGCGACGGTGACCAGCAGGAGGACCACGGGCAGCAGGGGCGGGCGGTGTCGCGCGGGTGGGGCGGGTGCCGCGGGCGGTGCGGGGAGGTCCGCGGTGAGCGCGGCGAGGTCGTGGTGGTGGACGGCGGTGTAGGCGGCGGCGATGCGGTCGTCAGCCTCGGCGAGGGTGAGGCGGCCTTCGCCGACGGCGTCGCGCAGTCGGGTGGCGGTGTCCTCACGGTCGGTGTCGGAGGCGCGCTGCGGTGTGCCGGTCGGCCGGGTGTGGGTGTGCGGGGTGGTCATGTCTCCGATGGTCCGCGCGGTCGGGGGTCTCGGCGTCGGGTGGGAAGCGGTGACGGGGCGTACGTCCGTCGACGTACGGATGGGGGCATGATCGGGGGTATGTCCTCGTGGCTGGTGCCGTTGGCGGTGGCGTTGATCGTGGTCTGGGTGGTCGTGCGTCATGTGCGCGCGTCGCACTCGGACACGTTGCTGGACGAGCACGCGCGCCGCCGGATCGGACCGGACGCGGTGGCGCCGGCGGCGGTGTCGGTGTGGCGGGAGGCCAACCGGATGTTCCGGTCGGGCGAGGCGGAGGGCTTGTTGCTGTTGGCCGAGATCGGCCGGCAGGTGCCGCGCCGGCGGCAGGCGGTGGTCGACACGTGGCTGGCGGCGTTGCGCGGCGGGGTGAGCCTGGGGCTGGACGCGCCGTGGCGCACGGCGGTGCAGCGGGAGTTGGTGGCGCACCTGCGGCCGGGTGACGACTTCTGGCCGGGGATGGACCTGGTGGCGCCGGGCGCGATCCTGGTGGACCTGGACCTGTCGGGGTGCCGGGTGCGTCGGGTGGACCTGGTCGGCGCGGTGTTCCTGGGCGACGCGCGGTTCGAGGCGACGACGGTCACGGGTGACGCGGACTTCACGGGCGCCCGGTTCCTGCGGCACGCGCTGTTCACCGACGTGCTGTTCGCGCGGGCGGCGGCGTTCGGGTCGGTGGTGTTCGCGGGGAACGTGTCGTTGCGGTCGGCGCAGGTGGCGGACCAGTTGGTGTTCGTGCGGGCGAAGGTGTCGGGCCGGGCGGACCTGAGGGGTGCCGAGGTGTCGGGTCTGGCGGACTTCCGGCACGTGCGGTTCGGCGGGCGGGCGCTGTTCGGTGACGTGGTGTTCCACCAGGACGCCTGGTTCCGGCACGCGTGGTTCCGGGGCCGCACGGACGTCGGGTCGGCGTTGATCGGCGAGGCGGCGGAGTTCGGCAACGCCCGCTTCGGCCGCCGCGTCATGCAGTAGGTGTCAGCCAGGCAGCCGTCAGCCAGGCAGCCGTCAGCCAGGCAGCCGTCGGCCAGGTCGGTGGAGGGAACGGGGAACAGGCGATGGTGCGCGGCGGGCCGGTGCGCGCGGAGCGGCGTGCGGTGGGCGGGTGCGCGGCGGGCCGGTGTGTGCGGGGCGGTGCGCGCGGAGCGGTGTGCTGGCGGATGCAGGGGTGGTAGGCGGTGTGTCGGCGAGTGCAGGGGTCGGTGGGTGGCGGCGGTGGGTTGGGCCGGATCGGCTAGGGTCCCGTCCCCGTGACGAGCCGTCGGGACCTGCTGTGCGACTGTGCGATCTCGGTGCTGGCGGCGGAGGGCGGCCGTGGGTTGACGCATCGGGCCGTCGACCGGGCCGCCGGGGTTCCCGAGGGCACCACGAAGAACTACTTCCCGTCCCGGGACGCGTTGCTCGAGGCCGCGGCCGGGCGGATGACGGCGTTGCACGCGGCGGCGGTGCGCCGGTTGCGGGAGACGACACCGGTGGGCATCTCGCCGGCGCAGGTGGCGGAGCTGTACCCGGCGTTGCTGCGGCGCGCGGTGGTCGAGGACCCGACGCAGTTGCTGGCGATGGTGGAGCTGTACCTGGAGGCGGTGCGCCGGCCGGGGGTGCGGGCGGCGTTGGGTCGGATGGCGGTGTCCAACGCGGCGGCCGGTGCGGGGCTGCACGCGGCGGCGGGGCTGTCGAGCACGGCGCGGGACGCTGGGCTGCTGGACGCGTACTTCCTGGGTGTGGCGGTGTCGTTGCTGGCGTTGCCCGCGGAGGCGTTGGGTGCGGTCGGGCTGGACGATCCGCACGCGCTGGGGTTGGGGCTGTTCCACGCCGCGGTGCCGGGGTCGACGTCGCCCGCCGGGTGACGTGCGGGTCAGGCGACGGGGACGAGGTCCTCGACCGCGGTGACGACGAGTTCGGTGTCCCGGGTGGGTACCGCGCCGCAGCTCGCGGGCCGGGCGGCCGGGAGGTCTCGGGTGTCGACGGTGACCCGCCAGGACCGGCCGTCGCTGTGGTGGACGGTCGTGCGGCGGACGGTGTCGTCGCGGTCTGCGTCGTCCCGTTCGGTGTCGTGGTGCACGGTGAGCACGTCGCGGTGTTCGCCGATGTGGTCGCGGACGGCGAGCTCGGCGGCCTGCCCGTGCGGTGCGTGGGTGGACCGGCCGCGGCAGCGTTCGGTGACTACGTGCCCGACGGCGGCCTGGTCGAGCAGCCGCGCGGCGAACGCGGTGTCGAGGCGGCCGTAGAGGTAGCCGGTGGGCAGCAGCACGCCGGTGGGCGCGAACCGGTGGCCGCCGGTGTGCGTGCACTCCCAGACGGCGCCGGGACGCGCAGCCGCGAGGTCCTCGACGAGGGGACGGCCGCGCAGCGCGCAGCACGCGTCGCGACGGCTGTTGGTGCACACCATCAGCAGCGGTCCGCTCACCGGGACGCCGAAGCCGGCGGGGTGACCGGCGCCGAGGGCGGCGAAGTCGAGGTCCAGCAGCGCTTCCGGGCCGGCGATGTCGGCCTGTTCGAGCCACGGGCGGCCGGGTGTGGTGGCGGCGATGTACACGCGGCGCGGGGCGGCCTGGTGGGTGTCGGCGTGCCGGCCGGGGCGACGGATCAGCAGCACCCGCACCCCGGTGGCGGCGGCGCGGCGGGCGAGTTCGGCGCCGAGCACGGGGTCCAGGTGGCTCTGCGTGAGCGCGTCGCGCCCCCATGGTCCGGGCTGCTCCAGGCAGACCCACGCGGCGGCGGTGGTGGCGGTGCCCGCCTCGGGCTCCCCGATGTCGGCGGAGATCGCGGCGCAACGCGGATCGGTCACAGTCCCAGGGTGCCCTGGGGACGCCGTCCGTGTGACACCGGGGTTCGGGTTCACGCATACGGGTGACGTCGCGGTTGCTGTCCGTACACGTTCGACGGGGGCGTGAACGTTCACGGCGGGCGGACACCGCGCAGGCCGGGGCAGGACGTAGGTTCAGGGTCGTGGTGATCACCGGGCCGGCGCGCGAGGCGTGGTCCGCGACGGTGCCGGGCACACGGCGGGTAGCGGCGCGGGTTGTGACGCACGGGCCGGTGACCGGACAGGACAAGGTGGACGCGGAGGTGGCGGCGTGGCCGGCTTGATCGTGGTGACCGGCGGGAGCCGGGGGATCGGCGCGGCGGTCGTGCGGCGGGTCGCGGCCGACGGGCACCGGGTGGTGCTCGGCTACCGCACCGCGACCGCCGAGGCCGAGGCGTTGGCCGCGGAGGTCGGCGGGATCGCGGTGCGGGCCGAGGTGTCCGACGAGAACGACGTGGACGCCCTGTTCGACACCGCCGCCGCGCTCGGCCGCGTCACCGGGGTCGTCATCAACGCCGGCATCACCAGCCCCGTCGGCACGCTCGCGGACCTGCGCACCGAGGACCTGCGCCGGGTGGTCGACGTGAACGTCGTCGGCGCCTTGCTGTGCGCCCGACGGGCCGCCCGCGACCTGGTGACGGGCGGGTCGATCGTGTCGGTGTCCTCCGCGGCGGCCACCCTCGGCTCACCGGGGGAGTACGTGCACTACGCGGCCAGCAAGGCCGCCGTCGACGCGATGACCGTGGGCCTGGCCAAGGAGCTGGGACCGCGCGGCATCCGGGTGAACGCCGTCGCGGCCGGCACCGTCCGCACCTCGATCCACGAACTGTCCGGCGTGCCGGACCGGCCCGACCGGGTCGCGTCGCGCATCCCGCTGGGCCGACCCGGCGAACCGGAAGAAATCGCCGAGGCCGTCGCGTGGCTGCTGGGCGACGGCGCCTCGTTCACGACCGGAGCGGTGCTGCGGGTTGCCGGGGGGCTGTGAGCACCCGCGGCCCGTCCTCCGTGACGGCGACGCTGTGCTCCACGTGCGCGGCACGGCTCCCGTCGACGGTGTGCAACCCCCACCCGTCCTCACCGGCGTAATACCCGTCGCGCCCGCCCGCGTGGAACATCGGCTCGATCGCGATCGCCATACCCGGCCGCAGCGTCAGCCCACGCCCCGGCTTGCCCTCGTTCGGCACACCGGGCGCCTCGTGCATCTCCCGGCCGATGCCGTGACCACCGAAATCGGAGGGCATCCCGTAACCCGCGGCACGGCAGATCACGCCGATCGCGTGCGACACGTCCCCGATCCGCGCGCCCGGCACCGCGGCGGCGATCCCCGCCTCCAACGCGCGCCGGGCCGTGTCGATGAGCAGCACGTCGGCCGGGTCCGCCTCGCCCACGACGAAGCTGATCGCCGAGTCGCCGTGCCAGCCGTCGAGGTGCGCGCCGCAGTCGATGCTGACCAGGTCGCCGTCGCGCAGCCGGTAGCCGTCCGGGATGCCGTGCACGATGAGGTCGTTGACCGAGGCGCAGATGACGCCGGGGAACGGGGTGGGCGCGAACGACGGCCGGTAGTGCAGGAACGACGACCCGGCGCCGGCGTCGCGGATGACCTGGTGCGCCACCTCGTCCAGCTCCAGCAGCGAAACCCCGACCCGGGCGTGGTCACGGACCGCCGCCAGCGCGTCGGCCACCACGACACCGGCGGCACGCATCGCGTCCAGCTCGCCGGGGCTCTTCAACTCGATCACCACATGCTCCCAACCGTGATAGTAATACCGGTATTACTATCACAGCATGGTGCGACAGCCACTCACCCAGTCCGACCGCGACCGCGGCGAACGCCTCGGCGAGATCCTCCGCCTGGCACGAGGGCCGCGCAGCATGGTCGACGTCGCCGCCGCCGCCGGCATCTCCGTCGAAACCCTGCGCAAAATCGAACGCGGACGAGTGCCCACCCCCGCGTTCTTCACCGTCGCCGCCCTCTGCGAAGCGGTCGGACTGTCACTCGACGCACTCAACCGCGCCCTCGAACCCCAACGGCTGTCGGCCTGACCCGATGGAGGAGTTCGTCCGCGCGACGACCACCCCGCGCCCGGTACCGCTCACACCCGACATCGTCCTGCACACCGCCGACGACATGATCGGCCTCTGGGAACGCACCGGCACCCCCGAACCACCGTTCTGGGCATTCCCCTGGGCCGGTGGCCAAGCCCTCGCCCGCCACGTCCTCGACCACCCCGAACTCGTCACCGGACGCCGCGTCCTCGACCTCGCCTCCGGCTCCGGCCTCGTCGCCGTGGCAGCCGCCCGCGCCGGCGGACTCGTCACCGCCAATGACGTCGACCCGCTCGCCTCAGCCGCCATCACCCTCAACGCCCACGCCAACGACGTCACCGTCACCATCGCCACCGGCGACCTCCTCGACACCACCCCCGACACCGACGTCCTGCTCGCCGGCGACGTGTTCTACGACCGCGACATGGCCGCCCGCGTCGAACCGTTCCTCCTCGCCGCCCACCGCAACGGCACCCTCGTCCTCGTCGGCGACCCCCAACGAAGCTTCATGCCACGCGACTGGACCCGTGTCGACGCCTACAAGGTCCCGGTACCCCACGACCTCGAAGGCGTCGACACGAAAACCACCACCGTCTGGCGACCCACCGCTACCTGACCTTGCCCACGAAATTGGCGGAGCGACCGTAAGACGCCACGACCGGCCCGGCCCCGAACTCGCCGAACGCCTGACTCAACGCCGAGACGCGAACTTGTCCGTCGCCGCCACCACCGCCGCACCCATCCCCGGATCCGACGCCGCGTGCGACGCCCCCTGCACCACCACCAACTCCGCACCCGGCCACGCCTGCGCCAACTCCCACGCCGTCCCCAACGGACCCTGCAGATCCAACCGACCGTGCACCAACACCGCCGGAATCCCGTGCAACCGCCCCACGTCCCGCAGCACCTGACCGTCCTCCAACCACACCTTGTGCCGGAAGTAGTGCGCCGTGAGCCGCGCGAACGCCATCCGCCACCGCGGATCGGACATCCTCGGCCCCGGCTTGTGATCCGGGTGCACCGAAACGATCGACGCCTCCCAGTCCGTCCAGTCCGTCGCCGCCTTCACCCGCACCTCCGGATCAGGCGAGTTCAGCAGCGCGTCGTACGCCTCCACCAGATCCGTCGCACCCTCGCCCGCGCCACGCCTGAACCTCGCCCACTGCTCCGGGAACAACATGCCCAGACCGTTGTACAACCAGTGCAACTCCTGGTACCGGCTCGTCGTCACCGCCACCAGCACGACCTCGGTCACCCGGTGCGGGAACAGCTCCGCGTAGCGCAGCCCCAACGTCGACCCCCACGACCCGCCGAACACCATCCACCGCTCGACACCCAGGTGCCCGCGCAACCGCTCGATGTCCGCCACCAGGTGCCCGGTCGTGTTCACCGACAGATCCGTCGAGAACTCACTCGCGTGCGGCAGACTCCGGCCACTCCCGCGCTGGTCGAACACCACGATCCGGTACGCCTCCGGATCGAACTGGCGAGCCATGCCGGGGGAGCAGCCCGTCCCCGGACCACCGTGCAGGCACACCACCGGCTTCCCATCCGGATTCCCGCACACCTCCCAATAGACGAGGTTGCCGTCCCCGACGTCCAACATCCCGTGCTCGTACGGCTCGATCTCCGGGTACATCGACACCCCTCAGATATGCAACAGTGCTGTTACATTAGGGGAGTGGACCACCGACCCGCACCGGAATTCCTCGGCACCCGCCTGCGCCACCTGCTCGACCTCGTCGACAGCGGCGTCGCCCGCGTCTACACCGACCTCGGCCTACCGGGCTTCCGACCCCGCTACACCCCGGTCATCCGACTCGTCCACACCGGGGGACCGCAGTCCATCCGCGACCTCGCCAACACCATCGGCGTCACCCACTCCGCCGTCAGCCAGACCGTCAACCAGATGCGCCGCGACGGCCTCGTCACCCTCGAACCCGGCGACGACGCCCGTCAACGCATCGTCCACCTCACCGACCACGCCCGCGCCATCCTGCCCACCCTCGACGCCGAATGGCAGGCCACCACCGCCGCCGCCCGCGCCCTCGACGCCGAACTGCCCTACCCCCTCGCCGACCTCGTCGCCGCGGCCCTCGACGCACTGGGGGAGCGGCCCATGCACGACCGCATCCACGACCACATCCAAACCGACCCCAGCCGAATCCCACCCAGCTGAATCCCACCCGGCTGAATCCCACCCCAGCCGGGTGGGACCGAACCGAACCCGACGCCGCAGCCAGGTCAGCCGTAGCGCGCCACCAACTCCGCACCCAACCGCGCCAACTCCGCCCGCACCCCCTCGGACTCCACCACCTCCACCAACCCACCCCACCCCGCCAACACCTGGGCGATCATCAGGGGAGTGGTGGCCGACAACCGCAACCCGACCCGACCCCCGACCTCCTCCACCACCTCGCAGTGCCGCCCGAACTGATCCCGCAACACCGACGCGTACCGCGCCTCGACCGACACCACCGCCGACACCGCCGACCGCCGACGCTCCACCTCCGACACCACCCGGTCCCACGCCGACGACAAGTCGAAATCCGCCGGCCGCACGAACACCTCGTCCGTCACCCGCGCCGACACGACCCGATCCACCCGGAACGTCCGCTCACCCGCCTCCGTCCCCGCCACGAGGTACCAGACCTCGTCCTTGTCCACCAACCCCCACGGCTCCACCACCCGCTCCGACCGCGACCGCTCTCGCCCACGCCCCTCGTACACCAACTCCACCCGCAGGCGCCGCACCACCGCCTCCTGCAACACCTCCACCAACCCCGGCCGGTCACGACCCACCGCACCCCACCCGGCCACGTCCACCACCACCGCGTCCGCCGCCGCCCGCGCACCCTCCCGGAACGTCTCCGGCAACGCACGCACCAACTTCCGCAACGCCGCGCGCACCTCCGGCGACCCCGCCGCCGCAGGCCCCACCAACAGGAACAACGCCTGCGCCTCCGACGACGTCAACCCGCTCAGGTCCGTCCGCGCACGCCCCACCAACCGCCAACCACCACCACGCCCCGGCTGCGGGTACACCGGCAC
The DNA here is from genome assembly GCF_000716595.1 of Saccharothrix sp. NRRL B-16314. Classification (GTDB taxonomy): domain Bacteria; phylum Actinomycetota; class Actinomycetes; order Mycobacteriales; family Pseudonocardiaceae; genus Actinosynnema. The sequence goes on from NZ_JNXC01000012.1 coordinate 225,819, forward strand.
ACCCGCCGCCGACAACGCCTCCAGGTCCCGACGCGCCGTCGCCAACGACACCTCCAGCTCGCCGGCCACCTCGGCCGCCGTCACCTGCCCCCGCGCCTGCATCAACAGGAGAGTGGCCACCAAACGGTCCGCGCGCATGGCCCCAGTCTCCCCGGAAAAGTGCTCACTCGGTGAGCACTTTGACCGCCAGAGTGGGAACCAACAGCAACGACGAACGACCGGAAGAGGAACCACCATGCTCCGCGGACTCACCACCACCAGCTTCTTCGCCGACGACCTCGACGCCGCAGAAGCCTGGTACACCGAGTTCTTCGGCATCGAGCCGTACTTCAAGGTCCCCGGCGGCTACATCGAGTTCCGGATCGGGGACTACCTGCACGAGTTCGGCATCGTCAAGAGCGACTACGCGCCGCACGAGGTTCACGGCGGACCGGCAGGGGCGATCACGTACTGGGCCGTCGACGACCTCCAGGCCACCCTGGACCGGCTCGCCGAACTCGGTGCCAAGCCGCACGACGAGCCGAAGGTGCGGGGGGAGGGTTACGTCACCGCCAGCGTGGTCGACCCGTTCGGCAACGTCCTGGGCGTCATGACCAACGCGCACTACTTCGACGTGCTGGGGAAGCGGTCCTGAACGCGCTACTTAACATAATGTAGATTATCGGCGTTGCAGACGACCTGGTGGGCAGGGGTCGAAGGACCGGCCCGGCGGCGACCGTCCGCACACGACGGACACGACGCGTTCCACGCAACCGCCGTCCCGCCGCGCCGCGCCGTCCGCACACTGTCACGGCCCGTCGGCAGCAACCAGGCCGCTGGCGCCGAACGGCCCGGTGAAGGCAGTCGAGCCCGAGAGGCCCGACACCGGCCGCAGCCCGGCATCCACTCACACCACCACAGAAACGTCACAGTGACGGATCATCGGTGGTGTGAGCGGATGCGGACCGATGCGCACGCCGGGTTTCGCCGGCGGAGTCGATCATCACGGGCGACGGCTAGGCCCGAGTGCCCGGCAGCCCGACACCGACTCGGCACGCCCTCCGGCCGCGCGACCCGCACCGACGACCCGGTGTGCGCGCGTCTGCGTTCCAGGGCAGGATCGGCCCACCGGCGGAGCCCGAGAGCGGCATCCCCCGGTCGGAGCCCGAACCCCTTCCGGACCTCCATTTGATGGATAATCGCCATTATCCATCAAACGATCTTGAAATGCGGGGGACCGGACCGATGAGTTCGCGGTCGCTGCTCCGTACACACCTCGGAGGCAGTTCCCTCGCACAGGAAGGTGTTCCGCGTGTTGATCATTGCCGGTTACCTGGAGGTCGATCCCGATCGGCGCGACGCGTTCGTCGCCGCGCACCTGGACCTCGTCCGTCGGGCGCGCCGGTCCTCCGGGTGTCTCGACCTGGCCATCACCGCCGATCCGGTCGACCCCGGTCGGGTGAACAACTTCGAGCGCTGGGCGTCGCGCGCGGAGCTGGAGGCGTGGCGTGCGGTGGCTGCGGCGCCGGATACGGGCATCGCGATCGTCGGTGGCGACGTGATGGAGTACGGCGTGGGCGAGGTTCGGCCGGTGTTCGGCTGAGTTCCGCCGCCGGTTTTGTCGGTGGTGTGCGGTAGGAAGATCGACATGCGTGTGCTTGCCGCCCAGGAGTCGTTCTTCCTCGCCCGTCGTCCGCGGAAGGATTCGCCGCACACCACGGCGGCTTACCGGCGTGACCTGGCGGGTGTCACGGCCCTGCTGTCGGAGGTGACGGGTACTCCCCCGGCTCTGCTGGACATCTCGGACCTGACGGGTCGGAACCTGCGTGAGGCGTTCGGGGTGTTCGCGGATTCGCACGCGAAGTCGTCGGTGTTGCGGGCGTGGTCGACGTGGAACCAGTTCCTGACGTTCTGCGTGGCGGAGGACCTGGTGCCGGGGAATCCGATGGGTGCGGTGGCGCGGCCGAAGACGCCACCGTTGGTGCCGAAGCCGTTGCGGGGTGAGGACACTCCGGAGCGGTTGTTGGCGGCGGCCGCGGAGGGTGCGCGGAAGGGGCGTGATCCGTGGCCTGAGCGGGATGTGCTGGTGTTGGCGTTGGGTTTGGTGGCGGGGTTGCGGTCGGCGGAGATGCGGACGTTGACGTTGGCGTCGGTGGTGGGTCGGCCGGGTGAGCGCCGGTTGCACGTGGTGGGCAAGGGGAATCGGGACCGGTCGGTGCCGATCGAGCCGGCGATGGACCGGATCATCGAGCAGTACCTGGCGTCGTGCCGGCGGCGTTTTCCGCAGGCGCGGTTCGACCGGGGGTCGGCGTTGGTGCGTGACCGGCACGGTGAGCCGATCGGGCGGGGCGGGTTGGAGTACCTGGTGCGGTCGTGCTTCCGGTGGGCGGGGTTGCACGATCGGGTGCCCTCGGGGGCGAATCTGCACGCCTTGCGGCACACGTTCGCGACGCGGTTGGCGGAGGACGGCGCGTCGGCGTCGGAGATCATGGCGTTGTTGGGTCATGCGTCGTTGGCGACGTCGCAGAACTACATCGAGGCGACGGCGCGGGAGCGGCGGGCGGCGGTGGCGGGTAGTCGGACGAATCTGTCGTTGGCGCGGTTGCCGGACCGGGAGTGACGGGTCTCCCCTGGTCCGGTGGTGGCGCTCCCCTGGTTTGCTAGCCCGTTCGGGTGACGTGCTGGTGCGGATCGTGCGGTTCGCGGGTAGTCACGTGGCATGAGGTCCGTGTGGCGTGGGGCGATCTCCTTCGGGTTGGTGACGATCGGTGTCCGGTTGTACACGGCCACGGAGGAGCACGACTTCCGGTTCCACCAGGTGCACCGGGAGGATGGTGGGCGCATCCGGTACAAGCGGGTGTGCCAGGTGTGCGGCGAGGAGGTCGCTTACGCCGACATCGCGAAGGGTTACGAGCTGGACGACGGTCGTGTGGTGGTGATGGACAGCGAGGATTTCGACAAGCTGCCGATCAACACGGATCACGCGATCGACGTGTTGGAGTTCGTGCCGGTCGACGAGGTGGATCCGATTTATTTCCAGAAGTCCTATTATCTGGAGCCGGACAAGGCTGCGACGCGTCCTTATGTGTTGTTGCGGACGGCTTTGGAGCGGAGCGGTCAGCTCGCGGTGGTGAAGATCACGATTCGTCAGCGGGAGACGTTGGCGATGTTGCGGGCGCGTGAGGACTTGTTGGTGATGCACACGATGTTGTGGCCGGATGAGGTGCGGAAGCCTGATTTCGAGTTCCTGGGTTCGGATGTGGATGTGCGGCCTCAGGAGTTGAAGATGGCGTCGTCGTTGGTGGAGAGCATGGCCGGTTCGTTCGATCCGGGTGATTTCTCGGATGATTACACGGTGGCGATGCAGAAGTTGATCGAGGCGAAGGCCGAGGGTGCGGAGTTGCCGGAGCAGCCCGAGGCCGAGGAGGCCGGTGAGGTGATCGACTTGATGACGGCGTTGGAGCGGAGTGTGGAGCAGGCGAAGTCGGCGCGTGGCGGGAAGTCGGCTGCGCGGAAGCCTGCGGCGAAGAAGGCTGCTTCGGGGTCTGACGGTTCGTCGTCGTCGCGGAAGGCTCCGCCGAAGAAGAAGGCGAAGCCCGCCTGAGGGCGTGGCGGCGCGGGATGGCGGGTGGGGATCTTTCGGAGTACCGGCGGAAGCGGGTGGCGGGGCGGACGCCGGAGCCGGTGCCCGATGTCGATGATGCGTTGCCGCGGGGCGGTGACGACACTTTTGTGATCCAGGAGCACCACGCGTCGCGGCTGCATTGGGATGTGCGGTTGGAGCGGGGTGGGGTGTTGGTGTCGTGGGCGGTGCCGAAGGGTTTGCCGGCGGAGCCGGGGACGATTCGGTTGGCGGTGCGCACGGAGGATCATCCGTTGGAGTACGCGTCGTTTTCGGGGGTGATTCCGAAGGGTGAGTACGGCGCGGGTGAGATGTTCATCTGGGATCGCGGTCGGTATGAGACGGTGAAGTGGTCGGACCGCGAGGTGGATGTGGTGTTGCACGGTTCGCGGGTGGAGGGCGAGTTCGTTTTCTTCCGCGGTGATTCTTCGGGCGGCAGTTCTTCGGGCGGCGATTCTTCTGGTGGGGGTTCGTCGGGCGGTAAGGATTGGATGGTGCGGCGGCGGCACGAGGCGGTGCGGCCGGGTTGGGCGCCGTTGCCGGAGTTCGTGGCGCCGATGTTGGCGACGGCGGCGGTCGAGTTGCCGGGGCCCGGGTCGCGGTTCGCGTTCGAGTTCAAGTGGGACGGGGTGCGGGCGGTCGCGCGGGTGGAGGGTGGCCGGGTGCAGCTGACGAGTCGTGCGGGCAATGACGTGACGGGGACGTATCCGGAGTTGCAGGGCTTGGGTGCGCAGTTGGGTGTGACGCAGGTGTTGTTGGACGGGGAGATCGTGGCGTTGTCGGGTGGGCGGCCGAGTTTCGCTGCGTTGCAGGAGCGGATGCACGCGTCGGCGGCGCAGGCGCGGCGGTTGGTGGGGCGGGTGCCGGTGACGTTCCTGGTGTTCGACGTGTTGCACCTGGATGGTTCGTCGACGGTGGAGTTGCCGTATTCGCGGCGGCGGGAACTGTTGGAGGGTCTGGGGTTGCGGGGTGCGCACTGGTTGACGCCGAGGGCGTTCCCGGGTCAGGGGGCGGCGGTGTTGGCGGCGAGTCGTGAGCAGGGGTTGGAGGGGGTGGTGGCGAAGCGGCTGGATTCGCGGTACGTGCCGGGTCGGCGGTCCCCGCACTGGGTGAAGGTGACAGGGGTGTTGACGCAGGAGGTGGTGGTCGGGGGGTGGCGGCCTGGTGAGGGGAAGCGGAAGGGGCTGGTGGGGTCGTTGCTGCTGGGGCTTCCGGAGGGTGGGGGGTTGGTGTTCGCGGGGTCGGTGGGGACGGGGTTCGGTCAGGCTGAGTTGGAGCGGTTGACGGCGCGGTTGCGCGAGTTGGAGGTGGAGGGGTCGCCGTTCGTGTCGGAGGTGCCGCGGGATCGGGCTCGGGGTGCGCGGTGGGTGCGTCCGGTGTTGGTGGGTGAGGTGGCGCATCGGCAGTGGACAGCGGACGGGCGGATGAGGTTTCCGACGTGGCGGGGGTTGCGGCCGGACAGGTCGCCCGGGGAGGTGCGTCGGGGTGGCGGGTGACGCGGTGGTGCGGGTGGAGGGGCGTCTGCTGAAGCTGACGAACCTGGACAAGGTGCTGTACCCGGAGGTGGGGTTCACCAAAGCTGAGGTGATCGACTACTACACGCGGATCGCGCCGGTGTTGTTGCCGCATGTGCGGGATCGGCCGGTGACGTTGCGGCGGTATCCGAACGGGGTGGAGGGGAAGTCGTTCTTCGAGAAGAACGTGCCGTCGCACGCGCCGGAGTGGGTGCGGACGGTGCGGGTGGAGACGCCGGGGTCGTCGCGGGGTGCGGAGTTCGCGGATTTCGTGGTGGTGGACGGGTTGGCGACGGTGGTGTGGTTGGCGAACCTGGCGGCGTTGGAGTTGCACGTGCCGCAGTGGACGGTGGGGCCGCGTGGTGGTCGGCACTCCCCTGATCTGGTGGTGTTCGACTTGGATCCGGGTGAGCCGGCGACGGTGGTGGAGTGCTGTCGGGTGGCGTGCCGGGTGCGGGAGGTGTTGGTGGCGGACGGGTTGGTGCCGTTGGTGAAGACGAGTGGGTCGAAGGGGTTGCAGGTGTACGCGTCGGTGTCGGTGTCGTCGGCGGAGCGGACGTCGGAGTACGCGAAGGGGGTGGCGCAGCGGTTGGCGGGTGAGGTGCCGGGTGAGGTGGTGTGGCGGATGGCGAAGGCGGAGCGGACGGGGAAGGTGTTGATCGACTGGTCGCAGAACAACCCGGCGAAGACGACGGTGGCGCCGTATTCGTTGCGGGCTCGGGCGCGGCCTTCGGTGTCGGCTCCGGTGCGGTGGGACGAGGTGGAGGGGTGTCGGGTGGTGGAGGACCTGGTGTTCCTGGCGGATGAGGTGCGGGAGCGGGTGGAGTCGGAGGGTGATCTGTTCGCGGTGGGTGACCCGGTGCCTCTCCCCCGCTGAGGTCGTCGTGTTGGGTCGTCGTGTGGTGTCGGTGTCGTGGTGGGTTGTGACCCGGCGTGGCCGGGGTTGTTCGAGCGGGAGGCGCGGCGGCTGCGGTCGTTGTCGGGTGCTGTGCTCGGAGCAGGTGGGGGTCGTCGGCGGTGCCGGGGTCGGCGGCGAAGCGGGTCGTGGACGTGGTGGTGCCCGGTCCTGCCCGGACGAGGCGTCGTAGGTGGTGCTGTTGGAGGCGGCCGGGTACCGGTTGGTGATCCGGGAGCCGGGGCGGTTGGGCGGATGGTGGCGTTCCGGACCGGTTGCGCGCCGATGAGGCGGGTCGGGCGTTGCACGAGCGGGCGAAGCGGGAGTTGGCGGCGCGGACCTGGACGTACGTCCGGGAGTACGCCGACGCCGAGAACGCGGTGGTGGACGACATCGTGACGCGCGCCTGACTTCTCGTGCCGGGTGTGCCCCGCGGGGTGTGCCGCTCCTCTCCCCTGCCGGTGTGGCGGTTTCGGGGGGTGCGGGTGCGGGAGGATTCGCGGGTGCGGTTCGGGGTGTTGGGTCCGATGGTGGTGCGGCGTGCGGACGGGACGGAGGTCCGGGTCGGCGGGCCTCGGTTGCGGGCGTTGTTGGCGGTGTTGGTGGTGGACGCGGGCCGGGTGGTGGGGGTCGACCGGCTCGGCGACGCCCTGTACGGGTCGGAGCCGCCGGTGGGGGTGGCGAACGCGATCCAGTCGCAGGTGTCGCGGTTGCGGTCGTTGGTGGACGTGGAGGTGGAGCGCTCCCCCGCCGGGTACCGGCTGGTGGTGGACCGGGGTGAGGTGGACGCGCTGCGGTTCGAGGAGTTGGTGGCGCGGGGCCGGCCTGGTGAGGCGTTGGCGTTGTGGCGTGGTCCGGCGTTGCGGGATGTGGGTGACGCGCCGTTCGCGGCGGTGGCGGCGGCGCGGTGGGAGGAGTTGCGGCTGCGGGTGGTGGAGGACCACGACGTGGCGTCGGTGGGGTTGTTGCGGGAGCTGGTGGCGGCGCACCCGACGCGGGAGCGGCTGGTGGCGCGGTTGATGCGGGTGCTGCACCGGGAGGGGCGGCAGGCGGAGGCGTTGGAGCTGTTCGGTCGGGTGCGGGGTGTGCTGGCGGAGGGGTTGGGTGCTGATCCGTCGCCGGTGTTGGCGGCGGCGCACGGTGAGGTGGTGCGGGGTGAGGTGCCGCGGGCTCGGCACGTGTTGCCGGCGCAGTTGACGAGTTTCGTCGGGCGTGAGGGTGAGTTGCGGCTGGTGGGGGCGGCGTTGGCGGCGTCGCGGCTGGTGACGTTGACGGGGCCGGGCGGTGCGGGGAAGACGCGGTTGGCGGTGGAGGTCGCGGGCCGGGACGCGGGTGAGGTGCTGTTCGTGGACTTGGCGCCGTTGGCGGTGGGTGGGGATGTGCCGCGGGCGGTGGTCGCGGCGTTGGGGTTGCGCGAGGACGGGCTGCGTGAGGACGGGTTGCGTCCGGAGCGGGCGCCGGTGGAGCGGTTGGTGGCCGCGTTGCAGGACCGGCCGGTGTTGGTGGTGTTGGACAACTGCGAGCACGTGGTGGAGGACGTGGCGGCGTTGGCGGGCCGGTTGTTGGCGGCGTGTGCGGGGTTGCGGGTGTTGGCGACGTCGCGGGAGGCGTTGGGGGTGACCGGGGAGACGGTGCGTCCGGTGCCTCCCCTGGTGTCGGACGGGGTGGGGTCGGCGGCGGTGCGGTTGTTCGCGGATCGGGCGGTGGCGGTGAACCCGTCGTTCCGCCTGGACCCGGTGTCGGCGGGTGTGGTGGTGGAGATCTGCCGCGTGCTGGAGGGGTTGCCGTTGGCGATCGAGTTGGCGGCGGCGCGGGTGCGGTCGTTGCCGGTGTCGGAGGTGGCGGCCCGGTTGGGTGACCGGTTCCGGTTGTTGTCGCGGGGCAGTCGGGGTGCGGTGCCGCGGCATCGGACGCTGCACGCGGTGGTGGAGTGGAGTTGGGGGCTGCTGGGCGATGACGAGCGGGTGTTGGCGCGGCGGCTGACGGTGTTCCGGGGTGGTGCGACGTTGTCGGCCGCGGCGGCGGTGTGCGGGGTGGTGGGGACGGACGAGTTGTTGCCGTCGTTGGCGGACAAGTCGTTGGTGGAGGTGTCCGGGGATCGTTATCGGATGTCGGACACGATCCGGGCGTTCTGCGCGGGCCGGTTGGCGGAGTCGGGTGAGGAGGAGGTGGTGCGGCGGGCGCACGCGGAGCATTTCGCGGGGTTGGCGGCTGAGGCGGCGCCGCACCTGTTCGGGTCGGGGCAGTTGGAGTGGTTGGGGCGGTTGGCGGCGGAGCACGGGGACTTCGTGGCGGCGGTGCGGTGGGCGGCGGGGTGTGATCACGGGTTGGCGTTGCGGTTGGTGGCGGACCTGGGGTGGCCGTTGTGGTTGCGGGGGTTGCGGTCGGAGGGTGCGTCGTTGGCCGCGGAGGTGGTGCGGGCGGTGGGTCCGGTGCCGCCTGTCGGGTTCGCGGAGGAGCATTTGTTGTGCGTGGTGAACGCGTCGTCGACGGGTGTGGGGTTGCCGGGTGCGCCGTCGCCGAGGCAGCCGACGCCGGAGGGGTTCACGGGTCCGCCGACGAGGCCGTTCCTGTCGGTGTTGTGGGGTATGGCGCACGGGGTGCCGCGGATGGACGCGCCGGCGGCGGAGGTGCTTCGGGTGCGGTCGAGCCTGTTGGCGACGGATCCGTGGAGTCGGGCGTTGGGCCGGTTGGGGTCGGGGATGCAGCACCGGTATTCGGGGCGGGTGGGTGTGGCGTGGGAGGAGCACACGGCGGCGTTGGCGGGGTTCCGGGCGGTCGGTGAGCGGTGGGGCATGTCGATGGCGTTGTCGCAGTTGGCGGAGTTGGCGCGGGCGCGTGGCGACTTGGCGGGCGCGGTGGGGTTCCTGGACGAGGCGTTGGCGTTGTCGCGGCAGTTCGGGGCGACGGAGCACACGGCGAGCCTGTTGTGCCGGCGGTCGGAGTGGGCGCGGCACGCGGGTGATCTGGACGGTGCGGCGGCGGATGTGGAGCGGGCGGCGGAGTTGGCCCGGTCGCAGGGTGTGGTGGAGACGGTGGCGCACGCGTGGCTGGGGATGGCGGAGGTGGCGCGGCGGCGGGGTGATCCGGTGGCGGCGCGGCGGTGGTGCGCGGAGGCGTTGCGGGTGTGCCCGCAGGGGTGGTTCGGGCCGGACGAGGTGCGGTCGTTGATCCACGTGACGGCGGGGCGGGTGGAGTTGGAGTGCGGTGATCGGGGTGCCGCGGTGCGGCGGTGGCGGCTCGCCGCGGTGTCGGCGTTGGGGTGGGGCAACCAGATGGTGTTGGCGCGGGTGGTGGACGCGCACGCGGCGTTGGCCGTGGTGGTGGGTGACGGTGGGCGTGCGGCGTTGTTGGCGGGTGCGGCGCGGGGGTTGCGGGGTGAGGTGGCGGTGGTCGATCCGGACGTGCTGGAGGCGGCGCGGGAGGCGGTGGGCGACCGGTTCGACGCGGTGTCCGCGCGTGGTGCGGCGTTGGGCCGTGACGAGCTGGTCGCGCTCCTCGACGCCGCGTCCTAGCCGCGCGGTCCCCGGTCGGCGGTGTCCGGCCGGTGGTCGGGGAAGTCGCGGATTCGGTCGACGAGGAAGTCGGGGTCGTCGAGCCACGGGAAGTGGCCGGCGTCGGGTTGTTCGACGTACCGGGCGCCGGGGATGAGGTCCGCGAGCAGGCGTACGAGGTGCGGCGGGGACACCGGGTCGGCGCCGCCGGCGTAGACGAGGACGGGTACGTCGAGGTCGGCGAGGGCGCGGCGGGTGTGGTCGGGGGTGAACGCGCCGTCGGCGCCGTAGCCGGTGGCGGCGGCCGGGGCGGCTTCGTCGGGTTCGGCGGCGGCGTGGGCGCGGGCCTGGTCGTCCCAGCGGCCGTAGAACAGGGGTGCGGCGGCGAGCCGGTTGGCGGGGGTGTCGTCGCCTTCGCTCCAGGCGGTGAGCGCTGCCGCGGCGTCGGCGTACCAGGGCTGGTGGGTGTGTCGGCTCAGGTGGGCGCCCCAGTCGGCTGGGGTGGGTGCGGCGTCGATGGCGCGCAGCGACGGGGTGAGCAGCACGAGCGACGCGAGCCGGTCGGGGTGCTGTTCGGCGTAGGCGAGGGTGATGCCGGCGCCCGCGGAGTGGCCGAGCAGGTCGACGCGGTCGAGGCCGAGGTGGGTGCGCAGGGCGTCGATGTCGGCGGCGAGCCGGTCGCGGCGGTAGGTGGCCGGGTCGGCGGGGGTGTCGGAGTGGCCGGTGCCGCGGTTGTCCAGGAGCAGCAGGGTGCGGTGGCGGTCGAGTCCGCCGAGGTTCCCGAGGTAGGAGGCGGCGCGGCCGGGGCCGCCGGGCACGCACAGCAGCGGCGGGCCGTCGCCGATCTCGTGGTAGGCGAGGGTGGTTCCGTCGTGGGCGGTGAATCCGGGCATGTGGTGATCTTCTCCCGGCGGTGTGGGGCGGGTTGAGGGCAGGGCGGGTTGCCGGTGGGGCGGGTTCTCCTAGGCTGGTGGGCATGCCGAGAATCGCCACTGCCGACGCCGTGTCCCGCGACGGGTTGCTCGCTTTCCTCCGGCCGCGTCACCGGGCGCTGCTGGTGACGACGCGGGCGGACGGGCGGCCCCAGGTGTCGCCGGTGTCGTGCGGGGTGGACGCCGAGGGCCGGATCGTGGTGTCGACGTACCCGGGGCGGGCGAAGTCCCGCAACGCGCGCCGCGACGAGCGGGTGACGGTGTGCGTGCTGTCGGACGACTGGGACGGCCCGTACGTGCAGGTGGACGGGCGTGCGGAGGTGTTGGACCTGCCGGCGGCGCTGGAGCCGCTGGTGGAGTACTACCGGTCGATCTCGGGTGAGCACCCGGACTGGGACGAGTACCGGGAGGCGATGCGCCGCCAGGGGAAGGTCCTGATCCGGGTGACGATCGACCGGTGGGGTCCGGTCGCGACGGGCGGTTTCCCGCCGGACCTCGGCGTCTGACGGGGGTTCACACCATGGCGGGCACCGGGTTGCCGGAGGCGACGATGGCCCGCCGGACCGGCACGAAGATCATCAGGACGAAGCCGACGACGAAGAACACGACCAGCGAGATGATCGCGAGCCGGAACGACCCGGTGGCCTGCCCGACACCGGCGAACACCATGGGGCCGAGCCACGACGTGGAGCGTTCGCCGACCTCGTAGAGGGAGAAGTACTGGGCTTCGCGGCCGGGCGGGATCATCTGGCTGAACAGCGACCGGGACAGGGCGTTGGTGCCGCCGAGGACGAGGCCGATGCCGGCGGCGAGCGCGTAGAACTGGGTCTGCTGCCCGGCCTGCACGAAGAACGCCGCGCCGATGACGACGATCCACACGCACAGGCTGACCATGATGGTGCGCTTGGCGCCCCACGACTTGGCGAGCCGTCCGTGGAGCATGCCGCCGAAGAACGCGACGAACTGGACGATGAGGATCGTGGTGATGAGGACGGTCTCGTCGAGTTTGAGCTCGTCGCGGCCGTACTGGGCGGAGACGTTGGCGACGGTGGCGATGCCGTCGGTGTAGATGAGGTAGGTGCCCAGGAACGCGAGGGTGAGCGGGAACATGCGGGCCTGTTTGACGGTCTGGCGCAGTTCGGCGAACCCGGCGGTGATGACGGACGCCCCGGATTCGGTGCCGTGCGGCGCCTGGTGCCGCTTGAGGCGGGACAGCGGGATGAGGGTGAACCCGGCCCACCACAGGCCCGACAGGACGAACCCGACGCGGACGGCGCCGCCTTCGCTGAGGCCGATGGCGTCGTGGCCGATGAACAGGGCGAGCTGCATGCCCAGGGCGAGACCGCCGCCGAGGTAGCCGAAGGCCCAGCCGCGGGCGGACACGGCGTCGCGTTCGTCGGGTCCGGCGATCTCGGGCAGGAACGCGTAGTAGACGACGACGGACGCGCCGTAGCAGATGTTGCCGAGGATGAACAGGGCGACGCCGAGGTGCCAGTTGTCGCCGGAGACGGTGGCCAGCGCGATGGTGGCGACGGAGCCGGTGAACGCGAGGGCGCCGAGCATGCGGCGCTTGTTCTGGGTGCGGTCGGCGATGGCGCCCATGACGGGCAGCACGAGGACCTGGACGACGGTGGCGATGGACAGCAGGTAGCCCCAGAGGGACCCGGCCGGGAAGTAGGCGCCGAACAGGGAGATGTCGCACTGGCGCAGGGAGCCGTCGACGCAGGCGTCCGGGCCGTTGCGGGCGGTGTCGGCGATGGCCGATTCCTTGGCCACGGCGGTGAGGTAGCCGGAGAGGAACACGGTGACCACCGAGGTGGGGAACACCGAGTTCGCCCAGTCGTACCAGGTCCACCCGCGTTGTTCCCGCTTGCGGTCCACGGCGGGTGCGGTGCTGTCGGCCACGCTCATGGGCGGGGACTGTATATCGCCGGCGATGGGTTGGTGGTGATCACCACCAACCTGTTGCCAACCGGCCGTCCGCGCGCCACCCCGGCACCCGGGTGTGTCAGCTGCCGGTCCACGCCCCGCGGTCGATCAGCACGTCGCGCAGCCGGTCGGGGCGGTCGGTGACGAGGCCGTCGACGCCGAGGTCGAGCAGGTGCCGCATGGTCGTCTCGTCGTCGATGGTCCACACGTGCACTTCGAGGCCGCGGCGGTGGGCGGCGCGCACGAACCGGCCGTCGACCACGAGCAGCCGGCCCTGGTTCACGGGGACCTGCGCGATCGTGCCGCGCACGGGGAGCCCGACCAGCGGCATCCGGCCCGCCGCCCACAGCGCGCCCGCCGACCGCGGCCCCATCGAGGTGAGCAGGTCGGGTCCGCCGAGGCGGCGCAGCCGGGCGAGGCGTTTCTCGGAGAACGACGCGAGGCACACGCGGTGCAGGGAGCCGGTGCGGCGCAGCACCTCCAGGACGGGCACGACGGCGGAGTCGGCCTTCACGTCGATGTTGACCAGGGCGTCCGGGAGTTCCTCCAGGAGCTGGTCGAGGCGGGCGATCGGTTCCCGCCCGCCGACGTTCGCGCGCCGCACCGCGGACCACGGCTGCGCCGCGACGGGCCCGGTGGCGTCGGTGGTGCGGTCCAGGACGGTGTCGTGGTGCACGACCACGACACCGTCGGAGGTGGCGTGGACGTCGGTCTCCAGGTAGCGGAAGCCTTCCCGGGCGGCGCGGCGGAACGCGGCCAGCGAGTTCTCCATCCCCGCCAGTTCGGCGAGGTGCCAGCCCCGGTGGGCGAACGCCCGGGGGTGCGGTCCGGACAGGTACGGGTGGTTCGCGGTCACACCGGGAGTCTGCCCTGGCGGCGTGGCGCGGTGGTGACCGGCGGGTAGCCGGATACCGTCGCGCGCCATGGAGTCGGTGACCGAGGCCGTGGCGGCGCGCCGTGAGGAAGCCAGGCACTGCTCGTGGTGCGGGCGTCGCCTGCCCGACAGCGGGCGGATCGGGCGGCCCCGCCGGTATTGCGCGCAGCCGTGCCGGCAGCGCGCCTACGAGCGTCGGGCGGCGGTGCAGCGGGGCGGGTTGCCGGAGGACGCGGTGGTGCTGTCGGCCGGGGAGCTGGCGGACCTGCAGGACCGGCTGTTCCAGTTGCGGTGTGCCGCGGAGGACGTGGCGACGGCGGCGGAGGACGGTGCGGAGCGCGCCGAGTTGCGGCGGCTGGCGGAGGAGCTGGTCGACACCGCGCGGGGCCTCGAACGGCTGCGCTGACCTCCCCCTGACCTCCCCCGACGTCCACGACGGCCTCCGTGGCGGTCCCGGTGCGGGCCTGGGCGCGGGTGTGCGGGCCGGGTCGCGTCGGCTTGCCCGTTGCGCGTGGTCTCGACCATCATGGCGCGCGGGTGGCGAGGAGGGCGCGTGGACGGCAACGGCGCGTTGCACCGTGAGGTGCTCGACCGGGCCGACGTCGGTTTCGGTGTGACGGACGCGGACGGCGTGCTGGCGTGGGTGAATCCGGCGCTGGCGGAGATCCTGGGTGTCCAGGAGGGCCATGTGGTGGGCAGGTCGCTGCCCGCGCTGCTGCCCGGCGCCCCGGACCGGCCGCGGTCGGGTCTGGCGCTGCTCGCGCCCAGCGCCTACCGCAGGGGCCACCGCTGGCTCGACGTGACGTGCCAGCCGCTGGGCGCGGACGGGCAGCTGCTGTACCGGGTCGCGGACGTCACGGCGTGGCGTGACCGCGAGCTGGAGGCGACGCACGAGGCGGACGCGTTGCGCCGCGCGCAGGTCCTGGGCCGGATGGGCACGTGGGAGTGGCACGTCACCGAGGACCGGGTCGTGTGGTCGGACACCCTGTTGGAGATGTTCGGGTTCCCGGCGGGCACGAACCTGGACTTCGACCGCTACGCCGAGTTGGTGCACGCCGACGACCTGCCGATGATCCAGGCGACGCTGGAGGAGGCGATGCGGTCGGGCGCGGGGTTCTCCTACACCCACCGCATGATGTTGGCGGACCGGTGCACGGAGCGGTGGTTCGAGTGCTTCGGCGAGATCGTCGCCGACCCGGACGGCACGCCGCTGCGGGTGCTGGGCACCGCGCACGACATCACCCGCGCCCGTCGCGTGCACGACGAGCTGCTGGCGCTCGCGGAGCAGGACCCGTTGACGGGGCTGGCGAACCGGCGCGCGGTGACGCGGGAGTTGGAGCGGCAGCTCGCGACGGGCGGGCCGGGGGCGTTGCTGCTGCTGGACCTGGACAACTTCAAGGACGTCAACGACCTGCGCGGCCACGCCGTCGGGGACCGGCTGATGAAGGCGTTGGCGACGGCGCTGCGGTCGCGGCTGGAACCGGCGCAGCTGATCGGCCGGTTGGGCGGCGACGAGTTCGCGGTCGTGCTGCCCGGCACGGTGTCCGCGGACGCGGCGCGCATCGCCGAGGGCCTTCGGGACGCCGTAGCGTCGTTGCCGCTCGTGGGCCCCGCGCGGGGCGTCACGGTGTCGACGGGTGTCGCCGAGTACGGGCCGGGTGACACGTGGGAGCTGGTCCTGGCGAACGCGGACCTGGCCCTGTACGCGTCGAAGGCGGCGGGCCGCAACCGGGTCACCGTGTACGAGCCGGGCCACTACGCCGACACCGCCAAGCGGGTGTCCGTGCTGGACCGGCTGCGGGCCGCGCTGGACGGCGGCGGGTTGGCGCTGCACGCGATGCCGATGCTGCACCTGGCGACCGGCCGGACCCTGGGTCACGAGCTGCTGCTGCGGTTGGAGGACGGGCAGGACCCGTACCTGGGGCCGGCGGAGTTCCTGCCCGAGGCCGAGCGGTCGGACCTGGTCCTCGACATCGACCGGTGGGTGCTGTCGACCGCGATCGACGCCCTGGTGCGGCACCCCGATCCGGGGTTGCGGTTCAACGTCAACGTCTCCGGCCGCACCCTGGAGGACGAGGACTTCGGCGGTTTCGTCCTGGACCGGCTCGCCACCGCCGGTGTCGCGCCGGGGCGGCTGGGGTTGGAGATCACGGAGACCGCGGCGGTGACGAACCTCGACGCGGCGCGTGCCCTGGCGGTGCAGCTGCGCGCGTTCGGCTGCCGCATCATCCTGGACGACTTCGGTTCCGGTTTCGGGTCGTTCGTCCACCTCAAGCACCTGCCGATCACCGGCATCAAGATCGACGGCGAGTTCGTCCGCGGTATCGACGAGCGGTCCACCGACGCGGTCCTCGTCGCGGGCATCGTGGAGATCGCCCGGGGTCTGGGCCTGGACGCGGTCGCCGAGTGGGTCGAACGCCCCGCGCAGGTCGACGCGCTGCTGCGGCTGGGCGTGCGGGTGGGCCAGGGTTTCCACCTGGGCAGGCCGATCCCCCTCACCCAGGTCCTGTCGGCGCAGGTCCGGACGGAGCAGAGCCATTCGGGACAGGTCCGTTCGGGCCAGTCATAGCGGCCGAACGGAGCATTGTCGTCCCGCATGGCGGGTGCGGAGGATGGGGCGCGTTCCTGATCTCCGCCGCCCCCCGATGGGAAACCCTCCGCCGTGCCCGGTACCCCCGACAGCCCCGCGCGCGGTGTCCGCCGCGTCGAGCTGAGCACCACCGACCCCGAGAAGACCGCCCAGTTCTACGCCCACCTGCTGGGGTGGGTCCTGATCGCCGAGCCGGACGGCTCGTTCACCGGCTGGGTGGGTGACCGGCTCGCGCTGCGCGTCCGCGCGGGCGACCCCGGTTGGCTCGTCGTGTTCGCCGGTCCCCGACCGCGTGACCTCGCCCCGGCCGCCGCCGTGGACCAGGGGCGGGTGCTGCACGGGCCGTGGGCGCCCGAGCCCCGGCACGGCGAGCCCTGCTGGGTCGAGCTGATGGCCGATCCCGGTGTCGACGACTTCTGGGCCGGTGAGCTCGGCTGGCAGGTCCGCGACCCCGGCGCCGAGTTCACCCTCTACGACGCGCACGTCGCCGACGACCGCCGTGCCGTCGCGGGCCGGCTCACCGCCGAGGGCGGCTGGACGTGCTACTTCGCCGTGCCCGACGCGGCGAAGACCGCCGCGGAGGCGACGGAGTTCGGCGGCAAGGTGCTGGTCGGCCCGAAGGAGGTCCCCACCGGTGTGGTGGCGGCCGTCGCCGACCCGGAGGGGAGCGTGTTCGCGATCCTGCAGGACCCGGCCGGTTGGGGCGGCGCCTGGTGCACGCCCCGCCGCCGACCCGACTAGCCCCCGCCCCCGGTGTCCGTCGTGGGCACCGGGGGTCGGGTGTCCTAGCGGCTCGGGGTCGCCGGGGCCGTGACGCGGGCCGTCCACGGGCGGAACGCGGCCACCACGGCCACGGCGACCAGCCACGCCAGCAGCAACGTCGCCGTCGACAGCCCGGACGCGGCCACCACCGACACCACCCCGCCGACGAGCCCGACCGCCACCGCGGCCCACCACACCCGCGGCACCGGCGGCGCCTCCCGGTGGAACCCCAGCAGCACCGCCACCGCGGTCACCCACACCGGCAGCTGCCACAGCACGTCCGGCCACCACGGGGAACCGGGCCCGAACCCGACGAGCGTCGACCCGACCGCCACCAGACCCGCCACGCCCACCAGCCCGCCCGCGACCCGGCCGACCGCGCGACGCCCCGACACCAGCGCCACGAACGCCACCGCCGCCAGCACGTCGTACCAGAGCACCGACCGGCCCTCGCCCCAGCCCAACCGCGCCGCCACCGTCCACGACTGCGCCGCCGCGACGAGCTGCCCCAGCAGACCGGTCAACGCCAGCAGCCGCACCACCGCGCCCGCCGGGCGCCGCGCCCCGAACCGGACCCGCACCGCCAGGCCGAGCGTCGCGCCCGCCTCGCCCCACCCCGGCCACCCGTGCTCCAGGTCGAGGTCGTCGTCGCGGTCGGCGAAGAAGATCCCGACCATCTCCTCCTCCCGCTCCGCCCGGTACCAGGCGGGCAGGACCGTCAGCAGCGCCCGGTAGCGGCGTTCCAGGTTCGAGCTCACAGCGCACCCCTCGCCCTCAACACCGACGACGCGGCGCGCACGTTCGCCGACAGCCGTGCCACCTCCGCGGACAACACCCGCACACCGGGATCGGTCAGCCGGTAGTAGCGGCGCAACCGGCCCTGGTGCACCTCCTCGCGGTCCCGCTCGGCCAGGCCCTCCGCGACCAGCCGGTCCAGCACGCCGTAGAGCGTGCCCACCCGCAGCCGCATCCGCCCTTCCGACAACCCTTCGACGGCCCGCACGATCGCGTACCCGTGCAACGGCTCCTCCGCCAACGCGGTGAGCACCAGGAACACCTGCTCCGACATACCTCTCACACCGCAGGTTATATCGCCAAGCGGTATATCTCGTCCAGTGTGAGGTGGTCACCGGCGGTCGTCACCGGCAGTGGGCCACTGGCAGCGGGTCACCGTCACGACACGACATCTCGCCGCACGACGTCCACCTCAGGGCGTCCTCCTCAGGGCGTCCTCCTCAGGGCGTCCTCCTCAGGGCGTCCTCCCCAGGGCGTCCTCCCCAGGGCGTCGGACCGGGCCTCCCGGACCGGGCTCCGAGGAGGTAGCGGCGCACCCGCCGATACCGCCCGTTAGGGTGGCGCGCCGTGGAACCGATCAACACCGCAGCCGACCCGACCGACGCGCTGTCCTCCGTGCCCGCCTCCGGCGACGGCCGCGCGCCCACGGGGCGACTGCGGTTCTTCTTCGGCCCCATGGACTGCGGAAAGTCGACCCTCGCGCTGCAGATCGACCACAACCAGGCCCGCCAGGGCCGTCGCGGCCTGCTCCTGGTCCGCCACGACCGGTCGGGCACGCCCACCATCTCCAGCCGCATGGGCCTGGCCCGCAACGCGCTGGAGGTGCACGAGGACATGGACCTGCGCACCCTGGTCCGCGATCACTGGACCCACGGCGCGCGGGTGGACTACCTCATCGTCGACGAGGCCCAGTTCCTGTCCGCCGAGCAGGTCGACCAGCTCGCCGAACTCGCCGACGACACCCACCTCGAGGTGTACTGCTTCGGCCTGGCCACCGACTTCCGCAGCACCCTGTTCCCGGGTTCGCAGCGCCTGTTCGAACTGGCCGACGAACTCGACGCCATCCAGGTCGAGGTGCTGTGCTGGTGCGGCCGTCCGGGCCGGTTCAACGCCCGCGTCCACGACGGCGACGTGGTCCGCGCCGGCGACACGGTCCTGGTCGCCGACACCACGTCCGTCGCCGCGCCCGACGGCGTCGAGATCCGCTACCAGGTCCTGTGCCGCAACCACTACCGCACCGGCGACCTCGGCCCGCACGCCGTCAAGGGCCACCAGCTCAGCCTCACCTGACCGTCGGCGGCCTCGGACGGGGCCCGGTGGTGCGGCTCAGGCCTGGAACACCAGGTCCGCGTTGACCGCGGCGGCGGCCTTCGCGCCCGCCGCGGCGGCGGACACCACCTGCGCCATCGCGTCCACCACGTTCCCGGCCGCGTAGACACCGGGCACGCTCGTCGCGCCCCACTCGTCCACCCGCACCCAGCCCGCGTCGTCCCGCTCGCACCCCAGCCCGTCGAGGAACCCGTCGCGGGGCAGGAACTCCGGCGCCACGAACACCGCCCGGCGCGGCACCACGCCCTCGGCGGCCGTCTCGACCCCGGCGGCGGTGACCGCGCGCACCGGGCCGTCGACGATCCGGACATCCCGCTTGGTCAACGCGGCCCGGTCCTCGTCGGACAACGGCCGCACGGCGAAGAACACCACGTCCGACGACCACTGCCGCACCAGCAACGCCTGGTGCGGCGACCGTTCGTGCGTCCCCAGGATGCCCAGCGGCTCGTCGGCCACCTCGTAGCCGTGGCAGTACGGGCAGTGCAGCGCGTAGTCGCCCCAGCCCTCCCGCAGGCCGGGCACGTCCGGCAGCTCGTCACGCAGGCCGGACGCGACGACGACCCGCGCGGCGGCCAACGCCGTCCCGTCCTCCAGCACCACCCGGAACGACGGCCCGTCCCCCGCCACCTGCTCCAGCCGCGCGACCCGGCCGGGCACGAACCGGCCCCCGTAGCGGGCGACCTCGTCGCGGCCGATCGCCAGCAGCTCCCCCGGCGGCACCCCGTCACGCGACAGGAACCCGTGCACGCCCTCCGCGGGGGCGTTGCGCGGCTGCCCCGAGTCGACCACCGCGACCCGGCGCCGCGCACGCCCCAGCACCAGCGCCGCGTTCAACCCCGCCGCGCCGCCACCGATCACCACGACCTCGTAGCCGTCTTCCCCGTACCCACCGTCACTGCGTTCCATGTGGACGAGCATCACCCCGGTGTCCCACAATGGACAAACCTTGTTGCCGAAACCGGGAAATGATCATGGACAACGCGACCGACCCGCCGGACCTCCTCGCGACCGACCCGACCGACGACGTGCTGGGCAAGGTGGGCGAACGGCTCCGCCACGTCCGCACCAGCCGCGGCGCCACCCTCGCCGACCTCGCGGAGGCCACCGGCATCTCCAAGAGCACCCTCTCGCGCCTGGAGTCCGGGCAGCGGCGCCCCAGCCTGGAACTGCTGCTGCCCATCGCCCGCGCGCACCGCGTGCCGCTCGACGAGCTCGTCGGCGCGCCACCGGTCGGCGATCCGCGCATCCGGCCGGTGCCGATCCGCCGCCACGGCATGACGATCCTGCCGCTCACCCAGCAGCCCGGCGGCCTCCAGGCCTTCAAGATGATCATCCCGCCCCGGGGCGAACCCGATCCGCGCACGCACACCGGCTACGAGTGGCTGTACGTGCTGTCGGGGCGGTTGCGGCTGATCCTGGCCGACCACGACGTGGTGCTGGTGACCGGCGAGGCCGCCGAGTTCGACACCCGCCTGCCGCACTGGTTCGGCGCGGCGGGCAGCGAACCGGTCGAGGTGCTGAGCCTGTTCGGCAAGCAGGGCGAACAGATCCACATGCGCACCCGCCGCAAAACCTGACCCCGCCCCGCATCAACCCGGCCGGTTCTTCCCCCGCCGCCCCACCCGCTTGACCTGGTCGTGCGCCGAACCTGGTCGAGTCGACCCCGCGCCGTAACCCACCCGACCGGACCCGGCACCGGCACCGAACCCGCTTGGCCGAAGTGTCGGCAGCCGAGCCGGAGCGTTCAGCGCCCTCCGCCGGCCCTCTGCGGCCGATCCTCCGAGCCGCCCTTCCCTACCCCGCCCCGGGCTCTCGGCCCCGAGGTCCTGACGGCCGGTCCCGGGGTCACCCCTGCCGTGTCCGGCCGCGACCTGCGTTCCCACGCGTCCCCTTGCGCTCTCCCGCGCGGTCCCGTCCCACCGGTTGCCCTGTGACGGCTGCCTCCTGGCAGCGCCCAGGGCCGGCTTCTCCGGCCGCCCGCGTGATCCCCGGCCCACACGAGTCCGGCGGCGCGGGACACGCCACACTGTGCGCATGACAGGCAGGCGCAGCGCCGGGATCCTGCTCCACCGCGTGGTGGACGGCGAACTCCAGGTCCTCCTCGGGCACATGGGCGGCCCGTTCTGGGTCCGCAAGGACGCCGGTGCGTGGTCGATCCCGAAGGGTGAGCCCGACGGCGACGAGACCCCGGAGGCCACGGCGCGCCGTGAGTTCACCGAGGAGCTGGGCCTGCCGGTGCCGGACGGCGACCTCGTGCCGCTCGGCGAGGTCCGCCAGTCGGGCGGGAAAGTCGTCCAGGCGTGGGCGCTGGCGGCCGACCTCGATCCCGATCGGGTGATTCCGGGCACGTTCACGCTCGAGTGGCCGCGGGGTTCGGGCCGGTTCCGGGAGTATCCCGAGCTCGACCGGGTGGCCTGGTTTCCGCTGGTCGAGGCGAGGGTGAAAGTCGTGGCGGCGCAACGTGAGCTGCTCGACAGACTGATCGAGAACGTTGCTTTTGGGCAACACTGAAGTCATCGAGGGCACAAAGCGTCCGAGTGGACGTTTGGGTGCGGCCCGGACGGGTGATTCATCCTCATGTCCGCCACCGCCCACACTCGCGTCGCCACCCAGCGTGGCGACGCGGTCGAAACTTCTCCGAATAACTTTGCGTGACCGTAACCATGACGGGTGTCACTACTGTCGAGTTAAACCCGCCGTAACGTCGCCCTACGTGGTCGGTCTAAGCTGTCGCAGCCGCACGACTTCTCCCGGGACTGCTCCATCAGTGTGATGACGTACCCCGGTAGCTTGATAACGCGTCACGAACCGGTCGCGATTGCATCCCTTAGGAGGAAGCCTTCGTTGACGGGTGAAAGACGTCACTGTGGGCGACGATGACCGTGAAGCCGGGAACGAACGGAGCAGTCCGATCGTTGCACTCGGTGAGCAACAAGCCTGGGCCCCGGCCCTGAGCCGAGCGAAAGGACACCGCCATGGCCGACCGCGTTCTACGGGGTAGCCGGCTCGGAGCAGTCAGCTACGAGACCGACCGCAATCACGACCTCGCCCCGCGCCGGTCGGTGCGGTACGCCTGCCCCAAGAACCACGACTTCGAGGTGCCGTTCTCCGACGACGCGGAGATCCCGCACACCTGGGAGTGCCGTCTGCACGGCCAGGTGTCGAAGATCATCGACGGTGCCGTGCCGGAGGAGAAGAAGGTCAAGCCGCCGCGCACGCACTGGGACATGCTCCTGGAGCGGCGCACGATCCCGGAGCTCGAAGAGCTGCTGGACGAGCGGCTGGAAGAGCTGAAGGGGCGGCGCACCCGCACCGCCTGAGCCGCGTGACGTGCGAGGGGCCCGCCGGATTCGTCCGGCGGGCCCCTCGGCGTTCGTGCGCGGTGTCGGCGGTCGGCGGGTGCCGACGGTGTCGCCGACGGTCAGTGGTTGCTGGGGGTCTTGGGCTTGGGGGCGAACAGGTCGCGCAGCTGGGTCGCGCGGCGCCGTACGCCCCACTTCGTGACCCTCCACAGCGCCTCGCGGACGATGTTGCCGCTCATCTTCGACTCGCCGACCTCACGCTCGGTGAACGTGATCGGCACCTCCACGACGCGGTGGCCCAGTTCGATGGTGCGCCACGCGAGATCGATCTGGAAGCAGTAGCCCTGCGAGGCCACCGTGTCGAGCTTGAGGCGTTGCAGGACCTCGGCGCGGAACGCGCGGAAGCCGCCGGTGATGTCCTTGACCTTCGCGCCCAGGGCGATCTGGGAGTAGACGTTGCCGCCGCGGGAGATGAGCTCCCGGTACTTGGGCCAGTTGACCGTGCTGCCGCCGGGCACGTACCGGGAGCCGAGGACGAGGTCGGCGTCGCGCAGCGCGTCGAGCAGCCGCGGCAGGTCCTCGGGGGCGTGGGAGCCGTCCGCGTCCATCTCGACGACCACGGCGTAGCCGCGGTCCAGTGCCCACCGGAAGCCCGCGACGTAGGCGGCGCCGAGGCCGGCCTTCTCCGTGCGGTGCATCACGTGCACCCGGTCGTCGGCGGCGGCCATCTCGTCGGCGAGGTCGCCCGTGCCGTCGGGGCTGCCGTCGTCGACGACGAGCGCGTGCACGTCCGGCAGTGCCGTGTGCAGCCGCCGCACGATCTTCCCGATGTTGTCCCGCTCGTTGTAGGTCGGGATCACCACCAGCACCGGCCCGAGCTCGCGGTCAGGCTGCGCCTGCTGGTCCGCCATCCGTTTCCTCCTCGCCGACACCCGCTTCGGGGGTCGGACGCGATCGTCGTTTCATCGTCACGCTGAACGCCACGGCCAGAAGGCCCAGGGCGGTCATCACCCACTCGGGCCATGCGCCGAGCCGGGTGGCCAGCGTAGCCTCCCCGCGCAGCGGCACGGTCGCCACCAGCGCGTCGGGGGTGAACAGGCCGGTACGGGCGGTGACGGACCCGTCCGGCTGGACGATGGCGCTCACCCCGCTGGTGGCGGCGACGACCACCGTTTTGCCGTATTCGACGGCGCGCACGCGGGACATCGCGAGCTGCTGGTAGGTCATCTCGGTGTAGCCGAACGTGGCGTTGTTGGTGGGGATCGCGATCATGTTCGCGCCGGCGGTGACGGAGTCGCGCACCACACCGTCGAACGCGACCTCGTAGCAGGTGTCGATCGCCACTTTCGCCGGGCCCATGGTGAAGCCCTCGGGGTCGGTGCCGGGCTGGAACGTGCCCGCGCGGTCGACGGTCTCGCTGAAGATCCGGAAGAACGACCGGTAGGGCATCGTCTCGCCGAAGGGCTGCAGTTGGCGCTTGGTGTAGGTGTCGGTGGCGCCGCGGCCGGGTTCGTAGAGGACGACGGTGTTGCGGGGCAGCCGGTCGTCGGGGTCGATGACGACGGCGCCGACCGCGATGGGCGCCCGGATGGCCTCGGTGGCCAGCTGGATCCGGGCGGCGGCGTCGGCGTTGCGGAACGGGTCGATGTCGGAGGAGTTCTCGGGCCAGATGACCAGGTCGGGTTGGTCGGCGCGGCCCGCGCGGACGTCGTCGGCGAGTTGCAGGGTGCGTTTGACGTGGTTGTCGAGGACGGCGCGGCGTTGGGCGTTGAAGTCGAGGCCGGCGCGGGGGACGTTGCCCTGGATGGCGGCGACGGTCGCGGTGCCCTGGTCGGGGTCGGTGTGCACGAGCGCGGACGCGCCGACCCCCGCGGCGAGGGGCAGCACCGCGGTGGCCACCGCGATCCCCCGGCCGCTCCAGCCGCGCTGGCGGAGGACGTGGGCGGCGCCGAGGCCGGTCAGGGCGACGGCGAACCCGACGAGCGGGGCTCCGCCGACCGAGGCGAGGGGCAGGTACCAGCCCTCGGGCTGTCCGAACGCGATCTTCCCCCAGGGGAACCCGCCGAACGGGACGACGGCGCGCAGCGCCTCGTCGGCGGCCCACACCAGCGCCATCCACAGGGGCGCACCGGGCAGCCGTGACACGACGGCCATGGCGGCGGTGCCGACGGCGATCAGCAGGGCGCACAGCAGCGCGAGGGGCAGCCAGGCGACGAGGCCGACGAACTCGCCGGTCCACCGCAGCAGCGGCACCATGAACCCCAGGCCCCACACGAGCCCGAGGCCGAACCCGGCGCGCGCCCGCCGCCCGTGCAGCAGGACACCGAGGACGGCGAACCCGACGGGCGCCAGCCACCACATCGTGCGGGGAGGGAAGCTGAGGAACACCGCCCCGCCGCCCGCGGCGGCCACCACGACCCGCGTCAGGGTGCCGCGCAGGTCCCGGCGGCGGGCGGGGGGCGTGTCGGCGACGGACTGACCCGACGCCACGGGGGTTGCGACCACCCGATCAGCCTACGAGCCCCCGGTCACGAACCCACAGCCCGTCCCACGCCGGTCGGCCATCCGACGCGGTACCGGTAGGAGATCGGCGTCAACCCCTCGGCCGCGACCGCGCGGGGCTGTGCCACGCGCGGCGGTCGGTGCGTCGCGCCGGCTCGGGTGCGAGTACCGCCTATGCCGGTCGCTGCGGGCACGGGGGTGGCAGTGCGTCGGTCGTCGGGGGTACGCGGTTCGCGGGTGGCAGTGCGCCAGCCGGTCGCCACGGCCACGGGGTTCGGGGTGGGCCGGGTGGAGCGGACGACGGGGATTGTCGTTCGACACGGCTCGCAGGCCCGGCGTGTCGACGCAGCCCGTCTGTGAGCCGGTGCCATCCCGTGCCGGACAGGTTCGGCGCGTCGCCGCCGAAGCGGGTGGTGGACGTGTGGGCGGGTTGTTGGTTGCCCTGGGGTTGGGTGGGCGCGGGCGGGGGTATCAATCAGGGTTCCCACCGATGTGGGGGGCGTCCAGTGCGGGGATGGTGGAGCCATGACCACGTTGACCAGGCCTCAGAACCAGAAGGTGATCGCGGGCGTGTGCGCGGGACTGGCCGCGCGGTACGGGTGGAAGCCCGGCACCGTCCGGTTGGTGTTCGTGTTGTCGTGCCTGCTGCCGGGACCGCAGTTCCTCGTCTACCTCGTGCTGTGGGCGATCATGCCCAAGCGTCCCTACTGACGGGACCTGACCAGCGCCTCGATGCCGTCGAGCACGCGTTCCAGACCGAACGTGAACGCGTGCCCGCCGTCGTACGCCGCGCCGTGCACCTCCCCCGCCGCCGCTCCGACGCGTGCCGCGGTGGGGAACCGGTCGGGGTCGAAGACCTTCGCGAGGAACGGCGCCGCGGCCTGCCACCACTGCTCGTCGGTGAGGCCGGAGCGCTGTTCGGCGCGTGCCGCGTCCACGGCGATCCGGGCGGCGGCGCGGACGTGGGCGAGGACGAGGTTCAGGACCGAGTCCATCTCCACGTCGGTGAGGCCGATGCCGTCCACCGCGCCGAGTTCGTAGTCGTACTTGGCGGCCACGTTGGGCCCGAGGACGGCGCGGTGGACGGGCACGTCGAGCAGCCACGGGTGGCGCAGGTGCAGCGCCCGGTTCTCGCGGGCGACCTGCGTGAGCCTGCCGCGCCAGCCGCCGGGCACGTCGACGGGCCGCGCCGTCTCCCCCTGCACCGCGTCCACCATCACGTCCACCAGTTCGGCCTTGCCGGGGATGTGGGTGTACAGCGACATGGTGCCGACGCCGAGCCGGTCGGCGACGCGCCGCATCGACAGCGCCCCGAGGCCTTCGGCGTCGGCGAGGGCGACCGCGGCGGCGACGATGCGGTCCACGCCGAGGTCCTTGCGCGCGGTGCGTTCGGTGGTGCGCCACAGCACCGCGAGGGTCCGGGCGGGGTCGCCGCCGTGTTCGGTCGCCACGCGCCCAACCCTACGGGTCAGCCGGCGAGCGCCGCGCGGACGATCTCCAGCGCCTCGTCGGCGGTGAGGCCCTGCTCGCGCGCGGTGGCGGCGTAGGAGCGGGCGGCGCGCAGGACCCGTTCGCGGCTGCGTTCACCGGCGGCGCTGACGACGGTCCCGGCCCGGCCGCGGGTCTCGATGAGACCGGCTTCCTCCAGTTCCCGGTACGCGCGGGCGACGGTGTTCACGGCGAGGCCCAGTTCCGCGGCCAGTGCCCGCACGGTGGGCAGGCGGGTGCCGACGGCGAGTTCCCGTTCGGTGATCCGGCGGGCGAACTGGGACCGCACCTGCTCGTAGGGCGGGACGGCGGAGGCCGGGTCGAGGCTGATCACGTGCCCGATCCTGGCAGAGCGGCGGACGGGACGCGTCCCGCGGCACGCGAGGTGACGCTGGGTCGCGGCCATGCGACGGTACGTGGCAGGCTGGTGGGGTGTTCCGCAGACCGCTGCTGCTCACCGTGGCACTGGCGCTGGTCACCGGCGTGGCCGGGCTGGCGGTGGTCTTCCCGCAGGTCCGGGACGTCCCCGGCGCGCCGATCCCGTACTGCACGGTGCTGCGGGTGCTGTTCGACACCGACGAGGAGATGCGCAGCGCCGCGGCGGTGCTGCGCGAGGACGACCGGGTCCGGGAAGTGCGGGACGAGCGGACGAAGGCGGAGAACCACGAGCGGCTCACGCAGGAGCTGCGGCAGGCGGGGCGTGACGACCTGGCCGACGCCGCCGCGGTGGACCACACCCCGGCGTCGCTGCGGGTGGTGGAGGCGTTCGGGGTCGACGCCGGGGTGTTCGCCGACGAGCTGAGGCTGCGGCACCGGGTGAACCACATCGACGCCTGCGAGAACCCCGAAGTCCTCCAGGACGGCGGCTGACCCGGTCCGGGTGCCGGCCTGGACGGCTGTCGGCTTGGTCCGGGTGTCGGCTTGGTCCGGGTGTCAGCCCCGTTTCGGTGCGACGACGGTGCCGCGGGCGCGGGTGACGACCAGGGGCGGGTCGAGGACGTCGGCGGCGGACGGGCCGCGGTCGGGTGCGGAGCGGCACACGACGCGGGCCTCGAAGTCGATCTCGCGGGAGCGGGTGCCGACCCGGACGAGGGTGGCGGTGGCCTCCACGACGTCGCCGGCGAGGACGGGGGCGAGGAACTCGACGGAGGAGTAGGCGGCGAACAGGCCTTCGTCGCCGTCGGTGCGGATGAGCAGTTCGGTGGCCACGTCGCCGAACAGGCCCAGCCCGTACGCGCCGTCGACCAGGGCGCCGCCGTAGTGGGCGTGCGAGTGGGGCACGTAGCGGCGGTGGGTGACGGCGAATCCCTCGGTGAGGGGTTCCTCGGCGGGGCTCACATGTTCTCCTTCGTCGGCGCGCTCTTCACCGGTGCGCTCTTCACCGGCGCCGTCTTGGCAGGTGCAGTCTTGGCCGGCGGGATTTTGGCCGGCGGGGTGGTTTTCCTGGTCCGGATGGCGTGCACGAGGTAGCCGGCGACCTCGCCGGGGGTGGTGCCGCGGCCGAACACCCGGTCGACGCCCAGTTCACCGGCCATCAGCGGGTCGAAGCGGGGTCCGCCGGCGATCAGCAGGGGACGCCGCTCCCCCATCGCCTCGCGGAACGCGGCGGACATCTCCCGGATGTTGAGGATGTGCGCGTCGCGCTGCGTCACGACCTGCGACACGAGCACCGCGTCGGCTTTCTCCGCACGGGCGCGCCGCACGAGTTCGGGCACCGACACCTGAGCGCCGAGGTTCACCACCTTCAGCTCCCGGTAGTACTCCAGGCCCTTCTCACCGGCGAACCCCTTGATGTTGAGGATGGCGTCGATGCCGACGGTGTGTGCGTCGCTGCCGATGCACGCCCCGACCACGACGAGCTTGCGCCGCAGCAGCTTCTTCAGCGTCGTGTTCACCTCGGCGGGCGGCAGCAGCGGGTACTCGCGCTCCACCACGCGCACTTCGTCGAGGTCGACGATGTGCTGCACGGAGCCGTAGACGACGAAGAACGTGAAGTCGTCGCCGATGGGGTTGGAGTGCACGACCATGGCGGGGTCGACGCCCATGCGGTTCGCGAGCTGCCGGGCGGCGCCGTCGGCCTTGGGGCCGGCGGGGACGGGCAGCGTGAACGACATCTGCACCATGCCGTCGCCGGTGGTGTCGCCGTAGGGTCGGACGTGCCGTTTCACCGGGCCTCCAGCAGCTCGGACGCCGGGTTGAGGTAGTCGTCGGCCTTCGCCACGACGCCGTCGGCGCCGCGTCCCCCGTCGGCGGGGCGTTTCATCAAACCGAACGTGCCGTCCGCGATCGCGTCGAGGAGTCCGTCGTCCACGATCCGCGCCAGCAGGTCCACCGCCTCCCCCAGCACCTGGTGCGCGCGTTTCACGATGAGTCCGTCGGGGGCGGGCCGGAAGTCCTCGGCGAGGCCGCCCGCCGCGTCCAGGACGTAGCGGACGTTGGCCAGCGCGAGGTCCCGGTCGGACAGGAACGGTGTCACCACGGCCTCGGTCATCATCCCGACCAGCAGGATGCTCTGCCCGGTCAGCACACCGGCGAGGGTGAAGAACCCGTCCAGCAGGTAGCCCTTGAACACGTCGCCGGTCATGTGCTTGGTCGGCGGCATCCACTTCAGCGGCGCGTCGGGGAACAGCTCGCGGGCCAGCAGGGCGTGGGCGAGTTCGAGGCGGAACGACTCGGG
This sequence comes from Saccharothrix sp. NRRL B-16314, assembly GCF_000716595.1. GTDB lineage: Bacteria > Actinomycetota > Actinomycetes > Mycobacteriales > Pseudonocardiaceae > Actinosynnema. Next base: position 254,503 of record NZ_JNXC01000012.1, read on the forward strand.
CACCTTCGGGTCGATCTCGAACGCGTGCCCCAGGCCCAGCAGCGCGTCGGGCAGGCCGGCTTCGTGCGCGAAGTGCTCGTTGAGCAGCTGCGACACGGTGACGGTGTGCGCGGCGTCCACGGCGTCGTCGGTGGTGAGGTAGTTGTCCTCGCCGGTGTTGATGATGATCCCGGCGCGGGCGTGCACCTGCCGCGAGAACCGCTGGTCCACGAACGTGCGGACCGGGTTGATGTCGCGGAACAGGATGCCGTACATCGAGTCGTTGAGCATCATGTCCAGGCGCTGCAACCCGGCGAGCACGGCGATCTCCGGCATGCACAGCCCCGACGCGTAGTTCGTGAGCCGCACGTACCGGCCCACCTCCGCGGACACGTCGTCCAGCGCGGCCCGCATGATGCGGAAGTTCTCCTGCGTGGCGTACGTGCCGGCGAACCCGTGGTGGGTGGCGCCTTCGGGGACGTAGTCCAGCAGCGACTGCCCGGTCGAGCGGATCACCGCGATGACGTCCGCGCCCGCCCGCGCGGCGTTCTTGGCCTGCACGACGTCCTCGTCGATGTCGCCCGTAGCGACGATCAGGTAGATCCACGGCCGCCGGGGCGGGTCGCCGAGCCGCGCGACGAGCTTGTCGCGCTGCGCCCGGTTGCGGTCCACGGTCTTCAGACCTCTGGTGACGGCCGCCGTCGCCGCCTTGGCCGCCCGGTCCCGGTCGCGCCCGGTGGGCAGCCGGTACCGGACCTGCCCGGCGGCGGTCGCCTCGGCCAGGTCGGTGAGCCCGGCCAGGCCGTGCTCCCGCAGCGCGTGGAACACCGGCAGCACCACCCCGTGCTCCAGGCCGCAGTGCTCCCGCACCGTGTCGACCACCCGGTTCACCCACGGCACGTCACCCGCCCGGTGGGTGGAGTCGGCGCCGGTGATGCCGGCGAGGCGGAGCGTGGCGCGCTCGACCGCCACCGTGGTGTGGGCCTTCGCCAGGGCCACCACCGGTTCGGCGGCCCGCGCGGCGAGTTCCCGCGCCGTGGCGACCACCTTCGGGTCGAGGTCGAGCAACGCCATCGGGTTCACTCCTGTTCTTCGAGGTCTGGTGCGCCGATCACCCGGCGGCGGACCGGGGACGGCCGCCCGGCCGCGCGGGCCGGTTCCGGGAGCGCGTCACGAGGGGGCGTCACCGGGCGTCCCGGTCGTAGATCGTGCGGCCACGCAGGACCGTGCGCAGGCACGTCGGGGCGGGGCCGTCGAGCGCGGGCAGCGCCGGGACGCGGGAACGGGGGTCGGTGGACCAGCGCTGCACGCGGCTGTCCGGGGCGGCGACCTCCAGGTCCCCGGCGTCCCACACGGCGTAGGTGGCGGGCGCGCCGGGCTGCAGGGTGCCGGTGACACCGTCGTCCACACCCGCCGCACGCCACCCGCCGCGGGTGTGCGCGGTGAACGCGGCGCGCGCGGACAGGCCGGAGCCGTCGGTGCGGTGCCGCACGGCGGCTCTGACCGTCGCCCACGGGTCGACCGCCGTCACCGGCGCGTCGGAACCCAGCGCGAGGATCATGCCCGCGGCGGCGAGCCGCGAGAACGGGTTCAGCGCCGTGCCCCGCTCCACCCCCAGCCGCTGCGCGTACATGCCCTCCGGGCCACCCCACTCGTGATCGAACAACGGCTGCACCGAGGCCACGACACCCCACGAGGCGAGCTTCGCCGCCTGCTCCGCGGTGACCATCTCCAGGTGTTCGAGCCGGTGCCGGCGGGCCGCGAGAGCCGGGGCGCCCACCACCGCCGCCGCCTTCTCGAACCCCTCGACCACCGCCGCCACCGCGGCGTCGCCGATGACGTGGAACCCGCCCTGCAACCCCGCCTCGGTGCACACCACCAGGTGCCGGGCGATCGCATCGGCGTCCAGGTACAGGGCACCGGACGTGTCGGCGTCCGCGTACGGGGAGCACAGCGCCGCCGTGCGGGACCCCAGCGCGCCGTCCACGAACAGGTCACCGGCCAGACCCCGCACCGGCAGGTCGACGGGCTCCAGGCCACCCCAGTAGCCGACGACGTCGAGCACGTCGGTCGCCAGCAGGTCGGCCAGGTCGTCGACGCCCGAGATGTCCGGTCCGGCGCACTCGTGCACGGAGGCGATGCCCCGGGACGCGGCGTGCGCCAGGAACGCCTGCTGCGCCTCGCGCCGCCGCCCCACCGGGATCGCGTCCTTCGCCGCACCCCGCACGTGGTGGTGCGACGCCCGGGACAACGGCCCGACGGGGGACCAGCCGTCGGCGTCGCGCGCGGCCGGCGCGAGGTCGACCAGCGCCGACGACACCAACGCCGAGTGCACGTCCACCCGCGACAGGTAGACACGAGCGCCGCGGGCGGCGTCGTCGAGCTCGTCACGGGTCGGCGGACGGTTCTCCGGCCACCGCGTCTCGTCCCACCCGTGACCCCACACCAGCGGACCCTCGGCGGCGCGCACCGCGTCCAGCAGTTCGGCCAGGGAACGGCAACCGGTCAGGTCGAGGCCCGTCAGCAGCAGACCCGCCGAAGTGGCGTGCACGTGGGCGTCGACGAACGCGGGCGCGACGAACGCCCCGTCCAGGTCGACCACCTCGGCTCCGGGGTGCAGCGCGCGGCCCACGGAGTCCTGGCCCAGCCACACCACGGTGCCGTCGCTGATCGCCATCGCCGTCGCGTCCGGCGCGGTCGGGGAGTGGACACGTCCCCCCACGAGCAGACGCGTCACCGGGCTCGTCGAACCCTGGCTCGTCGGACCGGGGCTCGTCGGACCAGAGCCGGCCGGGTCGGGGCTGCTCGACGCCGGGACGCCGTTCACAGTAGTCACGCCTGCTGAGTCTGCCGGTGCTCGAACAGCGACCGCACGGCAGGCTCGGCCCGCAGCAGGTCCAACGCGAACGCCGCATGACCGGGCACGTAACCGTTCCCGACCAGCATCTCCACGTCCGCCGCCAACCCCTCCGCGCCCAAGGCCGCGGCGGAGAACGACGTCGCCATCGAGAAGAAGACCACCGTGCCGCCGTCGGCCGTGGCGAGGATCGCCCCGTGCTCGCACCCCGGCACATCCACGCACACCACGGTCACGTCGACCTGGCCGCCGACCGCGTCCGCCACCGCGACCGGATCACGGGCATCCGCCACCACGACCACGTCGGCCAGACCCGCGTCACGCACCGCACCCGCCTCGCGCTCCGTCGGCACGAGCGCCACCAACCGCGACGCACCCGCCCGCCGCGCAGCCGCCAACGACAACGACCCCGACTTGCCCCCACCGCCCAGCACCAGCACCGACGGCGCACCGTGACGACGCACGACCCGGTCCGTCAACGCGGGCGCACCGCACACGTCCAGCACCGACAACGCCAACCCGGCCGGCAGGTCGTCGGGCAGCACCGACGCGATCGACCGGCCGAACAGCACCGCCGTGCCCGAACACGGCACCTGCTCGTCACCGCCGTCCCACCGCGCCAAGCCGTCGGTGATCCGCAACGGGGTCAAGGTCAACGACACCAGGGTCGCCACCCGGTCACCGACCCGCAGACCGAGAGGCGACGACGCACCCACCGCACGCACCGTGCCCAGCAGCATCCCGCCCGAACCGGTCACCGGGTTCTGCATCTTCCCGCGCGCCGCCACGATGTCCAGCACCGCCTGCCGCACCCCCGCGACACCGTGCTCCTCACGCAGCTGCCGGTACGACGCGGCATCCAGGTTGAGCCGTTCCACGTCGACCACGACCTCGTCCGGACCGCACTCCGGGGAGGAGTCCAACCGCCACGCCTGCTGCGGCAACACCCCCGCGGGTTCGACGACGCGATGCAGACCGTACGGCGAAGTCATGGAAATCCTTCGGTCGACAGGGTCAGGACGCGAATATCTTCACGTGCACGACCAGGATTCCGCAAGTATCTGGTTCGGGGGTCGACCCGCGACCACGCCGACCCCCGACCACACCACCGACGCTAGCGACGCACCTGACGGAACCACCGACAGTCGTACGGACCCAACTCCACCCGCGCCCGACCGTCCACCACCTCCACCGTGCCGTCCACCAACACGTCCGTCAGCACACCCTCCAACCCCGACAACTCCACCGACACCTCCCGCTCCGCGAAGTTGTGCACCGCCACCACCGTCCCGCCGTCGATGTCACACCGATGCGCGAACACCGCCGAATCCCCCGACTCCACCACCGCGAACGTCCCCCACGCCAACTCCGGGCACTCCCGGTACCGCTCGATCAACAACCGCGTCCACGCCAACAACGACTCCCCGTCCCACCGCTGCTCCGCCACCGCGTCCCACCACATCGGCGTCCGCACCGCACCCCGACCCTCCACCGCCAGGTCCTCCGTCATCCCCACCTCCTCCCCGTAGAACAACACCGGAGTACCCGGCAACGAGAACAACAGGCTGTACACCATCCGGATCCGCCGCAGGTCGAACCCCAACATCCCCGGCAACCGCCGCCGCAGACCCCGCCCGTACAACTGCATGTCCTCGTCCGGACCGAACGCGTCGAACACCTCCTGACGCTCCGGCACCGTCAACTTGTCCAACGTCAACTCGTCGTGATTGCGCACGAACGTCGCCCAATGACAATCACGCGGCGGCACCGGACGCTCCGTCAACGCGTGCGTCAACGGACCCGCGTCCTGCCGCGCCAACGACAAGTACATCTGCTGCATCCCGACGAAGTCGAAGCACAAGTGCAACTCGTCGCCCACACCATCGGCCTGCCCGAAGAACTTCATCGTCTCCGCATACGGCAGGTTCACCTCACCCAACAACACACCCTCGCCGTTGCGCCGCGACAAGAACGCCCGCAGATCACCCAGATAATCGTGCGGATCCGGCAACTCCTCCACCGGCGCCTCCAACAAGAACGGCACCGCGTCCACCCGGAACCCCGACAGCCCCAACTCCATCCAAAAACCCATCACCCGCGCGATCTCGTCCCGCACCGCCGGGTTCGCCACGTTCAGATCAGGCTGGTGCTTGTAGAACCGGTGCAGGTAGTACTTCTTAGCCTTCCGGTCGTACGTCCACAGCGACGTCTCCTTGTCCGGGAACACCACACCCTTCTCCGCGTCCGGCGGCGGCTTGTCCCGCCACACGTACCAGTCGTGGAACGGACTCCCCGGATCACGCGCGCTCTGGAACCACGGGTGCTTGTCCGACGTGTGGTTCACCACCAGATCCGCGATCACCCGGATACCCCGGTCGCGGGCCGTCCGCACGAACTCCACGAAATCACCCAGCGTACCCAGACGCGAATCGACACCGTAAAAATCCGTGATGTCATAACCATCGTCCCGCTCCGGAGTCGGGAAGAACGGCATCAACCACACACACGTCACACCCAACCGGTGCAAATGGTCGATCCGCTGCGTCAAACCCCGGAAATCACCACAGCCATCACCGTCCGAATCGTGGAACGTCTCCACGTCCAAGCAGTAGACCACAGCGTTCTTCCACCACAGATCAGCCGTCCTCGTGAGCTTCACGCCCGCACCCCCGGCAACACCCGCGCCCCGAACACGTCCAGGAAGCGTTCCTGCTCCTGACCCACGTGGTGCAAGAACAACCCGTCGAACCCCAACCCGACGTACTCCCGCAACAGCGCCACATGCCGACCGAGATCCGACGACACGTTCACCACCGCCGCCACCTGCTCCGACGTGACCCGCTCGGACACCACGTCGAAGTGCTCCACCGTCTCCAAGTCCCAGCACACCGGCGGACCGAACACATTGCTCCGCCACTGCTCGTGCGCGACCGCCGACGCCTCCTCCTCCGACTCCGCCCAACTCAAATGCACCTGCAAGTACAACGGACCCCCACCGCCCGCGTCCCGGTACGCACCCACCACCCGCTTCAAGTGCTCCACCGGCGCGTTGACCGTGATCAACCCGTCCGCCCACCCCGCGCACCACCGCGCCGTCGCCTCACTCACCGCCGCACCCACCAACGGCGGAGGCTCAGCCGGCCTCGTCCACAACCGCGCCCGGTCCACCCGCACCAGACCGTCGTGCGACACCTCCTCCCCCGCCAACAACGCCCTGATCACGTCCACACACTCACGCAACCGCGCCGCCCGCACGTCCTTCCGCGGCCACGCCTCACCCGTGATGTGCTCGTTGCTCGCCTCACCCGTGCCCAACGCCGCCCAGAACCGACCCGGGAACATCGCACCCAACGTCCCGATGGCCTGCGCCACGATCGCCGGGTGATACCGCTGACCAGGCGCGTTCACCACCCCGAACGGCAACGACGTCGCCTGCAGCGCGGCACCCAGCCACGACCACGCGAACGCCGACTGCCCCTGCCTGCTGCTCCACGGCGAGAAGTGGTCCGAACTCATCGCCGCGTCGAACCCCACCTCCTCCGCCCGACGCACCGCCTCCAGCAGCGCCGACGGATGTACCTGCTCATGCGAGGCGTGCACACCGATGACAGTCATGCCGTGTCACGTACCCACGGCCCCAACCCACGACACCCCCAGGCGTCCACCGGGGCCCGGGAACCGCAATCCCGGCCGCTCCCGGACGTCAGGTCAGCTCGGGCCGGTCCGCCGACGCCGAATCCGGACGCACGTCCACCACATCACCCTCGACCACGACACCGTCCACCACCACACCGCCGGCCATCGGCGACTGCCCGTACCGGAAGTTCAGCGCCATCGCCCGCTCACGCTCCTCCGCACGCCGGACGAACCCCCTGCTCACCAACCGCCGCGTCGGCGGGAACAGCAGGAACAACCCCACCACGTCACTGATGAACCCCGGCACAACGATCAGGAAACCCGCCGCCGCGATCAGCACGCCGTCCACGATCTCCTGGTGCGGCGGACGACGCGTCCGCAACGCCTCCGAGAACGCACCCATCGTGCGGGCGCCCTCACGGCGCATCAGCACCGAACCCGCCACCCCGCCCAGCACCAACAAGCCGAGGGTCGGCAACGCACCCCAGGCGTCGAACGCCGCCACCAGGGCCGTGACCTCGACCGCAAGGCCGACGAGCAGTACCGCCAACACGCGCATACCCACCCCAACGCACGGCCACCCCGAAACGCTCCCCGCCGAAATATTTACGTCGCAGGGGTCATCTGGCAGCATATCTTTAAGCAACTCGACGGGTAGGGAGCATGGATGACTGCGCTGCATGAGGTCACGCCCACGTCACACCGGGCCGACCTACAGCCCTACACCTACGTGCGCCAAGAGCTGACCGAACCCGACTGGCGCCGCTTCCCCGGCTGGCGCGACGTCACCGACGCCCAGTGGCGCGACGCCCAGTGGCAGCGCGTCAACTGCGTCAAGAACCTCAAACAGCTCCGCACCCTCATGGGCGACCTGCTCACCGACCGCTTCTACGAAGACCTGGTCGCCGACCAGGAACAAGCGGCCACCATGTCCATGCTCACGCCGCCCCAGATGCTCAACACCATGGCGCCCCACGCGCCACTGGACCCCGAGACGTTCACCGCGGCGTTCCTCGCCGACCCCGTCCGCCGCTACATGATCCCCGTCCGATCCGACCGCGACCCGGACTGGCCCAGCCACCCCCACTCCAGCCGCGACTCGCTCCACGAAGCCGAGATGTGGGTCGTCGAAGGCCTCACCCACCGCTACCCCACCAAGGTCCTCGCCGAACTCGTCTCCACCTGCCCCCAGTACTGCGGCCACTGCACCCGCATGGACCTCGTCGGCAACTCCACCCCCCAGATCCAGAAGCAGAAGCTCGAACTCAAACCCGTCGACCGCCAAGACCAGATGATCGACTACCTCAAGCGCACACCCGGCGTGCGCGACGTCGTCGTCTCCGGCGGCGACGTCGCCAACGTCCCCTGGCCCCAGCTCGAGTCGTTCCTCATGCGGCTGCTCGACATCGAGACCGTCCGCGACGTCCGACTCGCCACCAAAGCCCTCGCCGGACTGCCCCAGCACTGGCTCCAGCCCAAGGTCGTCGAAGGCCTCGAACGCGTCGCCCGCACCGCCTCACGACGCGGCGTCAACCTGGCCATCCACACCCACGTCAACCACGTGCAGTCCGTGACACCACTCGTCGCCGAGGCCGCACGCACCGCGCTGGAAGTCGGCGTCCGCGACGTCCGCAACCAGGGCGTCCTGATGAAGGGCGTCAACGCCACCCCCGACGACCTGCTCGACCTGTGCTTCGCGCTCCAAGGCGAGGCGAACATCCTGCCGTACTACTTCTACATGTGCGACATGATCCCCAACGCCGAGCACTGGCGCGTCGCCGTCTGGGAAGCACAGGAACTCCAGCACGCCATCATGGGCTACCTCCCCGGCTACGCCACGCCGCGCATCGTCTGCGACGTCCCGTACGTCGGCAAGCGCTGGGTCCACCAGCTCCACGAGTACGACCGCGAACTCGGCATCTCGTACTGGACCAAGAACTACCGCACCGGCATCGAACTGGACGACCAGGACGCGCTGGACCGCCGCTACCCGTACTACGACCCGATCTCCACCCTCGGCGAGACCGGCCGCCAGTGGTGGGCGTCGCAGCCCTGACCCCCGACCGTTCGACGGAAGCCCTGGATCCTCGGTCCAGGGCTTCTTTTTCTCGGGTGATTGCCGGACCACCGAGTTGGTGCAAATTTCGGTCTACACTGAAGTTATTAAGAGGATTATGGCGTGACGATCGCTCGACTACGCCATTCCGCTGGCACGCATGGCCCCCGGCGTCGACTCCGGGACAGACTGGCCGTCATGAGCGATTCAGCCGTTGCCGTCCAGTCCTACGACCTGTTCACCCCCGAAGCCATGGCCGACCCGAACGGGCTGCTGCACCGCATCCGCGCCGAAAGCCCCGTCAGCCTGGTCCCCCGGCTCGACGCGTACCTGCTCACCCGGCACGCCGACATCGTCGCCGCGCTCAAGGACCGCCGCCTCTCCCCCGCCAACATGGCCCAGACCCTCGCCACGTTCAGCCAGGCCGAGCAGGACGAGCTGCTCCCCCTGCGCCAGTCGATGGAGCTGTGGATGGGCCACACGGTCGAGGCCGACCACGTGCGGTTCCAGCAGCTGCTCAAGCGCTACTTCACCCCCGCCACCGTCAACGGCTTACGCCCGCGGGTGCGCGAGCTGACCGGCGAACTGCTCGACGCCGCCGCCGAACAGGGGCGGATGGATGTCGTCGCCGACCTGGCATACCCGTTGCCCGCCAACGTGATCGCCGAGATGCTGGGCATGCCGACCGAGGAACGCGAACAGCTCCAGGCGTGGTCGCGGGACATCCTGGCGATCTTCCAACTCTCCGACGTCGAGCAGCTGCGCCGGTCCCAGCGCAGCGTGCTGGAGATGCAGGAGTACGTGCGCGGCCTGGTCCGGCAGCGCCGCGCCGACCCGCGTGACGACCTGATCAGCATGTTCGTCGCCGCCGAGCGGGAAGGCCAGGTCGACGAGGACGAGATCGTGGCCAACTGCGTGCTGCTGCTGTTCGCGGGCCACGAGACGACCGCCGGGCTCATCGCCAACGGGCTGGCGTTGCTGTTCCAGAACCCCGACGAGCTGGCGCGGCTGAAGGCCGACCCGGAGCTGACGCCCGGCGCGGTGGAGGAGATGCTGCGCTGCGACGGGCCCGCGAGCGTGATCGTCCGGGTGAGCACCGAGCCGGTCGAGGTCGGCGGCCTGGACCTGCCCGCGGGCAAGCGGTTCTACCTGGCGATGATGGCCGGCAACCGGGACCCCGAGGTGTTCGCCGACCCCGACCGCTTCGACATCGGCCGCAAGCCGAACCGGCACACCGCGTTCGGCCTCGGCGCGTTCTACTGCCTGGGCGCCGCCCTGGCCCGCACCGAAGCCGACGAGTGCTTCCGCCTCCTGCTCGACCGCTTCCCCGACCTCCACCCGGTGTCCGACGTCCTCGACCGCTCCCCCGTGCCACCGCTCGGACACCGGCTGCACTCGCTCCACGTCGAATTCTGAGACCGGCGGCCGATCACGCATCATGTGCGCGTGAAGTCCCCCACCTGGGATGTCGTCCTGCACAGCGACGACATCACGTCACCGGATGTCGTGACCTACGCGCTGGTGCGAGTGCTCGACCTGCCCCCGACCGACGCGCTCGCCTTGGCGATGCGCGCCCACCGCGAGGGCTCGGTGTCGGCCGCGGCGTTCGACGAGGCCGGACCCGCCGGCGACGTCGTGACCGGGCTGCGTTACTACGGTCTGCACTGCGAGCTGGTGAGCCGTGTTTGAGGGCGTGCGAGTACAGCGGGACGGGGACACCCTCGTGGTGTGCCTCGACACGCGGGCGCGGACCTTCCTGCGCGAGCTCGCCGACCGGCTCCGGGCGCTGCTGGACGGCGACGAGCAGGCACGGCGTCGCGGGCTGGTCGAACGCCGGCTGTACCGCGCGCCCGAGGTGGTGCGGCGGGAAATGCCGCCGCCTGGGTCGAAGGAGCACGCCGACGTGCTGGACGCGGTGCTTCGGTTCGCGCGGGACCTGGCGTCCGCCGAGGACGTGCGGCTGGACGACCACGGCCTGCAGCAGTGGCTGTGCGCCCTCGGCTGGCTCAAGACCCTGGTCGTGCCCAGGTCCGTGGCGCGACTGCACCGGGACTGGTGGCGACGGTCCAACAAGGTGGCGGCGACCCTCTGCGGCTACCAGAACCTCCTGCTCTCGGTAGCGGCCCCGGACCTGTACCTGATGGCCTTCGAGGCAGTTCGCCCTCAATCGGAGGCACGGTGGATCGGCTGATTTCATTCCACACTGAAGTTATAGAGATGAACATGACAGGAGTTGCAGCCCGGCTTGCCGAGCGCTCGCCCGTTCGTTGATCACCCCCCACAATGGCGGGCATGCGGAAGCCGAGGGTGTTCGTCGCGGGGCCGGTGTCGTGGAACCGGCTGGTCTTCGTAAACCGGTTGCCCGAGGCACGGCCGCACACCGTGTTCGCCTCAGGCCACCGGACGGCGGTCGGCGGCACATCCGCGGGCAAGGCGTTGAACCTGGCCTCGCTCGGCGCGGACGTCACGCTGCGGACCGTCGTGGGTGACGACGACGCCGGGCAGGCGGTGCTCGACGTGCTGGAACGGGCCGGGGTCGAGGTGATCGCCGAGGTGGCGGCCGGCGCCACCGAGCAGCACCTCAACCTGATGGACCCGCACGGCGGGCGGGTGTCGATCTACCTCGAACTGCCCGAGCTGCGTGCCGCCGCGCACGCCGCGCGGACCGCGCAGGCACTGGCAGCGGCCGACGCCGCGGTAATCGACCTGGCCGAGCACTCCCGTCCCCTGCTCGCCGCCGCCCGCACGGCCGGGGTGCCGGTGTGGTGCGACCTGCACGACTACGACGGTGTCGCCGACTTCCACCGCGACTTCCTGGACGCCGCCGACCACGTGTTCCTCAACGACGACGCCTTCAAGGACGGGCACGACGTGGCCGAGAGCGCGGTACTGGCGTTCCTGAAGTCGCTCGACAAGCCGGCCGTGGCCACGCTGGGAGCCGCCGGTGCGCTGGGCGTGGCCGACGGCGCCGTCCACCGCGTCCCGGCCGTGCCGATCGAGGAGATCGTGGACACCAACGGCGCGGGCGACGCGTTCTTCTCCGGGTTCCTGGTGGCCCACCTCGCGGGCGCGGACATGCCCGCGGCGATGGCCGCCGGCGCCGAGCAGGCCGCCCGCTGCCTGGCCTCACCGGACCTGGCGCCCGCGGTCTGACGGGTTACCCGCCGATCTCGGCGTCGGCCAGCCGGAGCGTGCGGATCTCGTCCTCGCCCAACGGCACCCGCAGACCGCCGGGCGGGTCGTCCTGCTCGGCGGTCACCCGCCGGTCGGCGGCGATCACCGCCAGGATGTCGGGCACGCCCGTGCCCAGCAGCATGTCGATCAGCCGGCAGGCGTGCTCCGTGACGGGGAACTTCGCTCCCCGGTAGTGCGCCCTCGCCTCCCGCCACACGGCCCGCGCCGCCTCGGGTCCGTCGACGTGGGCCGCGTCGTGCAGGAGCCGGCACCAACCGACGTCGACGAGGTCGAAACAGCCGCCGAACTCGCTCTCCCAGGGACTGATCTCCGCGACCTCGCGGAACAACGCGAGGGCCGCGGCACGATCACCGGCGGCGTGGAGATCGTGCGCCGACATCAGTTTGGCGTTCAGCCGTCCTCGCGGTGTCGCCCCGTGCTCGGCGACGTAGGCCTCCATCTCGGCGTTCTCGTCCCGGAGTTCGGCCACGAGGTTCCGCAGGTGTTCGGAGTACCACCACAGCCCGGCCGTCTCGTCCTCGCCGACGCCGTTCGCCTCGGCTTCCCCCAGCAGCACGACGGCCCGGTCGTTGCCCTCGTCCACGTCGTCCGGGTCCGCGTAGCAGTCCAGCGAGTCCAGGCGTCCGTACGCCCCGACCAGCGCGAGCCCGCCTCGCAGGTCGTCCGCTCCCCCGTCCGCCAGGTGCTCCTCCACGGCGTCCGCGACGGAGGACCAGTCGGCCCCGTCGGCCAGGTCCCCGGCAGGGGTGAACTGCCCGGCGACCGGCGGCGGGAGCCGGCCGGAAGTGATCAGCCTGGTGACGGTGGCCGGGACCGGCGGCAAGTCCATGGTCCTCCTCCTCGACGCGCTGGTCCAAGATCAAAGCACGTGCCACCGACCAGTGGTCGACGTCAAGGGCTTGCAGAAACCGCTTGCAAGGACTTTCCTGACGGGTGCGGGTGACCACGGACGAGAGGATCGACATGGACGGCGTGACCGCGAGGTTGAGCGACATCGCCGCGCAGGCCGGGGTCAGCGAGGCGACCGTCAGCCGGGTGTTCAACGGCAAGGCGGGCGTCTCGGCGGCCACCCGGCAGGCGGTGGTCGCCGCGATGGACCTGCTCGGCTACGAACGCCCGCCCCGGCTGCGGCAGCGCAGCGCGGGGCTCATCGGGCTGATCACGCCGGAGCTGAGCAACCCGATCTTCCCCGCCCTGGCCCAGGTCGTGGAGCAGGTGCTGACCAGCGCGGGCTACACGCCGCTGCTGTGCACGCAGACACCGGGCGGCTCGACCGAGGACCAGCTGACCGAGATGCTGGTGGACCGGGGCGTGGCCGGGATCGTGTTCGTCTCCGGCCTGCACGCCGACTCCACCGCGGACATGGACCGCTACACCAAGCTCGCCGGGCGCGGCATCCCGTTCGTCATGATCAACGGGTACACGGAGAAGATCTCCGCGCCGTTCATGTCCACCGACGACCGCGCGGCCATGCGGCTCGCGGTGTCGCACCTGGTGGAGCTGGGGCACGAACGGATCGGCCTCGCCGTCGGCCCGCGCCGGTTCGTGCCGGTGCTGCGCAAGATCGAGGGCTTCGTCCAGCACATGCGCACGCTCCTGCCCTACACCGCCGAACAGGCCGAAGGTCTGGTTCAGCACTCCCTGTTCACGGTCGAGGGCGGGCAGTCCGCGGCGACGGCGTTGCTGGACAAGGGCTGCACGGCGATCGTGTGCGGCAGCGACCTGATGGCGTTCGGCGCGATCCGGGCGGCACGGCAGCGCGGGCTGAGCGTGCCGCAGGACGTGTCGGTGGTGGGGTTCGACGACTCGCCGCTGATCGTGTTCGCCGACCCGCCGCTGACCACGCTGCGCCAGCCCGTCGAGGCGATGGGCCAGGCCGCCGTGAACGCGCTGCTGGAGGAGATCGGCGGCACACCGGCACCGCACGCGGAGTTCGTCTTCATGCCCGAGCTCGTGGTCCGCGGCTCGACGGGCGCGGGGCCGAGGTGACCGCCGGTCGGGCGAGAGCGCTCCGCATGCGTGCGCAGCGCCTGACGACACCCGCCCGTTCCCTGCCCGAACTGCTGCACGACGTGCTGGCCGTTCAGGCGCAGGACGTCACGGCCGCTGGTCTCGCCGTGCGGGCCCGCACCACCGGTGTCACGCCCGCCGACCTCGTCACCGCGCTCGACTCCGGTGAGGTCGTGCGTACCTGCGCCATGCGCGGCGCGGTGCACCTGCTGCGCCGCGAGGACGTCGGCTGGCTGGTGGCGCTGCTCGGCCCGGTGAACGTGGCCCGCTCCCGGCGACACCGGCTGGAGCTCGGGCTCACCGACGAACTGTGCGCGCAGGCGTTGGACGCCCTGCGGGAAGTGCTGACCGAACCGCTCACGAGGCCGCAGGTCGTCGCCCGGCTCGCCGAGGTGGGCGTGGTGCTCGACCCGACCACCGCCGCGGCGGCCTACCTGCTGGCCTACGCCGCGAACAAGGGCGTGGTCAGCGCGGGCCGGTCGACCTACCGGCTGCTCCCCCACCCCGACGGCACCCGGCACGGCGTCGCGGAGCTGGTCCGCCGCTACCTGCGTGCCCACGGACCGGCCACGGTCGAGGACTTCACCGCCTGGAGCGGGCTGCCCGCGGTCGACGCGCACGCCGCGTTCCCCTACGACGAGCTGGTGGAGGGCAAGCACGGCTGGCAGCTGCCCGCCACCGACGCCGCCGACCTCGACGGCACGGTCCGCCTGCTCGGCCCGTTCGACACGTTCCTGCTCGGCTACCAGGACCGCGGCCTCCTGCTCGCCCCCGAACACGCGTCGCTCGTGCGGGGTGGCGCCGGTGGCACCCCGGTACCGCACGTCGTGGTGGACGGGCAGGTGCGCGGCACGTGGCGGCGGCGGGACGGGCGGGTCGTGGTGGAGCAGTTCGGCCACATCCCGGTGTCCGAACTCGACGTCGAGGTGGAGTCGGTGCTGGCCTGGGCGTGACCCCTGGGATCCGGCGGGCGGGCGGTGGGAGAGTGCACGCCCGCCCGCCGGAAGTCACTTCAGGTACGGCCCGTCGACACCGACCTTGCCCGGCGCGGGGTTGCCCGGCAGGTCCAGCACGTAGGCCCGCACGTTGCCCTTGCCGCTCACCGACGCCGTCAGGCTGCCGCCCGTGACGACCTTCGTGTCACCGGTGACCACGTCCCGGTAGGTGCCGTTGGGCACGCCGGCGAACGTCGCCGACCCGGAGACGGTGATCAGCGCGAAGCTGTCCACCGAGCCGGACGTGTAGCGGCGCTTGAACGCCATGCCGCCGGACACGCCGTCGGTCGAGTACTGGCCCTTCTGCAGCGCGGGCACCGCCCGGCGGATCTGGTTGAGCCGCTGCACGTGCTTGACCAGCGGTTTCTGCAACGTGGTCGCGACCGCGCCGGACGCGGACGACACCACGCCGTAGTCAGACGCGGTGACCTGGCCCGCGATCTGGTCGCCGTAGTAGGCCCGCCCGGTGGTGGCCAGCGGGCACGTCGGTCCGCAGTCGATCGGCTTGCCCGCCTGGAACTCGACCTCCGACCCGTAGTAGAGCGTCGGGATGCCCCGGAACGTCCACATGAGACTCATGTTCTCCGCCCACGCGTCCGTGCCGCCCGCGTAGCGCACGCTGGACTTGTTGGGCCCGAAGTCGTGCGAGTCCACGTACGTCACGTTGTAGGTGGCGTCGTTGGTCGAGTCGTCCGAGTCCTTGGCGTTCCAGAACGCGTTGTTCGCGTCGCCGAAGTTCATGTGCATGCGCATGTCGATGATGTTCATGCCGGAGAACTTCGAGTGGTCCGGCGCGTGGTAGGCGTTGCCGTCCAGGAACGCGTTGCGGCTCGTCGGCTGCCCGGCCGTGCCCAGCCCCTGCTCGTAGTCGTACTGCTCCAGCGCGGCGGTGGCGTCGTCGGCGCTGTACTCGCGGCGCTCCTTCCAGGTGAAGAACTGCGCCGAGTGGTTGACCGAGCCGCGGTTCCACTTGTCGTTGACGAACGCGGCGACCTCGCCGAAGACCAGGAAGTCCCGGCCCTTCTCGCCGAACTTCGCGGTGGCGTGCTGCTGGATCGCGGGCAGGAGCCGGCGGTTCCACGTCACCCTCGGGATGTGCACGGCGGTGTCCACCCGGAAGCCGTCGACACCCATGTCGATGAACCGGTTGTAGGCGTCGACCAGGTACTTCTGCACGATCGGGTTCTCGGTGTTGAAGTCGGCCAGGTCGTCGTGCAGCCAGCACGACCGGGAGTCCTCGCCCTCCCAGTTGCCGATCCAGCAGCGGTGGTAGAGCTGCGCGGGGAACATGCCCGAGGTGGGGCTCGGCCACTGGCAGCTGTAGATCCGGTAGCCCTCGGGGCTGGTGTACTGGGTGGGTTTGCCCCAGTCGACGCACGTGTTGCCGGTCGGCTCGGTGGTCGACCACAGGTCTCCGTTGTAGTACGACTTGCCGGTGTTCGGGTCGATGGTCAGGCCGTCGTACTCGAAGCCCTGCACCGGCTGGTCGTAGAACCAGGACCACTGGTCGTCCCGGACGCCGAAGACCTTCGCCTGGAACAGGCCCTTCGCGCCCCACCGCGAACTGTGGTTGTAGACGACGTCCTGGTAGATCTTCAGGCCCTTGGCGTGCGCCTTGTTGATCAGGTCCTGGTACGTCGCGCCGGGTGTCTCCAGGCGCGGGTCGACGCGGTAGAAGTCCCAGCCGTGGTAGCCGTGGAAGTCGTAGTCCGAGCGGTTGAGCACGACGGGCGTGATCCAGACCGCGGAGAAGCCGAGGCCCTTGATGTAGTCGAGCTTGTCCACCAACCCCTGGAAGTCGCCGCGGAACATCGGGTCGTTGTTCGCCGCGTTGCCGGAGCGGACGTGCTGGCTGCCGCCCCGGTTGTTGCCCGGGACGCCGTCGTTGAAGCGGGCGGTCATCACGAAGTAGATCGAGTCCTCGCGCGGGTCGCCGCCCAACGGGGTGCCGCCGGGCGGCGCCGGCGGCGCGTCGCCCGTGGTCACCGCGACGGACGCGGTGGACGCGGACTTGTTGCCCGCCGCGTCGTACGCCTTGAGGGAGTAGGTGTAGGTCGTGTTCGCCGTCAACGGGCCGTCGGCGAAGCCCACCGCGCCGGTGTTGCGCACGACCGTGCCCAGCGCGCCGCCGGTGCGGGTGATCTCGTAGCCCGCGACCGCGACGTTGTCGGTGGAGGCGTCCCAGGTCAGCGAGACGGTGAGCTCGGACGCCGCGGCCCTCAGGTCGGTCGGCACGCTGGGCGCGATCGTGTCCTGCGGGGCAGGGGGTCCGCAGGGGTCGGCCGCGCCGGCGGTGACCACGCCGTCCTTGACGGTGCTGCGCCCGGTTCCGATGGCGTAGTCGGCGCCACTGTTGTTGTCCCACTGGCCGGAGCCGTTGTTGAACGCGGCCTTGAGCCCGGTGGCGTCGCCCAGGTCGACCGAGGCACGTGCCCAGTCCGCGCAGACCTGTTCCATGGGCACGCCCGGCACGGCGGTCCACGTGCCGCCGGTGGGCTGGTAGTGGATGCGGGTCGCGGTCCAGCCGCGGGTCTTGGTGAAGTAGTAGACCTCGGCGTCGGCGGTGGGCTCCGGGTCCGGGTCGGGGTCGGTGCCGCAGGGGTCGCCGACGCCCACGACGCCGGCGGCGACCGTGACGTTCCCGGTGCCCAGGCTGTAGTTCCGGCCGTTGTTGTTGTCCCAGGTGCCCGAGCCGTTGTTGAACACCGCGACCAGGCCGGTGGCGTCGCCGAGCGGCACGGTCCGGCGCACCCAGCCGGCGCACGCCGCTTCCATGCGTTCGCCCGGCACGGCGGTCCACGGCCCGTTGCGCGGTTGGTAGTGCAGGTTCGCCGCGGGCCAGCCCGACGGCAGGCGGTAGAAGACGGTCGTGGTGTCGGCCGCGGCCGGTTGTGGAGTCGAGTCCTCGGCGGAACCGCTCGGCGCGGCCCAGGTTGCCCCGGCCAGGCCCGCTGCCACGAGTAAGGCGGTCAGTCGTCGCGATCTTGCTCGCATCACTGCTCCCGTCACGCGTCTTTGCGCAAGGTAGTGCAATTCCTTGCAGGCTAGACCTGGGGCTGTACGGCTGTAAACGGCGTGAACAGCCTTGCTGCGGAGCACTCTTCGCAAGGATTTGCAGGGCGATTCGCCGTTGCGACGCTTCGGCGATCTCACGCCGCGTCGACCGGTCGGTGTCGTACGGTGTCCGGATGACCGACCGGGCATCGGGAAGCGGTGTCATGCCGCGCGCGCTGAGTTCATTCGTGGGACGCAAGGAACTGCTCGCCGATCTCCGTCGACGGATCGGCGTCGCACCGCTCATCACGCTCACCGGCGTGGGCGGCGCGGGCAAGACCCGGTTGGCACTGGAACTGGCCGCGCAGGTGGATCGCGCTTACGACGACGGCGTGCGCCTGGTCGAACTCGCGTCCGCGCGCGGCGGCGACCCGGAGTTGCTGGCACAGGTCGTCGCCAGCGCGGTGGGCGTGCCGGACCAGGCCACCACGACGCCGTTGGAGACGCTGGTCGACTACCTCGGCTCCCGGCGGCTGCTGCTGGTGCTGGACAACTGCGAGCACCTGGTCGAACCGGTGGCGCACCTCGTGCGCACGGTGCTCCGCGCGGCGCCCGGCGTGCGCATCCTGGCCACCAGCCGGGCGCGGTTGCGGGTGCCCGGCGAGGTGCTGGTCATGGTGCCGCCGCTGGAGGTGCCCGCCGAGGGCTCACCGCTCGACCTCGGCCACGAGTCGGTGGCGCTGCTGGTCGACCGGGCCGACGCGGGCGTGCCCGGTTGGGGTGGTGTCACGCCGGGGAACTGGCCGGACGTGGTGCGCGTGCTGCGCCGCGTCGCGGGCATCCCGCTGGCCATCGAGCAGGCCGTGGTGCGGATGCGGTCCATGCCGGTGTCACTGCTGGCCGACCGGCTGGACGACGTGATGCGCGTGCTCACCGCCAACGACACCACCGCGGTCGAGCACCACCAGACCATGGCCGCGCTGATCGACTGGAGCCACGCCCACTGCACGCCCGCCGAAAGCCTGTTGTGGGCGCGGCTGTCCGTGTTCGAAGGCGGGTTCACGCTGCCCGCCGCCGAGTCGGTGTGCGCGGGCGACGGGCTGGGCGCCGACGACGTGGCCGACACGCTGGCCGGGCTGGTGGACAAGTCGATCGCGCTGCCGTCCGCCGACCGCAGCCGCTACCACCTGCTGGAACCGTTGCGCCAGCACGGCGCGGCCCGGTTGCGGGACGCCGGCGAGGGGGACGCCGTCCGGCTGCGGCACCAGGACTACTTCCGCCGCGACGCGGCCCGGCTGGCCGAGTCGTTCGTCGGGCACAACGAGGCCGCGCTGCTGTCGGCGGTCGACGCGGACATGGCCAACCACCGGGTGGTGCTGGCCGACCTGATCGGCAACCCCGCCACCGCGTACGCCGGGCTCCAGATGAGCGTCGACCTGGCGCGCACCCGCTGGTTCACCTACGCCGGCCGATTACCGGAGGAACGGCTGTGGCTGGGGCGGGCGCTGGCCGCCGCGCCGGCCGCCGCGGACCCGCTGCGGGCCAGTGCCATCGCCCTCGACGCGTGGATCGCGCTGTGCCTGGGGGTGGAGCGGCAACAGGTCGCCCGGCGGGTGGAGGAGGCCTCGGCGCTGGCCCGGGAGGTCGACGTGCCGCTGGCCGCGGTCACGTTCGTGCACGGGGCGTACATCGTGATGGCGAACGGCGACCTGGACGGCACGGAGCTGCTGCGCCAGGCGCACAAGGAGTTCGGGGAGCTCGGGCAGCCGTTCGCGGTGGACCACCACCTCGCGCACATCCTGCTCACCGTGTCGCTCGTGCTGCTCGGCACCCGTGAGCAGGCCGAGCCCGCGGCGGCGGACTTCCTCGCCACGTGCGGGCAGCTCGACGCCGCGTGGGGGCTGAGCTGGGCGCACTGGTGCAACGGCGTGGTGGAGACCCGGTGGGGTGATCCGGGGCGCGCGCTGGAGGTGCTGCGGGAAGGCCTGCGGATCCAGCGGGCCATCCGCGACAAGTGGGGCCCGCTGTGGACGATCGAGGCGTTGGGCTGGGCGCACGCGCGTGCCGGCGACGCCCGTGCCGCCGCACGGATGCTGGGGCTGGCGCACCGGCTGCACCGCGTCACCGGCGTGCGGGTCGACGGCTTGGTGCCGTTCTCCCGGCTCTCGGAGCAGACCGCGGCACAGGCCAGGGCGGCGCTCGGCGACGACGAGTACGAGCGGGCCTACGCGAGCCGGGCCGAGTCGGTGGACGAGGCGCTGGCCATCGTGCTCGACGAGGGCGACGCCGCCGAGGACGCACCGGAGCCGGACCACCGCCCGGCCGGGCTCACCCCGGCGGAGTGGAACGTGGCCCGGCTGGTGGGCGACGGCCTGTCCAACCCGGAGGTCGCCACCAGGCTGGTGATCTCCCCCGCGACCGTGCACACCCACCTGACCCGGATCTACCGCAAGCTCGACATCGCCAACCGCCACCAGCTCATCACCTTGCTGGCGAGCATGGTCGAACGGCCACCACCCGGCACCGTCCGCCGCAGCTCGCCCAGTCGTGCCGACATGTGAGTTCCCGTCCTGTTCGCTCTACGCGTCCAGCGCCGCGGGCACGGCGGCGAAGGTGTTCGGCACGACCTTGTCGCCGCGCTCCAACTCCGCCGCGTCCACCGAGAGGCGGGCACGCGGCGCGCGTTCGCGCAACGCCAGGAGCGCCGCGCGCGTCTCGATCCGGGCCAGGTGGTGGCCCAGGCAGAAGTGCAAGCCGTGCCCGAACGCCGCGTGGCCCAGGGCCGGGTTGCCGGTCGCGGGCACGCGCGTCGGGTCGAAGACGTCCGCGGTCGGCCCGTGCACCAGCGGGTCGCGGCCGGCCGTGCCCAGGCCGATCATCACCACGGAGCCCTCCGGGATGACGCCGCCGGGCACTTCGACGTCGGTGGTGGCGCGGTAGTGCGGGGTGACGCGGACCGGCGGGTCCCAGCGGGCCGCTTCCTCGACCGCGGCGGACACGGTGTCCTCGTTCAACGCCTCCCAAGCGCCGGGGGTGGCGAGCAGGGCGGTGGCGGCGTTGCCGATGAGGCCGGTCGTCGTCTCGTGCCCCGCCACGACGAGCAGGATCGCGGTGGTCAGCAGTTCCTCGGGGGTCAGCCGGTCGCCGTCGACCTGCGCCTGCGACAGCGCGCTGAGCAGCGCGTCGTCCGGCTGCTCGCGCTTGTGCTCGATCAGGCCGGCCAGGTAGCCGAACATGGCGTCGGACGCGGGCACGACGAGCTCGGGGCGTTCGGTCATCATCGCCGCGGTCCAGTGGTGCAGCTGGTCGCGGTCGTCGGCCGGCACGCCGAGCAGGTCGCAGATCACCGCCAGGGGCAACGGGAACGCCAGGCCGCTGATCAGGTCGGCGTCCGAGGGCAGTGCGGCGACCATGTCCCGGGCCGTCTTCTCCACCGCCGGGCGCAGCTCCTCGACGCGGCGTGACGTGAACGCCTGCGACACGAGCGCGCGCAGCTTGCGGTGGTGCGGCGGGTCGGTGTTGAGCATCGACGGGCCGATGATCCGGGACAGGTCGGTCGGCCTGCCCTTGCGCGCCAACTGGTCCTGCATCGCGGCCCTCAGCGAGGCGGCGTCCTTGGCCATCCGGCCGTCGTTGAGCAGCGCCTTGGTCGCTTCCAGGCCCATCGTGGTGACGAGGACTTCCAGCCCGTTGGGCAGTTCGGCCGCGTGCACGGGGCCGCGACGGGCCAGCGCGTCCTCGTGCGCGTGGTGCTGCCATCCGCGCAGCGGACCGCCGACAAGGGCCTGTCGGTCCGGGGCGAACTCCGCGGTCAGCTGCACATCGTCTCCTCGGGTGGTGCGGTTGCGGCGCCTACTTTCCTGTGATCGACCACCGTCGCGCATCCACCGCGATCCGTATCCGCGATGACGACGTACGGAAACAGGTGTACGTCCGCGTATACGGAGGCGCATACGGAGGTCTGTCGATGCGGGCGGGCACGCGCGTCCGGGACGCTCAAGGGGAGTCCGGCACCCCGACTGCCGGACGAGCCGGGCGGGTCAGGCGGGTTGGCCGCCGCCCGACATCCCGGGGGGCGGGAGGGGCCGCGCGCGCGGCCCCTTTTCCCGCCCGTTCTCCCGCGCGATCGGCGGTCGTCCCTCCGGGAGTCCCGGTGGGCGGGACGGTGAACGCCGATCGGCACGCGCCGCGGAGGCACTGGTGCGGGGTGCCGCACCGACCCGTGACGGCCGCGGTCGAACTGCCCGGCCCTGAGACCTGGTCTCAAAGCTCGGCGTGTCGCTAGGTGAACCAACGGCCCGCCCCTGGCTCCGCACCGCCCGCCCGTGGGCCCGGCCCGACGGACCGGAAGTCCGTCAGAGAGACTGGGGGCCAGTGCCCGCCCTCTCGACCTGGAGCCTTTGATGCCGCAAGGGACCGTCCGTTGGTTCGACGCCGAACGTGGTTTCGGCTTCCTCGCGCCCGAGGGCGGCTCGCCGGACGTGTTCGTGCACGCCTCCGAGATCGTCGAGGACGGCGGCGCGAAAGTGCTCCGCGAGGGTCAGGCCGTCGTGTTCGAGGTCGGCGAGAACGACCGCGGGCCCCAGGCGCTGCGCGTTCGCGTCACCGCCGATGCGGCCACCGGCAGCGCCGTGGGCCTGCTCGGCACCGTCAACTGGTACGAGCCGGGCAAGGGGTACGGCTTCGCGTCGCCGGACGGCGGCGGCGCCGACATCTTCGTGCACAGCTCCGCCATCGTGACCGGCGGCGTGGTCACCGAGGGGCAGCGGGTGGCATTCCTGATCGTCGAAGGCGAGCGCGGCCCGCAGGCCGGGCACGTGATCCCGCTGGGAGCAGGGGCCGGCTCACCCGCTGCGGCTGGTATCTCGGACGGTGCCGACGGCACGGTGGCCTGGTACGACGAGGACAAGGGATTCGGCTTCATCAACCCCGACTCCGGCGCCGGGGACATCTTCGTTCACGCCCAGGCTCTGGCCGAGGGGCTGACGTGGCTCGCGGAGGGCGACCGCGTCGCCTACGAGGTGGCTCGTGGAGACAAGGGCCCGCAGGCCCGCGACGTGCACCTGGTCCGGAGCGCCGAGCCCCAGACGGCGCCGCAGCGGTCGGCACCTGCCGCGGCCGCGGGGCCGGCCGCGCGGGACGTGCCCGTACGAGGCGGCGAGGGCGTCGTCGCGCGCTACGACGGCGACCGCGGCTTCGGCTTCATCACCCCGGACGCAGGCGGCGACGATCTCTTCGCCCACGTGTCCGTGATCATGGGGTCGGAGCCGCTGCAGAAGGGTGACCGGGTCCGGTACGCGGTGCGTCAGAGCGACCGGGGCCCGCAGGCCGACCGCATCGAACGCCTCTGAAGAGGCGGCCCCACCGATGGCTGATCACTTCCCGACGAGAGTGCTCGTTCATCCCCGTCGATGGTGCCGTCAGCAACGCGGCTGCAGCCTCCTCCAGGAGATCGATCTCCCTCGTGGTGACGGAGCCCCGTACCGACCCGAGGACCTGCTCCGCGCTCAGAAGCTCACCAGTCACCCCACCCGACGACACAGAGCCACCGATGTATCCCCAACGAGTGAATGGATGCGTTAGACCTGGTCGCAGAGCTCGATCTTTATGAGCCGGCGGACGTTGATCACGGTGCAGGCCAGCGTGAGTAGCGCCGGCGTGGTGCGTTCGCTCCGGTCGTAGCGCAGCCCGAGGCGTTCGAACCGCAGCAGCCAGGAGATGGTGCGTTCGACGACCCAGCGGACCCGGCCGAGGCGGGACTTGCCCTCAATCCCGCGCCTGGCGATACGGACCTTGATACCGCGGCGGGTCGGGTAGCGGCGGCAGCGGCGGTAGTCGTAGCCCTTGTCGGCGTGCAACTTGTCCGGTCGGCATCGTGGCCGGCCCGCCCGGCCGTGGTGGCCACGCACGGTCGGGTTCGTGTCCAGCAGCGGCTCGAACAGCATGCTGTCGTGGGTGTTTGCCGCCGACAACATGATGTGCAGCGGTAGCCCGTTCGCGTCCCACAGAACGTGGTACTTGGAGCCGGCTTTACCCCGGTCAGTGGGGCTGCGGCCGGTCAGCTCGCCCCCCTTTTCGACCGCACCGACACCGCGTCGATGCAGCCTCTGGTCCAGTCGAGCTCGTCGATGTTGGACAGCTCGTCGAGCACGAGCTGGTGCAGCCGGTCCCACACACCAGCGTCCTGCCACTCACGTAACCGCCGCCACGCGGTGTGCCCGGAACCGCATCCGAGCTGCTCGGGTAGGTCTCGCCAGCGGCAGCCGGTGTCGAGCAGGAACAAGATCCCCTCTAGCGCGGCACGGTCATCGATCCGGGGCCGCCCACCCGGACCGCGCGGCGCTGGTCGGAACGGGGATCAGGGGTTCGATCAGCTCCCAGAGCCGGTCTTCGACCCGCCGCTGCTGCGTCGTCTTCGCCATGACTGCCCACGATCGACGACCAGGACCGGCAGGTTACGCAGTGCCACACCCTGAAGTTCTGAGACCAGGTCTTAGGTGATGTCGTTGGCGCACAAGGAACTACGCCCACCGGACGCCGGTGCGCGACCGTCACGTTCCGGTGCTCCGCGCACCGTCATGACGCTGTGTGACACCACCCACTTGGCGGCACGTTCACCGACCGACCACGTGAATGGCGGGTAAAGTCGCACGTCGGCGGTTTCGTGGCTGCGACCGCCGAGGCTGCTTGGCCGGTCCCCCACCGGGTGCGGAGCAGCGATCCGACCCTCGGAGGACTACACAGTGCGTTCGCGTCCCACCGGTGCCCGCCGGTGACCATCGCCCCCGACACCGCCTTCCCCGCCCTGATCGGCACGCCGGCGCTGTTCCGCGCCGAGGCCGCCGCGCCCGAGCGCACCCTGCTCGACGTCCTGGCCGACACGGCCCGCCGGCACCCCCACTCCCCCGCGCTGGACGACGGCGCCACGTCCCTGACCTACCGCGAACTCCTCGACGAGGTCGACGCGCGGAGCCGGGTGCTGACGGCGTCCGGCGTGGGTGTCGGCGACCGGGTCGGCGTCCGCGTCCCGTCGGGCACGGTCGACCTGTACCTCGCGGTGCTGTCCGTCCTCGCGGCCGGTGCGGCGTACGTGCCGGTGGACGCCGACGATCCCGACGAGCGCGCCGAACTGGTGTTCACCGAAGCGGACGTGTGCGCCGTGGTCGGCGAGACGCTCGACCTTCGCGGCACGCCGATGGGCCTGCTCGACACTCCCGGCCCGGACGACGACGCGTGGATCATCTTCACGTCCGGTTCGACCGGCAAGCCCAAGGGTGTCGCGGTCTCGCACCGGTCCGCCGCCGCGTTCGTGGACGCCGAGGCGCGGCTGTTCCTGCCGGACGACCCGATCGGCCCGGACGACCGCGTGCTCGCGGGCCTGTCCGTCGCGTTCGACGCCTCGTGCGAGGAGATGTGGCTGGCCTGGCGCAACGGCGCGTGCCTGGTACCCGCGCCGCGGGCGTTGGTGCGGACCGGTTTCGACCTCGGGCCGTGGCTGGTCGAGCGTGAGGTGACGGTGGTGTCCACGGTGCCGACGCTGGCCGCGCTGTGGCCGGTGGACGCGCTGGACGACGTTCGGCTGCTGATCTTCGGCGGTGAGGCGTGCCCGCCCGAGCTGGCCGAGCGGCTGGCCGTCGACGGCCGCGAGGTGTGGAACACCTACGGCCCGACCGAGGCCACCGTGGTGGCGTGCGCGGCACGGCTGACCGGTGACGGTCCCGTGCGCATCGGCCTGCCGCTGGACGGCTGGGAGCTGGCCGTGGTCGACGCCGCGGGCGCGCCCGTGCCGATGGGCGGTTCCGGTGAGCTGGTGATCGGCGGCGTCGGCCTGGCCCGCTACCTCGACCCGGCCAAGGACGCGGAGAAGTTCGCGCCGATGCCCGGCTTGGCCTCGTACGGACCGGGGTGGGACCGCGCCTACCGCAGCGGCGACCTGGTCCGCGCCGAACCCGAGGGCCTGCTGTTCCTTGGCCGCGCGGACGAGCAGGTGAAGCTGGGCGGACGGCGGATCGAGCTGGGCGAGGTGGACGCGGCGTTGCAGGCGCTGCCCACCGTCGCCGGGGCCGCCGCGGCCGTGCGCACCACCAAGGGCGGCAACCAGGTCCTCGTGGGGTACGTGGTGGCCGCGCAGGACTCCGATCAACCGGCGGACTTCGACCACGCGGACGCGTTGGCCCGGCTGCGGACCGCACTGCCCGCCGCCCTCGTGCCGCTGCTCGCCGTGGTGGACACGCTGCCCACCCGCACGTCCGGCAAGGTGGACCGGGCGGCGCTCCCGTGGCCGCTGCCGTCGCTGGACGTCGGAGTGCCCGAGGACGCGCTCACCGGCACCGAGGCGTGGCTGGCCGAGCAGTGGACGGAGCTGTTGGGCGCGCGCATCACCAGTCCCGACGCGGACTTCTTCGCCCACGGCGGCGGCAGCCTCGCCGCGGCGCAGCTCGTCTCCACGATCCGGACCCGCCACTCCGGCGGTTCGGTCAACGACATCTACCAGCACCCGACGCTGCGGCAGCTGGCCGCGCGGCTGGACGAGCTGAGCGGCCACCGCGCCGCCACCCGCGAGGTCGTGCCGACGCCCCGGCGGACCGGCGTGATCCAGTCCTTGCTGCTGGTCCCGCTCATGAGCCTGGTCGGGCTGCGCTGGTCGGTCGCGCTGGCGGCGGTGGGCAACGTCGTCGGCTTCACCACTCCGGTCTCGTGGTGGTGGATCGCCGCCGGGTGGCTCGTGTTCGTCAGCCCGCCCGGCAAGGTGGCCATCGCGGCGGGTGGCGCGCGGCTGCTGCTGCGCGGTCTGCGTCCCGGCACGTACCCGCGCGGCGGCGGCGTGCACCTGCGGCTGTGGACCGCCGAACGGCTGGCCGAGTTCAGCGGCGCGACGAACCTCGCCGGGTCGTGGCTCACGCACTACGCCCGTGCCCTGGGCGCGAAGATCGCCCCGGACGTCGACCTGCACTCCGCGCCACCGGTGACCGGCATGCTCAAGCTCGGCAAGGGCAGCGCGATCGAGCCCGAGGTGGACCTGTCCGGCCACTGGGTGGACGGCGACCGGCTGCACGTCGGGCGCATCCGGGTCGGCGCGGGCGCGGTGGTCGGTGCGCGCAGCACCCTGTTCCCCGGTGCCCGGGTCGCCAAGCGGGCCGAGGTGGCGCCCGGTTCGGGGGTGACCGGCTCGGTCCCGACGGGGCAGCGGTGGGCCGGTGTGCCCGCGACGCGCGACGGCAAGGCAGGCCGTCCCGGCCCGCGCCCGCCGCGGTCGTCGTGGTGGAAGCTGGTCTACGCGGTGACGACGTCCGCGCTGGGGCTGCTTCCGGTGGCGGCGGCCGTTCCCGCGGTGCTGCTCGTCGTGCGCCGGCCGTTGACGCTCGGGTCGGCGCTGTCTGCCGTGCCGTTGGCGACGGTGGCGTGGCTGGGCGCGTACGCGCTGCTGGTCCTCGTGTCCGTGCGGCTGCTCGGCATCGGGCTGCGGGCCGGCACGTACCCGGTGCACAGCCGGATCGCCTGGCAGGCGTGGACCACCGAACGGCTGATGAACATGGCGCGGGTCGCGCTGTTCCCCTTGTACGCGAGCCTGTTCACGCCGGTGTGGCTGCGTGCGCTGGGGATGCGGGTCGGCCGCCGGGTCGAGGCGTCGACCGTGCTCGCGCTGCCGAAGATGACCACGATCGGCGACGGCGCGTTCCTCGCCGACGACACCATGGTCGCGTCCTACGAGCTGGGCGGCGGCTGGCTCCGCATCGCCGCCGCGCGGGTCGGCAAGCGGGCGTTCCTGGGCAACTCGGGGATGACCGCGCCGGGCCGCTCGGTGCCGAACCGCGGGCTGGTGGGCGTGCTGTCGGCGACGCCGAAGCGGGCCAAGGCGGGCAGCTCGTACCTGGGCATGCCGCCGATGAAGCTGCCGCGCGCGGCCGAGCAGGGTGACCAGAGCCGGACGTTCGACCCGCCGCGGCGGCTGGTCGTGGCCCGCGCGCTGGTCGAGCTGTGCCGGGTCGTGCCGGTGATGTGCCACGTCGCGCTGGTCGTGGGTGTCGTGTTCGCGCTGCGAGCCGTGATGTCCCTGTGGGCGTGGCCGCTGCTGGCCGGGCTGGTGCTGCTCGCCGCGGGGGTGGCGGCGTGCGCGGTGGCGGCGGTGGCGAAGTGGCTGCTGGTCGGTCGGTTCCGGGCGCGGGAGTACCCGTTGTGGAGCGGGTTCGTCTGGCGCAACGAGCTGGCGGACACGTTCGTGGAGGTGCTGGCGGTGCCGTGGCTGGTCGGCTCGGCGGGCGGGTCGCCGGTGATGGCGCTGTGGCTGCGGTCGCTGGGCGCGCGGATCGGGCGCGGCACGTGGGTCGAGTCGTACTGGTTCCCGGAGTCGGACCTGGTGCGGTTGGGCGACGGCGCGACCGTGAACCGGGGGTGCGTGGTGCAGACCCACCTCTTCCATGATCGGATCCTGCGCATGGACCAGGTGGAGTTGGCGGACGGGGCCACGCTCGGCCCGCACGGGATCGTGCTGCCCGGCGCGACGGTCGGCGCGCACGCGACGGTCGGCCCGGCGTCGTTGGTGATGCGCGGCGAGCACGTGCCGGCGGGCACGCGGTGGCTGGGCAACCCGATCTCCGCCTGGCGATGACCGGGTACCTCCCCGATCACGGTGACAGCGGCTACCGGGTCGCGCACTACGACCTCGACCTGGACTACAAGCCGCACACCGGGCGGCTGGGCGGGCGGGCGACGCTGTCCGCCGTCACGGCGGCGCCGCTGAGCCGGGTCGTGCTGGACTTCGGCGCGCTGCCCGTGAGCCGGGTGCTGGTGGACGGCCGGCCCGCCCGCCACGCGCACGGCGGCGGCAAGCTGCGGGTCCGCCCGACGCGCCCGGTGGACGGGCCGTTCACCGTCGAGGTCCGGTACTCGGGTGTCGCACGCCCGATCCGGACCCGGCACTGGGGTGAGCTGGGGTGGGACCAGCTCACCGACGGCGCGCTGGTGGCGAGCCAGCCGGTCGGCGCGTCGTCCTGGTTCCCGTGCAACGACCTGGTGCGGGACAAGGCGACCTACCGGATCTCGGTCACCGCCCCGTCGCCGTACACGGTGCTGGCCAACGGCGTGCAGGTCGAGCGGCGCAGCGGGGGCAGCAGCACGACGTGGGTCTACGAGCAGGCCGAGCCGATGGCGACGTACCTGGCGTCCGTGCAGGTCGGGCAGTACGTGCGGCTGCCGCTGGGCGACGGCCAGGACGTGGCCGCGCCCGCCCGGCTGCTGCGGGCCGTCCGGCACGACTTCGCCCGGCAGCCGCAGATGATGGGCGTGTTCGAGGAGCTGTTCGGCCCCTACCCGTTCCGCGCCTACCAGGTCGTGGTGACCGACGACGAGCTGGAAGTGCCGGTCGAGGCGCAGGGCATGTCGGTGTTCGGCGCCAACCACGTCGACGGGCAGCGCGGGCACGAACGGCTGGTCGCGCACGAGCTGGCGCACCAGTGGTTCGGCAACAGCGTCGGCCTGGCCGACTGGCGGGACATCTGGCTCAACGAGGGTTTCGCCTGCTACGCCGAGTGGCTGTGGTCGGAACGCTCCGGCGGCCCCACCGCCGCCGTCCTCGCCGACCGCGCCCGCGCCCGGCTGGCCCGCGCACCGCAGGACCTCCGGATCGGCGACCCCGGGGTGGCGAACCTGTTCGACGACCGGGTCTACAAGCGCGGCGCGCTCACGTTGCACGGCCTGCGGACCCGCCAAGGCGATCCCGACTTCTTCGCCACCCTCCGCGAGTGGACGGACTCCTATCGTCACCGCACGGCGACGACCGGTGATTTCATGGCGTTGGCCCAACGCCACACCGCCTACCCGCTGGGCCTGTTCTTCCGCTCCTGGCTGGAGGATGCCCGACTCCCGGCGCTGTGATCCACGGCACGCAGCGCGCACCCCTCGGTGTCCTCATACCAGGCATGACGGAAGCTCCCACGGATGCGGTCGGGGTGTTGGCCTTGCCCGACGCCCCCGACACCGGTCCGCCCCCGAAACCGGACCCGCCCCCGGACTCCGACGCCGGATTGTGGCACACGATCGCGGGCGACGGACCGGAGGCGCACGCCGCCTTCACCGAGTTGTTCCAGCGGCACGCCGAGGCGGTGTGGAACTACGCCTACCGGCTCACGGCGTCGTGGGCGCAGGCCGACGACCTGCTGTCGACCGCGTTCCTCAACGCCTGGCGCACCAGGGGCCGGGCCGTGCTGACGCGGGACTCCGCGCGCCCGTGGCTGTTCACCGTCACGGCCCGCCTGGCCCGTGACGAGCGACGTGCCCGCGCACGCCTGACGGCGTTGCTCCAGCGGTTGTCCCGCACGACCGCCGAACGCGATCACGCCGACGCGGTCGTGGAGGGTGACTTCGCCGAACGCCGCCTGCGCCGCGTGGTCAGGGCCGTCGACCGCCTGCCCCGCGCCGAGCGCGAGGTCGTCCGGCTGTGCCTGCTCGGCGAGGTGTCCACGGCCGACGCGGCCCGGCTGCTCGGCATCGCCGAGGCCAGCGTCCGCTCCCGCACGTCCCGCGCCCGTGCCCGGCTCCGCGCGCTGCTCGAGGAGGACTCCGATGACTGACCTGGACCTGCCCCCGGACAGCCCGCTGCCCGACGGCGTGCGTTCCGCCGCGCTCACCCGCCTGCGGGCGGGGCTGGACGCGCCTCCCCCCCGCCACGTGCCCCTCAAGATCGCCGCCATCGCCGTCGCCGTGGTCACCGCGACGGGGCTGGCCGTGCAGCTCACCGACCGCAGGGACCCCACCGCGACGACCCCTTCGACGTCGGCGGAGATCCCCGAGCTGCGCCACCACGACGCGGCGGTCTTCTACGACCTGCGCCAGGGTTCGGCACCGGACGGCGCGGCGCGGCGCTGCCACGCGCAGTCGACCGGCCTGCCTCCGGCCGACCGGTGGACCCCGATCGCCACGGCGTCCCGGCACCGGGTGGACCTGATGGCGTTCGAGACCGCCGCGGGGATCGTGTTCTGCGAGAACACCCCCATGTCGGTCACCGTGTCGTCGCCGTGGACCGACCCCGGCGCCCTCACCGTCGCGTTCAGCACGGCGACCGGGTCGATGGCGGGGTTCACCGGTTCCGACGCCCGGTCGTTCACCCTCGCCGCACGCGCGGAGGAGGACGAACGCGCCATCGTCGCCCGATCGGGCCGCCTGTTCCTGATGCCCGACGGCTTCGTCGCCGACGGTGTCGTCGCCCAGCCCGAGGTGGCCACCTCGACCGAACTCGTCCAGGAGTTCGAGCTGACCACGCCACCTCCGACCGCGACCGCGGTCGACCGGCCGGTGACCCCCGAGGACCGCGGCAGCGCCGAAGGTCGTCGGCTCGGCGAGTGCCTGGCCGACCAGCCGCAGCCGGTCGCGGACCCCTCCGCGTGGCGGGCCGGGCAGGCGATCGCCCTGACCGCGACCGAGTCCGTGCAGCTGGGCCACTACCAGGACTTGCTGCTGCTGTGCCGTGAGGACCGGACCGTCGCGGTGTACGACTTCCGGCGGCCCGACGCCGCGGAGTGGGGCAGGGTGCTCTTCACCGGTGCGACGGTTCGTGGCGTGCTGATGCACTACGACTTCGTCCCGACCACCCGGGACGGCACGACTTTCGCGACGTCCGGCACGCAGGCCGTGATCGCCGAGGTCACCGATCCGCGGGTCGCGACCGTGACCCTGGTCGGCCCCGGCCGCCCCGACGTCACCGCCGAACCCGTGGCCGGCTCAGTGGTCCTGAGGGACCTCGCCTCGAACGGCGTGGGCCCGACGCCGGTGCGGATCATCGTCCGGGACGCCTCCGGCACCGTGCTGGAGGAGTTCACCCACGAGTTCTGAGTCACCCCGGCGGGCTTCGATCACGGTCAAACCGGGTAGCTCTCGGTCATGACGGGTCGAGTAGCGGTGTTCGCGCCGTCGCCTGAGCTGACGGTGACGGTGGAAGAGCTGGACGGCACGCCCGACATCCACATCCACGCCGGAGGGCAGGGGGTGTGGATGTCGCGCATGATCGAATCCCTGGGTGCCGAGGTGGTGCTGTGCTCGGCGTTGGGCGGTGAGACGGGCCAGGTGCTGCGGCACCTGATCGGGGTCGAGTTGAAGGCGCGGGACGTGTCCGCCCGAAACGGCGGGTACGTGCACGACCGGCGTGAAGGCGGACGCGACCAGGTGGTGCGGATGCCCGCCGACCCGTTGTCCCGCCACGAGCTGGACGACCTGTACGAGATGACCCTGGTCGAGGCGCTGAAAGCGGGTGTCGCGGTGCTCAGCGGCCCGGCCGCGGACGACACGCCGGTGCCCGACTCGGTGTACGAACGCCTCGCCAAGGACCTAGGCGGCAACGGCTGCCGAGTGGTGGTCGACCTGTCCGGCGCCCGGCTCGCCTCCGCGCTCGCGGGCGGCCCGACGGTGGTGAAGGTCAGCCACGAGGAGTTGGTGTCCGACGGGCTCGCCGGGTCCGACCGGCTGCCGGACCTGGTCGAGGGCGCGCTGAAGGTCGCCGACTGCGGCGCGAGCGCGGTCGTCGTGTCCCGGGCCGCGGAGGAGACGCTGGCGTGGATCGACGGCTCCCTGTACCTGGTGGAGGTGCCCGACCTGAGCCCGGTCGACACGCGCGGCGGCGGTGACTCGATGACCGCCGGGCTGGCCGCCGGCCTCGCCCTGGGCAGCTCGATCGAGGACTCGCTGAAGCTCGGCGCCGCGGCCGGCACGGTCAACGTGACCAGGCACGGGCTGGGCACCGGCAGCGGTGACGTGGTGCGCGAACTGGTCGACCGGGTGAAGCTGACGCCTTGGGAGGACGCATGAGGGTGCTCATCACCAACGACGACGGCATCGACTCGCCGGGGCTCGCCGCCCTGGCGCGCGGTGCGGTCGCGCACGGGTGGACGACCGTGGTCGCCGCGCCGGCCACGGAGGCCAGCGGCACCAGCGCGGGCCTCACCGCCGCCGAGGACCACCGGAAGGTCCGGGTGGAACGCCGTGACCTGCCCGGACTGGACGGAGTACCCGGCCACGCCGTCGCCGCGCACCCGGCCCTCATCACCATGGTGGCCGCGCAGGGAGCGTTCGGCGACCCGCCCGACATCGTGCTGTCCGGCGTGAACCGGGGCGCGAACGTCGGCCGGGCGGTGCTGCACTCCGGCACCGTCGGCGCCGCCCTGACCGCCGCCATCAACGGCGCACGCGCGATGGCGGTGTCCCTCGACGTCGGCCTGGACCTCGACGTCCACCACCACTGGGACACCGCCATCGCGGTCGCTTCCGGGCTGTTCGACCGCCTCGCGGCGATGCCCGCGGGCACGGTGCTCAACCTCAACGTGCCGAACTGCGCCGACACGCGTGAACCGCGCCGCGCGAGCCTCGCCGAGTTCGGGTCGGTGCGGAGCCGGGTGAAGCACACGGATGACGGCACGATCGGCATCGCCACCGTCTTCGTGGAGGGCGAACTGCCACCGGGCAGCGACGCCGCGCTACTGGCGAGTGGTCACCCGACCGTCACACCGCTGCGGTCGGTGACCGAAGACCTCGACCTCGTGTTCGAACCGTCCTAGTCGTCGTCGGCGCGCTCCCTGGTCGCGGGCTCGGTCTGGTCCGCATCGGACCTGACCAGCGCTTCCTCGGCCCCGTTCACCAAATCGGGACCGCCCCACTGGCCGCCGTCGCTCTGACCCAGTCGGTGCTTCGCCATGGTGTGCTCCCATCGATCGCCGCACTGGTACCCACTTCCGGGCGACCTCACACCGCCAAGCGGTGGCCCACGCCGAACTGTGGCGAGGACCACCGCGTTCACGGAGGTGATCAGCGGGCGCGATCAGCGGGCGTAGTACACGTCCGGCCACGGCGCCGACGTGGTGCCGCTCCCGATGTGGAAGCTCGGGTGCGGCGGCTGGTTGTAGGCGGTGTTCTGCCACGCGATGGCGACGCGGTACATCGTGTCGTGCATCAGCGTGGGGATGCGGCGGTCCGTCTGGTGCGGGGTGGAGTAGATCCGCAACGCACTGTTGTCGCTGGTGCGCCAGACGACCTCCTCGCGCCAGTCGCCGAACAGGTCGGCGGACAGGGCGGGGGTGGCCTTGGTGCCGTTGTTCGAGGCCACGCCGCTGCCGGTGAGCAGGCGGGTGTCACCGGACGTGCCGTACTTGTCGATCTTCGTCTGGTCGAGCAGCTCGCGGGACGAGTCGCCGTCCCACCAGATCAGGAAGTTCGCCGACGACGGCTTGCGGCCGATGCCTGTTCCCCTGGTGTTGCGCACCTCGCTGTCCGCGCTCGACCACGACTCCGCACCGGGGCTGCCCGCGTAGATGTCGGCCGAGACGCCGCGGCCGTTGTCACCGGCAGTGGGAGTGGTCCACAGGCGTTGACCCGTGCGGGCGTCGGCGAACCACGACCCGGGCTTGGACGAGTCCTCGGAGACCTTGTAGTACTCCAGACCCGGTCGTGACGGGTCGAGGTCGCCCAGGTGGGCGGCGTCGCCGTGCCCGAGGCCGCGCCGTGCCGGCCAGGAACCGGTCGACCCGGTTGCCATAGCTGTCACCCCACGACGACACCGTCCCGCGCGGCGGGTCGTAGTTCACCGTCGACATCGCCGCACCGGTCTGACCGTTGAACATCGTCAGGAACTCC
>NZ_JNXC01000013.1 GCF_000716595.1 Saccharothrix sp. NRRL B-16314
CCGCCGCCATCTGGCACAACGACCACACCGACCAGCCCGTCAAGCGATCACTGACCGCCTACGACCACTAACGAGCCCTTGGACTTACTCATCTAGTCGAGCGCCCGGCGCATGAAGCCGCGCATGCCCAGCGCGCCGAAGCCCAGGATCGACGCGATGAGCACCACGAAACACACCCACAGCGGCATGTGCTCGACGTTCGGCACCAGCACGGCCCGCATGCCCTCGCTGACGTAGGTGAGCGGGTTGAGCGCGCACAGCACCTGGAACCAGCGCAGGCCGTCCAGCGCCGGCCACGGGAACTGGGCCGAGCCCGTGAACAGCAGCGGCGTCAGGATCACCGCGAACATCACCGTGATGTGCCGCGGCGACACCGACGTGCCGATGACCATGCCCATCGCCGCGCCCGCCAGCGAACCCAGGACGATCACCAGCAGGGCCACGGGCAGACCGGACAACGGCCAGCTGACGTCCAGCATGACGAACCCGATCGGGATCATCAGCACCGCCGCGAGCAGCCCGCGCAACGCCCCGAACACCATCTTCTCCACCGCGACCATCGGGATCGGGATGGGCGCCAGCAGCCGGTCCTCGATCTCGCGCGTCCACGAGAAGTCCAGCACCAGGGGCAGCGTCGTGTTCTGCAACGCGCCCAGGAAGCCGTTCATCGCCACGATCCCCGGCAGCAGCACGGCGGCGAAGTCGGCCTGCACGTACCCGATGTCGCCGAGCACCTTGGCGAAGATGAACAGGATGAAGAACGGCTGGATGATCACCTGCGCGAGGAAGCTCGGCAGCTCCCGGCCGGTGACGAAGACATCGCGCCACAGGATGGCGTTGAACGTGCGCAGCGACGTCATCGCAGCTCCCGGCCGGTCAGGTGGATGAAGACGTCTTCGAGGCTCGGCGTGCCGATGGACAGGTCCGTGACCGCGGTGCCGAGCCGTTCCAGCGTGCGCAGGACCTCGGGCAGCGCCACGGCGGGCGCGACGTCCGTGTAGAGGCGGAACATCTCCTGCACGTGCTCCACGCGTTGCACGCCCTCGACCTTCGCCAACCCCTCCGTCACCGGATCGGGGCTCGTGCCGTCGAGGGCGACGGTGACGCTGAGCGTCGTGCTGCCGGGCAGGGTCTTGGTCAACTCGCCGGGGGAGTCCAGCGCGAGCAGCTTGCCGTGGTCGACGATGCCGACCCGGTCGCACAGCTTCTGCGCCTCGTCCATGTCGTGCGTGGTGAGCACGACCGTGACGCCGTCCGCGTGCAGGGCGGCCACCCGGTCGTGCACGAAGAGCCTGGCCTGCGGGTCGAGACCGGTGGACGGCTCGTCCAGGAACAGCACCTTAGGCCGGTGCATCAGGGCGCGGGCGATCATCAGCCGCTGCGCCTGACCGCCGGAGAGCGTGTCCACGAGGCTCTTCGCGTGGTCCTTGAGCCCCATCCGCTCCAGGATCTCGTCGGCCAGCCTGACCCGCTCGGTGCGGCCGATGCCGTGGTAGGCGGCGTGGAACAGCAGGTTGTGCCGGACGTTCAGCGCGCGGTCCAGGTTGTTGCGCTGCGGGACCACGGCGAGCATCCGGCGTGCCCGCTGGGAGTCCGCGACCACGTCGACGCCCTCCACCAGGGCCTGGCCGGAAGTAGGCCGGACCCTGGTGGTCAGGACGCCGACGGTGGTCGTCTTGCCTGCCCCGTTCGGGCCGAGCAGCCCGAACACCTCACCCCTGCGGACCGCGAAGCCCAGCCCGTCCACCGCCGGTTTCCGGCCCTTTTTGTAGACCTTCACCAGGTCCGTCACCGCTACGGCTTCGTCCACCCGACCAGCCTAATCGGAGCGGTGACGGGCGTTCACCGGATTAACGATCACCACCCGGCGGGCAGCGGGCGGCCCTCGGCGAACCCGGCGGCGCTCTGGATGCCGAGCGTCGCCTTGGCGTGGAACTCCTCCAGCGTCTGGGCGCCGGCGTAGGTGCAGGCGCTGCGGACGCCGGCCGTGATGGAGTCGAGCAGGTCCTCGACGCCGGGGCGGATCGGGTCCAGGCGCATGCGGGAGGTGGAGATGCCCTCCTCGAACAGGCCCTTCTTGGCCCGGTCGAAGACGTTGTCGGTGCGGGTGCGCGCGGACACGGCCCGCTTCGACGCCATGCCGAAGGACTCCTTGTAGAGGCGGCCCTGTTCGTCGCGCTGGAGGTCGCCGGGGGACTCGTAGGTGCCCGCGAACCAGGAGCCGACCATGACACCGGCGGCGCCGGCGGCGAGGGCGAGGGCGACGTCGCGCGGGTGCCGGACGCCGCCGTCGGCCCAGACGTGCTTGCCGAGCCGCCGGGCTTCCGCGGCGCACTCGGCGACGGCGGAGAACTGCGGGCGGCCGACGCCGGTCATCATGCGGGTGGTGCACATGGCGCCGGGGCCGACGCCGACCTTGACGATGTCGGCGCCCGCTTCGACCAGGTCGCGGACGCCTTCGGCGGTGACGACGTTGCCGGCGACGACCGGGACCGTGGGGCCGGCCTCGCGGACGGCCTTGAGGGCGGCGATCATCTTCTCCTGGTGACCGTGGGCGGTGTCCACGACGAGGGTGTCGACGCCGGCCCGGAGGAGTTCGTCGGCCTTGGCGGTGACGTCGCCGTTGACGCCGACGGCGGCGGCCACGCGGAGCCTGTTGGCGTGGTCGAGGGCGGGTTGGTAGACGTCGGCGCGGAGGGCGCCCAGGCTGGTCATGACGCCCCTGAGGCGGCCGTCGGCGTCGATGCCCAGCGCGACTCGCTGCGTGCCGCCGTGGAGCCGTTCGAAGACTTCACGCGGCGGGGTGTCCAACGGGAGGGTGACGATCCGGCCGTCGGCCACGTCGTGCAACCGAGTGAACCGATCGACACCCGCGCACGCCGCCTCGTCGACGACACCCACGGGCCGACCGTCGTCGTCGACCACCACCACCGCGCCGTGGGCGCGCTTGTGGAGCAGGTTGACGGCGTCGGCGACCGAGTCGTCGGGGTGGAGGGTCAGCGGCGTGTCCCAGACCGGGTGGCGGGCCTTGACCCACTGGACGATCTCGGCGACCGCCTGCGGCGCCACGTCCTGCGGCAGCACCACCAGCCCGCCCCGCCGAGCCACGGTCTCCGCCATCCGCCGTCCCGCCACCGCGGTCATGTTCGCGACCACGATCGGGATCGTCGCCCCCGTGCCGTCCGAGGTCGACAGGTCGACGCCGAACCTCGACTCCACGGCCGACCGGCCGGGCACGAGGAACACGTCGTCGTAGGTCAGGTCGTAGCTGGGCCGATGCCCTTCGATGAACCGCACGAGACCTTGATACCCGCGTCGGGCCGAATTCGCGCCGGTTGTGGGCACCAAAGCGCCGTCGCTACGGGGTCTGCGGTTGTGGGTTCGCCCAAAGCCGCACTATGGCGGGCGCCTGCTTGGTGCGTGTCGCGGGAGTGCGCGGCGCGGGAGGGAGTGCACGGCGCGGGAGCGCGTGTCGCGGGAGTTGCGCACCGGAGTGGCCCTGGCCTGGGGGCGCGTCGGTGGGGCGCGGGCAGCGGTGGTGCGGGGTGCGGTGGTGCGGGGTGTGGTGGTGCGGGGTGCAGGGTGCGGTCGGCTGGCGGTGCTGTGGGTTGGCGGTGCGGCGGTCGTGCGGTGGGGTGCGAGGCCGGAGCGTCGCGTGCGGTAGCCCGTCGACGAGCGCTGGGTCGGCGGGCGCTGGGTGGGAGGTCGGCGGGCGGAGGGTTTGGGTGGGGCACCTGGGCTGGCTGGTGGAGTGG
The DNA here is from genome assembly GCF_000716595.1 of Saccharothrix sp. NRRL B-16314. Taxonomy (GTDB): domain Bacteria; phylum Actinomycetota; class Actinomycetes; order Mycobacteriales; family Pseudonocardiaceae; genus Actinosynnema. The sequence continues at coordinate 3,756 of NZ_JNXC01000013.1, forward strand.
CGGGTTTGGGGGTTTGGGGGTTTGTAGGGGTGTGGCGGGGTTGGTTGGTCTCCGTCTCGTTCAACCGAGGGGCGGTAACGGTGTTTCCGTACATTTTCCGGCGATGATCACCCGTTTGTGTCGTCCTGGGCCGCTGCACGTTGCGGCAAGAGGGCGCGGACCGTGTCGATCGTGTCCGCCTCGCCCGCGTCCTTGTCCGGCCGGTACCGCAGGACCCGGGCGAACCTCAGCGCCACCCCACCAGGATATCGAGGGCTGACCTGCACACCGTCCAGTTCGATCTCTATCACCAGTTCGGGTCTCACCAGCACGACCCAGTCCGACTTCTCCGTCGCGATCGCCATCAGCTCCCGCGTCTGCCACGCCAGCAACTCGTCCGTCAGACCCTTGAACGTCTTCCCCACCATCACCGGCGGCCCGCCATCCGGATCCCGCGCCCCCAGGTGGAGGTTCGACAGCAACCCCTTCCGCCGCCCGCTGCCCCACTCGACGCCGAGCACCACCAGGTCCAGCGTGTGCACCGGCTTCACCTTCTGCCACGCCCGCCCGCGCCGCCCCGCCGCGTACACCGACTCCAGCGCCTTCACCATCACGCCCTCGTGCCCGGCGTCCAGCGACTCGGTCACGACCCGGGCCGCCTGGTCCTCCGTCGGCCCCACCACCCCGGGAATGACGTGCGAGCCCGCCACCGACCGCAACGCCTCCAAGCGCGTCCCCAGCGGTTCGTCCAGCAGGTCGACCCCGTCCAGGTGCAGGCAGTCGAAGAAGAACGGGCTCAGCAACAGCTCCCGGACGTCCCTCGCCCCGAACCTGCTCATCGTCTCCTGGAACGGCCGCGGCTTGCCGTCGTCGGTCAACGCCAGCGTCTCACCGTCCAGCACCACCGACCGGCAAGGCAGCTCCCGCACCAACGCCACCAGCTCCGGCACGGTCCCGGTGATCTCCCGCAACGTCCGCGTGAAGATCCGCACCTCGTCCCCCGACCGGTGCACCTGGATCCGCGCGCCGTCGAGCTTGTGCTCCACCACGCACGACCCCAACTCGGCCAACGCCGCCGTCAGCGACTCCGCCGGCGACGCCAGCATCGGCCGCACCGGACGCCCCACCTCCAGCCGGAACGCCGCCAGCGCCTCCTCCCCGGTCATCGCGGCGACGGCGGTCCCGGGCAGCGAGCCGGACAGCATGAACGCCCGCCGCACCACCTCGCCGGGCACGTCGGCCGCACGGGCGATCGCGTCCAGCATCACCCCTTCGAGTGCACCTTGACGCAGTTCCCCGGTCAGCAGCCGACGCAGGAAGTCCTGCTCGGCCTCGGTGGCCCTGCCGAACAGGTCGGTCAGCAGGGCCGACCGTCTCGCCGTCGACCCCTTCCCGCTCGTCGACGCGATCGCGCCCAACGCCGAATCCACATCGGACACCGTGAGCGAAGGCGTCGACGCCGGCGGAACGGCCAGGTCGAACACGGTCCGCCAGCCCGCGCCGATGCGCCCCTGGCTGGGCACCCCGACCAGGAACGACACCACCGCGGGCGTCGTCATCCGGCGCACCAGCCCGGCCAGGGCGGCGACCTTGGCCAGGCGGGAACGCGTCGCCGCCACCACGGCGGACGTCTCGACGAGTTCGCTGAACAACACGTCGACCATGGTGCACCCGACCCCCGACAAAAGCCGGTCAGCAGGCCGCGCGGAGCTCCCGGACCGCCTCCCGCAGCCGGTCCGGCGTCAGCGCCGCATACCCGAGGACCAGGCCCGGGAACGTCGGCGTGCGGGCGTAGGCGGCCAAAGCCGGTGCGTTGACGCCTCGCCGGGCCAGCCTGGCCTGCAACGCCGAGTCGTCGGTCCCCTCCGGCAGCCGCACCACCACGTGCAGGCCGGCGGCCACCCCGATCGGCTCCCAGGCGGGCAGGACGTTCCGCAGCTCGTCCAGCAACGCGTCCCGCCGCGCCCGGTACAGCTGGCGCGTGCGGCGCAGGTGCCGGTCGTACCCGCCGGTGTCGAGCAGCCGGGCGAACGCCGCCTGGTGCAAGGTGCCGGTGCCGAGGTCGTCCAAGCGCTTGCGGTCGACCACGGCATCGCGCAGGGCGGGCGGTAGCACCAACCACCCCAGCCGCAACGCGGGTGCCAGGACCTTGCTCGCACTGCCCTGGTACACCACCCGCGTCGGGTCGAGCGCCTGCATCGCACCCAGTGCGGGCCGGTCGTAGCGGTGTTCGGCGTCGTAGTCGTCTTCCACCACGACTCCGTCGCACGCCCGCGCCCAGTCCAACAGCGCACGCCGACGCGTCGGGTGCAGCACCACACCCAGCGGGAACTGGTGCGCGGCCGTGACGAAAACCGCCCGACAGTCCGAAGTGGACAGCACGTCGACGCGGAGGCCGTGGTCGTCGACGGGGACGGGGCAGATGGTCAAGCCGTGTGACGCCAGCATCTCCGCGGCACCGGGGTGGCTCGGTTCCTCGACCGCCACGCTGCGGTGCCCGGCCGCCTGCAACACCCGTCCCAGCAACGAAATCCCCTCGGCCGCGCCGTTCGTGACGACCACTTCGGACGGTCGCGCGGCCACCGCCCGCACCCGACCCAGGTAGTCCGCCAGCTCCCGCCGCAACGGCCCGAAACCGGCCGGGTCCGGGTAGCCGAGGTCGTCGGTGGACAGGTCCGCCAACGCCGACTTCTGCGCCTGCAACCACTCCTCGCGCGGGAACGCGCTCAACGCGGGCACGCCCGGCCGCAGGTCGTAGCGGAACTTCGGCGCGGGTTCCGGCTCGCCGGCGACCGCGCCCGGCCACGTGCAGGTGGCCGCGACGGTCGTGCCCGAGCCGCGCCGCGCGGTCAGGTAGCCCTCGCCGATGAGCTGCTCGTAGGCGGACGTGACGGTGCCGCGGGCGACGCCGAGCTGCGCCGCCAGGTCCCGGCTGGACGGCAGGCGGGTGCCCGGCGCGAGCCGCCCGTCCCGCACCGCGCGGCGCAGCTCGGACTCGACCGCGCGCCGGCCGTTCGCGGCGGGGAGGAGGAGTTCCCGGTAAGTGGTCCAGTTGGAGGGCATCGAAGTGGAGCTTAAGCCTGGACCACCTCTCGCGCAGAGTCGTCCACCATGAGAACCGCGACCATGAGGTCCACGAAGAGCGCGATCGCGGCCGGTGCCCTGACGTCGGTGATCGTGGGCGCGTCCGTGCCGGTGACCGGGATGCTGCAGGGCTACCCGCTGCTCACGGGACAGGCGATGCGGTACGGGCTGGGTGCGTTGGTGCTGCTCGGGTGGATCGCGCTGCGGGGCGGGCGGCTGCCGGTGCCGGGGCGGCGGGACTGGCCGGCGCTGATCGGGCTGGTGACGACCGGGATGCTCGGGTTCACCGCGTGCGTGCTGTACGCGCAGCGGTACGCCGAGCCGGGGTTCGTCGCGGCCGTGCTCGGCGCGAGCCCGTTGGTGCTGGCGCTGGCGGTGCCGCTGGTGGCGGGGCGGAAACCGGCCGTGCCCGCGGTGGTGGGCGCCGTGGTCGTGGTCGGCGGGGTGGTGGTGCTGTCCGGCGGCGGGTCGTGGCACGGGCCGGGGTTGGTGCTCGCGCTGTCGACGATGGCGGCCGAGGTCTCGTTCACGCTGTTCGCGGTGGGGGTGGTTCGGCGGTTGGGCGGGGTGGCGGTGGCGACGTGGTGCTGCCTGATCGCGGCCGTGGTCGGCGGGGTGTTGGGGACGGTGTTCGGCGGGTGGCAGGTGCCGACGGTGCGGGAGGGCGTGGCGCTCGTCGTGCTGGGGGTCGTGCTGACGGCCTTGGCGTTCGGGCTCTGGTACTTCGCGGTGGCGCGGTTGGGCGCGGACCGGGCCGGGGTGCTGATCGGGTTGATGCCGGTGGCGGGGCTGGGCGCGTCGGTCGCGTTGGGTGCGCAGGAGCTGACGGCGGTGGCGTTGCTGGGCGCGGTGGCGGTGGCGTGCGGTTGCGTGATCGGGCTGCGGGGGCGGACGGCCGCCGACCGACCGCCCCAGGCCGACCCGAACGTCCGGCTCGCGCGTTCTGAGCGTTGAACTCAGGGGTCCTGAACGTAGGACTCACGCGACCGGAACGTAGGACTCACGGGTCCTGAATGTAGGACTCACGGGGTTATTGGTTGCCTTTGGCCATGCGGAGGACGTCCAGGGCCTCGTCCAGTTGGGCTTCGGTGAGCTTGGCGGGGACGTGGCCGCGTTCCAGGACCACCTCGCGGATGGTCTTGCGCTCCTTGAGGGACTGCTTGGCGATCGACGCGGCCTCCTCGTAGCCGAGGTACCGGTTCAGGGGCGTGACGACGGACGGCGACGACTCGGCGTACTCGCGCATCCGCTCCACCTGCGGCGCGGCGCCGGTGAGGACCTTGTCGGCGAGGAGGCGGGCGACGGCGGCGAGGAGGCGGGACGACTCCAGGACGTTGCGGGCGATCACGGGCAGCATCACGTTCAGCTGGAAGTTGCCCTGGGAGCCCGCGAACGCCACCGCCGCGTCGTTGCCGATCACCTGCGCCACCACCATCATCGTGGCCTCGGAGATCACCGGGTTCACCTTGCCCGGCATGATCGACGAGCCCGGCTGGAGGTCGGGCAGCGCCAGCTCGCCGAGGCCGGTGCGGGGGCCGGAGCCGAGCCAGCGGAGGTCGTTCGCGATCTTGTACAGGCCCACGGCGGTGGCCCGCAGCTGCCCCGAGATCTCGACCACGCCGTCCTGCGTGGCCTGGGCCTCGAAGTGGTCGCGCGCCTCGGTCAGGGGCAGCCCGGTCACCGACGCCAGTTCGGCGGACACGGCGGCGCCGAAGCCCGCCGGTGCGTTCAGGCCGCTGCCGACGGCCGTGCCGCCGATGGGCAGCTCGGCCAGGCGCGGGAGCGACGACGTCAGGCGCTCGACGCCGTAGCGGACCTGGGTGGCCCACGCGCCGGCCTCCTGGCCCAGGGTGATCGGCACGGCGTCCATGAGGTGCGTGCGACCGGACTTCACCAGGGACGTCCAGTCCGCGGCACGGGCGTCCAGCACCGACACCAGGTGCTCCAGAGCGGGGATCACGTCGCGCGCCACGGCCTCCGTCGCCGCGACCCGCAACGTCGTCGGGAACGTGTCGTTGGACGACTGCGACGCGTTGACGTGGTCGTTCGGGTGCACCTCGCGGCCGGACGCGCGGGAGGCGAGGGTGGCGATGACCTCGTTCGCGTTCATGTTGGACGACGTCCCGGACCCGGTCTGGAACACGTCCACCGGGAAGTGGGCGTCGTGCTCGCCCGCCGCGACGGCGTCGGCGGCCGACGCGATGGCCGCCGCGACTTCGGGTTCCAGTACCCCCAACCGCTCGTTCACCCGGGCCGCGGCGGCCTTCAGCAGGCCGAGCGCGCGGATCTGGGCGCGCTCCAGGCCCCGCCCCGAGATCGGGAAGTTCTCCACCGCTCGCTGCGTCTGCGCACGCCACAGCGCGTCGACCGGCACCCTGACCTCGCCCATGGTGTCGTGCTCGACGCGGTACTCCTGTTCTGCCATGCCACCGAGTTTGGACCGGCTTGCCTTACTGGGCACGGTGGGCTGGAACACCTAAGGTCGAGGCATGGAGCTTGAGGTCGACCTGCTCATCGTCGGTGCGGGCCCGACGGGGTTGTTCGGGGCGTACTACGCGGGATTCCGGGACCTGTCGGTGGCGGTCGTCGACGCGCTGCCCGAGGCGGGCGGCCAGATCACCGCGATGTACCCGGAAAAGATGATCTTCGACGTGGCCGGGTTCCCGGCGGTCCGCGGCCGGGAGCTGGTGACGGCGCTCGTGCAGCAGGCCGACCAGTGGAAGCCGACCTACCTGCTCGGCCGCCAGGCCCGGACGCTGTCCGATGTGGACGGTCGGCTGGAGATCGGGCTGGCCGACGGTGGCGTGGTGCGCGCCGGCGCGGTGCTGATCACGGCCGGCATCGGCGAGTTCCGGCCGAGGCCGCTGCCCGCGGGCGACGGCTGGCTGGACCGGGGCATGGTGCACTTCGTGCCCAAGCTGAACGTGCACACCGGCCAGGACGTGGTGGTCGTCGGCGGCGGTGACTCGGCGTTCGACTGGGCGCTCGCGCTGCACCCGATCGCGGCCAGCGTCACGCTGGTGCACCGCCGCGCGACGTTCCGCGCACACCCGCCGACAGTGCGGCAGGTGCGCGAGCTCGGCGTGGAGATCATCACCGACGCCGAGGTGCTGGAACTGCGCGGCGACCCGGAACTGGCCGAGGTCGAGGTGGCCATCAAGGGCGGCGACCGCAAGGTGCTGCCCGCGCAGGCCGTCGTCGCGGCCCTCGGCTTCACCGCGGACCTCGGGCCGATCGAGTCGTGGGGCCTGGAGTTGGACCACCGGGCGGTGCTGGTGGACACCACCATGCGCACCGCCCGGGACCGCGTCTACGCGGCGGGCGACGTGGCCCAGTACCCCGGCAAGGTCAAGCTGATCGCCACGGGCTTCGGTGAGGCCGCCACCGCGGTCAACAACATCGCCGTCCTGCTCAACCCCTCGGCCCACCTGTTCCCGGGCCACTCCAGCAACGCCGGCTAGGGGCTAGGGCACCACCTGGACCTGCTCACCGGGGAACAGGTTGTCGAAGAACGTCACGGCCGCGTCGTGCGACAGGTGCACGCAGCCGTGCGACAACTCCGTCAGGCTGCCCTCGTGGAAGGCGATGCCGCTGCCGGTGAAGTACACCGAGAACGGCATGGGCGCGTTGTACGGCACGCTCCAGTCGTCACGGACCTTGCGCAGGACGGGGAACGTGCCGACCGGCGTGCCGTAGCCGGGCCGGCCGTGCGTCACCGGTACCGGGCGGTAGCTCGCGTTGCCCCGGAAGACGAGCCACGCCTGGTTGGTGGACAACTTCAGGCACGCCCCGTCCGTGATGGAGCAGGGCGTGCCGGTTGACGCGGATACGGGTGCCGCGAGGCCTAACAGCAGGGCGGACGCGGCGAGAACGGTGCCGAACGTCTTCTTCATCGCGAATCACTCCTCGACCCCGGTTACCCGATCGTGGGGTGATTTCACACGTCCGATCAAGCGGCGACCTGAACCTGGTCACCCACTCGGAGGGTGTTGAAGTAGGTCGCCGCCGCGTCGCGGGACAGGTGGATGCAGCCGTGCGACTCCTGGGTGAGGCTGCCCTCGTGGAACGCGATGCCGCTGCTGGTGAAGTACGTCGAGAACGGCATCGGTCCGTTGTAGGGGATGCTCCAGTCGTCGCGGACCTTCCACAGGACCGGGAAGTAGCCGACGGGCGTCTCGTAGCCGGGCTGCCCGGACGTCGTCGGCACCGGCCCGTAGCTGATCTTGCCCCCGCTGATCAGCCACGACTGGTTGGTCGACAGCTGGACGCACGCGCCCTCGGTGATGTCGCACGGCGTGCCGGGCACGGTCACCGGCGGTGGTGCCGGCGCGGGCTGCGGCTCCGGGGTCTTCGAGGTCGGCTCGGGTGCCGGTTCGGGCGACGGTTCGGGCACGGGCACCGGCTCGGGTGCCGGCGTCGGCACGGGCGCCTCCGACGGAGCCGCCGAGGATGAGGGCACCGAGGAAGAAGACGAGGACGAGGACGACTCGGTCGGCGCTGGAGCCGGTCCGGCCGCCTGCTCCGACGTCCCGCACGCCGTTGCCAGGAAAGCGATTGCCACCAATGCCGCTCTACGCATCGCGCACCCCCAGGATCATGCTGTTCTGACCTGGAGACGCCGCCCGCGAGCGCCGGGTTGCCAGCCGCCGGGTAACGAATCGATCAGGGCCGCCCCACCCGGAAGTGGGACGGCCCTTCGAACGGACGAACGGGTGAACCCGCGGGCTAGACCGCGCCCGCGTACTGGCTGATCCACGAGCGGAACGCCGGCACGTCCATGTAGATCGACGGGCCGGTGGCGCAGGTGGAGCTGTTGTTGCCCGCGCGGCTGGTGGCGCCGACCAGCTGCCACACACCGTTCACGGACTTGATCTGCGGGCCGCCCGAGTCGCCGTAGCAGGCGCCCGAGTTGCCGTTCGGGTTGTTCGTGCAGATCTCCACCGAGCCGTAGATGCCCAGGCAGTTGCTGTCCGACACGATCGACGTGTTCAGCTCCTGCAAGGTGATCGGCGCGCCACAGCCGCCACGCGGGGCGCAGGTCTGGCCCCACCCGATGATGCGGGTGGCGGTGCCGACGGCACCGGACGTCGACGCCACCGAGATCGGCGTCTGGCCCACCGACGTCGACAGGCGCACCAGGGCGATGTCGTACGACGAGTGGGTGATGACCTGCGCGCCGGACGCGACCGTGCCGCCGCTGGTGCGGTTGGTCGTGCCGATGCGGGCCCGGATCGAGGACGCCGACCGGCCCTGCACGCAGTGCTTGGCCGTGACGACCCAGTTGGCCTTGATCAGCGAGCCGCCGCAGAAGTGGCTGCCCGTGGTGCTCTGCAGGGACACCATGAACGAGTAGGTCTGCGTCGCGTTGCCGCCACCCACGATGTACGGGGTGATCTCGCCGTCGCCCGCCGGGGCCGCCGCCGCCCCGGCCGCCGTGGCGAAAGCAGCTCCTACCGCCACCGCGAGCGCGGTGAACAGGGTACGAACCTTCATCGCTTCCTCTCCGTCCCCGGCGCAGGGATGCTCGGGGACGGATCGGAAACTTGGGATGGACGTCCGGTGATCACCACAGCCGATCGGCCGGTAACGCTGGGTTCACAGTTGACAGCGTTGCGTGGCGAACGGGCTACTCCCCGTGCGAACGGACCACTACGGGAGCGGCGGGAGGGCGTCCTCGCCGGTCGGCGGGATGTCGAAGTCGACCGACGCGTACTCGCGCAGCTTGGTGAGCCGGTGGAAACCGTCGATCATCCGCACCGTGCCCGACTTCGACCGCATCACGATCGACTGCGTCGTGCAGCCGCCCGCCCGGTAGTGCACGCCGCGCACCAGGTCGCCGTCCGTGACGCCGGTCGCGCAGAAGAACACGTTGTCGCCGCGCACCAGGTCGTCGGTCAGCAGCACGCGGTCGAGGTCGTGGCCCGCGTCCAGCGCCTTCTGCCGCTCGGCGTCGTCCTTCGGCCACAGCTTCGCCTGGATCGAGCCGCCCATGCACTTCAGCGCCGCCGCCGCGATGATGCCCTCCGGCGTGCCGCCGATGCCGACCAGCAGGTCGATGCCGGTGTGCGGGCGGGCCGCCGAGATCGCGCCCGCCACGTCGCCGTCGGAGATGAAGTGGATGCGTGCGCCCGCCGCGCGCACGTCCCGCACCAGCTCGTCGTGCCGCGGCCGGTCCAGGATGCACACCGTCACGTCGGACACGTCGCTGTGCTTGGCCTTCGCCACCCGGCGGACGTTCTCGGCGATCGGCGCGGTGATGTCGATGACGTCCGCCGCCTCCGGCCCGGTCGCCAGCTTCTCCATGTAGAACACGGCCGACGGGTCGAACATCGCGCCGCGCTCGGCCACCGCGAGCACCGCCAGCGCGTTCGGCATGCCCTTGGCCATCAGCGTGGTGCCGTCGATCGGGTCGACCGCGACGTCGCAGTCGGCGCCCTCGCCGTTGCCGACCTCCTCGCCGTTGAACAGCATGGGCGCTTCGTCCTTCTCGCCCTCGCCGATCACCACGACGCCACGCATGGTGACGGTGCCGATCAGCTTGCGCATGGCGTCCACCGCCGCGCCGTCGCCGCCGTTCTTGTCGCCGCGGCCCACCCAGCGCCCGGCGGCCATGGCGGCGGCCTCGGTCACCCGGACGAGTTCCAGCGCGAGGTTGCGGTCGGGTGCCTCGCGGCGGCGCTCGGACGGGCTGCTGCCTGTGACCATGACGTTCCTCCTGCGATTACCGGCCGGTAGACCAATCCTCGCACGATGTCAGGACTCGGCCACGGCCTCCTCGGTCACACTGAGTGCTTGATCGATCCGTTCCCGGGCGCCCGCGAGCTGCCGCTCGCAGGTCTTCGCCAGGGCCTCGCCGCGTTCCCACAGCGCCAACGACTCCTCCAGCGACAGGCCGCCCGCTTCCAGTTTGCGGACCACCTCCACCAACTCGTCCCTGGCCTGCTCGTAGCCCGGCTCGCTCACGTGGACAACTTCCCCAATCGGTTCTGGACGTGCACCACGACGGTCGCAACCGCCTGGTCGTAGCCGATGAAAGCCTCGGCGAACTCCGCGCCGTCACCCTCGCGCACGGCGTCGTCGATGCGGTGCTCGGCGGCGGCGACGCGCCGGCGGTGGACCGAGCCGTGGCCCAGCCACCACTTCACGCCGGCGTAGCCGGAAGTGGCCTCGGACAGGTCGTGCAACCGGCTGACCAACGCCTGGCCGCCCGCCTTGCAGCCGGCGACCAGTGACAGCCAGCAATCGGCGGCGGCCCGGTCGGCGGACTCGGCGCGGCTGCGCACCGCACGGGCCGCTTCGTCGTCGGACCTCCCCGCGGCGGCCATCGTCAGGGGCAGGAACGTGGGCTCACGTGCCGGGTTCGGCACCACCGCCTCCTTCCACTGCCTCATCGCCTGCCGGTGTGCCTGCCTGATCGCCGACTTCGCCGGTGACGAGCGCGTGCACGGCGCCGTTGGCCACGCGCACCCGCAACCGGGTGCCGGCGGGAGCCTGGGACGTCGACCGGAGCACACCGTCGACCCCGTCGGGGGTCACGAGCTGCACCACCGCGTACCCCCGCGCCAGCGTGGCGGCAGGTCCGAGGGTCGTCAAGCGCGCCGTGGTGGCGATCAGCCCGGACGTTTCTGAATCGAGACGGTTGCGCACCGCGCGGCGGGCCCGTTCACGCAGTCGGTCGATGTCCTCCGCGCGCCGGTCCAGCGGGCCGTGCGGGTCGGAGAGCGCAGGTCGGGTCCGCAGGGCGGCGAGGAGCTTGCGCTCCCGGTCAACCCAGCCGTGCAGGGCCCGGCGGCTGCGGTCACGCAGCTGGCGGATGCGCTCGCCCTCCTCCGCGACGTCCGGGACCACCCGTTTGCCCGCGTCGGTCGGCGTGGAGCAGCGCACGTCCGCCACGTGGTCGACCAAGGGGGTGTCCGGCTCGTGCCCGATCGCGGACAGCACGGGCGTGCGGCACTGCGACACGGCACGGCAGAGCGCCTCGTCGGAGAACGGCAGCAGGTCCTCCACGCTGCCGCCGCCGCGGGCCAGCACGATGACGTCGACCTCGGGGTCGCGGTCCAGAGTCGACAGTGCGGTGAGGATCTGCGGCACGGCCGAAGCCCCTTGCACCGCAACGGTGATCACGCGGAAACGCGCGCCGGGCCAGCGGGCGTGCGCGTTGGTCAGCACGTCGCGCTCGGCGGCCGACGCGCGGCCCGTGACGAGACCGATCTTGTTCGGCAGGAACGGCGGCTTGCGCTTGCGGCGCGGGTCGAACAGGCCCTCGGCGTTGAGCAGCTTGCGCAGGCGTTCGATCCGGGCCAGCAGCTCGCCGATGCCGACCTGGCGGATGTCGTCCACGCGCAGGCTCAGCGTGCCGCGGTTGGGGAAGAAGTTCGGCTTGCCGTGCACCACGACCCGGCTGCCCTCGGTCAGCTGGAGCTCGCGCACCATGCCGACGGGCGCGGTGAGCTGCATCGACATGTCCACCGACGGGTCACGCAGGGTGAGGAACGCGGTCGCCGTGCCCGGTCGCGCGCTCAGCTGGGTGACCTGGCCCTCGACCCACACGTCGCCGAGCCGGTTGATCCAGTCGAAGATCTTGCGCGCGACCGTCCGGACCGGCCACGGGTGCTCAGCACTGGACTTCTCGGGGCTGGACTTGTCGGTGACGGGCGGCTTCTCCGGGTTCACCGGTGGCCGAGGTTCGCGATGCGACGGGTGAGCATGCCGGTGTACTCGGGACGGGCGGCGTGCGTGCGCTCGTGCGCCAGCAGCTGCTCCAGGTCCTCCGCGCTCAGGGTGCGCAGACGTGCCCTGAGCTGCGCCAACGACAGCTCGTCGTAGTTCGGCAGCACGGCGGGCGGCTCGGCGGCCAGCGCCTGCTCCTCCTCGGCCCACGGGTCGTCGGCCCGCACGGGCGGCGACTCGGGCTCGTCCTCGTCGAAGGTCGCCCACTCGGGCTCCTGCTCCGGCGGCTGGAGCATGGCCAGCACCTCGTCGCCCTTGATTGCGAGTTCCGTCACCTCCTGCTGGATCCGCATGGTGAGCCGCATGGCCTCGCTGATGACGGTGACCGGCAGGCCCGCGAGTTGCACCGGAAGCTTCCGGACCTGCTCGACGGCGGTGACCGCCAGTCCCGCGGCGAGGCGGACGGTCAGCGGCAGTTGCTTCATGCCTACAGCCTGCCGCAGTCGGAGGTCCGATGCCTACATTCGGCGCGCCGTACGCTGAGAGCGGCCACGCCGTACCCTGGGAGCCATGGACAAGCGAGTGCTCCTGGCGAAGCCGCGTGGCTACTGCGCGGGCGTGGATCGTGCGGTCGTGACCGTGGAGAAGGCGCTCGAGCAGTACGGCGCCCCGGTCTACGTGCGCAAGGAGATCGTCCACAACAAGCACGTCGTGGAGACGCTGTCCCGCCGTGGCGCGATCTTCGTGGACGAGACCGACGAGGTGCCCGAGGGCGCGCTCGTGGTGTTCTCGGCGCACGGCGTGTCGCCCGCGGTGCACGAGGAGGCGGAAGCCCGGCAGCTCCGCACGATCGACGCCACGTGCCCGTTGGTGACGAAGGTCCACAACGAGGCGAAGCGGTTCGCCCGTGAGGACTACGACATCCTGCTCATCGGCCACGAAGGACACGAAGAGGTCGAGGGCACGTACGGCGAGGCGCCCGAGCACATCCAGCTCGTGGACACCGCGGAGGACGTCGACAAGGTCGTGGTGCGCGACCCGTCCAAGGTGATCTGGCTGTCCCAGACGACGTTGTCGGTGGACGAGACGATGGTGCGGGTCCGGCAGTTGCAGGACCGGTTCCCGGATCTCCAGGAGCCGCCGTCGGACGACATCTGCTACGCGACGTCGAACCGGCAGACCGCGGTGAAGACCATGGCGCCGGAGTGCGACCTGGTGCTGGTGGTCGGGTCGAAGAACTCGTCCAACTCGGTGCGGCTGGTCGAGGTGGCGTTGCAGGCGGGTGCGCGGGCGTCGTACCTGATCGACTACGCGAACGAGGTCGACCTGGCGTGGCTGGAGGGCGTGACGACGGTCGGTGTGACGTCGGGCGCGTCGGTGCCGGACATCCTGGTGATGGAGCTGCTCGAGTTCCTGGCCGAGCACGGCTACGGGGACGTCGAGGAGATCACCACGGCGAACGAGAAGATCGCCTTCGCTCTGCCGCGCGAACTGCGCAAGGACATGGTCCGCTGAGACGCGGTCCGCGAGGCCTGCCGTCGGGTTGATCGCGACGGCAGGCCCGCCGGATCACTTCCGCGGGTCCGGTGGCACCGGTGGGAGTGGCCCGGTCGTCTCGTTGTCGCCCGGGTAGTCGTTGTCCCGTCCGTCGAGCGTGATCGTCACGTCGCGTCCTCCTTCTCGTTCCCGTCTTCGTCCTCGACGGATTCTCCGCCGCGGGCCTTGCCGCCCGGGTCGTCCACGGCCGGGTGGTGCACGACGAGCGCGGTCACGTCGTCGCCGACACCCTTGTCCTGCGCCGCTCGGACCAGGGCCTTCGCGCACGCGGACGGCTCCGGGTCCTCGGCCGCGATCCGCGCCACGTCCTCCGCCGTCAGTTTGAGCCCGTCGGACGCCAAGACCAGCATCGGCGCGATCACCTCGTTGCCCGACAGCCCGTACAGGGGTACGCGCGCCAAGTCGTTGAGCAGCTCCCGATCGGCCGGCCGCGCCGTGTCCTCGTCCGCGCCCTCGTCGCGCAGCAGTTGGCCCCTGGTGTGGGGTTTCGTCGCGAGCCACGCCTGACCGTCCCGCACGGCCCACGCCACGCTGTCGCCGGCCCAGGCGACGAGCCAGCGCCCGTCCGGCCGGGAGACCGCTGCGACGACCGCCCCCGAGGGCGAGGGCAGCAGGATCTTCGGGTCGGAGCACATCTCCGAAGCGGTGACGATCCCCAGCACCGGGCTGCCGCGTCGCGCGGTGACACCGGCCACCGCGGGCGCGGTGTCCGCGGCGAACCGAGCCACCTCCGGCGCGGAGCCGGAGCCGTCGACCACGGCCGCCGCGATCACGTCGTGGAACACCGCGTACGCCCCGGCGTCGCAGTTGCGCTCCCGCCGTCGCCCTTGGACGGACACCAGTCCGGCGAGGGCGGGCGTCGGCTCGGCAGGGGCGGGTCGGACGGGACGCGGGTCGCCGATGCGGTCGGTGGGCCGGGTGGACGCGGACCCGGGGACATCGCCGTCTTCGATCACGGAGCGCAGCGTAGCCACCGTCGAACCCCCTCCGGATCGCGACCGTCCGACCGTGGCGCGGCGTGCCGGGTGGCCGTCCGAACCCTCGCGGCTCCAGGCTGAGGACCTCGACCGCCGTCGTCCAGGGCCGTCCTCCGAACGCACCCGCACATCGCCCGGCGGTGTGGGGCCGCAGTCGGAGCCGTCACCTACCGCGACGACGTGAAGCCCTCGGACCCCTGGGGCGACGTGGGTCGGCTTGCCAGGCGCACCGTCCTTCCCGGCCGGTGCGTTGCGCCACTGCCGCAGCCACTTCGTCCAGGGCGGCAGCACCATGACTTCCGATGCCGGAGCGCGGGGAGCCCTGCTCGGATTCTGCCGGCGGAGTACGACAATCTCGGGTGCGGTCGGGCTTGAGCTGCGCTGACGGTGAAAGCGGTTGGCGGGTCGGGTGAGTTCGCGTTTCCTTGAGGTATGAGCGATGGGGCGACGGACACGGTGCTGATCGGGGTGGAGAACGTGGCCACCCCCACGTGGGCACGGCGTCGACGGGGGTCCTCCGTCAGCCTGGGCAAGGCGTTGCGGAGCCTGCCGTCGGCCGTGTCGATGGTGGTGCGCCTCGCCTGGCGCACCTCGTCCCGGCTGACCGTGCTCGCGGGCGTGGTGCACGTGTTGTCCGGCTGCGTCACCGCTTTCGGGCTGCTCGCCACGGCCGACGTGTTCTCGGCCCTGCTGCGCGAAGGCCCCACGCCGCAGCGGATTGCCGAAGCCTTGCCGGCGCTCGCGGTGGTGGTGGGCTCGTTCGTGGTCCGCGCCCTGCTCGACACGGCGGTCGCGGCGGTCGAGAGTTCGTTGCGGCCCAGGGTCACCCGTGCCGCCGACGACGAGGTGACGGCGGTCCTCGTGCGGGCCTCGCTCCTCGCGTTCGAGGACGCGGACTTCCGCGAACTGGCGCGGCAGGGCGGTCGGCGCGGGGTGAGGTCGCTGGAGAGCAGCCTGCGCTACCTCGCCGACCTGGTGTCCGGCGGCATCTCGCTGATCGCGGCGGTCGTCACGGTCGGGCTGCTCAACCCGTGGCTGGCCCCCGCCCTGCTGCTGGCCGCGTTCGCGAACGCCTGGGCGTCGGCGCGCGCGTCGAAGCTGCGCTACGAGCACTTCCTCGACTCCGTCACCCGCAACACCCGCAAGGGCGTGGTGGAGGAGGTCGCCACCGACCGCGACTTCGCCCTCGAACGGCACGCCCTGACCTTGCAGGAACGGCTGCTCGGCGAACACCGGCGCATCGCGGACAGCCTGATGGCGGACGAGATCCGGATGGCCCACCGGACGAACGTCGTGCGGCTCACCGGACGCGCGTTGGCCGGCATCGGCACCGCGGTCGCCTACGTCGTGCTCGGCGTCCTGCTGAACAACGGCGGCATGGAGCTGGCGCTGGCGGGTACGGCGGTCTTGGCCATGCGCACCGGCTTCTCGTCGCTGGCCTCGACGACGCGCGCCGTGAACTCGCTCTACGAGGACTCGTTCTACATCGACTTCTACCGGAAGCTGCTGGTGGAAGGCGCGGAACGGGCGCAGGGCAGCTCACCGGCCAAGGCGCCCGCCGACCCGTCGCTGATCACGCTGACCGACGTCTCCTTCACCTACCCCGGCGCTCCCAAGCCCGCGCTGCGCGACGTGAACCTGACCGTGGCCAAGGGCGAGGTCGTCGCGCTGGTCGGGGAGAACGGCTCCGGCAAGACGACCCTCGGCAAGGTCCTCACCGGCCTGTTCCCGGCGTCGTCCGGCACCGTCGCCTGGGACGACGTCGACCTGGCCGCGGCGGACCCGCACTCGGTGCACTCGTCCATCGCGGTGATCGCGCAGGACCCGGCGCAGTGGCCGATGACGGCACGGCACAACGTGACGGTCGGCCGGCTGGAACGCGACGACGAGGAGGCGTGGCGGGAGGCGGTGGCGAAGTCCGGCGCGGACGAGGTGCTGGCGTCGCTGCCCGCCGGGCCGGACACGGTGCTGTCGCGGCAGTTCAACGACGGGCAGGACCTGTCCGGCGGGCAGTGGCAGCGGATGGGCATCGCCCGCGGCATGTACCGGGACGCGGCGGTGCTCGTGGCGGACGAACCGACGGCCGCGCTGGACGCCAAGGCGGAGGCGCGCGTGTTCGAGGGCCTGCGGCAGGCGACGGCGCGGCGCACGACGATCCTGGTGACGCACCGGCTGGCGAACATCCGCAACGCCGACCGGATCGTCGTGCTCGACCAGGGCCGGATCGTGGAACAGGGCACGCACGAGGAGTTGATGGCGTTGCGCGGCCACTACTTCGAGCTGTTCGAGCTCCAGGCCTCCGCTTACCGGGGCGGGCTGCTGGCGTCCTAGGCCGGCGCGGTGATCAAACGGTCCGGTGATCGGAACCGGTAGGCCGGGCCGCGATTTCTGTGCAATTCGGTCCGGAACCTGCCCTCACTGCCGTGAGGAAGGCAAGCAGGTGTCCGGGCAATTCAGAAGAATGGCAATCGCCTTCACCGTGACGCCGCGAGGATCAAGGGCGGGGTGAATTCAGCGGGACGATCTCAGTACCACGCCTTGTGCCACAGGTGGTTGTTCAGGCCCTCGACGAAGACGTCGATCCGGTTGGGTCCCCCGGAGACGGCGGCCGGGTTGTGCAGGAACACGCCGCCAAGGCTTTCCCGGCCCGACCACGACCCGTTCCAGTACTGATCCGGTTGGGGCCCTACGAGACGACGGCGGGGTTGTCGATGACGACGCCGCCGAGGCCGAATGGCTGAAAAATGTTTCATCCACACTGGTGCGCGAATTCCCCGGGAAGGGTGCTTTCCCGTCCCGTCCGATGACTCGCCGTGATTCGGCGCGGACATCAATCCGAGCGGTCGAACCCCGTTGGGATCGGACGGGCGCAGCGGGCCGCCCGCTACGCCGTCAGTTCCAGCGTCGAACCCTCGCGGGCCTTGCGGACCCGCAGCCTCGTCGGGATGCGTTGCCGCAGCTCCTCCACGTGCGAGACGAGACCGACGACCCGGCCGCCGGCGCGCAGCTCGTCCAGCGTGGTCATCACCAGTTCCAGGGTCTCGGCGTCGAGCGTGCCGAACCCCTCGTCGATGAACAGCGTGTCGAGCACGGCACCCGCCGCGACCACGTCCGCCAGGCCCAGCGCCAACGCCAGCGAGGCCAGGAACGATTCGCCGCCGGACAGCGTCTTCGCCGGCCGTTGCTGCCCCGAGTAGTCGTCCATGACGTCCAGCCCCAGCCCGCCCCTGGTGCCGCGCGGACCGGCCTCGGTCGAGTGCACGAACCGGTAGCGGCCCTGGCTCATGCGGTCCAAACGCGCGCTCGCCGCCACCGCGACCTCCTCCAGCCGCGCGGCCAGCACGTAGGTGCGCAGGGTCATGCTCTTGGAGTTCTGGCCCAGGCCGTTGATCACGTCCGTCAACGCGTCCAGCTCGGCGTACTCGGCCTCCACCGGCTCCAGCCGCAGCCACGCGGCCCGGAGCTGCTCGGCCAGCGCGGCGGCGCGGTTCGCCCTGGTGCGGGCGTTGGTCAGCGCCGTGGTGGCCTCGGTCGCCCGTTCGGTCGCGCGGCGGAACCGCTCCTCCGCGCCCGTCACGTCGACCTCGGCGTCCGGGTCGACGTCGGGCAGCTCGGCCAGCGTGCTCTCCGCCGCGGTCCGGGTCTTCTCGACGTCGCGGATACGGGTCTCCAGCTCGGCGACCGCGGCGGCCGGGCGTGCGGCGGCCAAGGCGTCCGCCACGTCCGCGAACCCGGCTTCCGACGCCAGCCGCGCCACCTCCAGGCGCTGGTCGGCGAGGCGCTCCTCGTGCTCGGTCACGGCCGCGCGTCGCGTCGCCAACGCGGTCAGGGCGTCGGCCAGGTCGCCGAGGTGCGCCCGGCGGGTCACCACGTCCGGGAAGTCGCCGCGCGCCTCCTCCAGCCGCGCACCCCGCTCTTCGACGACCTCCACGAGCTGCGCGCGCTGCGTGCGCGCCTCGGTCAGCCGGCGTTCCAACGTCCCGCGCTGCTCGAGCGCCCGCTCCACCTGGTCTTCCAGCTCGGCCAGCGCGGCCTGCCTGCTCTCCAGCTGCTCGGCCGACGCGGCCACGGACCGGTGTTCGCGCTCCAGCTCGGCCGGCGGCCGGTCGCCCAGCTGCTCGCGCAGCAACCCCAGCCGCGCTTCGAGCTTCTGCGACTTCTGCTCGGCCCGCTGCCGCACGTCGAGCGCGTGCTGGTCTTCTTCGGCGGCCCGCTCCTCGTCGACCGCCGTCACCGCGTTCAGCACCGGCTGCGCGGGCGACGGGTGCTCGGCCGAACCGCACACCGGGCACTCGTGGCCCGCGCGGAGCTGTTCCGCCAGCTCGACGGCCATGCCGTCCAACCGTTCCCGACGGATCCGGAGCAGCTTCTCGCGCGCCTTCTGCTGCGCGTCCACCGCGACCCGCCGCGCGTCGTCCGCCTCCCGGAACGCCCGCTCGACGCGGGGCAGCTCGGCCGCGGCGGCAGCCAGGCCGGACACCTGCGCCAGCCGTGCGGCGGCCTCGGCCGACTCCTCGACGCCCGCCTTCGCGGCGGCCAGCTTGAGCGGCACCTCGTCCAACTGCGTGACGAGCGCGGCCAGCTGCTGCGACGTCGCGGCCACGTCCTTGTCCAGCTGCACGATCCGCCGCTGCTCGACGCGCTGCCGCTCGGCTTCGGCCGCCAAGCTCGTCAGGCCGCCCGCCTCCTCGCGCAGGCGTTCACCGTCGCCGCGCAGGTCGGTGCCCTGGTAGCCGAGGGCCCGCACGGCGTCGGCCGCGGCCCGCTCGTGGTCGACGGCGGCGGCGAGGTCGCGTTCCAGGTCGACCGCCCGCTTCTGCGCGGGCACGACGACGGCGGCCTGCCGGGCCGCGTCACGTTCGGCGACCCACGCCCGCAGGCTCGGTTCCGCTTCGGCGCACCGGTCAAGGTTCAGCCGCGCCTGCCGCACCCGCCGCACGCGTTCGTGCCGCGCCCGTGCCTCCTGCCAGTCCTTCTCCGCGTCGGCCCGGACGGCGCCCGCCTCGCCCGCCAGCTGGTCGGCGTCCCGCTCGGCCTCGTCCAGCCGCTTGAGCAGGGAGCTGAGCCACTCCTGGTCGCCACCGGACTCCGGCGGCTCCTCGTGCGCGGCCTCGGCGGCCCGCTGCACCAGGTCGCGGTGCGCGAGGCCGAGCTGGTCGACCTCGCGCTTGCACTCCTTGCGGCGCTCGCGGAACCACTTCTCCACGTCCAGGAAGCGTTCCGTGCCGAACAGCTTCTCCAGCAGCTTCTCCCGCTCGGCCGTCTCCGCGCGCAGGAACCTGGCGAACTCGCCCTGCGGCAGCAGCACCACCTGGAAGAACTGCTCGGCCGTCATCCCGAGCAGCCCTTCGACCTCGCGGGCCACGTCGTCGATGCGGCTGTGGCCCTCGCCGGTCCACCCGCTGATCCACGTCAGCGACACCTGGGCCTGCTGCCGGGTCGCGCCGTCGCCGCGCTTCTTCGGCCGCTCGTACTCGGGACTGCGCTTGATCCGGAACCGCCGCCCGCGCACGGTCAGCTCGAGGTCGACGTACGTCTCGGTGTCGCGGTGGGCGTAGTCGCAGCGCAGCCGCTTCACGTCGCCGCGCGCCCCGGGGACCTTGCCGAACAACGCGAACGCCACCGCGTCCAGCAGCGTCGTCTTGCCCGCGCCCGTGTCGCCGTGCAGGAGGAACAGGCCGTCCGCGCCGAGGACGTCGAAATCGACCTCCTGGCTGCCCGCGTAGGGGCCGAAACCGCTGACCTCCAACCGGTGCAGCTTCACGCCTCACCCTCCCGGGCCGCCGCCGCGAACGCCTCGCGCAGCAGGTCCAGCTCACGCGGACCCGGCACGTCGCCGCGCACGTCCTCGATGAAGCAGCAGGCGATCTCCTCGTCGCTGCGACCGCGGACCCGTTCGGCGAACCGCAGCTCGCCCGTCCGACCGCCCTCCGGCCGCCACTCCACGTGCACCGCGTGCGCGAAGCGGGACTGCAAGCGCCGCAACGCGTCCAGCGGGCGCACCCGGTCCGTCAGCGTCACCGAGAGGAAGTGGTCCTCGACCGGCTCGTGGTCCGGGTCGAGCAGCAGGTCTTCGAGCGCGCCGCTCAACGTCGACAACGCGCGGGGCACCGGCAGCGACCGGCGTTCGACCCCGGCCAGCCCGCCCGCGTCCAGGTCGACCAGCCACACCGACTTGTGGTGCCGCGCCTCGGAGAACGAGTAGGCCACCGGGCTGCCCGAGTACCGCAGGTGATCGGCCAGCGTCTGCTGCCCGTGCAGGTGGCCCAGCGCCACGTAGTCGACACCGGCGAACACCGCGCCCGACACGTCCTGCACGCCGCCCACCGCGATCGTGCGCTCCGACTCGCACGGCTCGCCGCCCGTCACGAACGCGTGCGCCAGCACCACCGACCGCGTGCCCGGCCGCGCGCCGAGGTCTTCCTTGATCAGCCGCATCGCCTCGGTGAGCACGCCGCCGTGGCCCTTGGCGTCGACGCCCAGCGCGTGCCGCGCCGTTTCCGGCTCCAGGAAAGGGATTCCGTACACGGCGACCGGTCCGTGCGCGTCGGCGAACAGCACCGGCTCGTGCAGCTCCGCGATCCTCGTGCGCAGGTGCAGCCCGCCCGCCTCGGTGAACGCGCCCAGGAAACCCAGCCTGGCCGCCGAGTCGTGGTTCCCCGGCGTGATCACGATCTGCGCGCCCGCCGCTCGGATGCGCTTGAGCACCCGGGAGCACACCGCGACCGCCTCGGCGTTGGGCACCGCCCGGTCGAACAGGTCGCCCGCCACCACGACCACGTCGATCCGCTCGTCCGACACGGTGTCCGCCAGCCCGCCCAGCACCGACTCCTGCTCCGGCAGCAGGTCACGGCCGTGGAAGGTGCGCCCCACGTGCCAATCGGACGTGTGCAGGATCTTCACGGCGATCACGCTAGGGCCGTGCGGGCGCGAACCGCCGAACCCCGCTCGGCGTGTCGCTCGAACGTGTGGTCGGACACCCATGCGCGATGATCGGGGGATGACGGCGGTCCTCAGCACGGCGGCGGTGGTCGTGGCACTCCTGCTCGCGGGTGCACTGGTGTTCCTCTGGCGGCTCTACCAGGACGGCGTTCGGCGCACCGACGCCGCGCTGGCCGCGGTGAAGGCCGAACGGGAACGCGGCGACGCGCAGTGGGTGGCGTTGCAGCGGTACGAGGTGGCGTTCTCCTCGGTCAGCGGTCGCGGTGAACTGGGTGAGAAGGTGCTGGTGGAGACGGCGCGGGCGCTGGGCCTGCGCGAGGGCATCCACTTCAGCCTCCAGGTCGACGTCGCCGGCGGCGGTGCCGTGCGGCCGGACCTGGTGCTCAACGTCGGCGGCGGGCGGCAGGTGCCCGTGGACGCGAAGATGAGCATGGCCACGTGGGCGGAGGCGGTCGAGACCGACGACCCGTCCGAGCGCGTCGACGCGTTGCGCGTGCACGTCCGGAACATCCGGTCGCGCGCGGCCGAGCTGGCGGGCAAGGGCTACCAGCGGTGGGCGGACGCGATCTACGGGACGATCATGTTCGTGCCCAACGACGGCGCCGTGGTGGCGGCCCTCGACACCGATCCCGAGCTGCTGCGGTGGCTGCTCGACCGGCGGGTGTTCCTGTGCGGGCCGACCGGGTTCGCGGTGATCGCGTCAGCGGCGATGTTCGCGGTGACCGACCGGGCGCTGGCGGCCGACGTGGAGGAGGTCAGGGCGGCGGCCTCCCGCGCGCACCGGGCCGCGGACGGCGCCGTCGAGGCGGTGAACCTGTCGAGCACCCACCTCCAGCGGTTCCTGTCGGCGCGGCGGCGCGAGCTGGAGGCGTTGGAGGGGTTCCGGGCGGCGGTGGAGCCGCTGAGCCACGCATCGTCCGACGTCACGCCCCTGCCGCTGGTGCGGCGGGCGGACGAAGCCGGCGTTGGTGCACCCTTGGAGGCCCGAGAGGCGTAATAGAGTGTGTCGGGACTGAGCCGAACTAGGAGTGTGCGTTGACCGCTGCAACGCGTGACGACTCGCGCAGCGAGCCGGAGGACGAGGCGATCGCCGTCCGCTGGAACGACCGCGCCATGTTCGGCAGCTTCCGAGGTCTGCCCTGGTGGGCGGCGGTGGCCATCGCGTTCGTGGTGGCGATCGTCGGCACGTTCATCGACGTGGGCTCGGCCGGGAAGACCGTCGGCCTGGTGTTCGCCGTCTTGTTCTTCGTCGGGTGCGTCGGCGCGGTGGTGTTCGTCGAGCGGCGCTCGATGTTCGGCCCGATCGTCCAGCCGCCGCTGGTCCTGGCGATCGTGGTGCCGCTGGTGGTGGTGCTCGTCCAGGGCATGCCCACCGGTGGGCTGGCGTCCGTCGGGCTCAAGCTGGGCACGCCGCTGATCGACGGGTTCCCGGCGATGGCGCTGACCACGGCGTGCACGGTGATCATCGGGATCATCCGGGTGATGACCCAGAAGGACCCGAACCGGCTGACGAAGGACGAGATCCGCGAGGCCAAGCGCAAGCCGGGCAAGCCCCGCCGCGCCGACCGCTCGGACCACTCAGACCGCCCGGATCGGGCCGAGCGGCCGTCGTCGGAGGACCGCCCCAAGCGGCCACGCGGTGAACGCGGTGAGCCCGAGCGCCGTCGTCCCGCGGCACCGCCCGCGGACGAGGACCGCCCGAAGCGCCCCCGTCCACCGGCCGCTGGTGGTGCGGACCGTCCCCGCCGTCCCGCGCCGCCCCGTGACGGCGCCCGTCCCGCGCGCCGGCCCCGGCCGCCGCGCGACGAGGACTGACCCGGCGGTCCTCAGGACTCGTGGTCCAGGAGCCAGCGCTTGATGTGCGCGCCCCAGCGGAAGTTGCCGATCGCGCCGCCCGTCCGGATCACGCGGTGGCAGGGGACGAACAGGGTGGCGGCGTTGCGCGCGCACGCGGTGGCGGCGGCTCGCACGGCAGCCGGGCGTCCTGCCAGCAGGGCGTAGTCGGCGTAGCTGACGGGCTTGCCCGCCGGGACGGTGCGGAGCGCGTCCCACGCCTGCTGCAGGAACTCGCCCGAGCGCTGGCGGACCGGGATGCCGGCGATCGCGTCCAGGTCACCCCCGTGGTACGCCCGGACCGCCTTCGTCACCGCGCCCAGGTCACGGCGGGTGGTGAGGGTGGTCGGGCGCAGGGACGGGGAGATCTGGGGGAGCAGGTCGTCGGTGCTCGCGGTCCAGCCGCTGGCCAGCACGGCGCCGTCCATGGCGACGATGGCGGTGAAAGGGCTGATCGGGGTGTCGATGGTCGACACGTGGCCGGTGCTCACGCGGTCCTCCTGAGGTGCATCGCGGCGTAGGAGCGCCAAGGGCGCCATGCGGTGTTGTCGCTGGTGGAGCTGGTCAAGGGGATGTCGGGGGCGCCGAGGACGCGCATCACGACGTACGAGGCGACGCGCGGGCCGATGCCGGGGAACGCCGACAGCTCGGCGTGCAGCTCGTCGGCGTCACGGCCGACGTCGACCTTCAACGTGCCGTCCGCCAGCGCACGGGCCACCGGCGAATCGATCGCCGACGGCGCCGGGTACAGGTGCGTGACCTGGCCGTCCGGGCGTTCCAGCCGTTCACCCGGCGCTTCGTGGCCGAGCGCGCGGAGCAGGGTTTCCGCGCCGTCGACGCTGCCCGGCAGCCGCACGCCCGGCCGGGCCAGGACCGACGGGCGCAACGCCGGATCGGTGGACAGGAAGTCGTCCACGGCCACCGGGTCGGCGTCCAGATCCAGCAGTCGGCGCACCCGGCTCACGGCGCTGCCCAGATCACGCAGGTCGGTCAACCGCAGCGAGCACGACACGTGGCCCGCCGCCGGTTCCAGCAGGACGGTCGCCTGGCCGTGCGGCAGGCGCAGCGAGCGCGCGTAGCTGTCGTCGGTCACGTGCTCCACGCCGGGGATGGCGTTGACGCGGAAGTAGGCGAGCAGGCCCGCCGCGTCGAACGGCGGCCGGTACGGGAGGCGCAGCGTGATCCGGCCCGCCGTGGCGGACGCGGCGCGGGCCGCGCGCATGGTCGACGGGGTGGCCGCGAACACCGTGCGGATCGTGTCGTTGAACTGCCGCACGCTGGCGAAGCCGGCGGCGAACGCGATGTCCGCGAACGACAGGTCCGTCGTCTCGATCAGCAGGCGCGCGGAGTGCGCGCGGTGGGCGCGGGCCAGTGCCAGCGGCCCGGCGCCCACTTCGGCGGTGAGGACGCGGGTCAGGTGGCGTTCCGAGTAGCCCAGGCGTGACGCCAGGCCGGGGACGCCCTCGCGCTCCACCACGCCGTCCGAGATGAGGCGCATGGCGCGGGCGGCGAGGTCGGCCCGGAGGTTCCACTCCGGTGAGCCGGGCACGGCGTCCGGCAGGCACCGCCGGCACGCCCGGTAGCCGGCGGACTGGGCAGCGGCGGCGGTGGGGTAGAACTCGGCGTTGCGGCGCTTGGGCGTCATGGCGGGGCAGGACGGGCGGCAGTAGATGCGGGTGGTGCGCACCGCGAGGATGAAGCACCCGTCGAAGCGGGCGTCGCGGGCCGCGACGGCCCGGTACGCGCGTTCGTCGTCGAGGAGCATGGACACCACTCTGCCAGCGGCGGCAGGTGTGGTCTCGCGGGAATCGGACACCGCACCGGGGACGCGTAGACTCACCCACCGTGAGTTTGACCCTCGGCATCGTCGGCCTGCCCAACGTCGGCAAGTCCACCCTGTTCAACGCCCTCACGCGCAACGACGTGCTGGCGGCGAACTACCCGTTCGCGACCATCGAGCCGAACGTCGGCGTGGTGTCGCTGCCCGATGAGAGGCTCGGCCGGCTGGCGGAGATCTTCGGCTCCGAGCGCGAGGTGCCGGCGGTGGTGTCGTTCGTCGACATCGCGGGCATCGTGAAGGGCGCGTCCGAAGGCGCCGGGCTGGGGAACAAGTTCCTCGCCAACATCCGTGAGGCCAACGCGATCTGCCAGGTCATCCGGGTGTTCGACGACTCGGACGTGGTGCACGTCGACGGCCGCGTCGACCCGGTGTCCGACATCGAGACGATCAACACCGAGCTGATCCTCGCGGACCTCCAGACCCTCGAGAAGGCCATTCCCCGGCTGGAGAAGGAAGCGCGGACGCAGAAGGACCGCCGTCCGGTGCTCGAGGCGTCGCAGAAGGCGCGCGACGTCCTCGACAGCGGGCGCACGCTGTTCTCCGCGCAGTCCGAGGTGGACGGCGCGCTGCTGCGCGAGCTGAGCCTGCTCACGTCCAAGCCGTTCCTGTACGTGTTCAACGCCGACGAGGCCGTGCTCACCGACGAGGCGAAGCTCAAGGAGCTGCGCGAGCTGGTGGCGCCCGCGGACGCGGTGTTCCTGGACGCGAAGGTCGAGGCGGAGCTGCTGGAGCTGGACGAGGAGTCCGCCCGGGAGCTGCTGGAGTCGATCGGCCAGCACGAGCCGGGCCTGCACGCCCTGGCCCGCGCGGGCTTCCACACCCTGGGCCTCCAGACGTACCTCACGGCCGGCCCGAAGGAATCCCGTGCGTGGACCATCCCCAAGGGCGCGACCGCGCCGCAGGCCGCCGGGGTGATCCACACGGACTTCGAGCGGGGCTTCATCAAGGCCGAGGTCGTCTCGTTCGCGGACTTGGTGGAAGCCGGCTCCATGGCCGCCGCGAAGGCCGCGGGCAAGGTGCGCATGGAGGGCAAGGACTACGTGATGGTCGACGGCGACGTGGTCGAGTTCCGCTTCAACGTCTGATCGTGCTACCGGTGAGGTCTGCGGAGTCGCGACGACGTCCGGTTCGGACGACCTGGCGTAGGAAAGGTTCACGGGGCTGACCAAGCGAGATGTGTACGTCTATATCGACGAGACTGGTGATCGTGGGGGATCGCTGAAATCCAGTCCGATCTTCGGTATGGCAGCGGTGCTTCTGGACGAGGCAGGGCAACACGAACTTCGTGCTGCGGTCGATCGGCTGCGGCTGGATTTCGCTGTGCCTGCCAACAAGGTCATGTCGTGGAAAGAGCACGTCAAGACGCATGACCGCCGTAGGCACGCCGCAGAGGTGCTTCGCAACGTCAACGGTCTTCGCTTGTGCTACGTCTACAGCGTCAAGAGCGCACTTGCCGCCGAGTCGTACCTGAACGACGCTCAGCGCTTCTACAACTACGTCGCATACAAGATCTACAAGTCGGTGTTGTGGGCCGCTCGCGATTGGAAGGGTCCGGGCGTTCGGGTGTGGACCCGCTTTGGTCATGTGAAGGGACACGACCACCGCACCACCGATGAGTACATCAAGCTGCAGGCGGCTGCGGATCCCACGGTCCCGCATGAGCTGGAACAGGGCCTGAGGTGGGTGTCGGCCAACACCTATCGGGAGAGTCAAGCGGCTGACCTGTACGGAGGCTTCCTCAAGGCGGCGCTCTGGCCCGCGGGCGAGTTCGGCTACGTCGAACCGGCCTACCTGCTTCGCGTGTGGCCCCAACTGCGCAACAGCGCCGTTTGCGCGATTCCCCTGGGCATCATGTCGATGCCGGGGCATGAACTGCTTCAACGTGAGGAGTGGTTCCCCTGTGCGCAGTGCAGGACGTCGAACGGCTCCCCAGGAGCCTCCGGGGGCCAATCCACTTAAGGAGCGCGGTGGCAGCACCGCTGGCGATCCCCGACAGGCTCCTGGAGAGCCGTTGAGTACAGCTTAGCGGTCCTCTGCGGGGTGGCAACCCCTCTGGCCTGCGCTGAGGTGTGACTCGAGCAGCAGGGTGTCCACAGGTGCGTTCGGGTGTTGCCCGCTGAGGGGACGTGAGCGGTACGCGGGGCCGTCTCGAACCTTCGTTGATGGGGCAGGACACCCACGGACGCCTACACGTGGAGGCTGCGGTGCAAGGTTGGGCTCGGCCCGGCCGTGCTCCACCCCAGAACCAGCCCGAAGTCCGATTCGGTGTCTGACCGGGTCGGAGCCGGGCCGTCACCGGCCCGGCAGGAGCTTCGCCAGGTCGATGTCGATCTCGAACGGCAGCTGGACGTGCAGCGCGTCGCGGAAGACACCGGTCGGCGCGTAGGACTTGGTCGGCTCGTCCAGCTCGTACACGTGCACGACCGGGCCGGTGGCCTCGTCCTCGACCAGCCAGTAGTGCCGGATGCCCGCCGCGGCGTACTTCCGCAGCTTGACCGTGCGGTCCCGGAACGCTGATTCGGGTGACACGACCTCGACCGACAAGAGCACCTGACCCGGCTCGAAGAAGGTCCGGTCCGGGTCGTAGCGGGCGGACGACACGACGATGTCGGCCTCGAGCCGGTTGCGTGCGTCCAGCCGGATCGTCATCTCCCGGTCGACCTCGACACCGTCCGGTGCTTGATCATCAAGCGTCACGGTGAGCCGGGTGATGACTCGGCCGTGCCACGACCGCTGTGGGGCCATCATGAAAACGAGCGCTCCGTCGATGAGTTCGGTGTGGGGGGGCGCCTCGGCGAGTCGGTCCAGATCCTCCGCGAACCAGCCTTCGTCGCGCGGTGGTCGCATCCAGTCCGGCAAGTCGTTCATGAACTCAACGTAGTGCGATTCGATGAGTTGAGCAGCAATCATGGGTGATCGACTCCTTGGCGTGGCGTCGCTGGTGAACGCTAGGCCGCGGGCGGTCGCCCCGGTAGTCGCACGATGGCGTGGCCGAGGACGTCTGTTGGCCGCCGGCCCCGAATCCACCGTCCGTGAACGGCCTCGGGGCGGTGCGTTGAACGCACCGCCCCGAGGTAGTGTGCTGTGACGTCAGCGCACCTGGTTGCGGCTGTAGCGGGCCAGGGCGAAGACGCCCCCCGCGGTGGCGAGCATGCCCAGTGCGGCGACGGTGAACACGACGATGTCGGCGGTCATGCGGTTATCCCCTTGCGTTGATCTCCCTCACGTCTTGACGCCCGGGTACCCGGTTTCGTGGCCTGACAGTCGTGTAATTCACACAATCGTGGAGGGATGAGGGTGAGACTGCGCGCACTGGAGGGACGGGCACTCGCGTTCGCGCCGTGGGTGTTCGGCCTCTCCCTGCTCGGACACCTGGCGATGGTCGCCTTCCAGACGAAGATGACCATGGTGGACCTGATGGTCTACCGGAACGCCTCGCCCGAGCTGTTCACCGGTCTGCTCTACGAGTGGCGGCTGAAGGAGTTCTCCGACCAGTTCGCCCTCCCGTTCACCTACCCGCCGTTCTCCGCGCTCGTCTTCGTCCCGCTGTCGTGGGTGCCGTGGGGCGTGGCACGGTGGTTCTGGCAGCTGGTCAGCCTCGCCTGCCTGTGGTTCATCACCGCGAAGTCGCTGAAGCTCGCGGGCAGCGCCGACCCGCGCCGCGCCCTGCTCTGGACCGGCCTGTTCATCTGGGTCGAACCGGTCCGCACCACGCTGAACTACGGGCAGATCAACCTGGTGCTCGCGGCCCTCCTGCTCGGCACGATGGTCAGCGCGCGCAGTTGGGCGCAGGGCGCGGGTGTCGGCGTCGCGGCCGGGTTGAAGCTCACGCCCGCCATCTCCGGCCTCTACTTCCTGGTCACCCGCCGCTACAAGGCGGCGGTGTGGTCGATCGCGGCGTTCTTCGGCACGGTCGGCCTCGGCTACCTGATCTCGCCGAGCCTGTCGAACCAGTACTGGTTCCACCTGCTCGGTGACGCGACCCGCGTCGGCCCGGTCGGGTCGGCCATCAACCAGTCGCTGCGCGGCGCCCTGTCCCGCACGGTCGGCTACGACGTGGAGACCGGGCCGGTGTTCCTGGCCGGGGTGGCAGCGGCGGTCGTGCTCACCGGGTTCGCCCTGCACGCGGCGGTGAAGGCCCAGGACGCGCTGGCGATGATCGTCACCGTCCAGTTCCTCGGCCTGCTCGTCTCGCCGATCTCGTGGAGCCACCACTGGGTGTGGGCGGTGCCCGCGCTGATGTGGCTGGTGTACCGGGCGGGGCACCGGCTCGCGGCGATCACCGCGGTCGCGTGGCTCCTGGCCGTCGGCAGCTACCTGATCTCGTTCCTGCTCAACGTCCAGCCGTCGATCTGGGTCATCGAGCGGCCCTGGTACTACGCCGCGCTCGGCTGGGTGTACCCGGCTGTGGGCGTGCTCACGCTCGTCACCGTCGCCGTGGTGCTGCGACAGGCCACGGCCGAGCGGGCGCGGACGTCACAGGAAGACGTCGAGCACCCCGTCGATCTCCTCCGCGAGTGACACGTCCAGCGCGGTGATCCCGCCGCTGGAGTGCGTGCTGCACCGGAACGTCAGCGTGCGCCAGCGGATGTCGATGTCGGGGTGGTGGTTGTCGTTCTCCGCGATCTCCGCCACCCGGTTCACCACCTGGAGCGCCTGCGAGAAGCTCTCCAGCTCCACCGTGCGCACCAGTGCGGCGTCCTGGGCCTTCCACGAGGGCAACGTGGTCAGCGCGGCGGTCACCTGGTCGTCGGTCAGCAGTTCGGCCATGGCCCCGATCGTCCCACCGCGCGGGGTAAGCTGCGCGTTCACCACGGGAGTCCGGTGCTGCGCCGGGCTGAGAGGAAGGCGCGCGAGCCTTCGACCGTCCACACCTGATCCGGGTCATGCCGGTGTAGGGAGAGATGATGTTTCGACGAGTGCTGACCACGGTGGCCGCGTTCGCGCTGCTCACCGGCTGTTCCGTGACGGCGCAGGACGCGCCGCCGCCGGGAGAGCGGGTGGTCACGCTGGTGACGCACGACTCGTTCGCGCTGACCCCGGAGCTGCTGGAGAAGTTCAAGGCCGACACCGGCATCACGATCAAGCCGCTGGCCAGCGGTGACGCCGGCGAGGTGACGAACAAGCTGGTGCTCACCAAGGACGCCCCGATCGGTGACGTCGCGTTCGGCGTCGACTCCACGTTCGCCTCCCGTGCCCTCAAGGAGGGCGTGTTCGCCGAGTACGCGAGCCCGGAGGCGCAGAAGGGCGCGCAGCGCTACCAGCTCGACCCGCCGAACCGGCTGCACGCGGTGGACGTCGGCGACGTGTGCCTGAACATCGACGTGGCCGCGTTCAAGGACGTCGGCGAGCCGAAGCAGTACGCCGACCTGGCCGACCCGAAGTACAAGGACATGCTGGTGGTGGAGGACCCGGCCACGTCCTCGCCGGGTCTCGCGTTCCTGCTCGGCACGATCGCCACGTTCGGCGAGTCGAACTGGGAGAACTACTGGGGCCAGTTGACGGCGAACGGCGTGAAGGTCGTCAGCGGCTGGGAGGAGGCCTACACCCAGGACTTCTCCGGCTCGTCCGGCAAGGGGCCGCGGCCGATCGTGGTGTCCTACGCGTCGTCGCCGTCGGCGGAGATCGGTGACGACGGCACGCCGCGCACCAAGGCGCTGCTGGACACGTGCTACCGCCAGGTCGAGTACGCGGGCGTGCTGAACGGCGCGAAGAACCCCGAGGACGCCAAGAAGGTCGTCGACTTCCTGCTCGGCGAGCAGGTCCAGGCCGACGTGCCGGGCCAGATGTACGTCTACCCGTCCCGCGAGGGCGTCGCGCTGCCCGAGGCGTGGACGAAGGCCGCACCGCTGCCGGCCACCGCGCGGTCGCTTCCCGCCGCCGAGGTCGACGCGAACCGCGAGCGGTGGGTGCAGCAGTGGCGCACGTTGGTCCAAGGCTGAGTCGAAGCGCGAGGCCGGGTCCGAGGCTGGCCTGGTCGCTCGCGGCGCTGGTGCCGCTGGCGTTCCTGGGTGTGTTCTTCGCCTGGCCGGTGCTGGCGATCGTCGCGCTCGGCCTGGACGAGGGCGGCGTGCTGCCCGCCCTGGCCCGCGCCGACACCTTGGACCTGGTCGCGTTCACCCTCGGCCAGGCTGCCGCGGCGACGGGGTTGGCGCTGGTCACGGGCATGCCGGTGGCGTTCCTGCTGGCCCGCTGCCGGGTTCGCGGCGCGGGGGTGGTGCGGGCGGCGGTGATGGTGCCGTTCGTGCTGCCGACCGTGGTGGTGGGGCTGGCGTTCCGGGCGTTGTGGCCGGACGGCGGTGTGCTGCCGATCGTGCTGGCCAACGCGTTCTTCAACGTCGCCGTGGTCGCCCGCACCGTCGGCGGCCTGTGGGCGAGGGTGGATCGGCGCGCGGAGGACGCCGCCCGCGCGTTGGGCGCGTCACGCCTGCGTGCGTTCACGTCCGTGGTGCTGCCGTCGTTGGCTCCGGCGATCGGGTCGGCGGCGTCGGTGGTGTTCCTGTTCTGCGCCACCAGTTTCGGGGTGGTGCTGGTGCTCGGCGGTGCCCGCCACCGCACGTTGGAGACCGAGATCTACCTGCGAACGGTGCAGCTGTTCGACCTGTCGGGCGCGGCTGCGTTGTCGTTGGTGCAGTTCGTCGCCGTGGTGGCCGTGCTGCTGATCGGCGGCGCGGCCCGGCGGAAGCGGGAGAAGGGGCTGCCGCTGCGGATCGAGCCGCCGCGTCGGCCGGCGGGCGGCGAGTGGGGCGTGGTCGTGGCGGCCTGGCTGGTGGTGTCGGCGCTGCTCACGCCGGTGGTGGGGCTGCTGGTGCGATCCCTGGCGACTGCGGACGGCTGGAGCTTCGCCGGGTACGCGGCGCTGGCCGGCACGGGGGAGCGCGGCACGTTGGCGGTGTCCGGGCTCGACGCGGCGATGAACTCGGTGCGCACGGCCACGGACGCGACGGTGGTGGCGCTGCTGGTCGGCGTCGTCTCGGCGGTGGTGCTGGTGGGGCTGCGGCGGCACGGTTCGTGGTTCGCGGAGACCCTGGACACCGCGTTGATGCTGCCGCTGGGCGTGTCGGCGGTGACGCTCGGCTTCGGCTACCTGATCACGATGAACGCCCTGCCCGGCGATTTCCGCACGTCACCGCTGCTGGTGCCGCTGGCCCAGGCGTTGGTGGTGACGCCGCTGATCGTGCGGATCGTGCTGCCGGTGCTGCGCGCGGTGGACGAACGGCTGCGGCAGGCGGCGGCGACGCTGGGCGCGAGCCCGTGGCGGGTGTGGCGGGAGGTCGACTTCCCGCTGGCGTCGCGGTCGTTGCTCGCGGCGGCGGGGTTCGGGTTCGTGGTGGCGCTGGGCGAGTTCGGCGCGACGAGCTTCCTGGCCCGGCCGGACGCGCCGACGCTGCCGGTGGTGATCGCCCGGTTGATGTCGCGGCCCGGTGAGCTGAACAGCCAGATGGCTTACGCGGCGTGCGCGGTGCTGATGGTGGTGACGACCGCGGCGGTGCTGGTGATCGAGCGGCTGCGGGTGCCGAGCGGCGGGGAGTTCTGATGTCGTTGCGGGTCGACGGGTTGAGCGTCCACTACGGGCCGGTGGCCGCGGTGTCCGATGTGGACCTGGGCATCGCGGACGGCGAGGTGGTGGCGCTGCTCGGGCCGTCCGGGTGCGGCAAGTCGACGTTGCTGCGCGCGGTGGCCGGGTTGGAGCCGGTCGGCGCGGGCGTGGTGTCGTGGGACGGCGTCGACCTGGCGGGGACACCCGTGCACCGGCGGGGTTTCGGGCTGGTGTTCCAGGACGGCCAGCTGTTCCCGCACCGCGACGTGGCGGGCAACGTCGCGTTCGGGCTGCGGATGCGGCGGGTGGAGCGGGAGGCGCGCGACAAGCGGGTGGCGGAGCTGCTGGAGCTGGTGGGCCTGGCGGGCTACCGGAAGCGGCGGGTCACGTCGCTGTCCGGCGGTGAGCAGCAGCGGGTCGCGCTGGCCCGCGCGCTGGCGCCGCGGCCCAAGCTGCTGCTGCTGGACGAGCCGCTGTCCGCGCTGGACCGGGCGTTGCGGGAGCAGCTGGCGGTGGACCTGGCGCGGCTGCTGCGGGAGACCGGTGCGACCGCGTTGGTGGTGACGCACGACCACGACGAGGCGTTCACGCTGGCCGACCGGGTCGCGGTGATGCGGGCGGGCCGGATCGTGCAGGTCGGCGTGCCGACGGAGGTGTGGCAGCGGCCGGCGGACGTCGAGACGGCGCGGTTCCTGGGGTGCGGCAAGGTGTTGGCGGCGTCGGCGGCGCGGGCGCTGGTGGGGCTCGACGCGCGGGTCGGGCTGCGGGCGACGGCTTTGCGCGTCGACCCGGGGGGTGCGATCGAGGCGGAGGTGCTGGAACGCGTGCACCGCCGTGACCACGTCCGGCTGCTGGTGCGGGTGGAGGGCGAGGAGTTCGAGGCGGTGGCGCCGGTCGCGGAGCCGCCGGCACCGGGGGACCGGGTCAGGCTGTCGGTGGACCACGACGGGGTCGCGGTCATCGGCTGACCGGTCGGTCATCGGCCACCTGGGCGGTCGGCGGCGGGCGTGGAGGCCGGTGTGGCGGGTGCGGCGGCGGGCGCAGGTGCTGCGGCGGAGACGGGCGCGGCGGCAGCGAGAGCGGCGGCGGGTGCAGGTGCGGCAGCGGGGGCCGGTGCGGGGGCGAGGTCGAGGGCGTACTCGACGTCGCCGTGCTCCGCGCCCTCGATGTAGTCCGGCCACTCCTCGTGGAACGTCCGGACGTACCTCAGGCCGGCCTTCTCCAGCACCCGCCGCGACCCGGTGTTCACCGCCATCGCGTACGCCACGATCCGCTTCAACCCCGCCGCCGCACCGTGCGCCACCAGCGCGGACGCGCCCTCGGTCGCGTAGCCGCGCCCCCAGAAGTGCGGGTGCAGCCGATACCCGAGCTCGGCCACCCCCTCGCCGACCGGGCTCAGCTCGAACCAGCCGATGAACGCGCCCGAAGCCTTCTCGTGCGCCGCCCACCAGCCCGGTCCGCCCACCACCTTCGGCAGCACGACCCGCTCCACCTCGGCCCGTGACACCGGCTTGCCGTCCTCGATGTACCGCATCACCCGGGGCTCGCCCAGCAGCCACGCCACCAAGTCCACATCGGACTCGGCGAACCCTCGCAACGCCAACCGCTCGGTCTCCGGGAGCACGGACCTAATTGTCCTTGGTGGCCAACCGCATCGCCGCCAGGGACAACCCGATCAGGACGTAGCACCCGGCCACGACCGTGCCGCGCCACAGCTGCTCCGTCGGCAACGGGTCGCGCATGACGTCGATCATGCCCTCCCACGCCGACGTGATGAGGTACGGGTGCAGCCAGTCCAGCGCGCTGAACAGCCCCAGCACCGCGAACACGATCACACCGGCCATCGTCGCGGCCATCACCACCAGCGGGTGCTCGGTGCACGCCGAGATCGCCATCGCGATCGCCGCCACCCCCCACACCTGCACCGTGACCAGCGCGATCGTCAACGCGATCCGCCCGAGCCCTTCGCCGAACGACAGCGTCGAACCCGACAGCGTGAGCATCCCCTCACCGCCGAACAGCACCACGCCGGTGATCACGCCCACGACGGCGATCAACGTGACCGCCACCAACGACATGATCGCCACGCCGAACGACTTGATCGCCAGCAGCCGGATCCGCCCCACCGGCGAGAGCAGCAACCCCCGCAACGTGCCGTGCTGCGCCTCACCGGCCAGCCCGTCCGCCGCCCAGATCGCACCCACCAGCGGCAGGAGCAGGGGCAGCGCCAGGAACAGGGTGAACACCGGCAGCACCAGGCCGTTGCCCGCGATGATCGCGGCCAGACCCGGTCCCGCCGGGCCGTCGCCGTCGGTCGCGAACCACAGCCCCACCCCGGCCAGGATCGGCACCAGGCACAGCGAAGCCAGCCCGATCACGGTCCGCGGCCGGCGCAGGATCCAGCGCAGCTCCGAGCGCAGTTGCCTGCCCAGCGGAGCACGTGCCGCCACCAGCGCGGTCATCGGGTCCCCTCCTCGATCGTGTCCACCGCGGACAGGCTGTGCTCGGACTCCTCGGCCTCGGTGAGCCGCGCGAACAGGTCCTCCAGACCCGTCCGGTGGCGACGCGCCTCGTGCACCGCGACCCCCGCGTGCACCAACGTCTCCAGCACCACGGGCGCCGTCGTGCCGATGAGCTCGACCCGCACGCCCTCCGCGAAGGGCCGCGCCGAGATCCGGCCCGCGCGCAACGCGCTCAGCGCGTCGTCCACGTCCGGCGTGACGATCAGCAGCGAACTGCTGTCCGAGTGCAGCAACTCGGCCAGTTCCCCTTGCGCCACAACGGTTCCCCGGTGCAGCACGGCCACGTGCGTGCACGTCGCCTCGATCTCGCTCAGCAGGTGCGACGACACGACGACGGTGCTGCCCGCCTCGTGCAGGTCCGCGATCACCTTGCGCACCTCGCGCGTGCCCGCCGGGTCGAGGCCGTTGGTCGGCTCGTCCAGCACGATCAGCCTGCGCGGCACGAGCAGCGCCGACGCCAACCCCAGCCGCTGCTTCATGCCCAGCGAGTACCCCCGGTAACGCCGGTGCGCCGCGGCGGCGAGACCGACCCGCTCCAACGCGTCCTCCACGGCCTGCCGGATGTCACCGCTCGCCAGCAGCGGCTCGAACGCCGCCGCCCGCCGCAGGTTCTCCCGGCCGGTCAGGAAGGGGTGGAACCCCGGACCCTCGACCAGCGCGCCGACGTGCGGCAACGCCTGCGCCACGCCGTCGGGCAACGCCTTCCCCAGCAGCTCGACCTCACCCTCGGTCGGCCGCACGAGCCCGAGCAGCATGCGGATCGTGGTGGTCTTGCCCGACCCGTTCGGGCCGAGCATCCCGAGCACCGCACCCTCCGGCACGTCGAGATCCACCCTGTCCACCGCGACCGTGCGCCCGTACACCTTGCGCAGTCCCCGCGTCCGGGCCGCGAAGACCGGGGTGGAGCCGGCCGCCGAAGCAGCCGACCCCACCCGCGCGCTGGTCGAGGTGGTCACTTGACCTGGCCGATCGCGTCCAGCAGCACCTGCTCCGGCACCGCGCCCGCGACCACACGGCCGTCATCGGCGACGAGCACGCCGCCGACCCGCGTGGTGATGAGCGTGCCCGAGCCCCACGTGCCGCTGACCGGCTTGCCCAGCTGCTTCAGCAGACCCGCGACGTCGACGTCACCGCCTTCACCGCGCTGCGGACCACGCTCGGCCCTCTGCTCCTGCCGCTCGGCGAGATCGGCCAGGGCTTCCTGCGGGGTGCGTGCGGCCACCACGACGTCCCAGCCCTCACCGATGACCTGCGGCTTCGCCTCGGTCAACGCCTTCTCGGCGGCGGCCTTGTCGTCCGCCGTCGGCTCCTCGACGTCCGGCTCCGTCACCTTCGCCCCGGCGGGCGGGGCGAACGCGAACAGCGACGCGTCCTGCGGGCCGACGTTCAGCTCGGAGAACCCGACCTGAACGGCGGGCGCGTCCGTGCCGTTGGTCAGCACCGCCATCCGCAGCGGCACCCGCAGCTCCGAGTCGACCGCGATGCGCACCTCGCGCAGCACCGTCTTCTCGGTCGGCTTCGGCGTCAGCACCAGCTCGTACGCGGGCCGGTTCGCGACCCGCGCGGTGCCGTCGACCGTGACGTCGCTGTACTGCTGGATCGCCGCCACCACCTGCCGCGACACCGTCACCGGGTCGGTCGGCGCGGCCTGCTGGTCACCCAGCCCCGGCTGGTGCTCCTCGAACGAGCCGTGCGGCTTCTTCACCACGGTCTGCGCGGCCGAGTCCCACAGCCACGCGGTCTGGCCGTCGTCCACGAACGTGCGCTCCGAGTCGCCGCCCGGCAGCTGCACCCGGACCTTGCCCGTGCCGTCGCTCCACATCCGCACCGTGCTCGCGCCGTCCGACAGCTGCGGCACGCCGGCGAGCGCCGGGATGCCCAGGTCGTTGTTCACCGCGACCGAACCGCCGAACGCGGCCGGCTTGGCGTTGAGCACCGACTCGACCAGCGCCTCGGCGCTGACGTCCGGCAGCACCGGTGCGGGTCCCGCGCCGGCCGGCATCGCGAGCACCCCGAGCCCGGTGGCTCCGGCGACCACGCCGACCGCCGCCGCCACGACGGTCACCCTTCTCCGGTCCATGTCCCCTCCTCCTACCGGGCAGCCCCTTGCGTCCCGACAACCCAGACACTGCTCCGACGGCCCTGAGACACCGCTGAGAGGCTGAGAGCGCACTGAGACTCCCGCGCCGATTGTCCTCCTCAACAGGCATGCTGTGGGCGTGAGACCACGGGTGCTTGTTGTGGACGACGAGATCGGCGTACGACGCGCGCTGGAACGCGGCCTGTCCGCGGAGGGCATGGAGGTGGTCACCGCCGCCGACGGCCCCAACGCCCTGCGCGTGGCGCTGACCGGCGCGTTCGACGTCGTGCTGCTGGACATCATGCTGCCCGGCCTGTCCGGCTACCGGGTGCTGCAGCGGATGCGGGCGGACGGCGTGCGCACGCCCGTGCTGATGGTGTCGGCCAAGGACGGCGAGGTGGACCAGGCCGACGGCCTCGACCTCGGCGCCGACGGCTACCTGGTGAAACCGTTCTCGTTCGTGGTGCTGGTCGCGCAGGTCAGGGCGTTGCTCCGGCGGAACTCGGCGGACCTGGCGCGGCGCAGGCTCAAGCTCGGCGAGCTGGTGGTGGACCGGGCGACGCGCGAGGTGAGCTGGGCCGGCGAGCACGTGGCGCTGTCGCCGCGCGAGTACGCCGTCCTCGACGTGCTGGCCAGCCGGGCCGGGTCCGTGGTCACCAAGGACGAGCTGCTGCGCACGGTGTGGGGCGACGAGCAGGCGGCGACCCGCAACGCGGTCGAGGTGTACGTCGGCTACCTGCGGCGCAAGCTCGACGCGATGGGCGCGGGCGAGGTCGTGCGGACCGTGCGCGGTCACGGCTACCTGGCGTCGACACCCGACCTCGACGCGGCGCTGGGTTCGGCGGGGACCAGGCGCAGGTGAACCCGCGCTGGTGGCTGCGGCGGACGCTGCGGTTCCGGATCACCGTCGTGGCGACCGGCGCAGCCCTGCTGTGCCTGCTGGCGTTCACCCTCCTCGCGCCGTTCCTGATCGGATCGGTGCAGGTCAGCGCGGTGGACCGGGAGTTGACCAAGGCGGAGAACGT
This sequence comes from Saccharothrix sp. NRRL B-16314, assembly GCF_000716595.1. Classification (GTDB taxonomy): domain Bacteria; phylum Actinomycetota; class Actinomycetes; order Mycobacteriales; family Pseudonocardiaceae; genus Actinosynnema. The sequence goes on from NZ_JNXC01000013.1 coordinate 41,805, forward strand.
GCGCGTGCTCGACACCGCGGGCGCCCCGTTGGACGGTGGGCCGCGGCCCGACCTGACCGCGGCCGAGGTGCGTCAGCTCAAGGCGGGCGAACCCGTGCTGCGGATCGACGGGCCGAGCGCCCAGCGGTGGATCGGGCGGGTGGTGTTCGGGCCGGACGGCACGCCGCGGCTGCACGTCGCCGGTGACACGCTGCTCGGGTACCGGGAGGCCAACGTCCTCGGCACGCGGTGGCTCGCGTTGGCCGCGGTGCTGGTCGCGGGGCTCGTGGGGATAGCGACGTGGCTGGCGGTGCGGTCGTCGTTGCGGCCGGTGGAGCGGATGCGGGTGGCCGCGGCGGAGCTGCCGCGCGGTCAACGCCTGCCCGTGCCGGCCGCGCGGGACGAGCTGCAAGCGCTTGCGGTGGCGTTGAACGCCCTGCTCGCCCGGCGTGACGAGGCCACCGAGCGGCTGCGCCGGTTCACCGGTGACGCCGCGCACGAGCTGCGGTCGCCCGTGACGTCCGTGCGGGCGCAGGCGGAGGTGGCGGTCGCGCACCCCGACCCGGACTTCTCCATAGAGGTGCTGGAATCGGTGGTGGAGGAGTCCGAACGGCTTTCCGCGCTGGTGGACGCGTTGCTGATCCTGGCGCGGGCGGACACCGGTGAGCTGCCGCGGGCCGAGCCCGTCGACCTGGTGCTCCAGGCTCAGGCGGCGGTCGACCGGCTGGGTGAGAGCGAGTTGCTGGTGCAGCTGGCCGCTCCGATCAGCGCTTGCCTCATCTCGGCGGCCCGGACCGAGGTCGAGCTGGTGCTCGACAACCTGCTGCGCAACGCGGCCCGGTACGCCCGCACGTTCATCCGGATCTCGGTGCTGCCGGCGGCGCGTGAAGTGCGGCTGCTGGTGGACGACGACGGCCACGGCATCCCCGAGGAGCACCGCGAGAAGGTGTTCGACCGCTTCTACCGGGTCGAATCGGACCGCGGTCGGGCCACCGGCGGGTTCGGGCTGGGGCTGGCGCTGGTCGCGCACCTGGTGCGGAGGCGGCGGGGCACCATCAGGGCGGGCGAGTCACCCGAGGGCGGGGCACGCCTGGAAGTGCGGTGGCCGCTCTACCGGTGACCACCCATTTCCCGCACCGATTGCCGTCACCGATTCGCTTGCCGTCACCGTTCCGCTGATTCGCTGGATTCGCCGTACACGCAGTCGATGAAGACCAGGGTGCTGTCTTCGCAGTAATCCTTGTTGCAGGCACTCCGCTTGCCGTTGCCCAGGCTGATCCGGCTCGCTCCCGAGCGGTGGTGTCCTTGACCCACTTGCAGCCGTCATGCTCGAAGCAGGCCAGTTTGCGCCGGTCACGGGCACGCAGTCCAGGTCGGACGGTGGTGTCCCGGCCACTGCGTGGTTCCAGCTCGACCGCGACCACCGCGTGACATCGGAAATTTTGCGGTTATGGGTACTGCCATTCGGCGCACTAGTCGGCCCCTGCTCCGGAGAATTCGTCGATCGGCGAGGGGAATTCCGCGCGGTGTCGGTTGGAATTCGTCGGTTTCGTCGCCGGGGCGGAGGTCGACCCGCGCTGCGGTGTGGACCTGAGCGCCGTGGTGGGTGGCAGGATCACGGCCGTGCCCGAGCTGAGGATCACCACGCTGGTCGACGCCCCGCTGCGGACCGTCGCCGCCGCGTTGCTGGACGCCCGACTGCTGGCCCGCGCGGTCCGCGGGCTCGGCGTGCGGATCTCCGGCGGGCCGGTGCTGTTCGCGGGGGCGACGCTGGACGGGTCGGTCGGGCCGGTCGACGGGACGCTGTTCGTGACGCGGGCCGACACGACCGGGGTGTCGGCGGAGCTGGTCGGCGGGCCGTTGCCCCGGTTCACGCTGGTCACGGACCTGCTGCACACGGGTGGCGGCACGATGGTGGTCGACTCGGTGGAGTGGTCCAGCCCCGGCGGTCCGTTCGGGCGCCTGGCCGACGTGCTCGTGGGGCGCGGGTTGGCGTTGAAGGTGCTTCAGGCGCGTGCTTCCGCCGTGTCCGCGCGGAGCGTCGAACTGCTGACCGCGCGCGTGGTGGTGGGTGCCGCGATCGTCCGCGACGGGCTGCTCCTGGCGCAGCAACGCTCGTACCCGCCCGAGGCCGCGGGCAAGTGGGAGCTGCCCGGCGGCCGGGTGGAGGCCGACGAGACCGACCACGCCGCGGTGATCCGCGAGTGCGCGGAGGAACTGGGCGTCACCGTGGCGCCGGACGACCAGATCGGCCCCGACATCCCCCTGCGCGCCGACCTCGTGCTCCGCGTGTTCGCCGCCCACCTCACCGAGGGCGAACCCGAGGCCGTCGAGCACCGCGCCGTCCGCTGGCTCGCCGCCGCCGACCTCGACACCGTCGACTGGCTCCCCGCCGACCGCGTCCTGCTCCCCGCCCTGCACCTCCTCCTAACCCCGTGAGTCCTACGTTCAGGACGCGTGAGTCGTACCTTCGGAACCACCGTGTCCTACGTTCGGAACCCCCGAGTTCAACGCTCGGAACACGGTCGGCCGGCCGGAGTCGTTCTGAGCGTTGAACTCGGGGGACGCGAACGTAGGACTCACGCGTTCCGAACGTAGGACTCACGCGTTCCGAACGTAGGACTCACGGGGTTAGGTGAGGCCGGACATGCGCAGGGCGGCGTCCAGGCGGTGGCGGCAGCGCTCGCGGGAACGGTCGGCGCCGTGCGCCCGCGCGCGGTCCAGCTCGGCCGGGTCGTCCAAGAGGCGGCGCGTGCCCTCGCGGACGGGGCGCAGCTCCTCCACCACGGCCTCCGCGGTGGTCTCCTTCAGCTCCGCGTAGTCCTTCAACGTGCCGGCCAGCTCCTGCGGCTCCTTCCGCGTGCACGCCGCCAGGATCTCCAGCAGGTTCGCCACGCCCGGCTGCTCCTCCGGCGCGTAACGCACCTCGCCCCGGTCGTCCGTCACCGCCCGCCGGATCTTGCGGAGCACCAGGTCGGGCGGGTCGAGCACGAAGACCGTCCCCGCCGCGTCCGACGCGGACTTGGCCATCTTCCGCGACGGGTCCGCCAGGTCGCGAACGCGCGCAGCGGTCGGCGGCACGACGGCGCGCGGCACCACGAACACGTCGCCGTACGTGCCGTTGAACCGCCGCGCCAACACCCGGGCCAGCTCGACGTGCTGCCGCTGGTCGTCACCGACCGGCACCTCGTGCGCCCCCTGCAGCAGGATGTCCGCCGCCATCAGCACCGGGTACGTGAGCAGGCTCAACCGGACCGACGACCGGCCCTCCGACTTCTCCTTGAACTGGATCATCCGGGCGGCCTCGCCGTACGTGCAGGTGCACTCCAGCACCCACGTCAGAGCGCCCAGTTCCCGGACAAGGTCGGACTGCACCGCCACCGACCTCGGGTCGACGCCGGCGGAGATGAGCACCGCCAACTGCTCCCGGGTCAACGACCTCAGCCTGGACGGGTTGTGCGACGCCGTCATCGCGTGCAGGTCGCTGATGAAGTAGACGTCTTCGTCCGTGCCCTCGGCGGCCCACCGCCTGATCGCGCCGAGGTAGTTGCCCAGCTGGACGGGGCCGGACGGGGTGATCGCGGACAGCCTGATCATGGTGATCCCTTCGGGTGTGCCCGCCCGACCGGACCCCCCGAAAGCACGAAGGCCGCCCCAGCGGGCGGCCTGCGTTCGTCTGCGCGCAGTTCTCAGGGCCGCCGGAAGGCGGACCACCAGAACGTGTGAAGAGTGCGCACACCCGCGATCCTACCGTGTCACGTGTGGTGCGCCACGGGTCTACATTTCATCCATGTACGTCGTGCTGCTGGAGTACACCGCACCGCTGGACGAGGTCGACTACGCCCTCCCGGACCACACGGAGTGGCTGAAGAAGCAGTACGAGGCCGGGTACTTCCTGGCCTCGGGTCGTCAGGTGCCCCGCGTCGGCGGCGTGATCATCGCCCGGCCGATGGTGCGCGGGAAGCTGGACGCGCTGCTCGCCACGGACCCGTTCGCGATCCGCAAGCTGGCGAAGTACCAGGTGGTGGAGTTCCAGGCCACCCGGACGGCGCCCGAGCTGGCCAGGGTCAACGAAGCGGTGATGGGCTGACCGCGGGTACGACCCGCGTGCCACCCGGCGTCGGCCGGGCGGTGAGCTTCGCGCGGCCGACGCCGGGTGGCACGCGGCCTCCGCGCGGCTCCTACGAGGTTTTCACGTGGCCCTCGGCGCAGGCCTCACGTGGCAACGCGCAAGGTTTCGTGCGGCTCCCGCGGAGTCCTGCGTGCGGCTCGTGAGGCCTCCACGCGGCCTCCCAAGCAGGCTGCACGCGGCCTCCACGCGGTGCCTACGAGGCCTTCCGCGCAGTCCCTCACGCGGCCTTCCGGTCGTCGTCCTTCCGGTTCTTCCGGTCCTTCTTCCGAGCCTTCTTGCCCAGGTCCAGGCCCTTGAGCTCCTGCTTGGCGGCCTTCTTCGCCGCCTTCTTCTCGGCCTTCTTCCGGGCCTTGAGCAGCACCACCACCGGGCAGCTCTTGCACCGGGGCGTCGAGCGGCAGCACTTCTTCTTCACCTTGACCTTGCCCATGGTGCGTGCTCCACTCATCCGGGTGTCCACAGAGTAGGTGAGGCTGACCTCACCTGCGGTACGTGTGTGGTAAGGGCGTTCCGACCGGTAAGCTGTCGTTAAGGCTGCGCGCGATCCACGTCCGGCGCCTGGCTTCCCTCGCACAGACAGCTCTAGGAGTTCCGCGTGCCCACGGCCACCGCGTCGATCAAGGAAACGCTGGTCCGCAACGACCTGCGCAACGTCGCGATCGTCGCGCACGTTGACCACGGCAAGACCACTCTCGTCGACGCCATGCTCCGCCAGTCCGGCGCCTTCTCGGCGCGAGCCGAGCTCGTAGACCGGGTCATGGACTCGGGCGAGCTCGAGCGCGAGAAGGGGATCACGATCCTCGCCAAGAACACCGCGGTCCGCCGCCAGACCCCCGACGGGCCGGTCACCATCAACGTGGTGGACACCCCGGGTCACGCCGACTTCGGTGGTGAGGTCGAACGCGGCCTGTCCATGGTCGACGGCGTGGTGCTCCTGGTGGACGCCTCCGAAGGCCCGCTCCCGCAGACCCGGTTCGTGCTGCGCAAGACGCTGGCCGCCGGTCTGCCGGTGATCCTGGTGGTGAACAAGGTCGACCGCCCCGACGCCCGGATCTCCGAGGTCGTCGAAGAGGCGCACGACCTGCTGCTCGACCTGGCGACCGAGGTCGGCGCCGACGACTCGGTGCTGGACCTGCCGGTCGTCTACGCCTCCGCGCGCGCCGGCCGGGCCTCGCTGACCCAGCCCGCCGACGGCGGCCTGCCCGACGAGGAGAACCTCGACGTCCTGTTCGAGGTGCTCTTCAACCACATCCCGGCCCCGCTGGGTGACGCCGACGCGCCGCTGCGCGCGCTGGTGACGAACCTCGACGCGTCGTCGTTCCTCGGCCGCATCGCGCTGTGCCGGATCGAGTCCGGCACGATCCGCAAGGGCGAGACGGTGGCCTGGTGCCGTGAGGACGGCTCGATCCAGAAGGTCCGGATCACCGAGCTGCTGATCACCGAGGCGCTGGACCGCGTGGCCGCCGAGACGGCGAAGGCGGGCGACCTGGTCGCCATCGCCGGCATCCCGGAGATCACCATCGGCGACACGCTCGCCGACGTGGAGAACCCCGAGGCGCTGCCGCGCATCACGGTGGACGAGCCGGCGATCTCGATGACGATCGGCGTCAACACCTCCCCGCTGGCCGGTCGCGGCGGCGGCACCAAGCTCACCGCCCGCATGCTGAAGGCCCGGTTGGACTCGGAGCTGGTCGGCAACGTGTCGGTGCGGGTCCTGCCGACCGAGCGCCCCGACACCTGGGAGGTGCAGGGCCGCGGTGAGCTGGCCCTGGCCATCCTGGTCGAGCAGATGAAGCGCGAAGGCTTCGAGCTGACCGTCGGCAAGCCGCAGGTGGTCACGAGGATGGTCGACGGCAAGCTGCACGAGCCGTTCGAGCGCCTGACCATCGACGCGCCGGAGGAGCACCTGGGCGCCATCACCCAGCTGCTGGCCAACCGCAAGGGCCGGATGGAGAACATGTCCGGCCACGGGTCGGGGCGGATCAAGCTGGAGTACGTCGTGCCGTCGCGCGGCCTCATCGGCTTCCGCACCGAGTTCCTGACCGAGACGCGCGGCACCGGTATCGCGAACGCGGTGTCCGAGGGCTACGGCCCGTGGGCCGGCGAGATCCGGACCAGGCACAACGGTTCGCTGGTCGCCGACCGCACCGGGTCGATCACCGCGTACGCGATGACCCAGCTGGCCGACCGCGGCACGTTCTTCGTCGAGCCGGGCGCGGACGCGTACGAGGGCATGGTCGTGGGCGAGAACCCGCGCGCGGAGGACCTCGACGTCAACGTGTGCCGTGAGAAGAAGCTGACGAACATGCGGATGTCGTCAGCCGACGTGATGGAGACCCTGGCCCGGCCGCGGAAGCTGTCGTTGGAGGAGGCGCTGGAGTTCTGCGCCGCCGACGAGTGCGTCGAGGTCGCGCCCGAGGTCGTGCGGGTGCGCAAGGTGATCCTGGATGCCAACCAGCGCGGCCGGGAGCGCAACCGGAACAAGCTGCGCGGCTGATCGACTGCTCCTTATATATAGGGTGTGCTGAAGGGCACCTCGGGCTCCGGCCCGGGGTGCCCTTCGGTTTGCGCCGTCTGGCACGCTCGTACCCATGGGGACGCGAAAGGTACTTGCGGTGGTTGCTGCGCTCGCCCTGGCGGGGTGCACGGCGACGCCTCCACCGCCCCTGGTGCCGTCGACGCCGGGGATGACGGTGGTCCCCAAGGAGAAGCAGAACGAGATCGTGGTCGGGGTGGACGACGTCAAGGGCGGCTACAACCCGCACACCCTGGCCAGCCAGAGCACCGTCACCACGGCCCTGGCCTCGCTCCTGCTCCCGTCGACCTTCCGCACCGACCCGGACGGCAGCCCGCGGCTCGACCTCGACCTGGTGGTCAGCGCCGAGGTCACCAGCGCGGAACCGTACACGGTCACCTACACGCTCCGCCGGGACGCCAGCTGGTCCGACTCGGCGCCGATCGCGGCCGAGGACTTCGTCTACCTCTGGCAGCGGATGCGGGAGGAGCCGGGGGTGGTCGACCCGGCCGGGTACCGGCTGATCGACGACATCGCGAGCCGCGAGGGCGGCAAGGTGGTCGAGGTGGTGTTCACCAAGCCGTACCCGGGCTGGCGGAGCCTGTTCCACAACCTCCTGCCCGCCCACCTGCTCAAGGACGCCCCGGGCGGCTGGAGCGCGGCCCTCGCGGACAGCTTCCCGGCCACGGCGGGCCCGTTCGCCGTCCGCACGCTCGACCAGCCGCGGGGCGAGATCGTGCTCGAGCGCAACGACCGGTTCTGGGAGCAGCCGCCGCCCCTCGACCGGCTGGTCCTGCGCCGCGCCGGCCAGCACGACACGATCGAGGCGTTGAACACGGGTGACGACCAGGTCGCCCTCATCCGCGCCGACTCGATCGTCACCAAGGACATCGCCGAACTGGCCAAGACCGCACCGCTCACCTCGACCGTGGTGCCGAGGCCGGAGGTCGTCCAACTGCTCCTGCGACCCGCGTCGCCGCGAATGCAGGACGTCCGGGTCCGCACCGCCGTGATGAACGCCCTCGACCGCGACGAGTTGATCGCCCTCGGCACCCGCAGCGGCCCGAGCGCGACCCTCCGCGCGGACGCGCAGGTGATCCCGCCGAGCAGGGCCGGCTACACCCCGACCATGCCCGCCAAGGCCGGTGACCCCGTGCAACTGCTCACCGAAGCGGGTTACACCCGACCGGAGGGCGGTCAGTGGGGGCGTGACAACACGACGTTGGAGTTGACCATCGCCGCACCCGCCGATGTCGAGCCGTACGTCGCCATCGCGAACCAGGTTCAGCGTCAACTGTCATTGTCCGGAATCGCCGCACGCGTCCTGACAACGCCCGCCAATCAGTTGTTCGGCCAAGATCTGTCGGATACCGCCGCTTCCAAAGAGACCATCGACATTGCCGTCGTGCCGCGCGTCGACACCGGTGATTCAGCGGCCGTTCTGGCTTCCGCATTCGGGTGTCGGCCGTCACCGCAGGACGGTGGTACACCCATTCCGGCGAATCTCTCCGGTTTCTGCGACCAGACCGTCCAGCCGGTGATCGAACAGGCCCTCAGCGGTGAACTGCTGCTGGCCGACGCCCTGAAGACGATCGAGCCGGTGCTCTGGCAACAGGCCGTCGCGATGCCGTTGTTCCAGGTAGCAGACTTGCTGGTGGTCTTGCCGGTGGCTCAGAACGTCACCGCGGGCGCCCCGCTCGCCGGCCCGCTCAGCACCGCGCGCACCTGGCGCCGTGAAGATCGTTGACCGTTGACTCCGACGAAACACCAGCTTCAAGATGCGTTCGCGGAGCAGTATTGACAGTATTCCTGCCGTCCGGTTAACGAACGCTCCCTGCCGGTAACGACGGAGTCGCGTGCTGCGACGACGTGTCACCCTTTGGTCACGATCGGCCGATGGGCAGTGACCGTGCGGCGCACTGGTTCTTATCGTGCTGCAACGGTGTGTCGGTTCGGGGCGCGTTTGGCACATCTCGGTTATGGGTGGAAGTCGGCCCAAACGGTCGCTCCAACCCAGTGCTAGGAGGGCACGTGTCGATGAGGAGATCAAAGACTGTCTCGGCGCTTGCGCTGTTGACCGGAGCCGCGCTCGTGCTGAGCGCGTGCAGCGGCGGCGGCTCGGGCGGCGGAGAACAGGGCGGTCCGCAAGACCTCGACCCCGGTGCGATCGGTGGTCAGGACGAGCTGTTCAAGCGTCCGAAGGTGGAGGACATCGGCGAGATCGCGGTCGCCGTCGAAGAGGGCTTCCACAACTACAACAACAACATCGGCGCGACGAACAACTTCTCCAGCACCATCGCGCTGTCGAACGTGCAGCCTTCGCCGTACCTCCCGGTGCTGGTGGACGGCAAGATCGTCATCAAGATCGACAACGACCTGATGGAGTCCATCAAGGTCACGTCGACCGACCCGCAGACCATCGAGTGGAAGGTGCAGAAGGCGGCCGTCTGGTCCGATGGCGAAGCCATCGACTGCGACGACTTCCACCTGAAGTGGCTGGCGGCGACGAGCAAGGCGACCGTCAAGGGCGAGAGCGGCGAGGAAGCGTCGATCTTCGACTCCTCCCCGACCGGCTACGAGGACGTCGAGAAGCTCGAGTGCTCGGAAGACGGCAAGACGATCACCACGACGTTCAAGAAGGCGTTCGCCGACTACCGGGGCATGTTCTCGCAGCCCGGTAGCGACGGCCTGCTCCCGGCGCACGTCCTGGAGCAGAAGACCGGCGTCTCGGACATCACCGCGGTGAAGCCGGACCAGAACGACGAGACCGTCAAGAAGGTCGCCGAGTTCTACACCACCGGCTGGCTGGGCTTCGACCCGTCCGTCGCCCTCTCCGGCGGCCCGTACTCCATCGTCTCCTCGGACCTCAAGGACCAGACGGTCCTGGAGCGCAACCCGAAGTGGTGGGGCAACCCCGGTGGCCCGGCCAAGGTCATCCTGAAGACGAACACCGACGCCCAGTCGTCGGCCCAGCAGCTCCAGAACAAGGAAGTCCAGGTCATCGCCCCGCAGGCTGACCCGGCCGTCGCCCAGCAGCTCCGCGGCGACAGCGCGTTCGAGGTCTTCGCGGCCGGTGGCCAGACCTACGAGCACGTCGACTTCAACATGGCGCTGCCGCTGTTCAAGGAGAACAAGGACCTGCGCCTGGCGATCGCCCAGTGCTTCGACCGCGAAGCCCTGATCGAGAAGCTCGTCGCCGACGTGGACCCGAACGCCAAGCCGCTCGGCAGCCTCACGTTCCAGCCCAACGAGGTCGGCTACGAGGACCACTACGGTGACGTCGGCAAGGGTGACGTCGCCGCGGCCAAGAAGACGATGGACGAGGGCGGCTGGAAGCTCGGCGCCGACGGCGTCTACACGAAGGGCGAGTTCCGCGCGTCCTTCAAGCTCGGCCACAAGATCGTCCAGCGTCGTGCCGACACGGTCCGCATCCTGCAGGACAAGTGCAAGCAGGCCGGCATCGAGATCGTCGCCGACCAGGCTGCCGACTTCAACGACAAGCGCCTCCCGGCGAGCGAGTTCGAGTCCGCGCTGTTCGCGTGGGTCGGCCAGCCGCTGAAGGCCGGTGCGTACGGCAACTACGCCCAGAAGTCCGAGGGTGGCACGGGCAACTACAACAACTACGACTCCGCCCCGTTGACGGAGAAGTGGAAGGCCGCGAACAGCGAGCTGGACTACCAGAAGCGCATCACCATGATGAACGAAGCCGACAAGATCATGCGTGATGACCTGCACAGCATCCCGCTGTTCCAGTTGACCGACTTCGCCGCTTCGAGCGCGGACATCGGCCCGATCTCGTACATCGGTGTCGGCGGCGGTGTCACCTGGAACCTCTACGCCTGGCAGAAGAAGTAACGCCGGGTTCGTGATTCCGGGTAGATAAAGTACGACCCAACCGCCGGGGGGCCGGTGCCACAAGCACCGGCCCCCCGGACGGTGTCCGCGTCCGGTAGGCTCCCACGCTTGCACGCGGGGGTGCCTAGGGAGACTAGAGACTCGTCATGTTCCGTTACATAATCCGGCGGTTGTTGATCTCGATTCCGCTGTTGATCGTCGCTTCATTCCTCTGCTTCGGTCTCGTCAACGCCATGGGTGATCCCCTCGGCGAGTGGAAGCTCCAGAAACCGCGGACACCGGCGGAAATCGCCGCCGCTTACGAGCGGACGGGCTACAACAAGCCGTTCATGGAGCGCTACGTCGACTGGGCCGGCGACTTCGTGACCGGCGACTGGGGCGAGTCCGTCGTCCCCGGCAACGCGGGCAAGCCGGTCAAGGAAGAGCTGATCAACGCCTTTGGCACGACCCTGCGGCTGATCCTGGTCGCGGAGGTCATCGCCCTGCTCCTCGGCGTCGGCGTCGGCGTCGTCGGCGCGGTCAGACAGTATTCGATATTCGACTACACGGCGACCGGAATATCGTTCGCCATGTTCTCCATGCCCCTGTTCTGCGTGGCGCTGGTGCTCAAGGCCGGCGGCATCCAGTTCAACAACTGGCTGGAGTCGATAGGCGCCGAACGATGGCTCACCATGGCCGGTCCGCCCGGTGAGGGCTTCTCCGGCGGGTTCATCGACCAGGTCTACCAGTATTCCGGCGCGTTCATCCTGCCGACGATCTGCCTGGTCGTGATCCAGTTCGCGCTGTACAGCCGCTTCCAGCGCGCCTCGATGCTGGACACCCTCAACGCCGACTACGTGCGCACCGCGCAGGCGAAGGGCATCTCGGAGAGCCGAGCCATCTTCAAGCACGCGTTCCGCAACGCGCTCATCCCGATCGTCACGGTGTCCTCGCTCAACATCGGCGCCCAGTTCGGCGGCGCGGTGATCACCGAGACGGTCTTCGGCTGGTCGGGCATGGGCAAGTTCCTGGTCGACGCGATCACCGACCTCGAGCCTTACCAGGTGCTCGGCTTCATGATGGTGACCGCCGTCTTCATCATCGTGTTCAACCTGATCGCGGACGTCATGTACGCGTTCCTGGACCCGAGGATCCGCCTTGACTGAGATCGGTTCCCCCGTGGCGCAGGCCCCGTCGCCGAGCCCGGCCGAGGCGAGTCAGTTCGACACGACCTCCACGCGCAAGCAGTCGCAGGTGATCCTGCGCCGGTTCATGCGGCACAAGGCCGCCGTGTTCGGTGTCGTGCTGCTGGTCCTGCTCGTGCTGTTCGCCTTCCTGGGCGGCGCGATCTGGAAGTACTCGTACACCGACCTGGGCTTCAAGCGGTACCTGCCGCCCAGCGCCGACCACCCGTTCGGCACCGACCGGCTCGGCGCGGACATGGTGGCGCAGCTGATCCGCGGCACCCAGTTCTCGCTCCAGATCGCGGTGGTCGTCGCGGTCCTGTCGACGATCATCGGCGTGGTGCTCGGTGCGCTGGCCGGCTACCTCAAGGGCTGGGTCGACACGGTCATCAGCCGCTTCATCGACCTGCTGCTGGTCATCCCCAGCCTGGTCATCGCGGCCGTGCTGGTGCGCAACAGCTTCGTGGTGTCGGTCGCCGGCAACGGCGGCAAGAGCAACTGGATGATCGTGGCCCTGTACATGGGCCTGATCGGCTGGCTGTCCATCGCCCGCGTGATCCGCGGCATGGTGCTGTCGCTGCGCGAGAAGGAGTTCGTGGAGGCCGCCCGCGCGCTGGGCGCGTCGACGTTCCGGATCGTGTTCCGGCACATCCTGCCCAACACGGTCGACGTGATCATCGTCAACGCCACGCTGGCGATCGCGCAGGCGGTGCTGCTGGAGGCCGCGCTGTCGTTCCTCGGCCTGGGCGTGCAGAGCCCGGACACGTCGCTGGGGCTGATGATCAGCTTGAACAAGAACGAGCTGACCCTGCACCCGTGGCTGTTCTTCACCACGTTCGTGTTCATCGTGCTGATCTCGCTCTCGGTGAACTTCATCGGTGACGGTCTCCGGGACGCCTTCGACCCGCGGCAGAAGAGGGTGAAGGCATGAGTGAGGTGGACGTGATGAACGCACCCGAGTCCTCGGCGTGGGGCGACACGGCCGGCGGCGAGAAGCTGCTGAGGGTCGAGAACCTGTCGGTGGACTTCCCGACCGACGACGGCGTCGTGCACGCCGTGCGGGACGTGTCGTTCACGCTCGGCCCCGGTGAGGTGCTGGGCGTCGTCGGCGAGTCGGGCTCGGGCAAGTCGGTGTCGTCGATGGCGGTCATGGGCCTGCTGCCCAAGACCGCGAAGATCGGCGGGTCGATCAAGTTCAAGGACCGCGAGCTCGTCGGCCTGAGCTACAAGCAGATGCAGCCGGTCCGCGGCAACGGCGTCGCGATGATCTTCCAGGACCCGATGACGTCGATGAACCCGGTGTACACGGTGGGCTGGCAGCTCGCCGAGGCGCACCTGGCGCACCACGACGTGTCGAAGAAGGCGGCCTGGGCCAAGGCCGTCGAGGCGCTGGAGCTCGTCGGCATCCCGCAGCCGGACCGCCGTGCGTCGCAGTACCCGCACGAGTTCTCCGGCGGCATGCGGCAGCGCGCGATGATCGCCATGGCGATCATCAACGACCCGGACGTGATCATCGCGGACGAGCCGACCACCGCGCTGGACGTGACGGTGCAGGCGCAGATCCTGGACACGCTGCTGCGCATCCGGGACGAGACGAGCGCCGGCATCGTCGTCATCACGCACGACCTCGGCGTGGTGGCGGGCATGGTGGACCGCGTGCAGGTCATGTACGGCGGCACGGTCGTCGAGCAGGGCACCGTGGACGAGGTGTTCGAGGCGCAGCGGATGCCGTACACGGTGGGTCTGCTGGGTTCCATCCCGAACCCGAACCTGCTGGGCAAGCGGCTCACCCCGATCAAGGGCGCGCCGCCCTCGCTGATGAACCTGCCGCAGGGCTGCTCGTTCTCACCGCGGTGCCCGCTGGCGATCGACGAGTGCCGCGAGACCGAGCCGCAGCTGCTGGAGACCGACCGGTCCGGCCACTTCGCGCGGTGCCACCGCTCCGCGCACCTGGCCACGCTGGAGAACCCGCAGCGGCTGTTCGCGCACGACGAGATCGGCGTGGTCGAGAACCCGGCGTCGCTCACCACGGCGAACCCGGGCATGCCCATCGCCGAGGACGTCGACGTGGTGGAAGCGCGACTGCACGAAGGGGAGAACCCGACCTCATGACGTCCACAGAAGTGAACCCACAGGCCGGTGGCGTCGCCTCCGGGCGTCCGGGCGAGACCCCGTTGCTGGAGATCAAGGACCTGGTCAAGTCCTTCCCCGTGCGCGGCGGCGGCATCATCCCGCGCACGGTCGGGCAGGTGCAGGCCGTGTCCGGCGTCAGCTTCGACCTGTACCCGGGCGAGACCCTCGGCCTGGTCGGCGAGTCCGGCTGCGGCAAGTCCACCACCGGCAGGGCCATCCTCCAGCTGCACAAGCCGACGTCCGGCTCGGTGAAGTTCGAGGGCCGCGAGCTGACCACGCTGCGCGGCAAGGGCCTGCGCTCGGTGCGCCGGGACATGCAGATCGTGTTCCAGGACCCGTACGCGTCGCTGAACCCGCGCTGGCAGATCAACGAGCTGATCTCCGAGCCGTTCAAGATCCACGGCGTGCCCGCGGACGGCGGCGGCGACGTGCAGCACCGGGTCAACGAGCTGATGGAGCTCGTCGGCCTGAACCCGGAGCACCGCGGCCGGTACGCGCACGAGTTCTCCGGCGGGCAGCGCCAGCGCATCGGCATCGCCCGCGCGCTCGCGCTCAACCCGAAGCTCGTGGTGCTGGACGAGCCGGTGTCGGCGCTGGACGTGTCGGTGCAGGCGGGCGTGGTGAACCTGCTGGAGGAGTTGCAGGACCGCCTCGGCCTGGCGTACCTGTTCGTGGCGCACGACCTGTCGGTCGTCCGGCACATCTCCGACCGGGTCGCCGTGATGTACCTCGGCAAGATCATCGAGATCGGCGACCGGGAGGACATCTACGCCCGGCCGATGCACCCGTACACGCAGGCGCTGCTGTCCGCGGTACCGGTGCCGAACCCGAAGGTGGAGCGCGGCCGTCAGCGGATCGTGCTCACCGGTGACGTTCCGTCGCCGGTGAACCCGCCGTCGGGCTGCCGCTTCCGCACCCGCTGCTGGAAGGCGCAGGACATCTGCGCCACCGAGGAGCCCAAGCTGGAGCGGCGCGGCGACGGCGAGGGCACGCTCTCGGCGTGCCACTTCGCCGAAGTGATGCCCTCGATCGCGGGGTAGCCGCCGCGTCGGTAGCGCTGCCGCCCTCGGGGCCGCCGGTTGTCCGGTGTCCCCGAGGGCGGGCGGCGACTGCCCCTCTACTCTGATCCGGTGACGCTCACTGCTCCACCACGGTTGCTGCTGGTACACGCACACCCCGACGACGAGAGCCTGTGGACGGGTGGCACCATCGCCCGCTACTCGGCGATGGGCGTGCACGTCACCGTGGTCACCTGCACCCTCGGCGAGGAGGGCGAGATCATCCCGCCGGCGCTCCGGGAGCTGACCGCGGACGCCGCCGACCAGCTCGGCGGGTACCGGGTCGCGGAACTGAGATCCGCCTGCGCGGCCCTGGGCGTGACCGACCACCGCTTCCTCGGCGGCATCGGCCGCTGGCGCGACTCCGGCATGGCCGGTGTCGACGCGAACACCCACCCGCGCGCGTTCGTGAACGGCTCGTTCGACGACCAGGTCGCCGCGCTGTCCGAGATCATCGCGTCGGTGAAACCCCAGGTCGTGGTCACGTACGACGCGTTCGGCGGCTACGGCCACCCCGACCACATCAGGGTGCACGAGATCACCACCGCGGCCGCTGTCGACGTGGACCGCGTGTTCCACGCCGTGACGTCGCGAGCGGCGACCGAGGCCGGTGCCGCCGCTCTGGCCGAGATGGCCGACCTGCCGTGGCGGCTGCCCGTCGAGGGCGAGCTGCCCGTCACCGACGACGCCGCCATCACCACCACGATCGACATCTCGGAACACCTGGTGGCCAAGCTCCGGGCGTTGCGGGCGCACTCCACGCAGATCAGCGTGTGGCAGGACGGCTCGGGCGGCGCCAGCTACGCGCTGTCCAACGGCATCGCGCAGCCCGTCGTGCACGCCGAGTACTACGTGCTGGCCAAGGGTCCCGCGGAAGGTGCGGAGACCGACCTGTTCGGGGGGCTGGATTGACCGATCGCCTGGCGCTCGTCGGGATCGCGGTCGCGGCCTTCGTGCTCGCGGTGCTGGAGCTGTTCTTCCTGCCGCTGCGGCTGGACGGCACGCTCCTCCCGCGTGCCGGTGACTGGCCGTTCCCGGTCACCGTGGTGCTCGCGATCGTGACCACCCCCATGCTGGTGCTCGCCGCGTCGAGGCACGCGCACCGCATGCTCGCCGCCGTCTCGCCGCTGCTGGTGTGGATCGCTACGTTGCTCCTGTTCGGGCTGTTCGGCCCGGGCGGCGACGTGGTGCTGCTCAACGACTGGCGCACCCTGGTGCTGTTCGCCAGCGGGACGCTGCCCAGCGCCATCGCCGTCGGCGCGCACATGGGGAGGCAGGCCGGTGCCCGAGACGATCACTGACCGGGACGTGGTGCGGGCGCTGCGGCCGTTCGTCCGCGCGACCGGGCCGCTGCTCGACACGCTCCGGGACGTGAACCTGCTCGGCCTGCGCGACCGCGAGGTGGAGCGGGATGCGGACCGCGGGCTCGTGGACAAGCTGTGGGACCAGCTGGCCGCCGTGAAGGTGCCCGGCACGGCCGCGTGGGCGCGCATGGACGTGGAGCAGCGGGACGAGTTCTGGCTCAACCGGGTGGGCCGGCTGGTGTCGCTGCTGGCCGCGCTGCCCGGCGTCGGCGGAGTGCTGGCCGACCGGCTGCCGATCCAGTCCGCGCTGGGCGCTGCGGGGCAGGGGCTGCTGCTGTCCGCGATCGCCGGCGAGCACGGGTTCACGTCGACCGAGGACCGGGTGCGGCTGCTCGCGCACGTGCTGTTCCAGCGTTCCGTCGACGGGCGCGCGGTCGACCCCCAGGAGGACGAGCAGACCGCCGAGCTGATCGGGGAACTGCGGCAGCGGTCCACGTTCCGGGCCATCGGGGCGACGGTGTGGAAGCTCGCCAAGGTCCTCTGGAAGCTGGAGGACGAGCTGGACAAGCGGCCACAGGGCCGGTTCTACCACCAGGCGCTCGGGATGCTGCCCGTCGTGGGCGTGGTGGGCGACTACTTCGGTGAGCGGTCGGCGTTGAAGCGGGTCCGCACGGCCGCCTACGAGTGGTTCGGCACCCAGTAGCGGTAGCGGTGGTGCTCGACGCAGCCCAGCGACTCGTAGAGCGTGATCGCGGGCTTGTTGTGCTCGGCCACCTGCAACGCGCACGTCGTCGCGCCCCTGTCGCGGCCCCAGTCCGCCAACTCGGCCATCAGCACGCGGGCCAGGCCCAGGCGGCGCGCCCCCGGCCGCACCGCTAGCCGTGCCACGTGGAGCAGGTCGCCGACGACGGCGCCGCGCACGGCGGCCAGCACCTCCCCGTCCAGCGTGACGGCGCCGAACCCGACCGTCCGCCCGGACGTCAGCACGTGCCGCTGGGCCGGGGTGGGGTCCGCCTGCGCGGCCAGCTCCCACCATCCGGGAGGCGGGACGTCCGAGACGGTCACATCTGCGGACTTCGGAGTGGCGTACCCATTCGGCGCAGTGGTGAGCCCCTCGACCCGGCCGGTCATGACGAGCGACTCGACCCCGCCGGGGTGCTCCAGGTCCACTCGCCAGCCGGCCTCCGCGACCCCGTTCTCGACGGGCGTGCCGACCACCACGTGAGCCGCCGGCCTGATCCCGTTGGCGGTCGCGAAGCTGATCACCTCGGCCAGCGCGTCGGCGGTCGGAAGACCCGGGTCGCCGGTGGTCAGGGCGCTGTTGGCACGTCCGGTGAAGCCGCCCGCGGCCCGCAGCCGCCACTGCCCGAGCGGTCGGTCCACGAGTGCCGGCCAGGCGTCCGCGCACCGTCGTTCCAGGTCGGTGATGTGCTCCACCCACGCATCCTGCACCGCGCCGGCCGGGGGTCGGTCTGTGAGGTGGAGCACGCTGACGAAAGGCCGGCCTGAGCGTCGGGCCGACGACCCCGCCGCGTATTCTCCGGCTTGCGCGGTGTGGACCAGAACAAGAGCAGGAGAGCGCAATGACCTATGTGATCGCCCAGCCGTGCGTGGACTTGCTCGACAAGGCGTGCATCGAAGAGTGCCCCGTCGACTGCATCTACGAAGGCGACCGGATGCTCTACATCCACCCGGACGAGTGCGTCGACTGCGGTGCTTGCGAGCCGGTGTGCCCCGTCGAGGCCATCTACTACGAGGACGACGTGCCGGACGAGTGGAAGGAGTACACGACGGCGAATGTGGACTTCTTCAACGAGCTCGGCTCCCCCGGTGGCGCCTCCAAGGTCGGCAAGGTCAGCGCGGACCCCGCGTTCGTGAAGGCTCTCCCGCCGCAGGCGTCCCACGAGTGACCTCGGGCCTGTCGGGTGCGGGCGCCTCGGGTAGGAGGCTCCCGGATTTCCCCTGGGATTCACTGGCCGACCACGCCGCCAAGGCGCGCACGCACCCCGGCGGCGTGGTCGACCTGTCCATCGGCACGCCCGTGGACCCGGTCCCGGAGCTGATCCGGCACGCCCTCGGCACGGTCGCCGACCAGCCCGGCTACCCGACCACGCACGGCGTCGCGGAGTTGCGCGAGGCCGTGGTGGGCGCGTTGACGCGGCGACACGGCGTGCCGCCGTTGGACCCGGTGTCGGTGCTGCCGACCATCGGGTCGAAGGAGCTGGTGGCGTGGCTGCCGACGTTGCTGGGCCTGGGGCCGGGCGACGTGGTGGCCATCCCGGCGTTGTCGTACCCGACCTACGAGGTGGGCGCGCGGCTGGCCGGTGCCACCCCCGTGCGGCTGGCCGACGGTGAACCGCCGCCGGCCGGTACCGGGTTGGTGTGGCTGAACTCGCCGTCCAACCCGACCGGTCGGGTGCTGGACGCCGCGCGGTTGGCGCAGGCCCTGGCCGATGCGCGCGCGGTGGGGGCGGTCGTCGCGTCCGACGAGTGCTACCTGGCGCTGTCGTGGACGGCGGACCCGGTGTCCGTGCTGCTGCCCGCGGTGAACGGCGGTTCGCTGGACGGGGTGCTGGCGGTGCACTCGCTGTCGAAGTCGTCCAACCTGGCCGGGTACCGCGCGGGGTTCGTGACCGGTGACCCGGCGCTGGTGGCGTCGTTGCTGGAGGTGCGCAAGCACGCGGGCATGATCGTGCCGCGGCCGGTGCAGGCGGCGATGACGGCGGCGTTGAACGACGACGCGCACGTGGCGGAGCAGCGTGAGCGGTACCGGGCGAGGCGCGACG
The DNA here is from genome assembly GCF_000716595.1 of Saccharothrix sp. NRRL B-16314. Classification (GTDB taxonomy): domain Bacteria; phylum Actinomycetota; class Actinomycetes; order Mycobacteriales; family Pseudonocardiaceae; genus Actinosynnema. The sequence goes on from NZ_JNXC01000013.1 coordinate 60,730, forward strand.
TGCTGCTGCCCGCGTTGACCAAGGCCGGGTTCACGGTGGACCACTCCGAGGCCGGCCTGTACCTGTGGTCGACCCGGGACGGCGAGCCCGCCTGGGACACCGTCTCGTGGCTCGCGGAACGCGGCGTCCTCGCAGCTCCGGGCACGTTCTACGGCCCGACCGGCGACCGGCACGTCCGCATCGCCCTCACCGCGACGGACGACCGGATCGCCACCGCCGTCGACCGCCTGCTCGCTTGATCCCGACCCACCGCACGCGTCCTGAGCGTTGAACTCACCCGTTCCGAACGTAGGACACGCGTGTCCGGAACGTAGGACTCACGCAACGCGAACGTAGGACTCACGCGGACGTCGCGTGAGTCCTACGTTCAGAACGCGTGAGTCCTACGTTCGCGGCGGGTGAGTCCTACGTTCGCGGCCCCCGAATTCAACGCTCAGGTCAGTCGTTGGCGTGGAGGGCGGCGTTCAGCTCGACGCCGGAGCCCTTGCGGGGGAGGACCTTGACCACGCCGGTGGTCGAGTCGCGGAGGAACAGCAGGTTCGACATGCCGGACAGCTGCCCCGCCTTGACGACCGAGCCGTCCGCGCCGGTCACCTTGGTGCCCGCGGTGATGTAGAGGCCCGCCTCCACCACGCAGTCGTCGCCCAACGAGATGCCGACGCCGCCGTTCGCGCCGATCAGGCAGCGCTCGCCGACGGACACGACCTGCTTGCCGCCACCGGACAGCGTGCCCATGATCGACGCGCCGCCGCCGACGTCCGAGCCGTCGCCGACGACCACACCGGCCGAGATCCGGCCCTCCACCATGGACGAGCCGAGCGTCCCGGCGTTGAAGTTCACGAAACCCTCGTGCATCACGGTCGTGCCGGACGCCAGGTGCGCGCCCATCCGCACCCGGTCCGCGTCCGCGATCCGCACCCCGGACGGCACGACGTAGTCCACCATCCGGGGGAACTTGTCCACGCCGTACACGCTGACCTGGCCACGGGTGCGCAGGCGCAGCCGCGTCTGCTCGAACCCGTCGACCGCGCACGGCCCGAAGTTCGTCCACACCACGTTGTTCAGCAGCCCGAACAGGCCGTCCAGGTTCGCGCCGTGCGGCCGGACCAGCCGCGACGACAGCAGGTGCAGCCGCAGCCACACGTCGTAGGTGGACGCGGGCGCGTCGGCGAGCGAGCCGATGCCGACCCGGACGCCCACGACCTCGACGTCACGCTCGACGTCCGCACCGAGCTGCTTGGCGGCGGCCTCACCGACCTCGGCCGAGACCTCGGCGGACGACAGCCGCGTCACGCCGGGCTCGGCGGTACCGAGCGACGGGGACGGGAACCACGTGTCCAGGACGGCGCCGGTGGGGGTGACGGTGGCGAGTCCGACGCCGTACGCGCCGGTGGGGTTTGTGGTGCTCACGGGTGCCAACGGTAACGTGCGCCGGGTGGCCGACACCTTCCACCTCGCCTCCGATTCCGTCGAGCTGACCGCCGCGCTCGTCGACGTGCCGAGCGTTTCCGGCGACGAAGCCCGCATCGCCGACCTCGTGGAGCGGTCCCTTGAGGAGCAGACCGCGCTCGAAGTCACCCGGTCCGGCAACACCGTCCTGGCCCGCACGAACCTCGGCCGCCCGTCCCGCGTGGTGCTGGCGGGCCACCTGGACACCGTGCCGATCAACGACAACATGCCGTCCCGGCTGGAGAACGGCATCCTGCACGGCTGCGGCACGGTCGACATGAAGGGCGGTGACGCGGTGATGCTGCACCTCGCCGCCACCGTCCAGGACCCGCGCCACGACCTCACCTTCATCTTCTACGACTGCGAAGAGGTCGACGCGGTCCGCAACGGCCTCGGTCGCATCGAGCGCGAGATGCCGGAGTGGCTGAAGGGCGACCTCGCGATCGTGTGCGAGCCGTCGAACGGCGTGATCGAGGCCGGCTGCCAGGGCACGATGCGCGTCGACGTCCGCACGAAGGGCGTCCGCGCCCACCCGGCCCGCGCGTGGATGGGCGTGAACGCGATCCACGCCCTGGGCGAAGCCCTGCGCCGCCTGGAGGCCTACGAGGCGCGCCAGGTCGAGATCGACGGCTGCCTCTACCGCGAGGGCATGCTGGCGGTGCGGGTCAGCGGCGGCGTCGCGGGCAACGTCGTGCCGGACGAGGCGGTGCTCCAGGTCAACCACCGGTTCGCACCCGACCGCACGCCGGCGCAGGCCGAGCAGCACCTGCGCGAGCTGTTCGAGGGCTACGACGTCACGGTCACCGACGTGTCCGCGGGCGCCCTGCCCGGTCTCGGCGCGCCGACCACCCGCGAGCTGGTCGAAGCCGCCGGCGGCACACCGGTCGCGAAGCTCGGCTGGACGGACGTGGCCCGGTTCGCCGCCCTCGGCATGCCCGCCGTCAACTACGGCCCCGGTGACCCGCTGCTCGCGCACACGCAGCAGGAGAACGTCCCGGTGCACCAGATCCGGCAGTGCGTGGACGTGCTGCGCCGCTTCCTGAGCCGGCCGGCGTCCTCCCTCTAGACTCCCGGCAATGACGGAGAACGACGTGGACGAACACCCCAAGGAGAAGCAGCGCGGACCGGTCGTCCTGCGTCGCGAACGCCGTGATGAGCTGACCACCACGGATCAGCGGCTGCTGGACTCGCGCGGCCCGAGCGACTGGGTGCACACGGACCCGTGGCGCGTGCTGCGCATCCAGGCGGAGTTCGTCGAGGGTTTCGGCGCGCTGGCCGAGGTGCCGAGCGCGGTGACCGTGTTCGGTTCCGCCCGCACCGGCCGCGACCACCCCGAGTACGAGACGGGCCGCAAGCTGGGCGCCGCGCTGGCCGAGGCCGGGTTCGCGGTGATCACCGGCGGCGGTCCGGGCGCGATGGAGGCGGTCAACCGGGGCTGCTCGGAGGCGGGCGGGTTCTCCGTCGGCCTCGGCATCGAGCTGCCGTTCGAGCAGGGCCTGAACCCGTGGGTCGACCTGGGCGTGAACTTCCGCTACTTCTTCGTGCGCAAGACCATGTTCATCAAGTACTCGCAGGCGTTCATCTGCCTGCCGGGCGGGTTCGGCACGCTGGACGAGCTGTTCGAGGCGCTGACCCTGGTGCAGACGAAGAAGGTCACCAAGTTCCCGGTCGTGCTGTTCGGCAAGTCGTACTGGCAGGGCCTGTACGACTGGGTGCGCGACTCGGTGCTGACCGGCGGCAAGGTCGGCGAGAAGGACCTGGACCTGCTGTACCTGACCGACGACATCGACGACGCGGTGCGCGTGGTGAACGACGCGCACAAGGCCTGGGCGGACGCACATTGACCACGGTGACGGTGTACTGCGGATCGCTGCGGACGGTCCCGGACAGCTACTTGCAGTTGGCGGCGGACGTGGGCGCGCGGATCGCGGCCCGCGGCTGGGGGCTGACGTGGGGCGGCGGTCGGACGTCCATGATGGGCGAGGTCGCGCGAGCTGCCCGTGAGGGCGGCGCCCGCACGACCGGCGTCATCCCGCGCGGCCTGGTGGACCGCGAACTGGCCGACTCCGACGCCGACGAACTGCTGGTGGTCGAGACGATGCGCGACCGCAAGGCGTTGATGGAGGCGCACGGCGACGCGTTCCTGGCCCTGCCGGGCGGGATCGGCACCTGCGAGGAGCTGTTCGAGGTGTGGACGGCGCGGGCGTTGGCCATGCACGCCAAGCCGGTGGTGCTGCTGGACGTGGACGGCCACTACCGCGGGCTGCTCGACTGGCTGACCGAGCTGCACGGCCGCGGGTTCGTGTCCCGCGCCGCGCTCGACCTGCTGGTGGTCACGGACGACGTCGAGGTCGCGCTGGACGCTTGTGCCGGTTAGCTGACACGGGCCTCCCCGAGGCCGCGGGCGGTGGCCAGGCGATCGGCTTCCTCGGCGAACATGTCGACGTCCAGCGGCACGAACGGCGAGAGCTTCACGTCCAGCCGGTCGGCGGTCGCCTTGGCCTGCCAGGTGCCGAGCACCTCGCCGTCCACGAGCAGCGCGCCGCGTCGGCCGAGGATGCGCCACACCTCCTTCTGGTGCGCCTTGTCCGGCACCAGCAGGTCGCGGTCGCGGGCGTTGAGGTACGGGTCGAGCGGCGGGAGGAGCCGGACCACCTCGGGCTGTGGCGGGTTCTCGAACGCCTCGATCCGGTCGGCGGGCAGCCACGCGCGCTTGGAGATGGCGACCAGGTCGTCCGGCCACACGTCCTTGACGTCGCGGACGGGCGCGCCGAAGTAGTTCGCGACCTCCGACGGCCCGGCGGGGCCGTGCAGCCTGAGGTAGTCGGCGATCAGCGCGTCGAAGCCGTGTGAGGCGTCGGGGACGTCCCGCCGGTCCTCCAGCGGCACGAACGTCACCGTCTTCTCGGCCGGGTCGAACCGCAGGCCGGCGGGCAGCACGGCGAGGCGGAAGATCGGGTCGAGGACGTGCGTGGCGTCGCAGCCCCGGCACCAGCCGGTGACCTCGGGACGCACCTCCGACGTGAGGCGGGACGACGCCTCGCCTTTCGTCATCGGCTCCGTGACCACTTCGCGCAGTGCGGACGCGACTTCGCGCAGCGCCGCGCGGCCGTCGTCCACGGGTGGGCGGTTCATCCGGGCCACGGCGTCGGCGTCGGTCAACGGCCACAGCCTGGCGGCCAGTCCGGGCACGTCGTCGGCGCGGTGCCAGTGGGGTGCGCCCCGCACGGTCCACGTGAGGGTGAAGGCGGTCAGGTCGGGCACGCGGTCGAGCCGGGCGGCCAGCGCGGGCACCGCGGACCGTTCCGAGTCCTGGAGGCCGAGGTCGAACACGCGCAGGGCGGACGCGTCGGCGGCGGTCCGGTCGAACTGGTGCGCGGCGACCCGGTAGGCGATCACCCGTTCCCGGTCAGCCAAGGTCGTGGTCCCCGGTGAGCAGTTCGTGGTCCAGGGTGATGAGTTCGTGCTCCAGCCGGGCCGTGCCGGAGATGCCGGCCAGCTCGCCGGTGCCCGACCCCGGCACGACGTGGCCCCAGAACTCGGCGCCGGCCGCCGACATGACGGCGCCGTGCTGGAGCACGAACGTCCCGGACTTGCCGTCGACGGTGCCCACGAACCGCTCGGTGCCCACGTAGCCCGCCGAGCCTTCCGACGGTTGGCACGTGGTCAGCTCGGCGGTGCTCGTGCCCTCCATGACGCCGCTGTACGCCTTGTCCACGAGGACGCGGGCCAGCTGCGGTTCCGCCTCGTCGTAGACCGCCTGGTCCCACCGCGTGATCTTGAACGTCGACTTCGATTCCATGTCGGTGATCCTCGCAGCAAGTCCTGACAGCTGCTGTCAGCTATGTGGACAGGTCGGGGTTGTCCACAGGCGTGGGGCGAGTGCCTGGAAATTGTCGGTGCACCCGCCCCGCCCCTCAGGACCTGAACAGCTCGAACGACTTCACCAAACCCAAGGGCCGGTCAGCCGAGCGGCACCTTCAGCCACGAGTCCGCGCCGAACGCCACCGACGAGCCGAGCGTGCTGGAACTGCCGTAGCGCGCGTCCACCGTGTCCACGACGAGCACCAGCCGGTTGCCCGCCGACACGTTCCACACCGCCGGTTCCAGGTCCAGGTCCACCGCCCTGGTGCCGGTTCCGGTGAGCGTCACCGGCTTGTGCGTGATCAACGCACCCAACCCGAACACGTTCACCTCGTACAGGTACGCGTACAAAGTGGTCTTGGCGGCGCTCGGCGTGACCGTCAGGTGGGCACGAGGTGTGCCGCTGACCGTGGTGGACGTCCACTGGACCGGCCCGCGCCACACCGCGGCGGCCCCTCGGTCGATCAGCGGGGTCGAGACGCCGACCGGGATGTCCAGGAAGCCCTGCAACGCACCCGACACGATGACCGTGCCGCTCTCGGCGATGGTCGGCCACCCGGCGCCGATCCGGTCCGCCGTCAACGCGACCGTGTCGGTCCGCGCGGTGGCCGCGGCCCACGACGGGTACGAGCGCCAGGCGCCGCCGTTGTTCGGCTTGACCTGCACGGGGTTCTCGCGGTTGATGCCGTTGTCCACGCCCTTGAGGTGGTGGTCGAACCAGCGCCCGACGGACGTCCAGATCTCGTTCGGCAGCCCGGCCGCGCCGAACAGCTCGGCGGTGGCGTGGTCACCGGGCGAGAGCATGAGCCGCTTCGACGTGCTCAGCGCGCCGAAGAAGTCGGTGATCTGGCTCGGCGGGAACAGCCCGTCGTTCCACGCGTTGCCGATCATCACCGCGGCCTTGATCGACGACACGTGCGTGGCGGGCGACCGCGGCGGCGAGATCGGCAGCACGTCGGCGAACCGGTGCTCCCGGTAGGCGGCCTCCGCTTCGCGCAGCACCGGCCCGGGACGTCCGGTCAGGTGACCGGCGGCCAGCAGCAGTTCGACGGCCTGCGCGCTGACCGTCTCGTTCGGGTAGAGCGACCGGCCGAGGTCGGTCCACGTGCTGAGCGCCGTCACGGCCTTGATCCGCGGGTCGGCCGCGGCGGCGAGCAGGGACTGGCCCGCGCCGTACGAGATGCCGCCGACGCCGATCCGGGCGGGATCACCGGCGGCCCGCGCCAGGCCCCAGTCGATCACCCGGCTGACGTCGGCCACGGTGTCCGGCCCGGCCACGTCGATCTCGCCCGCCGAGTCGTGGAACCCGCGCGACGTGTAGCTGATCACCGAGTAGCCGGACTCGTAGGCGAGCTTGGCCGCCGCGCCGACGTACTCGATGTTGTTCACGCCCCAGCTCGACGGCAGCACGATCAGCGGGAACGGTCCGCTGCCGCGTCCGGTCGGTGTGACGACGAGTGCCTTGAGCGGGGTGCCGCCCTGGCCGGGGATGGTTTCGTAGGCCACCGCGAAACCGGGTGCGGCCTGTGCGGGCGGTGTCAGCACCACCGCCAGCAGGGCGGCGAGGAGCAGGGGAAGTGATCGGCGCACGAGGTCCTCCTTGACCGTGACCTGGATCACGCAGGGTGTTACCGGCGAGTAAACACGAACCGTACTCGCGAGTAGCAGGGGTCTGTGACACAGCTCACCGGCAGTGGGCACGTGGCACGATGCGGTCATGCGGTTCGGGTCACGAGAGGTCGCCGGGGATCGCGCGCTGGTGATGGCCATCGTCAACCGGACGCGCGACTCCTTCTACGACCGCGGCGCCACGTTCGAGGACGAGGCCGCCATGGCCGCGGTGGACCGCGCGGTCGCCGACGGCGCGGACATCGTCGACATCGGCGGGGTCAAGGCGGGCTCCAAGGGCGAAGTGGTCGACGCCGCCGAGGAAGCACGTCGGGTCGTGCCGTTCGTCGCGGCCGTCCGCGAGCGGCACCCGGACCTGGTGATCAGCGTCGACACATGGCGGCACGAGGTGGGCCGTGCCGTGTGCGAGGTGGGCGCGGACCTGATCAACGACACGTGGGCGGGCGCGGACCCGGCGCTCGCCGAAGTGGCGGCCGAGTTCGGCGTGGGCATCGTCTGCTCGCACACCGGCGGCCTGGAACCGCGCACCGATCCGCACCGCGTCCACTACGCCGACGTGGTGGCGTCCGTGGCGGCGGAACTGGTCGAGCGGGCCGAGCGGATGGTGGCGCTGGGCGTGCCGGCGGCGGGTGTCCTGATCGACCCGACCCACGACTTCGGCAAGAACACCTGGCACGGGCTGGAGCTGCTGCGGCGGCTGGACGAGCTGGTGGCGACCGGGTGGCCGGTGCTGATGGCGTTGTCCAACAAGGATTTCGTCGGCGAGACGCTCGGCGCGGAGGTGGGTGACCGGGTGGACGGCACGCTGGCCGCGACGTCGGTGGCCGCCTGGTCCGGCGCGAAGGTGTTCCGGGCGCACCAGGTGCGGCAGACCCGCCGGGTGGTGGAGATGGTGGCGAGCATCGCGGGCACGCGTCCGCCGGCACGGGTGCTGAGGGCGTTGGCCTGATGCCGGACTGGTTCGCGTCCAACACGTGGCAGAGTCCGCAGTGGACGGTGCCGGAGCTGGTGGCGCGCAAGGGGAGTCGGACCGTCAGCGTGGTGCTGCCCGCGTTGGACGAAGAGGCGACGGTCGGTGACGTCGTCGGCGTCGTGCGCCCGCTGCTGGGTGGTCTGGTGGACGAGCTCGTCGTGGTGGACTCGGGGTCCGCGGACGGCACGGTGGCGCGTGCCGCGGAAGCGGGCGCGCGGGTGGTGCACCGGACGGACGTGCTGCCCGAGCTGGAACCGCGGCCCGGTAAGGGCGAGGTGCTGTGGCGCTCGCTCGCGGCCACGTCCGGTGACCTGGTGGTGTTCCTGGACTCCGACCTGGTGGACCCTGACCCGGAGTTCGTGCCCGCGCTGCTCGGCCCGCTGCTGACCCGGGACGTGCACCTGGTGAAGGGCTTCTACCGGCGGCCGTTGCGGCTGGAGAGCACCGGCGGCGGCCGGGTCACCGAGCTGACGGCCCGTCCGCTGCTCAACGCGTTGCGGCCGGAGCTGGCCGGCGTCGTGCAGCCGCTGGGCGGGGAGTACGCGGGCACGCGCGAGTTCCTGGAGTCGGTGCCGTTCGCGCCCGGTTACGGCGTGGAGATCGGGTTGCTGCTCGACGCGCACACCCGATACGGGCTGGCCGGGATCGCGCAGGTCAACCTGGGTGTGCGCAAGCACCGCAACCGGGACCTGCGCCAGCTCGGACCGATGGCGGCTCAGATCATGGGCACGGCGCTGCGGCGGTGCGGTGTGCCGGTGGCGTCGTCCACGTTGACGCAGTTCGTGCCGTTCGACGGCGAGTGGCTGCCGTCGGCGGTCGACGTGCCGGCGGACGACCGGCCCGCCATGCGTTCGGTGCTCCAGCGGTCGCGGTAGTGGCCGGGAGCTTCGACCAGCTCGGCGTGCGTGCCAGATGTCGTTCGTCCTGGTGCTCCGACCGGCCGTACTCGCCCGCCGGTGCGTGGTGTTCTCGTCGGTGTGACGGGGGGATGTGTCACGATCGTGTCGTGACCTCAGCGCTCATCTACATAGTCGTCATGGCTCTCGTGGCGGCCGTGGTGTTCCTGCTGGCCGCGCTGGTGTTCGGGCGCGGCGAGGAACTGGCACCGCTGCCGCCCGGCGCGTCGCCGACCAGGCTCCCGGCCGACGACGTGACCCCCGACGACGTGCGCGACGTGAAGTTCCAGCAGGTCCTGCGCGGCTACAAGATGACCGAGGTCGACTGGGTGATCGACCGCCTGGCCGACGAGGTCGAGCGGCTGCGCGGCCGGGTCGACGAGCTGGAGGACGCCCTGGGCGTCGAACCGCGGGCCAAGCGGGGCGATGAGCCGGACGCCACGCCGGACGCCAAGCCGGGCGTCGAGTCAGAGCCCGGACACGAGCCCGGACGTCCGGTCGACCGCGTGGCGGAACGAGAGCCCGAGCATGACCCGGCTTGACCTGCGCGTCGACGTCGAGGCACCGGCGGCGACCACCTGGGCCGCGCTCACCGACTGGGCGCGGCAGGGCGAGTGGATGCTCGGCACCACCGTCCGCGTCACCAGCGGTGACGGCGCGAGCGAGGGGAGCGGGCTCGAGGCGTTCACCGGCATCGGCCCGCTCGGCTTCACCGACACCATGCGCATCACCGCGTGGGAGCCGCCGACGCGCTGCGCCGTCGAGCACACCGGCCGGCTCGTGCGCGGCACCGGCGAGTTCCGCGTCGTTCCCCGCGGCGACGCGCGCAGCGAACTCGTCTGGTCCGAGGACATCGCGCTGCCGCTCAACCTGGCCTTCGCGCCGGGCGTGCTGTGGTCGCTGCGCCGTTTCGCCGCCTTCGCCCGGGAGTACTCCGCATGACCGAGCCCGTCCGCTGCCCGTGGGGCGAGAGCACCCCCGACTACGTCGAGTACCACGACACCGAGTGGGGCGTCGAGCTGCACGGCGACACGGCCATGTTCGAGCGCATGTCGCTCGAGTCGTTCCAGTCCGGCCTGTCCTGGATCACGATCCTGCGCAAGCGGGAGAACTTCCGGACCGCGTTCGCGGGCTTCGCGCCCGAGGTGGTGGCGGAGTTCGGGTCCGACGACTTCGACCGGCTGATGGCGGACGCGGGCATCGTCCGCAACCGGGCCAAGATCAACGCGACGATCAACAACGCCCGCGTGATCGGGAAGCTCGACGTGCCGCTGGACGACCTGCTGTGGTCGTTCGCGCCCGAGCGCCACGAACGACCCGCCACGTTCGCCGACGTGCCCGCCGTGACACCGGAGTCGAAGGCGATGGCCAAGGAGCTGAAGCGCCGCGGCTTCGTGTTCCTCGGCCCCACCACCTGCTACGCGCTGATGCAGGCCACCGGCATGGTCGACGACCACATCGCGGCCTGCTTCCGCGCCGCGCCTACCGCCCGGTGAAGTCGGGCTTCCGCTTGGCCACGAACGCGGCGACCGCCTCCCGGTGGTCCGCCGTGGCGCCCGCCTCGGCCTGCGTGCGGGCCTCCACCTCCAGCGCCGCCTCCAACGCGCCGGTGAACGCCATCGCCTCCTTGATCTTGGCGTAGGCGGTGGTCGGCCCGGCGGCCAGCTTGCGGGCCAGCGCCTGCGCCGTGGACAGCACCTCGCCGTCCGGCACGACCTGGCCCACCATGCCGATCCGCAACGCCTCCTCGGCGCCGACCGGCTGCGCGAGCAGCATCATCTCCATCGCCCGGCCGTGCCCGATCAGGCGCGGCAGCGTCCACGAGGCGCCCGAATCGGCCGTCAGGCCCACGTTCGCGAACGCCATCAGGAACTTGGCGCCCGCACCGGCGACCCGCAGGTCGCTCGCGAACGCCAGCGACGCCCCCGCGCCCGCCGCCATGCCGTTCACCGCCGCGATGACCGGCTTCGGCATCGCCACGATCGCCTTGATCAGCGGGTTGTAGTGCTTCTCCACGGTGTTCAGCGGCGCCGGGTCGCCCGCCTCCAGCAGGCCGATGTGCTCCTTCAGGTCCTGGCCTGCGCAGAACGCCTTCCCGGCGCCGGTGATGACCACCGCGCGCACCGAGTCGGCCTCGGCGGCCTCGACCGCGGCCTCCAGGAACCGCTCCTTCAGCGCCACCGTGAACGAGTTGAACGACTCGGGCCGGTTGAGCGTGAAGGTGCGAACGCCGTCAGCGTCGTCGATGAGGAGTTCGGACACGTGGGGACCTCCGGTCAGTGCTGGGTGAGGCTGTCGTCGACGAACTTGGCCACCGCGGGCGCCAGGCGGTTGGTGTGCCGGTCGAAGCACGCCGCCGCGTCGGTGCCCGGCCAGTCGGCGGGCAGCAGCTCGCGCGGCAGGCCGGGATCGCGGAACAGGAACTTGCGCCAGGCGTGCAGGAACCGCTGCGACGCCGCGAACGCCTCCGCCGGCGACGTACCGTCCACAGCGGACACGACCGGCTCCCACTCGGCCACGAACCGGGCGTAGTCCCGACCCAGCGTCGCCAGGTCCCACGCGCGTCCGGCCAGCTCCGCCGGGTCGCCCTCGTGCTCGCCGTGGAACGTGCTCGCCCGCACGCCCTCGCCGGCCAGCTCGTCCGCCAGCTCGGGCGACGGGCGCGGCGCGATCCACGTCACGGGGCCGAGCGCGCCGTAGCCGAGCAGTTGCAGCGAGGAAGCGAGCCGGTCCCGCGCCTCACGGGCGGGCAGCTCCTCCAGCACCACCACGTGCCACCGACCGTCCCAGGTGGACGGCCGGGTGCGGTAGATGCGGGCCGCGGCCTCGTCCAGCCGCCGTTCCGCGCGAGGTGTCATCGCGTAGCCGGGGCCGTCCGGCAGGCGGACGGGTTCGAGCCAGCCCTGCCGGACCGTGCGCGACACGGCGGTGCGCACGGCGGGCGCGGCGAAGTCCAGCGGCTCCAGCAACCGGACGAGCGCGGCGATCGTCGCGGCACCACCCCGCTCGCGGAGGTGGCCGCCGTAGACGTCGAAGAGCGCGGAACGGGCTCGCACGAGAGTCGAGTCTGTCAGGGCGACCCCGCGACACGCCACAGAGCCGTGAAGGGTCACGACCGGGTGACGATCGGCAGTGGGTCCGAAAGTCGTTGGCGCACGGTGATCCTGGTGGTCGTCGGTGGCTTCGTGAAGATCGCCAACTGCCCCTCGACGGGCCGGAAAGATCGGTTCGGTTTCGCTGCCGAGTCCGCATAGGGGAGAATGGGTCCCGTATCCGGCCCTGGTCGGACGGGGAAGATGTTGACGGAGGGAGCACGCGATGGCGGCCATGAAGCCCCGGACCGGCGACGGTCCCCTCGAGGTGACCAAGGAGGGGCGTGGCATCGTGATGCGCGTTCCGCTCGAGGGTGGTGGGCGCCTCGTCGTCGAGATGTCGGCGGATGAGGCCAACGCCCTGGGCGATGCCCTCAAGGCAGCCGCCGGCTGACCAGCCGGACCGAGAAAGCGTCGAGGCCCCGGTTTCCACTGCGGAACCGGGGCATCGCTACGTCGCGACGCGCCCGGTCGCCCGGTGCCGGTGCTTAACCGGGCTAAACACCTGTTTATCGGCCTTTTTCCGGCTTTTTTTGATCTCTTTTAGCCCTTGTTCCACCCTTCGGAGGTCTTCCGTGCGAGCACCCCTGCCCACCCCGCTGGTCACCGTCGAGGTGGCCGACACCCTCCGGCGAGGTGTGCCCGCGGTGCTCGTCGCGTTCGCCGGTGACCCGGTCCGGCTCGGGCCGGGTGCGGCGGACCTGGACGTGGACCTGGACGAGGTGAGCGGCAAGGCGGGGGCGACGTCCAGGCAGGGGTCGGCGTGGGTGGTCGGCGTGGGCGACGGCGCGCCGGGTGACTGGCGCAAGGCCGGCGCGTCGCTGGTGCGGGCGCTGAACGCGGACGCGGAGCGGACCGGTGGGACGACGTTCGACGTGCGGCTGCCGGAGGACGTGACCGCGGTGGCGGTGGCGGCGTTCACGCTGGGTGCGGCGGTGGGCGGGTACCGGTTCAAGGTGACCGGGGAGGAACCGCCCAAGCGGGTGAAGTCGTTGCGCTTGGTGGCCGCGGCTCCGGCGTTCGCGGACGTCGTGCGGAAGGCGAACACGCTCGCGGCGGCGACGTCGTTCAGCCGTGACCTGGCGAACATGCCGTCAAACGTGAAGGACCCGTCGTGGCTGGCCGCGGCGGCGGTGAAGGCCGGGCGCGCGGTGCCGGGGCTCCAGGTCGACGTCCGGGACGAGAAGTGGCTGGCCGAGCAGCGGTTCGGCGGTGTGCTGGCAGTCGGCGGCGGTTCCGCCCGGCCGCCCAGGTTCATCGAGCTGACGTGGCCCGGTACGGGCGTCGGGCAGCCGCACCTGGTGCTGGTCGGCAAGGGGATCACGTTCGACACCGGCGGTATCTCGATCAAGCCGGCCGACGGCATGCACCTGATGCGCACGGACATGTCCGGCGGCGCGGCGGTGATCGCGGCCCTGGTCGGTATCGCCAAGCAGGGCCTGCCCGTTCGGGTGACAGGCCTCGTGCCCGCCGCCGAGAACCACGTGTCCGGCACGGCGTACCGGCCGGGTGACGTGATCACCCAATACGGTGGGATCACCACCGAGGTGACGAACACGGACGCCGAGGGCCGGCTGGTCCTCGCGGACGCCCTCGCCTATGCCGTGCGCAACCTGGAGCCGGACGTCCTGGTGGACGTCGCCACGCTGACCGGTGCCATGAAGGTGACGCTGGGCCTGCGGACCGGTGGCCTGTTCGCGACGGACGACGACCTGGCGACCCGCGTGGCCGAGGCCGGTGCGGAAGTCGGTGAGCGGTGGTGGCGGATGCCGCTGTTGGAGGACTTGGCGGAGGACGTGCGGAGCGACATCGCGGACATCCGGCAGTGCCCGCCGGGGCCGGGCGGCATCACGGCCGCGCTGTTCTTGCGCGAGTTCACGGGGAACGTTCCGTGGGCACACTTGGACATCGCCGGGCCGGCGAGGGCGGACAAGGTGTACGACGAGGTGGTGGCCGGCGCCACCGGCTTCGCCGCCCGGACGTTGATCGAACTGGCGGAGACGTACGCGGGGGCTCCGGCGAACACGATTGGGTGATCATGGCCCGAAAATGTACGGAAACACCGTTACCGCCCCTCGGTTGATCGAGGAACCGCAACCCGCCAAACCACCCCCCGACCGCCCAGCCACCCCGACCACCCGGTCACTCCGACCCCGCGACAGCCAAACCACCCCCGACCGCCGGCCGCGCCGACCTCCGGCCACGGGTGGCCGCCGGCCACCCGTGGCCGCCACGCCCGCGACCGCAGACCGCACCCGCCGGCCATCGCGACCCGCCGCACCGCTCGTGATCGCTGGCCACGTCGTGACTGCCAGCCGCCACCCGTCCGGCCCGCAGCCTTTCGGGCGCAGCCGGCCGCGCGCTGGTCGCGTGCGGGGACGGCAGGTGTCGGTCCGCGCATCGACGTACGTGCGGCGGGGTGGGCGGCCTGGTTGCGGGCCGGGCTTTGGTCGGGAGGTGGCGGCGTTGGCAGGGCGCTGTGGTGGGTGGGTTGTGGGTGGGGTGGGTGGTCAGGCGCGTAGCGCGTGGTCGCGGAAGGCTTGGACGGCTGGAGGGAGGGGTGTGTCGGCCTGCCAGACGAGGGCGATTTCGCGGGCTGCGCGGGGGTTCAGGGGGATTTCGGGGAGGCCGGACGGGGAATCGGCGTGCGGGAGTAGTGCGACGCCCAGGCCCGCCGCGACCAGGCCGCGGACGGTTTCGGTTTCTTGGCCTTCGAAGGCCAGGGTGGGGGTGAAGCCGGCTTGGGCGCACAGGTCGTCGGTGATCTGCCGCAGGCCGTAGCCCGGTTCCAGGCCGACGAATTCCTCGCCCGCCAGCTCGGCCACCCGCACCGACGCGCGCCCCGCCAGGCGGTGGCCCGGTGGGACCACCAACACCAGCTCCTCCTCGCGCACCACGGCGTGGTCGAACGTGCCGTCGGCGAACGTGGCGCCTGCGGGCGGCGGCGAGACCAGGGCCAGGTCCACCACGCCGTCCACCAGGTGGTTGAGGATGTCCTGGCGCGAGTTCTGCACCAGGCGGAATCGCACTGAGGGGTGGGACTCGCGGAAGCCGCTCACCAGGGCCGGGACGACCGACCTGCCCAGGAGGTGCAGGAAGCCCAGTGCCACCTGGCCGCGTTCCGGCGACACCTCCTCGGCTGCGGCCCGGTGGCCGGCTTCCAGGGTGGCCAGTGCGCGGTCCGCTGCCTCGCACAGGATCCGACCCGCCCTGGTCAGGCGAACCCGCCGACCGGATCGCACCACCACCGGAGCCCCGAGTGACGTTCCCAGCGCGGCCAGCCACCGGCTGACGGTGGGCTGCGGCACCCCGACGGCCTCGGCGGCGTGCGTCACGTGCTCGTCCGCCGCCAACGCCCGCAGCACGGCCAACCTGGGCACCAATTCATCCATCACGGCATCAATAGTCGCAAACCACCGTATTGGACGCATGGATTAGCGTCGTAGACGTGCCCAGCCGCCGAATGCCCAGCCGCCTCACCACGTCCGTCGCGGCGACCGGCCTGGCCACGTTCGCCCTGCTCTACGCACCGCAGTCGGTCCTGCCCGACATCGCGAACGACTTCAGCCTCACCCCGGCGGAAGCCTCGTTGACCGTCAGCGCCGCCACCGGCGCCCTCGCCCTCGCCGTCATCCCGATGGCCGCGCTCGCCGACCGCGTCGGCCGACGCCGGGTGATCGTCTGGTCGGTCCTCACCGCCGCCGCCCTCGGCCTGCTCCTGCCGCTCACCCCCACCTACGAAACCCTCCTCGCCGCCCGAGCCCTGCAAGGCATCGCCACGGCGGGCATCCCGGCCACGGCCATGGCATTCCTCGCCCAGGAGGCGAACCGAACGCAGGTCGGCGCGGCCATCGGCGCGTTGGTCGCGGGCAACAGCGCGGGCGGCATGCTCGGGCGGCTCATCACCGGCCTCACCACCGACGGCACGTCGTGGCGCACCGCCCTGGCCATCGCCGGTGCGTTCGGCGCCGCCTGCGCGATCACCGCCGCCCTCCTCCTCCCGAAGGGCCGCGACACCGAACGTCGGCCGAGCGCGCTCAAGGGCGCCCTCACCGACCGGGTCCTGCTCTGCCAGTACGTGATCGCGATCCTCGCGGTGGCGGCGTTCATCTCCGTCTTCAACGTCATCGGCTTCCGCCTCACCACCGACCTGGGCCTGTCCACCGGCATCGCCGCGCTGGCCTACCTCGCGTACGCGGCGGGTGGCACGTCGGCCACGGCGGGCCGCCTGGCCGACCGGCACGGGCGTGCCCGCATCACGCTCGCAGGCCTGGCCGTCGCCGCCACGGGCGCCGCGATCACCCTCCCCGACAACCTGGCCGCCATCGCCGTCGGGCTCACCCTGTTCACCGGCGGCTTCTTCGCCGCGCACGCGGTGGCGAGCGGCTGGGTCGGGGCGCGGGCGCCGGAGCACGTGCGGGGACAGGCGTCGGGCGTCTACCTGTTCGCGTTCTACGTCGGCAGCAGCACCGGCGGCACGGCGGGCAGCGCCGCGTACCAGGCGCACGGCTGGCCCGGCCTGATCGTCCTGGTCACGGCGTGGCTGGCGCTGGCGGCAGCGGCGGCCGTCACCGCGCACCGGGTCCAGCAGGCGGAGGGCGCTCAGAAGTCGAGGGGCACCTCCACGCCGGTGCCACCGGTGACCGCGACCGTGCCGAGCTGCGGCAACGTCACCGTCCCGGCCGTCACCGAGAACGTCACCGACCGCACGCCCTCCGGCACCTCGTACACCCCGGCTACCGGGAACGTCTCACCGCTGTAGCGGGCACCGACCTGCCGCGCCGTCGTCCCGTCGGGCAGCACCACGGTCAGCAGCCCGGCCGTCTGCCACGACCCGAGGACGCTCGGCACCTCGTGCGACTTGAAGCGCAGCTCCAGCAGCGCCATCCCGGGTTCGGCCGTGGCCAGTTCGTACTGCCCGCTGGACCACACCGGCCGCTGCCGACCCAACCGGGCCCGGACCACCTCGACCGACCCGGACTGCTCGGGCGAACCCACGGACACGGGCACCGACGCGGACATCGCCTCCGGCCCGGGTGCGCGCCGCAGCACGGCGGGCGCATCACCGATCACCTGCCCGGACGGCACCGCGATCCGCTGTTCCAGCGACTTCGCCCCCACGGTGTCGAGCACCAGCGCTTCCTGCCCGCCCGCGACCGGCACCGTGTAGACGATCAGCACGGTCCCGTCGTCCGGCAGCCGGTCCGCCGGTAACGGGTGCCGCCGCCCCGGCACGTCCAGCGAGGGCTCCGGCGGCTGGGGCAGCCAGCGGTGCCACGGCGTCTGCTGGAACGCCGAGTCGACCTCGCCGTGCCGCATCACGCGCAGCCGCATCACCCGCAGCGCCACACCGTGCTCGGCCCGCAGATCGCCTTCCGGCGTCGGCCACACCTCGGGCGACGAGTACCCCGTCACCTGGAGTTCGAGCTGGTCGTCCCGCACCATCGCGGACGCCGGGTCGAGCGCCTGCCCCTCGTCCGGCAGCACGGCCAGGAAGTCGGGCCCGGCATTGCCGACGCCCTGGTCCGCCGTCGTCTCGCGCCCGTCGGTGCGCACCAGCTTCCCCACCGGCGTGCTCCGCGAGCCCTGCGAAGGTACCTGCGGCGGCTGCACTTCCAGCCGGATGCCGGCCCCGGTCCGCTCGACCTCCTTCAACGGCACGGGCACCCAGTCCGTGGCGGCGGCCGTGCCCGGCACCTGCACGGGGCCGCACCACAACCGGGTGTCGACCTCGAACGCCGGTCCTGTCCGGGCGAACCAGCAGCTCACCGAGTCCGTGCCGGTGCGGGCGACGTACCCGAACGACAACGTGTAGCTCAGCTCGGCCTCGGCCCGCGCCTGCAAGCCGGGCGCGTCCAACACCGCGCTTCCGTCCATGGTCAACCCGACCTGCTCAGCGCTGAACGCGGGCGTGGCGCACCCACCGGCCACCAACACGAGCAGGAGCACCAGCCACCGCATGAAGCCCCCCAGTAGTTGCTCTTACTGGTTACATGCGATGGCCGACCCGTGGGGTTGTCACCGGTGAGTGTGACGGGTATCACAGTTGATGGGAGTCGCGGACGGGAGTTGCCCGGGCCGGGTCACCAGCGCCGGGTCACTGTCCCAGTGCAGCGCGGTACACGGCCACGGTCTGCTCGGCCACCGTCGCCCACGAGAACTCCTCGACCGCCCGCTGCCGCCCGGCCGCGCCGAACGCCGCCGCACGCTCCGGGGAGCCCAGCACCTCGTTCACGGCATCGGCCAACGCGACCCGGTACGCCTCCACGTCCTGCTCGTCGTAGTGCACCAGCAGCCCGGTCCGCCCGTGGTCCACGACCTCCGGGATGCCGCCGACGTCGGACGCCACCACGGCCGTCCCGCACGCCATGGCCTCCAGGTTCACGATCCCCAGCGGCTCGTACACCGAAGGGCACACGAACACCGTCGACCGGCTCAGGATCTGCCGCACCTCGGCCGGCTGGAGCATCTCCCGGATCCAGAACACGCCCGGCCGCGCCGCCGCCAGCTCCGCCACCGCGAGCCGCGTCTCCTCCGCGATCTCCGGCGTGTCCGGCGCGCCCGCGCACAGCACGATCTGCGCGTCCGGCGAGATCCGGTGCGCGGCGGCGACCAGGTGCCCGACGCCCTTCTGCCTGGTGATCCGCCCCACGAACGTCACGATCGGCCGGTCCGGGTCGATCCCGTGCCGCAGCAGCGCGTCGGTCTCGGACACCGGGTGGTAGGCCGTCGTGTCGATCCCGTTCCGCACCACGTGCACCCGCGCCGGGTCCAGCGCCGGGTAGCAGTCCAGCACGTCGGCCCGCATCCCCTGGCTCACCGCGATCACCGCGTCGGCCGCCTCGTACGCGGTCCGCTCCACCCACGACGAGATCCGGTAGCCGCCGCCCAGCTGCTCGGCCTTCCACGGACGGCGCGGCTCCAGCGAGTGCGCGGTCACCACGTGCGGGATGCCGTGCAGCAGTTTGGCCAGGTGACCGGCCATGTTGGCGTACCAGGTGTGCGAGTGCGCGAGCTGCACCCCACCCAGCGCGGCGGCCATCTCCAGGTCGACCGACAGGGTCGCCAGCGCGGCGTTCGCCTGTTCCAGCCCGTGCGCCGGGTTGTGCGCCGTGGCGTCCGCGCGCGGTCCGCCGAACGCGTGCACGTCCACGTCGACCAGTTCGCGCAGTCTCGGCACCAGGAAACCGACGTGCACGCCCGCCCCGCCGTAGACCTCCGGCGGGTACTCCCTTGTCAGCAGTCCAATTCGCACGCCGCTCACCGTAACCCCGGCGCGGGGGCAGCCGGGTGAACGCGGGAAGTTCGTCTTACTTCGCCGTTGGTGGGCCGGTGCTCACCCGGTTAGGGTCGCTGCTGTGAAAGGGCAACCGCATGTTCTAGGAATTGTCCTCGCCGGTGGCGAAGGCAAACGGTTGTGGCCGTTGACCGCCGACCGGGCAAAGCCGGCGGTGCCCTTCGGCGGTAACTACCGGTTGGTGGACTTCGTGCTGTCCAACCTGGTGAACGCGGGTTTCGTGAAGCTCTGCGTGCTCACCCAGTACAAATCCCATTCCCTGGACCGGCACATCTCGACCACGTGGCGGCTGTCCAATGTGCTCGGCCAGTACGTCACGCCGGTGCCGGCGCAGCAGCGGCTCGGGCCGCGCTGGTACACCGGCAGCGCGGACGCGATCTTCCAGTCGCTGAACCTCGTCAACGACGAGCGGCCGGAGCACGTGATCGTCTTCGGCGCCGACCACGTCTACCGGATGGACCCGGGCCAGATGGTGGACCAGCACGTCCGGACCGGCGCGGGCGTCACCGTCGCGGGCATCCGGGTGCCGCGGGCGGAGGCCAAGGCGTTCGGGTGCATCGACTCCGACGAGTCCGGGCTGATCACCCGGTTCCTGGAGAAGCCGTCGGACCCGCCGCACGTGCCGGGTGACCCGGACGTCACGTTCGCGTCGATGGGCAACTACGTGTTCACCACGGAGGCGCTGCTGGAGGCGTTGCGGGCGGACGCGGCCAATCCCGACTCGGACCACGACATGGGCGGCGACATCATCCCGATGCTCGTCGACCAGGAGCGCGCGCACGTCTACGACTTCGCCGACAACCAGGTGCCGGGGGAGACCGACCGGGACCGCGGCTACTGGCGCGACGTGGGGACGATCGACGCGTACTACGAGGCGCACATGGACCTGGTGTCGGTGCAGCCGGTGTTCAACCTCTACAACCAGGCGTGGCCGATCCGGACGGCGACCCCGCCGCTGCCGCCGGCGAAGTTCATCGCGGGCGGTAGCGCGGAGGACTCGATGGTGGGGCCGGGGTCGATCATCTCCGGCACGATCCACGGGTCGGTGATCAGCTCGGACGTGGTGGTGGAGTCCGGGTCGGTGGTGCAGGGGAGCGTGCTGCTGCCGGGTGTGCGGATCGGGCGCGGCGCGGTGGTGCGGCGGGCGATCCTGGACAAGAACGTGGTGGTGCCCGACGGTGCGCTGATCGGGGTGGACCCGGCGACGGACCGGCAGCGCTACACCGTGTCGACCGGGGGCGTGACCGTGCTCGGGAAGGGCGTCACGGCGCACTGAGCGGCACTGGGTCGCGCTGGGTGCCCTGACACCGTCCTGACCGGCACCGCGTGGGGGTGACCTGCGCTGGGTGCCCTGACTGGCACCGGGTGGCCCTGACTGGCACCGGGTGGCCCTGACTGGCACCGGGTGGCGGTGACCTGCGCTGCTGGCGTGGGCGTGGGGCCGCGCGCCTGCGGGGTCGGAGGTCGGGGCTTCTGCGGTGGGTTTCTGGCGGTCGGCGCGGGGTCGGAACCGGAATCCCGGTCCGGGCGTGTCGGCCGACCGGAACGGCCGGACTCGGGAACGACCCGAGCCGCAGGACAGCAGAGCCGGACCTGGTCGGACCCGGGCGGTCAGCCGATCTTCGCGGCCACGAGCAGGCCGTCACCCAGGGGCAGGATCACGGGCACCAGCCGGTCGTCGTCCCGCACCGCCCGCGCCACCTCACGCATCGCCACCGTGTCCGGGTCCCGGTGCGCCGGGTCGACCACCCGCCCGTGCCACAGCACGTTGTCGAACGCGAGCACCCCGCCCGGACGCAGCAGCCGCACGCTCTCCTCCAGGTACTTCGGGTACTCGGACTTGGCCGCGTCCACGAACACCAGGTCGTACGCGCCGTCGGTCAACCGGGGCAGCACCTCCAGCGCCCGGCCCATGATCAGCCGGGTGCGCGACACCGCGATCCCCGCCTCCGCGAACGCCAGCCGCGCCACCCGCTGGTGCTCCGGCTCCACGTCGATGGAGGTCAGCACCCCGACCGCGGGCATGCCGCTGAGCAGGTACAACGCGCCGACACCGGCACCGGTGCCGATCTCGACCACGGCCTTGGCCTGCAACGCCGCGGCGAGGAACCGCAACGCCGCCCCGCCGCCGGACCCGATCGGCACGCACCCCAACTCGACGCCACGAGCCCTGGCGGCCGTGACCACGGCGTCCTCGGGCAGGTAGCGCTCCACGTACTCGCGCGTCGGCGCATCCACAGCACGAAGGCTAACGCCGCCGGCGGCAATTCGGGTGAATCTCGCGGACGACCGGGATTCTCAGGCTGCTCTCAGCCGACTCTCACGATGGTTATAAGAGAACCCGTCAGGCTGGGGCCATCGCAGGACCAGCAGGACAGCGGGAACACACCGGCCCGGCCGGACGTTGAACCCGTGCAGCAGGGCAGCCAGCCCAGTGGAGGTGCTTAACCGCCCGATGCCAAAGCAGCCGACCGTCGCACCGACCGCGCCCATCGACGACGTGGAGTGGATCCCGCCCTCGTGGGATGAAGTCGTGCGCGAACACGCCGACCGGGTGTACCGGCTGGCCTACCGCCTCACCGGCAACCAGCACGACGCCGAGGACCTCACCCAGGAGACGTTCATCCGGGTGTTCCGGTCCCTCGCGTCGTACAAGCCCGGCACGTTCGAGGGCTGGCTGCACCGCATCACCACGAACCTGTTCCTCGACATGGCCCGCCGCCGCTCCCGCGTGCGCATGGAGGCCCTGCCGGACGAGACCGACCGCATCCCGGGTGACGACCCGACCCCGGAGGAGGTCTACGACGACACGCACCTCGACCCGGAGCTCCAGGCCGCGCTCGACGAGCTGCCGCCCGAGTTCCGCGCCGCCGTGGTGCTGTGTGACGTGGAAGGTCTCTCCTACGAGGAGATCGGCGCCACTCTCGGCGTCAAACTCGGTACCGTGAGGAGCAGGATCCACCGGGGCCGCCAGGCCCTGCGGGTCGCACTCGAACGCCGTCGGGGTCTCGTCCGGGAGGACTCTGCATGACCGACCTGCGAGGTTGGCAACTGCCCGAGCAGCACCTGCTGCCCGACGCGGTCGTCGCCTTCGTCGACGGCGAGCTGTCCGCCTCGGCGCACTCACGGGCGTCCGCGCACCTCGCGCGCTGCCCGTTCTGCGCCGCCGAGGCGTACTCGCAGCAGCAGGCCCGTTCCGCGGTGCGCGCCGCCGACGCGCCGTGCGCCCCCGCCGGCCTGCTGGCCAGGCTGGGCGCGATCCCGCAGGAAGTGGAGCTGCCCAGCGCGCCGGACGGCCTCGCGGTCACGGAGGACGGCCAGCTGGTCACCGTGCAGCGGCCTGACCGGGTCCCGTTCGGAGGCGGTCCCGTGTTGGGGCAAAGCCGCCCTTTCGGAACGGGCGGCGGAAGCCGCTTCGGAGGTAGGCGGGCCCGCCAGGGTGCGGGTGTCGTCGTCTCCGGCCTCATGCTCGGCGCCCTCGCCCTCGTCGCACCCGGCAGCGAGGACACCACGCCGCCGCCCGCGCAGGGCAACACCACGCCGCCGACGCCGGCCGTCGCGCCGTCGCTGGCGGGCACCAGCCACGAGCAGATGGGCGTGCTGCGGCCCGTGGCGGACACCGGCCTCGGCCGCTGACCCGAGCCGGCCGCCTCGAGCCGGCCGCCTCGAACCGGCCGACCGGACCCGAACCGGCTGACCCGAACCGGCTGACCCGAACCGGCTGACCCGAACCGGCTGACCCGAACCGGCTGACCCGAACCGGCCGACCGGACCCGGGCCAGCCGACCCGACCCGAGCGGCCTGCCGACCTGAACCGACTGGCTTGAACCGACTGGCCCGAACCGGCTGGTGAACCGGTCGACCAAGCCCGCTGACGGCGACTTCACCGGTCACCATGCACGATTGACCCCGGACAACCATGGCGTGACGACGTGCGGGGAGCGATGAGCGAGCCAGAGCAGGGCAACGGGGTCCCCCGGTCGGGCGTTGACGACGGGGCGCACCGCAGGCTCGCACCCCGCCCGCTCAACCGCCCACCGGTCGACTCCGGCCAAGCGGCCGTGTTCGGCCGGCCGCAGGGCGTCCCGGGCGCGTTCTCCGCCGACCGGCCGAGCCCCAACGGCAACGGCGCCGTCCGGTTCGCCCCACCGCCGCCGGAAGCGCTGTCCACGGCCTTCGGTCGCCCCCAGGGCGACGCGGGCACCCGCTTGCAGCGCCCGCCGATCGACCTGGACGGCGAGCCCGAGGTCGAGCCAGTCTTCTGGGAGGGCAAACCGGCAGGTGACGCGTGGCGCGATCCCGGTGCGTCGGCCGTCATCGGCCCGCCCGCGGTCACCGAGCAGCCCGACACCGGACCCAAGACCGCGTTGCCGGCCGGTCCGCAGCTCAGCATCCCCGAACTCCTCTTCGGTCGACGCGTCAAGCCGATGGCCCTGGTCCTGCTGATGGTGGCCGCGCTGCTGATCGGCGCGGGCGGCGGCGTGGTCGGCTGGCTGCTGGGCCGCGTCGGCAACCCGCTCACCGACGGCGGCGTCACGCTCGCCGAGGTCAAGCCGGGCAAGGAGCGCCCGGTCGGGTCGGTCGCCGACATCGCCCAGCGGGTCACGCCCAGCGTCGTGTCGATCGAGTTCAAGGGCTCGAACGTGGCCGGCGTCGGCTCCGGCGTGGTGATCGACGGCGAAGGCTACGTGCTGACCAACGACCACGTCGTCGCGCCGGCCGTGCAGGACACGTCCGCGAAGCTGACCGTCGTCTTCACCGACGGCAAGCGGGCCGTGGCGCAGGTCGTCGGCCGCGACTCGAAGACCGACCTCGCGGTGATCAAGGTCGAGGTGGACAACCCGACCGTGCTCCAGTTCGGCGACTCGGACGCGTTGGCCGTCGGCGACACCGTGCTGGCCATCGGCTCGCCGCTGTCCCTGTCGAACACGGTGACCGAGGGCATCGTCAGCGCCCTGCACCGCCCCGTGACGGCGGCGGGCGACAACGGCGGACCGCAGATCACCTACGACGCGATCCAGACCGACGCGGCCATCAACCCCGGCAACTCGGGCGGCGCGCTGGTCGACTCGTCGGGCGCGCTGGTGGGCATCAACTCGTCGATCCGGACCGAGACCGGCGGTTCCGTCGGCCTCGGCTTCGCCATCTCCGGCAACTACGCGCGCAAGGTGTCGCAGGCCCTCATCCGCGACGGCCAGGTGAAGCACGCGGACATGAACATCAACGTGCGGTCGGCGTCGGCGGAGACGGCGGAGGGCGCGCAGGTGCAGAACGTCCCGGAGGGCGGCGCGGCCGACGCGGCGGGCATCGAGGAGGGCGACGTGATCACCCGCGTCGGCGACCGGATGGTGCGCAACGCCGCGGAGTTGACCGTCGCGGTAAGGGACCATGAAATCGGCGAGACGGTGCCGGTCGTGCTGGCCAGGCAGGGTCGGGAGCTGACCGTGCAGGTCACCCTGAGGTCAGACTGACGGCTACGCTGGCAGTCAGGGCCAGGGCGCGGAAGGCGGGGCACGCGGGTGTTCGACAGCATCGGTTGGGTTGAGATCCTCCTCATCATCGTCGCGGGCCTGTTCATCCTCGGCCCGGAACGGCTGCCGACGGCGGCGAGCTGGGTCGGCAAGACCGTCCGCCAGGTCCGCGACTACGCGACCGGTGCGCGCGAGCAGCTGAAGCAGGAGATGGGGCCGGAGTTCGAGCAGCTGCGCAAGCCGCTGGAGGACCTGCGGGAGCTGCGCAACTTCGACCCGAAGCGCGCCATCACCAAGCACCTGTGGGACGACGACTCGTCCGACAAGCCGAACGGCCACCCGGTCACGCCCCAACCCGCCGTGGACCGCGAGCGCCCGTTGCAGCAGGGCGAGCGCCCGCCGTTCGACCCGGACGCCACCTGACCCGGACGCCACCTCACGCGGAGCCACTTCCTCGCGCGGACAAGCACTCCTGTTGACGCAACCCACCGGTTTCCATAATATGGCAACTAACCGGTTGCTACTTGGTGGAGGCTTGGCATGGGTTTTCCTGACCGCATCGAACGGACCGTGGACATCGCACGCCCCCCGCGTGACGTGTGGGCTGCGCTCACCACGGCCGAGGGCCTGGGCACCTGGCTGGGCAACCAGGCGGCGAAGATCGACCTCCGTCCGGGCGGGCTGGCCAACATCGAGTGGAACGACGGCAACACGGCGACGCTGAGGGTCGAACGGGTCGAGGAGCCGACCTCGTTCGCGTTCACGTGGCGCATCCACGGCATGCCCGAGGACGACCTCCGCCGCACCTACGTCGAGTTCACCCTCGAACCGGTCGGCGCGGGCACCCGCCTGAAGGTCGTCGAATCCGGTTTCGCCCAGCTGACCGAGGAGTGCCACGGCAAGGCGTACCAGGCGCACAGCGCCGGGTGGACGCACGAGCTGGGTGAACTCGTCGACTACGTCGATGCCGCCTGACGACACCGAGGCGGTCGCCGAACGGGTCTTCACCGCCCTGGCGGACCCGACCCGGCGCTCCATCCTGGCCGCGCTGGCCGCCGCGGGACCGGCCACCGCTACCGACCTGGCGGTCCGCCTGCCGATCAGCCGGCAGGCGATCGCGAAGCACCTGGCCCTGCTCTCCGACGCCGGCCTGGTCACGGCCGAACAGGGGGAGCGGCGCCGGGTGCGCTACCGGGTGCGCTCCGCGCCCATGCGCGTCGCGCAGCAGTTCCTCGCGTTGCTGGCCCGCGACTGGGACAGCACGCTCGACGCGTTGAAGGACCACCTCGAACGGCATGCCGCCGCACCCGCGGCGGACCGACCCGATGAAACCCGAGGATCTCATGGCTGATCAAGCACCCACCACGATGAAGACGCCCCCGATCGTCACGGCGAAGGAGTGGGAGGAGGCACGTGAACGGTTGCTGGTGAAGGAGAAGGAGCTCACCCGCGCCCGTGACGCGATGGCCGCGCAGCGCCGCCGGATGCCGTGGACGGAGGTGGAGGAGCAGTACGAGTTCGACGGCCCCGAGGGCAAGGTGCGGCTGCTCGACCTCTTCGAGGGCCGCCGCCAGTTGATCGTCTACCGCGCCTTCCTGGAGCCCGGCGTGTTCGGCTGGCCGGACCACGCGTGCCGCGGCTGCTCCATGGTGGCAGACCAGGTCGCCCACCTCTCGCACCTGCACGCCCGCAACACCAGCCTCGCGTTCGCCTCGCGCGCGCCGCAGCCGGACATCCGGCGCGTGAAGGAGCGGATGGGCTGGACGATGCCCTGGTACACGATCACGGACAGCTTCGACGCCGACTTCGGCGTGGACGAGTGGCACGGCACGAACGCCTTCATCCGCGACGGCGACCGCGTGTTCCGCACCTACTTCATCAACGCCCGCGGCGACGAGGCGATGGGCAACACCTGGAGCTACCTCGACATCACCGCGCTCGGGCGGCAGGAGGAGTGGGAAGACTCGCCCGAGGGCTACCCGCAGGAGGCGCCCTACCAGTGGTGGAACTGGAACGACGAGTACAGCGAGGGCGGCGAGGTCGCCCCGGAGTGGTTGGCCAAGGTGGACCTGCCCGGGGCCACGAGCGGGCGGAGCACAACCGAAACCACCGACACCGGGCAGGCGGGCTGCGGCTGTTCGCAATGATCGGTGCCGACGCGGGTCATTCGGGTGGCGTGCGCATTGTCGAATCAACTCCGGCGATGTGAGGCTGCGGCCGAAGGGGTGGTTCCGCGTCATCTGATCGTGGCAGGCACTGGGCACGAGGGCGTCACGGGGATATATGTGAATGCGTAGGTTCGACCGCTGCTCGGCGTCGTCGTCCGGGCCTTCCGTCGATATCGTACGTTCACAACAAGGGGACCCTTGATGTCCAGCCAATATCAGGAACACAAGTTCGCGAAGTTGTTCGAGTACTTCGACACCGATCAGGACGGTGTGATCAACCAGTCCGACCTGGACGCGCTCGCGCAGTCCTGGTGCGTCGAGTTCTCCGTGCCGCCGCGCACCCCGGAGTGGCAGCAGATCACCGACCGGGTCAACGAGCTGTGGCACAAGCTCGTCGAGTACGCCGACGGCGACGACCAGGTGACCAGGGACGAGTGGGTCGCGGCGGCGCTGAACCCGCAGTTCGTGCACGACGTGGCGATCCCGTTCGGGATGGCGGCGTTCGACGTGGGGGACCGTGACCACGACGGCAAGATGAGCGCCGAAGAAGCCGTGGCGGGTCAGATCGCGGGCGGGCACTCGGTGGAGGAGAGCCAACGGTCGTTCGCCGCCATCGACACCGACGGCGACGGATTCATCACCAGGGACGAGTACCGGCGCTCGCTGGAGGAGTTCTACACCAGCGAGGACCCGGAAGCCGCCGGTAACGCGCTGGTCGGCCGGTTCTGATCATTCGGGTCGCCGCGGTCGCACGCGGTTCCTGAATTCCGCAATTCTCGTGTTCCGCGCAGAAACGCATTCACTCGTGCGGTGCCTGCGCGCGCGTCGAACCTGATCGTTCCCGGGGGTGTCCGCACCCCTGGGAACGATCGTGGTCCGATGAGCGGTTTCCGGTAATTCATCCGGAGTGGGAAATGCGCCGGGTGGAACGCTCGGTGTCAGCGTCCGGCGGGGGTGACGTTCAGCAACCGCCCCGCGAGCCCGCGCGACCGGGTCGACAGCTTGCCCGCCACGGCGGTCAGCACCTGGCCGGCGGCCGAGTCGGGGTGCGCCAGCACGATCGGCGTGCCCGAGTCGCCCTGCTCCCGCAGCCGCGGGTCGAGCGGCACCTGGCCGAGCAGCGGCACGTCCGCGCCGACGGCCTGGGTGAGCGAGTCGGCCACGGCCTGCCCGCCACCGGCGCCGAACACGTCCATCCGCGAGCCGTCCGGCAGCTCCAGCCACGACATGTTCTCGATGACGCCGGCCACGCGCTGCCGCGTCTGCAACGCGATGGCGCCGGCGCGCTCGGCGACCTCGGCCGCCGCCTGCTGCGGCGTCGTCACGACCAGGATCTCCGCGTTCGGCACGAGCTGCGCCACCGAGATGGCGATGTCACCGGTGCCCGGCGGAAGGTCGAGCAGCAGCACGTCCAGGTCGCCCCAGAACACGTCGGCCAGGAACTGCTGCAACGCGCGGTGCAGCATCGGGCCGCGCCACACGACCGGCGTGTTGCCCGGCGTGAACATCCCGATGGAGATCAGCTTCACGCCGTGCGACTGCGGCGGCATGATCATCTTCTCGACCTGGGTCGGCTTGGCGTCCGTGCCGAGCATCCGCGGGATCGAGTGGCCGTAGATGTCGGCGTCCACCACACCGACGGACAGGCCGCGCGCGGCCATCGCCACGGCCAGGTTCACCGTCACCGACGACTTGCCGACGCCGCCCTTGCCCGACGCCACGCAGTACACGCGGGTCAGCGAACCGGGCTGCGCGAACGGGATCACCGGCTCCTCGACGCCGCCGCGCAGCGACTTGCGCAGCTCCGTGCGCTGCGCGTCGCTCATCACGTCGAGCTCGACGCGGACAGCGGTCACACCGTCGAGCGCGGACACCGCGGCCGTCACGTCGGCGGTGATCTTGTCGCGCAGCGGGCAGCCGGAGACGGTCAGGAACACCGCCACGTCCACGACCCCGTCGTCACCGACCACGACGCCCTTGACCATGCCGAGGTCGGTGATGGGGCGCCGGATCTCCGGGTCCTGCACACCGGCCAACGCCTTCTGCACGTCGTCAACGGAGGGAAGAGTCACTGGGAACGCCTTCGGGAGATGTGGTGGGACCTCCATGCTACGGAGGGCGGTGCACCTCCAAGCTACCGGTCGGTCACCTCGGTTCAGGGGGCAACGGGAAGTCGTTCGCGTGCTTTCCGTAACATCGGTATCCGTGCCGGAAACCGGATCTACCCGGTTGCCCACCCGTACCGAGCTGGGGGTGTGGCGATCCTTCCTCCGGGCGCACGCGAGGCTCACTCGGATCCTGGAAGCCGAACTGATCGCCGAGCAACGCTTGTCGCTCGCGGCCTACGACGTCCTGGTCCAGCTCGCCGATGCGCCGCTGTACCGACTGCGGATGACCGAGCTGGCGGACGCCGTGCTGCTGTCCCGCTCCGGTGTGACCAGGCTGGTCGACCGCCTCGAACGCGCCGGCCTGGTGCTGCGTGAACGCGCCGACGGCGACGGGCGCGGCGTGGTCGCGGTGCTCACCGCGCAGGGGCTGGACCGGCTGCGCACCGCGTCCGGCACGCACCTCACGGGCGTGGCGCGGCACTTCGCCGAGGCTTTCGACCACAGCGAGCTGGAGTCGTTCGGCCGGACGTGCGACCGGCTCGGCACGGCTGAGCCCTGACCTGAGCCGGCCTGACCAGGCCTGGCCCGACCCTGACCTGACCTGGCCCGACCCTGACCTGACCTGGCCCGACCTGACTCAGGACGAGGGCACGTCCCCCTTCGCCGTGCCCTTCGCCGCGCCCTTGCCGGAGTCCTTGCCTTCTTTCCCAGTGCGCTTCCGGTCGCGGAACACGCGTTCCAGCTCGCTGCGCAGGTAATCGCGGGTCGCCACCTCGCCGACGGCGATCCGCAGCGCGGCCAGCTCACGGGCCAGGTACTCGGTGTCCGCCTTGGTCTGCGCGGCCCGCGCCCGGTCCTCCTCCAGCGACACCCGGTCACGGTCGTCCTGCCGGTTCTGCGCGAGCAGGATCAGCGGCGCGGCGTACGCGGCCTGGGTGGAGAACGCCAGGTTGAGCAGGATGAACGGGTACGGGTCCCAGCGCAGCGCCACCGCGAACAGGTTCAGCGTGATCCACACGATCACCAGCAGCGTCTGCCAGAACAGGAACTTCCCGGTGCCGAGGAACCGGGCCAGCCGCTCGGAGAACCGCCCGAACGCCTCCGGGTCGAGCGACAGCCGGAACCGGCCTTCCGTGCGCGGCTGGTCGAGCCGTCGGCGCGGCAGCAGCTCAGGCATGGGTCAGCCCCGTCTCGCGCCAGCCCGCCGGCAGCAGGTGGTCCAGCACGTCGTCCACGGTGACCGCGCCGAGCAGGTGGTCGCTCTCGTCCACGACCGGCCCGCAGACCAGGTTGTACGCGGCGAAGTAGCGGGTCACGTCGCTCAGCGAGGCGTTCGGCGACAACGTGGCCAGGTCGAGGTCGAGCACGCCCGCGACCAGGCTGGACGGTGGTTCCCGGAGCAGGCGCTGGATGTGCACGCAGCCCAGGTACCGCCCGGTGGGCGTCGCGGTCGGCGCGCGGCACACGAACACCATGCTGGCCAACGCGGGCGTGAGGTCGGGGTTGCGCACGTGCGCCAGCGCCTCGGCCACGGTCGCGTCCGGCGCAAGGACCACGGGCTCCGGCGTCATCAGCCCGCCCGCGGTGTCGTAGCTGTACTCCAGCAGCCGCCGGACCGGCTCGGACTCCTCGGGCTCCATCAGCTCCAGCAGCCGGTCCTTCTCGCCTTCGGGCAGCTCGGACAGCAGGTCGGCGGCGTCGTCCGGGTCCATCGCCTCCAGGATGTCCGCGGCGCGCTCGTCGTCCAGGTAGGTCAGCAAGTCCTTCTGGTCCTCCTCGCCCAACTCCTCGATCACGTCGGCGAGCCGTTCGTCGTCCAGCGCCTCGGCCACCTCGTAGCGGCGCTTGAACGGCAGGCTGTGCAGGGCCAGGGCCACGTCGGCCGCGCGCATCGTCTCGAAGACCGCGACCAGGTGCTGAGCGCCCTGCGGCTGGCCCGCCAACTCGGTCACCGACAGCCCGGTCAGGTCCTCCCAGTGCAGCACCTGCACCGGTCCGCGCCTGGCCAGCCGCCCGGTGCGCTCCCGGACGGCGACCCTGGTCATCCGCCAGTCGCGGGTGCGGGTGGGTTCCATGGCGGCGTCCACCAGCACCGCGGCCCGGCCGTCGGCGAGCGTGACGCGGGCGTCCAGCAGTTCGCCGACCACCAGGACCTCGTTGGTGCGCTGGTGGAACTGGCGCAGGTTGACGGAACCGGTGGCGAGCGTGACCGCGTTCGGTTCGATGGACGTGACCCGCAGCATCGGCACGAAGATCCGCCGGCGGGTGGCCAGTTCCAGCACCAGTCCGAGGACGCGCGGCGGCTGGCGGTCCACGCGCAGGCCGATGACCAGGTCACGGACCTTGCCGATGGACTCGCCGTCGGGCCCGAACACCGGCAGCCC
This sequence comes from Saccharothrix sp. NRRL B-16314, assembly GCF_000716595.1. Lineage (GTDB taxonomy): Bacteria > Actinomycetota > Actinomycetes > Mycobacteriales > Pseudonocardiaceae > Actinosynnema. The sequence goes on from NZ_JNXC01000013.1 coordinate 92,061, forward strand.
GGCTAGTTGAGCGGCGAAGACCCGGTTCACGGCGACCACGTGATCAGGTTAGTCCGCCGGGCGGCCCGCCGCTGCGTTCCACTGTGGACGGGTGGTCAGGGGTGCAGGGCGCGGGCGATGGCCGCGCACCTCGCGGCCGAGTCGGCCGAGCCCACGTCGAGGCCCCACAGCCAGTTGTCGACCGCGCGGTAGAACGTCCACGCACGGGCGCGCCCGACGTCCAGGCCGGCGATGTCGCACAGCGCGGCGAACCGGTCGCGCAGGCCGCGTTCGCCGTCCAGCTCGCCGAACCTGTTCCACAGCAACGGGATCACGCCGAACTCGGGGTCGCCGGCGAGCGGTTTCGGGTCGATCATCACCCACGGCTCGCGGTCGCCGCGCAGCACGTTCTCGTAGTGCAGGTCCTCGTTGACGAGCGTGTCGGCGGCGGTTCCGGCGAGCGAACGGCCCAAGTCCAGGGCCAGTCGGACGAACGCGTCGGGCACCGTTCCGCCCAGTGCGGCGTTCTCCTCGACCAGGTCGCCCGGGACGTGCCGGCGGAACTCCGGGCCGGCCGGGACGCCCAGTCGGCGGAGCAACCCGCCGGTGACGGCCAGCGCCTCCTCGATCGGCGCGTGGTTCAGCGTGCGGGTGTGGTCGAGGCGTTCGAGGAGGAGCGCGCCGTGCTCGTCGTCGTGGTCCAGCAGGTCCACCACGCCCTTGCCGCGCCACTTCGCCAGTGCCAGGGGTTCCTGCCGGGTCTCGGTGTCCAGCCAGGTGAGCTTGAGCGCGGCCGGGTGGCCGTCGGCGCGGCGGACCGGGAGGACGACGGCGACGTGGCCGTTGAGCAGGGGGCCGTCCGGGGTGAGGGACCAGCGGGCGCAGAACTTCGTGGCCAGGGAGGGCAGCGTGGTGCGCCAGGCCAGCGCGCCCTCGCCGAGGGTGAGCGCGAAGTCGTCGGGGACGGTGATCACGCGAACTCCAGGCGGTAGACCGAGTCCCACACCGGTCGGGTGTTGAGCCGGGCCGCTTCGAGCGCTTTGGCGGTGTCGTCGTCCGGTTCCGTCAGGCGTGCGGTCGCGGGGGCGTCGACCAGGTGCGAGTGGGTGGTGGGGGAGCGGACGGTCACCGTGCAGGCGACGCCGTCCGCCAGCCCCGGTACCACCTGTTCCGTGCCGCCGACCACCACCAGCGCCGCGCCGTCGCGCCACAGCGCCCACACCAGCCTCGGTTCGTGACCGGACGGCTTGACCCAGATCGCGGCGGCTTTGCGCAGCGCGTTGTCCAGCACCTGCTCGATCTCCACCGGTTCAGCCTGCCACGAGCCTGTGAGCCGGGACTCACGAAATAGCGGGCGGTACGCGTGCGTGCCACCCTTCGCACAACAGGAGTTACCGGCCGGTACGAGGAGGTATTCACAGTGGTCGACCAGCAGCGTCCCCGTCGCTCGTGTCTGGCCGTGCCCGGATCGAGCCAGAAGATGATCGACAAGGCTCGCACGCTGCCCGCGGACCAGGTGTTCCTCGACCTGGAGGACGCGTGCGCGCCGCTGGCCAAGCCGGACGCGCGGAAGACCATCGTGGCGTCGTTGAACGAGGGCGGCTGGGGCTCGCGCGCCAGGGTGGTCCGGGTCAACGACTGGACCACCGAGTGGACGTACCGCGACGTCACCGAGGTCGTGGAGGGCGCGGGGGCGAACCTGGACTGCATCATGCTGCCCAAGGTGCAGACGGCGGAGCAGGTGCACGCGCTGGACCTGCTGCTGACCCAGATCGAGAAGACGATGGGCTACGAGGTCGGCCGGATCGGCATCGAGGCGCAGATCGAGAACGCCCTGGGCCTGATCAACGTCAACGCGATCGCCACCGCGTCACCGCGCGTCGAGACGATCATCTTCGGGCCGGCCGACTTCATGGCGTCGATCAACATGAAGTCGCTGGTCGTGGGCGAGCAGCCGCCGGGCTACGACGTGGGCGACGCGTACCACTACATCCTGATGCAGATCCTGATGGCGGCCCGTGCGCACGACAAGCAGGCGATCGACGGCCCGTACCTGCAGATCCGCGACGTGGACGGGTTCAAGCGGGTGGCGGGTCGGTCGGCGGCCCTCGGCTTCGACGGCAAGTGGGTGCTGCACCCCGGTCAGATCGACGCGGCGAACGAGGTGTTCAGCCCGAAGCAGGAGGACTACGACCACGCCGAGAACATCCTCGACGCGTACGACTACTTCACGTCCGAGGCGGGTGGCAAGCGCGGCGCGGTGATGCTCGGCGACGAGATGATCGACGAGGCGTCCCGCAAGATGGCCCTGGTCATCTCGTCCAAGGGGCGCGCCGCCGGCATGACCCGCACGGACGTGTGGTCGCCGCCGGAGGACTGACTTCCTGCGGCGACCGACGGTGGGCCGGTCGTCGGTGTGGATACCCGAGGTTGGGAATGAAGTACTCGTAGGAAGCACTGCGCGGTGCCGGTCGACCGAAATCACTTTGGTCGACCGGCGCATAGCGTCTAGATGCCGAGCGCCTTCCGGACCTCGCCGGCGGCTGCGTTGACCGGACCCCGTTGGGTCGAAATCTTGTTGTCCGTTGAAATGATGTTGTTTTCCCAGATCTTGGCGTCCCGCCGCCAGTCGATCTTCTGCGCGAGATCGACGTAGCGCGCGAGCCGTACGGCCTCGGACGGTTCTTTTCCGATCTCGTACCCCATGCGGCCGATGATGTTCAACCCGGTCGCGGTCATGTTCACGTACTGGGCACGGAAATCGGGGATCTGATTTGCAACTCCACCGCGCTGCGGCAGGCTGACGATGGTGGACCACGGGTGCATGTTCGCGGTCAAGGTTTCGAGCAGCGCCAGTGCCTCCTGGACGAACTCGTCCTGAGCCTCGGAACTGCCGATACGCTGTGTTGCCTGCCGGGTCAGGCTGTCCTCGCTCATCGCGTAGTCGCCGAATAGAAGCTCCTTGACGAAGCCGCGAACCTGGTTGAGCAGGAAAACGTGCTGTGAGAGCTTCGGGAGCGTCTTGGAGCTTTCGTCGATACGGCCCTCGAACAGCTTGGACCGGGAAGTGATCGCCGCAAGGACCTTGTTGACCGGCTCGCGCGTGTTGTAGACGGCCAACAGGCTAGGCGGAATCTGCTTGGTTTGCGCCGCATCGGCGAAGTCCTGCTGGATGCGTGTGCGATCGGTTTCGATGACGATCAGCACTGCCATCGCATCGTTCTGGAGCTCCGGTACTTCATCCAGGGCTCCGGCCGCGATGGAGCGGCCCGACGGATAGCCGGCGAGCGCGGCGATGCGGTGCTGGCCGTCGGTGACGAAGAAGCGAGTGGCGTCGTGCACCACGAGATAGCCTAGGCGGGTCGGCGCCCCTGGACTGGTCTGAACGTGCAACGATGGGTGCTTGTCCACGTTCAAGGTGACCGGTGGCAAAATGTAGTCATCCTTATTGGTGATGACGTACTCTTTAATGGACTTCGCGTGGTCCGGCATTAACGGGCGGTTCAGGCTGTCCCTGGGGCTGTTGCCCTTGATGGCAGAGTCGGCGACGACCTGTCTCTTGATGAACTGGTTCGGAAACGCGGTCGAAACCATGGTCCTGTCGCCCTGCTTGAAAACCGTGCAGGGAAAGATCCTCCCGCCGACCGCGGCTGCCTCGCGGTGTGCAGCCTCCATGGCTGTAAGGATGTCCGGGTGATCGATGGGGGCGGTGCGCTCGTTTGCCATATAAATCCACCTTGGTTCGCTATCTTCCTCCAGCACTGTAACAGGAGACGTAAAACGTGAACAAAGGCGCGTAAGGTGAGTAATTCTCAACGTAAGACGAGGATTCGTCGGCTACTGCGGCGATGTTCTGAAGTCGCGCGAACGTGACGCAGCCTGGAAGGCTGACGATCCTTCAATGCGGCTGCGTGGACGCATGATCGTCAGCTTCGAGTGAGGCCACGATGTGTGGCCACGCTGCTAATTGCAGCCTCGTGTCTCGTGCTTCCGTTCCGGTCCGTCGTCACGAGTAGTGCCTTGTGTCCATTGTGGAGCGGGCGTCGAGGGTGGCACGCTGTGCCGGTGAGGTCACGGACGGTGGCCTCGCCGGTGAGCATTCACACAAGTCGGGGTCGGGATTGGCGATCATGGGGGGCCGCCTGTGCATGGTGGTCGGCGTGTCCAGACATCGCACCCCGCGCAGGCGGTTGTTCCAGCGCCGCCGCGACGACCTGATCGAGCGCAGCTTCCGGCCGTGCCCCGCCTGCTCGCACGACGTCCACGTCTTCGCCGACGTGTGCCGGCACTGCGGCGGCGAGCTGGAGCTGCGCGCCTCCTGACCGGAGAGGTCAGCGCGGGACCGGCAGATCACCGATCTCCCGGTACAGCCACACCGCCAGCACGACCCACAGCACGAACGCCAGCACCCAGAGCACGGTGAACACCACGCCGACGACCAGACCGGCGGTCGCCAGGCCCCAGCCGTCCTCGCCGGTCTGCCGGATCTGCTTGCGCGCCACGACGCCGAGCACGATCCCCACCGGTGCGCACAGGACCGCGGTGATCAGCGCGGCGATCGCCAGGCTGTTGGTGCGCCTCGGCGGCGGGTAGTAGCCGGGCTGCTGGTAGTACGGCTGCGACATCTCGGTCCCCCTGGCGGTCGATGCGGGCGCACAGGCTAACCCGCTGTTTCGGTTCAGCGGGTGGCGATGAGCACCTTCGTGACGCGAACGCGCGTTAACCGGTCCATACTCGCCGGTAACCCGAGAGCTACGAAGGGAAACGCGATGGCGCGCCTGGCCCGGACCGCAGGACTGACCGACGTCCAGGAGGAGATCCTGTCGACGGTTCGCACCTTCGTGGACAAGGAGATCATCCCGCACGCCCAGGCGCTCGAGCACGGCGACACCTACCCGACCGACATCGTCGAGGGCATGAAGGAGATGGGCCTGTTCGGGCTCACCATCCCCGAGGAGTTCGGCGGGCTCGGCGAGTCCCTGCTGACCTACGCCCTGGTGGTCGAGCAGATCGCGCGCGGCTGGATGTCGGTGTCCGGGGTGATCAACACCCACTTCATCGTGGCGCACATGCTCAAGCAGCACGGCACGCCCGACCAGCAGCGGACGTACCTGCCGCGGATGGCGACCGGCGAGGTGCGCGGCTCGTTCTCCATGTCCGAGCCGGAGTTGGGCTCCGACGTGGCCGCGATCCGGACGCGCGCGACGCGCGACGGCGACGACTTCATCGTCAACGGCCAGAAGATGTGGCTGACCAACGGCGGCACGTCCAACCTCACCGCCGTCCTGGTGAAGACCGACGAGGGCGCGGAGAAGGCGCACCGGAACCTGACCGCGTTGCTGGTGGAGAAGCCCGAGGGCTACGGCGAGGTCGCACCCGGCCTCACCATCCCCGGCAAGATCGACAAGATGGGCTACAAGGGCGTCGACACCACGGAGATGGTGTTCGACGGCTTCCGCATCCCCGCCGAGCAGGTGCTGGGCGGCACTACCGGGAACGGCTTCCGGCACATGATGGACGGTGTCGAGGTCGGCCGGGTGAACGTGGCGGCGCGGGCGTGCGGCATCGCGTTGCGGTCGTTCGAGCTGGCCATCGAGTACGCCCAGCAGCGCAAGACGTTCGGCAAGCCGATCGTCGAGCACCAGGCCATCGCGTTCAAGCTGGCCGAGATGGCGACCAAGGTCGAGGCCGCCCACCTGATGATGGTCAACGCGGCACGGCTGAAGGACTCCGGCGCGCGCAACGACGTCGAGGCGGGCATGGCGAAGCTCATCGCGTCCGAGTACTGCGCCGAGGTGACGCAGGAGGCGTTCCGCATCCACGGCGGCTACGGGTACTCGAAGGAGTACGAGATCGAGCGCCTGATGCGCGAGGCGCCGTTCCTGCTCATCGGCGAGGGCACCAGCGAGATCCAGAAGACCATCATCAGCCGGGGTCTCCTGCGCGACTACCAGTCCCGGGGCTGACCCACCCGCGAAACCGGAGCACGTCGCGGGTCGCCGGAACTGCCCGGTGGCTCGCGACCGCCGGGCCACCGGACTGCCCGGTGGCTCGCGACCGCCGGGTCGCCGAACTGCCTGGTGGCTCGCGACCACCGGGTCGCCGGACTGCCCGGTGGCCCTCGACCGCCGGGTCGCCGCCTGCCGTGACGCGACGGCGTAGCGTTGCGGCGTGGTGCTGCGACAAGCGCCCACATCACGTTCGCGTCAGTTTCCCGCGAACCCGTTTCGCGCTGGTCGCCCGCTGTTGGCAGGATGGGGTGGATCAGCACCGCGAAGAGGTGGTCACCGTGACGAGTTCCTTCTCCGGCCAGAACCGACCCGGGGTGCCGCCCCGCCTGCCCACCCCGCCCACCGGCTGGCCCATCGGCTCGTACAGCACCTACGAGGAAGCGCAGCGCGCGGTCGACTTCCTGGCCGACGGCGACTTCCCCGTCCAGGAGGTCACGATCGTCGGCGTCGACCTCATGCTCGTCGAACGCGTCACCGGCAAGCTCACCTGGGGCCGCGTGCTCGGCACCGGCGCGGCGTCCGGCGCGTGGTTCGGCCTGTTCGTCGGCGTCCTGCTCAGCCTGTTCAACACGAGCCCCGACGCGAGCCTCGGGCCGATCGTCGCGGGCCTCGTCGTCGGCATCGCCTTCGGCCTCATCTTCGCCGCCGTCGGCTACGGCTCGGCGCGCGGCAAGAGGGACTTCCAGAGCGCCAGCCAGCTCGTCGCCGGCCGGTACGACGTGCTGTGCCAGCCCCGCTCGGCCGAGCGTGGCCGTGACCTGCTCGCCCAGCTCGCCCTGCGACCCTCGGACGCCAAGAAAGACTGACGTTTGAACTTCGACACCATCGGGTAAGGCCCTTCCGGGCTCCGGTGGTTGCGGCACCTGATCACCGGGCCTACGTTCGTTCCACCGGATGGCCTAACGGCCGACCGGTGGGGCACGACGAGGTGCCGGGCGCTGCGGTCTGGCTCCTCCGTTGTCGGGAAGGAGGCAGGACCGATGAGGGGCAAGGGTCATCGGTTGGCCGCCGCAGGGGGCGCCGCGCTGATCGCGACGTCCGTGCTGGCGGGCTGTGGTTCGGGTGACGGCGGGATCACCATCAACGTCTACAAGTACCCGCAGGAGAACTTCCAGACCATCGTCGACAACTGCAACGCGTCCGCCGACGGCTACCGGATCGTCTACCACAAGCTGCCGCGCGAGGCGGACGGCCAGCGCGAGCAGATGGTCCGCCGGCTCGCCGCCGAGGACACCGGCATGGACGTGCTGGGGCTCGACGTCACGTGGACCGCGGAGCTGGCCAAGGCCGGCTGGATCAGGGAGTTCACCGGCGCGGCCAAGTCCGAGGTCGAGGAAGGCACCCTCGAGACGCCGCTGGAGACCGCCCGCTACGAGGGCAAGCTGTACGGCGCTCCGGACAACACGAACGTCCAGCTCCTCTGGTACCGCGGCGACCTCGTCCCCACACCGCCGAAGACGTGGGACGAGATGATCGAGATGGCCTCGCGGCTCAAGGAACAGGGCAAGCCTGGCCTGGTCGAGGCGACCGGCAAGCAGTACGAGGGCCTGGTCGTGCTCTACAACACCCTGGTCAACACCGCGGGCGGCCGGATCCTCGACGAGACCGGCACCAAGGCCGTGGTGGACGACGGCGCGGTCAAGGCCCTGGAGGTGCTGAAGAAGTTCGCCACGTCGGACGTGGTCGACCCGTCGTTCTCCAACGCCGCCGAGGACGACGCGCGGCTGGCCATGGAGAGCGGCGAGGCGGCCTTCATGTTGAACTGGCCGTACGTCTACGCCGCCGCGCAGAAGGTCCCCGAACTCGCGCCGAACCTCAAGTGGGCGCCCTACCCGTCGATCGACGGCAGCGAGTCCAAGGTCACCGTCGGCGGCATCAACTTCGCCGTCAGCGCGTTCAGCGAGCACCCGGACCAGTCGTTCGACGCGGTGATGTGCCTGCGCGGCGCGGAGAGCCAGAAGCTCGCCGCCATCAAGGACGGCGTGCCGCCGACCATCGAAGCGGTCTACGACGACCCGGAGATGGCCGAGCCGTACCCGATGAAGGAAGCGATCCTGGAGACGCTGCGCAGCGCGAGCGCCCGCCCGAGCACCCCCGCGTACCAGAACGTCTCGACGGTGATCTCGACGATCCTGTCGCCGCCCGCGGACATCGACCCGCAACGCACGGCGGATCGGCTGCGCACCGAACTGCAGGACGCGCTCGACTCGAAGGGGGTCCTGCCGTGAGCCACGCGCTGAGGCCACCGGCCGAACCCGCCGACGCCGACCCGACCGCCACCGCCGCCGACTCGAAGCTGTCGCCCAAGGCGAAAGCCGCGCTGAGCGAGGGCAAGAAGGCCGAACGCCGACTCGGCCTGCTGCTGTGCGCGCCCGCGATCCTCATCATGGCGGCGGTCGCGGGCTGGCCGATCATCTACTCCGTCTGGCTGTCGCTGCAGCGCTACGACCTGAAGTTCCCGGACCGCACCGAGTTCGTCGGCCTGGAGAACTACGTCACCGTGCTGTCCAACCCGTACTGGTGGAACGCCATGTGGGTGACGGTGCTGATCACGGTGGTGTCCGTCGCGGTCGAACTGGTGCTGGGCATGGCGCTGGCCCTGATCATGCACCGCACGCTGGTCGGCCGGGGCATCGTGCGCACGTCCACGCTGATCCCGTACGGCATCGTCACGGTCGTCGCCGCGTTCTCGTGGCGCTATGCGTGGACGCCCGGCACCGGCTACCTGGCCGAGACGGTCGCGGGCGGCGACCCGGTGCTGACCGAGAAGATCCCGTCGATCATGGTGGTGACGCTCGCCGAGATCTGGAAGACCACGCCGTTCATGGCGCTGCTGCTGATGGCGGGCCTGGCGCTGGTGCCGGACGACCTGCTCAAGGCCGCCGCGATGGACGGCGCCACGGCGTGGCAGCGGTTCACCAAGGTCATGGTGCCGGTGATGAAGCCCGCGATCCTGGTGGCGCTGCTGTTCCGCACGCTCGACGCGTTCCGCATCTTCGACAACCTGTTCGTGCTCACCGCGGGCTCGCAGGGCACGTCGTCGGTGTCGATGCTGACCTACAACAACCTGATCAAAGGCCTGAACCTCGGCATCGGCTCCACCATGTCGGTGCTGATCTTCATCGCGGTGGCGATCATCGCGTTCGTGTTCGTGAAGCTGTTCGGCACCGCCGCTCCCGGCGGCGACGGCGGGGGGAGGCGCTGATGGCCGGCATCGGCGGAGCCGTGACCACGGGCCGCAAGGCGCGCTGGACCGTGCTCAACGTCCTGGTCGTGGTGTACGCGCTGTTCCCCGTGCTGTGGATCGTGTCGCTGTCGTTCAAGACCAAGGAAACCCTGGGCGACGGCAACTTCATCCCGCGCGAGTGGACGTTCGACAACTACAAGACGATCTTCTCCACCACGGAGTTCGTCCGCGCGCTGGTGAACTCGATCGGCATCGCGCTGATCGCCACCGCCGTCGCGGTCGTGTTCGGCACGATGGCCGCCTACGCGATCGCCCGGCTCGACTTCCCCGGCAAGCGCCTGCTCATCGGGGTGTCGCTGCTGATCGCGATGTTCCCGCAGATCTCGCTGGTCTCACCGCTGTTCGAGATCGAGCGCGGGCTCGGCCTGTTCGACACGTGGCCCGGCTTGATCCTGCCCTACATCACGTTCGCGCTGCCGCTGGCGATCTACACGCTGTCGGCGTTCTTCCGCGAGATCCCCTGGGAGCTGGAGAAGGCGGCGAAGATGGACGGCGCGACGCCGGGTCAGGCGTTCCGCCGGGTCATCGCGCCGCTGGCCGCGCCGGGCGTGTTCACCACGGCCATCCTGGTGTTCATCTTCTGCTGGAACGACTTCCTGTTCGCGATCTCGCTGACCTCCACCGAGGCGTCCCGCACGGTGCCGGTCGCGCTGTCGTTCTTCACCGGCAGCTCGCAGTTCGAGGACCCGACCGGGTCGATCGCCGCCGCCGCGGTGGTGATCACCATCCCGATCATCCTCTTCGTGTTGTTCTTCCAGCGTCGGATCGTCGCCGGGTTGACCTCCGGCGCCGTCAAGGGGTGAAGCAATGGCCGAGATCGTTCTGGACAACGTGACCAAGCAGTACCCCGACGGCGCGGTGGCCGTGCGGGACGTGGACATCGAGATCGCCGACGGCGAGTTCATCATCCTGGTCGGCCCGTCCGGCTGCGGGAAGTCCACCACCCTGAACATGATCGCGGGCCTGGAGGACATCACGGCCGGCGAGCTGCGGATCGGCGGCGAGCGGGTCAACGAGCGCGCGCCCAAGGACCGCGACATCGCGATGGTGTTCCAGTCCTACGCGCTGTACCCGCACATGACGGTGAAGGAGAACATGGCCTTCCCGCTGCGGTTGGCCAAAGTGGACGACACGACCGTGGAGAAGAAGGTCCGGGACGCGGCGGAGATCCTGGACCTGACCCAGCACCTGGACCGCAAACCGTCCAACCTGTCCGGTGGGCAGCGGCAGCGGGTGGCGATGGGGCGGGCGATCGTGCGCAGCCCCAAGGCGTTCCTGATGGACGAGCCGCTGTCCAACCTGGACGCGAAGCTGCGCGTGCAGATGCGCACGTCGGTGTCCCGGCTCCAGAAGCAGCTCGGGACGACCACCGTGTACGTGACGCACGACCAGACCGAGGCGATGACGCTGGGCGACCGGGTGGTGGTGATGCGGGGAGGCGCGGTGCAGCAGATCGGCGCGCCGCAGTTCCTCTACGACAACCCGGCCAACCTGTTCGTCGCCGGGTTCATCGGCTCACCCGCGATGAACTTCGTGCCCGCGTCGTTGGAGAACGGCGTGCTGCGGTCGGCGCTCGGCGACGTCCCGCTCACCGACCGGGTGCGGAGTTTGCTGGAGGGTGCCGAAGCTCCCCGTGAAGTGATCATGGGGTTGCGGCCCGAGCACTTCGAAGACGCCCGCCTGGTGGACGACACAGTTCGCTCGAACGGGGTCACCTTCACCAACCAGGTGGACGTGTTGGAGTCGATGGGCTCGGACAAGTTCGCGTACTTCAGCCTTTCCGGTGAACAGGCGACCTCGGCCGAGTTGGCCGAGTTGGCCGCCGACGCGGGCTCGGCCGACGTGCCCGGCGGTGGCGTGTCGCTGGTCGCCCGGATCTCCGCGACGTCGTCCGCCGTGGAGGGCGAACCGGCCGACATCTGGTTCGACGCGGACAAGGTGCAGCTGTTCGACCCGGGCAACGGGCGGAACCTCACATATCGGGGCTGAAAGGGTTGCCGAAGGGCCGTTCACACTCGTCGGGGACGGCCCTTCGTGCTTTCAACGGGGGTTTCGGGGCGTTGCCGACCAGTCGAGCGCATCGGCTCGGACGAACTCCATAGGCCATTCAGCGCAGCAAACGCACACCTCGCCGCAATTGTCCCGCCGATGTCGTCGGCGATCCCCACGCTGGGCGGAGGCGGGAACGACTCCGGCCGTAACGAGCCGGGGCAGGGGAATCCGCCGAGCACAGAGAAGAGCGCGAGATGGGGATTCTTGACGGCAAAGCAGTCGTGATCACCGGGGCGGGGCGAGGTCTCGGTGAGGCCTACGCGATGCACGCCGCGCAGGCGGGAGCGGCGGTCGTGGTCAACGACATCGACGCTGACCTGGCCGAACAGGTCGCCGAGCACATCCGGACGTACGGCGGACGCGCGGTGGCGAGCACGCACACGGTGGCCGATCCGAGCGAGGCCGAGAAGATCGTGGGAATGTGCCTGTCGGAGTTCGGCCGGGTCGACGGCCTGGTCAACAACGCCGGGCTGAACTACGAGACCCTGCCCTGGGAGGACGAACCGGAATCGATCCGACGGGTCGTCGAGGTCAACCTCCTGGGCGTCATGTACACCGGAATGGCGGCGATGCGCGCGATGCGCGAGCAGGGTTCCGGTTCGATCGTGAACATTTCGTCCGGGGCGTTTCTCGGCCAGCGCAAACTCGCCACGTACGCGGCGACGAAGGGCGCGGTGACGTCGCTCAGCTCGTCGTGGGCGCTCGACCTGGAAGGGGAGAACATCCGGGTGAACGCGGTCTGCCCGGTCGCGCACACCCGGATGGTGTGGAAGTCGGAGCGCTCGCTGCGGGCCATCCCCGCCGACCGCACCCCCGGCAAGGTCGCGCCGCTGGTGCTGTTCCTGCTCAGCGACGCGGCGGACGGCATCACGGGCCAGATCGTCCGGTGCAACGGGCGGCAGCTGCACCTGGTCGGCCACCCGTACTTCAAGCAGCCGATCCTGGAGAGCGACACGTGGGACACCGCATCGGTGAAGCGCGCGTTCGACGGCGTCCTCCAGGCCCACCTCGAACCGTTCGGCCTGGAGAAGCGCATGCCGCCGCGCCTGCGTGAACTGGTGGAACCCGGCCAGACGGCCTGACCCCGGTGGGGGAGTGCCGCCCGCCCCGGCACTTCCCCTACAGCTCCCGGATGACGCGGCACGGGTTGCCGGCGGCCAGGACGCGCGGGGGGAGGTCCCGGGTCACCACGCTGCCGGCGCCGACGACGGTGTTCTCGCCGATGGTCACGCCGGCGCAGACGATGACGCCGCCGGCCAGCCACACGTTGTCGCCGATGGTGATCGGCGCGGCGGTCTCCCAGCGCTGCCGGCGCCGCTCGTGGTCCTCGATCGGGTGAAGTGCGGTGAGCAGTTGAGCCCTCGGGCCGATGGAGACGTCGTTCCCGATGGTGATGGGGGCGCAGTCCATCAGGATCGCGTCGTAGTTCAGGAAGCTGTTCGACCCCATGGTGATCAGGTGCCCGTAGTCGCAGACGAACCGGGGCATGGCCCAGGAGCCCTCGCCGATCCCGCCCAGCAGTTCCCGCAGGACCTCCGCGCGGACGTCGTCCTCGTCGGCGGTCGCGGCGTTGAAGCGGTCCAGCAGGCGGCGGCAGTGGAGGCGTTCGGCCACCAGCTCGGGGTCGTCGTCCCGGTAGGGAAGCCCGGCGAGCATGCGCTGCTTGTGATCACCCACGTGTCCCGAGGGTAGCCGGAACGCCTGCTCCGGCGGAGTTTCACCTGATTGCCCGGACCTCGAAGGGCAAAACGGAGCTGATCACTCCTTCGGGTGATCGCCGGATCGTCGGACCCGCCTGTCACGATGCTGGACATGGGTGGACGCACACCTCGTGTCACGGACTGGCGGCTGGTGGTGCAGTCGCGGCTCGACCGCGTCCGCGCCGACCTGGCCGCCCTCGGACCGCCGGACCCGCTCGACCAGGAGAGCCAGGAGTGGCGTGCGGTGGCGGAGCAGGAGGCCGCCGTGGTCGAGGACATGATCACGCGCGCCGAGTCGCGGTGGCGCACGGTCGCGTCGTGGTGGTCCGGGTGGCACATCGAGCGCGCTTGGCGGTCCCTGCACGAAGCGGAGATCGCGGTGGTGGCGGCGGGCAACGGGTTCCTGGGGCGGCTGCCCGGCCTCAAGGCCCGCGTGGCGGAGAACCTGCCCGACGACGACCCGCGACGGGCCGCGCTGGAGGAGATGCGGCCGGGCGAGTACCCGCTGGCCATCGAACGCGAACTCGTGGTCGACGCGCTCCGGGCCGCGTTCGACGCGTCCGACTTCGCCCACGCCGGCTCGCGAGCCCTGCGGAACAAGCTGATCGCGACGTCGGTGGTGCTGTTCGTGGTCAACACCGTCCTGGGCGTCGTCGGCCTGGTCGAACCCGGTCTGATCCCGATGTGCGTCGGCTCGGAGAAGCTGCCGACGGTGTGCCCGTCGGGCAAGGGCGCGGCCGGGACGGACGTGTGGCTGGTCCAGGTGCTCGGGGCGTTCGGCGCGGTGCTGTCGGCGGTCGTGCTGCTCCTGCGGCGACGCCCCAGCCTCTCCCCGTACGTGATGGTCGGCTACCAGGCCCTGATCAAGGTGCAGCTGGGTGCGGCGCTGGCGGTGGTCGGCATCCTCGCCCTCGGCGCCGGGGTGACGACCGGCCTCATCGGCGTGGCCTCCCAGGCCGCCCTGCTCCTCTGGGCCGTCATCCTCGGCTACGGCCAGCAGGTGGCCACACGGCTGCTGGACACCTACACGGACCGGGTGATGGACCAGGCCCGCCCACTGCCCAAGCTGGAACGCCAGCGCTAGCGGCGCGAGCGGAGCGTCGTGATGACGTCCTGATCCCACCGGTGCGTGCGGATCAGGCGGTAGCGCTCGGCCGCGACCCACATGTACGCCTCGGTCTCCGTCCGGTCGCCGACCAGCTCCGCCTGCCGCAGCATCGCCACCACCGGCACGTACTCCTCCTCGTACCACCGCTTGGCCACCGCCGCCCGGTCCAGGAACGCGCCCTCGTCCTGCATCAGCCGGAACCCCCACGCCTCCACGTTCTCGCCCAGCTCCGCGTACTCCCACGGGTCCGACAGCACGACCGCCGCCCGCGCCTCCCCGCCCAGCGGCACCCGTTCCAGGAACAGCCGCCGGTAGTCCTTCACGATCAGGTCGCCCCGGTGCCGGATGCCGTGCGCCGGTATCCGCGTGACGACCTCCGTCACGTACGCGTCGATGACGTCCAGCCCCAACGCGTGCGCGACCGACACCCGGTGGTGCCCGTCGTGGACGAAGTGCAGGTCACCGACCCGGTACACCTCGATCGGGGGCACCGCCTCACCCCGCCGCTGGGCCAGCGCCAGCCGCTGCCACCGCTCCCGCACGCGCGCCGACGTCGGCCGGAACCGGCGGTCGAAGTCACGGGTCCGGTCCACGCTGCCGACGATCGAGTCCAGCCTGATCGTCCGCAACCCCAGCCGCCGCTCGCTGAGCATCCCCAGCGCCTCCACCACCTCGTGGAACGGCAGCATGATGTTCACGTCGTCCGGCTCCCGGCGCAGCCACGTCGCCAGCCGCGACATCACCTGCCGACGGCGGGCGCGCAGGAAGTCGTTCTCCGCGTCCGCCTTGGGGAACCCGGTGTCACGGGGCACGGCACTCCTCCGATCGGGCCGGTACGGGCTAGCGAGAGCGGTCGCCAGGAGGGACGTCGAGCACCTTGCAGCCCACCACGTTCACCACCCGGGTCGAGTCGAGCATCCGGTCCTCCTTCACGGCGCCGTGCGGGTGGATGTGCCCGTGCAGCATCAACGGCGGACGCAGTCGCCGCACGGCGTCGTGCAGGCACGCGAAGCCCCGGTGCGGCGGATCGGGCTCGTCACCGCAGTCCAGCGGAGGGGAGTGGGTGAGCAGCACGTCCACCCCGCGCCCGTCGCGCCACCGCCGCCACCGCGCGGCCCGCACCACCCGCCGCGCCCGCCGTGCCTGCTGCCGCTCGGTCCACTGGTTCGGCCCGCCGCTGTACCGGATCGATCCACCGAGCCCCGCGATCCGCAGCCCGGCCACGTCCACCACCCGCTCGTCCGCGTTCACGCCGCCCACCGGGCCGGGCCACCGCGCCGGGAGGCCCGCCTTGGTCCACAGGCCCCGGACCTTGGCGTATCCCGTCAGGTCGACGTCGTGGTTGCCCGGCACGAACACGCACGGCCGGTCCAGCGCGCTCGCCAGGAACTCCAGGTAGTCGAACGGCAGGTCACCGGCCGCGACGATCAGGTCCACCTCGTGCCGGCGCACCCGGTCGGTCCACAGCTGCTCGACGACCTCGTCCGACACCGCGAGCACCTTCGGCATCCACCGAGCCTAAGCGCTCCCGCCGGGTGGGACACCTCGCCGGAGAAGGGTGAAACCACCCTTCTCCTCCTGCCGCACAAGGGAAATCGGGCTACCGTCACGGGTGTGCTCGCCGAGTTGTTCCTCGACGCGTCCCGCGCCTGCCACGTCCACAGCCCGCTCACCCACTCCCTGCTGGTGTCGGCCGCGGAAGACCTGGCGCGCGGGGGCGTCACCGCGCGGGTCATGGCGGGCGCCGAGTGCGACCGCCACGGCACCGTGCCCGGTCTCCGGTTCGCGGGCGCCCTGCACCGGCTGGTCCTCGAAGGACGGGCGCCGACCCTCGCGAAGCACTACCCGACGGCAGGCGGCAGGCCCGACCTGGACACGTTGTGGGAGGACGCCCTGCCGGTGCTGCACGAGCACACCGACGAGCTGCACGCCCTGGTCACGTCCACCGTCGTGCAGACGAACGAGCCGGGCCGCAGCGCACCGCTGTTCGGCGGCCTCCAGACCGCCACCCACCTGGCCGCCCTCGAAGCGGACCGCCGCGCCACGTTCGCGATCCGGCTGCTGGAGGTCGGCGCGTCCGGCGGCCTGAACCTCCGGCCGCACCGCATCGCCTACCGGGCGGACGGCGTCACGTACGGCGACCGGCACAGCCCGTTCGTGCTCGACCCGAGGTGGACCGGCCGCCCACCGGTCGACTTCGCCCACAACCTGCGCCTGGTCCGGCGGGCCGGCTGCGACGTCAGCCCGGTGGACGTGTCCACAGAGGACGGGCGGCTGCACCTGTCGTCGTTCGTGTGGGCCGACCAGCCGGCGCGCTTCGACCGCCTCCAGACCGCCCTGGACCTGGCCCGGCTCGACCCGGTGCCGGTCCAGCGGGCGACCGGCCCGGAGTGGCTGGCCGACCAGCTGGCCCGACCGGAGCGCGACGTGCTGACCGTCGTGTGGCACTCGGTGGTCTGGCAGTACGCGTCACCGGCCGACCGGGCCATGGGCCGGGCCATCCTCGCCGACGCCGCCGCCCGCGCCACCCGGATGGCGCCGCTCGCCCTGCTCGTCTACGAGCCGCGGCGCACGCACATGGCGGACAAGTACGAGTTCCAGCTCCTGCTCAAGCTGTGGCCGGCGGGTGTCTCGCTGCGCCTGGGCACGGGCGTGGGCCACGGCATCCCGTTCTCGTGGGACACCCAGCCCTGGAACTGAGTCGGGTCGCGCCGCCTCCGAGCCCTCAGTGGCCGTTGGCGATCAGCAGGGTCACCGTGGTGAGCCAGCCGAGCAGGAACGTGAGCACCCAGAAGCGGGGGTTGGAGAACATCCTGGTCATGTCGGAACATCCCGTCGCGGGAAGGGGAAGGGGGACTCAGAGCCAGCGGTTGCGACGGAATATTCGGTACAGCGTGAGGCAGACGGCGATGATCATCGAGATCACCAGGGGGTAGCCGTAGCGCCAGCGCAGCTCGGGCATGTGGTCGAAGTTCATGCCGTACACGCCGACCACCATGGTCGGCACGGAGATGATGGCCACCCACGCGGCGAGCTTGCGCATGTCCGAGTTCTGCTGCAGCGTGATCTTCGCCAGCACCGCGTTGACCAGCGTGGTCAGCAGCTCGTCGAAGTTGATCACGCGCTCGGACACCTCGGTGAGGTGGTCGTCGACGTCGCGGAAGTACGAGCGCACCTGCTCCGGGATCAGCGGCGTGTAGCCCTCCGCGAGCCGGCGCAGCGGCACGGCCAGCGGCATCACCGCCCGGCGCAGCTCCAGCACCTCGCGCTTCATCAGGTAGATCTGGTCGGCGCTGACCCGGCTGCGCGGCTGGAAGACCAGCGCCTCCATCTGGTCGATGTCGTCCTCGATGTTGTCGGTGACGTCGAGGTAGTTGTCGACCACGTGGTCGGCGATCGAGTACAGGACCGCGGCCGGACCGCTGCGCAGCCGCTCGGTCTCCTCCTCCAGCTCGCGCCGCACCGCCGCGAGGCCCGAGTGGTTGCCGTGCCGCACCGTCACCACGAAGTCCCGACCGAGGAACACCATGATCTCGCCGCTCTCGACGATCTCGTTGGCCGTGTCCGGTGACGCGTTCTGGATGTACCGCACGGTCTTGAGCACCATGAAGAGCGTGTTGTCGTAACGCTCCAGCTTGGGCCGCTGGTGGGCGTGCACGGCGTCCTCGACGGCCAGCTCGTGCAACCCGAACGTGTCCGCGACGCCCTGGATCTGCTCCTCGTCGGGCTCGTGCAGCCCGATCCAGACGAACCCCTCGCCGCGCTTGCGCACTTCCTCGACCGCGTCGGTGTGCGTCCAGCGGCCCGGCAGGCGTGCGCCGTCGATGTAGACGCCGCAGTCGACCACGTACGCCGAAAGCGGCATGGGGATGGGCGGTGCGGGGCGTTCCGGGGCACGGCCTCTCAGGCCGCCGAGGGAAGGCAGGTTGCGCACAGGGGTCCTCCAGGTGGGGAGCGTCGACTCGACGAACGACGACGGCACGTCCCCGACCGGTACCGCTGGGCCTAGCTGTGGAAAGCCGGCTCCCCGATGAGGACGCGCGAGGTACTCGCAGGATGGGGGTCGTTACTCATCGGTAGCCCTCACCTCCTCGGGTCAGCCGTCCGCGGCGGTGTAGTCGCTCACAGACCAGTTGCCGAGGGTACTCCCCCGGTGCTCACACTGTCGTCCCGGTCGAAGGGGTCTTCGATCACACGGGGAACAGCCAGCCAACGGAGGCGTGCGTGCAGTTCGGGCGTTACTACGAGGAGTTCGAGGTCGGCGCGGTCTACAAGCACTGGCCCGGGAAGACGGTCACCGAGTACGACGACCACCTGTTCTGCCTGCTGACCATGAACCACCACCCGCTGCACATGGACGCGCACTACGCGGCGGAGACGACCGACTTCGGCAAGAACGTGGTCGTGGGCAACTACGTGTACTCGCTGCTGCTGGGCATGTCCGTGCCGGACGTGTCGGGCAAGGCGATCGCGAACCTGGAGGTCGAGTCGCTCAAGCACGTCAAGCCGACCTTCCACGGTGACACCATCTACGGTGAGACCGAGGTGCTGGACAAGACGCCGTCGAAGTCCAAGGACGACCGCGGCGTGGTCTACGTCGAGACCCGCGGGTACAAACAGGATGGAACGGTCGTCTGCGTGTTCCGCCGGAAGGTCATGGTGCCCAAGCGCTCCTACGGCGACGCACGCGGCGGCGAGCAGCCGGGCAGGCCCGAACCCAAGGAGTGACGTGACCTCGCTGGATCTGGTGCGGCAACGACTGGCCGGGTTCGCCCAGCGGGAGGCGCACGGCGTTTCCCCGCTCTACGAGCACCTGGCTTCGCACGCCGCCGACGATCCGGAGGTCGCCGGTCTGCTGACCGCCGCCCCGGAGCGGTTCGCGCACGCGACCCTGCTCCTGGCGGCGGCGCACCGGCTGGTGCAGGCCGAGCCGTACCACGCGCTGTCGAACTACTACCCGTCCCTCGGCGGCACTTACGGCGCGGACGAGAACACGTGGCCGCTGTTCCGCACCTTCGTGCTGGACCGGGCGGACCGGATGCGGGCGCTGATCTCCAGTCGCAGCACCCAGACCAACGAGGTGCGCCGGGCCGCGCTGCTCTACCCGGCGCTGGCGCAGGTCAAGGGACCGGTCGGGCTGCTGGAGGTCGGCTGCTCGGCCGGTCTGCTGCTGGGGCTGGACCAGTACGGCTACCGCTACCAGACCGAGCAGGCCGGGCAGCTGGTCGCCGGACCGGCGAAGGCGGCGCTCGGGCTGCACTGCGCGCTGGAGGCGGCGCCCGGCGCGGAACTGCCGAAGATCCCCAAGACGGTGAAGGTCGCGGCCAAGGTGGGGTTGGACCGGGCGCCCGCCGACCTGACCGACGAGGACACGTACGCGTGGCTCGAAGCGTGCGTGTGGGCGGACCAGCCGGAGCGGCTGCGGCTGTTCGGCGTGGCCGCGACCGTGCAGCGGAAGTCGCCGCCGGAGTTCGTCGTCGGTGATGCGGTGGCGGACCTCGGGAAGGCCGCCGACCGCGTGCCCGCCGACCTGCCGCTGGTGGTGCTGACCAGCAACGTCCTGCCGTACGTGCCGGGGGAGGAGTTCGTCCGGGCGCTGAGCGCGCTGGACCGCCCGGTGTGGTGGTTGAGCCACGAGGGGTACGCGGCGGGGCTGGTGCACGTCCTGCCGGGGCGGGAAGACCTGCGGCCCGGCCCGGACGAGCAGGCGTTCGGCGTGGTGGGCCTGGTCCGGGTCGAGGACGGCGAGGTCCGGTCGGCGCGGGCGTTGGCCAAGACCGCGCTGCACGGCCAGCGGCTGACCTGGCTGCCGTGATCGTGTCACCCGATCGGGCGAAGTTGATCAAACCCTGGGCAGCTGACCCCACGCCCTGAGGGTGTCGTGGAGCATCTCGACCAGTGGGAGTGTGGCCAAGATCGCAGCGTCGGCCCAGCGGGCGTCCGATGCGTCGTCGCCCGCTCGGAGGACGCCGGATCGCACCTGGCAGGCGTAGTCGTGGATCTCGTAGAGCCCGTGCGGCGCCGGACGGGTGACGCTGCCGATCAACGCCCCGACTGTCACGGAGAGTCCTGTTTCCTCCAGAAGTTCCCGCATAATTGCGGTCTCGTCGGATTCGCCGCTCTCGACTCGGCCGCCCGGCAACGACCACAGTCCCTCACCTGGGGGATTGCTGCGACGCACGAGCAGCAGTCGCCCGTTCGTGTCATGCACGATCGCGCCAACGCAGCGGATCCGAAGCCCTCTTTCGGTCGTCACGATCACCGAGCGTAGTCACACCGGGTTGGCGGTGCAGCACGCTGACCCAAGTGCGGTACAAATCTCCCGACGTGTCGCGGAGTGCGGTACAACGGTTTTCACTGGCGCCAAACGGGTGCGGTAGCGAACGGGAGTTGATCACCGTGAATCTGAAGAAGATTCTCACTTTCGCCGGGGTCGGCTTGGTCCTGTTCTTCCTCATCGCGGAACCTCAGCAGGCTGCCCAACTCGTGCACAACATCCTGGGCACCCTCCAGACGGCCGCTGAGGCGCTCATCACCTTCGTGAAACAATTGTTCTGAGTCGCCCGACTCCTCCCCCACGGCGAGAGGTCGCAGGCATGTTCGCACCACGTGACCCCGACGAGTACCTGCTCCCCACGGAGCGTCGGGTCATCCGGGTACGCAGGCACTGGAGCAGCCTGCTCTGGGATCTCCTCGAAGCAGGCGCTCTGCTGGCCGGCGCGATGATGATCTCCTACCTGCTGCCGGACAGCGCGGGGATCATGATCATCCAGAACATCCTCTGGTACGCCTCGCTGTTCGTGCTGCTCAGGCTGGCCTACTTCGTCATGGAGTGGTGGGTGGAGCGGATCGTCGTCACCGACAAGAGGTTCATGATCTCCTCGGGGGTGTTCGAGACCAAGGTCGCCATGATGCCGATCAGCAAGGTCACCGACCTGACCTACGAGCGCTCGGTGCTCGGGCGCATGTTCGGCTTCGGCACCCTGGTCGTCGAGTCGGCCGGTCAGATCCAGGCGTTGAACCGGATCGAGTACCTGCCGAACCCCGAGGAGGTCTACGACGCCATCTCGGAGTTGACCTTCGGTGACAAGAAGGCCCAGGCGGAGCGGTTCTCGATGATCAAGGCGCAACGGGCGGCGCGCGGCAAGAAGATGGTGCCGTGAGCCAGGCGGCGGGCGCCGGCGCCGGCGGAATGCCGTAGTAGAGACTGGCGCGGTGCGCATCGACCTGCACACCCACTCGACCGAGTCCGACGGCACCGACACGCCCGCGGAGTTGGTGGCGGCTGCTGCCGCCGCCGGCTTGGGCGCGGTCGCGCTCACCGACCACGACACCGCTGCCGGCTGGGCGGAGGCGGCCGACGCGCTGCCACCCGGCTTGAAGCTGGTACGCGGC
Source organism: Saccharothrix sp. NRRL B-16314 (assembly GCF_000716595.1). Classification (GTDB taxonomy): domain Bacteria; phylum Actinomycetota; class Actinomycetes; order Mycobacteriales; family Pseudonocardiaceae; genus Actinosynnema. The sequence goes on from NZ_JNXC01000013.1 coordinate 113,553, forward strand.
GCGGAGCTGTCGTGTGCGTCCGACGACGGCCGGGGCAGGGTCATCACCGTCCACCTGCTCGCCTACCTGTACGACCCGACCTCGCCCGCGTTGGTGGAGGAGCAGTTGCGGCTGCGCCTCGAACGACGGCACCGACTGCGCCGGATGGCGGAGCGGATGGTCGAGGACGGCTTCCCGATCGACCCGGACGAGCTGATGGCGGCCATGCCGACCGACGCGCCCGCCGGCCGTCCGCACCTCGCCATGGCGTTGATCAGGGCCGGCGTGGTGGCGACCGTGGACGAGGCGTTCGCCCGGTACCTGACCGGCGGCCGGTACTACGTGCCGCGGACCGACACGCCCGTGGCGCGGGCCATCGAGATGATCACCGAGGCGGGTGGGGTGACGGTGCTCGCGCACCCGTTCGCGCTGTCCCGGGGGCCGATCGTCACCGACGAGGTGGTGGCCGACCTCGCGGGGCTCGGGCTGGCCGGTGTCGAGGTGGACCACCCGGACCACGACCTGCCGACCAGGGTGCGGCTGCGCGGGCTGGCGGGGGAGTTGGGGCTGCTGACCACCGGGTCCAGCGACTACCACGGCACGAACAAGACGGTGCGGCTCGGCGCGGAGACCACGTCGCCGGAGGTGCTGGACGCCCTGGCCGACCGGGCCACCGGCTGCAAGATCATCGTCGGCTGACCCGACCCGCCGCCCGGGGGCGCGGCCTCCACCAACGCACACCCACGCGGTTCGGGGAGCGGCCTTCACCGGCGCGCCGCCACCCCGCCCAGGAAGCGCGGTTTCCACCGGTGCGCTGCCACCCCGCCCGGCGAGCCTGGCCTCTGCCGGTGCGCGGCAACGCCGCCCGGGATGTGCGGCCCTCTGCCGGTGCGCGGCCACACCGTCGGGTGAGCGCGGCCTGCACCGACACGCTGCCAGCCCGCCTGGGAAGCGAGGTCTCTGCCGGTGCGCGGCCACGCTGCCTGGCGAGCCTGGTCTCTGCCGGTGCGCGGCACCGCCATCCGGCGAGCGAGGTCCCCGCCGACGCCCGGCCACGCCGCCCGGGGCGTGCGGCCTCCGCCAACCACCGACGCGAGGTCGCGTCGATCGTTCGCGACTGGTTTCCGGCGATCACGCCCTTCGATCGCCGGAAACCAGTCGCGAGCGGTCGACTTCCAGGCGACCGAGCCCGCGACGCCGAAGGCGGCGCCATCCAACGCCGCAATCCAACACCGTCGGACCCCTTGAGTAGCGTTGCCCTCGTGCAGGAACAGCTGGGGTTCGACTTCGGCGCGATGCCGAAGAAGCTCGTGCGGGTGACACCGGCGAAGCTCGCGACGTGGGCCGACTGCCCGCGTCGGTTTCGCATGGCCTACCTCGACCGGCCGTCGCCGCCGCGTGGTGGGGCGTGGGCGCACAACACCCTCGGCGCGGTGGTGCACAACGCGTTGAAGGCGCTGTTCGACCTGCCCGTCCAGCGGCGCACCCCGGAGCAGGCGGTCGCGTTGCTGCACCGGCAGTGGAAGAACGAGGGCTTCCGGGACGCCGAGCAGGCGGGCGTCTACCGGGACCGCGCGGTCGGGTGGGTGCGCGACTACGTCACCGGCATCGACACGTCCATCGAACCGGTCGGCATCGAGCGGTGGGTGTCCACGCCGACGTCGAAGATCGTCGCGGAGGGCCGAGTCGACCGGATCGACCTGCGCGACGGCGAGCTGGTGATCGTCGACTACAAGACCGGGCGGCACGCGCTGACGGTGGACGACGCGCGGGGCTCGCAGGCGTTGGCCCTGTACGCGCTGGCCGCGCGGCGGACGTTGCGCAAGCCGTGCCACCGGGTGGAGCTGCACCACCTGCCGTCGGGCTCGGTGGCGGTGTGGGAGCACACCGAGGAGAGCCTGGCGCGGCACGTGACGCGGGCCGAGGAGGCGGCGGACGAGTTGGCGCTGGCCACCGACACCCTCGCCGCCGGCGGTGACCCGGAGATCCTCTTCCCGCCGCGCACCGGCAACCAGTGCACGTGGTGCGACTTCCGCCGTTCCTGCCCGGAGGGTCAGCGGGCATCGCCGGCGATCGACCCGTGGGCGTTGCTCGCGCCGTAGAGTTGGCCGGGTGACGATCGTGGACAGCAGACCCGAACCGCGCCTGGCGAGGCTGTGGCGAGGCGTCAGCGGCGCCTTGGCCGTCGGCTTGGTGCTGTTGGCGTTGGCGATGATCGGCGTGCAGGTCTACGCCGGCGCCCACGACCTGCCGGGCCCCGGGTTCGGCGTGGTGGTCGGGCACGTGGTGGCGGCCGTCGCGGCGGTGGTGGCCCAGGTGGTCGCCGACCGGCGGAAGGGCTGGCCGGTGACGGTGTGCGGCCTGGTGGTCGTGCTGCTGGTCGCGGTGACGCTGTGGGTGTTCTGGTGGGCGTGACCCCGCGTCCCTAGTCCAGCCAGGCGCGCCAGGTCGGCAGCAGGGTGGCCAGCAGGGCGTCCGGCGCCTCGGTGTTCGGTGAGTGCATGACGCCGGGCAGCACGGCGAAGTCGGCGTCCAGGCGCTCGGCCATGTCCCGCTGGCTCGCCGCGGACCAGGCGTCGTCGAACTCGCCGCACACCACCAGGCACGGGATGCAGGACGTGCGTGCGACGCGGGCCAGCTTGGCGACCAGGTCCGGTTCCGAGCGCAGCGCCTCGCCCATGCCGAGCAGGCCGACGGGGGACGAGCGGACGAACCGCTCGCGGTAGAAGTCCTTGAGCTCCTGCGGGATGAGCTGCCAGCGCGGGTTCAGCGCCTGGCGGGCCTCGTGCACCTGCTGCGACGCCTCGACGCCCTGCTCGCGGAGCACGTTCTCGCCGTAGTCGAGGGCGGTGCGGCGTTCACCGGGCGGCAGTTCGGACGGCCCGGACGCGAGGAGCGTCAACCCCGACACGGGGGCGCCCGCCAGCACCGCGCCGCGGGCGACGAGTCCACCGAACGAGTGGCCGAGCAGGAGCACGCGTCTGCCCTCGGTGGTCAGCTTCGCGACCAGGTCGGCGATCACCGTGCCGAGGGCGGCGGGCCGGTAGTCGGGTTCCGCCACGGGGCCGACCGATTCGTACTGGCCGGGCAGGTCGACGGCGACGACCTCGAGACCGGCGTCGGCGATCGGGTCGAGCAGCGGCGCGAAGTCCTCTTTGGACCCGGTGTAGCCGGGCACGAGCAGCGCGGTGGCGCCGAGGTCATGCCCGGCGGCGGGCGCGCGGAGGGCCGCGATCGGGCCGTGCCGGCCGGGCAGGTCCACGCGTTCCGCGCGGTGCGGGCTGAACTGCGAGTGCACGTCTCGCAGTCTGCCCCACCGGCCGCGCGGGCGCTGACGCCTTTCCGCAGTGCCCGCGCGGTGTTCACCACTTCCGCGCCGACACGCCGCCCGTCTTTCGGGCTATCGGAGTGCGACGAGCGTGTCGCCGCGCTGCTCCAGCACGATCGGACCCTCGGTGGCCATCTCGATCGGCCCGGTGTAGCCGTCGCGGTCGACCGGGATCGCGCCGGCTTCCTGGCCGGTGACCTGGTCGAGCACCTTCAGCCCGGTCGCGACCGGCAGCAGCAGGTGGCCGGCGAGCGTGGTGCCCGGACCGAGGGTGCCTTCCACGGTCCACAGCGGGTTCAGGTCGACCGGCGACAGCGCGATCGTCCTCGACCCGGTGAACCAGTAGATGTTCGCGGTGCTGGTGAAGGTCGACGCGACCCGGCCCGGCGGGTCGCCCGCGAGCTCGTCGGCGCTGACGTCCACCGGGTACGACGCCACCAGGGCGGCGGTGTCGGCGTCGAACACCACGATCCGGCCCGGCACGGCCACCGCGACGCGGGTCGCCGTCACCGCGATCACCCGGCTGTTCTTCTCGCCGGTGACCGTCGTGCTGATGACCTGCGGTTCGTCGGACTTCTCGGGGTTCGGCTTGAGCACGGTGATGCGGTCGGACGGGTCCAGCGCGGGGCAGCGCTCGATCAGCGCGATCTTGCCGCCGGTGACCGCGAACGAGCCGTACGTGCAGCCGGTGCGCGGCTGCTTGTTGGGGTTCACGATGGCGCGCAGCGTGCCGTACTCCAGCGAGCGGACCAGGTCGTCGCGGCGGTAGACCTCGACGAAGTCGCCGCCGGTGGTGAGCACGTGCGAACCCTCGTCCAGCAGGCGGGTGCCGGGTTCGGCATCGCCGTTGCGCTGCGGGCCGCGCTTGCCGGAGCCGACTTCGAGGGTGGTGACCTCGGAGCAGTTGGTCCCCTTGCTGTGCACCGCGAACACCCGGCCCCAGGCCGTGGTGACGGTGCACAGGGGCCAGTCGCGGGCGTAGCGCCAGCGGACCTCGCCGCTCAGCGCGTCGCGGCCGACGACCTCTCCGCCGTCACCGGTGACCACGACCGAGTCAAGGTGGACCGGGGCGGGCGTCGCGCCGCTGGGCGCGCGCCAGCTCTCGGACAGCGAGGGCGGCATCGCGGTGACCGGTACCAGCGGGGTGACCTCGGTCGGGCCGGTCTGGCTGACGGTGTTGCGGGCGTCGCCGGTGAACCACAGGACGAGGCTCGCCACCAGCACGCCGACCACGACCACGGCCAGGCCGATGAAGTCGCCCCTGGTGCGCCACGACCGGGCCGGCAGCGGTTCCGGGGTGTGGTCGTCCTGCGGGTCCGCGGGCTCCGCCAGGACGTCCTCGTCCAGCACGACCTGCCCGTTCGACTCCGCCTGCTCCGGCTGGCCCACTGCCCGGCTCCCGATGGTCGGTGATCTATCGCGTTCGTCTGGCGACATGCTGCCACCACGGGGAAGAGGTCGGTGTGAGGCGGCGGCACCTCGTCCTACCCGTGGCAGGGGGAAGCCGGGCATCGGGCAGGGCAGCGCTCGGACCCGCGCTGCCCACCACGATCGTTCCGCACGGGTGTTCCGTGCTCGCCCGCACCCGGCGGTCGTGCCCTACTCGGCCGGAGCGGCTTCGCCCGACTCGCCGGTGCCCGTCGGGCGCCTGCGCCGACGTCGGCGCGGACGGTCGCCCTCGGCCGCCGACGGCTCGGTGGACGCCGACTCGGTGGGGGCCGGCGCGCCGGCGGTCACGTCGGCCGACGCCTCGGACGGCTGACCGTCGTTGCCCGGCGTCACGCCGCCACGGCTGCGGCGGCGACGGCGCGGACGGGTGCCGCCTTCGTCGCCCGAACCCGAGCCCGTGGTGCCGCTACCGCTGCCACTGCCCGCACCGGTGTCCGCCTCGGGGGCCGCGTCGCCGCCGGCCCGACCGGTGCGCTTGCGCTTGCGGGTCTTCCGGTCGCCCTTGAGGTTCTCCTCCGGTTCGGCGTCGAGGCCCGCGCGCGTGCGCTGGCCCATCGGCAGCCGACCGGTCGAACCGGACGGGATGTCCAGGTCCGCGAACAGGTGGTCCGACGTCGAGTACGTCTCCACCGGCTCAGGCTTGCCCAGGGCGAGCGTGTCGCTGATCAGCTTCCAGCGCGGCGTCTCGTCCCAGTCCACCAGCGTGACCGCGACACCCGTGCGCCCGGCGCGACCCGTGCGGCCGATGCGGTGCACGTAGGTCTTCTCGTCCTCGGGGCACTGGTAGTTGATCACGTGCGTGACGCCCTCGACGTCGATGCCGCGGGCCGCCACGTCGGTGGCCACCAGCACGTCGATCTTGCCCGAGCGGAACGCCCGCAACGCCTGCTCACGCGCGCCCTGCCCGAGGTCGCCGTGCACCGCCGCCGCCGCGAAACCGCGCTCGACCAGGTCGTCCGCCACCTTCTGCGCGGTGCGCTTGGTGCGGGTGAAGACCATCGACAGGCCGCGCTCGCGGGACTGCAGCGCGCGTGCCAGCAGCTCCAGCTTGTCGAGCGCGTGCGCCCGGTAGACGAACTGCTCGGTGCGCTCGTGGATCGCGCCCGCGTCGTTCTCCTCGGCCCGCACGTGCGTGGGCTGGTTGAGGAACGTCCGCGCCAGCGTGATGATCGGCCCCGGCATGGTCGCCGAGAACAGCATGGTCTGCCGCTCGTCGGGCACCATGCGCAGGATCCGCTCGATGTCCGGCAGGAAGCCGAGGTCCAGCATCTCGTCGGCCTCGTCCAGCACCAGGTTGCGCACCTTGCCGAGCACCAGGTGGCGCTGCTCGGCAAGGTCGAGCAGCCGGCCCGGCGTGCCGACGACCACGTCGACGCCCTTGCGCAGCGCCGCGATCTGCGGCTCGTACGGCCGGCCGCCGTAGATGGCCAGCACGCGCACGTTGAGGTGCTTCGCCGCGTCGGTCAGGTCGTGGGTGACCTGGAGGCACAGCTCGCGCGTCGGGACGACGACGAGCGCCTGCGGCGTGCCGTCACCGGGGGTGACGATCCGCTGGAGCAGCGGGACGCCGAAGCCCAGGGTCTTGCCCGTGCCGGTGCGCGCCTGGCCGATGACGTCGTCGCCGGCCAGCGCCAGCGGGAGGGTCAGCTCCTGGATGGCGAACGTGCGGTGGATGCCCGCTTCGGCCAGGGAGCGCACGATCTCCTCGCGCACCCCCAGCTCGGCGAACGTGGGGGATTCGTTCTTGACCGGGGCGTCGGCCACTAGCGGGTGCGAGGTGTCCTCGGCGGGCACACCCGCCTCGCTGTGCTCCAAGGCCACCGGGTCGATATGGGTCTCTTCGTTCGTCGCGGTCAGGGTGATCGCCTCTCTCGTACCAGCGCGCACGGCCTGTACGGGCCGCTCGACCGCGTCCACCGCCACTCGGCCGTCGCAAGGGGCCGGGCGGGTGTCGCGGGAGGGCCAGCGAGGTATGCGCGCACCCTCTCCTGGCGGCACGGTGCCGCCGCAGTTCAGCCTTCGGCACCGCGGCGAGCCCCCACTGGGCCGCGCCGCGCCGGGCGTCGACTACCGAGTCTACCCGCCGCTTGGTCCGATCGTGCTGGAACGCGAGGTCGAGTGCGGTTCCGCGTGCCTGGGGTGTTGCGCACGACACGCGACTAGGCTCGTGGGCATGAGCGACCCAGGAGTGGATCGAGCGGCGGGTCAGGCGGTTGCGGTGGGTGGGGAAGGCCCGTTGGCCGAGGGCATCGTCGACCTGCTGGGCGCGCTCGCGTACGGCGAGCTGTCGGCGTTCGACCGGATGGCGGAGGACGCGCGCAGCGCTCCCACGCTGGCCGGGCGGGCCGCGTTGGCGCAGATGGCGGCGGCCGAGATCGGGCACTACGCGCTGCTGGAGCAGTACCTGGCCGACCGCGGTCACTCGCTGGAGGAGGCCATGCGGCCGTTCGCCTCGGGGTTCGACGCGTTCCACGCCTCCACCGCGCCGCGGTCGTGGTCGGAATCGCTGGTCAAGGCGTACGTCGGGGACGCGCTGGCGGCCGACTTCTACCGCGAGGTCGCGGAGTGGCTGGACGAGCCGACCAAGCAGCTGGTGCTCGCGGTGCTGGCCGACACGGGGCACTCCGCGTTCGCCGAGCGCGAAGTCCGGGCCGCCTGCGACGCCGACCCGACGTTGCGCGACCGGCTCACGTTGTGGGGTCGCCGGCTGCTCGGCGAAGCGTTGACGCAGGCCCAGTACGTGGTCGCGGAGCGGGACGGGCTGGCCGAGCTGATCGTGCGCGGCTCGGGCGACCTGGCGGGCATCGCGGCGCTGTTCCGCCGGCTGCAGCAGAGCCACACGAGGCGCATGACGGTGCTCGGGCTCGGCTAGGGTTGGTTCGAAAGCATCCAACGCCGCACGGAGGTCAGCGTGGAGGTCAGGGTCGGGATCGCGGACAGCCCCCGGGAGCTCGTGGTGTCCAGCGGGCTCACCCCCGAAGAGGTCGAGTCGCAGGTCGCGGACGCGCTGAAGGCGGGGACGGGCCAGCTCGTGCTGGTCGACCAGAAGGGTGCCCGCTACGTGGTGCCCGCCGCGCGCATCGCGTACGTGGAGATCGGTCCGAGCGACGCCCGTCGGGTCGGCTTCGTCTCCGGCGGCTGAGTCCGGCGGTCCCGGGCGACCGGGCGAGCGGCTCCGGAACACGAGAAGGGGCACCCGATCGGGTGCCCCTTCCGCATTTCCCGCCGAGGTCAGCCGACCGTGAACGGCGGGGTCGAGATCCCCGCCACCCGGTAGCGCGACCAGGGGTCGGGGTCGGTCAGCGAGCCGGTCGCCGTGCCGTCGGGCGTGCGCAGCAGCGCGGTCCGCGCACCGCCCTCCACCAGCTCGGTGACCTGCTCGTTGGCGCCGACCCGGCCGTACCAGTGGTAACGGCCGTCGATGGGCTGGAAGTAGCCGCGCAGCTCGACGTCCACCGGCACCTCCCGCTCGTCGAACACCAGCACGGCGGTGCCCGTGTACCCGTCCTCGTGGTGCTCCTCGGACATCAGGCCTCCTCGGCGTCTGCATCGGGGGCGACGAGCCGCAGGTGGGGCTCGTCGAAGGGATCCGCTCCCGGGAAGTCCATGGTCAGCGGCGCGTCCGGGTCGAGTTCCACGCCCGCGGAGCGGAGCAGGCCGTCGATGGCGTGCCAGATGATCGTGGTCAGGTAGCCGCTCAGGCTGGCCCGCGTCATCGACTGCCGGTCCAGCCACCAGTCGCCCGCGTTCTGCACCATGCCGACCAGCGCGTGCGCCCACGGCTCGGCGCCGCCGGAGTCCATCCCGAACCCGCGCAGGTAGTCGCCGAGCAGCCGGGCCAGGGCCGCCGCGATCAGCTGCTTGTCCTGGTCGACCACGTCCTGCTCGACCGGCCGGTCGGTGAACGACTTGCGCACCACGAACCGGTACAGGTTCGGGTGCTCCTCGATCACCGACAGGTACGCGTCCACGATGCCCTTGATCCGGACGCGGAGCGGGCCGTCCTGGCCGATCGCGGGGCCGAGCCGGTCCATCAGCATCTCGGTGCCGCGCTGGCCGACCGCGAGGTACAGGTCGGACTTGTCCGCGAAGTGCCGGTACAGCACCGGCTTGCTGACGCCCGCCTCGGCGGCGATCTCGTCCATGCCCACGTCCGGGCCGTGCTCGGCGATGGCGCGGACGGTCGCCTCCACGAATTCGGCGCGCCGCGCCTCGCGGTGCCCCTTCCACCGCTCGCGGCGCGCGTCCGTCCCGCCCTTGACAGTTCGAGCCATGTCACGCACGCTACCAGAAGTAACCGTTACCTCAAGTTACACATACTCGAACGGGGAGGGACCCGATGACCCGGACCTTGAAGGTCGCGGATCGCGAGAAGACCGCCGAGCGTCTGCTCAACTCCTCGGCCGACAAGTTCTACGACCCGGAAGTGGACATCGACTGGTCCGCGCCCCTGGTCGACGGCCTGCGGTACACCCCCGAGCACCGGTGCTCGCTCTACGGCACCGAGCTGTGGGACCGGATGAGCCCGGAGCAGCGGATCGACCTGTCGCGGCACGAGGTCGCCAGCATCGCCAGCGTCGGCCTGTGGTTCGAGATCCTCCTGATGCAGATGCTGCTCAAGGAGGTCTACCGCTCGGACCCGACGACCAAGCACGCGCAGTACGCGCTGACCGAGATCGCCGACGAGTGCCGGCACTCCACCATGTTCGCGCGGATGGTCGAACGGATCGGCTGCCCGCCGTACGGTCCGAGCCGGCGCGTCTACCACCTGGGCAAACTGCTGCCGGTGATCGGCTACGGGCCCGCCCTGTACGGGTCGATCCTGGTCGCGGAAGAGGTCCTGGACCGGTTGCAGCGCGAGGCGATGGTCGACGAGACCGTGCAGCCGCTGGTGCGCATGGTCAACCGCATCCACGTGCTCGAAGAGGCACGGCACGTGCGGTTCGCCCGGGAAGAGGTCGTCCGGGGCATGGCGAAGCTGACCAAGAAGGAGATGGCGTACCAGCGGTGGCTCATCGCGACGACGTCGATGTTCATCACCCGGTCGATCGTCAACCCGGAGGTCTACGCGGCCGTCGGGCTGGACAAGGACGAGGCCTACAAGGCCGCGGTGACGAACCCGAACTGGCAGGAGACGATCCGCTGGTCGGGTGAGCGGATCATGAAGTTCCTGGACGAGGTCGACCTGATCGGCAAGCCGGGGATGCGGGCATGGCGCCGGTCGTTCCTGCTCGGGTGAGCGGCCGGGCGGCACCGCCGTGGGCGGTGGACCACCGGTTCGTGACGTCGGACGGCACGGCGCTGCACGTCGTGGACACCGGGCCGCGGGACGCGGAGCTGACGACCGTGCTGCTGCACGGCTGGACGTTGGACCACACGTCGTGGGACCTGGTGGCCGAAGGGCTGCCGGGCCGGGTGCTGCGGTACGACCACCGGGGTCACGGCGGGTCGGGGCCCGCGGCGAACGGGTCGGCCACCGTGGCGCGGTGCGCGGACGACCTGGCCGAGCTGATCGCGGCACGCGTGCCGACCGGCCGGATCGTGCTGGTCGGGCACTCGATGGGCGGCATGACGATCATGGCGTTGGCCGAGCAGCACCCCTCGCTGCTCGGACGCGTCGCAGGCGTCGTCCTGGTCGCCACCTCTTCGGGTGAACTTGCCGGGTCGACGCTCGGCCTGCCCGACGCGGTGGGCCGGGCCGTCGCGGCAGGGGAGAAGGCCGTCAACCGGCGGATCGCCCGGTTGCGCCGGGCCGAGCTGCTGCGCCGCACGGAGATCGCCCGGCCGGGGCTGCGGTGGCTGCTGTTCGGCAAGCGGCCGTCGTGGCGGCACGTCGCGTCGACGGCGGACATGGTCGGCCGGTGCCACCCGGTGAGCATGGTCGGGTTCCGCGACTCGCTGAACGGGCACGACCGGCGCGCGGCGCTGGCCGCGTTCGCCGACGTCCCGGCGGTGGTGCTGGTGGGGACGGAGGACCGGCTCACGCCGTTGTCGCACGCCAGGGTGCTCGCCGAGGAACTGCCGCACGCCGAGCTGGTGATCTACCTGGGCGCCGGCCACATGCTGCCGTTCGAGCGAACCGCCGAAATCACCGGCCACGTCCGCGCCCTGTTGCGCTGAACCTGCGCTGAAGGAGCTGCGCTGCACCGGACCACCACGCGGGGCCGCCTCCCAGGCGGCCCCGCCCGCCGTCTGCGGAGCAGCGGCAATTCAGTGCTGCAGGGGGAAGCCGCCGCCGATGCCCCGCCAGGCGAGGTTCGAGATCAGGGCGACCGCGTCCTCCTTGGCGAGCTGGCGGTCGTCCGCGAGCCACGCACGTGCCGTGACCTGCGACAAGCCGACCAAGCCGACCGCGAGCAGCCGGGCCCGGTGCTCGTCGAGGCCCGCGTCGGCGGTGATGGTGTCGGTGATGGCCTCGACGCTGTCCGTCGTCGCCCGCTCGACCGCGCGCGCCACCGCGGGCTCGCTGCGCAGGTCCGACTCGAACACCATCCGGAACGCCTGGCCCTCGCCGTCCACGAAGTCGTAGAACGCGGCGACCGCGGCCTTCACCCGCTGCTTGTTGTCCGTCGTGGACGCCAGCGCGCCGCGCACGCGGTTCACCAGCTCGTCCACGTGGGACTCCAGCAGCGCCATGTAGAGCTCGAGCTTGCCGGGGAAGTGCTGGTAGAGCACCGGCTTGCTGACTCCCGCGCGTTCGGCGATCTCGTCCATCGCGGCGGCGTGGTAGCCGTTGGTCACGAACACGTCCTGCGCCGCGGCCAGCAACTGGGCACGTCGAGCGGTGCGTGGGAGCCGTACACCCCGCCCCGCCGCGCCGCCGTGGTGCCCGACCGCAGTCTGGGCCGTCTCCGTCATGGTGCCTCCAGCCAACCAACTCATCGCGGAACCGGAAAGGGGTTGCCCCTCACGGCTCGTCGGCAACCTTACTCGCTGGTAGCAGTGTTGCGGGAAAGCTTCCCGTTTCGTAGGACGTTCGAGCAGGCATCCTGGGGTGGTGACCGAGACCCTGGAGGCGCGCCGAACCGCCATCACCCACGTGCCCCTGTCCACCGCGCCACTACCTCCGCTGGACACAACGATCGAGCCGTGGCCCGGTGACTACGTCGAGATCAGCGGTCACCGGGTGCACGTCCGGCGCACGCCCGGACCGACCGGGTCCACCGCCGTCTACGTGCACGGACTGGGTGGCTCGTCGACGAACTGGACCGACCTCGCCGCGCAGTTGCGCGGGCACGTCGACGGCCACGCGCTCGACCTGCCGGGGTTCGGCCGGTCCGAGCCGATCGACGGCTACGACTTCCGGATGGCCACCCACGCGCGGGTGGTGGTCGAGTACATCGAGTCGCTCGGTCGTGGGCCGGTGCACCTGTTCGGGAACTCCATGGGCGGCGCGATCACGTTGATGGCCGCCACCGCCCGCCCCGACCTGGTGCGCACCCTGACCCTGGTCTCGCCCGCCGTGCCGGACCTGCGGCCGAGCCTGCGCCGGGTGTCGGACCGGCGGCTGCCGCTGGCGTTCCTGCCGGTCGTCGGGTCGCGGGTGCGGGAGCAGTTGGCCGCCGTGACGCCGCGTGAGCGCACTCACCAAATGCTCCGGCTGTGCTTCGCGGAGCCCCATTCCGTACCACCGCACCGCATCGCGCAGAGTGACCACGAGTACACCGAGCGGTCCGCGCAGGCGTGGGCGGGCAACGCGCTGAGCCGCAGCACGATCGACCTGATCCGCACGTGGCTGGTGCCGAGGTCGAAGTCGATGTGGCTGCTGCCGCCGAAGATCGCCGCGCCGACGCTGGTGGTGTGGGGGACCGAGGACCGGCTGGTCAGCGTGCGGAAAGCGCCCAGGGTGGCCAGGCTGATCCCGCGCGGGAGGCTGCTCGTGCTGCCGCGCACGGGGCACGTGGCGCAGATGGAGCGGCCGGTGTCGGTGGCCCGTGCCGTGGTGGGCATGTGGGAAGCGGTCGAGCGGCAGGAGTGGTGACGACCGGTGACGTCGGCCGGTCGGCCCGCCGGTGACGCGCTGGTCACGTGGAATCCGACATGGGGGTGTGGTTGTGGCACCCTGGTTGCCGTGAACCGGACGTCGCAGGGCGAGCGTGACGCGCCGCCGTCCGCTGATGACCGGCCGCCCCCGGCCGAAGACCGCTATCGCCGCGGTGCGCGCAGGACCGGCGCCGAGCCGCTGGCCGCGTCCTGGGAACCGGCCGGCCCCAGGCACCGCAAGCGCCGCAAGGGCGTGCGCGGGTTGATCACGAGCTACGGCTGGCGGATCTACGCCGTGCCCGTGCTCCTCGTGCTGACGGCACTGGTCGTGCTGGACACCGCCGCGCCGACGAACGGCGACGAGCTGGCCGGCGCCCCGACCGATGCCGGCACGGGCGCACCCGCGCCGACGAGCGCCTCCGGTCCGCCCGAGGCCACCGAGAAGCCGCCGCCCGAGATCGACTTGAAGAACTTCCCGACGGCGCAGCTGCCGGACGGCCCGAAGTTCTCCGAGCAGGGCGCGGGCACGTTCGCGGTCATCCCGGGCACGACGCCGCAGACGGGCAACGGGAGGCTGTACCGGTACGCCGTCGCCATCGAGGACGGCGTCGAGCCCGGCGACTACGGCGGTGACCGCGAGGCGTTCGCCCGGACGGTCGACGGCTTCCTGGCCGACCCGCGCAGCTGGGTCGGCACCGGCACGGCCGCCCTGCAGCGGGTCGCGGCCGAGGGTGACGACGTCGACTTCACCGTCGCCCTGACCACCACGAACACCTCGCACGCGCTGTGCGGGTTCTCCATCCAGTTCGAGGCGTCGTGCTGGCACCGGCCGAGCGGTCGGGTGATCATCAACACGGCCCGCTGGGTGCGCGGTGCGAAGGCCTACGGCAACGACATCAGCGGCTACCGGACGTACGCCATCAACCACGAGGTCGGGCACGCCCTGGGCAACCCGCACGTGGGCTGCGCGGTCGAGGGTGGGTTCGCCCCGGTGATGATGCAGCAGTCGTTCGGCGTGGCCAACGACTACGTCGCGCAGCTCAACTCCGTCCCCGGTGGCGACCGCACGGCCGTGGCGGCCGACGGCAAGGTGTGCAAGCCGAACCCGTTCCCCGTCGCACCCCAGTAGCCGCAGTAGCCGCAGCAAGCGCGGGTGGGACAGCCGCGTCCCGCGCCTTGGGACGACTTCCCATCGGGGAAGACGGACGGGCAGGCTGGCGTTGTCCGTCTGTACAGGACATGTTTCGTCGAGGAGGACTCAGATGGCGCTTCCGCCGCTCGTGGAGCCCGCAGCGGAGCTGACCAAGGAGGAAGTCGCGCGGTACAGCCGCCACCTGATCATCCCGGATGTCGGGGTCGACGGGCAGAAGCGGCTGAAGAACGCGAAGGTCCTGGTCGTCGGCGCGGGCGGGCTGGGCAGCCCGGCCCTGCTGTACCTGGCCGCGGCGGGTGTCGGCACGCTGGGCGTGGTCGACTTCGACATCGTCGACGAGTCGAACCTCCAGCGGCAGGTCATCCACGGTCAGTCCGACATCGGCAAGCCGAAGGCCGAGTCGGCGCGGGACTCGGTGGCCGAGATCAACCCGTTCGTGAAGGTGGTGCTGCACCAGACCCACCTGAACTCGGAGAACGCGCTCGACATCTTCCGGGACTACGACCTGATCCTGGACGGCACGGACAACTTCGCCACCAGGTACCTGGTCAACGACGCGGCCGTGCTGCTCGGCAAGCCGTACGTGTGGGGCTCGATCTTCCGGTTCGAGGGCCAGGTCAGCGTGTTCTGGGAGGACGCGCCGAACGGCCAGGGCCTGAACTACCGCGACCTCTACCCCGAGCCGCCGCCGCCCGGCATGGTGCCGTCGTGCGCCGAGGGCGGCGTGCTGGGCGTGCTGTGCGCGTCGATCGGCTCGATCATGGTGACCGAGGCGATCAAGCTGCTGACCGGCATCGGAGACCCGCTGCTGGGCCGGCTCATGGTGTACGACGCCCTGGAGATGTCCTACCGGACCATCAAGATCCGCAAGGACCCGGAGAGCATCAAGATCACCGAGTTGATCGACTACGACGCGTTCTGCGGTGTGGTGTCGGACGACGCCCAGCAGGCCGCGGCGGGCAACACGATCACGCCGCTCGAGCTGAAGCAGAAGCAGGACGGCGGGGAGGACTTCCTCCTGGTCGACGTCCGCGAGCCGCACGAGTACGAGATCGTGAAGATCCCGGGCTCGGTGCTCATCCCGAAGGACCGCATCCTGTCGGGTGAGGCGTTCGCCGAGCTGCCGCAGGACAAGCCGCTCGTGCTGCACTGCAAGTCCGGCGCCCGCTCGGCGGAGGCGCTGGCCGCGCTGCACAAGGCCGGGTTCAAGGACGCCGTGCACGTGGGCGGCGGCGTGCTCGCCTGGGCCCGCGAGGTCGACCCCTCGCTGCCGACGTACTGATCCACGACCGACGCCGGGGCTGCCTTCCGAGGCCGCCCCGGCGTCGTGCTGTCACGGCTCGCTCACCTCGGCCAGGAACAGCAGCAGGCCGGTGGCGCGGTGGTGGACGGCCATGATCTCGACGTGCGCGTTCTCGTCCAGCACGAGCCGCCTGTCGACGTCACGGCGTCTTCGCCGGCCGCGATGGCGAGCAGTTTCGCCGTCCGCTCGACGTCGGAGCCCAGCACCCTGGCCACGGCGACTCCCGTGTCCTCGCCCGCCACGCCGGTGGCGCCGCACAGCGCGGCGGCGACCGGGAACGGCGACCAGCACCGGTTGCCGGTGGGCAGCTTGCGGTGCAGGGCTAGCGCGAACGCGGCGTGCGTGGCGTCGGTCACAAATGACTCCCCGTGCGAGACCGCATTATTGCGGTTAGGCCGAACGCGTGGACACCACGCGTTTCGGCGCCGGAGGTCCACCAACGGAAGGCCTCGTGCAGGTAGCGTGCCGGCGTGACCCCATCTCCGGAGCCGCCACCGTCGCACGTGCGCGCCGCTTTCGGCGCGCGGGACGCCGAGCCGGAGTTGATCGACGGCGGTCCGGTGTGGCGGTGCGGTGACGCGGCCATCCGCCCGGCGGGCAAGCCGGCCGAGGCCACCTGGGTCGCCAAGACGCTCGACACGCTCGACGTCGAGAACCTGCGCGTCGCCCGCCCCCTGAGGTCGACCGACGGCCGGTACGTCGTCGGCGGCTGGGCGGCGACCAAGTACCTGTCCGGCCGGGCCGAGCCGCGGCACGACGAGGTCGTGGACCTCGCCGTGAAGCTCCACCGGGCGACCGCCGAGCTGACCAGGCCGCGGTTCCTCGACGCGCGCACCGACCTGTTCGCCACCGCCGACCGCTGCGCGTGGGACGAGGAGCGGGCCGACCTCGACCCGGACCTCGGTGGCCGGCTGTTCGAGTTGTGCGCGGCCTACCGCAAGCCCGTCACGCTCAAGCCCCAGGTCGTGCACGGCGACCTGTTCGGCAACGTGCTGTTCGCCGGCGACGCGGCCCCCGCGATCATCGACTTCGTCGCCTACTGGCGCCCCGGCCCGTACGGCGCGGCGGTCGTCGTGGTCGACGCGATGGCCTGGGGTGGCGCGGATCACGGCATCCTCCAGCGCTGGGCGCACCTGGAGGAGTGGCCGCAGATCCTCCTGCGGGCGACCCTGTTCCGCCTCGCGGTCCACGCCCTGCACCCCCGTTCGAGCAGACAATCTCTCGTCGGGCTGGAGCGGGTGGCCGCCCGCGTCGTCGAATCGCTGTGACCTCACCCTCAGCGCGGGCGTGCTGAGCAGTCAAGTTCGCGCGGACGAAACATCCTGCGTTTTGCCGTTAACAGGGTGTTCTTACCGTCAGACGCGTGACCGACTCCCCCAGAATCGACACGCACTGCCCGTACTGCGCGCTCCAGTGCGCGATGACGATCGACAACGGCAGGGTGTCGCCGCGGGAGTTCCCGACCAACCGCGGCGGTCTGTGCCAGAAGGGCTGGACGTCGGCGGAGCTGCTGACGTCGCCCGCCCGGCTGACCACACCGCTGGTCCGCCGGGACGGTGAGCTGCGCCCGGCGTCGTGGGACGAGGCGCTGGACCTCGTCGCGGACAAGCTGCGCGAGCTGCGGGAGGTCCACGGTCCGGACTCGGTCGGCGTGTTCGGCGGCGGCGGGCTGACCAACGAGAAGTCTTACCTGCTGGGCAAGTTCGCCCGGGTCGCGCTCGGCACCTCGCAGATCGACTACAACGGCCGGTTCTGCATGTCGAGCGCGGCGGCGGCGGGCATGAAGGCGTTCGGGCTGGACCGGGGCATGCCGTTCCCGGTCACCGACCTGGACGACGCGGGCGCGATCCTGCTGGTCGGCGGCAACCCGGCGGAGACCATGCCGCCGTTCGTCCAGCACCTGCGCAACGCCGAGCTGATCGTCATCGACCCCCGCCGCACGCCCACCGCGGAGCTGGCGACGCTGCACCTCCAGCCCGCTCCCGGCACGGACCTGGCGCTGGCCCTCGGCCTGCTGCACACCGCCGTGGCGGACGGCTACCTGGACAAGCAGTACCTGGCGGACCGGACCACGGGCTTCGACGACGCGTGGCGCATCGCCGCGACGTGGTGGCCGGAACGGGTCGAGCGGGTCACCGGCGTGCCGGTCGCCGACCAGCGGGCGGCGGTGCGCATCCTGGCCGAGGCCCGCAACGCCTACATCCTCACCGGCCGCGGCACCGAGCAGCACGCCAGCGGCGCGGACACCGTCTCCGCCTGGATCAACCTGGCGCTGGCGCTGGGCCTGCCCGGCACGAAGGGCTCCGGCTACGGCTGCCTCACCGGCCAGGGCAACGGCCAGGGCGGGCGCGAGCACGGCCAGAAGGCCGACCAGCTCCCCGGCTACCGCAAGATCGACGACCCGGCGGCCCGCGGGCACATCATGGACGTCTGGGGCGTGGACGACCTGCCCGGACCGGGACGCTCGGCCTACGAACTGCTCGACGCCCTCGGTCAGCCGGGCGGCCCGAAGGCCCTGCTGGTCTTCGGCAGCAACGTGATCGTCTCCGCGCCGCGCTCGAACCACGTGGCCGACCGCCTCAAGGCGCTGGACCTGCTGGTCGTGGCCGACCTCGTGCTGTCCGAGACGGCCGCGGTCGCCGACGTCGTGCTGCCGATCACGCAGTGGGCCGAGGAGAGCGGCACCATGACCAACCTCGAAGGCCGCGTCCTGCTCCGGCAGGTGGCCGTCGAGCCGCCCGAGGGCGTGCGCAGCGACCTCGACGTGATGCAGGGCCTCGCCACCCGGCTCGGGCAGCCCGCCGAGCGGTTCCCGACCGAGCCCGAGGTGGTGTTCGAGGAGCTGCGCCGGGCGTCCGCGGGCGGTCTGGCCGACTACTCCGGCGTCACGTACGAGCGCCTGCGCCAGGGGGAGGCGCTGCACTGGCCGGTGGTCGAGGAGAGCACCCCGCGCACGTTCCTGGACCGCTTCGCCCACCCGGACGGCCTCGCGCGGTTCGTCCCGGTCGAGCACCGCGGTCCGGCGGAGGCGCCGGACGCCGACTACCCGTTGCAGGCCACCACGGGCCGGGTGCTCCAGCACTACCAGTCCGGCGCGCAGACCCGGCTGGTGCGCGAGCTGAACCAGGCCGAGCCCGAGGCGTACGTGGAGGTCCACCCGGACACCGCGGTCCGCGCCGGGCTCGGCGACGGCCGGCTCGCCGCGGTGGTGTCGCGGCGCGGCCGGACGGTGGCGCGGGTGCGCTGCGTGCCGTCGATGCGGATCGACGTGGTGTTCCTGCCCTTCCACTACGCGGGTGAGGGCCGGGCGAACCTGCTGACCAACCCGGCGCTGGACCCGACGAGCCGGATGCCCGAGTTCAAGGTGTGCGCGGTCCGATTGGAGTCGGTATGAGGAACGTTGTCATCGTGGGCTACGGCATGGCCGGGGCCCGGCTGGCCGACGAGATCCGCCGCCGCGACCCGAAGGCGGAACGGGTCGCGGTGACCGTGCTGGGCGACGAGTCGCACCCCGCGTACAACCGGGTGCTGCTGTCCAGCGTGGTCGCCGGGTCGCTCACGCCGGAGGCCGTGCGGCTGCACGAACCGGACTGGGCCGCCAGGCACCACGTCGACCTGCGGCTGGGCGGGTCGGTCACCAAGATCGACCGGACCCGGCGGGTCGTGCACGTGGACGACGACGAGGTGCCGTACGACTCGCTCGTGCTGGCCACCGGCGCGCGGTCGTGGGTGCCGCCGACCGACGGGCTGCTGGACGGCAACGGCGACCTGGCGTCCGGCGTCGTGGCGTTCCGCTCGCTGGACGACTGCGCCCGGATCGTGGCCAAGGCCTCGCCGGGTACGCCGGTCGCGGTGCTCGGCGGCGGGCTGCTCGGGCTGGAGGCCGCGCGCGGCCTGGCCGGTCGGGGCTGCCTGGTGACCGTCGTGCACCCGGTGGGGCACCTGATGGAACGGCAGCTCGACCCGGGCGCGGGCCGGGTGCTGGCCACCACGTTGCAGGGCCTCGGCATCGAGTTCCGGCTCGGCGTCCTGGCCACCGGGTACACGCCCGGCGAGGGGCTGGAGCTGAACGACGGCACGCACGTGCCCGCCGACCTCGTCGTCGTGTCGGCGGGGGTGCGCGCGGAGACCGGGCTCGCCGAGCAGGCGGGCATCGACGTCGACCGGGGCGTGCTGGTGGACGACGCGCTGCGCAGCAGCGACCCGAGGGTGCACGCCATCGGCGACTGCGCCCAGCACGTCGGCACGGTGTCCGGCCTGGTCCAGCCCGCGTGGGAGCAGGCCGCCGTGCTCGCGGACCGGCTCACCGGCGCGGCACCGGCCGCCCGCTACGCCGGTACCACCGTCGTGACCAGGCTCAAGGCCCGTGACGTCGACCTGGCCGCGTTGGGCGACGTGCACGCGGACGTCGACTCGGTGGACGACGAGGTGCTGTGCTTCCAGGACCCGGCGCGCGGCCGTTACGCGAAGCTCGTGCTGCGCGGTGACAAGGTGACGGGCGCGATCGTGCTCGGCGCGCCGGACGCGGCAGCGGCCATCACCCAGCTGTTCGACCGCGGCCTGCCCGCGCCGACCGACCGGCTCGCGCTGCTGCTGGGCCGCGCGCTGCCCGCGGAGAACGAGGCCAGCCCGGCCGACCTGCCCGCGTCCGCGGTGGTGTGCCGGTGCAACACGGTCAGCAAGGGCCAGTTGGTCAGCGCCTGGCGCGGCGGCGCGACGACCGTGTCCGCGATCGCGGAGGTCACCCGCGCGAGCACGGGTTGCGGCGGCTGCAAGGACGCCGTCTGCGGGATCGTCGACTGGCTCGCCGCCTCACAGCCCCTGTCGGCGTGATGTGCGGTGGAGTTGCCGTCGGCGACACCTGTCCGAACGTCGGGGTAACGGGCCGTTCCTACGGTTCCGGCAACGGGAAATCGGTGTCCGGGAGGGTCCAATGAGCACAGTGGTGGAGACCGAGGGCGCGACGTCGGTGGCGAAGCGGCGCGGTCGGTGGATCGACAACTGGGAGCCGGAAGACCCGTCGTTCTGGGAGACGACCGGCAAGAGGATCGCGCGCAAGAACCTGGTCTTCTCCATCCTCGCGGAGAACCTGGGCTTCACGGTGTGGAGCCTGATGAGCATCGTCGTCGTGAGCCTCGGCTCCGTCGGCTTCGGCTTCACCGTCGGCCAGACGTTCTGGCTGCTGATCGTGCCGAACCTGGTCGGCGCGGTGCTGCGCATCCCCTACACGTTCGCGGTGCCGAAGTTCGGCGGCCGGGCGTGGACCACGATCAGCGCCGGGCTGCTGCTGATCCCCTGCACGATGCTGGCGATCGCGGTGGCCGACCCCGGCACGCCGTACTGGTTCTTCCTGCTCACGTCGGCCGCGATGGGCTTCGGCGGCGGCAACTTCTCGTCCTCGATGGCGAACATCTCGTTCTTCTACCCGGAGGGCAAGAAGGGCCTGGCGCTCGGCCTCAACGCGGCGGGCGGCAACCTCGGCGTGGCGATGGTGCAGCTGGTCGTGCCGATCGTGATCTCGCTGGGCACGGGGATCAACCTGGCCTACGCGGCGCTGTTCTGGATGCCGTTCGTCGTGGTCGCGGCGGCGTGCGCGTGGTTCCTCATGGACAGCCTCACGCAGGCCAAGCCGGACGGCTCGTCGTACAAGAAGGCGATGTCGAACAAGCACACGTGGGTGATGTCGTTCCTCTACATCGGCACGTTCGGCTCGTTCATCGGCTTCTCGTTCGCGTTCCCGTCGCTGATCAAGCTGAGCTTCGTGGAGTACAAGGGCTTCGTCGCGCTGGCGTTCCTCGGCGCGCTCATCGGCTCGGTGAGCCGGCCGTTCGGCGGGTGGCTGTCGGACCGGTTCGGCGGCGCGCGGATCACCATGGCGGTGTTCCTCGGCCTGGCGGTCGGCACGGTCGGCCTGCTGGTCAGCATCGAGGTCCGGAGCTTCGCGCTGTTCTTCAGCGCGTTCATCGCGCTGTTCGTGCTGGCGGGCGTCGGCAACGGCTCGACCTACCGGATGATCCCGGCCATCTTCGCCGCCCAGACCGACGACGTGCGCTCGGCGAAGCGGCAGGCCGCAGCGGTGGTCGGCATCGCGGGCGCGATCGGCGCGTTCGGCGGCGTGCTGGTGAACCTGGTCTTCAAGTTCTCGCTGGAGGGCAGCAAGACGCTCGCACCGGCGCTGACGGCGTTCCTCGTGTTCTACGGCCTCTGCATGGCCACCACCTGGTGGTTCTACATGCGTCGCAGGGTCTTCGCGCGGCGTCCGAGCCTCGCCTACGCCGGGGTGTGACGCACACAACGCTCTGAAGTGCGGCGTGAGGCTGCTTTAACACCTGCGCAACATTCGCGACCTTGGCACGACACGGTGCCCGGTGAGCATTGACCCGGGCAGAAGGAGGGATTGGTCCCATGACGCGAACGCTGGTAGTCGCCGGTCACGGCATGGTCGGGCACCGGCTCGTGGAGGCCCTCCGCGAGAAGGACGTCACCGGTCAGTGGCGGATCGTCGTGTTCGCCGAGGAGTCCCGTCCCGCGTACGACCGCGTCGCCCTGTCGTCCTATGTGGACAGCTGGGACGCGGGATCGCTGGCCATGCCGCCGCACGACGACACCGTGGAACTGCGCCTGGGCGACCAGGTCGTGCACATCGACCGGGACGCCAAGACCGTGCGCACGGCGAGCGGGCGCGTGCAGCCCTACGACGCGCTGGTGCTGGCCACCGGCTCGGTGCCGTTCGTCCCGCCGGTGCCGGGCCGTGACCTGCCCGGGTGCCACGTGTACCGCACCATCGACGACCTGGACGGCATCCGCGCCACGGTCGAGTCGGCGCGCAGCAGCGGCCGGCACGCGGGCATGGTGCTCGGCGGCGGCCTGCTCGGGCTGGAAGCCGCGAACGCGTTGCGCGGCATGGGCATCTCGCCGCACGTGGTCGAGCTGGGCCCGCGCCTGATGCCGCTCCAGGTGGACGAGGGCGGCGCCGGGCTGCTCAAGCGACTGGTCGAGAAGCTGGACCTGACCGTGCACACCGGCACGTCCGCGTCGTCCATCGAGGAGGACCGCGGCCGGCTCATCGCCAAGCTGTCCAACGGCGTCGAGCTGGACCTGGACGTGGTGGTGTTCTCCGCCGGCATCCGCCCGCGCGACGAGCTGGCCCGCTCGTTCGGCCTGGAGGTCGGGCCGCGCGGCGGCATCGTGGTGGACAAGGCCTGCCGCACGTCCGATCAGGACATCTACGCCATCGGCGAGTGCGCCAACCTCGACGGCATGGTGTACGGCCTGGTCGCTCCCGGGTACTCCATGGCCGAAGTGGTGGCCGACCGCCTGCTCGGCGGCGACGCGGCGTTCCCCGGCGCCGACATGTCCACCAAGCTGAAGCTGCTCGGCGTGGACGTGGCCTCGTTCGGCGACGCCCACGCGAAGGAAGAGGGCGCGCTGGAGGTCGTCGTCAACGACGCCGTCGCCGGCACCTACGCCAAGCTCGTGGTGTCCGACGACGCCAAGACCCTGCTCGGCGGCATCCTCGTCGGCGACGCGTCCAAGTACGGGTCGCTGCGGCCCCTCGTCGGCCGTGCCGTGCCCGGTGACCCGGTGGCGCTGATCGGGCCGGAAGGCGGCGTCGAGCTGACGCTGCCGCACGACGCGCAGGTGTGCTCGTGCCACGCGGTCACCAAGCAGCACATCGTGGACGTGGTGAACTCCGGCGACGCGGTCGACGTCCCCGGCATCAAGGCGTGCACCAAGGCGGGCACGGGCTGCGGCTCGTGCGTGCCGATGCTGAAGAAGCTGCTGTCCGAGTGCGGTGTCGAGCAGTCCAAGGCGCTGTGCGAGCACTTCGACCAGTCCCGCGCCGAGCTGTTCGAGGTGGTCCGCTCCACCGGCACCACCACGTTCACCGAGCTGATCTCCCGGCACGGCCGCGGCCTGGGCTGCGACATCTGCAAGCCCGCCGTCGCCTCGATCCTCGCGTCGCTGGACAACGGGCACGTGCTGGAGGGCGAGCAGGCCACCCTCCAGGACACCAACGACCGCTTCCTGGCCAACATGCAGCGCAACGGCACCTACTCGGTCGTGCCGCGCATCCCCGGCGGCGAGATCACGCCGGAGAAGCTGATCGTCATCGGCGAGGTCGCCCGCGACTACGGGCTCTACACCAAGATCACCGGCGGGCAGCGGATCGACCTGTTCGGCGCGACCGTCGACCAGCTGCCGGGGATCTGGAAGCGCTTGGTGGACGCCGGTTTCGAGTCCGGGCACGCCTACGGCAAGGCGCTGCGCACGGTGAAGTCGTGCGTCGGCACCACGTGGTGCCGGTTCGGCGTGCAGGACTCGGTGTCGCTGGCCATCGCACTGGAGCTGCGCTACCGCGGCCTGCGGTCGCCGCACAAGCTCAAGTCCGCCGTGTCCGGCTGCGCGCGCGAGTGCGCCGAGGCGCGGGGCAAGGACTTCGGCATCATCGCGACCGAGAACGGCTGGAACCTGTACGTCGGCGGCAACGGCGGGTTCACGCCCCGGCACGCCGACCTCATCGCGTCCGATGTGGACACCGATACGCTGGTCAAGCTGATCGACCGGTTCCTGATGTTCTACATCCGCACGGCGGACCGGTTGCAGCGCACCTCGACCTGGATCGAGTCGCTGGAAGGCGGGCTGGACCACCTGCGCGACGTCATCGTGGACGACAGCCTCGGCATCTGCGCCGACCTGGAGGCCGCGATGGAGAAGCACGTGGACAACTACGCCGACGAGTGGCGCGGTGTGCTGGAGGACCCGGAGAAGCTGTCCCGCTTCACGTCGTTCGTCAACGCGCCCGACACGCCGGACCCGACGATCTCGTTCCGCGAAGAGCGCGGCCAGAAGGTGCCGGTCCTGTTGGGTGTGCCCGCTTTCGGCGCGGCGGAGAGTCCGGAGGTTTCCCGATGACACCTGTGTGCGAGTTGAGCGCCCTGCGCCCCGACCAGGGGGTGGCGGCCCTGCTCCCCGACGGTTCCCAGGTGGCGGTGTTCCTGACCTCGGCGGGGACCGTGCACGCGTTGGGCAACATCGACCCGTTCAGCGGGGCCGCGGTGCTGTCGCGCGGGATCGTCGGCGACCGGGGCGGCGTGCCGGTGGTCGTGTCGCCGGTCTACAAGCAGGCCTTCGAGCTGACCACCGGCAAGTGCCTGGACGACCCCTCGACCGGGGTGCCGGTGCACCCGGTGGTCGTGCGCGACGGCGTCATCCAGGTCGGGTCACCGTGAACGCCGCCCCGCTGGCCGGGTACACGGTCGGTGTGACCGCCGCCCGGCGGGCCGACGAGCTCTCGGCCCTGCTGGAGCGCAAGGGCGCGACCGTGCTCCAGGGCCCCGCCATCCGGATCGTGCCGCTGCCCGACGACGCGGAGCTGCTGGCCGCGACGCGGGCCGTGGTGGAGGAGCCCGTGGACGTCGCCGTGGCGACCACCGGCATCGGCTTCCGCGGGTGGGTCGAGGCGGCCGAGGGCTGGGGCCTGGGCGCGCGGCTGCTGTCCCGGCTGTCCGGGGCGCAGGTGCTGGCACGCGGGCCGAAGGCTCGGGGCGCGGTGCGCGCCGCCGGTCTGGTGGACGCGTGGTCGCCGGAGAGCGAGAGCAACGCCGAGCTGCTGGACTACCTGCTGCGGGCCGGCGTGTCCGGCAAGCGCATCGCCGTCCAGCTGCACGGCGAGCCGCTGCCGGAGTTCGCGTCGACGCTGCGCGCGGCCGGTGCCACGGTCGTGGAGGTGCCGGTGTACCGGTGGACCGGGCCGTCCGACCCCGCGCCGCTGGAACGTTTGCTGGAGGCCGTGCTGGCGGGTCAGGTGGACGCGCTGACGTTCACCAGCGCCCCCGCCGCGGCGTCCGTGCTGCGGGTCGCGGGCGCGTCGGGGAAGCTGCCGGAGCTGGTTTCGCTGCTGCGGCGGGAAGTCCTGGTGGTCGGCGTCGGCGCGATCACCGCCGGGCCGCTGGTGGCCGTCGGCATCCCGGTGGTGCAGCCCGCTCGGGCGCGCATCGGCGCGTTGGCGCGTGAGCTGACCCTCGAACTCCCGGCGCGGGCGACCAGGCTGCGGATCGCCGGCCGTGACGTCGAACTGCGCGGTCAGGCCGTGGTGGTGGACGGCGAGCTCCGGCCCGTCCCGCCCGCGCCGATGGCCGTGCTGCGCGTCCTGGCCGCCGCCCGTGGCCGGGTGGTGTCCCGGCGCGAGCTGCTGGCCGCCCTGCCCAGCGGCGGCGAGGAGCACGCCGTGGAAACCGCGATCGGCCGGCTCCGGACCGCGCTCGGCGAGCCCCGCATGGTGGCGACGGTCGTGAAGCGCGGATACCGACTGGCCATGGACCCCGCCGGAGTGGCTGTATGACGCTGGTTCTCGTCGCGCACGGCACCCGTGACCCCGCCGGGGCCGTGGTGGTGGAGGAGATCGCTTCCCTGGTGAGCGCCCGGCTCGGTGGCGTGCCGGTGCGCGTGGCCTACGCCGACGTGCGCCAACCGGACGTCACCACGGTGTTGTCCTCGATCTCCGGCCCGGCCGTCATCGTGCCGGCGTTCCTGGCCGCCGGGTACCACGTCCGGGTGGACATCCCGGCGCAGGTCGAGGCGTCGGGCCACCGGGACGCGGTGATCACCGATCCCATCGGCCCCGCGCTGCTGCCAGCCCTCCTCGGCCGGCTGGCGGAAGCCGGCTGGACCCCGGGCGACTCGGTCGTCCTGGCCGCCGCCGGTTCGTCCGACCCGCGCGCGCTGGCCGACGTCCGCGCGGTCGCCACGGCGCTGTCCCACCGCGTCGGCCCGGTGACCATCGGCTACGCCGCCACCGCCACCCCGCGCATCGCGGACGTCGTCGCCTCCGCGTCCGGCCGCGTGGCCGTCGCCTCCTGGCTGCTGGCCCCCGGCCTCTTCCACCGGGCCGTGGTCGCCTCCGGCGCGGCGGTCGTCGCCGCACCCATCGGCGCCCACCTGCGCGTCGTCGAAGCCGTCCTCCTCCGCTACTACGAGGCCCGCTGCTTCCAAGACGTAGCGTGAGTCCTACGTTCGCGCCCCGTGAGTCGTCCCTTCCGGACACCCGTCTCCTACGTTCGGAACCCCCGAATTCAACGCTCAGGGTGTCGCCGAGCCGCCGGAATAGTTGAGGCTTCAACTAGGTTGACGGGGGTACGACCGCCGGACCGAGGCGGTCAGGCCCAAGGAGGCAGCCATGCCCGCCGTCACCGCCGACACCCTGACCCTGCCGCGTCTCCCCGAGCTGCCCGAAGCCGCCACGGCGTGGCGCATGGTGCGGAAGGTCGTGCAGGCGCGCCGGTTCCTCGAAGGCGAGGGCTTCCAGGTCCGCCGTCCGTTCCCGGGCGTCGACCTCGCGCTCGCGGACCCGTTCCTCCTCCTCGACCACATGGGCGCCGTCGAGTACGGCCCCGGTGAGGCGAAGGGCGCGCCCTGGCACCCGCACCGCGGCTTCGAGACCGTCACCTACATGATCGACGGCGCGTTCGTGCACGAGGACTCGACCGGCGGCGGTGGGCTGATCACCGACGGCGGCACGCAGTGGATGACGGCCGGCGCGGGCGTGCTGCACTCCGAGCTGCCCTCGCAGGACCTGGTGGCCAAGGGCGGCCTGCTCCACGGCGTGCAGCTGTGGGTCAACCTGCCGAAGGCCGCCAAGTGGACGCCGCCGCGCTACCAGGACATCAGCGCGCAGGACACCGGGCTGCTGTCCAGCGACGACGGTGGCGCGCTGGTCCGCGTCATCGCCGGTGAGGTGGCGGGCCACCGCGGGCCGGGCATGACGCACACGCCGATCACCTACCTGCACGCCACGCTCAGCCCGCACGCCCGCCTGACCCTGCCGTGGCCGACGGACTTCAACGCGATGGTCTACGTGCTGTCCGGCCGCGGCACGACCGGCGCGGAGCACCGACCGCTCGAAGAAGGACAACTGGCCGTGTTCGAGCACGACGGGCGCCGCGCTCACCATGAAGGCGGACACGACGTGGGACGTCCTGGTCCTGGGCGGCCTGCCGCTGGACGAGCCCGTCGCGCGCTACGGGCCGTTCGTGATGAACACGCGCGCCGAGATCCTGCAAGCCATCGAGGACTTCCAAGCCGGGCGACTGGGCCGCACGCACGTCCCGCACGTCACCACGGCGGACGAGGAGCTGACATGACCGACGTCGTGGAACTGCTGCGCAAGGGGCGTGAGTTCCGTGCGGCGGGCGACCCGAGCAGCGCTGCCCGCTACCTGGTCCAGGCCGCGGAGGAAGCGCCGCGCGACCGGACCGTGCTGACGGAGCTGGCGTTGGCGCACTTCCAGTCCGCCGCCCTGGGCAAGGCCGAAGGCGTGCTGAACACCCTCGTCGACCTCGACCCGTCTGACGGCTACACCCGGCTGCTGCTCGGCCGCACGCTCAGCCGGCAGAGCAGGAACGACGAGGCGCTGACCCAGCTGCGCCTGGCCGCCGCGCTGACCCGCGACCCGGAGGTCGAAGGCGAGGTGGCCAGGGTGGCGGCGCGGATCACCAGAGACCGGGAGGCTCCTCCGCCTTCTCCTTGACCGCGTCCTCCCAGCGGTACGTGCGCAGGTCGACCTTGCCACCGTCGGCCACCACGCCTTCTTCGCGCAGCAGTTGCAGCTGCCGGTCGGCGATGTGGGGCGCGCACGTGCCGTTGGCGCGCAGCACCCGGTGCCACGGCAGGTCGTGCCCGTCCTGGTTGAGGACGGCGCCGACCAGCCGTGGTGACGGCGCGCGGGCGATGTCGGCGACGTCACCGTAGGTCGCCACCTTGCCGCGTGGGATCTTGCGCACGACCTCGCGGACCATCTCGTGCAACTCTTCGTCCACACGCACAGCTTTCCACGCCGACCGGCGACGCCCCACGCCGCGAGGTCGACTTCCAGGCGACCGAGCCGCCGTCTGCGGAGCAGCGGCCATCCGACTCTGTCGGGGGTTCGTGGTTCCATGCACCCGTGGCAGTGAAGAGGGCGCCGCTGTTGGTGCGCCGGGTGCGGCAGGAGGAGCCCCGGCGTGACTGGGACGCGCCCGGACGCACCGTCTTCGACCACTCCGGCGGGCCGTTGCGGGTGCTGGGCGGCCCCGGCACGGGCAAGACCACGCTGCTCGCCGAGGTGGTCGCGCACCGGGTGCTGCATGGCGGCGTGCACCCGGAGAACGTGCTGGTGCTGACCTCGAACCGGCGCGCAGCCGAGGCGATGCGGGCGGACATCACCCGGCTGCTGACCCGCGCCGCGGACGACGGCGCGTTGCCGACCACGCAGGAACCGCTGGTCAGAACGGTGCACTCCTACGCGTTCGCGGTGCTGCGGGCGCAGACCGTGCGGAACGGCGAGCCCGCACCCCGGCTGCTGTCCGGGCCGGAGCAGGACGCCGTGGTGCGCGAACTCCTCGCCGGTGACGCGAGCATGGGCGCTCCGAAGTGGCCGGAGCGGCTGCGGCCCGCGTTGACGCTGCCCGGCTTCGCCCACGAGCTGCGCGACCTGATGCTGCGCGCCACCGAACGCGGCCTGGCCCCGGAGGACCTGACCGAGCTGGGCCGCAAGCACTCCCGCGAGGAATGGGTCGCGGCCGGCCTGTTCGCCACCCAGTACGAGCAGGTGAACCTGCTGGCGGGCAGCGGTCAGGGGCACGCGCCGTCGTTCGACGCGGCGGAACTGGTCGGCAGCGCGCTGCTGGCGTTCCAGACCGAGCCGGACGTGCTGGCGGGCGAACGCCGGCGGGTCCGGCACCTGCTGGTGGACGACGCGCAGCACCTCGACCCGTTGCAGTTCGAGTTCATCCGGGTGCTGGGCGAGGCCGCGCAGGAATTCATCCTGGCGGGTGATCCTGATCAGGCGGTGTTCTCGTTCCGCGGTGCCGATCCGACGCTGCTGGCCGAGGCGGACGGCCCGGCCGTCGTGCTCACCACGGGCTACCGGATGGCGCCGGAGATCCGGGCGGCGGTGGGCCGGCTGGCTGCCCGGCTGCCCGGCGCGTCACCGACCCGGGCGGTGTCGCCCGTGGACGGCGAGGGGAACGTGCAGGTCAGGCTGTTCGCGTCCGCCGCTCAGGAGGCGGGCTGGGTGGCGGACCAGCTCCGGCGCGCGCACCTGATCGACGAGGTGCCGTGGTCGCACATGGCGGTGGTGGCGCGGTCGGCGACGAGGTCGTTGCCGGTGCTGCAACGCGCGTTGTTGGCGGCGGGCGTGCCGGTGGCCGTGCCGCGGGACGAACTGCCGTTGGCCAGGCAGCCCGCGGTGATGCCGTTCCTGGCGCTGCTGCGGTGCGCGGCCGTGCCCGGCACCCTCGACGAGGACACCGCGGCGATGCTGCTGTCGTCACCGCTGGGCGGCGCGGACCCGTTGGCGCTGCGGCGTTTGCGACGGGGGCTGCGCCGGCTGGAGCTGGCCGCGGGCCGTGACCGGCCGAGCGGTGAGCTGCTGGTCGAGGTGATCGAGTCGGACGACCGGCTGGCCGCGCTGGAGGACGCCGAGGCGCTGCCCGCGCGCAGGATCGGCGGGCTGCTGCGCAAGGCGCGCAAGGGGATCGCGGACGGGCTGACCGTCGAGCAGGTGCTGTGGGAGCTGTGGCAGACCACCGGCCTGGAGCTGCGGTGGGTGGCGCAGTCCGCGCGCCGCGGCACGGTCGGCATGCAGGCGGACCGGGACCTGGACGGGATCGTGGCGCTGTTCGAGGCGGCGGCGAAGTACGTCGACCGGCTGCCGGGTTCGGGCGCCGAGGGTTTCGCGGACTACCTGGCCGCGCAGGAGATCGTGGGCGACACGCTGGCGGCGTCCGCGCCCACCGGCGAGGCGGTCTCGGTGCTCACCGCGCACGCCGCCGCCGGTCGGGAGTGGACGGTCGTGGCCGTGCCGGGCGTGCAGGAGGGCAGCTGGCCCGACCTGCGGCTGCGCGGGTCGCTGCTCGGCGTCGAGCGGATGGTCGACGTGGTGGCGGGCGTGTCGGCGGAAACGGTGTCCGCGGTCGCGCCGGTCCTGGCCGAGGAACGGCGGCTGCTGCTCGTCGCGGCGAGTCGGGCCCGGCGGACGCTGCTGGTCAGCGCGGTGCGCGGGGAGGACGAGCAGCCGTCCCGGTTCCTGGACGAGATCGAGGAGCTGTCCACCGACGAGCCGGAGCGGCCGACGTTCACGCCCGAGCGCGGGCTGGTGCTGGCCGAGCTGGTCGGCGAGCTGCGGCGGGTGGTGTGCTCGGACGACGAGCCGGCGGAGCGGCGTGAACGCGCGGCCGTCCAGTTGGCGCGGTTGGCGGCCGAGGGCGTGCCGGGGGCGCACCCGGATTCCTGGTACGGCTTGGCGGACGTCACCACGGACAGTCCTCTGTGGACCGAGGAGCACACGGTGAGCGTGTCGCCGTCCACGGTGGAGGTCCTGGCGAAGTGCCCGCTGCGGTGGGTCGTGGAGCGGCACGGCGGGCAGGACCCGGCTGAGCTGGCGTCGATCACCGGAACCCTCGTGCACGCGCTGGCGCAGGCCGCCGCGACCGGCGCGGACGAGAAGGAGCTGCGGGTCAAGCTGGACGAGGCGTGGGCCGCGGTGGACGCGGGCGCGCCCTGGTTCTCCCGGCGCGAGCGCATCCGGGTGGAGCGGATGCTCGACACGTTCCTGGCGTGGCTGGCGTCGAGCCGCGCGCAGCTGACGCAGGTCGCGGTGGAGGAGGAGATCTCGGTCGAGGTGCCCAAGCAGGAGGGCGGGCCGTCGCTGAGGGTGCGCGGCCGGGTCGACCGGCTGGAGACCGACCGGGACGGGCGGCCGGTCGTGGTGGACGTGAAGACCGGCAAGAACCCGGTGACCAAGGAGGAGGCCCGGCAGCACCCGCAGCTGGCCGTCTACCAGCTGGCGTCGGCGCTGGGCGGCTTCACCCACCTCGGGCTCGGCACCGATCCGGGCGGCGCGCGACTGCTGTACGTCGCCAAGGAGAACAAGAAGACGGGCGCGACCGAGCTGGAGCAGGCGCCGCTGGACGAGCAGGGCGTCCGGGTCTGGCTGGAGGCCGTGCAGCTGGCCGCGGGGTCCAGCGTCGGCCCCGAGTACCGGGCGGCGGAGAACGCGGACTGTGATCGCTGCCCGGCCCGCACGTCCTGCCCGGTGCACTCGTCCGGTCGGCAGGTGAGCCACTAGGGAGGTCTGACCAGGGATTACTGTGGCGGCCTGCGGGTCGCCGAAGCTGCCGCGGCCCGACAACGGAGAATGCGGGACGTGGTCGTGCCGAGCGGGATCGAACGTGCGGGTGAGCCGATGGCGCTCGCCGGTCCGTTCGAGGTCGCCGAAGCGCTGGGCCTGCCCAAACCCACGCCGGAGCAGGCCGCGGTCGTTTCCGCGCCCACCGCGCCGGCGCTCGTCGTGGCCGGTGCCGGTGCGGGCAAGACCGAGACGATGGCCGCCCGCGTCGTGTACCTGGTGGCGAACGGCTTCGTCACGCCCGAGCGGGTCCTCGGCCTGACGTTCACCCGCAAGGCCGCGCGCCAGCTGTCCGACCGGGTCCGGCTGAGGCTGCGCCGGCTTGGCGGCTCGCCGCTGCTCGACCGGCTCGACCCGAGCGGTGAACGGCGTGCCGCGGTGCTGACCACCGAACCGGTGATCCTCACCTACCACGCGTACGCGGGCAGGCTCGTCGGCGAACACGGCCTTCGGCTGCCCGTGGAACCGGGCGTGCGACTGCTCACCGAGACGGCGGCGTGGCAGCTCGCGCACCGCGTGGTGTCGACGTGGGCGGAGGACATCGACACCGACAAGGTGCCCGCCACCGTCACCGGCTACCTGCTCGCGCTGGCTGGTGAGCTGGGGGAGCACCTGGTCGAGCCGACCGCGCTGCGGGAGCACGCGGAGTGGCTGTGCAACGTGATCGAGTCCGCGCCGAAGACGAAGCGGCAGGGCGACGGCCTGCCGCAGTCGTTGCAGGCCGTGATCAACGCCCAACGCCTGCGCGTCAACCTGCTGCCGCTGCTGGCCGCGTACCAGGCGCGCAAGCGGCGGGAAGCGGCGATGGACTTCGCCGACCAGATGTCCCTCGCCGCACGGCTGGCGTCCGAGCACCCGGAGGTCGTGCGCGGCGAACGCGAGCGCTACGGCGCGGTGCTGCTGGACGAGTACCAGGACACCGGTCACGCGCAGCGCGTGCTGCTGCGGTCCCTGTTCGGGCGCGCCGAGCCGATGGCCGTGACCTCGGTGGGCGACCCGGCGCAGGCGATCTACGGCTGGCGCGGCGCGTCGGCGGCGAACCTGCCGAGGTTCGTGCACGACTTCCCGCCGGCGAGGAAGTTCGGGCTGCTGACCAGCTTCCGCAACCCGCCGGAGGTGCTGGCCCTGGCCAACGCCGTCTCCGCGCCGTTGCGCGCCATGGGCCTGGACGTGGACGAACTGCGCGCCCGTGACGGCGCCGGACCGGGTGACGTGCGGGTCGGCCTGTTCAACGACGTGCGCGAGGAACTGGACTGGGTGGCCGACACCGTCGCCGCACAGTGGGAAGACCACCTCGACACCAGCGACGAGCCGCCGACCGCCGCCGTGCTGGTGCGCCGGCGGTCGGACATGGCGAACATCGCGGCGGCGCTGCGGAAACGCGGACTGCCGGTCGAAGTCGTCGGTCTCGGCGGTCTGCTGGACGAGCCGGAAGTGCGCGACCTGACCAGCGCCCTGCGCGTCCTGGTCGACCCCCTGGCCGGCACCGCCGCCGCCCGCCTCCTCACCGGCTCACGCTGGCGGGTCGCCGCGTACGACCTGGCGGCGCTGTGGACGCGCGCCCGTGACCTGGCCGGCGCGCCGAGCCGTCAGGCCGTGGTGGACGACCCGCTGGCCGTGCTGGCCGACGCGCTGCCCGGTGAACACGCCGAACTGGCCGGTCTCGCCGACGCGCTGGACGACCCGGGCGACCCGACCACGTACTCCGCCGAGGGGTACCGCCGGATCCGGCGGCTGGGTGCCGAGCTGTCCGCGCTGCGGCGACGCCTGGACCAGCCGTTGCCCGAACTGGTCGCCGACGTGGAACGCACCCTGCTGCTGGACATCGAGGCGATGGCCCGACCGGGCGGCGTGGGACGGGCGCACCTGGACGCGTTCTCCGACGTGGTGAACGACTTCGCCGCGGCCAGCCCGTCTGCCACCCTGCCCGCGCTGCTCGACTACCTGTACACGGCCGAGCAGGCCGAGGACGGCCTCGAACCCGGTGAGGTGGAGGTGGCCGAGAACCGGGTGCAGGTGCTGACGATGCACTCGGCTAAAGGCCTGGAGTGGCACATCGTCGCGGTGCCGCACGTGGTGAAGGACGTGTTCCCGGGGCGGAAGAAGTCGTCCAGCTGGTTGCGAGCGGTGGCCGAACTGCCCGCAGACCTGCGTGGTGACGCCGAGGACCTGCCGAAGCTCCGCATCGCCCC
Organism: Saccharothrix sp. NRRL B-16314; assembly: GCF_000716595.1. GTDB lineage: Bacteria > Actinomycetota > Actinomycetes > Mycobacteriales > Pseudonocardiaceae > Actinosynnema. Next base: position 147,108 of record NZ_JNXC01000013.1, read on the forward strand.
CGGTGCCAACCGCAAGGAGGTGGAGGAGTCGCTGATCGGGCACGAGGACGACTTCGACGCCCGGCGGCTGGTGGAGGAGCGGCGGCTCCTCTACGTCGCGCTGACCAGGTCCGAGCACAGTTTGCTGGTGTCGGGGCACTGGTGGGGCGAGACGGGGGACAAGCCCAAGGGGCCGTCGGCGTTCCTGACGGAGATCCGGGAGTCGGTGCTGGCCGCCGACCACCCGCCGGCCGACATCGCCCACTGGGCGCCGCGCCCGGCCGACGACGAGCCGAACCCGTTGGCTTCGCAGACGAAGACCGCCCAGTGGCCCACCGACCCGCTGGGCAAGCGCCGCGCGGCCGTCGCCGAGGGCGCCGAACTGGTCCTGGCCGCCCTCGACCGCCACCTGGCCACCCCACCCGCTCCGGCCGCTCCGGTCGCTCCGTCCGACGACCTACCGCCGGAACCCCCGGAGCCGCCCGACTTCGAGCCGCCGCCGGACCCACACGACCACGACCCGCGCGAGTCGTCCGCAAAATCGTCCGCTCAAGCATCGCGAGTCGGGCACCCAGGCACCCCGAGCCCCACGATCGAGGACTCCGACCCCGAGCCCGAGCCCTACCCCGACCCTGCGCACGAGCCCCAGCCCGAGTTCGAGCCCGGCTCCGGCCCCGCGCCCGAGTTCGACCCCGGCTCTGGCTCCGAGCCCGAGTTCGAGGACACCGGGTTCGAGGACACCGGGTTCGAGGCAGCGCCGGAGTTCGACGGCCACGAGCTCGAGGACCCCGAATTCCAGGACCACGAGTTCGAGGGCCATGAGTTCGAGCCGGCGCCCGCCGGCGACCCCGATGGCGACCTCGAAGGCTGGGCGCGTGACGTCGACGTGCTCCTGGCCGAACGCGCCGCCGCCGCCGACCGCCGGGAACGCGTCGTCCTCCCCGACCACCTCTCGGTCAGCCAACTGGTCGAACTGGCCGCCGACCCGGACAGCCTCGCCCGACGCCTGCGCCGCCCCCTGCCGTTCCCGCCCAACCCGCTGGCCCGCCGCGGCACGGCGTTCCACACGTGGCTGGAACAGCGGTTCGGCGCGAGCCGCCTCTTCGACCTGGACGAACTGCCCGGCGCGGCCGACGAGGGCGCCGCACCGGACGCGGACCTCACCCGCCTCCAAGAGGCGTTCCTGGCGAGCAGCTGGGCCGACCGCGTCCCGCACGACGTCGAGGTGCCATTCGAGGCGAAGATCGACGGCCTGTCCGTGCGCGGCCGGATGGACGCCGTGTTCGCGGACGACGACGGCGGCTGGACGGTGGTCGACTGGAAGACCGGCGCCGTGCCGGAAGGCGACCGCCTGCCCGCGCTGTCCGTGCAGCTCGCGGCGTACCGGCTGGCGTGGGCGTCACTCACCGGAACACCGGTCGAGAAGGTGCGGGCGGCGTTCCACTACGTCCGCCAGGACCACACGCTGCGCCCCGCCGACCTGCTGGACGCCGACGGCCTGCGCGAGCTGATCCGGTCGATCCCGAACTAGCTGTTCACCCGGGCGTGCGCGGGGACTTCCTTCAGCACCCGGTCGTAGAGCACTTCCAGCAGCCAACGCCCGAACAGCGACGGGCCGAACTCGGTCGACCGGTCCTCCGGCGGCACCATCAGCTCGGCCGTGCCCGACACGTCCACCGCGACCACGCCGATGCCGTAGTAGTCCAGCTCGATCAACGGCCACGACTGCGGACCCTGCGGCGCGGGCAGCACCACCGAGCACGGCGCGAGCGTCATCAACGTCCCGCACGACTGCAAGGCGCGCTCCACCGTGGACTCACCCACCAGGACCCCCACCAGCTCGACCGCGGGCACCGGCAGCTGGTCGTGCGCGGCCGGCTCGAACCACGAGCGGAACCAGGACGGGTCGGCCTGGGGTGGCCAGCCGTTCGCGCTGCGCCACTCGTGCACGTCGGCACGGACCCGCACGACGGCCGACACCTGGTGACCCAGCACGGCGACGTCGGGAACGACGATGCCGCGCCAACCCAGCGCCGACGCGGCATGGTGGAGGAGCGGTTGCACTCGGGCATCCTAGGACTTGTTGCGGTTTCAATGACAGTCCCTCGGGCGCGCTGGGTGTCGAGCCCAGTGCCGAGAGTGATCAGGGAGTTGAGCGCCCCACGCGCAAGGCCCACAGGATGAGCGGCACCTGGAGCGGCAACCGGCCGTAGGCGACGGCCTTCACCTTGGGTGATTTCGTCCGGTAGTCGTAGGCCATCTTGACGTTGGCCGGGAACACCGCCGCGAAGAAGCCCGCCGCCAGCTTCCCGCCGACACCGCGCGTGCGCGGCACGGCGACCGCCGCGGCCAACGCCAACTCGGCGGCCCCGGACAGATAAGTCCAGGTCCGGGGCTTGCCCGGCAGCGCACGCGGCACGATCGCGTCGAACGGCTTCGGCTTCGCGAAGTGCGTGACGCCGGCCGCGCCGAGCAACCCGGCCAGGGCCAGCGCCGACCAGGAACGGGAACGAGTGGGTTCCATGGGCTCACCCTGTCATGTCGACCACCGCGAGGCGCTCTCAGGGTTATCCTCCCGCATCGTGAGCGGTGATCCCGAAAATCCGGAACATCCCGAGCGTGCCGCGGTGGCCGCGTTCGCCGACGACTTCCTGGTCGACCTGCGCGAATGGCTGACCATCCCGTCGATCGGCGCCGACCCGGCGCACCACGGCGACGTGAGAGCTTCCGCGCACTGGCTGGCGGAGGCGTTGCGGCGCGACGGGTGGCCCGAGGTTCGGGTCTGGGACGAGGGCCCCGCCCTTCCGGCGGTCTACGCCTGCTGGCCCGCCGCTTCCCCCGAAGCGCCGACCGTGCTGGTCTACGGCCACCACGACGTGCAGCCGGTCGACCCGGTCGAGCAGTGGCACCACCCGCCGTTCGAGCCGGCGCTCGTCGGCGAAGAGCTGTTCGCGCGGGGTGCGAGCGACGACAAGGGGCAGGTCGCGATGCACCTGCTCGGGGTGAAGGCGCACCTCGCGGCGACCGGCTCGGCGCAGCCCGCCGTGACGTTGAAGCTGTTGGTCGAGGGTGAGGAGGAGTCCGGTTCGCCGCACCTGACCCGGCTCCTCGACCAGCACCGGGACGACCTCGCGTGCGACCTGGTCGTGTTCACCGACACACCGCTGTACGGGCGTGACGCGCCGACGGTCTGCACCGGCCAGCGCGGCGTGTACGGCGCGGAGGTCGTGTTCACCGGTGGGACGTCGGACGCGCACTCCGGGCGGATCGGCGGCAGCGTGCCCAACCCGGCGACCGCCATCGCGCGGCTCGTCGCAGCCCTGCACGACTCTTCGGGGCGCGTGCAGCTGCGGGACTTCTACGCCGATGTGACGGAGCCGACGGAGGCCGAACGCGCCGACTACGCCGCGTTGCCGTTCGACGAGGCGGTGTGGCTGGCGACGGCGGGCGGAGCGCAGGGGTTCGCCGGTGAGCCGGGGTGGTCCGCGTTGGAACGCGTGTGGGTGCGCCCCACCGCCGAGGTCAACGGGATCCACGGCGGGTACACCGGGCCCGGCCTGAAGACGATCGTGCCGGCGCGGGCGTCGGTGAAGCTGTCGTTCCGGCTCGTGCCCGACCAGCAGCCGGAGCGGATCGCGGACGCGTTGCGCGAGTTCGTCGTCAAGCACACGCCGGACGGCCTGCACGCCGAGGTGATCGCCCGCGGCGACGGTGTGCCGCCCTATGCGGTGGACGTGTCGCACCCGGCGGTGGGCGCGGTGCGCGACGCGGTGCAGGCCGCGTTCGAGCAGCCGGTGAGGTTCAGCCGGACGGGTGGCTCTGGTCCGGCGGCCCTGCTGCACGGCTGGCTCGGCGTGCCGGTCGTGTACCTCGGCGCGACGTTGCCGGATGATCGCATCCACGCGCCCAACGAGCGCGTCGTCGTGCCACTGCTGCTCCGCGGCGCCGAGGCCGCCGCCCGGTTGTGGCGGCTACTCCCGGAGAGGTTGTCATGATCCGCCGATTGCATCCCGGCGAGGCGCTGGCCAGCCGGCCGGGGCACTCGCTGGTCGGCGTGATCAGGATGCCGGACGTGGTGCAGAGCCCCGTCCGGGCGATCCTGAAACGCGTGATCGGGGCCCTCACCGCGTTGATCGCGGCGGTCCTGATCGTCTACCTGGACCGCGACGGTTACCGTGACGTCAACGATGACGGACTGTCCTTGTTGGACGCCGTGTACTACGCCACGGTGTCGCTGTCGACCACCGGATACGGTGACATCACGCCTATCAGTTCGTCGGCGAGGCTCATCAACGTCCTGGTGATCACCCCGTTGCGGGTGCTCTTCCTGATCGTCCTGGTCGGTACGACCCTCGAAGTGCTCACCGAGCGTTCGCGGCAGGCGCTGCGCATCCAAAAGTGGAGGACCAAGGTGCGGGACCACGTGGTCGTCGTCGGGTACGGCACGAAGGGCCGGTCCGCGGTCAGCGCGCTGATGGGTGACGGGGCGGAGCCGGGTTCGATCGTCGTGGTCGATACCACCCAGGCCGCCCTGGACGCCGCGTCCGCGATCGGGTTGGTGACCGTGCACGGGTCGGGGACCAGCAACGACGTGCTGCGCGTTGCCGGCGTGCCGCGGGCTCGGGCGGTGGTCGTGGCGGCGAACCGCGACGACACGGCGGTACTGGTGACGCTCACGGCCCGTGAGTTGGCGCCGAAGGCCCAGATCGTGGCGTCGGTGCGGGAGCGGGAGAACGAGCACCTGCTGCGCCAGTCCGGTGCGGACTCGGTCGTGGTGTCCAGTGAGACGGCGGGCAGGTTGCTGGGCATGGCGACCGCGACGCCGTCCGTGGTGGACATGGTGGAGGACTTGCTCACGCCGGACGCGGGGCTGGCCATCGCGGAACGTGACGTGGAGCCGGCCGAGATCGGCGGGTCGCCGCGGCACTTGCCGGACATCGTGCTGGGAGTGGTGCGGGACGGCAAGCTCTACCGGGTGGACGCGCCGGAGGCGGACGCCGTCGAAGCGGGCGACCGCCTCCTCTACGTCAAGAAGGTGACACCGCCAAGGGAAGCGTGACTCGGGGCCAGCTGTCGGGTCGGCCGTCGGGTCGGCCGTCGGGTGTTGACTGTCGGAGGTTGGCTGTCGGGTCGGCTGTTCGACATCCGCGCCCGGCGGCAGTGGGTTGCCGTGCGCTGTCTTGCCTGGCGGGCTCACTCCGCGAGCGGGATGCGCACCAGGAAAGCCGCGCCGCGATCCACACTTCCCGCACTCGTACTCGCGCCCGCACCGGCATCCACACCGGCATTGCTGTCCACGCGGCCGTCGGTGAGCCCAGCCGTCCTCGCTTCGGCGCCCACTCCAGTGCCAGTGCCTAGTCCCGGGCTCGGCCTCGGGCTCGGGCTGGGACTGGAGTCTGGTGAGGCGATGCCTTGCGGTGCGCCGTTGTGGTACCAGGTGCCGACGCCGATGTCGGCCGGCGCGACGCATGACAGTTCGCCGCCGTGTGCCCGAACCACGCCGCGCGCGATGGGCAGCCCTAGTCCCGAACCCCCGGAACGTTGATCCCTGGCCTCGTCCAGCCGCACCAAACGGTCGAAGATCCGTTCCCGGTCCTCCGGTGGGACACCCGGCCCGTCGTCCGACACCACCAGCAGCGCGAAGCTGCCCGCCGTCGACACCGACAGCCGCACCTGCCCGGACGGGCCGGTGGCCTGCCGGGCGTTGTCGGCCAAGTTGGCGAGCACCTGCGCCAGCCGTTGGGGGTCACCGGAGACGAACGCCGACCCACCTTCGGCGACGATCCCGAAATCGGGCGCGAGCAACCGCGTCCGCCCCACCTCGGCCTCGGCCAGCGCGAGCAGGTCCACCCGCTCCCGGTGCAGTTCGAGACCGGCCTCGATCCTGGCCAACGCCAGCAGGTCGTCCACCAGTCGCCCGGCCCGCCGCGATTCCCGCACCAACAGCAGGTTCAACCGCTCCCGCTCCTCGGCCGTGGCCGTCTGCATCAACGCTTCGGCCACCGCCTGCACGCCCGCGACGGGCGTCCGCAGTTCGTGCGCCGCATCCGCCACGAACCGCTTCGTCCGCTCCTCCGATCCCTCCAACGAGTCCAACATGTCGTCGAACGCGGCAGCCGTCCGACCGAGTTCGTTGTCCGCCCGCGACGGGTTGAGCCGGTGCCCCCGGTCACCGCGGGCGATCGAGCGGGCGAGTGTGGTCATCGTGTCCAGCGGCGCCAACGCGCGCCGGACCACCCACACCATCGCCACGGCCGTCACCGCCAAGGCGCCGAACCCGACCACCAGCAACAACCGCCGCAACCGCGCCTGCGCGGCGGTGATCACCGCCGCCTCGGCGTACACCGTGATCCTCGACCCGTCGATCAACTCCTTGCTGACCTCGTTCGCCACCTCCTCGTTCGGAGCCTTCCCGAACACCGTCCCGTCCGGCATGACCAGCAGGACCTCCACGCCCCGGCCTTCCAACCGGTGCACCAGGTCCATGCCGCGCACCCGCTGTTCGACCAGCTGCTGCGCGACCCGTGACTTCTTCACCAACGCGGTGTCGACGTCCCGTTTGGACTGCGCCTCGAACAGCGCGTCCACCGACAACACGACGCCGATCAGCACCACGCCGAGCACTCCGATCGCGGAGAGCGTGACCCGCCGGCGCAGCGAGACGGTACGCAGCGTCACGTCTCGTCCGCTCTGAGCACGTAACCGAGCCCACGCACGGTGTGCAGCAACCGCGGACCGTGCTCCTCCAACTTCCGGCGCAGGGCACTGACGTGCACCTCCACCAGGTTCGGGTCGTAGTCCTCGTAACCCCACACCGCGGTGAGGATCTGGGTCTTCCCCACCACCCGCCCGCGCTGGGCGGCCAGGTAGCGCAGCAGCCGCAGCTCGGTGGCGGTCAACTCGACCGGCACGTCGCCCCGCAGCACCACCGCCGAGTCGGCGTCCACCACCAGGTCACCGATCTGGAGGGTGGACGGCGTCCGCCCCAGTCGCCGCAGCACCGCACTGACCCGCGCGACCAACTCGGCGAGCACGAACGGCTTCACCACGTAGTCGTCCGCACCCCGATCGAGCCCGCGCAGCCGATCGGACACCCCGTCCCGGGCGGTCAACATCACCACCCCGGCCCCACTCGTCCGCCGGATGACCTCCAGCAGCATGAAGCCGTCCCGACCAGGCAGCATCACGTCGAGCACCACCAGGTCCGGGCGAAACCGGGCCAACTCGCCTTCCAGTTCACGGCCGTCCGGACGGACCTGAACCTGGTAGCCCGCATCCCGCAGGGCGGAACTCACCGCGGCGCCAATCGCTTCCGCGTCTTCGATCACCAACACCCTGGCAGCAGTCGACACCTCCACATTCTGCGTCTCGACGCGTCTTACGGTGGCAAATCACGATGGTCCGACCAGCGGGCGGACGTTCCGGGGGTGAAGGGGTTGTGGGCCGGCCTCCGCCGATGTCGGCGCGAACGGGGGCGGAGGCCGGTGTTCCGGTGCCCGCCGTCCAGGTGTCCACAAGGAGAACGGGCGGGCTGGTTGTGTTCGGTAGGGACTTGGGGCCTGGTGCAGGGGGCGGGCGATGCAGCGCCGGTGGTCCAGGGCGGGCGATGCAAGGCCGGTGGCGGGGATAGGTGGCGGGCGGTGGGTGGCGGGCGGTAGGTGGCGGCGGCGGGCGGCAGCGTCGGTGGTGGATGCAGATGTTGGGTGGCGGGCTGGGTGGCGGGTGGCGGAGCGTCGGTGGTGGATGGCGGTGGCGAGGCGCCGGTGGGGCCAGGCCGGTGTGGTGGCGGTGCCAGGCAGGTGGTGGCGGTGGAGGGGCGTGGGTGGCCGGTAGCCGGGGGCGGTGGAGAGGGGGTGATGAGGGTGGTGTGAAGGGCGGCGATCCGCGCGGCTGGGCGGCTGTCTCTTATACACATCTCCGAGCCCACGAGACCTCTCTACATCTCGTATGCCGTCTT
>NZ_JNXC01000014.1 GCF_000716595.1 Saccharothrix sp. NRRL B-16314
GCGGTAGTAGGTGGCGACCTGGGTGACGTGGTTGAGCATGGCGTTGCGCAGCGAGGTGCCGGACATGTTCTGCATCCAGCCGGGCTGCTGCGAGTGCCAGGCCAGCGCGTGACCGCGCACCCGCATCCCCTGCGAGATGGCGTGGTTGACGATCCGGTCCGCGTTGCCGTAGCTGAACTGGTTCTGGTTCGGCTCGGTCGCGTCCATCTTCATCTCGTTCTCAGCCGTGACCATCTTGAACTCACGGTTGAGGATGCCCACGTACGTGGAGTCGCCCAGCTTGTTCGCCGCCACGGCGGTGCCGTAGTACCGCCCGCTCTCCGCGGCGGACGCGCCCAGCGTCGTGCCGGCGCTGGCCACGCTGGGCAGCACCACGGCCAACGCGCCGAGCAACCCGACCGCGCCGGCCAGGGCGGCGACGCGTCGCTGCCCTCCTCGCGCCACCGGCCTGCCGGCAACGGTGACAGCATTCCTGGACATCACTTCCTCCAAGGGATCGTCGTAGCAGGTCGAAAGTTTCGCATCCTGCGGTGGCGGCTTTCGAAAGCTAGGACGAATGATCTCCGGAGTCAAGCACCGGACTTCACCTATAGAGACGCAAGATCCCAGGTAGACGAGCAGTGGTCGGCACGCGTACTACCTTCCGCGAGTTACGAAACTATCGAAACTTACGGCCGGTGATCGGCCAAAACTACGCCGCCTCAGTCCTCCAGCAGCGCGGCGATCGACGGAATCCGCCGAATCCTGGCCAGGCAGCGCTGCCGGGTCGGGCCGATGGACCCGCGCGGGATGCCGAGGTTCTCCACGATCATGTCGTAGGGCGTCGGCGGGTCGGAGAACAGCAGCGAGAGCAGTTCGCGGTCGCGTTCCGGCAGCAGGACGAGGGCCTGGCGCAGGGCCTCGTGCCGCTCGGCGTCGAGCAGGGACACGTCCGCGCCGGGCTCCGCCTGGTCGACCGGCTCGTCGTCGGTCGGGGTGTGGCGGTTCCGGTGGCGCAGCGCCATGAAGCACTCCCGCCTGGTCGTGGTGGCGAGCCAGCCCGGCAGCGCCTCCGGCTGGCGAATCGTCTTCAGGTTCAGCACGAGGCGCAGCCAGACGGTGGCCCCGACGTCGTCGGCGTCCGCGCCTCTGATCCCGTGTCGCAGGCACACGGCCCGGACCAGCGGGGTGTAGCTGCGGACGATGTCCCGCCAGGCCGGTTCCCCACCGCGCGCGGCGTGTTCCAGGAGGAGTGTGTCCGTGGTGTTGTGACCCATGTCAGGCCCCCGATTTCGCTTGCCGGTTCGACCCGTTCACGATTTCGGGTCGCCCTGCTCGAAAACCTTGCGGCGACCTTGCGGAGCGACGAGCATCGATGGATGTGGAATTCCGGTTGTTCGGTGAGGTGAGGTTGCTCGCGGGCGACCGGCCGCTGGACGTCGGAACCCCTCGCCAGCAGGCCGTGCTGGCCGCGCTCCTGGTGGACGCCGGCCGGCCGGTCGACATCGGACTTTTGATCGACCGGGTGTGGGACGACGCACCGCCCGTCGAGGCGCGGAACGTCCTGTACTCGCACCTCAGCCGGATCAGGCGGCTGCTCGCCACCGCGAGCGGGCGCACCGGCGTACCGGCACGGCTGGAGCGGCGCAGCGCCGGGTACGTGCTGGACGTCGACCCGGACCTCGTCGACCTGCACCGGTTCACCCGGCTGACGGCACGCGGCCCGGCCGAGGACGAGGCCCGCGCGGCGGCGTTGACGGAGGCGTTGGGCCTGTGGCGCGGCCCGCCGCTGGCCGGGATCGCCGGTGACTGGGTCGACCAGGTCCGGGAGAGCTGGCGGCGGCGCAGGCTCGACGCGGTGACCCGGTGGGGCGAGGTGCAGCTCCGGCTCGGCCGTCCCGACGCGGTGATCGCCGCGCTGCCCGACGTCCTGGCGGAGTACCCGCTCTCCGAGCCGCTGGAGGCCCTGTTCCTGCGGGCGCTGCACGCGACCGGGCGGGACGCGGAGGCGGTCGAGCGCTACGCCGTCGTCCGGGCCAGGCTCGCCGACGAGCTGGGCACCGATCCCGGCGTCGAACTCCGCACCCTGCACAGCGCCATCCTGCGCGGCGAACTGCCACCGCCCGAACAGGACAGTCCACTTGCGACCCCCGCCCAGCTGCCGCCGGACCTTCCTGGTTTCGCGGGCCGCGAGGACGAGGTGCGGCTGCTCGACGACCTGGTGGGTGGCAGTGCGACGGCGGTGCGGATCGTCGCCGTGTCCGGCACGGCGGGCGTCGGCAAGACCGCGCTGGTCGTGCACTGGGCGCACCGGGTGCGCGGGCACTTCCCCGGCGGCCAGCTGTACGTGAACCTGCGCGGGTTCGACCCGACCGGGTCACCGGTCACGCCCGCCGAGGCGGTGCGGCGGTTCCTGGACGCGTTCGAGGTGTCGCCGCAGCGGCTGCCGGTCGGCTTCGAGGCCCAGGTCGGCCTGTTCCGCAGCCTGCTCGCGAACCGCCGGGTCCTGGTGGTGCTGGACAACGCGCGCGACGCCGAGCACGTGCGCCCGCTGCTGCCCGGCTCGCCGGGCTGCCTGGTGCTGGTGACCAGCCGGGACCAGCTGTCCGGCCTGGTGGCCGACGGCGCCCGGCACCTGTCCGTCGACCTGCTCGAAGCCGACGAGGCGCGGCGGCTGCTGGCCGGTCGGCTCGGTGCCGAACGGGTCTCGGCCGAGCCCCGGGCGGTGGACGAGATCGTGACGCTGTGCGCCCGGCTGCCGCTGGCGCTCGCGGTGGTGGCGGCCCGTGCGGCCACGCACCCGAAGTTCGGGCTGGCGGCGCTGGCCCGCGAGCTGCGCGCGGCGCGGGGGAGCCTCGACGAGTTCGCGGGCGCAGACCCGGCGACCGACCCGCGGGCCGTGTTCTCGTGGTCCTACCTCCGGCTGACCGCCGACGCGGCCCGGCTCTTCCGGCTGATGGGCCTGCACCCCGGACCCGACCTCGGCACCCGTGCCGCGGCCGGCCTCGCCGGACTGCCGTTGCGCACCGTGCGCCGCCTGCTCGCCGAGCTGTCCCGGGCGCACCTCGTCACCGAGCACAGCCCCGGCCGCTACACCTGCCACGACCTGTTGCGCGCCTACGCCTCCGAACAGGCAGAAGCGCTCGACCCCGAACCGGAGCGGCGGGCGGCGGTCCGGCGGACGCTGGGCCACTACCTGCACAGCGCGAACGACGCGGACCGGCTGCTCGACCCCCGCCGGGAGGAGCTGCCCGCCCTGACGCCACTTCCGCCGGGCGTCACGCCCGAACCGGTCGCCGACCGCACGGAGGCGCTGGCCTGGTTCGACGCCGAGCACCGCGTGCTGCTGGCCGCCACCGACCAGGACCCGGAGTTCGACGTCGAGGTGTGGGAGCTGGTCTGGACGATGCGGCGGTTCCTCGCCCACCAGGGCCACTGGCAGGACGAGGTCGACGCGCTGACCGTGGCGCTGGCCGCCGCGCGACGCCTCGGCGACCCGCTGAAGGAGGCGTTCGCGCACTGCTACCTGGGCTGCACGTACGTGTGGTTCGGCAAGTACGAGGACGCCTGCGCCGAACTGGACCTCGCACTCTCCCTCTACCGCGGGGAGGGCGACCGGGTCGGCGAGGCCTTCGTCCGGTTCTACTGGTCGTGGCTGCTCGAACGGCAGGAGCGCAACGTCGAGGCGCTGTTGAACGCGGAGCAGGCGCTGGAGCTGTTCCGCGCGGCGGGCCACCAGGCGGGGCAGGCGAAGGTGCTCAACGCCGTCGGGTGGTTCCACACGCTGCTGGGCGACCACGTGACGGCCATCGAGTACTGCCGCAAAGCCCTCGACCTGCAAACGGAACTCGGCGACCAGCTCGGTGCGGGCCAGACCTGGCACAGCCTCGGCTACGCCCACCACCAGCTCGAGGAGCACGCCCGCGCGGTGGCCTGCTACCAGGCCGCGGTGGACCTGTTCCGGGCGTCCGGTTACCGGATCAACGAGGCGCACGTCCTGTCCTCGCTGGGCGACGCGCACCACGACGCGGGTGACGTCGACGCCGCCCGTGCCGCCTGGCAGCGGTCCGTCGACATCCTCGACCAGCTCAGCCACCCGGACGCGGACGACACCCGCGCCAAGCTGGAGAAGTCCACATCGGACACGTGAAAGGAGCGCAGAACGATGACACAACCGCACATCACCGCCGAAGAGGTCGAAGAGCTCTTCGCGAAGCTCGACGAGGTCCAGCTGAACGACCCGCAGCGCGCCCTGTTGTCGGCCATCCTCAAGGTCGCCGGCGACGTCACCGAAGTCACCGGCCTGTCGGGTGCAGCGGACGACCGTCCCCCCGACGACCGTTCCTTCAGCGACCAGTTCGCCACCGCGTTCACCCCGCACCAGGCGGCGCTGGTCGTCGAGTACGCCGCGGCACCGCAGGAGAACCTGATCAGCCGGAACAACCCGCCGTGCCCGCCGGTGCCGCCGGGCTCCGCGCAGGCGGCGATGATCAGCAGACGCGGCACGCCGAGCAGCTCGCAGCCATGACCGTGCCGACGGTCCTCGTGTCGATGCCGTTCATGCAGGTCGATCGACCGTCGATCCAGGTGGGACTGTTGAAGGCGATCGGGGAGGCGAACGGCTTCCCGGTGCGCACCCTGCACGCCAACCTCGACCTCGCGGCGCGGATCGGGCCGGCCTACTACCGGCTGCTCGCCGAGCACCGGGGCAGGCAGGTCGGCGACTGGCTGTTCTCCGTGGAGGCGTTCGGCGCCGCCGCACCGGACGTCGACGGCGAGCTGCCCGCGGAGTTCGCCGACGAGTTGGCCTACCTGGCGGGGGAGTCCGCGTCGGTGCGCGACCGGTTGATGCGGACGCGGGAGCACGACGTGCCGGCGTTCCTGGACGCGCTGGTGGACGGTGGCGACTGGCACGGCACGGGGGTCGTCGGCTTCAGCTCGACGTTCCAGCAGAACACCGCGTCGTTCGCCCTGGCCCGACGGCTGAAGGAGCGCTTCCCGGACATCGTCACGGTGTTCGGCGGCGCGAACTTCGACGGCGTGATGGGCCTCGAACTCGTGCGCTCGGTGGACTGCGTCGACTACGCGGTCATCGGCGAGGGTGACCGGGCGTTCCCCCGGCTGCTGGCCGCGCTGGCGGCGGGAACCGACCCCGCCGACGTCCCCGGCGTGGCCCGCCGCGACGGTGACCGGGTGGTGGCGACCGAAGCGGCCCCACCGCTCGACCAGCTGGACGACCTGCCCGCGCCGGACTACGGCGAGTTCTTCGAGCGGTCGGCTTCGCTTGGCCTGCCGACCGCGGAGACGTGGCTCCCGTTCGAGTCGGCGCGGGGCTGCTGGTGGGGCGCCAAGCACCACTGCACGTTCTGCGGGCTCAACGGCACCACGATGCGGTTCCGCGCCAAGTCGCCGCAGCGCGTGCTGGACGAGCTGGTCGGGCAGGCGCGCCGCTACCACGCGTTCCGCTTCGAGGCCGTCGACAACATCCTCGACCCGGCCTACCTGAAGGAGCTGTTCCCCGCGCTGGCCGCCGGACGCCACGACTTCCAGATCTTCTACGAGGTCAAGGCGAACCTCACCAGGGAACAGCTCAAAGTCCTGGCGCACGGCGGGGTCACGCACCTCCAGCCGGGGCTGGAGTCGCTCAGCTCCGGCGTGCTGCGGCTGATGGACAAGGGCGTGCGGGCGGCGCAGAACGTCAACCTGCTCCGCTGGGCCCGGTACTACGGCTTGCACGTGGGCTGGAACATCCTGTGGGGCTTCCCCGGCGAGACCGAGGAGGACTACCTGGCGCAGGCCGCCGTCGTGCCGCACCTCGTGCACCTGCAACCGCCGGCGAGCGCCGCCGGGATCTGGCTCGAGCGCTTCAGCCCGCTGTACGCCCAGCCCGACCGGTTCGGACCCCAGCGCCGGACGTTCGAGGCCAGCTACCGGCACGTGTACCCGGAGGGCGTCGACCTCGACCGGGTCGCGTACTTCTTCGACCACGAGTTCGTCGACGCCCTGCCGCCGTCCGCGTACGCGCCGTTGGCGAAGGCGGTGGCGGACTGGGCGGAGGCGTGGTCGGGCGGTCCGCCGTCGCTCACGTTCCGGTCCACGCGCGGGTTCCTCCGGATCGAGGACCGGCGCCGGCAGGGGCACGACGGCACGTACACGTTCCACGACACGCTCGCGGACATCTACGTCGCGTGCAGCGAACGCCCGACCACCGCTCCGGCGGTCCGTTCCGCTCTGGGGCTGGACCGGCCGGTGGCGGACGTGGAGGCGGCGTTCGAGCAGTTCGCGGAGCGTGGGCTGATGTTCCTGGACGGCAACCTGGCGCTGTCCCTCGCGCTGCCCGCCACGCCCGGGCGCTGAGCCCGGCAAGACCGCTGCCTGGGACCGCTGCCTGGGACCGCTGCCTGGGGCCGCCTACCGAGACCGCCTACCGAGACCGCCTACCGGGGCCGCTGACCGGGGCCGCTGACCGGGGCCGCCGAGTAAGACCGCCGCCTGGGACCGCCGCCTGGGACCGCCGCCTGGGACCGCTGACCGGGACCGCCCACCGAGAGACCGGGAGTCGACGATGTTCGAGGGTCGGGTCGGCGAGTACCGGCTCAGGCGACAGAAGGGCGGGGTCGGGTACTTCGGTCAGGTCCGGGTGAGGGTGGCGGCGGCCGAGGGGAGCGGGGCGGCGGTCGTGTGGCGGGTGGACGAGGACGACACGTCGTCGCTCCAGCCCGGTCCCGACCGCGAGTTCGTGGACGCCGCGCTGGCGGGCGCGGCGGACGGGCTGGACCTGGTGTCGCGCTGCGGGCCGGAGCCGGCCGGCGTCGTGGTCGAGGTGGTGCACGCGCAGTTCGACCCGACGGACCTGGAGGAGTCCGCCGTCCGCGCTGCGGCGGCTCTCGCGGTGTCGGCGGCGTTCGGCGTCGCCGACCGGGTGGAGCTGCGGTTCGACGCCGGGTGGACCGTCGGCCTCGGGAACGCGTAGGCGTCGACTAGCGGGACTGGAGGGCGTCCACGGCGACGGCCTGTGCGATCACCACGCGGCGGTCGACGTGCGGGTCGGCGATCTGGATCAGGTAGTGGTCGCGGATCCAGGTCTTCTTGTCGACGCTGAACACCGGCTGACCGTCGCGGGCGAAGTCGAAGTGGTAGCGGAACGGGAAGGGCAGGTCGTTGACGAAGGGGAGGAAGCCCCACAGGCGGCGCAGGACCGCCAGGCCCGCGTTGCGCTCGCGCCCGGTGGCCGTCGGCGCGCCCTGCTGGTCGAGGTGCCAGGTGGAGTTCGTCAGGGATTTGCCGAAGTCCTTGCGGAAGTTGCCGATCGGCCGGCCGTCGCCGTCGGTCACGTCGTAGCCGCTGCCGAGGTCGATCACCTTGCGCGCCCGGAAACCCGCGAGCACCTGGCTCTTGCCGGAGTCGGTGTAGATGGTCACCTGCTCCTTGAACGCCATCCGCTTCTGCTCGACGAACGCCACGAGCTGACCCGGTTCGCCGCCCTGGTCGGCGAAGATCTCGTAGCGGTTCACCATCAGGGTGACCTTCTGGTGCATGTGCAGCACGTTCATCGCCTGCGAGAGCATCGGTGTCCCCTTGACCTTCGGTGGAGCCGCATTCTCCCACCCGGCCCGACCAAGATCGCCGCCGGGATCGTCGTCCCCGGTCCGTCACGCGTCGGTCACGACCCGCAGGCATGACCGTGAAACGACAGGTACCGATTGACATTCGATAGGGAACGAGTGACACTCAATGCATGATCGCAGAGCGTTGGGCGGTAGCCCTGCTGAGGGTCTTCCTCGTGTTGCTGTTCGGAGTCCTCGTCCTGTTCCAGGTGATGTCCCTGCCCGGCCAGTTCGCGCACATGGCGCAGGAGTCGCCAGACCTGGCCCACCTGAGGTGGCCGCTGACCGCCATCACGGTGTTCTGGGTGCTGTGCGTGCAGGTGGTCGTCGTGTCGACCTGGAGGTTGCTGACCCTGGTCAAGAACGACCGCATCTTCAGCGAGGCGTCCCTGAAGTGGGTGGACGCGATCGTGTGGGCCATCGCCGCCGCGTGGGTCGTGTTCGTGGGCGTGTTCCTCTGGGTCGGCTTCAACGCGGACGACCCCGGCGTGCCGCTGATGCTGTTCCTGATGCTGATCGGCCTTACCGTGCTTGGGCTGCTCATGGTGGTGATGCGGGCGCTGCTGCGGCAGGCCACCACGCTGCGGAACGACATGGAAGCGGTGATCTGATGCCGATCATCGTGCGCATCGACGTGGAGTTGGCCAAGCGCAAGATGAGCGTCGGCGAGTTCGCGGAACGCGTCGGGCTCACGCCGTCGAACGTGGCGGTGCTGAAGAACGGCCGGGCCAAGGCCGTCCGCTTCAGCACGCTGGAAGCCATGTGCCGGGTGCTCGAGTGCCAGCCCGGCGACCTGCTGGAGTGGGTCGACGAGGCCGACGAAGAAGGACAGCGGTGATCGAGGTCCGCGGCCTGACGAGGCGCTACGGCGACGTCCTCGCCGTCGACGACCTGAGCTTCGACGTCGAACCGGGCAAGGTCACCGGGTTCCTCGGGCCGAACGGCGCCGGCAAGTCCACCACCATGCGGATCATGCTCGGCCTCGACCGGCCCACCTCGGGCACGGCCCTCGTCAACGGGCGTCCGTACGCGACGTTCACCGAACCGCTCCGGGAGGTCGGCGCGCTGCTCGACCCCGGCGCGGCGCACCACGGCCGCACCGGGCGCAGCCACCTCCGCGTGGCCGCCCGGTCGAACGGCATCCCGGCCCGCCGGGTGGACGAGGTGATCGAACGGGTCGGCCTCGACCGCGCGGCCCGCCGTCGGATCAAGGGCTACTCGCTGGGCATGAGGCAGCGCCTCGGCATCGCGGCGGCGCTGATCGGCGACCCGGGCGTGCTCCTGTTCGACGAGCCGATCAACGGGCTGGACCTCGACGGCGTCCGGTGGATTCGCGGGCTGCTGCGCCAACTCGCCGACGAGGGCCGCACCGTGCTGGTCTCCAGCCACCTGATGAGCGAGATGGAACAGGTCGCCGACCGCCTGGTCGTCATCGGCCGTGGCCGGCTGATCGCCGACGCGACGACGGCGCAGATCATGAGCGGGCTGGGGCACGTCCGGGTGCGTGTCCGCGGCCCGGAGCCCGATCGCCTCCTCACCGCGCTCCGGGAGCACGGCTTCCAGGCCGAACGGGTCGACGCCGACGAGGTGCGGGTCGAGGACAGCACCGCCGAGGAGGTGGGCGACCTCGCCCACGCCCTGCACGTTCCGCTGCACCACCTGTCCGAGGTGCGCCAGTCCCTTGAGGATGCCTACGTGGAGTTGACCAACAGCAGCGTCGAGTACCACGGCCGTGAGGCGCGGTCGGCGGGGACGACCGAGGTGGCGCGGTGACGGCGGCGTCCGGCGTGGCCGGCCAGGTCCCAGCCGACAAGGCCCCAGCCGGCAAGGCACCAGTCGGCCGAGGCCGAGCCGGCAAGGTCCCCGTCGGCGGCGTGTCCTCCGGCGGCGTCTCCGTCGGCAGGGTGTTCGCCCGCTCCTGCGCTGCCGAGTGGACGCGACTGTGGACGGTCAAGGCGACGTGGTGGTTCCTCGCCGCGGCGGCCGTGACGATGGTGGGGGTCGGCGCCATCGCGGGGTTGGAAGCAGCCTCGGACCCCGTTCCCCCGCAGGGCGCCCCGGCGTGGTCGGCGGCCTCCGTCGCCGGGATGCCGGTGCAGTTCGCCCTGCTCGCCCTCACCCTGACCGCGGTGACGTCCGACTACGCGACCGGCGGGATCATCCCGGCCCTCCAGTGGACGCCGCGGCGCGGCATCTTCTTCCTCGCCCGTACGACGGTGGCGGTGGGAACGGTGACGGGCCTCGGCGTGCTGCTCGCGGTCGCGTCCACCTTCACGGCGTTCGTCACGGCCCACCCGCTGCTCGACGTTCCGCTGGGCCACGGCCTGGACGTGCTCGGCAACGTCGCCTTCGTGTTCGCGGCGGGGTCGGCGTTCGCGATCGGGCTCGGCTTCCTGCTGCGCAACATCGCCGGAGCCCTCGTCACGGTGTTCCTGCTGATGCTCGTGCTCCCGCTGATGCTGCCGAACTTCGGCTACGAGTGGACGTCCGCGGTCGCCGAGCGCCTGCCCGGGTCGGGCGCGGTGTTCCTGCTGATCGGGGAGGTGCCGGGGATGACGTGGACGTCCTCGGTGGTCACCTTGCTCTGCTGGGCGGGTGGCGCCCTGCTGCTCGGCCGGCTGCGGTTGGGGCGCGACGACGCGAACCGGTGACGAGCCGCGTCCACCGGTCCGCCGCGTCCACCGGTCAGCTGGGGTCGCCGGGCTGGGGGTCGGTGGGGCGGTCCCAGGCGTGGGTGGTGAGGCGGGCGAGGGTGGAGCTGGTCAGCTCGGTGACCAGGAGGCTGCGCCGGAGGGGGAGGAGGCGGTGGGCTTTGCAGTGCTGCGTGGGCAGCACGGTGACCTCCTCGCCCACCACCCGGGTGTAGTCGGCGTCGAAGGCGACGCGCACGACCACGTCCAGCACGTCGTCGCAGATGATGGACGAGCCCAGCAGCCACGCGCCCGGTCCGCGGCCGGCGTCGGGCGGGTCGAACGCGATGTGCAGCAGCCCCGCGTCGGCCACCTCCGAGGACTGCAGCCGGAACCACGTGATCCGGCCGCGGGCGTCGATCCGGCCGAACGTGCCGGTGCCCTGCTCCTTCGTGCCCAGCATCGCCACCCACAGCCCGGTCGGGCCCGGCACGAGCCCGACCGGCGTGCGGCCCTCCACCGGGATCTGCGTGACCCGGTCCGCGCGCGGGTCGATGCGCAGGATCAGGCTCGCATCGTCCTGGCTCGCGTAGAACTCGCCTGACAACGGGTGCCGGGCGACGAAGATCGGGTTCTCGCGCGCCCGGTAGAGCCGGTAGCGGGACGGATCGGCGTGGTCGATCGACAGCACGTCGTTGCTGGTCTTGAGGCTGACCCAGAGCCGGTCGTCGTACTCGCCCACGTAGTGCGGGCCCCGTCCCTCGGGCACGTCGATCACCCGCACGACCCGCGGCGGGACGTCCACGTCCGCGCCACCGGGGTCGACCAGCAGCAACCGGTTGCCGCCCTCGTGGGTGGCCCACACCATCCCCGGGTAGCGCTGGGACACCGCGAGGCCGTGCAGCATGTCGCCCGGCCCGCCGAGCGGGTGCGCGCGCACCGCCACGGCCTCTTCGGTGTCGGGGTCGAGCCGGACCTTGACCAGCCGGGCGTCGGACATCTGCGACACCAGCACCAGCGGCAGGCCGGGCACCTTCACCAGCTCGTGCGTGTCCTTCGTCGGCGGCAGGCCGTACTCCACCACCGACCGGCTGGGCACGTCGTTCGCCGTGGCGCCGATCGCGACACCCGACCCGAGCGCGGGCACGGTGACACCGCTCAGCAGCAACGCCCGGTGAAAAGCTCGTCGTTCCACGCCACACCCCGCAACGGTGGTAACGGTCTCCACCGGCACGGTAAGCACCGGGACCTCCCGCCACCCGCCCGAACAGCCGGTTCAGCCCTTGTGGGTGACCCCCGTCGAGCGGCCCGCCGCGGGCCGCAGAAGTTTTTCGCCGGTCGTGTCGATTCGCGGTGCCCGCCGTTCGACCTGAGGGTGAAGGGGGCCGGGAACGGCCTGAATGGACACAGGAGAGACTAGGGCCATGAAGTACATGTTGATCATGCGCGCGACCGACGAGGCCTACAAGAGCATGGGTGAGTTCGACTTCAACCAGATCTTGGAGACCATGGGCAAGTACAACGACGAGATGCTCCAGGCCGGTGTCCTGGTTGCCGCGGAAGGACTTGCCGACGCGGAGGAAGGCGTGGTCGTCGACTACTCCTCCGAGCCGCCCGTCGTCACCGACGGCCCGTACGGCGAGACCAAGGAGCTGTTCGGCGGGTTCTACATCCTCAACGTGACCTCGAAGGAAGAGGCCGTCGAGTGGGCCAAGCGGTCGCCGATGAGCGGTCCTGGCTTCAAGACCGAGATCCGCCGGGTCACGTCGATCGACGAGTTCCCGCAGGACAACGAGTGGATCCAGAAGGAGCGGGCCTGGCGCGAAGCCACCGGCCAGCTCTGAGCGGGTAGACCGGAATGGCCACCCCCGCCGACCGCGCGGCTCGTGACGCCGTCGCCGCCGTGTGGCGGATCGAGTCCGCACGGATCGTCGGCGCCCTCACGCGGTACACCGGCGACTTCGCGCTGGCCGAGGACATCGCCCAGGAGGCGTTGGCGGAGGCGCTCGTGACCTGGCCGCGTGACGGTGCGCCGCGCAACCCGGCGGGGTGGCTGCTCACCGTCGGCAAGCGTCGTGCGATCGACGCGTTCCGCCGGCATTCCGCCCTGGACGAGAAGTACGCCGCCCTCGCCCGTGACCAGGGTGAGGGCGGCTCCTTCCCGGGGAGCGCGTCCGACCAGGCCGAGGACGTGCTGTGGGACCCGGACCAGATCGACGACGACGTGCTCGCGCTGATGTTCACCTCCTGCCACCCCGTGCTGTCGCGGGAGGCGCGGGTGGCGCTGACGTTGCGCGTGGTCGGCGGTCTGACCAGCGATGAGATCGCCAAGGCGTTCCTCATCCCGACCGCCACCGTGCAGGCCCGGATCACCAGGGCGAAGAAGACCCTCGGTGCGGCGAGGGTGCCGTTCGAGGTGCCGCCGGTCGAGGAGCGCGGGAAGCGGCTCGGCTCGGTGCTCAACGTGCTCTACGTGATCTTCACCGAGGGGTCGACGGCCAGCTTCGGCGGCGACCTGATCCGGCTCGACCTGGCGAGCGAGGCGCAGCGCCTGGCACGGGTGTCGGCGCGGCTGATGCCGGACGAGCCCGAGGTGCACGGCCTGCTGGCGCTGCTCGAACTGACCGCGGCCCGCTTCCCCGCCCGGACCGGGCCGGACGGTGAACCCGTGCTGCTGGAGCACCAGGACCGCCGCCGCTGGGACCGTGCCGCGATCCGCCGTGGACGGGCCGCCCTGGCCCGTGCGGAACAGGTCGGCCGCGGTCTGGGCGCTTACGGCTTGCAGGCGGCCATCGCCGAGTGCCACGCCGTCGCGCCGTCGGTCGAGGCGACGAACTGGGACCGGATCGTGCTGATCTACGAAGCGCTCGGCCGGCTCGCGCCGTCGCCGGTGGTCGACCTCAACCGGGCGGTGGCCGTGTCGATGGCGCGGGGACCGGCCGCCGCGCTGTCGATCGTGGACGACCTGGTGACGGCCGACGCGCTGGCCCACTCGCACCTCCTGCCGAGCGTTCGCGGTGAACTCCTCACCCGCATGGGACGGGTGGAGGAGGCACGCGCGGAACTGGAGCGCGCCGTGCGGCTGTGCGGCAACGAACGTGAACGCCTGGTGCTGGAGCGCAAACTCGCCGACCTCGCCTAGATCGTCTTCCCTATATTGGAGAATCGGGGGGCGTCCCCCCGGTTCTCGGAGGGGGATTGATGGGCGACACCGGCACGGCTCCGGGGGCGGCGGTCGGTCGCGGCAAGTGGCGTGACGCGGCGGAGTTGTTGGCGGACCGGAGGTTCCGGCGCTTCTTCCTCGGCTACGCCACGTCCCTGGTCGGGTCGTCCATGGCTCCGGTGGCCATGGCGTTCGCCGTGCTGGAGACCGGTGCTTCGGCGACGGCCCTCGGCCTGGTGTTCACGGCGGGCGTCGTGCCGTCGATCGTGCTGCTGCTCGCCGGCGGGGTGCTCGCGGACCGGGTCTCGCGCCGGACCGTGATGGTGGTGGCGGACGTCGTGTGCGCCGCCGCCCAGTTCGTGTTCGCCGCGCTCGTCCTCACCGGCACGGCCGAGGTGTGGTCGATGATGCTGCTGGCAGCCGTGCGTGGTGGTGCGGCGGCGTTCTACCAGCCGGCGTTGACCGCCATGCCGCCCGACCTGGTGGAGCCGGACCGGTTGCAGCGGGCCAACTCGTTCCTCGGTCTGGCGAAGGCGATCCCCGACGTGGCGGGTCCGGCCGTCGCCGGTGTGCTGGTGGTGCTGGGCGGTTCCGGTGTGGTCCTCGTGGTGGACGGGGTGAGCTACCTGCTCAGCGCGGTGTTCCTGGCCGGTGTCCGGGTGCCGCGGCGCAGCGCGCCGAAGCGGGAGTCGATCCTGGGCGACCTGCGGGAGGGCTGGGCGGAGTTCCGGTCCCGGCGGTGGGTGTGGACGGGCGTCGTGCAGTTCGCGTTGTGGAACATGGTCGTGGTGGCGCCGTTCATGGTGCTGGGACCGGTGGTCGCGCGCGACGGGCTGGGCGGTGCGTGGGCGTGGGGCACGATCGCGGCGGCGCAGGGTGCGGGCGCGGTCGTGGCGGGCGTCGTGCTGCTGCGGGTCCAGGTGCGCCGACCGCTGGTGACCATCGTCCTGGTCCAGCTCAGCTGGGTGTTCCTGCTGGGTTCCCTCGCCCTGGGTCTTCCCCTGCCGGCGGTGGCCGTGTCGGCGTTCGCGGTGGGTGTCGGATTGGGCGTGTTCGTGGCGTTGTGGCGCACCACCGAGCAGACCCTGATCCCGCGCGACGTGCTCTCACGGGTCACGTCCTACGAACTGCTCGGCGCGTACGCGCTGGGACCGGTCGGCCTCGCGGTCGTGGGCCCGGTCTCCGACTCGATCGGCATCGGCCCGGTCCTGTGGTTCGGCGTCGCCTGGCAGCTCCTCAGCAGCGCCGCCATCCTCCTCGTCCCCGAAGTCCGCTCGACCCGCCTCGACCCGTTCTGACGTCCTGGGTGACACCAGCGGGGTGTGGCTAGGTCCGCTGGGGTGGCCGAGACTGGGGCCATGGACGCGAAACGCCTGCTGGGGGAGTTCCTCCAAGCCCGTCGTTCGCAGTTGCGGCCGGAGGATGTGGGTCTGGTCGACCACGGCGACCGGCGGCGGGTGGCCGCCGACCAAGGCGGGGGCCGTCGTCGGGGCGTCGCGGCTGGCGTCCGGGCGACACCCGGACGATCCCGCACTGGCTTCGTTTGTAGGCGAGCTGTCCGCACGCAGCCGCGAATTCGCGTCCCGGTGGGCTGACACCGCGTCACGTCGGTCGGCGAAGCGGTGGTCGAGATGCAACACCCGCTGGTCGGCTCGCTCACTCGCCCTCGCACGCGGCCATGACCCTGCTCGTGCACGCCCTCGATCCACAGAGGACAGCGGTGCGCGAAACGCCGTCGCGGGAGCGGGACGGACGATCGTGCGCGCCTGAGAACACATGAGAATGGGAACAGAATGCGCAGAAAGGCCATCATCACCGTGATCCTGACCGCCGGCACGGCAGTCGCGCTCTCCACCGCCCCCGCGTCGGCTGCGGGGGCAGGTACGCCGGCCGCGATGTCGCAGTCCCGGCCGGCAGCGCACACCCAGGTGGTGCGGTCGCGGATCGCGAACCACTTCGACCTGCTCGCCGGGCAGCTGCCGGAGAACGTCGCCCTCGCACCGGACGGCACGGCTTACGTGACGTTCGCGGCGGCACGACAGGTCGCCGCGGTCATCCCCGGCGGTGCCACCACGATTCTCGCCACCATGCCCGAGCCCGCCGACGGCGGCGTGCACACCCCGGTGCTGAAGTTCGCCCTCACCACCGGAATCGTGCGCACCGCCGACGGCACGCTGTACTTCCTCTACGCCAGTGGCGACGCCGGTTCCACCGGCCTCTACCGGCTCCGCCCCGGTGGCGCACCGCAGCGCATCGCCGCGCTGCCCGCCGACGGCCTGCCCAACGGGCTCGCCCTCGACGAGCGAACGGGAACGTTCTACGCCACCGACTCCGTGCTCGGCACGATCACGACCGTGCCGCTGCGCGGTGGCACGGCGGAAGTCTGGTCGGCGGCACCGGAACTCGCCGCCACCGGTTTCCTCGGCGCCAACGGCGTGCAGGTGCGCCGCGGCGCGGTGTGGGCCACGAACCTGGACCAGGGCACCCTGCTGCGCGTCCCGGTGCGGCACGGACGCCCCGGCCAGGTCGAGGTCCGCGCCACCGGTCTCGTCGGCATCGACGACTTCGCCTTCCTGGGCGACGACGTGCTGGCCGCGCTCAACGGGCCGAACCAGGTGGTGCGCATCGCACCCGACGGCACCTCCACCACGCTGCTCGACGCCGCCGACGGCTTGCAGAACCCCACGTCGGTGGCCGTGCGCGACGACACCGCGCACGTGTTCAGCGCGGCCTACACCACCGCCGCCGACCCGAACCTGCTGCTGGCACAGCTGTCCTGCCGTTGACCGGCGGCCCCGGGGTCCGGCCCGGACGACACCGTCCGGGCCGGACCCGTCGGCTCAGCGGAGCGGGCCGGTCGAGGCCGGTGACCAGCGGACCGCCTTCTCGTCAGCGCGACGACGACCGGGAACCCTTGCCTCCGAACGCATCGCCGTCGCGTCACCCGGAACGGGTCGTGCCCCCTGCGGCACCGCCGGAGCGGTGGCCGTCAGGGGGCACGAGCCGTGTCACCACGGCATCCCGGTGTGTCCTCCGGAGATCGGGTCGGGTCAGCCCGCCGCGCAGGAGACCGTCGGCCAGGTCCAGTTGCCGTTGGCCTGGATCGTCGCACCCCAGTTGTTCCCGCTGCCGTTGGACTTCGCCGTCAGCACCTGTGCGCTCGGGTAGCTCGCGCTGACGTTCCAGGTGGACAGGACCTTCGCCGGCGACGGCACGTTCATCGTCACGGTCCAGCTGGTCGCGCCGCTGACCGAGACGTTGAGGTTGTACCGGTCGCTCCACTTCTCGCCCGCGGACAGGGTCGCGGTGCAGCTGCCGCCGCCGCCGGTGGGAGGCGGCGTGGTGGTGCTGCCGCCGACCGTGATGTTGGAGCTGCCGCTGCTCTGGTAACCCTCGGTCGCCATGATCATGTAGTCGTGCGAGCCGAGGTTCATCCCGTTGCGGGCCCAGGCGTCGAAGTGGTTGCCGGACGTGATGGTGCCGCCCGTCCTCTTCGACTGCCGGACGCTCCAGTACTGGTCGAACGTCCGGGTGCCCTCGATGGAGGGCTGGTTGACCCGCGTCGTCTTGTAGATGTCGTACGTGCCGCCGTCCGAGGTGACCGTGCCCTTGTACGTCCCGGTGGGCCGGTAGGTGCCCCAGTTGTCGACGATGTAGTACTCCACGAGCGGACCCCTGGTCCAGCCGTACAGGGTCAGGTAGGCGTTGCCGGACGGGTTGAAGCTGCCCGAGTAGCTCACCGAACGGCGCCCGCCGGTGCTCCAGCCCTTGCCCGCGACGAAGTTGCCGGTGTTGCGCCACGACGTGCTGTAGTTGCCGCTGGAACCCAGCTCCATCGACACGCTGCCGGGGCTGTCGGTCCAGAACGAGTAGAAGTAGCCGTTGTTGTTGCCGGTTTGGTTGGAGGTCACCGCGCCGTAGGCGTTGGGCGCTCCGAATACGACGAGCATGAATGTGATCGCCATCAGCGGGATTGCTTTCCCGCGTCTGATGTTGACCGACATCGGCGAGTTCCTTTCCGGTGCAGGGGGCATCGGCCGTTCCGGTGGGACAGCGGAACAACCGGGGCGGCTGGATCGGCGCACGTCACGTGCCACGATCGACGTGGAAGAGAATCGAGCTGTTCGCCGGAACCTGTCAACACTTTGCGAAACTCCGAACGCGCACCGGGCGTCAACTCGCGACGCAGGTGAGCACCGGCCGGCCGGGTGTACCGCTGGACGTCCCGAGGAAGCCGAACGTGGTCGTGGCACCTGCGCCCACCGCGCCGTTGTGGGAGACGTTGCGGGCCGTGGCCACCGTTCCCTGGCTGGTGACGGTCGCGTTCCACGCCTGGCTGATCGACTCGCCGGCGGCCAACGTCCAGGACACGGTCCAGTTGCTGATCGGCGACGTGCCCGCGGTGACGCGGACTTCGCCCTGGAACCCGCCCGGCCACTGGTTGACCACCGTGTAGGTCGCGCTGCACCGCGCCCCGCCGGGAACCGTCGTCGTCGTAGTGGTCGTGCTCGTCGGCGTTGTCGTGGTGGTGCTTGTGCTTGTCGTGGTGGTGGTGGATGTGGGTGTGGTGGTGCCGCCCCATCCTGACGCCGAATCCAGCCACGCCGAGCGCCGCTGCATCCAGTCCCGCATGAACTGCACCTGGCCCTGCCACGTGGGCGCGGTCGGCGTGTTGAAGAAGCCGATCATCGGGCTGGAGAGGTTCGGCCAGCGCTGGAAGTTGCGCTGCGCGGCGTTGGTCAGCGGCCTGGTGAGGGCGTCGATCCGGGTCTGCACCGCGGAATCGGAGAACAGGCCGCGGCGCAGCGACTGCCAGCGCGACTTGAGCTGGTTCACGAAGGCCGGGTCGCGCAGGAGCTGGGCGTGCCAGTCGTTCGCCGACGGCTGCCGGGTCTGGAGGTGCTGCCAGCCCGCGATCTGGTCGTTCTGGAAGTACCCGCCCACGCCGAACGTGAGGTCGAAGTCCCACAGCGGACCCGCGACGATCTTGGCGTCCCGGTCCTTGTGGAAGTGCGCGCTGCGCAGGTACGCGTCCATTCCGCGGCTGACCTCGTTGATGATCAGGTGGTCGATGTACGACGGCACGTCGAGGTACTTCTGGTAGCCGGTCACCGGGTCGGCGAAGTTCGGCGCCCTCAGCACGTCGTGGAATTCCTGGACGTAGTTGCGCAACCAGTCGCGCTGAGCGGGTTGGAGCGGGTCCGGGTCGACCACTTCGAGGTAGTTCCAGCACGTGTTCGTCGGTCCGGTGCAGGGCAGCGTCGGCTCTTCGGTGGCCATCCACTCGAACTTGAAGATGTACCCGCCCGAGATCCGGGGCAGGGTCGTGTCGTCGGCGTTCAGCTTCTTGAGGTCGAGCCGGTCCTTGTCGTTCTTGATCGTCTCGACGAGCATGTAGACGCCCATGTAGTCGTTGGCGGCCACGGGACTCGCGTCGGTGTTGACGTACAGCTCCGTGAACGCGTACCGCGGCGCCTTCAAGCCCATCTCCCGCCCGAGGTCGTAGATGAAGGCTTCCCGGATCAGCGACTTGTCGGTGAACGGCCCGCGCAGCACCCAGTCGGACTCGGCGGGCATGCCCAGCAACGGGTAGTCGGCGTCGTCGCTGTCGTTGTCCCACAGCTCGACGCGGTACGGCGTCTTCTCGAACGAGGCCGAGGACTGGCCGCGCAGCTTGAACCCGGCGCGGGTGGCGATGGTGGGCGTGCCGGCCAGCGAGGTCGTCCCGCCGGCGCTCGGCTGGAAGATCATCGCGGTGGCGTCGAAGTACTCGCGGGCGGGCTTGCCCGCGCCGTACGAGTCGATCAGGGTCACCGGCAGGTCGTGCGCCGTGGTGACGTTCTGGGCGGCGTACATGGCCGTTCCGGGTGCACCGGACGCCGTTCCGCCGACGAACGCCTGCGCCCGCAGCTGCGTGGTGCGGGTGAACTGGAGTGGTGAGCCCTGGTAGAGCGTGGACTGCGCGTTGGGCAGCCGCCCGTCGGTGGTGTAGCGGATCTCGGCGCCGGCGACAGCGGTGCTCAGCGACACCGACACCTGTCCCTGGAACGTGCGGCTCGGCACGGAGAAGACGATGTCGCCGACCAGTTCGTCGGCCGACGCGGCGGCGGTGACGGCGTCGGCGGCTGCCGTGCTCGCGTCGTGCGCGGCGGGCGGGGTCGCGGACTCCGGTTCGGCGCCGGCCGACAACGGGACGAGCAGTCCGGCGAGGAGCACGGCGGCGACTGCGAGCCCCGTGGTGCCGTGGGTAGCCGCGGCGCCGTTGCTGCGGTTGGTCAAACGCACGATGCCTCCTGTTCGGGTCGGTGGGACATGGTCGGTGTCGGGTCGGCCGACGACGCGGTGCCGCGGAAGTGGCGACGCAGCGTCCGTCGCCACGGCACGTCGGGCAGGTCGAGTCGGAGCGCGGCCAGACCGGTGGCGTACTTGGAGATGCGGGCGGGTCGCAGCCCTCGTTGCCACAGCATCCGGTCGACCGGTGTGGCGGCCGACGCGGTCTTGGTCTCGACCACGGCCAGGCCGGGCAGTCGCAGCGTGGAATCCGCGTCCCGCCAGGAGAGCCCGGTGTCGATGGTGACCCGGCTCAGGGTCTCCGGGAGCAGCAGGGTGGCCCGGTGGTAGTCGGTCACCAGCACCGGGTCGAGCGTGCTCCCCGCCTCGGGGCCGATCGACTCGCGACCGAGGGCTTCGTCGATGAAGTCGCGTCCGGGGTGGACGGTGCCGCTGTTGCGGGGGTGGTACGGCAGCCGGTGCTTGGTGATGCTCCCGCGCGCACCGCTGATCTTGACCTCCAGCCAGCAGTCGCCGGAGTCCACGTAGGTGCGCGTGCGCACCTTGAAACGGCGGCGTCGCCGGTACGCCGCGCAGTAGTAGCTGGCCAACCTGGGCGTGTCGAAGTACACCGACTCGTAGCGGAACGTGCGCTCGCCGTCGATGTCCAGCACCTTGGCGTGCGGCGCGAGCTGGGCGAGCAGGCGCGGCAACGCCTCCACGGGGACGAGGTACTTGCGGTCCACCCTGGTCTGCAACGCCGCGCGGTCGATCAGCTCGGCGAGCCCGACGGGCGCGAGCCGCGCCAGCGCCCGCTTGATCGGCATCGTGGTCATCGGCGCGCTCCCGTGCGAGCGGGCGCGCCGGCCTTGGCGGGGGCGAGGCCGTGTGCGGTGATCGCGTACCGGACGTCGACCACGGTGGTCTCGTTGACCAGGTCGAGCCGCTGGACCGTGACGGCGTGCACCCTGGCGTGCAGCAGCTGTTCCAGGTGCGCGACGAGCGCCACGTGGTCGGTCATCGCCGTGTCCAGCACCAGGATCTGGTGCCGGTAGTGCCGGAACAGCCGTCGGTGGTCGCCGAGGAACATCACCAGGACGATGAGCGCCATCAGGCCCGCGTTGAGCCAGAGCGCGGTGGTGCCCAGCGCGCCGAGCAGACCGAGGGCGAGCGCGGAGAAGTAGTACGCGACCTCGTGCTGGTCCAGTTCCGTCGAGCGCAGTCGGATGATGGACAGCACGCCGAACAGCGCCATCCCGAGCCCCAGTCCCGCGCCGGTGTTGCTCGCGCTCAGCGCGCTGGCGACGGCGAGGACGCCGATGTTGACCCCGAGGTAGGCGACGACCAGGTCGCGGCGGCGGTGTCGGGGGAAGTAGAGCCCGAACACGAGCAGTGCCACTGCGCAGATGTCGATCGCGAACAGGACGAGCTGGGACATCTCGTTCCTCCTGAGCCGGTGCCGGGTGTCGGCTGGGCACCGCCCGCTTCGTGGCGGGGGTCGCAGGACGGTCGCCGAAACTATCGGGAGTTGAGATAAACTTTCGGGAACTGCTTCGAAACGATAGGGGGCCTTGTGGTGTCGCGTCAATGAACTTCAGGTGCCTGACTCTGGGCCGAAGGGAGCAATTATTGGTGATAAATCTCAATTGCTGCGACATCCGGGTGACAGCCCTGGGCGGGGGAGGTAAACGCTCATCGCGGGTGTCGACTAGCGAAACTTTCGGATCATCCGACTCGGTGTCCGAGGTGTCGGGTGTTCGCCGGACAGTCGCGGAGCGCCCGCGCCCCTAGCCTGAAGATCGACAGCGACGACGCTGGGGGTGTGTGCCGTCGAGGGGCCGGCACACACCGGATCGGCACATCAAGAGGGGGAGGGCCATGCGCAGAGTTCTGGTGGTGGCAGCGGTTTCGGCCGCGATGTCGACGGGTCTGGGCGTCGGAACGGCGTCGGCGGCTTCCGTCGGCACGTGCGACGGCGGCAAGGCAGTGGTGATCAACAGCTCTGGTCACACCATCCGGCAGCCGGTGCACACCGGCACGGGCAGCCGGAACTGCGAGCTGTCGCGCGGGAACAGCGGCGCCGGCGTGCGGCACCTCCAGATCGCGTTGCGGGTGTGCAACTCCGCGAGCAGCCTGGAATCGGACGGGATCTTCGGCCCCCAGACCGAAGCCGTCCTGGCGAAGGTGCAGGCCAAGCTCGGCGTCGGCGTCGACGGCATCTACGGTCCGGAAACCCGCGAAGTCCTGGGGTGGCCCGTGTACGACGGCTACGGCAAGCTGAACGGCAAGTGCGCGCGCTACACCTCTTAGCGCCGTGGACCCGGCCGGTTGAGCGCGTGGGGGGCTCAGCCGGCCGGTACCGCCGCCTTGTCGGGGGACGGGCTGGTGGCGAGGAATTCCCGCAACCAGGCCAGCACGTCGCGCATCACGTGGTGGTCCTGGTTCGGGCGCAGCGCGCCCAACTGGAAGAACTGGACGCCTTCGCTGGGCGGGCCGAGGAACGTCAGCCGCCGGTCCACCCGGTCGTCCGGCCCCACCGGGTGGAAGTCCGGGGTCAGGTCGAGGCCGCCCGGCTCGAAGTGGTCGCCCGTCGCCGACGGGTTGCGCCACTTGTGCACCAACCCGCGTTCGAGCAGGCGCTGGTACAGCGGGGCCGTGTCGAGTTCGGGGTCGAAGGCGTGCACCTTCGCGTCGACCAGGACGTCCACGTCGCGCTCGGCCCCGGTGACGTGGCCGCGCACCGCGTACCGGCCGGTGTCCGGGTTGCCGGCGACCGCCGCGCGCGGACCGGCGGACACGTCCACGACGCCGTGCTCGACCAGCGCCAGCACCTTCTCCATGACCTCCAGCGCCGCGCCGTTGGCCAGCCTGTTGTGGTGGCGCATGTAGACGTCCAGGAACTCGCGGTGCGACGCGGCGGTGAGGCCGCCGAAGTCGACCGCGTGGCCCAGCACCGGGCGCAGGTCGCGCCACACGCCGTCGGCGGCGGCCTTCGCGGGGTTGGTCAGGTTGTCCTGCGCCGCCCACAGGTGGTCGCGGCGCATGAACCCGACCAGCGCGTCGCGGTACCGCTCCGGTGACGCCAGGTCCGCGGCGGGGATCGGTGCGATGGTGTCCGCCCAGGAGAACCTGTTGTCCGCCAACAACAACCCATGACCCCACGGACGTTCCAGCCCACCGGCGACTCGGGCCACGGCGTTCGTGTCGGCGAGCACCTGTTCCCGGCCGGACTGCCCCAGCACGACGTCCAGGTACCGGCTGAACGCCGCTTCGAACGACCAGCCGTCGGCCGCTTCGCAAGCCTCGGCGTACGTCGACGCCCCTTGCAGCACGGCGTCGACCAGCGTCACGGCGGCAGCGACCGCCTCCTCCACCGGTTCGAGCAGGTGCGCGCCGGGATCGGCACCGCCGGACGCACCCGCGAGGAACGCCCTGAAGCGGGCCGACGCCCGTGCCGCCAGGAACTTCCCGAAGTCCGCGCCGAGCAGCGTCGTGTAGTGCAGGTGCGCCATCTCGAGCAGCACGAGCGGGAACACGTGCCGGGTGAAGTCGAGTTGCCGTCGTGCGCCGATCCGGCCGACGACACCGGGCGTGGCGACCGAGGTGCGCAGGGCGTCGATCGCCGGCTCGGTGAGGAACACGCCCCGGTGCTCCAGTTCGGCGAGGTCGCGTTCCTTGGCGTTGTAGGGGCGGGCGAAGGTGAACAGCCCGGCCTCGCTGAACGCCACGACGGACGCGGGCTCCTTGCCGGACGGCCGGTACACGAGCCGACCGCCGACCTCCTCGAACGTGCCGCCGCGCCCCTCGGTGAGCCAGAGGATCACGTCGATCGTGGTCAGGCCCATGCCCATGCACCCGACGACGCTGCCCGCGGGCGCCACGTCCTCGCCGAGCGTTTCCTCCAGCGGGTACGCGGCGCCGACGAACGTGGCGTCGCGGTCGGCCGCGAAGTCCACGAGCGGCCGGAGCCTGCGGTTCTTGGCCGGGTCGTTCCACGAGTGCCCGGTCAGGAACAGCACGTGGTCGGCGGTCACCACCCCGGTCTCGCCGACGACCTGGAGCTCCGTGCCGCCGTCCACCACGTCGACGACTTCGGTGTCGTGCATGGAGACGCGCACGTGCGGCTGCTCGCGGAGGATGTCGACGTACCAGCCGAACACCTCGCGCAGCGCCATGCCGTGCACGTACCGCTTCGGCCAGTCCTCTTTGGACACGTCGAACACCGGGTCGCCGGTCTCCCGGAACTTCCGCCGGCACCACTCGTACAGCGTCGGCCGCAGGTCGGTCGCCAGCAGCGGGCCGGCGTCCGCCACGCTCTCGTCCGCCGCGAACGCGACCTGCCCGACGATGCGGTTGAGGAAGCTGGTGCGTGGCTGGGCGTCGCTGTGCACGGCGCCCGCGCCGAACTGGCCGCCCTTGTCGAAGATGTCGATCTCCAGGGCGACCCGTCCCCGGAGGGCGGGCACCGTGGCGGCCAGGCGTTCCATCACGTAGGTGCACGTGGGCCCGGCTCCGATGACGGCAAGTCGCACCGTGCGCATCAACCCGTACTCCTCGGTGGATTTCAGTGCTGGGAGGCGGTCGCCCGCAACGCGGCGACGACCTGGTCGAAGGCGTCGAGGAAGCGGCGGACCTGCGCCTCGGACAGGTTCCCCATCGTGGCGATGCGGCAGACCCGCCCGAGCGGCGGCGGACAGCCGTAGATGACGAAACCGGCTTCCTTGAGCCGGTCGTGCAGGTGGGTGTAGTCGATGTCCTCGGGCAACCGGAACACGGTCACCGAGGACGCGCTGTGCTCGGGCGTCAGCAACGGCTCCAAGCCGTGGCGCACCAGGTGTTCCCGCAACAACATCGACAGCCCGGCGTAGCGCGCCGACCGCCGGGACACCGTCTCCTCCAGGGACAGGTCCAGCGCACGGTCGAGCGCGTAGAGCGCCTGGACGGCGGGGGTGAACAGCGGGGCATCGACGTGCTCCTGGGAGGCGTAGTGCCCGTGCAGGTCGAGGTAGAACGTCCGGGGCGGCACGGTGGAGAGCTGCTCCAACAAGGCGCGGGGCGCGCACGCGAAACTCGCGCCGGGCAGGCCCTCCAGGCACTTGTTGGCGGTGCCGACGCACCAGTCGACGTGGTCCGCGACGACGTCCAGCTCCTCGGCGCCCAGCGAGCTGATCGCGTCCACGAGCAGTGACCGACCGTGCCGGGCGACCAGCCGGCCCACCTCGGACAACGGGTTGAGCATGCCGGTGCTGGTCTCGTGGTGGACCATGCCGACGTGGGTGATGCCGGGGTCGGCCGCGAGCGCCGCGTCCACCCGGTCGAGGTCGAACGGCTGCGTCCAGCCGAACTCCAGCCGCTGCTGCGCGATGCCGTGCACCG
Organism: Saccharothrix sp. NRRL B-16314; assembly: GCF_000716595.1. Taxonomy (GTDB): domain Bacteria; phylum Actinomycetota; class Actinomycetes; order Mycobacteriales; family Pseudonocardiaceae; genus Actinosynnema. The sequence continues at coordinate 25,026 of NZ_JNXC01000014.1, forward strand.
CGGCGATCCGGGAGACGCGCTCGGCGTAGTGCCCGTTGTGCAGCACCAGGAGCTTGCCGTCCGCCGGGATGACCGACGAGATCACCGCTTCCAGCGCGGCCGTGCCGGAACCGGCGAACAGGACGCTGGTGTGCTCCGCGCCGCCGCCGCAGATCGCGGTGGCCTTCGCCCGCACGTTGCGCATCAGGTCGGCGGCCTCGGGCTCCCGGTGGCAGACGTCGGGGTGGCGCAACACCTCGCGGACCCGCTCGTCGACGTTCACCGGTCCGGGGTTGAGCAGCACCTGACTCGGCGGCGCGGCGGTGCGCGGCGCGGACCGGAGTTCGCCTGACTGCACGGTCATCGCGTTCCTCCATGCGACGGTGGGCGTTCCGAACAACGTGACCGCTATTCACGCGGCCATTCGGCTGCACCCGGACCAGGCCACTCTGCCGGCGGCAGCTTACCGCTCGCCATGCCTATTGGACACCTTACTAAAGTGCACGCTTAGTCGTTCATCCAAACGTGTCTACGCTGCGGTCCAGCGGGTCTGGGTGATCTGATCCCGCACTACAGTAGCCGGCGAAACCGCGCGCGGTTCGTCCGCCGAGTCAACGCGGCAAGCCGATTACGAACAGCTGCGAGAAGGACTATGACGAGCACTCAGGGATTTGGTGTGGAAACCGCGCGGCCCCGCCCCGGGGCCCGGTTTCGGTCAATGCTCCGGGATAGCGACAGCCTCGTTTATCTGATGGAAGCCCATGACGGGCTGTCGGCCCGGATCGCCGAGGTCGAGGGTTTCCAGGCCATCTGGGCGTCCGGGTTGTCGATGTCGACGGCGCTGGGCGTCCGGGACAGCGACGAGGCGTCGTGGTCGCAGTTGCTCGGCGTGGTCGAGAACATGGTGGAGTCGACCACGGTGCCGATCATCGTGGACGGCGACACGGGGTACGGCAACTTCAACACCGCGCGCCGGTTCGTGGCGAAGGCCGAGCGGGTCGGGGTGGCCGGCGTGTGCCTGGAGGACAAGGTCTTCCCGAAGATGAACTCGTTCGTCGGCGACTCGCACACCCTGGCCGAGGTGCGCGACTTCACCGCGAAGATCAAGGCTTGCGCGGACGCGCGGCAGGACCCGGACTTCGTGCTGATCGCCCGGGTCGAGGCGCTGATCGCGGGTCGCGGCATGGAAGAGGCGTTGCGCCGTGCGACCGCGTACCACGAGGCGGGCGCCGACGCGATCTTCATCCACTCCCGCCGGTCGGACGCCGAGGAGATCCTGCGCTTCAGCGCGGAGTGGGCGGGCAGGCTGCCGCTGGTGATCGCGCCGACGACGTACGCGAGCACGCCGTCGTCCGAGTTCCACCGGGCCGGCATCTCGGCGGTCATCTGGGCGAACCACAGCATGCGTGCCGCGGTCGCCGCGATGCGCCGGGTGTGCCGGGAGATCTTCAACAAGGAGAGCGTGCACGACACCGACAGCGAGCTGGCCTCGCTGGCCGAGGTGTTCGAGCTGATGGACTACCAGGAGATCGAGGAAACCGAGCGGCGCGTCTACGGCGCCTGAGGAACCGGTGGGAGCACACATGACCGCGTTACCGCTCGACCGGCTGCCGAAAGTCCTCGTCCTCGACCCGGTCGCCGACACCGCGTTGCGCACCTTGCGCGAGGGGTTCGACGTCGTGGTGCGAATCCGCCCGGACCCGGACGCGCTGCTCGCCCTCGCACGCGACGCCGACGTGATCGTGCTGCGCAGTGGTGTGCGGCTGCCGGCCGCGGTGTTCGAGAACGCCCCCGGCCTGCGCCTGGTGGTGCGCGCGGGCGTCGGCATGGACAACATCGACGTGGCCGCCGCTGCCGCCGCCGGGGTGCGGGTGGTCAACATCCCCGCCGAGTCCGCGACGGCCGTTGCCGAGTTGGCGTTCGGGCTGATGCTGGCGCTGCTGCGGAACGTCGCGCTGGCGGACCGGCAGGTGCGTGACGGCCGGTGGCGCAAGCACGAGCTGGTCGGTGGTGAGCTGGAGGGCCGGGTGCTGGGGGTGGTCGGCCTCGGTGCGATCGGCAGCCGGGTGGCCCGGATCGGGCGCGGGTTCGGCATGCGGTGCCTGGGTTCCGTCGCGCGGCCGAGTCCGGAGCGCGCCGCCGAACTGGCCGCCGCCGGCGTGCAGCTCACCGATTTGCCGCAGCTGTTGGCGGACAGCGACGTGGTGTGCCTCGCCGTGCCACTGGACCACCGCACCCGCCACCTGATCGCCACGCCGCAACTGACTGCGATGCGGCGCACTGCGGTGCTGGTCAACGTGTCGCGGGGTGACGTGGTCGCGGAGGGTGATCTGCACGCCGCGCTACGGGCCGGGGTGATCGCGGGCGCTGCGACGGACGTGCACGAGGTCGAGGGGGAGACGAAGCTGGCGGAGTTCGACAACGTGGTGCTGACGCCGCACATCGGCGCGATGACCGCCGAGACGCAGGAGCGGATCGGACGGCGGGTGGTCGCACTCATCCACGACGAGTTCGCCCGCCCTGAAGGCCCTGTCCCCAACGAGTCCCGCGCCGATGGCTCGCGCCCTGACGACTCTCGCGCCGATGGCTCCCGCCCTGACGACGCCCGCCCTGACGACTCGGGCACCGGGGTGTCCGGCTCCGACCATGCCGACGCCCGGCCCGACCCGGCGCCGGTGGGCGCGTGACCACCGTGGCGCGGGGGACCATGAGCGCCGCGGTGCTCACCGGGCCGCGGCACGTCGAGTCCCGCGGCATCCCCGTTCCCGACGTCGAGCCGCGCACCCTGCTGGTCCGGGTGCTGACCACCGGCGTGTGCGGTTCGGACGTGGCCGCCTACCGCGGCACGCACCCGTACAAGACCGCCCCGATCGTGCTCGGCCATGAGCTGTGCGGGGTCGTCGAGCGGCTGGGCGACGGGGTGCGCGGCTTCTCGGTGGGCGACCTCGTCTGCGCGGCGGCGTACTCGCCGTGCGAGCGGTGCGCTGCCTGCCGTGCCGGCGCCGCGAACCTCTGCACCGACCGCCGCAACCTCAGCCACCTCGGGTGGCAGGGCTCGTTCGCCGACTACGTGCTGCTGCACGAGAACATGGCGTTCCGCCTCGCGGACCACGTGGACCCCTTGGCGGGCGCGATGGTCGAGCCGCTGAGCATCGGCCTCCACGCGGTGCGGTTGGCGCGGCCCGCCGGTTCGGTCGTCGTGCTCGGCTCGGGTTCCATCGGCTTGAGCTGCGCGCTGGCCGTGAAGCGGCGGTGGTCGGCCTGGGTGACGTGCGTCGACCTCGGCCCGCACAAGGAAGCACCGGCCAGGCTGGCCGGCGCCGACGACTACGTGGACGCGGCGGGGGACGACTTCGCCTCCTGGGTCGCGCTCGGTCCGGCCGACGTGGTCTTCGTGGCGTCCGGCCACGACGGCGCGCTCGCCCAGGCCGCCGCGATGGTCCGCCGGGGCGGCCAGGTCGTGGTGGTCAGCTACTTCGACGCACCCGTGCTGCTCGACGCCAACGCGCTGGTCGGCGGCGAGCTGACGCTCGTCGGCTCGGCGCTGTCCACCGCGGCGGACTTCGCCGAGGTGATCGACTGGGTGGAGACCGGCGCCGTCGACCCGCGACCGCTGGTCACCCACCACTTCGACCTCGCGGACACCGCCGGCGCGCTCGCGCTGCTCGACGGAGCCGGTGGGAACACCGGGAAGGTCATGATCCACGTTTCGACCAGGGAGGGTGGCGGCCGGTGACAGGACAGGTCGACGTCGGTGTCGTCGGGGCGACCGGGTGGACGGGGCGCGAGCTGTGCCGCCTGCTGCTCGGGCACCCGGCCGTCGGGAGGATCGTGCCCACCGCGCGGGACACCACGAAGGCGTTCCACCACGTGCACCCGAACCTCCAGGGCAGCGGGCTGGAGTTCGTCGACGTCGGCGAGCTGGTGGCACAAGCCGCTGATCTGGACGTGGTGTTCTTCTGCACGCCCGCCGGCGAGGCGATGGCGCTGGCACCCGACCTGCTCGCACGGGGCACCCGGGTGGTGGACCTCAGCGCCGACTTCCGGTTCCCCGATCCCAAGTTGTACCAGGAGATCTACGCCGCCGAGCACACCGCGCCCGACCTGACCGCGCGGGCCGTGCTCGGCGTCACCGAGCTGTTCCGGGAACGCGTGGCCACCGCGCCGCTGGTCGCCAACCCCGGCTGCTACGTGATCGCCACCCTCCTGGGCCTGGTGCCGCTGGTCGAGAACGGCCTGCTGACGCCGTCGTCCGCGGTGCACGTCCACGCGGTCAACGGGACGACCGGTGGCGGCACCAAGCCGAAGACGGAGCTGATGCACGCCGAGGTGTTCGGCTCCGTGCTGCCGTACAGCCTCGAAGGCCACCGGCACAGCGGCGAGCTGGAGCACTACCTGGGTGAGCTGGCGGGCGGCGGGATCACCGTCGTGATGAGCACAGCGCACGGGCCGTTCGCCCGCGGCATCCTGGTGCAGGCCGACGTCGTGGTCCCGCCGGGCGCGAAGGCAGACCTGGACCGCGACGCCCTGCTGTCCCTGTACGTCGACCGGTACGGCGCCGGCCACGACGGCGAGCACTTCGTGCTGGTCAACGACGTGGCCAAGCGCGGCGGCCCGAACGCCAAGGAGTACGGCGCCTACCCGAGGGTCGCGAACGTCGTCGGCTCGAACCACTGCCACCTGGGCGTCGACTACGACCCGGTGCGCGGTGTCGTCAAGGTCGTCTCGGTGATCGACAACCTGGTCAAGGGCGCGGCGGGCTCGGCGGTGCAGAACATGAACGTGATGCTCGGCCTGCCGGAGACCGAGGGCCTGCGGATGTACGGCCTGTGACGGGCCCGGCCGGGATCGCGCTGGTGACCGACCGCACCCCGGAGGCGGGCGAGCGGTGGGTGTACTCGGCGGGGTTCAACATCGCGCCCGGCCCCGGCGGCATGGCCCGCGTCGACGTGGAGGTGCCGGACCTCCTCCGGCTGGCACGGGCGGGCGCGCGCGTCGCGGTGCTGACCCACCAGGGCCGGTGCGCCGACGGGACCGCGCGCCACCTCGACGACCTCGCTGACTACCTCGGCGAGCGGCTGGGCCGGGCGGTGCGCTACGTGCCCGACAACGCGGGGGAGCAAGCGGTGGAGGCGGCAGCCGCGTTGCGCGACGGCGAAGTCGCGCTGTTCGGCAACACCCGGCTGCATTCCGGCGAGGAGTCCAACGACCCCGACCTGGCCCGCCGGTTCGCGCGGCTCGGTGACCGGGTCGCGGTCGGCGGGTTCGCCAAGGCGCACCGCGCCCACGCGTCCAACGTGGGCATCCTGGACCACCTGCCGGGCTGCGCCACGAGCAGCCTGGTGGACGAGGTGGTGTCGCTCTCGCCGTGGGCCGGGGCGGACGACACCCGCTACTCGGTCGCCGTGCTGGGCGGCAACAAGCGGGAGAAGGTCGAAGCAGGGCTGCGCGGCCTGAGCCGGACCTACGACCTCGTCATCCCCGGTGGCGCGGTGCTCAACAGCCTGCTCGCCGCGCTGGGTCACCCGATCGGGCGGTCCGTCCTGGGCGACGACCCGGAGCGTGCGGTCACGATCGCCGGCGAGGTCCTGAACGGCCCGCGTCGGGCGAACATCCACCTTCCCGGTCACGTGGTCGTGGCACGTCCGGTGGACGGCGCGTACGTGGACGCCGAGGTGGTGCCGCTCGAAGGCCCCGGCGGTGGCGTACCGCCGGACCGCGCCATCGTGGACTTCCGGCTGCGCGGCTGGGTCCGCGGTCGGCTGGCGGACCTGGGACGTGGCGACCGGGTCGTCGTCGCCGGTCCGCCGAGCGCCTGCGCTGCCGGTCACCGGGGCGCCGCCGACACGCTGCTCGCCGCACTGGGCGACGCCGAGGCGAAGGGTGCCGAGGTGGTGCTGCTCGGGGGCGACACGGCGGCCGAGCTGCCCTGGAGCGGCCACAGCTCGACGGGTGGCGGATCGGCCCTCCGCTACCTGGCGGACGGCACCTGCGTGGTGCTGGAAGCCTTGCGGCGCAACGCGAACAGGAGGCGACATGCTTCGCTTTGACCACCTCGTCCCGACATCGGTGGCCTTCGGCCGGGGACGGATCGGCGAGCTGGGGCGGATCACCGCCACGTACGGACGCCGGGCGCTGGTCGTGACCGGTCGGACGGCCGTGCGCCGGCACGGGGTGCTGGACCGGGCGCTGGCCGCCTTGTCGGACGCGGGCGTCGAGAGCGTCGTGTTCGACCGCGTGTCACCCAACCCGTTGGCGTCCGAGGTGGACGAGGCCGCGGCGCTGGCCCGTGCCGAGCGTTGCGACGTCGTCGTCGGCATCGGCGGCGGTAGCGCGTTGGACGCGGCGAAGGCGACCGCGGTGACCGTGCCGCGCGGCTCCGTGCGGGACCTGATCGGCGCGACCCTGTCGCACGACCCCGGCAGCCTGCCGATCGTCGCCGTGCCCACGACGGCGGGCAGCGGCTCGGAGGTCACCAAGGGCGCGATCATCACCGACGCGGAGGCCCGGTCGCGGGCCGGGGTGCGCGGTGACGACGTGTTCCCCCGTGCGGCGGTGGTCGACCCGGACCTGCTGGCCACCGTGCCCCTCGCGGTCGCCGCGGAGACCGGGTTCGACGCGTTGGCGCACGCCGTGGAGAGCTACGTGGCCCGTCGAGCCAACCCGATCAGCGACCGGCTCGCCGAGTCCGCCGTCGGGCTCCTGGTCGAGCACCTGCCGCGGGCGGTGGCGGGTGACGCCGACCCCGACGTGTCGGAGGGCCTGGCGCTGGCCGCGCTGCTGGGCGGCTGCAACGTCGCCACCGCGAGCACCTGCCTGCCGCACCGGCTGCAACAGGCCATGGGCGCCGTGCCGCACGCCGACATCTCGCACGGCCGCGGCCTCGCCGTGCTGTACCCCGCGTGGCTGCGCCGCGCCCACCCGTGGGCGGGGGAGCGCTTCGACCGGCTGGGCCGGCTTCTCGGCGGCACGTCGGCGGTCGAGTCGCTGGACGCGTTCCGGGAGCGGATCGGGTTGGCGTCCCGGCTGCGCGACCACGGCTTCCGGCCGGCGGACATCGACGTCCTCGTCGCCGGCGTGACGGGCAACCTCGACAACGACCCGATCGAAGGGGTGGACGCCGGGTTGATCGAGGCCCTGTACCGGGAGTCGTGGTGACCGGGGCCGTGCCGCTGCGGGTTTAGGGCATGGTCTAAAGGTCCGCGCCCGCGTTGACGCTGCGGAGACTCCCGCGAAACGATTCGGCGGTGCTTCAGCAGAAAGCGGTTGTCGACCTGTTGCTGTGGGCTGCCGGGGGAGACGTCGCGCCGCCTGACCTCCGCGAGTCCGATTGCGAGCAACTCGCGGCGGCGCTGCACAGCCACCGGTTGGACGCCAGGTTCCTGCGCCGGGCCAGGGTCGACGGCGTCGAGGTGCCGCACGTCCTGGCGCGGCGGCTCACCGAGCGGCTCGCGGGCATCCGCCGCGACGTCGACAAGCGCGCCGCGCTGGCCCGGACGCTCTCGGCCCTCGCGAGCCCGGACGACCACCGGCGGGGCTTGATCACCCTCAAGGGGTTCACGCTGCTCGGCCTGACCGGCGGCGAACAGGCGGTGCGGCACAGCGGTGACCTCGACGTGCTCGTCGGCGACCCGGCCGAGTTCGTCCAGCGGGCGCTGACGCTCGGCTTCACGATCCGGGACCGGATGGACGTCCTGGACGAGTACGCCCGGCTGGTCCACGACGAGCACGGCATGGTCGAGGTGCACTCGTACTACGCGGTGCCGTCCTGGCGGTCCCGCGCCACCGAGGTCGACTGCGACCCGAAGGCGAACCCGGACCGGTGGGTCCACGGCGTGTCCCTGGGCGAGACCCGGCTGCACTACGCCGACATCGTGGACGACCTGGTCCCGGCGCCCGCCCTCGAAGGGGGCGGGTGGGTCCTGCGACCCGAGGTCGCGGTGCTCGTCCAGGCCGCCCACCTGCACGGCGACTACGTGCGCGCGGTCCTGCCCGAGCCGATGGGCACCGCCCGGCTGGACGAGATCGCCACCGTGCTCGACTTCTGCGCGTTGCCGGGCTTCGACTTCGGCTACCTGGCCGAGCTCGTGGACCGCTTCCAGGCGCACGACGTGGTGGCGTTCGCGCGGGCGCTGGCCGTCGACCTGCTCGACCGCGACCCGTTCCCGCCCGGCACGGGCCTCGACCTGCCCGACGGCCGCTTCTTCCCGGTCGACCTGTGGTGGGACGGGGTCGAGGGGTTGCTCGTGGACCTGGGGTGGAACCCGCTGGAGATCGTCGTGCGGTCCGAGCCGCCCCTCGCGGTCCTCGAACGGCTGGGCGCGTGCCGGGTGCCCGTGACCGACGTGCCGCGTGAGGTGTCCGCGGCCACCGGCACGTCGAGCGACCTGGACCGGTACGTGCTGCGGGAGGGGCGGTCCGGCCACTTCGACGTGCGGTGCGCGCCGGCCGCCGACGACCGCGCCCTGTCGCTCACCATCTCCGTTCCCGCCGCGGCGGACGACCGGATGATGGCCGTGTCGCTCAACTTCGGCGACTACCGCTTCGAGTTCTTCCACCGCAACGCGGAGAACGACCTCCAGTTCGACGACTACTCGCTGACCCCGGTCGAGGGTCCGCCGGTCGAGCGGAGCGCCCGTCGCGTCGACGGCCGTGACGTGCTGACCGTCCGCATCCCCTGGGTCCGCCTGGGTGACACCCGACCGGCGGACCTGCCGCTGTTGCTCGGGGTGCGCCGGCAGGTGCGCGAGTGGGGCGCGACCGACGGTGTCGCGATCCTGCCGCTCCGCCTGACGTGGGGCGCGGCGTGAGGACCACGCGGGGCGGCTTGCCCGTTCCGGTGCGGATCGGCGTGCTGGCGAACGCGACGTTCAGCGGCCTGATCATGGTCGCGCTGCCGCTGCTGCTCAACGCGCGCGGTGTGGGCAAGGCGCACATCGCCGCGTTCTTCGTGCTCAACGCCCTGACGGCGGCCGTGCTGAACCTCACCGTCGGCCGGCGGCTGCGCCGGATGCCGTCCAGCCGGGCCATCTCCATCAGCGCAGGCACGTCGGCGGCGGGGCTGGTCCTGCTGGCCGTGACGCCCTGGCCCGCCCTGGTCTACCCGGCGGGCATGGCGGTGATGGCGATGAGCCTCGTCTACCCGCGGTACGTCGCCATGGCGGACAGCTACTCGGCGCGGTCGGCCGCGCGCACCATCAGCGGGATGCGCTCGCTGTACGTGCTGGGCTACGTGGCCGGGCTCGGCGTGTTCGCCGCGGCGACCGAGCTGGAACGCCTGGCCGGTCCGGCGTTCCGGCCGGTGCACGTCGCGGTCGGGCTCGCGCTGCTGAACGTCCTCGTCGCGTGGCTGCCCCACCGGCCGCCGGCCGTCGAAGAGCCCGGTGCGACGACCTCCGACGCCGCGAAACCGTTGCCGGGACGGGTGGTCCTGCTGGGTGCCGCCGCGGCCGTGCTGCTGCTGCGCGCGGCGGACAGCCTGCGCGCCGTGTACCTGCCGCTGTACGCGGTCAACTCCGGTGTCGGCGAATCGGCCGTGTCCGGGCTCTTCGCCGTCACCGCGATCGTGGAGTTCGCGGTGCTGGTGCCGTTGAGCGGGCTGAGCGACCGCTTCGGCAGCCGTCGCGTCCTGGTGGCGGTGTGCCTGACCGGCGCGCTGTCGTTCGTGGCCGTGGTCGTCGCGTCCGGGTACCCGGTCCTGATCGGCTCGCAGGTGGTCTACGCGGTGTTCGCCGCCGGATTCCAGAGCATCGGGATGGTGGTGCTCGGCGAGGCGCTGCGGTCCGGCATGGGCGGCGGCGCGGCGCTGTTCACCGCGTTGGTGCAGGTCGGTTCCACCGTCGGCGTCCTCGCGCCGCTGCTCGTGCCGGGCTACAGCTCGTCCGTGTTCCTGATCGCGGTAGCGTTCTGCGTCGTAGCAGCGGGGCTGCTGCTCGTGGACCGGCTGCGACCGACCCGCCGCCCGACCGGTGTGCCCGTGGGCGCCGTCGGCAGCACCACGTGACCGACCACCGAGGGAGACGTATCCCGATGACGGATGACCTCCGGGCGCTGTTGCGCGGACTCGCCGTGTTCGCCGGCGACCTGCCGCCGTTCGACACCGAGGCCACGCCGGACGAGCCCGTGCCGCTGTTCACCGAGTGGCTGCGCACGGCGATCGAGCGCGACGTGCCGGAGCCGCACGTCATGACACTGTCCACGGTGGACTCCGAGGGCCGGCCGACGTCCCGCGCGTTGATCCTGAAGAACGTCGACGAGTCGGGCTGGCAGTTCGCGTCCACTTCGGCCGGTCGCAAGGGCCGGGAGCTGGGCGCGACGCCGTTCGCGGCGCTGAACTTCTATTGGCAGCCGTTGGGGCGGCAGGTGCGGGTGCGGGGTGCGGTGCGGTCGTTGGGGCCGGAGGCGAGCGCCCGCGACTTCCTCGCCCGGTCGCCCGGGTCGCGCGTCGAGACGTTGGCGGGCAGGCAGAGCGAGCCGTTGACCGACCCGGCGGAGCTGACGGAGGCCGTGGCGCGGGCCGAGCAGCGGGTGGCCGCCGAACCGGACCTCGTGTCGCCGACGTGGACGCTCTACGCCGTGCTGCCCGACGAGGTCGAGTTCTGGCAGGCGGACAAGGGGCGGCGGCACGTGCGGCTGCGGTACGAGCGCGGTGACGACGGGTGGACCAAGGGCCGGCTGTGGCCGTGACGACAGGAGGACGGTCATGCTGATCGCGGTCGTGGGCAGTGACGGGGCCGGCAAGTCGACGGTCACGTCGAGGGCCGCCGAGCGGCTGGTGGGGCTGGGGCACCCGGTGCGGCAGATCGACCGGTGGCACATCGTCGACAACCCGGCGTACCCGGTGACGCGGTTCCTGAGCCCGCCGGTGTCCGAGCTCAGGCTGCGCGTGGCCGAGATGCCCAACCCGCCGCGCTTCCTGTTCCTGATGTGGTCGATCGGCATGGCGCTGCTGGGCCGGGAGGACGCCGTGCCGCCGCCCGAGGGCGAGGTCCAGCTGCTCGACGGGTACTGGATGAAGCACGCGGCGAGCGAGATCGTCTACGGGTTGGACCAGGGCTGGGTGGAATCGGTGGTGGCCGGCCTGCCCCGGCCGGACCTGGTCGTGTACCTGCGGTTGGAGCCGGAGGACGCCTGGCGGCGCAAGGTGGACGACGTGGTGCCGTACGAGTGCGGGATGGACGCGTCGTGCTCGAAGGAGAGCTTCCTGGGGCACCAGGGACGGATCTTGTCCCTGCTGGACGAGTGGTCCGCCCGCCACGGCTGGACCGAAGTCGACGCCACCGCGCCCTTGGACGCCGTGATCGAACGCGTAACCAAAGAAGTAACCGCCGCGCGGGGTTAGCCGGCTGGCGTGTCCGGCCGTCGGGTTCGGCAGGCAGGCAGGCAGGCAGGCCCGGCTGGCAGGCCCGGCTGGCAGGCCCGGCAGGCCCGGCAGGCAGGCCCGGCTGGCGGGTCGGGCCGGCGGGTTCGGCAGGCAGGCCCGGCAGGCTGGCCCGGCTGGCGGGTCGGGCCAGCGGGTCGGGTCGGTGGATCGGGTCGGCGGGTTCGGCTGGCGGAGCTGGCTGGCTGGGTTCGGCTGGCAGGCCTGGCTGGCAGGCCCGGCAGGCGGGTCGGGCTGGCAGGCCCGGCAGGCGGGTCGGGGCGGCGGGCCCGGCTGGCGGGTTCGGCTGGCGGAGCTGGCTCGGTTCGGCAGGCAGGCCGGATCGGCAAGCCGGTTGGCCGGCGCCGTCAGCAGGCCCGGTCAGCAGGCCCGACAGGTGCAGTCGGCACAGTCGGTGCAGTCGGTCGGTGGGCTCAGGTTGCGGGGGTTGGCCGGCGGGCCGCGATTCGGGTCGAGCGGATGCCGGCGGGCCACTCGGCGCGCGGTCGGAGCAGGAACCTGATGTCGGCCGACGTGTGGTCACCGCGCAGCACGAAGCACTCCGCGCCGCGCCGGGCATGCTCCAGCAACGCCGTCAGCTTGCCCGCCATCGCACCACTGGTGTCGTGATCGGCGGCCGGCCAGATGCGCCGGAACGCCTCGTCCGCCGACTCGGGGTCGATCTCCGGCAGCACCTCACTCCCACCCGGACCATCGGCCAGCACGCCGGGAACGTCGGTCAGCACCGCCACCCGCACCCGCCCCGGATGCGAGCGCACGACCACCGCCGGCACGTGATCACTGCCGAAGACGTGCAGCGCGCCGTCGTCCCCGAGCACGCAATCCCCCGACAGCACCGGCAGCATCCCGTGCCCCAGCAACCGGTCCAGGACACCGGGGTAGACCTCGGGACCGTCCTCGCCGAGCGTGCACACCGCCGCGACCTGCACCGGCAGACAAGGCACACCGTGCCGGCGCAACGCCTCCACCCAAGCCCACTTCACCCGGAACGTCGCCCTGGTCAACGGCAGCGACGCGAGCGGGTCCGCCGCGTCCAGGTGCCGCACGGCCCCGTGGCCGATCGCACCGCCGCCGACCACGAGCACGACCCTCTGCGGCGCGGCGCGGTGCAGGTCGGCGACGAGCTTGGCGTAACCGGCGAGCACTTCCTCGTCCAGGTGGTCGTGCCTGGCCTTGTCGGAAACCAGGCTGCCGCCGACCTTGAGCACCAGGACGTCCACGTCGCGGTTCACGTCATCCCGACCGGCACGGTCGCCCACGAGCCCGCCAGCGTGATGCCGGACCGACCGGCCTCCGCGCGGACACTGCCCAGGTCGTCCACCCACGCGTCCAGCGCCGGCGACGACACCGCCATCCCGACGCCGACTCCGACGCAGCGCATCCCGGCGGCGGTGGCCGCGCCGAGCCCGACCGGCGCGTCCTCGAACACCGCGCAACGCTCCGGCGGCACACCCAGCTTCTCCGCCGCGAGGAGGTAGCCCTCCGGGTCCGGCTTGCCGTGCGCCACGTCCGCCGCGGTGATCACGAGGGACGGTTCGGGCAGGCCGACGGCCGCCAGCCGGGCACGGGCGATCGGTGGTGTGCCGGAGGTGACGATCGCCCAACTGCTCGGCGGCAGCGTCCCGAGCAGGTCGGCCGCTCCGGTGACGGCGGTGAGCGTGTCCATCACCTCGAAGTCCAGTTCGGCGATGCGGGCGACCTCAGTGTCCACGTCCAGCCGGGGTGCCACCAATCGCACGAGGTCCGCGTCCCGGCGACCGTGGGCGAGGGCCACCACCCGGTCGCCGTCGAGTCCGCGCTCGGTGGCCCAGCGCCGCATGCATTCCTCGATGGCCGCCACCGAATTGACCAGAACCCCGTCGAGATCGAAAAGGAGCGCGTCGAGCCCGGAAATCGTCCAGTTGCGCAGCACCGTGTTCCCCCCCTGGCTGGACTGCGGTGACCGGCCCACCCTAGGCCGGCGGATAACGGTGCGATGGCGTCGGACGCGGGAATTGGACGTTTTGCTAAGTGTTCTCGACAGTACGCGTCGGCGCACATATACATGTTTCCGCAATTGTGTTCCGGCGACGACGTCAGGAGTTCCGTCCGGTGACCGCAGGCCCTGGGGATCCCGTGTTCGTCATTCCGCACTACGCCCGGTCCGAGGAGTCGTGGACCGCGTTGCGGTGGACGGTCGACAGCCTCCTCGCGCAGGACGACCCGGCGTGGCGGGCGGTGATCGTGGACGACGCCTCACCCCGGCCCGACACCCGTCCGCGGCTGGACGCCGTGCGCACGTTGGCCCCCGACCGGATCGACGTGGTGCTCCGCGACACCAACCAGGGACCTGGCACGTGCCGCAACGCGGGCGTGGGCTGGGCCGCCGAGCAGGGCGCGCCTTTCGTGCTGTTCCTGGACGCCGACGACATCGCCCACCCACAACGCCTGTCCCGCACGCGGGAGTTGTTCGGCCGGCGGCCCGAGGTCGACTTCGTCTACTCGGGATTCACCGTGATCGACGAGCGGGGTGACGCGGTGGCCGAGGAGCACATCACCCCGTCGATCCGGGAAATCCTCGACTCACACCGGAAAGGCCCCGTCGAAGGGCCCGACGCGTGGATCGCGATCGGCACCGAACTCGGCTACACCACCCTGACCTCCACCGTGTCGGTCCGCACCGACCTCGCGCTGCGCTTCCCGTTCCCCGGCACGTACGTCGCCGAGGACGACCACGCGTGGCTCCGCATGTCGGCCGGTGGATCGGGCTTCGCGTTCCTGCCGGACACGCACACCGGCTACCGGGTGCCCACCGGGGTCGAGGGTTCGGCGACCCGGCACGCCATCGGCAGCGGGTTCTACTGGGCCTCGGCGCAGGTCACCTCCGACGGGTTCGCCCGTGCGCTGTCCCTCGCGCTGGCACGCGGCACGGTGGAGGAGTCGGAGGCCGAGCGACTCCGGGCGCGCTTCTACGCCCGGCTCGCGGAAACCATGGCAGGGGAGGGTTTCACGGACATCGCCGACATCCTCCACGCGCTGGGCCTGGCCGAACCGGCCGACGGGTGAGTGGCGCGGGCTAGAGGCGTGGGTGGATCGCGCGGGCCAGTTGCGTGGGTGGATGGAGCGGGCCGGTGGCGCGGGTCAGTGACGGGCCTCGATGCCGGTCCGGCGGTCGAGCAGGCCCTGCTCGTAGGCGAACGCGACCAGCGCGGTGCGGTTGCGCACCTTGAACCGCGTCATCAGCCGGCCCAGGTGGTAGCTGACGGCCTGGCGGCTGTAGTGCAGCGCGTTCGCGATCTCCACGGTGGACAGACCACGGGCGATCATGACCAGGATGCTGCGCTCCAGGCCGTCGATGGAGTGGGTGTCCACCGGCGGTTCGCCGTGTCCCGGCAGCACATCCGTCAGCAGGGCGGACACCACGTCGTGCGTCGCGACGACGGCCCGGCCGCTGACTTCCCCCGTGTCCGAGCCGTGCTCGGCGCCGAGCGCCACGAGCTGGTTCGCCGCGATGGCGGCGTACCGCCGGGTGATCTTGACGAGGGTCCGTCTCGGTACGCCGGCCGCGACCAGCGTGTCGGCCGTCCTGGCCACCAGCGACAGGACCTCCTCGGGGATCGGCCTGCCGTACAGGACGAACTCCCGCACCGCGGGCCACACTTCGCCGAGCACTTCCACCACGTCGCGCTCGACCGCGGCCCGGTGCGCGGCGATGGGCCACTTCTCGGCCAGCGCACGCAGTTGGTTGGCCAACTCGGCTTCGATGTCCAGCGGTCGGTGGACGACCGCGACATCGCCTAATTCCCCAAGAACCACGATTCCCCCATAGTTTCGGCTGCATTCGGTCGCGGCAGGGCGCCACCCCTGTCAGCGCGACGGTCGCCGCGGGGACGGAACGACCGGATCAGCGGCCGGGTGCGCGCCGCGGGCAGGGGAACACCGAGGTCCGAGGTGTCGATCCGCCGGTCGAGCTCGGTGGACGGGCGAGAGCGCAACCATGATCCCGGTAACCCCCATGCCGGGTTTTCCGATCATCCGCCGGCCGATCCAGGTTAATTGGGAACGCTCCCAGGGTCAAGGATCGGTGGCGCGGAGGTTAACGCACAGTGGCTCTATATTCGCGTACATCCGCACTTGCGGATCGGCCCGAAAGATCACTGCGGAATACCGTGGGTAATCGACCGGCGAGTGCATCGGCCGTTCAGGTATTTCTCTGCGGGATCGCGCAGTGGGCGATATTGGACATTTGGACCGGTGACTGCGCAATCCCGCAGTCACCGGGTGCTGCGCGGCCGGGTTCCGCCGGTGTTCTCCCGCCAGTCCACTGAGGACCGTGGGTCACCGTCCTCTGGCGGATAGCAGGTGGTGACGGCCAGTGCCGGCACTGTCACGGACGGTCGGTGCACGCCCGCGCCCGCGGACGACGCTGCCCGGCGGCTTCCGGACGGCCAGTCGGCAGACGCCCATCGTCGCGAGTGGACCAATCCTCGTGTCCCGGTAGGCCATGCGGGTGACGTCGCGTAACGAGCGCGGACCCGCTCACGACTCGGTTGGGTATGAACGCGGATCAACGCGGCACATGCGGTTGTGCGGCTGTATTCGTTGACGTGCGGGGAGGCGTCGAGAAAGATGAACGGACCGGTTGTCCGCGGACTTCGCGCCAAGGTCTCCGTCGGCGGCGGTGTGGCCGCCGTTCCCGGGTCGGGTAGTGGGCGCGTGACGTCCCTCCTCGCACTCGGAGCCTGATTCTTCGGATCGTCATCCCGACTTCCGTCGACCTGTCGCCATAGGTCGACGGAAGTCGCGCTACCTACCGCCGCATGTTGCCGAAGTGGAAGGCTCGACGTGAGCAGCGATTTATACGAAGGGCCTGTCAGGTCGCATGCGGGCACCGTCCCGGTCACAATCCCGGCAGAAATTTTCGTACCCGACCGCGAGTCGGTCGGAATGGGAGTGGCGGTCACCTTCGAACAATCGGTCGCGGCCCGTGTGCGACCGGATCCGGTCCGTGACCCGTTGTCGGACCGGAGGGTGCTCGCCACCCCCGCGCCCGCCGGGCTCGGCCTGGACCTGCAAGCGGGCAGCACGTCGTGGCCCACGCTGCTCGACCGGGTCACCCTGCTCTCGGCCCGGGAAATGGAAGTGCTGCTGCTCCTCGGAACAGGTGCATCCAATCGGACCATCGCGGGCCGGTTGAAGGTGGCGGAACGAACGGTGAAAGCGCACGTCGCCCAGGTGATGGCGAAGCTGGTGGTCGAGTCGCGACTGCAGGCCGGACTCGTCTCCCTGGTGTTCCAGTTGGTTTGTGAAGGGTCGCTCCCGCTCGCCTCGCCGAATCACGGCGGACGGCCGGTGGGTGACGCTGCGGGTTGACCCGATTACCGAGCGGTCGTACTTCGGAATGCCGAGACGCGCGCATTTCGAAACGGCTGGCACTCGAATTGGACCTAAGTTCCACTGAACCAAAGTTCCATTGTGGCCGCAGGTCCCGGTCCGGCAGGCTGGGGCCTACGTTTGTGGAGTGGCGCGACCGGATGGGGGTCTATTTGTCATGCGTTCCTACGGGTCCTATATTGCCGGTTCGGATGTTCCCTCCGAGAACTGGGTGTACACGATCAGGGCCTCGGCGTTCCTGGACGACTTCCTGCCCAACCTGAAGGTCAAGCGGGAACTCGAACGCGGCACCCGCACCGACGGGGACTCGCTCCCCTCGGTCGCCGCCCGGTGCGCGTTGACCGGTGAAGCCGATCTCCAGGACGCCCTCGTGCGGGCCAAGGAGGCCGCGCCGAAGTGGGCCGCGTTCCCGCTGGAGACCCGGATGCGCCTCGGCGCGCGGGTGCACGAGGAGGTGCTGCGGCGCAAGGAGGAGTTCCTCGACGTCCTCGTCGCGGAGGGGCACCCGAGGCGGCTGGCCGAGTGGGAGATCGCCGGCATCCTCCAGGGCACGTCGCCGGAGACGCTGGACCTGTGGCGCCGGCAGATGCGCGAGGAGCACCAGGTCGGTCCGCGCAGGCTGCTGCTGGTGCGCAAGCCAGACGGCGTCGTGGTGCTCAGCCCGCCGCAGAACGCCGCCGCGTCCAACTCGATCCTCGGCGTGCCCGCGCTGGTGGCGGGCAACTCGCTGGTGGTGAAGGCACCGCGCAGCTCGCCGTTCGGCGTCATGTTCGCGTGGCGCGAGATCGTCGCGCCGATCCTGGACGAACTCGGCGCGCCGCCCGGCACGCTCGGCCTCGTCTGCGGGCTGCCGAACAAGATCCTGGCCCAGTGGCTGGACAGCCCGCTGGTGGACGACATCTTCTTCTTCGGCGGCAGCGAGCGCGGCATCCAATTGGGACAAGACGCCGTCGCGCGCGGCAAGAAGCCGGTCCTGGAGCTGGCGGGCAACGACGGCTGCGTCGTGTGGAAGGACGCCGACCTCGACCTGGCCGCCGAGGCGCTGACCGAGAGCTTCTTCGGCTCCGGGCAGATCTGCATGGTGCCGAAGTACGCGGTCGTCCACCCGGACGTCGCGGACCGGCTGCTGGCCCGCCTCGCCAGCCTGGCCGCCAAGATCCGTCCGGGCTACCCGGAGGACCCCGAGGTGCTGCTGTCGCCGGTCATGCGGACCGACGAGTACTTCGCCCACCTCAACCAGGCCACCGCCGCGGGCGCCCGGGTGATCACCGGCGGGCACCGGGTGGAGATCGACGGGACCGTGTCGGAGACCGGGCCGTTCCTGGCGCCGACCGTGCTGCGGGTCGACGGCCTCACCGGGGCGCGTGAGCTCTCGGCCGTGCGGGAGGAGACGTTCTTCCCGCTGCTGCCGGTGGTCGTGCCGACGGCGGACGACGGCACCCTGCTGGACGAGGTCATCGCGTTCCTCAACGGCAACAAGTACGGCCTGCGCAACTCCCTGTGGACGTCCGACCCCGACGTGATCGACAAGGTGGCCGCCGGGGTGACCAACGGCGGGCTGCTCAAGGTCAACGACTCGCACATCGGCTTCGTGCCGCTGCTGTCGACGCACGGCGGCACCGGCCTGACCGGCGGCCCGTTCGGCGAGCTGAACTACCCGCTGCTGCGCACGTCGCACCTGCAGGGCATCAGCATCGCCGAAGGCGTCCAGCCGCGGACCGCGGTGTTCGAGTCGGCGGCATCGGCGTCGGCGGCGGAGGAGGAGGCCCGATGAGACTGCTCGCCGCCGAACGCGAGGCCTGCGACCGGCTCCTGCCCGGTCTGGACGGCAAGCTCGCCTCCATCCCGCTGCTGGAGCTGGAGGCGCCGGGCAGCCCCGGCATCGACCTGTTCCGCGACGCCGGCGGCGCGGGCCTGCTGATCCCCGAGATGTACGGCGGCGGTGGGGCGTCCGCGCTGGACGCCGTCCGCGTCACCCGTGCCCTGGCCGTGCGCTCGCCCTCGCTGGCGGTCGCCACGACCATGCACCAGTTCTCGGTGGCGAGCCTGGTCGCGCTGGCCGCGTCGAGCGACGGCCTGGAGTGGATGCTCCTGGACGGCGTGGCGCGCGACCGGCGGCTCATGGCGTCCGGCTTCGCCGAGGGCCGCACGTCGCAGAGCATCCTGGCGCCCACCATGAAGGGCGTCTGGGACGGCGCGAACTGGCGGGTCAGCGGGCGCAAGCAGCCGTGCAGCCTGTCCCGCTCGATGGACCTGCTGACCGCGAGCGTCACCCTCGAACACCCGGAGGAAGGCGTCCGGACGGCCATCGCGCTGATCCCCGCCGCCGCGCCGGGCATCCGGATCGAGCCGTTCTGGGGCTCGTGGGCGCTGGCCGGCGCGGAGTCCGACACGGTGATCCTCGAAGACGTCGAGGTGCACCCGGACCTCATCGTCGAGCTCAAGGCCGGCCTGGACGGCGAGCTGGACGACCTCCAGACCCTCGGTTTCGTCTGGTTCGAACTGCTCGTCACGGCCTGCTACCTCGGTGTCGCCCAGGCGTTGACCGAACGGGTCCTGAACGGGTCGCGCGGCGCCGCGGACGAGCGGACCGGCCTCGCCATGGCGGTGCAGGGCGCGGCCCTGACGCTCGACGGCGTCGCCCGCAACCTGGACGACGGCGACGGCGGCAACGACGGCCTGGCCCGTGCCCTGATCACCCGGTTCACCATCGCCGACACGATCCGCTCGACCGTCGCGAAGGCGGTGGAGGTGCTCGGCGGGATGGCCTTCGTCGGCTCGCCGGAGGTCGCCTACCTGGCCGCCGCGTCGCACGCGATCGGCTTCCACCCACCGTCCCGGCACAGCTCGGCCGACGCCCTCCTCGGGTGGTTCTCCGGGCGTCCGGTCGTTCTCGACTGAGACCGGCGAGGAGACACATGTCAGTCACGGCGGTCGCCCAAGGCGACCAGGCGCTCGACCACGCGGAGGTGCTGGACCTCTACCGCCGGCACCTGTCCCGCGGTCGCGCCAAGATCTCCGAGGTCTTCGGCACGCAGATGGAGGTGGCCTCCCGGGGCGCGTGGATCGAGACGTCGGACGGTGGCCGCTACCTCAACGCGGGCGGCTACGGCGTCTTCGTCCACGGCGCGCGGCACCCGCACGTCGAGGAAGCGGTGATCCGGCAGATCCGGTCGAACCCCATCGCGTCCCGGATCCTGCTGGAGCCGGAGGCGGCACGGGCCGCCGAGGCGCTGGGCCGGGTCGTCCCCGACGGGTTGGCGCACGTGCACTTCGCGGGCTCCGGCACCGAGGCGACCGAGGCCGCGATCAAGCTGGCACGCACGCTCGGCAAGCGCCGCCTGGTCTCGACCGTCGGCGGCTACCACGGCAAGACGTTCGGCTCGCTCTCCGTCACCGCGAACAGCCTGTACCAGGACCCGTTCCGCCCGCTGCTGCCGGACGTCGCGCACGTGCCGTTCGGTGACGCCGACGCGCTCGCGGCCGAACTGGCGGCCGGGCCGGAGGCGTGCGTCGTGCTGGAGCCGATCCAGGGGGAGGGCGGCGTCAACATCCCGCCGGACGGCTACCTCCGCGACGTCCGCGCGCTGTGCGACCAGCACGGCGGGCTCATGGTGCTGGACGAGATCCAGACCGGCATGGGCCGGGTGGGCACCTGGTGGGGCGCGGACCGCGAGGGCGTCACCCCGGACGTGATGCTCGTCGGCAAGGGCCTGTCGGGCGGGATCGTGCCGGTGTCCGCGATGGTCGCCACCCCGGCGGCGTTCCGCGCGTTCGCCAAGGACCCGTTCATCCACACCTCGACGTTCTCCGGCGCGCCGATCGCGATGGCCGCCGCACGGGCCGCCGTCGAGGCCGTCGAGGCGGACGGCCTGGTGGAGCGCGCCGCGACGATCGGCGCCACCCTCCTCGCCCGGATGCGGGAGGTCGTCGAACGGCGCTGCCCGCACCTGGTCGTGGAGGTCCGCGGCGTCGGCCTGCTCATCGGCGTGGAGCTGGAAGGCCCCGGGCTGGCCGGCGCGCTGCTGTCCGAGATGGTCGACCGGCACCTGATCGTCAACTACTCGCTCAACGCGAGCTCCGTGCTCCGGTTCACCCCGCCCGCCGTGATGGACGACGACGACGTCGACTTCCTGCTGTCCGCGTTCGACGGCGCGTGCGCCGAGCTCTCGGCGCGCTACCCGTCCGTCCATTCCGTAGGAGCCAGCTGACGTGCGACACGTAGAGATCCACGCGTTCATCCGAGGCGTCGACGCCGACACGGTCTTCGACACCCTGGCCGACTTCAGCCACTACACCGACCTGGTGGACGTCGTGCGCTCGGTCGAGATGACCCGGCCCGCCGACGGTCCCGCCCACAGCACCTGGGTGGTCGAGTTCCGCAACGGCCTCCTGCGCTGGACCGAGGAGGACTGGTTCCGCCGCGACGAGCTGCGGCTGGACTTCAACCAGACCGAAGGGGACTTCGACGAGTTCTACGGCGGCTGGGTGCTCGAACCCCTGCCGGACGGGGTGAAGACGGCGCTGATCGCCGACTTCGACTTCGGGGTGCCCTCGCTGGCGAGCATCGTGGAGCCGGTCGCGGAGCGCGTGCTGACCGACGTCACCCAGCTGATCCTGCTCGGCCTGTTCGGCGACCGGGTCGAGTTCCCCGAGGGCACCGCGGTCCCCGCGCGACCGGCCGTCGCCCGCGTCTGACCGCGTCCGACCGCCCGCGTCCGACCGCCGCACCCGGCCCGCCGGGCACAGGCCCGTCACGCGCATCCCCAGTACCGACCAACCGCAGGAGGAATCGATCATGAGCAAGGCCCGCGAACTCTACCAGTTCCACGCCGCGCCGAACACGGTGCCGGAGGGGAACCTGCTGAGGGACGTCTCGCCCAAGCAGCTGCTGCGCGCCGCGCAGATCACCCTGGCGAAGTCCACCCTCTCGCGCAAGCGGCTGCCGGTGAAGCTGAACCTGGACGAGTACCGCTCGCCCGACTTCCGGTACGACACCGACTCCGGGGAGAAGACGCAGAAGCTGCTCGAGGACGTGCCGCTGAACAGCGACGGCGTCCGGTGGATCCACGACGACGAGGACCGCGCCGTCCTCTTCTACGGCATCCGCACCCTGGAGATGGACTACGACGAGTTCGTCGAGAAGGTCGACATCAGCCGGGTCGGCGACTGCTTCCGGGACGTCCTCGGCATCAACACCCAGGTGCTGCGCCGCGACGACGCCGGCCGCCCGCTGCTCCAGATCGAGCGGATCGCCGCGCTGGCCCAGCCGAACTACTCGGCGTTCCTCGGCAAGGACGAGCTGGACGTCTACAAGCTGGAGTTCATGGAGTACGGGCCGGACGAGGTGCGCAACTGGATGCGCACCGTGTGCAGCCCCAACGCCTCCACCTCCGCCGACGACGGCTACCTCGCGTTCCGCCGGATGCCGGGCGGCGCGGGCACCCAGATCGTCTTCGTGGCGCGCCAGGCGTTCCCCCGGCCGCGGCTCATGGTCCTGTTCCGGCTCGACCGCTGGGTGTGGTTCCGCACCATGCTGACCGAGAACGCCTACATGGACTTCTGGAACGACACGGTCGACAACATCCTGTCCGTGTACGAGGGCCGGGAGATCGGCATCGGCCGGCCGGACCGCAGCGGGCGTTCCGGGAAGGTCCTCACCGTGGCCGCCCTCCTCGCCGGCGCCGCGTACCTGCGGGCACGGCGGCGGGCGAAGAAGCGTCGTTGAGCCCCAGCGACCCCGTGCAGTGATGAGAGGGGAGGGATCCTGATGGACTACCCGTACGCGTTCCACATCGCTCTGGACGGCAACGGCCTGAACGGGTTGGAAGGCCGCGCCGGGGTCTGCGTGTTCCAGTACGACCCGGAAACCGGGCGCTACGCCTACAAGGTCGAGTACTACGACGGCATGTCGGGCGGACACGCGGTCAGCGTCAGCCCGGACCGCCGGGTCGGCTTCCTCGGCAGCACCGGCCAGCACCTGATGTTCTACGACACGGGGACGCTCGACGAGATCCAGCGGATCTCCACCCTCCGGTTCGAACCGACCGACTCCTCCATCAAGGGCAGCACTCACGTCGCGTGGATCAACGACACGCAGGCCGTTGCCGCCATGGGCGACGGCCTGTGGCTGTCCGACCTCCAACGGCTGGACAAGGCCGAACGGCTGGGCGACCACGGCGTCAAGCTGCCGCACGCCATGAAGGCCACGGCGTCGGGTCGCTACCTCGTGTACGGCGGCATGGACCACCCGGGCCGCGGTGAGGCGTGCGAGGTCGGCATCTTCGACATGCACACCCGCACCGCGCGCCGGGTGGAACTGCCGGCGACGTGCTGGCACGTGGTCTGCCACCCGTCCGAGGACCGCTTCTACGCCCTGTCGTTCCGGGTGCGCCCGCAGGACGGCCGGGACTGGCACGAGTGGAGCATCGCCCAGTTCAAGGAGTACGCGTTCGAGATCGACGCGGAGACCGGGCAGGTGCTGCGGCACTGGACCGCCGGGCACGACACGCCCGCGCACATCAACTCGGACGTGTGCATCTCCGACCGCGAGCTCATCTACTGCAACGGCGCGAGCGGCACCATCGTGATGATCGACCTGGACACCTTCACGTCGTACCGGGTGCTGGACGAGCGGCCGAACCTGCGCACCCAGCTGCGCGCGGGCCGCCAGGTCGCGCGCACCCTCGTCGACACCCTGACCAGGGGTTCCGTCGTCACGAACAGCCACCACTACCTGCGCGCGCTGCGAGTGGCCCGTGGCGCGATGGTCGACTCGGTCTACGCCTGCCAGCTCTCGGCCGACCAGTCGCTGCTGTTCACCGCGAACCGGGGGCTGAACTCGATCACGGTGTACAACTACCCGGAGAACACCGTCCGCCTCCAGGTGCGGATGCCCGAGCTCCAGGAGTTCGACGGCGGGCTCCGGTGGTGGAGCGATCCCCGGCTCGGCTTCCACCACAGCACCCTGCTCAGCCCGCCGCCGGCCAAGGCGGAACCGGAACCCGCGCCGCAGGCACAACCGCGGCCACGATCACGGGCGCGAGCCCGAGCGCGCTAGCGACCACGCGGCGGCATCCGAGGCCACCGCTCCGAGACCGGCGAACCCACCTGCTCGAACCAGGAGTCCCCGTTGGACCGCCTCACCGACTTCCTCTTCCGCAACAGCAAGCCCATCCTGGTCGGCTGGGTGCTGCTGGCCGTCGTCGGCGCGGCGTTCGCGGTCGGGCTGGAGGGCCGGGCCGTGCCCGGTGGCGAGGCGTCGGACTCCAGCCAGGCCGAGGCCGTCGCCCGCGAGCTGGGTGCGAACGGTGTGCCGTCGTTGTTCATGGTGGTCACCGGTGACGCCGCGACGCCGGACGACGAGGGAACGGTCGCGCTGGACAAGCTCAAGGGCGCGGTGGCGAGCACCCCCGGTGTCCGGGGCGTCGAGCCGCTGCCGCTGCCACCGGCCGCGGCGGACGCCGACCCGATCCTGGTGCTCGGCATCTCGGCCACGGGTGGCGTCGACGGCTCCATCGACGTCGCACACCGGCTGCTGAACACCGAAGGGCTCGAACCGGAGGGGACCAAGGCGTTCATCGGCGGCTACGGTGCCCACCGGGAGGAGCTGGTCCAGCTCTCGCGCAGCGACCTGCTGCGGGCCGAGCAGGTCGGCCTGCCCATCGTCCTGGTCGTGCTGCTGCTGACCTTCGGGTCGCTGTGGGCGACGGTCGTCCCGCTCGTCATCGGGCTGTCCGCGCTGCTCGGAGGGCTCGGCGCGGCGGGCGCCCTGGCTTTCGGCGTCCCGTTCTCGGAGTACGTGACGAACGCGGCGTCGATGGTCGGCCTGGCCCTCGCCGTCGACTACGCGATGTTCCTGGTGCAGCGGGTCCGCGAGTCGGTGGTGCGCGGGTTGAGCGTGGACGACGCCATCCGGTCCGCGATGCGCACCACCGGCACCGCGATCGCCTGGTCCGGGCTCACCGTCATGGTCGCCGAGGCCACCATGTTCCTGGTCGACTCGCGGGCGATCCGCACCGCCGGGCTCGGGATGATCCTGGTGACGTTCGCGGCGATCGTGGCGGCGCTGGTCGGCGCACCGCTCGTGCTGCGCCTGCTGGGCCACCGCATCCTGCGCAAGAAGGACCGGGAACGACTGCTCGCCCGCGGCGGCCAGGTGGACGCGGACCAGCCCGACGCGGAGGTGTCCGGGTTCTGGGCGCGCTGGGGTCGGCGGGTGACGGACCGACCCGGCCGTTGGCTGGTCGGCGCGACCCTCCTGCTCGCGGTCTTCTGCGTGCCGGCGTTGAACCTGGCGCAGGGCGTCGACCTGCCGTCCGCGAGCGCCATGCCGCCCGACTCGCAGGTGCGGCAGGCGACCGAGCAGGCCGCGGAGGCGTACGGGCACGGCGTGATCTCGCCGGTCGAGATCGTCCTGCGCGGCACGTCGGCCGACGCCGACCGGGTGGTCCAGGCGCTGTCCGGCGACGACCGGGTGCGCTTCGCCCAGCCGGTGCCGCTGAGCGGGTCGGACGTCTACCGGGTGACCGTCGCGACCGAGCACAGCCCGTCCGACGACCGCACCCACGAGCTGGTGCGGAGCCTCCGCGACGGTGACCTGCACCGGTCGCTGGCCGGCGTCCGGTACGAGGTGGGCGGCGAGGCCGCGATGCGCATCGACTCCACCGACGCCCTGTTCGCGAGCCTGCCGCTGATGGTGTCCGTGCTGCTGGCGTTGGTGCTGCTCCTGCTGGTCGTCGCCATGAGGTCGATCGTCCTGCCGCTCAAGGCGATCCTGCTCGTGGTGATCTCGTTGGGCGCGAGCATGGGCGGCTTGCTGCTGCTGTCCACCACCGAACTCGGCGCGACGCTGATCGGCTGGTCCGATCCGGCGGACCTTCACCCGATCGTGCCCATCACCATCGTGGCGATCGTGGTCGCGCTGTCGACCGACTACGAGGTGATCCTGATCTCCCGGATCGCCGAGCGGTACCGGGACACCGGGGACAACACCGGCTCGATCATCGACGGCGTTGCCCGCACCGGCCGGGTGATCAGCAGCGCCGCGGCCATCATGATCGCCGTGTTCTTCGGGTTCGCCCTGTCGGACGTGACGCCGCTCAAGCAGCTGGGCGTGGGGCTGGCGTTCGCGGTGCTGATCGACGCCACCGTGATCCGGGGAGTGCTGGTGCCGGCGAGCATGCAGCTGATGGGTCGCTGGAACTGGTGGCTCCCGTCGTTCGCCCGCCGTGCCGTGCCGCCCGTGTCGCCCGTGCCGCCCGCTTCGCCCCAGCCGGTCAGGGCCGGTCACCGCCGGTCCGACGACCGGGCGTGACACCCCACTCATCGAGAGGTCCAGGGACAGTGCGCCAGATTTCCGCAGCCTTCGCCCGTGCGGTGCAGATCGTGTTCGCCAAGCGCACGGTGCTCCGCGGGGAACCGCCTTTCGCGATCGACCTGGGCCTGTACCACGAGGCCGATTACGAGAAGATCATCCCGTCGCTGGAGGACGTGGAGCGGCGGCTCAAGGCCGTGCCCGCCGACCGCCGGGGGATGCGCTGGATCCACCTGCACGACACCGTGCTGTTCTACGGCGAGCGCACGTTCGCCGTGCCCTACGACGACTTCGTGTCGCGTGTGGACATCGGACACGTCGGCCGGTTCTACCGCGACTCGCTGGGGGTGGCGACGGAGGTCGTGGCCCGGGACGCCGAAGGGCGACCGGTCCACCAGGGCGTGCGCGTCGTCGCCTTGCCGCAGCCCAACTACGCGGCGTTCTTCGGCAAGGTCGACCTGGACGTCTACAAGCTGGAGAAGGTCGAGTACAGCGCGGACGAGCAGCGCGTCTGGATGCTGACCGTGCACAGCCCGAACGGCTCGGCCGTCTGCGACGACGGCTACATGTCGTTCGCCCGCTCGGCCGACGGCAGCGGCACCGTCGTCGCGTTCCTGGCGTGCCAGAACTTCCCGATCCCGCCGCTGATGGCACTGACCCGGATGGACCGCTGGACGTGGTTCAAGAACCTCATCACCGAGGCCGCCTACCGCCGCTTCTGCGACGTGATGATGCGCAACGTCCTGGACTGCTACAACGGCAACGACTTCCACGTCGGGCGGGTGAAGGGGTAGGACGGCGGGGCCGTCGGCACGGGGCGTGACCGGCGGCTCACTCCAAGCGTCGGTGTGGGGTCGCCGGCGAATTTCGTGGCGGCTGAGCATGGCGCTGGAGCGGATCGCGCGGTAGAAATAGCCAACCCGTTGCTGCTACGTCCGATCCCGGCAGGTGCCGTTGTGAGAGCGCTCTCTCGCATCGGCGGCCGGCCGGTCGGCGTTACTACCCCCACAGAGGCCAGTCAATGACGATCATGCCCCACGCAAGACGTGAGAGCGCTCCCATGCGCCGAGGTCGGGTGTTCGTGCTCGGCCTCGCGCTGGCCGCGACCGCCGTGACGATCGCACCGGCCGCGAGCGCCGACCCGCCCCGCCCCGGCACGCCCGACCAGCTCGGCGTGAACGTCAAGGTCTTCGACCCGAGCATGCCGGTCGCCGAGATCCAGGCCGCCCTCGACGCCACGCACACCGCCCAGGTGGACAACGAGATGGGCACCGAGCGGTACGCCTACCTCTTCAAGCCGGGGCAGTACGGCACCGCCGAGCAGCCGTTGCAGATCAAGGTCGGCTACTACACCGAGATCGCCGGCCTGGGCGCCTCACCGACCGACGTCGTCATCAACGGCAAGGTCGAGGTCTACAACCGCTGCCTCGCCGACGGCGGAACGGCCAACTGCCTCGCCCTGGTCAACTTCTGGCGCACGCTGGGCAACCTGACCATCAACATCGACGGAGCGGGCCAGGACGGGTGCCGTGCCGGCGCCAACTTCTGGGCCGTGTCGCAGGCGGTGTCGTTGCGACGGCTCAACGTCACCGGCGGCACGATGTCCCTGATGGACTACTGCACCGCCGGTCCGCAGTACGCCAGCGGCGGGTTCATCGCCGACTCACGGCTGCCCTCCACCATCAACGGCTCGCAGCAGCAGTGGCTGACCCGCAACAGCGAGGTCGCGAGCTGGTCCAACGGCGTGTGGAACCAGGTCTTCTCCGGTGTCGTGGGCGCTCCCGACGACGCGGCGTTCCCGACCCCGCCGTACACCACGCTCGACACCACCCCGGTGAGCCGCGAGAAGCCGTACCTGTTCGTCGACGGGTCGGGCGCCTACAACGTCCGCGTCCCCGAGGCCCGCAAGGACACCAAGGGCGTCTCCTGGGCCGACGGCCTGACCGTGGGCCGCACCATCCCGTTGTCGGACTTCTTCGTCGCGTCGCCGGCGGACTCGGTGCGTGACATCAACAACCAGCTGGCGCGCGGCAAACACCTCCTGCTCACGCCCGGCGTGTACGACATCGCGCGCAGCATCGAGGTCAAGCGCCGCGACACGGTGGTCCTCGGCATCGGCCACGCCACCCTCACCGCCGTCAACGGCTCCACCCCGGTGGACGTCGCGGACGTGCCCGGTGTCGTCATCGCCGGTGTCACGGTCGATGCCGGTACCGAGCTGTCGCCGGTGCTGATGCGGGTGGGCAAGAAGAACGGCAACCGCCCGAGCTCGCCGACCAACCCGACCACGCTGTCCGACGTGTACTTCCGCGTCGGCGGACCGCACATCGGCAAGACCGAGACGGCGCTGGAAGTCAACAGCGACAACGTGCTCATCGACCACACGTGGGTGTGGCGCGGCGACCACGGCGTCGAGGGCTTCACCGACACCGAGCGCTGGAACACGAACATCGGCCGCACCGGCGTGGTCGTCAACGGCGACCACGTGACGGCGACCGGTCTGTTCGTCGAGCACTTCCAGCGGTACAACACCGTCTGGAACGGCGAGCACGGCACCACCGTGCTGTACCAGAACGAACTGCCGTACGACCCGCCGACGCAGGCCGACTGGATGAACGGCGACGTCGAAGGCTGGGCGGGTTACAAGGTGGGCGACCACGTCCGGTCGCACACGCTGCACGGCGGTGGCGTCTACGTGTTCAACCAGAACAACCCGTCGATCCACACCGAGAACGGCTTCGAGGTCCCGGTGACGCCGGGCGTCAAGCTGCACCACATCATGACGGTCAACCTCAGCGCCGGCGTCGTCGACCACGTCGTCAACGGCGTGGGTGACGCGGCCGACATGACGAAGGTCGGTGTCCCGATCTACATCGCGGAGTACCCGGCCCCGTAAGCCCCGGCCGCAACCGGAGTGTGAGCGGTGCCCGACCCGGCAGTCGGGCACCGCTCACCCCTGTCCTACCGCTCCGGCGCGATCAGCCGGCGCAGCCGGAGCGCGACGAGCAGCGCGACATCGACGGCGTCCACACCTACTACGTCATGACAGGTGGGCCGAATTTCCTGGTTCACAACTGCGGCGACGTTGACTACGGGGAGGTGCTCGACGACGGACGGCGGACCGGAGTAGTGGCAATCATTACGCTGGCGGACCTGGGTACAGGGAGCAAGCCCAGCCGTCGGATCATTCCTCCCGGTTTCGCAAAGAACACACCCGGTCACACGAGGGGGCACCTGCTGCCCAAGTCGCTGGGTGGTGACGGCAGAGTGTCGGCGAACATCGTCCGGACCAGCTCAAAGGTGGACAACGGTGCGATGGCCGCATTCGGTGACTCTATCGCCACGCATGTGGGCAACGGGAACACCGTGCTGTTCCAGGCGGCACCGCGGTACTTGCCGGGGGCGAACGTCCCCTACCGGGTGGACATCAATGCCTTCGATGACAACGGCTGGTCCGTTTCGGCGCAGTTTCTGGTTGGGTGAGACGATGACTGACGTGTTTCCGTTCGAGCTGGTGCGGCTGACCGATCACGAAAACGAGGTCAGGGTTGTCGTTGCGTCGGTCGATGACGCCGCCTTTTGGGAGGCCGAGATTGCTGTGACCAGCATGTTTGTTAAGGGCAGGACCCTGCTGATGCTCTCCCGTGAGAAACTGGAGGCATGGTCCCGCGCGCTGGACAGGCTGGCACTGGGGGAGAATGTCACCTGGATGGAGCAGACCTCCGGTCCGACGGTGCGCATCGAGCTCGACGGTGAACGGGACTGCCCGGAGGTCATCGTGGAGGACGAGTCGATCTCCATGGTGACTGTCCGCGTCCCGATCGCCCTCGATGCCGGGTGGATCGCCGACCAACAGGAACGCGTCCGCCGCTTCATCGAGCAGTGCTGACTGCCGCTTGACGCGCAGCCTTCGCCGAAGGGCCTCTTCGGAAAACCCGCGCGTGATCGCGGGGGCGCGCGTCGGGCGTCGGGCGTCGGGCAGGAGCGTGAACGTCTGATGGCGGGCATCTCCGACAAGCGCGGCAACAGCAGCGCGCAGGGCGTCGGTGTGCGGAACCTGTGCCTGTCCGAAAATGTAGTCCATGCAGGTCGCGCGCGTGTGGGTCCTCTCTGAGGATGCCGCCCGATTGTTGCCTCGGTCAACGTCAAGTCGGGTGACGGGCTACAGGATCACAAGTGGTGTCGACAGCGGAGACGTTGGACTACACCGCCGGCAAGGTCAACGACGCTTCAGTTTCGTTGGGTGAGATCACAGCCATCATGTGGGATATGGTCCCAGCGCGCGAGGGTGCGTCACGTGAACTCGGGTCGCCGAAGCTTCGTGGTGAGCAGGGAATACCTGCTCACCACGTAGACCTCAGCGTCCCAACGGGATCTCGAAGTGGACGGTTTGGAAGGTAATCGGGTCACCGTCACGGGCGTCGTGCACCTCCTCGGCCACCGACCGCCAGAACGGCTCGGCCCCCGCGATCCGCGTATCGGTGTGCAGGTACAGGCGCTCATACCCCGGCGTGTCCGCCACGAACGCCGTCGCCATGTCGACCAACGCCCGCGCCAGCCCACACCGCCGATGATCCGGCCGCACGTACACCCGGAACATCTGGGCGGTGGTCGGCTCCGGGTAACGGGCGGCGAGCCAAGCCGGGTGCGGGGGGCTGGACGGCGCCGTCGCACGGACACCGGTGGTCGCGACCACCTCGTCGCCCTTGACTGCCACGAACAGCGCGTGCCGCGCCGGCCGCACGTACGCACCTTCCAAGTCGATCACGTCACCGTGCCACTCGGGCCGGTACCCGTACCCGAACTCCTGGTAGAACGTGTCCAGCATGACACTGCGCGCTCCCGGCAGATCAGCCGAAAGCGCCCGGCGGACCTCGTAAGGCCCCACTTCACGGTGGTACTCGGTCATGTCCTCTTCTCCTCTGTTCCTTCCAACGAACGGCCCAGCAGGCCGATGGTCACCGGGTGGGTGGGGGAGCCCAGCACGTCGACCGCCGCACCGTGCTCGACAAGGTCTCCCTGGTGCAGCACGGCGACGCGGTCCGCCAGCCGTGCGACGACGGCCAAGTCGTGGCTGATCAGCACCAAAGTGCACGTCAATCGCGCGAGCTGATCGAGCAGCCGGGCCTGCGTCAGGGTGTCCAGACCGGACGTGATCTCGTCGCACACCAGCACGTCCGGCCGGGCGAGGAGCGCGCGCACCAAGGCAGCCCGTTGCAACTCACCACCCGACAACGCCGCCGGCCGCCGCGTCACGGTCGCCTCGTCCAACCCCACCGCGGCGAGCTCCGTCAACGCCAGCGCCCGGGCGTCGGCGACCCCACCCAGCCGCACGGCAGTCCGACTGACCTGGTCCAGCACCGTCCGATACGCGTCGAACGAAGCACGGGCGTCCTGGAACACGTACTGCACCGCAGCCAACTGCCCCCGCGAACGCCGCCGCAACGACCGCGGCAACGGTCGACCGTCCAGCAGCACGTCCCCCTCGAACGTGGGATGCAGGCCGGCGACACACCGCGCCAGAGTCGTCTTCCCACTCCCCGACCGACCCACGACCGCCAGCCGCTCACCCGCACCCACCTGCACGTCCACGGAACGCAACACCGCCGTGGACCGGTGCCGTGCGGTCAGCGAACGGGTCTCCAGCCGAGGCGCACGAGGCGGCCCCGCCGAAGGCACGGTCACGCGAGGCTGGGCAGCGACCAGAGCGGCGGTGTAAGGCGAACGGGGGCGTGTGAGGACGTCGTCCGTCGACCCCGCCTCCACCACCTGACCCGCACGCAGCACGACCACCTCGTCCGCCAGCGCACGCACCACGTCCAAGTCGTGCGTCAGCAGCACCAGCGCGACTCCCTGCGCCACCACCGCCGCCAGCTCGTCCACCACCTCCGCCCGCGTGATCGGGTCCTGACCAGTGGTGGGCTCGTCCGCGACGAGAACCGCCGGATCACCCACCAACGCCTGCGCGAGCACCACCCGCTGCTGCTGCCCACCCGACAGCTCGTGCGGGTACCGCCGCAGCAACTCCACCGGCACCCGCGCCCGCCGCAAAGCAGTCGAGATCAACGAGTCGCGATCACCGGGGTGCAACGCCGCGATCTCCCGGAACACCCCACCCAGCCGCCGAACCGGGTTCAAAGCGGCCGACGGTTGCTGCGGCACGAACCCAACCCGCCCCGACACCGTGATCTGCCCACTCACCGACACCCCTGGCCCGTGCTCGCCCAGCAACGCCAACCCGGTCGTCGTCTTCCCGCTACCGGAAGCACCCACCAGGGCGACCACCCGCCCGGCGGACAGGGCGAAGCTCAC
This sequence comes from Saccharothrix sp. NRRL B-16314, assembly GCF_000716595.1. GTDB lineage: Bacteria > Actinomycetota > Actinomycetes > Mycobacteriales > Pseudonocardiaceae > Actinosynnema. The sequence goes on from NZ_JNXC01000014.1 coordinate 57,386, forward strand.
CCCGTCGACCAACGTCCGCGACCCCGCCACCGCACGCAGACCCTCGACCCGCACCACGGTCATGCCCGAGCCTCCGCCCGCAGCGCACGGTCGAACACCAGGTTCAGCCCCACCGACAACGCCACGATCAGCAACGCCGGCACGACCACCGCCCACGGCTGGAGGAACAGCCCCACCCGGTTCCGGTCGACCATCACCGCCCAGTCCGCCGCGTCCGGAGCCACGCCGACCCCCAGGAAACTGGCCGACGCCACCAAGTACAGCGCCCCGGTCAGCCGCACGCCCGAGTCGGCTGCCAACGTCCGCAGCATCGACCGTCCCGTGTAGACGATGGACGTCCGCCACCACGTCTCGCCCTGCAACCGCATCGCCTCCAACGCCGGACGCCCGGAGATCTCCAACGCGGCAGCCCGCGAAATCCGCGCCACATCAGGAAAATTCACCAGAGCAACGACCAGGACGAGCACCGACAGGCCCGGCCCGGCAATGGCCGCCACCAGGATCAGCACGAGCAGCGACGGCACCGCGAGCAGCAAATCCAATGGCCGCATCAGCACCTCGTCGACGATCCGAACACGCGACATGGCGGCCACCACGCCCCAAGGCACACCGACCAGGTAGGAGAGCAACGTCGCCAGCAACGCGACCAACACCACCGTCTGCCCACCGGCGAGCACCTGGTGCCACACGTCCCGGCCCACGAAGTCCGTGCCCAACGACGAGTTCGCCACGAACGGCGCCCCGCGCGTCAGCGAATCCGGCACGAACAACGGCCCGAGCAGCGCCAACGCCAACGGCACCACGACGAGCAGCGCACCGACGCCCCTCATGCAATCGCCACCGATCGCGGCGCGAGCCGGAACACCACGAGGTCGGCGACCAGGTTCACCACCACCGTGGTGACCGCGAAGACCACCGCCAAGCCCTGCACCACCGGCAGGTCACGGCCCGCGACCGCGTCCACCAGGATCGTCCCCAACCCGGGGATGACGAACACCGCCTCGACCACGATCACACCGCCGAGCAGCCAGTCGACGGTCCGCGCCACCTGCTGCACGGCCGGCGCCAGAGCGGACGGGAGGGCGTGCGCGAAGCGGACCCGCGTCACCCCGATCCCCAGCCGAAGAGCGTGCCGGACGTGGTCCGACGCGAGCGCGTCGATCATCCCCGCCCGCACCAGCCGGCTGATCGAGCACAACGGCCGGGCGATCAGCACCACCAGCGGCAACACCAGCACGGCCGGTGACGCGAGCAGGTCCGCACCCACCGCAGTCGGCGGCAACCACCGCAGCTGCACCCCGAACACCGCGATCAGCACCACGGCGAGCGCGAACTCCGGGATCGAGTGCAAACCCACCGTCACGGTCGTGACCACCCGGTCCAACGGCCCGCCCTCGCGCAACGCCGCCAGCACACCGAGCAGCACCGACAGCGGAATCAGCAGCACCAAAGCCAACAGCGCCAGTACGAGCGTCGGCCCGAGCCCGTCGTGCAGGAACTCGGCCACCGGCCGACCGGAGAACAACGACACCCCGAAGTCCCCGTGCGCCAGACCCCACAGCCACGAGCCGAACCGGTCGAGCGCGGGCCGGTCGAGCCCCATCGCGACCCGGATCTCCTCGATCCGCCGTGGATCCGGGTTGTCGCCCGCCAACGCCACCGCGGCGTCCCCCGGCAGCGCCTGCACCAGCAGGAACACCACGGTGACGACGGCGAGAACCTGTACGAGACCGATGGCCAGCCGCCGAAGAGCGTACCGGCGCAGGCTCACCCCAACCACACCTTGTCGAACCGCGCCCAGTCCAGCGTGTTCGCGGGCGCCGTGGAGATGCCGCCGACGTTCGGCGCGGCACCGACGATCCAGTCCGCGAAGCCCCACATCAGGTACCCGCCCTCGGCGTGCAGGGAACGCTGCATGTCGCGGTAGACCGAGGAGCGCTCACCGGCCTCCACAGTGGACACCGCACGGTCGTAGAGCGCGTCGAACTCAGGACGTGCCCACTTGGTCACGTTGGTGCCCGAACCGCTCAGCAGCCGCTGCGCGACGTGCGTCTCGATCGGCATCGCACCGGACCGGAAGCTCGACATCGAGCCGTTCTTCAACGTGTCGGCCCAGTAGCTGTCCTTGTTGCCGGTGACCACCTCGATGGTCAGCCCCGATCCCTTGACCTGGTCGGCGAACACCGTGGCGGCCTCCACCATCCCGGCCGCGGCGGTCGACGTGTCCAGCTTGACCGTCAGCCCCTCGGCGCCGGCCCGGCGGATCAGGAACTTCGCCTTGTCCAGGTCACGCGTCCGCTGCGGGATGTCGTCGGCGTAGTGCTGGTAGCCCTTGCCGAACAGGTCGTTGCCCACCTGCCCCGCACCCGCGAGCACCGACTCCACCAACTGCGGGCGGTCGGCCAGCAGGAACATCGCCTCGCGCAGGTCCCGGTTGTCGAACGGCGGCCGGTCCACCTTCATCGCGAACGCCTGCACGGCGCTGTTGGGCGCGCGGTGGATCGCCAGCCGGTCGCTGCCGGTGTGGCTGCGGGCGGTGGTCGGGGTGAGGTCGTGCGCGTACTCCACCTGGCCGCCGAGCAGCGCGTTCGTCCGCGCCGACTCCTCGTTGGCGATCACGAACTCCAGCTCGTCCAGGTGCGGCGCGCCCTCCCAGTACTCGGCGTTGCGCTTGAGCAGCACCGACTTGCCGGGCTCGAACGACACGAAGCTGAACGGTCCGGAGCCGACCGGCGCCGTGAAGTCCTCGGCGCCGGCGGGCACGATGTACGCGCCGAAAGCGGCCAGCACGTTGGGGAACTCGACGAACGGCCGTTGCAGCGCGAACTCCACCGTCCGGTCGTCCACCGCGCGGCTGTTCGCCAGGTCGATCAGCGCGAGGCTGGACTTGGCCCGGAACGCGCGGTTGGAGTCGAGGATGCGGGCGTAGCTGGCCAGCACGTCCTCCGCGCGCACCGGCTGCCCGTTGTGGAACGTGGCCTGGCGCAGGGTGATCCGCCAGCGGGTGAGTGTGGTGTCCGGCTCCCACTTCTCGGCGAGTCTGGGCTGCGCGGAGACGTCCGGACCCAGGTCGGCGAGCTTGTCGTACAGCGCCTTGGAACGGGCCGCCTCCACGAACAGGTTCGCCAGGTGCGGGTCCAGCACCTCCTTGGCCCCACCGCCCGCGAACGCCGCGCGCAGTCGGCCGCCGGCGCGGGGCGTGGAAGGGGCGGACGTCTGGGCACCGGTGGTGCCGCACCCGGTGAGGGTGGCGATCGAGAGGCCGGCGGTGAGACCGAGGAAGCCGCGGCGGTTGAGGGCGTGCATGGTCGATTCCTTTCAGTGACGTCAGTGGCGGAGGCGCGCGACGAGGTGCAGTCGGTCACCGGAGAGCTCTTCGCCCAACTCGGCGTCGGCGGTCCACGGGTCGTCGGTGCGCGGCCCCGGCGAGTCGAACAGGGCCAGCACGTCGAACCCGGCTTGGTCCAGGACGCGCCGGAGTTCCTGGGGGAACAGCAGTCGCCACGCCGAGCGCTGCACGAGCGGCTGGGCGCCGGGCCACCACCACTCGCGCCGCCGGCGCAGCAACTGCGCGGCGTGGTCGATCCAGAGCCGGGTGTGGGAGGTGTACGACACGCCCTCCCAGACGACGGTGCGGGTGCGGGTGCCGTCGAGCAGTTCGGTGTTGCCGAGGAAGAACGCGCCGTTGCGCATCTCCGCCACCAGCAGGCCACCGGGCGAGAGGTGGTCGCGGCAACGGCGCAGGAAGGCGTCCAGGTCGGAGTTCGTGTGGCAGTAGAGCAGCGCGCTGTCCAGGCACGTGATCACGTCGAAGCGGCGGCCGAGCCAGAACGTCCGCATGTCGCCGAGCACGAACGTGACCGCCGGGTGGTGCTCGCGGGCGTGCTCGACCATCCGCTCCGAGCTGTCCAGCCCGACCACCCGGTAGCCGAGGCCGGCCAGGTGACCGGCGTCGCGACCGGTGCCGCAGCCGACGTCCAAGAGGTCGCCGGTCCGGCCGCCGAACCTGGTCACGACGTCGTGCGCGAACCGGGCGGCGACGTGGTCGGGATCGGGGAACTGGTGCTCGTAGAGCGCGGGGTTGTCGGTCAACAGGTTCTCGCCGGCCGGGTTGTCGTACAGCGTCATCGGGCCACCTCCGGTCGTTCCACGGTCAGCACGCCACGTCGGTGCAACCAGGCCACGGCCGCCGCGCAGCCGACACCGACCACCACGCACAGCAGCGACGCCAGCCAGCCGGACCGGCCGAACACCCAGCCGATGGCCGCGTTGCCCAACGCCGCCGCGACCCCCGAGACCAGGTAGAACACGCCGAAGTAGGTGCCCGACAAGCCCGCCCGTCCGAACTCCGGGATCAGGTCGTAGACGAACGGCTGCGCGATCATCACGCCGACCGACAGGAGCAGCGTCGCGACCAGCACGGGCGTGATGCCGCCGAGCGGGCCGACGTGGCCGACCGCCGTCGCGACGAACCCGGTTCCCATGACGGCGAGCCCGAGCGCGATGGCCCGGCCGCGCGCCACCCGCTTCAACCAGCGCGTGATGCGCACCTGGAACAGCAGGGTGGCGATGGTGGACACCAGGAACAACGCCGCGACGGCGAGCGCGGAGTCCGTCAGCCGCCGCGCTTCCAGCGGCAGCACGAGGTAGAGCTGGTTCTGGAGCACGAACATGCCGGTGAGCGCACCCGTGAACGCCAGGAACCTGCGGTCGGCCAGGCACTCGCGCCAGTCGTCCAGCACGGTGCCCTGGTGCGGCGGGGCCGGTCGGGCGGGCAGCACGACCGCCTGCACGACCGTCAGCACGGCGAAGATCCCGGCCGCCACCAGCGCCGCGAGCCTGAAGTCCCACAGCATGAGCAGGCTGCCGAGCAGCGGACCCGTCAGCGCACCCGCCTGCCCGTAGATGTTGAACAGCGCGAACGCCCCCGCGCGGTCCGCCGACTCCTCGGCGATGTAGGCGCGGACGGCCGGGTTGAACAGCGCACCGGCCAGTCCACTGAGGACGGACGCGGCCAGCAGCAGCACCACCGATCCGCCCGCCGCGAAGAGCCCGAACCCGACCGCTCGCACCGCGCAGCCCGCGATGATCACGCGACGCGGCCCGAGCCGGTCGGACGCCGAGCCGCCGAGCAGGAACAGCCCCTGCTGGCTCAACGTCCGCACGCCGAGCACCAGGCCGATCGTCGCCACCGACAGGCCGAGGTCGCCCAGGTGCGTGGCCAGGTAGGGGATGAGCAGGTAGAAGCCGGTGTTCACGCCGAACTGGTTGACCAGCAGCACGCGCACCGACAGCGGGAAGCGCTTCATCGGTGCTCGACCCCGGGTGTCACGCCGAGACCGGGCGCGCCCGACAGCCGCAGCGTGCCGTCCTCACCGCCGATGCCGGTCCACGGGTCGTCCGCGAGCAGGAGGTGGCCGTCCAGGTCGACCCAGCGGGCGTAGCCGGTCAGGTGCACGGCCGGCGCGATGCCGAGCGAGCTGGCCACCAGGCAGCCGAGCATCACGTCCAGGCCGGACGCGCGGGCGACATCGATGATCTCGCGGGCGGCGGTGATCCCGCCGCACTTGGCCAGCTTGACGTTCACCCCGTCGACCAGCCCCGCCAGCGCCCGCACGTCGTCCGCCGTCGCCGCATCCTCGTCCGCGATCAACGGCACTGGGCACCGCTCGCGCAGCCACGCCAGCTCGTCCCACTGGCCGGGCGCGATCGGCTGCTCCAGGGCGTCGACGCCGGTGAGCTGGTCGACCACTCGCACGGCCTGCTCGGCGGTCCACCCGCCGTTGGGGTCGAGGATGAGCCGGGCTTCCGGCGCGGCGACCCGGACCGCGTCGACCGTGGCCACGTCGTGCTCCGAGCCGACCTTGACCTTCAGCACGGTGAACCCGCGCGCGGCCAGGTCGGCGGCCTGCGAGGCGGCGCTCGCAGGGGCACCGATGCCGATCGTGTAGGCCGTCGGCACGTCGGTCCACTGTGGAACGCCGACGAGCCGGTGCACCGGAACCCCCTGCCGCAACGCCCTCAAGTCGTGCAGCGCGGTGTCCACGGCGGCCAGCACACCCGGCGGCAGCTCCGGCAACGTCAACTCGGCGGGGTCGGCGCACTCGGCCACCACCGGCGCCAAGTCACGCAACAGCCCGGTGATCCGTTCGACGTCCAGCCCGTAGTACTGGCTCGTCACCACCTCGCCGTGACCGCGCGACCCGTCGCACTCGATCACCACGCGCACCGCGTCACGCCGGGCCATCACCGACCGCGAGATGCGCAGCGGCGACCGCAACTCCAACCCGTACACCGTCCAGTCGAGCTTCACGCGGGCACCCCGACTGCCTTCGGCGCGTACACCGAGCGGCACCTGGCCCAGCTGGTGACCTCGATCTCGGCGGTGTCCGCGATCTCCACCGGTCGGTCCTCCGGCGTGCCCAGCAGACCGCGTGACCGGCAGAAATCGTCGTCGAAGATGGTGCCGAGGTAGCGGTGCGGCCCGTCCGGGAAGATCGTCACCACGGTGGTGCCCGGCTCGACGCGCGCCACCCACGCCGCCACCAGCGCGACCGCGCCCGTGCTCCACCCGCCGGTGACGAAGCAGTCCCGCGCCAACCGGCGGCAGGCGTCGACCACCTCCACCGGACCCAGCCAGTGCACCTCATCGAACTCCTCGTAGGCGACGTTGCGCGGGTGGATGCTGCTGCCCAGCCCGCGCATCACCCGAGACCGGGCGGGCTGGCCGAAGATCGTCGAGCCGACCGTGTCCACGCCGATCAGCCGCACGTCCGGCCAGTAGCGGCGCAAGGCGGCGACGACCCCGGCGCTGTGCCCGCCGGTGCCCACGCTGCACACGAGCACGTCGGCGCGGTCCACCTGAGCGGCCAGCTCCTTGGCGAGACCCGTGTACCCGGCGGGGTTGTCCGGGTTGTTGTACTGGTCCGGCCAGTACGCGCCCGGCAGCCCGCGCAGCACCGACCGGAGCCGGTCCAGCCTGGCCTGCTGCCAGCCACCGGTCGGGTGCGGCCGGTCCACGATCTCCAGCCGTGCGCCGTGGGCGTGCAGCAGCGCGCGCATCGACGGTTCCAGCTCGTGGTCGACCACCAGCACGACCGGGTGCCCCAACGCCTGGCCGGCGAACGCCAACCCGAGCCCCAGGGTGCCGCTGGTCGACTCCACGACGACCGCGCCCGGACGCAGTTCACCGCGTTCACGGGCCGCCAGCAGCATCGCGACGGCCGAACGCGCCTTCATCCCGCCCGCGCTCAGGCACTCCAGCTTCGCCCAGAAACCGCCGTGGCGGTGGGGGAGCGGGGTGTCGATGCGCGCGACGGGCGTGTTGCCCAGCAGGTCGAGCAGGTAGCGGTTCCGGCGAGGAGGCAGCACGGTCACCCGACCCGTTCGGCTCGGTAGTGGTGCAGGGTGGTCGGGCCGCCGTGCAGCCAGAAGAACGGGTACGGCTCCGCCGACACCGCCGTGACGCCCGAACCGAGGAACCACGGCACGATCGCGCTCGCGGTCTGGGCGAACACCACGACCGGCCGGCCGGCGGCGACCGCCGTGCGCAGCAGCGGTTCGAAGCTGCCGTTGCCGACCGTCATCCCCGAGGCCAGCACCAGGTCGCAGTCCGCGACGGCGGCCTCGGCGTCGGTCACGACCGGCTCGTCCCACTCGGTGCGACCACCCTTGAGGTCGCACGGCACGTACCGCAGGCCACGCGCGCGCAGGTGGTGCAGCAGCGAGTTCACCACGCCCACGACCAGCACCCGCTGTCCGGGCACGGCGTCCAGCAGGTCCACGACGGCGGACGCCCGTGCCATCGACTTGGCCAGCGAGTCACCCGGTCCGACCACCACCTGCCGCGCGGACGACTCGTGCGGGTGCGCGTTCATCAGGTACGCGTCCAGCACCGCCGTCCGGATCGCGGCGTCGGGGTGGGTGAGCAGGTCCGCGACCGCCTCGCCGACGCAGTCCGTCACGTCCGCTCCCGTCCGGTCGGGCTCGACCGCGCACGATCCGACCGCTTCACCGACCCGGACGCTGATCACGGTGTTGCGGTACGCCCGACCGCGAGAGACGTGCCGGGCGCCTTGCGTCGTGGTGAACGCGACGCTGACCCGGCACTCGGCCGGATCGGGTCCGATCACGCCCGAACGGGCCAGCGCGACGAGTTCCGCGACGTCGGTCGGCGCGCGGTGGTCCGACCGGGCCGTCATTCCGCGCCCTCGGCGTACCGGACTTCCAGCGTGCCGACGACGCGTTCCGCCCGGGTCCGCGCGTCGGCGTCCGGCGAGGTGACCATGACGTGGCCGAGGTAGCTGTTGTTGCTGGTCGGCTCGCCGGCGCGGTGTCCGGCGCCCTTCAGCGCCCAGTCGACCACGTCGGGGTTCACGGCCAGGGCGTCGACGCCGTCGATCCCGGCCAGCACCCCGGCGTGCGGCGGCAGGAGGAACGAGACGGCCGCGCTGCGCACACCGGTCTCCCGTGCCCGCAGGTCCGGCTGGTGGCCGACGGCGAGTTGGGTGAACACGGAAGGCAGGTCGATGCCCGTCACGCGGCGGACCAGCTCGGTGATCCGGTTGCCCGCCGGGCGCGGGTTGACCTCGATCAGCCGGGGGCCGTCGGCGGTCAGCTTGACCTCGGTGTGCGCCACGGCGGCGTCCAGGCCGAGCGCTTCGATCGCCGCGACGGCCGTGTCGATGGCCGCCGCGCGGTCGACCTTGTCCAGGTCGGCCGGGAACACGTGGCCGCTCTCCACGAACCACGGGTGTCCGGCCAGGCTCTTGTCCGTCACGCCGACCACGTGCGTGATGCCGTCCACCGTCACGGTCTCCACGCTCACCTCGGGGCCGACGAGCAGCTCTTCGAGCAGCACGGTCGGCACCCGCTTCTGGCCGCGAGCGTTCACCGGGAACGCCTCCAGGGCCAGGAACGCCTCGCGCAGCGCGGCCTCGTCCCGCACCGCGCGGACGTGCATCCCGGCGCACAGGTCCACCGGCTTGACCACCAGCGGGTAGCCCAGCTCGGCGGCGGCCTTCGCGGTGGCGGGCCAGTCCTGGGTGAGGGCGAACCGGGGGCCGGGCACGCCCGCGTCCCGCGTGGTCGTGCGGGTGAGGTCCTTGCGGTAGGCGCGTTCCACGGCCTGCGGATCGGGGCCGGGCAGGTTCAGGTGCGCGGCGACCGCGGCGACGGTGGAGAGGTAGTAGTCGCAGGAGGAGATCACGCCGTCGAACGAGAGCACTTCGTGCATGCGCTCCACATAGGACAGCAGTGCGGGCAGGTCGTTGGTCTCGGTGGTGAGCACGTTGTCCGCCGCCAGCAACGGGTGCGGGTGGGACGGCGCGGCGCGCAGGTAGTGGTGCAGGTCGCGGGTGAGGAAGGTGAACCGGTGGCCTGACTCGTGGATCGCCCGTGGCAGCAGCGAACTCATCGCGCCGACCCAGCTCTCGATCATCAACAAGTGCGCCACGCGTGCTCCTCCGAGGGGACGGCCGACCGGGACCAAGGAATGGTAATCATTATCAGTGTCGTTAGGTTCCCGCCAATCGAGTGATGTGACTCACGCCGGCGCACGAAAATGGCGCCACCCCCCGAGTCGGGGGTGGCGCCATGGGCGAGCGGTCGTTCAGCAGGTGATGGCGGCGGACGCCCAGTCGGCGTGATCGGAGTCGTTGCCGTTCCCGCCATCGGTGACCTGGAGGTCGAGCATCCGCACGCCGGTCAGGTCGGCGTCGATCGGCACGGCCGCCGAGCCGCCCGTCAGGACCGGGGTGGCGGCGAGTTCACGGCCGTCGCCCACGACCCGGAAGGCGACGCTGCCCCGGCCTTCCTTCTCGTCGTCCACGCCCACCCGTGCGGAGAACGCCGTGCACGCGAAACCCAGGTAGATGCGGACGGAGGAGGTGGCGTGCACGCCGAGGCCGGTGGCGTACTCGACCCCGCCGATGCTGATCGTCCGGCCGTCGCCGGCGGACTGCTCGCCGTTGCTGCGATCGCGCTCCACCGGCCCCCACCCGTTGAGCTCGGACACGAACGGGAGACCGGAAACGCCGTTGACGCCCTGGGGCGGGGCGGTCACGAGAGGCGGCGCGACCTCGCTCCAGCGGGCCTGCGCACCCGCTGTGGTGCGGTAGCCGGCCGCCGCCGTGATCTTCACCGTCGCGGCGGCGGTGATCGTGGTGATCGGCCTGGCCTCGACGGTCCAGGTGGCCGTGAAGCCGTCGCCCGGCCGCACGGACGGCGTCTCGCGCACCGGGCTGCCGTCGAGCACCCAGCCGTCCGGCACCTGGAGCTGCACCCTGGCCGCCGTCAGCGGTGACGTGCCGTCGTTGACCAGGCTCGTGGAGACCGTGAACGGGCGGCCGGCCTCGACCAGTTCCGGTCCGGTGAGCGTGAAGGAGGTCAGCGGTGCGAGCTTCGCGCCGCCCGTCCACACCCGGTAGGCGACCGCGCCGTGCGCCGGGACCGCGCCGCGGATCGTGCCGGCGCTCGCGTGCTCTTCCTTGCTCCACAGATCTTTGACCCGGTACGCGCGGGCGGCGGGCAGGCCGAGTTCGGCGGCGGTCGCGCCGACGGCGGCGTTGCCCGTGCCGCGGTTGAGCAGGACCACCGCGACCGAGCCGTCGGACATGCGCTTGGCCCAGACCTCCTGGTCGCCGTCGTCGCGGATTTTGCGCCCCTGTGCGCCGGACCAGTCCTGGTCGACGTCCAGCAGGTCGCGGTTGAGCAGGATGCGCTTGGTCGCGTCGTCCATCGAGCGGACGTCGTTGCCCGCGATCAGCGGCGCGTTGAGCACGGCCCACAGCGCGAAGTGGGCGCGGTACTCGACGTCGGTCATGCCGCCGTTGCCGACTTCCAGCATGTCCGGGTCGTTCCAGCCGTTCGGGCCCGCGTACTGCTCCAGACCGACCTGCTGGTCGAGGATGCCCATCACGGACGTCCAGTTGTCGGAGATGTCGCCGGTGGTCCGCCACAGGTGGCCGCCGACCTCCCGGCCCAGGCCCTCCCACGGCTTGTTCTGACCCCACTCGCACAAGCTGTAGACGATGTCCCGGCCCGTCTTGCGCAGGGCTTCACCCATCGCGCGGTACCGGTCGAGGGCGGGGCGGTTCTCGTTGAAGCAGTTGTCGTACTTGAGGTAGTCCACGCCCCAGTCGGCCCACGTCCGCGCGTCGACGTCCTCGTGGTCGAGGCTGGCCGGGAAGCCCGCGCACGTGTGCGTGCCGGCGGAGGAGTAGATGCCGAGCTTCAGGCCCTTGGCGTGGACGTAGTCGGCCAAAGCCTTGATACCGCTGGGAAAGCGGACCGGGTCGGCCTGCAGCCTGCCTCCGGTGTCGCGTTCGCGGGCCATCCAGCAGTCGTCGATGTTGACGTAGCGGTACCCCGCGTCGCGCATCCCGGACGACGCGAGCGCGTCCGCGGTCTGCCGGATCAGGTCTTCGTTGATGTCGCAGCCGAACTTGTTCCACGAGTTCCACCCCATCGGCGGCGTGGACGCCAGGTCGACGGCGGTGTTCGCGGGTGTCGCGTCAACGTCGGCACCGGTGTCGGCGTGGGCTTCGACGGTGACGGAGAGGGGGAGCAGAGCGGATAAGAGCAGCGCTAGAGCACGACGCATGAACACCCTCCTTGGTGCTCGGAAGCACCGGGAGGTGACCGGCGCCCTGTCGAGTGCGGCGCTGACGCTAGGGGGTGGGCGGAGAGGTTTTCAAGAGTTAATTTTCAAGCGGTAGTAACTCGCCGGGTGATTCAGGCCTTGCGGGCGCGGTAGGCCGCCACGGCGATCCGGTTGCCGCACGTGGTGCTGCAGTAGCGGCGCGATCGGTTGCGGGACAGGTCCAGGACCAGCCCGCCGCACGTGTCGTCGGCGCAGACGGAGAGCCTGCTCAGCTCGTCCGCCCGGATCACGTCGATCATCGCCATGGCCGTGTCGACGGCGATCCGGTCGGCGAGCGGGGTGGCCGGATCGGTGGCGTGCAGGTGGTAGTCGAGGCCGTCGTGGCGCACGAGCTGGGGGACGGCGTGGTGCCCGGCCAGGATCGCGTTGACGATCTCCACGGCGGTGTCGCGGTCGCTGGTCAGGAGTCGCCGCAGGGTGGTGCGCAGTGCGCGGACCGCGTTCAGCTCGGTGGTGTCGCGGGTGCGTGAGCCGGTGTAGGCGTGCTCGGCGACGAACGCGTCCACGTGAGCCGGTTCGGTCATCGTGTCCGGCTCCTCGGCCGAGTTCACGAGGGCGACCGCGGCGACCAGCGTTGCGGTCGTGTCATGGGTGAAGAGCACATTGACAGATTACCGCTCCGGTCCATAGCGTCATGAGTCATGGCGACGATGACGCATGACAGGGTGGCGGCTGGGCGGCTGCGGGCCGGTTTGGGGTTCGCCATGCTGTCGGCGTCGTCGTTCGCGATGTCCGGGCCGTTGGCCAGCGGGTTGATGGACGCGGGCTGGTCGTCGGCCGCGGCGGTGGCGGTGCGGGTGTTGCTGGCGGGCGTCGTGCTGACGCCGATCGCCGTGGTCCAGCTGCGCGGCCGGTGGCAGGTGTTGCGGCGCACCGCGCCGTTGATCACGGCGTACGGGATGCTCGCGGTCGCCGGGTGCCAGCTGGCCTTCTTCAACGCCGTGGCGCACATGGAGGTCGGCGTCGCCTTGCTGGTCGAGTACACGGCGCCGGTCGCGGTGGTGGTCTGGCTGTGGCTGCGGCACGGTCAGCGGCCGGGTCGGCTGACGGTCCTCGGCGCGGTGTTCGGGCTGGTGGGGTTGGCGCTGGTGCTGGACCTGGCGTCCGGCGCGCGGGCGGATGCGGTCGGCATCCTGTGGGCGTTGGGCGCGATGGTGGGCGCCGCGGCGTACTTCGTGCTGTCGGCGCGGGACGGGGACGGGTTGCCGGGGACCGTGCTTGCGGCGGGCGGGTTGCTGCTCGGCGGGGTCGCGTTGGTGCTCGCCGGTGTGGTCGGGATCGTTCCCTGGGTCGTGTCGACGGGGTCGGTGGCGTTCGACGGGGCGTTCGGCGGGTTCACCGTGGCGTGGTGGCTGCCGGTGGTGGCGCTCGGCGTGGTGACGGCGGCGCTCGCGTACGTGGCCGGTATCGCCGCGACCCGTCGGCTCGGCTCGCGGCTGGCGTCGTTCGTGGCGTTGACGGAGGTGGTGGCGGCGCTGGTGTTCGCGTGGCTGCTGCTCGGTGAGGCGCCCGGCGCGATCCAGCTGGTCGGCGGCGCGTTGATCATGACCGGGGTGGTGGCCGTTCGGCTCGGTGAACGCCCGGTGGCACGTTCTGAGCGTTGAACTCGGGTGTTCCGAACGTAGGACTCACGCGTCCTGAGCGTAGGACTCACGCGTCGTGAACGTAGGACTCTCGCGGGTGCTTGTCAGGGGGTGCGGTGGTTCCTATGCTCGGAAAGCGCTTGCCTGATCCCTCGACGACGGGTGGACCATGGACTTGGCTCGACGGATGCGGATCGGCGCCCTCGGCGCGGTGGCGGCGTTGCTGGTCGGCGGGTGCTTCGGCGGACGGCCGGCGGAGGGCGGCAGCGGCGGGGACGGGCCGATCCGGATCGGCGTCTCGTTACCGCTGACCGGCGACTTCTCCGAACCCGGCAAGGGCGTCCAGCGCGGCTACGAGGCCTGGGCGAAGCACGTCAACGAGAACGGCGGACTGCTGGGACGCCAGGTCGAGCTGACCGTCCTGGACGACCAGTCCAACGCCGACCGGGTCGCCGCCGACTACGAGAGGCTCATCAACTCCGACCGCGTCGACCTCGTCTTCGGCCCGTTCTCCACCCGGCTCGTCATCCCGGCCGCGCAGGTCGCGCGCGACTACGGCTTCCTGTTCGTCGAACCGGCGGGCGCCGCGGCCGAGGTGTTCGAGCAGGGCTTCGAGAACCTGTTCTACGCCGCGCCCGCCGTCGCCCAGGACCACTACGACCACCTGGCCGAAGCGATCATCGCGATGCCCGAGGCCACCCGCCCCAGGACGGCGGCGTACGCGGCGATGGACGACCCGTTCGCCCAGGGAACCGCCAACGGGCTCAAGGAGAAGCTGGCCGAGGCGGGCATCCGGACCGTGGTGGACGAGGTGTACCCGCCCAACACCACCGACTTCGGCTCCATCGCCGCCAAGATCGCCGACTCGCGCGCGGACGTCGTGGTCGGCGGCACGCAGTACCAGGACGCGGTGAACCTCATCGTCGCGTTGCGCCAGCTCGGCTACCAGCCGAAACTGGCCGCGTTCTCCACCGCGCCGACCAATCCGGAGTTCCCCGCGGCGATCGGCGCGCAGACCGAGGGCATCCTGTCCCCGACCGGCTACACGCCCGAGGCGGACTACCCGTCCAACAATGAGTTCGTGGACTTCTACACCCGCGAGCACAACACCGCCCCCACCGAGGACGAGGCCAACGCCTGGACCACCGGCCAGGTCGTCGCCGCCGCCGTCAACGCGGCCGGCTGCGCGGACCCGTCCCCGGAGTGCCAGCGGAAGCTGATCGACTGGCTGCACGGCAACGAGGTGCAGACCGTCGTGGGACCGTTGAAGTGGGACGCCGTCGGACGCCCGCAGGGCGCGCACCTGATCCAGCAGTACGTCGGCGGCGAGATCCGCATCGTGCTGCCCGCCGACGCGGAGGAAGCAGAGCTGGTCTACCCGAAGCCCGCGTGGTGAGACCGGGTGTCCCTCGTCTTCCAGAGCCTCGTCCTGGGCGTGCTCATGGGCGGCCTGTACGCCCTGCTGGCCGCCGGTCTCACCCTCTACTTCGGCGTGATGCGGGTGGTGATGATCGCGCACTCCGCGTTCCTCGTGCTGGCCGCGTACCTGGCGTGGACGTTCACCGTCCACACCGGACTGGACCCGATGCTGTCGCTGCTCGTGACGGTGCCGCTGTTCTTCGCCCTCGGCGTCGCGGTGCAGCGCCTGCTGGTGGCACGGCTGCGCCCGGCGACGTTGACGATGATGTCCGTGCTGCTGACGTTCGCCGTGGCGCTGGTGGTGGAAGGCCTGCTGGGGTTCGTCTTCAGCGGAACGCACCGCCGCATCCCGCTGTCCTACTCGGGCGCGCGGCTGGAGCTGTTCGGGGCGAGCGTCGCGCTGGTCAAGCTGATCGCGTTCGGGCTGGCCGTGGTGACGCTGGCCGGGTTGCACGTGCTGCTCAAGGTGACCCGGTTCGGCCAGGCGCTGCGGGCGACGATGCAGCACCGCGAGGCGGCACGGCTGCTCGGTGTGGACACCGACCGGGTGGCCGGGTTCGGCTTCGGGCTCGGCCTGGCCACCGCCGCCGTCGGCGGCACCGCGCTGGCGTTGGACTCCACGATCTACCCGTCACTGCACTGGCACTGGATCGGTCCGCTGATGGCGATCATCGTGGTCGGCGGGCTGGGCAGCGTGGCGGGGGCGGCCGTCGCGGCGTTGGTGCTGGGCGTCGGCCAGAACCTGCTCCAGCTCCCGCTCGGCACGACGTGGGCGCAGACGTTCTTCTACGCCGCGTTGTTCCTCACGCTGATCCTGCGTCCGCAGGGGTTCTTCGGAGGCCGCCTTGCGCAGCGGTTCTGAGACTTTCGTGAAGGCGGCCGGGTTGGTCGGCCTGGCCGGGCTGGTGGTCGCGTTCCCCGGTCTCGCCTCGGACCCGTTCGTGCTGTCGGTCGGCGTGGTGATCATCAGCTACGCGGTGCTGGCCACGGCGTGGAACTTCGTTGGCGGGTTCACCGGGTACATCTCGCTGGGCCACGCGGCGTACTCGGGTCTGGGCGGCTACGCCACCGGGCTGCTGATCCTGCGCGCGGACGTGAACCCGTGGGTCGCGCTGCTGCTCGGTGGGCTGGTGGTGGCGGTGCTCGCCGTGCCTGTCGGTATCGCCGCGCTGCGGGTGCGAGGTGCGTCGTTCGTCATCGTGTCGATCGCGTTGGTGCTGGTCCTGCTGCTGGTGTTCCAGAGCTGGGAGTCGGTGACCGGCGGATCGGACGGGCTGCGCGTGCCGCGCCCGTTCGACGCCGACGTGCTGCGGCCCGAGCAGCACCAGCGGTTCTTCCACCTGCACGCCGTGCTGCTCGCCGTGATGCTGCTGTGCTGGTGGGTGATCGACCGGTCGCGGTTCGGGATGGGGCTCAAGGCGATCCGGGAGGACGAGGACAAGGCGCGATCGCTCGGCGTGCCGACGGTCCGGTACAAGCTGGCGGCGTTCGTGGTGTCGGCGTTCTTCACGGCGCTCGGCGGTGGTCTGTACGCGCTGTGGTTCGGGTTCCTGGACCCGATCTTCCAGTTCTCGATCCTGGTGGGCTCGAACATGGTGCTGATGAGCCTGCTCGGCGGGGTGCGCAGCCTGTTCGGGCCGCTGGTCGGCGCGGTCGTCGTCGGGTACGCCACCGAGTTCTTCAAAGCGCAGTACGGCGATACGCAGATGCACTTGGTCGCGATGGGCGTGCTGCTCGCGGTGGTCGTGTTGTTCCTGCCGGACGGGATCATCCCCGCTGTCCGAGGGCTCCTCGCCCGTCTCCGTCCCGGGCAGGCTTCCATCCGTGAGGTCACGCAGGAGGAGTTGGCAGCGGAGGTGCGCCGGTGAACGGGTTGCGCGTCGCGGGTCTGACCAAGTCGTTCGGCGGCGTGCGGGCGGTGGACGAAGCGTCGGTGACGTTCCGGCACGGCCGGATCAACGCGCTGATCGGGCCCAACGGGTCGGGCAAGACGACGTTCTTCAACTGCGTCACCGGGATGGTGAAACCGGACGCGGGCACGGTCACGTACCACGGCCGTGACATCACCGGGCGTGGGGCGCACAAGATCGCGCACGCGGGTATCGGCCGCAGCTTCCAGCTGTGCCGGGTGTTCCCCCGGCTGACCGCCGTGGAGAACCTGCTGGCGGCGGTGCGGCCCGGGTCGGTGTTGCGGGCGTTGGCACCGGCTCGGCTGAAAGCCGATGTGGACCGGGCGCTGGCGTTGTTGACCCGTGTCGGGATCGAGCACCTGGCCGACGTGGAGGCCCGTGACCTGTCGTACGGCCAGCAGAAGTTGCTGGAACTGGCGGGCGTGCTGATGGCTGATCCGGAGACGATCCTGCTGGACGAGCCCGCCGGTGGGGTGAACCCGGCGTTGATCGAGCGCATCGGGGTGCTGGTGCGCGAGTTGAACGCGGAAGGCCGGACGTTCCTGATCGTGGAGCACAACATGGACTTGGTGATGAGCTTGTCCGATCACGTGGTCGTGTTCGACCGGGGGCGTCCGATCGCCGAGGGTCCGCCGGACGCGGTGCGCGCCGACCCCGTCGTGCTGGCGGCTTACCTTGGCGGCTGACCTGCTGGAACTCGTCGACGTCGAGGCCGGGTACGGGCGTGCGGCGTTGGTGCTGCGCGGGTTGACGGTGCGCGTGCCGCCTGCGTCCGTGGTGTGCCTGGTCGGGCCGAACGGCGCGGGGAAGTCCACTGTGCTGAAGGTGGCCAGTGGGCTGCTCGCGCCGCGCGGCGGGCGGATCGTGCTCGACGGGCGTGACGTGACGGGGCGTGGGCCGCAGTCGTTGCTGGCGGCCGGTCTGTCGCACGTGCTGCAAGGGCACAGCGTGTTCCCCGAGATGACGGTGGGGGAGAACGTCCTGCTCGGCGCGTACACGGTGCGGGACAAGGTTCGGGTGGCCGAACGGGTGGACTTCGTCCGGACGCTGTTCCCGGTGGTGGGGGCGCGTTGGGACGCGTTGGCCGGTGCGTTGTCGGGCGGGCAGCAGAAGCAGGTGGAGTTCGCCCGTTCGCTGATGGTCAGCCCGCGGGTCGTGCTGCTGGACGAGCCGTCCATGGGCCTGGACCCGAAGGCGACCGCGACCGTGTTCGAGCAGATCACGCGCATGCGTGACGCGGGCACCGCGGTGCTCTTGGTCGAGCAGAACGCCCGTCGCGCCCTGGAGATCGCCGACCAGGGCTGCGTCCTGGACCTCGGCCGCGTCCACCTCAGCGGCCCCGCCCCCGCCCTCTTGACCAACCCCCGCTTGGGCGACCTCTACCTAGGCCACCCCCCACCGTGAGTCCTACGTTCCGGTCCCGTGAGTCGTACCTTCAGAACACCCGTGTCCTACGTTCGCGTCCCCCGAATTCAACGCTCACGACGGCCGGCCGTGTTCTGAGCGTTGAACTCGGGGGTTCGGAACGTAGGACTCACCGGACGCGAACGTAGGACTCGCGTGTTCTGAAGGTACGACTCACGCGACGTGAACGTAGGACTCACGCGGGGTCAAGGCTGCGACGTGCGGAACTTGTCGAGGACTCGGCGTTCGCGCTTGGTGGGGCGGCCGGCGCCGCGTTCACGGCGGGCGACCGGTGCGGGTGCCTCGGTCGGCTTCGGCGGTGGCGGGGTCCGGTCGATCAGGCACGCGGCGGCGTCGGCGGCGCCCACGCGTTTCTGGATCACCCGCACGACCTCCACGATCCGGGTCGTGTCACCCACTCGTGCGCGCACCTCGTCACCCGGGACCACGGTCGTCGCGGGCTTCGCCGGCCGGTCGTTGACGCGCACGTGTCCACCCCGGCAGGCCGCCGCGGCGTCGGATCGGGTCTTGGTCAGTCGGACCGCCCACAGCCAGCGATCCACACGGGTGGACTCCACCCGTACATCATGGCCTGCCGACGCCCGGACCGGGCAACTCGACCACGGTCCACGACGGCCGTTGCGGACCGCGGGTCGTTCGTGGCACGTTGTAGGTGAGCTCGACCTGGAAGACCGGCGGCCCGCACGCCCGCGGCACATCCGGACCACTGCGCTCCCGCCGGTCACCACCGGCGAGGAGGAGAGCGCATGACCCGGCACCGCCTGGTGTCCGTCCCGTTGGCAGTCCTGTCCCTGGTGGTCCCGGCGCTGGTCGCGCTACCGGTACCGGCCGCCGCGGACGCCCTGTCCCTGTCCAACTTCCAGCTGCGCCCGAACGCCTACGGCACCGCGCTGCGCGACCGCGCCGACGCCCTGCCCCTGGTGAAGGCCACCGTCACCAACGTCATGAACGACCTGAACCGCGTTGACGACGACGACCCCGCCGGTCTCGGTGAAGCGTGCGAGCCGGCGGCCGTCGCCGGTGGCAGCTCGGTGGCGATCGCGCAGAGCGTCTGCTTCAACGACGGCGACAACGCGACCTCCGAGTGGTACCCGCAGGGCGTCACCACGGTCGCCGACATGCAGTCCGACCAGCAGTGGGGCGACGGCCACCGCCCCGTCCTGGTGAGCTGGTACGACCACGACAACAACGCCGACGGCATGGTCAAGGGCGTTCGGATCAGCTTCATGAACCCCGAGTCCGGCGCCTACCGGCACGTCCTGCTGGTCTACCCGCGCGAGACCTCCGGAATCATCGACTACGACTCGATCCGGGTATCGCAGGACCCCACCAGCGGCGACTACTCCACGGCACTGCACGCCGGCGGCATCGTCTGGTACGGCAACTACCTGTTCGTCGCCGACACGGCGCGCGGCTTCCGGATGTTCGACGTCCGCCGCATCTTCGACCTCGGCGCCTCGGAGAACGGGACGACCAGCGGGCCGCACCTGGTCGGGTACCACCAGGGCACCTACTACGGCTACGGCTACCGGTACGTCATGCCGCAGATCGGCTCCTGGACGCGGACCGCCGACACGGGCACCAAGTGCACCGAGTCGGACCAGTCGCCGAACTTCTCGCACACCTCCCTCGACCGCAGCGGCACGGACCACCTGCTGGCGGGCGAGTACTGCGCCGGCGGCGAGGCGACGAACGGCCGGGTGGCCGGGTGGCCCATGGCGGGGGCGTTCAGCGGTGGCGAACTGGTCATGGACCCCGACTACCGGTGGAACGCCGACGCCGCGCACCGGCTGCCGGTCAGCAACGTCCAGGGCGCGACCAGGTTCGACGGCAGGTGGTACCTGAGCCAGAGCAACGGCGTCGACAACGCCGGCACGCTCTACACCACCGCCAGGCCGTCGTCGGCCACGGGACCGCTACAGGTGACAGGCAGCCAGTCGCTGAGCATCGGCC
This sequence comes from Saccharothrix sp. NRRL B-16314, assembly GCF_000716595.1. Taxonomy (GTDB): domain Bacteria; phylum Actinomycetota; class Actinomycetes; order Mycobacteriales; family Pseudonocardiaceae; genus Actinosynnema. Next base: position 77,338 of record NZ_JNXC01000014.1, read on the forward strand.
CGGAAGACCTGTCGCACTGGCCGAACGGCACCGCCACCAGCCCGACCCGCGGCACGTTCTGGACGGTGGGGGAGCACCCGGGCAAGCGGATGGTCTACTCGGTCATCCCGGCCACCTGACGTAAACCGGCGGCGGGCACACGCGGTGCCCGCCGCCGGTCCGGTCACGCGGCGCCGCAGAGCGCGTGGTCGATCAGGTCGACCGTGACGTCCTTGTCGGGCGTGGGCGCGTCCGGCTTCGGCACCAGGGAGTCGGTGTTGATCGACACCATCACGCTGCGCGTGCCATCCGACGAGACGCCGTTGCGGGTCATGAAGCCGTGGATGTTGCCGCCGTGCGACCAGTGGCCACCGCACGAGTTCGGGATCCACATGATCCCGAGGCCGTACCGGGCGCCCGGCCACGCCGGGTCCAGCGCGGGCGTGCGCAGGGTGTTCGTCATCTCGGCGAGCTGTGCGGGCCGCAGCACCTTCCCGCCGACCAGCGCCTTGAGGAACTTGTTGCCGTCGTCCGTGGTGCTGATCATGTCACCGGCCGCGCCGCCGAACGACGGGTTGTACGTGGTCACGTCGATCGGCTCGCCGAAGCGCGGGTCGGCCGGGTCGGCCTCCAGACCCTTCTCCCGGAACCGCTCGTAGGCCACGGCGTGCGGCCTGGGCAGGTACGGGGACGTGCCCGGCAGCGAGGTGTCGCGCAGGCCGAGCGGTTCGACGATGCGGGTGCGCACCTCGTGCTGCCAGGTGTGCCCGGTGACCCGTTCGATGATCATGCCGGCGAGGATGTAACCGGTGTTGGAGTACGCCCAGTCGGCGCCGGGCGCGAAGTTCGGTGCCTGCTGCACCGCCAGCGCGACCATCTGCTCCGGCGTCACGGTCCGGAACCGGATCCGCTGGAACTCGTCCTCCAGGAACAGCTCCGGCATCCTGCCGACGAAGTCGGGGAGGCCGCTGGTGTGCTGCAACAGCTGCCGCACGGTGATCTTCGTGCCATCGTTGCCGTTGCCGTCGACGACACCGGGCAGCCAGCGGTCGACCGTGTCCTCAAGGGACAGTCGGCCCTCGCCGACCAGCTGCAACACGGTCGCCGCCACGAACGTCTTGGTGTAGCTGCCGATGCGGAACTTCGCCCGCCACGGCACGGGAGTCCGCGCGTCGACGTTGCCGTGACCACTCCGGACCCGAACGTCGCCGCGTGGCGTGTCGACCTCCACCAGCACGCCCGGTGCGCCTTGGTCGAGCAACGCGTCCGCGTGCCGCTGGAGAGTGCCGTGACGGTGGTCAGCGCTCGCAGCGCTCGCGGTGCCCGCTGTGGTGGTGCCCAGCACCGCGATCATCACTGCCGCACAAAGTCGTTTCATGTCACCGAACGTTAAGCACACGGCGGTCTCGCGTCGTCGCCCCACGACGGCATCTTCGACTACCCCGGTGGGGGTAGCGGGTGGTCCACCCACAGGGTGGCGACGGACGCACCGCCCCGCCACTACCGTGGACTGGTGCTGGCGAAACTCAACCCGATCCGGCTGGACGTGCTGCTGGCGGTGGTGCTGACCTGGTTGACCCTGGCCACGACGGTGAGCCACACCGGCGGTCACATCGGCTGGGTGGCGTACGTGCTCGCGGCGCTCACCGTCGCGCCGATCGCGCTGCGCCAGGTCGCGCCGGTGGCGACGATGATCGTCATGATGGGGGCGCTGGCGGGGTACAGCCTGCTGGAGTTCGACGGTCTGCCCAGCGCCGGGTTGGGTGCTCTGGTGGGCATGTTCACCGTGGCGACCCTGCGTTCCCGGCTGGTGGCCGTGCTCGTGTTCCTGGTGGCGGCGTCCGTCGTGGTGGTCGCCTACCTGCGGCTTTCCGGGATGATCGCGTGGTCCGAGGTCGTGCAGTCGATCGTCGTCGTGATCGGTGCGTGGGTGTTGGGCGAAGGTACGAAGCGGTGGGCGGAACGCGCGGAGCGGCTGGCCGAGGACGCGGCGCGGGCGGTCGCGGAGGAACGGGTGCGCATCGCGCGCGAGCTGCACGACATCGTCGCGCACCACATGTCGGTGATCTCGCTCCAGGCCGGATTGGCGCAGTACGTGCTGGACACGGACCTGCCGACCGCGCGCAAGGCGATCACGACCGTGGGGGACACGAGCCGTGAGGCGTTGACCGAGATGCGCCGCCTGCTGGATGTCCTACGAGTGGACCAGGACGACGACTACCGTCCGCAACCAGGCCTGGCGGCGCTGGACGACCTGGTGGAGCGGGCGCGCGGCGCGGGGTTGCCGGTGGAGGTGGTGATCACGGGGGACGTTCGCGAGCTCCAGCCGGGACCGGACCTGTGCGCTTACCGGGTGGCGCAGGAGTCTCTGACGAACGTGCTCAAGCACGCCGGACCGGCCAAGGCCAGGATCGATGTCGATTACGGCGAGCAGACGCTCATGGTCAAGGTGACCGACAACGGCGGGGTTCCCGACCGTGGGATTTCTGACGCCGGGGTTTCCGACGGTGGGGTTCCTGACGGCGGGCATTCCGACGGTAGGGCGACCACCGGGGCCAGGACTAGTGGGGCCGGGAACGGCGGGATTGGGAACAGTGGGAGCGGGGACAGTGGGAGCGGGGACAGCGGGGCTGCGCATGGTTGGGTCGCGAACGATGGCGCGGCGGCGGGCAGGGCGATGGACAGCGGGGCGGCGGCGTACAAGGTGGCGAACAACAAGGCGGTGAACAGGGCTGCGGTGAACAGGGGGGCGGTGAACAGGGGGGCGGGGGGCAGGGTGGTGAACAGAGCCGCGGCGGAGTACCCGTCGCACGGCATCCGCGGTATGCGGGAACGCGCTGAGTTGTACGGGGGAGTGCTCACCGCCGGTCCGTTGCCGGGAGGCGGGTTCGGCGTGGTCCTCCGACTGCCGATGGCGGAGGTGGCGGCCCGATGACGATCCGCGTGCTCGTCGCCGACGACCAGGCGCTGATCCGCGCCGGCCTCGTCGCCCTGTTCACCGCCGCGCCCGGGTTCGAGGTCGTGGGCGAGGCCGCCGACGGCGAGCAGGCGGTGGCCCTGACCGCCGAGACCGCGCCCGACGTGATCCTCATGGACATCCGGATGCCCGTGCTGGACGGCATCGGCGCCACCCGCCGAATCCTGGCCCACCACCGCGAAGACCCACCGCGCGTGGTCATGCTGACGACGTTCGACCTGCCGGAATACGTCTACACCGCGTTGGGCGAGGGCGCCGCCGGCTTCCTGGTCAAGGACACCCCGCCGGAACGCATCATCTCGGCGGTCCGCACCATCGCCGGCGGCGACATCCTGATCGCGCCGCACATCACCCACCGGCTGATCGAGACGTACGCCCAGCACCACCGGGCGACCACCGTGGGCGCACCCCACCTGGCCGCCCTGACCACGCGGGAGACCGAGGTGCTGCGCCTGGTCGGCAACGGGCTGACCAACGGGCAGATCGCCCAGCGCCTCGTGCTCAGCGAGGCCACGGTGAAAACGCACGTCAAGCGCATGATGGGCAAACTCGCCCTGTCCAGTCGCGCGCAGGCCGTCGTCGTCGCCTACGAAACCGGCCTCATCGTCCCGACCTCGCCGAACGCCGAACGGTCCAGGTGATCCCGGGGCAGTTCAGGGCTCCGGAACCGGACCAACAGACGGCCGGACAGCAGGCCGTGTGAGGCCCGCCGGTCGGCTGTCCTAGCATCCGCGGGTGGACAAGACGCGGGTCGGGTGTTGGTCGGTCGCCGTGCTCGTCCTGGCGCAAACGCTTTCCACCCTGCTGACCGGAGGCCTGCCCGAGCTGCGGTTCGTCGGCGTCGCGTTCAACGCCGTCGCCGCGTTCTCCACCTACCTGCTGCTCCGCCGCCCGGACCGCAACCGCTGGCCCCTCGTGGCTTGGTCCGCCGGCTTCTTCGGCTGGCACGTGACCGGCCTGCTCGGCCTGGCGGGCATCGTCACGACCGGCCTGGACCCGGTGTTCAGCCTCGGTATCGAGCACCAGCTGTCGATCCTCTACCACGCCGTCCTGGCCACGATGGCGGGCTTCGCGGTCCACCTGCTCCTGCCCCGGCCGAAGGAACGTTGACGGTCAGGCATCGCGCAGCCGAAGCAGCAGACCACCCCCCGACAACGCTCCCGCCGCCCACAGGCTGAGCACCCCGAGACCCGCCCAAGGACCGATCGGCAGGCTGTCGAGACCGGTCGTCGCCTGCACGGCCAGACCTGCAGTCATCGGGCTGATCCGCTGGAGCCGCTCGACCCAGTCCGGGTCCGACACCACGGCCGCGACGATCGGGAACAGGTACAGCAGCCCGAGCACGATCCCGATCGCCGCCGCCGCGTCGCGCACGGCCGTGGCCACGCCCAGGCTGAGCAGACCAACCAGCACCAGGTAGAGGACCGAGCCGACCGCCGCCCGCAGCACCGGCCCGTCCGCCAGCGACAGCACCGCGTGCCCGTGCGCCTCGGTGAAACCGTTGTCCCGCAGGATGAACCGTCCGGCCAGCACCGACACCAGCACCGCCGCCGAGCCTGCCACCAGCACCAGCGCGCCGACCACGGCGGCTTTGGCTACCAGCACCGTGGACCGGCGCGGTATTGCCGCTAACGTCACCCGGATCATCCCGGTGCCGTACTCGCCGCCGACTGCCGACACCGCCAGCACGGCGACGACGACCTGGCCGAACGCGATCCCGCTCAGGCTGATCTTCGCCGGATCCTGCCCGCACCCCACCCCGGAGCAGTTGACGGCGAACGACGACGCCACGCCCAGCCCCACCGTCAGCAGCACCACCGCTGCCAGCAGCCAGCCCGTCCCCGCGACGGTCCGCAGCTTCGTCCACTCCACGCGCAGCGCTTCCTTCACGCGTCCCTCCTCCGCAGCGCGAGCGTCGCCACTCCGAGTGCGAGCGCGGTGTAGCCGCACAGCACCGCGAATCCCGCGGACGGGCTGAGCGGGAAGTAACCGTCGGCAGGGGCGTAAGCGGCCGTGACCTGCGCGTACTCGGGCAGGCTCTGCTGAACGGCGAACGCGGCGGCCGGCGTGACCCGCAGGAGCCAGTCCGATGGGCCGGAAGGCAGGACCGAGGCGATAGCCAGGATGTACGGCAGCACCATCACCACGATGACGACACTCACCGCGCCCGCGCTGCGCCGCAGCACCGTGCCGACCGCCAGGCTGAACACCGCCGCGACCGCCAGCAACGCCGCCGTGCCGATCACCACCCGCAGTTCCGTCGCCGTGGGCACGGTGAACATGAAGTGCCCCTTGTCCCGCTGCACCGCCCGGGCCAGCGGCACCGCGACCGACGCCGCGACCAGCCCGGTGACGAACGTGACCGACCAGAGCACCACCGCCTTCGCCGCCAGCACCCGACCGCGACGGGGGCTCGCGCTGAGGCTCGTGCGGATCAGCCCGCGCCGGTACTCGGACGTCATGAACGTCGAAGCCACCACGATGATCGCGATCAGCCCGGCGAACGCGCCCACCAGCCCGCTCTCGACCGTCGTGCCGAGACCACCCCGGCCGGCCACGATCGGCGCGATGTTGCCGGACCCGCTCACCGTGACCCCGTCGCCGCTCTCCTGGAAACCGATGTCGTCGCCACCCGGCCCCCCACCGATGTCCTCACCGGTCCACGTGTCGTCCGGCCACCCGCCCTGGAGGGAGATCCGGTCGAACTCGGCGGTCGCCCGCGTCGGGTAGCTCCTGCCGCTGGCGCCCGCGAACGACTCGGTGATCACCTCGTGCTGGGGGGACGCGGCGAACATCCCGGCCCGCACGGTCGACGGGAGTCCGGGCAGCGTCACCGTGCCGACGAGGTGCCAGTTCGCGCCGTCGGCCGACTCGTGGCCGGCGATCGTGTCACCGGAGCGGGTCAACCGCAGCCAGCTCGGCCGTGTGAACAGCGTTCCCGCGATGTCCCCGGTGTAGTTGTGCTGCATCCGCACGCCGTTCTCACCGGTGACCGCCAGTGCCGCGTACTGGGAACCGGGGGTGGTGCTCTCCTTGATGATGATCCCGGCCTTGGTCCACGGTTGCAGGCCGCTCACCGGGTTCTGACCGTCCGAAGAGGACACCGCGGTCAGCGACGTCATCCGGGCGGTGATGCTGCCGTCCCCGGTCAACGACCGGTGGGCGAAGGAGAAGTTGTCGTGCACCGGCACGCCGCCCGGACCCATCGGCGGTGTCATGCCCGCGCACGGCCCGCCGTCCGGCCCGCTGCACGAGATGTTGCTCGCCGCCGCTCCGAACAACCCGATCAGGACGGTGACCAGCGCCGCCGCCACCAGGCCGATCACCCAGCCGCGCACGGTCCGGAACTTCGTCCACTCGGCGCGCAGCAACTGCCCGAACCCGTCCCGCCCGACCTGCACCCCGGAGCGGAACGGCGTCGTGGTCGCGGTCATCGCGCCGACTCCTGGATCTCGGCGGCGTGGTACTCGACCGCGTCCCTGGTCAGCTCCATGTACGCCTCTTCGAGTGACGCGCGGTGCGCCGACACCTCCGAGAACGGCACCGCGCTCCCTCCGAGCAGGGCGACCACGCGCTCGCCGGACAGCCCGGTCACGGTGAGCGTGTCGGCTCCGGTGACGGCGACCGTGGCGCCCGCGCCGGCGAGCACCGTCACGGCCTGGGTGCGGGCGCTGGTGCGCAACGTGACCCGGTCACCCGACGCGGACTCGATCAGCTCGGACACGCCGACGTCCGCGATGACCTTGCCCCGGCCGACGATCACCACGTGGTCCGCGGTGTCCTGGAGTTCGCTCATCAGGTGGCTGGACACCAGCACAGCCCGGCCCTCGGCGGCCAGCGACCGCAGGAAACCGCGCATCCACCGGATGCCCTCGGGGTCCATCCCGTTGACCGGCTCGTCCAGCACCAGCACCGGCGGGTCGCCGAGCAGCGCCGACGCGATCCCCAGCCGCTGCCTCATGCCGAGCGAGTAACCGCCCGCCCTGCGCCGGATCGCCGACGCCAGGCCGACCTGCTCGACCACTTCGTCCACCCGCCGCGCGCCGAGGCCCTGCGAGTGGGCCAACCACAGCAGGTGGTTGCGGCCGGTGCGGCTCGGCTGGAGCGCGGACGCGTCCAGCAGCGAGCCGACCTGCCGCAGCGGGTGCCGGAGGCTCCGGTACGGCCGACCTCCGACCAGCGCCTGGCCCGCCTCGACCGAGTCCAGACCCAGGATCGCCCGCATCGTGGTGGACTTGCCCGCGCCGTTGGGGCCGACGAAGCCGGTGACCTTGCCCGGTGCGACGGTGAACGTCATCCCGTCCAGCGCCACGGTCGACCCGAACCGCTTGCGCAGCCCGGTGACTTGGATCGTTGCTTCCATGGCGAGAAGGCTAGGCAGCAAGGGCGGGTCCGGTCGTCACGCTGGAGAGCCGTTCTCGGTATGGCTGACGTGGGGGAGATTTGGGGTCGAGCATCCCTCCCGTGAGGGATGCAAGAGTCACCGCCTGCGGTGACGCGCGATCGTCGACAGACGGCCACAATGATCAGCGTGAGCAAAGAGAGCGACTGGGTACTGCGGTTCGCCGCGTCCCCGCGCGCCCCGGTCGTGGCCGGGGTGCTGCTGGGCGCGGTGGCGGTGGCCGAGTCGGTCGTGCACGCCGTGACCAGGGGTGTGGACGTCCGACTCGTCCTGGTCGTCGGTCTGCTGGCGGCGGCCACCACGGTGCCGCTCGCCATCCTGCGGCCCGCTCCCGCCGCCATCACCGCCACGGCGGCGGCCGTGCTGTCGCTCGGGTTGTTCCACAGCTTCACCACCGCGGGCCTCTGCGCGCAGACGATGGTGCTCTACCGGTTGGGCCGGGTCGGCGGGCACAACCTGGCCACCTTCCTGGCCGCCCCGTTCCTGGTGCTGGCGCTGCTCGGCGGCGGCTACCTGGCCGCGTTCACGGCCTTGTTCGCGCCGGTCGCGGTGTGGCTGGGATTCGCCCTGTCGGCCCGCGGCGAGGCGCAGGCGAACCACGCCGCCCGGCAGGCCGTCGTGGAAAGCCTGCGGGAGCACACCGCGCGCGGCGAACGGGCGCGGATCGCCCGCGAGCTGCACGACGTGGTCGCGCACCACATCTCCATGATCGCCGTGATGGCGGAGACGGCCCGGCTGACCACGCCCGGCATGCCCGCTGCCGGCGCGCAGCGGCTGTCCGAGATCGGCGACACCGCGCGGGCCGGGCTGACCGAGATGCGCCGGCTGCTCGGCGTGCTGCGCGAGGACGCGCCCGAAGAGGCGGCCGACCGGCGGCCCCAACCCGGCCTGCACCAGCTCAACGAACTGCTGGACCAGGCCCGGGAAACGTCCGGCGCCGGCACGCGGCTCATCGTCTCGGGGAGCCCGGCGGACCTCGACCCGGGCGTGGAGCTGGCCGCGTACCGCATCATCCAGGAAGCCCTCACCAACGCACGGCGGCACGCGCCCGGCGCGGCGGTCGACGTGGAGCTGCACTACACGGAGTCGTTGCTGCGGTTGCGCATCCGCGACAACGGACCCGGTCCACCTGGCACGACACCGCTCGGCGGGCCGGGGCACGGGCTGACGGGCATGCGTGAACGGGTGGCGGCCGTCGGCGGTCGGCTGCACACCGGCGCGACCTCCGTGGGTGGCTTCCTGGTGGAGGCCTCCCTCCCGGCAGGGGCGGTCCGGTGAACGCCGTCCGCATCGTGGTCGCCGACGACCACCAGGTGATCCGCGCCGGGTACGCCTCGCTGCTCGACACGGAGCCGGACTTCACCGTCGTCGGCGTCGCGTCCGATGGTCGGGAGGCGGTGCGGCTGTGCCGCGAACTGTCGCCCGATGTGGTGCTCATGGACGTGCGGATGCCGGGGATGGACGGCATCGAAGCGACCCGGCAGCTGGAGGGCGGGCCGCGCGTCCTGATCATGACGACCTTCGACCTCGACGAGTACGTCTACGACGCGTTGCGCGCGGGTGCCAGCGGGTTCCTGCTCAAGGACGTGACCGGGGAGCAGCTGTTCGACGCCGTGCGCGTCATCGCGGCGGGGGAGGCGCTGCTGGCGCCGACCGTCACCCGCCGCCTGATCGCCGAGTTCACCCGGCTGCGCCCCGAACCACCGGCCTCGACCCTCCCCGCCCTCACCCCGCGCGAGACGGAGGTGCTGCGGCTGGTGGCCGAAGGCCTGTCCAACCCGGAGGTCGCGGCCCGGCTGTTCATCACCGAGGAGACGGTGAAGACGCACGTCAGCCGGGTGCTGGGCAAACTGGGCCTGCGCGACCGCACTCAGGCCGTGGTGGCCGCCTACGAGTCGGGTCTGGTCGTGCCCCGGTTCCGGTCCTCGTGATGTCACCCGGTCGAGGCATCCGACCCGCGGAGTCGAGGAACCGCGTCCCGGCTGCGGCAGGCGCAGCCGGGACGGTCCCGGGGGTCAGTGCGGAGACGGGACTGGTCAGAACACGGACACGCCGTACTTGCCGAGGGCTTCGGTCACCGGCTGGTAGAAGGTGGTGCCGCCGCGACGGCAGTCGCCACTGCCGCCGGAGGTGAGGCCCAGGGCCTTGCCGCCGTCGTACAGCGGGCCACCGCTGTCGCCCGGTTCGGCGCAGACGGTGGTCTGGATCATGCCGCGCACGGTTCCGCCGCCGGAGTAGTGCACGGTCACGTCGAGCGCTGTCACCGTGCCGCTCCGGGTGCCGGTGGTGCTGCCGCGCCGGGTGACCGACTCACCGACGACCGCGTCACCGGCCGACGTGATGTCCTGGCCGCCTACGGAGCCGGAGATCGTGACGGAAGTGTTGGTGTAGCGGACGATGCCGTAGTCGTTGCCGGGGAAGCTGGAGCCGGTGCGGTCGCCCAGCTTGGTGTTGTGGCCGGAGTCGGCGAACCACTCGGTCGCGGAGTCGGTGCAGTGGCCCGCGGTGAGGAAGTAGTACGTGCTGCCGCTGCGCACGTTGAACCCGAGCGAGCAGCGGTACTGCCCGCCGTAGATCGCGTCGCCGCCGGTGGTCAGCGGGGCGAACGTGCCGGCGGCCCGTTCGACGCGCGCCGCGCCGCCGGTGTCCGCCACGCTCTTGCGCAGCTTGGCGAGCGCCGACGTGCCGACCGAGCTGTCGGCCGTGACGACGACCTGGTTGGTGATGGGGTCGACCGCCAACGCCGTGCCCGGTGTGGCGGTGTCCAGCGCGGCCTTGACGTCTTCCAGTTGTCGCGCGCTGCGCGTGACGAGCCGGGGTGTCGCACCCGCCGTCCGCACGGTGGTTGCGGCAGCCGGGTCGGTGACGTTGACGATCGCGCGCCCGGCGTCGACGTGGACGCCGGCGGTGCGGTCGGGACCGAGTGACGTGAGGAGGTCGGTGGGGGAGACAGCGGCGGCGGTGGCGGTGGTCGGTACCAATGCGGCGGCGGTGATGGCGGTCGCGGCGATGACCAGGGCATTCTTGAGGGTTCTCATTGTTCCGCCCTTCTGCAGGGGCCGGGAGTGCGGGTAGGCGCACTACCTCGGACGGGTGGTGAGGTAGTCCACCTAACGGGCTGAACCCCCGCCGTGACAAGGGTGCGTTGGGCTGACACTGCGGCTGGTCCGGCCGTGGACCGGCCGCGTTGTCGACGGTGTTTCCCTGTGGTCAGCCTTGGAGGTCGTACATCTCGGTGTCGATCAGCGCGCGGCTCGTCCCGGTTTTTCTCCAGCAGTTCGAGGAGCGCGTGCGCCGCCGTGTCGGTGTCCCCGACCCCACGTCAGCAGCTCCACGTCGAGCGGATCGCCCACCCGCTTCGTGCCGCGTGGCTGGATGCGTCGGGCGAAACCGCCGGTGCCGACCGATTCACGCGGTGGCGGCTCGTCCCAGGGTGCTTTGCCGGGCGATGAGCCGGTGGCCGGCGCGGACCTCGACCCCCGGCAGCGGCTCGGCGCTGCCGATGCGGCTCAGCAGGCGCTCGACGGCGGTGGTCGCGATGGCGACCTTGTCCGGCGAGATCGTGCTGATCGTCGGGTTGGCGTACCGGCCTTCCTCTATGTCGTCGTAGCCGATCAGCGCGATGTCCTCCGGCACCCGCAACCCGCGGTCAAGGATCTCGTGCAGGGCTCCGAGCGCCACGAGGTCGGAGTAGCAGAAGGCGGCGTCCGGCGGGTCGTCGCGGTCCAGCAGGTGCCGCATGGCGCCCCAGCCGTCGGCGCGGTTGAAGCGGGGCGTGTGGATGATCAGAGACTCGTCCACCGGCAGTCCGGCGTCCGCGTGGGCCTGCCGGTAACCGAGGGTGCGCAGCTGCGCCGCCTCGCCGGTCGGGTACGGCTGGTCGCCGATGGCCGCGATCCGCCGCCTGCCCAGGTTGATCAGGTGTGCGGTGGCCTCGCGTGACGCTTCCACGTCGTCAATGCCGACGTGGTCGAAAACGCCGTTGGACGAACGCTCGCCGAGGACCACCAGCGGCAGCGTCGGGTCGCTGTCGACCAAGTCCTCCTGGGCCAGTCCCAGCGGGCTGAAGATCATGCCGTCGAACAGGAACGCCCGCGCGCCGCGCCGGATCATCTCGCGCTCGTGCGCCGGGTCGCCGTCCGTCTGGTCGATCAGCACGTTGTAGCCGCGTTCCCGCGCCCTGGGGATGATGGCCTGCAACAGTTCCGCGAAGTACGGCGTGTCCAGGTACGGCACGACCACGGCGATCTGGCCGGACCGGCCGTTGGCCAGGTTGCGGGCGAGGACGTTGGGCCGGTAGCCCAGCTCCTGGATCGCCGCCTCGACCTTCTCCCTGGTCCGCTCGGTGACCCGCGCGTAGCCGTTCACCACGTTCGAGACCGTCCGCGCGGACACGCCGGCCAGCTCTGCTACGTCACGCAGCGTGGCGTCGCGCATCGTTCTCCTCCGTTGGACCGGCGCGGCGGCCCTACCGCTACAGCGCTGCAAAACAGTGTGCCCGGCGCTCCGCCTCCGCGACAAGTCTGCGTCGCCGGCGCGTCGCAACCGTGTTGCATCTCGTTTGGATTAACTTCAGATGGGGTCTTGCAGCGCAGCAAAGCTCCGTCCATAGTCTTTTGCAGCGCAGCAAGACCCGGTGCCACGGCGGCAGTCACGATCGGTTCCCCCGAACCGTCGGTCGTGGCGCAACACCCCGACCGACCTCAGGGCACCAGATCGCGCCTCGCGGGGTCACCGCATACCTTCTGTACGTCTCGCTCACGGACCGTGATCGCGGTGGCGCATGCCCGGACGCATGCCGCGACGGAAAGGCACATTCATGCCCGGCACCACATGGTTGGCGAAACTCCGCGCAGGGCTGGCCGCCTGCGGCCTGCTCGCCGTGGCCGCCTGCGGGGGCGCCACCAGCGACGACGGCGGACCTGTGAAGGTGTCCGTCTGGGCCTGGTACCCGGAGTTCAAGGGCGTCGTCGAGGCCTTCAACGCCTCGCACAAGGACATCCAGGTCGAGTGGACCAACGTCGGCACCGGACCTGACCAGTACGCCAAGCTCAAGACGGCGTTCACGGCCGGCAAGGGCGCGCCGGACGTGGCGATGGTGGAGTTCCAGCAGATCCCCACGTTCATCATCCTCGACGCACTGGTGGACATGGGCCCACACGGAGCCAACGAGGACAAGGACCTCTACGCCGAGTGGGCGTGGAGCCAGGCCACCGACGGCGAGAAGGTCTACGCCATCCCGGTCGACGGCGGCCCGATGGCGTTGATGTACCGCAAGGACCTGTTCGACCAGCACGCCATCCCGGTGCCGACCACGTGGGCCGAGTACGCGGACGCGGCGGCGAAGATCAAGGCGGCCGACCCCGAGGGGCACATCGCCAGCTTCGGCAGCGACGGCGGCTGGATCAACGGCCTGATGTGGCAGTCGGGCTGCCGCCCGTACGGCTACTCGCAGGCCACCGCGAAGGACCAGGTGAAGATCAACCTCACCGCGCCCGAGTGCAAGCGGGTGTTCGACCTGTACGGCGACCTGGTCGAGAAGGGCCTCATGGCCAAGGACCCGTTCTTCACCGCCGACGCCACCGCCGCGCTCGACTCCGGCAAGTACTGGACGTGGGCCGCCGCCGGCTGGACCCCCGGCTACGTCGCGGGCTCGCTGAAGAACACGGCGGGCAAGTGGGCCGTCGCGCCGATGCCGCAGTGGACCGCGGGCGCCGACGAGCAGGGCGACTGGGGCGGCTCGACGTTCACCGTCACCAAGCAGGCCAAGAACCCCGCGGCGGCGACCACCGTGGCCCGCGAGCTGTTCGGCAAGTCGAAGGCCGCGTGGGACATCGGCCTGAACAAGGCGTTCCTGTACCCGCTGGTGAAGGACGTCGCGGCCGACCCGGCGTTCACCGGCAAGGCGTACGAGTTCTTCAACGGCCAGAAGGTGAACGAGATCTTCGTGCCGGTGTCGGAGAAGCTGGGCGAGTTCCAGTACACGCCGTTCCAGGACTTCGTCTTCGGCGAGCTGAACGACCGCAGCGCCGAGGCGATGTCGGGCAGCAGGTCGTGGGACTCGGTGCTGGAGGAAACGCAGAAGAACGTCGTCGCGTACGCCGAGCAGCAGGGCTTCAAGGTCAGCAAGTAGGGCTTACCTCCCGCCGCGGCGTACCCCGACGTCGCGGCGGGTCCGACCGCCACCCTCCAGTTCCGGCACAGTCAGGAGGTTCACCGTGACCCGGTCCGCACCGATCACGGCACCCGCGCCCGCAGACTCGCCGCCTGGCCGTCCGGCCGAGAGCCGGTCCCGGCGGAGGTCGCGCCGGGTCACCGCGCACCCGGTGGCCGGAGCGCTGTTCGTCCTGCCGTTCTTCCTCGTCGTCGTCGCGTTCCTGATCGTGCCGCTGGGGTACGCGTTCTGGCTAAGCCTGTCCAGCAAGAGCCTCGCCACCGGCGTCAAGTTCAGCGGTCTCGACAACTACGTGCGCGCGTTCACCGATCCGCTGCTGCTGGACGGCCTGCTGCGGGTCGTCCTCTTCGGACTCGTGCAGATCCCGATCATGCTGGGCATCGCGCTGGCGGGCGCGCTGGTGCTGGACGCCGTCACGACGAAGTTCGCCCTGGCGTTCCGGCTCATCGCGTTCATGCCCTACGCGGTGCCGGCGGTGGTCGGCGCGCTGATGTGGGGTTTCCTGTACAGCCGCACGTTCGGCCCGTTCGCGGACCTGCCGACGCTCGTCGGCGGCGAGCCGATCGACTTCTTCAGCGTCTCGCTGCTGCTGCTGTCGCTCGGCAACATCGTGACGTGGGCGTGGACCGGCTACAACATGATCATCCTGTACTCGGCGCTGCAGGGCGTGCCCCGTGAGATGTACGAGGCCGCGGTGATCGACGGGGCCACGCCGGTGCAGATCGCGTTGCGGGTCAAGGTTCCCGCGATCAAGCAGGCCATCTCGCTGGCCGCGATCTTCACCGTCATCGGCACCATGCAGTTCTTCACCGAACCGGCCATCATGGCCCGGTTCGCGCCGCAGATCTCCGCCGGGTACACGCCGAACCTCTACGCCTACAACCAGGCGTTCGCCTACTCGGACTTCCACTACTCGGCCGCGGTCTCCTTCGCCCTCGGCTTCCTGGTGTTCGTCGTCGCGTACCTGTTCGTGTTCGTCAACCGCCGGCGAGGTGCTCGCGCATGAAGGTGAAGACCCGGCTGCCGCACCTGCTGATGGGTGTGGGCATCCTCTACTTCCTCGTCCCGCTGCTGTGGGTGGTCATCGCGGCCACCAAGAGCCAGCCGGACCTCCTCGACAGCCCGGCGCTGTGGTTCGCCGAGTTCAACCTCTTCGAGAACATCGGGCAGCTGTTCCGCGAGGACGGCGGCGTGTACGGCAAGTGGCTGCTCAACACGGCGCTGTACTCGGGGCTGAGCGCGCTCGGCGCGACCGCGTTGGCGGCTGCCGCGGGCTACGGGCTGGCCCGGTTCCAGTTCCTGGGCAAGCGGTTGTTCGAGACCGCCCTGCTCGGCATGATCATGGTGCCGGCCACCGCCCTGGTGCTGCCGACGTACCTGATCCTGGCCGAGGTGGAGCTGGTCGACACGATGTGGGCGGTCATCCTGCCCTCGTTGCTGAGCCCCTTCGGCGCGTACCTGGTCCGCGTGTACGTGGACGAGAGCGTGCCGGTGGAGCTGATCGACGCCGCCCGCATCGACCGGGCGGGCGAACTGCGCATCTTCTGGCAGATCGTGGTCCCGATGATGCGACCCGCGATCGTCACCGTCTTCCTGTTCACGCTGGTCGCGACGTGGAACAACTACTTCCTGCCGCTGGTGATGCTCAGCGACGCCGAGCTCTACCCGCTGACCGTGGGGTTGACCACCTGGTTCAACACCGCGCAGCAGGAGGCAGGCACCCGGATGCTGTTCAACCTCGTCGTGACCGGCTCACTGCTGGCCATCGTCCCGCTCGTCGTCGCCTTCGTCCTGCTGCAGCGCTTCTGGCGCAGCGGCGCGTCGGCCGGCGCTCTCAAATAGGAAGCAGAACCGTGCTCAACGCCTCCTTGGTCATCAGCCCCGACTACGTCATCGCGCCGGTGCGCCGCCGGCTCTTCGGATCGTTCGTCGAGCACATGGGCCGTTGCGTCTACACCGGCATCTACGAACCCGGCCACCCGACCGCCGACGAGGACGGGTTCCGCGGCGACGTGCTCGACCTGACCCGTGAACTCGGGGTGGAGCTGGTCCGCTACCCCGGCGGCAACTTCGTGTCCGGCTACCGGTGGGAGGACGGCATCGGGCCGGTCGCCGACCGACCGGTGCGCCGCGAACTCGCGTGGCACAGCATCGAGACGAACGAGGTCGGCGTCGACGAGTTCGCCCGCTGGGCCCGCAAGGCCGACGTCGAGGTGATGTACGCGGTGAACCTCGGCACGCGCGGCGTCGAGGAAGCGCTCGACGTGCACGAGTACATGAACCACGAGAGCGGCACGCACCTGTCGGAGTTGCGCCGTGCCAACGGTTCCGATGCGCCGCACGGCGTGAAGCTGTGGTGCCTGGGCAACGAGCTGGACGGCCCGTGGCAGCTCGGCCACAAGACCGCGCACGAGTACGGTCGGCTGGCGGCCGAGACGGCGCGGGCGTTGCGCCAGGCCGAGCCGGACCTGGAACTGGTGGCGTGCGGCAGTTCGAGCTCGTCCATGCCGACGTTCGGCGAGTGGGAGTCCACCGTCCTGGAGCTGACCTACGACCAGGTGGACCACATCTCGCTGCACGCGTACTACGAGGTGCTCGACGGTGACGTGGACAGCTTCCTCGCCTCCGCCGTCGACATGGACCACTTCATCGACAGCGTGGTGGCCACGGCGGACGCGGTCGGGGCGCGGCTGAAGAGCAGCAAGAAGATCACGCTCTCGTTCGACGAGTGGAACGTCTGGTACATGAAGCGGTTCCAGGAGGCGCCGCGCACCGAGTGGGAGACCGCGCCGCGGGTCATCGAGGACCAGTACGACGTCACCGACGCGGTGGTCGTCGGCAACCTGCTGATCTCGTTGCTGCGGCACAGCGACCGGGTGGCGGTGGCGTGCCAGGCGCAGCTGGTCAACGTGATCGCGCCGATCCGCAGCGAGCCGGGCGGTCCGGCGTGGCGGCAGACGATCTTCCACCCGTTCGCGTTGACCTCGCGGTTGGCGCGGGGGCAGGTGCTGCGGGTGGAGACGACGTCACCGACTTACTCCACCAAGCGGTTCGGTGACGTCCCGGTGGTCGACGCGGTCGCCACGCACGACCCGGACACCGGTGACACGGTGGTGTTCGTGGTGAACCGGCACCAGTCCGAGCCGGTGGACCTGCGGGTGGGGCTCGCGGCGTTCGGCGACGTTGCGGTGGCCGAGGCGTGGACGATGCACGACCAGGACGGCTCGGCGACCAACACCGAGGCCGACCCGGACCGCGTCGTGCCGCAGGCGCAGGCGGTCGACGTCACCGAGGGCGAGCTGCACGCCGTCCTGCCGCCCGTTTCGTGGACCGCGGTGCGGCTGACCCACCGCTCCTGACCACCCCCGCGCCGTGAGTCCTACGTTCCGTACGCGTGAGTCCTACGTTCGGAACGGGTGAGTCCTACGTTCGGAACCCCTGAATTCAACGTTCGCGTCGGGGCTTGCCTGCCTCCGCGTTCTGAGCGTTGAATTCGGGTGTTCGGAACGTAGGACTCACGCGTCGGGAACGTAGGACTCACGCGGGT
The DNA here is from genome assembly GCF_000716595.1 of Saccharothrix sp. NRRL B-16314. GTDB lineage: Bacteria > Actinomycetota > Actinomycetes > Mycobacteriales > Pseudonocardiaceae > Actinosynnema. The sequence continues at coordinate 94,418 of NZ_JNXC01000014.1, forward strand.
GGTGTGGGGGAGACGTAGTCGGCGAGGTGTTCGGCGGTGAGGGTGGCGCGCTTGGCGACCAGGTCGGCGGGTGTGCCCTCGAAGACGATCCGGCCGCCGTCGTGGCCGGCGCCGGGGCCGAGGTCGATGATCCAGTCCGCGTGCGCCATGACCGCCTGGTGGTGCTCGATGACGATGACCGACTTGCCCGAGTCGACGAGCCGGTCCAGCAGGCCGAGCAGCTGTTCCACGTCGGCGAGGTGCAGGCCGGTCGTCGGCTCGTCGAGGACGTAGACCTCGCCCTTCTCCGCCATCTGCGCGGCCAGCTTGAGCCGCTGCCGCTCACCACCGGACAGCGTGGTCAGCGGCTGCCCCAGCGTGAGGTAGCCGAGGCCGACGTCGGCGAGCCGGTCGAGGATCTTGTGCGCGGCCGGCGTGCGCGCGTCGCCCGCGCCGAAGAACTCCTCCGCCTCGACCACGGACATCGCCAGCACCTCGGCGATGTTCCGCCCGCCCAGCGTGTACTCCAGCACGGACGCCTGGAACCGCTTGCCGTCGCAGTCCTCGCACGTGGACTCGACGGTCGCCATCACGCCCAGCTCGGTGTAGATGACGCCCGCGCCGTTGCACGTGGGGCACGCGCCCTCGGAGTTGGAGCTGAACAACGCCGGCTTCACGCCGTTGGCCTTGGCGAACGCCTTGCGGATCGGTTCGAGCAGCCCGGTGTACGTCGCCGGGTTGCTGCGCCGCGACCCGCGGATCGCGCCCTGGTCGATCACGACCACGCCCTCGCGGCCGGCGACCGAGCCGTGGACCAGCGAGCTCTTGCCGGAACCCGCCACGCCCGTGAGCACGCAGAGCACCCCGAGCGGGATGTCGACGTCGACGTCACGCAGGTTGTGGGCGTCCGCCCCGCGCACCTCCAGCGCCCCGGACGGCGTCCGCGCCGACGGCTTCAGCGTCGCCCGGTCGTCCAGGTGCCGCCCGGTGAGGGTGTCGGCGGCGCGCAGCCCCTCGACGGCGCCCTCGAACACCACCTCGCCACCGCCCGTGCCCGCAGCAGGGCCGAGGTCGACGACGTGGTCGGCGATCGCGATCACCTCGGGCTTGTGCTCGACCACCAGCACGGTGTTGCCCTTGTCCCGCAACTGCAGCAGCAGGGCGTTCATCCGCTGGATGTCGTGCGGGTGCAGGCCGATGGTGGGCTCGTCGAAGACGTAGGTGACGTCGGTGAGCGACGAGCCGAGGTGGCGGATCATCTTGGTGCGCTGCGCCTCACCGCCCGACAGCGTGCCCGACGGGCGGTCGAGCGACAGGTACCCCAGCCCGATGCCCACGAACGAGTCCAGCGTCCGCCGCAGCGTCACGAGCAGCGGCGCCACCGAAGGCTCGTCCAGTTCGCGCACCCACTCGGCCAGGTCGCTGATCTGGATCTGGCACAGGTCCGCGATGTTCTTGCCCTTGATCCGGGACGCCAACGCTTCCTTGGCCAGCCGCGTGCCGTCGCACTCGGGGCAGGTCGTGAACGTCACCGCCCGCTCGACGAACGCGCGGATGTGCGGCTGCATGGCGTCGACGTCCTTGGCCAGGAACGACTTCTGGATCTGCGGGATCAGGCCCGAGTACGTCAGGTTGATCCCCTCGACCTTGATCTTGGTCGGTTCCCTGTGGAGCAGGTCGTGCAGTTCCTTCTTGTTGTACTTGCGGATCGGCTTGTCCGGGTCGAAGAAGCCGCAGCCGCGGTAGATGCGGCCGTACCAGCCGTCCATGCTGTAGCCGGGGATGGTGAGCGCGCCGTCGTTGAGCGACTTGCTGTCGTCGTACAGCGCGCTCAGGTCGAAGTCGGTGACCGAGCCCATGCCCTCGCACCGCGGGCACATGCCGCCGAGGCGGTTGAACGTCGCCTTCTCGGCCTTCGTCTTGCCGCCGCGCTCCACCGTGATCGCGCCGCTGGCCCGCACCGAGGGGACGTTGAACGAGTACGCGTTGGGCGGGCCGACGTGGGGCGTGCCGAGCCTGCTGAACAGGATGCGCAGCAGCGCGTTCGCGTCGGTGACGGTGCCGACCGTGGACCGGGGGTTGGCGCCGAGCCGCTCCTGGTCGACGATGATCGCGGTCGTGAGGCCTTCGAGCACGTCGACCTCGGGCCGCGCCAGCGTCGGCATGAAGCCCTGCACGAACGCGCTGTACGTCTCGTTGATCATCCGCTGCGACTCGGCGGCGATCGTGCCGAAGACCAGCGAGCTCTTGCCGGAACCCGAGACGCCGGTGAACACCGTCAGCCTGCGCTTCGGGATCTCGACGCTGACGTCCTTGAGGTTGTTCACCCGCGCGCCCTGCACGCGGATCAGGTCGTGGCTGTCGGCGGTGTGCGGCGCAGGCGGCTGCGTCCCGGTCTTCTTGGCCATGCTTGTCGTCTCTCCATCACTTCTGTCCGTCGTGGACAAGTCCGGGGTGGCCGGCGCACGCGGACCCGGTGCGCACGGCCGTCACCAGTGCTTCGCCGGACGGCTCAGCCGACTTCCTGGATGCGGACCAGGTTGCCCGCGGGGTCGCGGAACGCGCAGTCGCGGATGCCGTAGGGCTGCAACGTCGGCTCTTGGACGACCTCGACGTCGTGGGACTGGACCTTCTCGAAGGTGCCGTCGAGGTCGCGGGAGGCCAGCAGGATCCAGCCGTAGGTGCCCTTGGCCATCATCTCGGTGATGGTGCGGCGCTCGTCGTCGGTGATGCCGGGGTCGACGGCCGGCGGGGCCAGCAGGATCGACGTGTCGGGCTGATCGGCCGGACCGACCGTGATCCAGCGCATCCTGCCCTGGCCGACGTCGTTGCGGACCTCGAAGCCGAGGACGTCGCGGTAGAAGGCCAGCGACGCGTCCGGGTCGTCGTGCGGGAGGAAGCTGGTGTGAATGGTGATGTCCATGGCGATGACGCTAGGTGAGGCTCTCGGCCGGCGCTTCTCGATTCCTGACCGGTCGGGAGACCTGCTTCTCGACGCAGGACGGGATGCCCGCGGTCGGCGGCGCCTCCTGGCGGCGGTAGGCGCTGGGAGGCATGCCGACCAGCTCGGTGAACCTGGTGCTGAAGGTGCCCAGCGACGAGCAGCCGACGGCGAAGCAGACCTCGGTGACGCTGAGGTCGCCGCGACGCAGCAGCGCCATCGCCCGCTCGATGCGACGGGTCATCAGGTACGAGTACGGTGACTCACCGTAAGCGCGTCGGAACTGGCGGCTGAGGTGCCCGGCGGACACGTTCACGCCGCGGGCCAGCGCCTCGACGTCCAGCGGCTGCGCGTAGTCCCGGTCGATCCGGTCCCGGACCCGCCGCAGCAGCGCGAGGTCACGCAGGTGCTGAGTCGCGGCTGGTGTGCTGGTCACCTGCCCGATGGTGCCACACGCGGGCCAGGTGGAGCAGCGTGTTCGGCCGATCGACCGTCACCGGACGGAAGGCGGCAGGTCGAACGGCGGGAAGTGCTCGGGGCCGATGAACGACGTGACCTCCGAGATCCGGTCGTCCCGCAGCGTCAGCACGTTGACCGCCCACGCCAGGTGCGTGCCGGCGTCCTCGTCCCACATGTAGCAGCCGACGGCGGGCTGGCCGTTCGCGCTGGTCACGATGTGCCGCCACGGCGCGCAGCCGCCGATCGGGACGCGCACGACGAAGTCCGACACCGCCTCGATGCCGTGGTACCAGCGCGGCAGCGGGGGCATCGACCAGGTCACGTCCTCGGTCAGCAGCGCGACCAGGGCGTCCGCGTCGCCGCGTTCCAGCGCGGTGGAGAAGTCGGTCACGACCTGCCGGAGGCGGGCGTCGCCGATCCGCCGCAACGTCTGCTGCTGCGTGCGCGACGGGACCTTCTCCGCGACGATCCGGCGGGCCCGCGCCAACGCCGAGTTCACCGACGTGGTCGAGGTGTTCATCATGGCCGCGATCTCGGCGACCGAGAACCCCAGCACCTCGAACAGCAGCAACGCCGCCCGCTGGTTGCCGGGCAGGTGCTGCAACGCGGCGACGAACGCCAGCTCGACCGACTCGCGCCGGGTGTAGCTGCCGTCCGGCAGCCCCGAGTCCGGGTACGGCCCGAGCCACGCGACATCCGCCAGCGGCGCGTCCCCGATTACCGTCCGTTCGCTGGAAGGCCCCAGGTCGACCGGCATGGCCCTTCGTCCCCGGCTCTCGACGGTGTCCAGGCACGTGCGGGTCGCCACCGCGTACAGCCACGAGCGCAACGAGCTGCGCCCCTCGAACCGGGGCAGCCCTCGCCACGCCCTCAGCAGGGCGTCCTGGAGGGCGTCGTCGGCGTCGTGGGTGGAGCCGAGCATGCGGTAGCAGTGGGCGTGCAGCTCCCGGCGCAGCGGCTCCACCAGACGGGTGAACGCGTCGCCGTCGCCGTCCTGCGCCCGCGCCAGGTCGGGCTCCGCGGAACTCGCCGAAAAAACTTCGGTCACGAGAGACGATTCTGCCCCACTCCGGGAGTCACCACCTCTGAACGAGCACTTCAGACCTGTTCCAGGAGGATCCCGATGACCCAGACCGCCACCGTCGACACCCTGCGCGTCCCGGACGCGCTGCTGCACTACGAGGTGCGGGGCCACGGGCCTCTCGTGGTGCTCGTGGGCGCCCCGATGGACGCCAGGGCGTTCGAGGCGCTGGCCGACCTCCTCGCGGTCGACCACACCGTGCTCACCACCGACCCCCGCGGCATCAACCGGAGCAAGGTGGACGACCCGGACCGCGACTCGACGCCGGAGCTGCGCGCCGACGACCTGGCCCGGCTCATCACCCACGTCGACGCCGGGCCGGCGACCGTCCTGGGCTCCAGCGGCGGCGCGGTCAGCGTGCTGGCCCTCGCGCAGGCGCACCCGGAGCTGCTGCACACCGTGATCTCGCACGAGCCGCCGCTGGACCAGCTGGTCGAGGACCGCGAGCGGCTGCTCGCGCAGACCGACGAGATGATCGCGACCTACCTGTCGGGCGACTCCCTCGGCGCGTGGCGGCAGTTCATGGCCATCGCCAACATCCACATGCCCGACGAGGTCGTCGAGCACATGTTCGGCGGTGAGCGCGACCCCCAGGACGTCGCCGACGAGCACTTCCAGTACGCGCACATGCTCCGGCCGACCGTCGAGTGGGTGCCGGACTTCGACGCGCTGCGCTCGGCGGGCACCCGGATCGTGGTCGGCATCGGCGAGGACTCGGGGGAGGAGCTGTGCGAGCGCACGTCGATCGCGCTCGCCCGGGGACTCGGCGTCGAGCCCACCCGGTTCCCCGGCGGTCACATCGGCTTCGCGGAGGACCCGGAGCGGTTCGCGGTCCGGCTGCGCGAAGTCCTCAGCGAGGGGTGAGCGGCGCCCGGCGGTGGTCGACCAGGACCGACAGGCCGGCCACCGCCAACCCGGCCAGGCTCAAGGCGACGCCCACCCACGCGGTGGAGGTGTAGCCCCACCCCGCGCCGATGGCGAGGCCGCCCAGCCACGCGCCCGCGCCGTTGGCGATGTTCAACGCCGAGTGGTTGGACGACGACGCCAGCGACGGCGCGTCGGGGGAGGCGTCCATCAGCCGCACCTGGAGCGCGGAGGCCAGGACCTGCGACACCAGGCCCAGCAGGAACACCGTGCCGAACGCCATCACCGGCGAGGTGGCGGTCAGCGCGAACACCACCAGCACGACCGTGACCGCGGACATGGCGCCGAACACCGTGCCCATGACCGACCAGTCGACGAACCGCCCGCCGACCGTGGCGCCGATCGTCATGCCGAGCCCGAACACGGCCAGGACCCACGGCACGGCGGACGACGACAGTCCGGTGACCTCGGTGGTGAGCGGCGAGATGTAGGAGTAGACGGCGAACATGCCGCCGAACCCGATCATGCCGGTGACCAGCGCGAACCACACCTGCGGGCGGCGGAACGCGCGGAGTTCGGCACCGATGCCCGCGTCACGGGGAGCGGGGACGCGGGGCAGCCACCGGGCCACCGCCAGCGCCGTCGCGAGCGCGATGACCGTGACCCCGAAGTACGCGACCCGCCACCCGATCTGCTGTCCGGCGGCGGTGACCACCGGCACGCCGATCAGGTTGGCCAGCGTCAGCCCGACCATGATCCGGGCGACCGCCGTGCCACGTCGTTCCGGTGGCACGAGGGTGGTGGCGACCACGGCGGCGATGCCGAAGAACGCGCCGTGCGGGAGGCCGGCGACGAACCGGGCCGTCATCAGCAGGGCGGTGTTCGGCGCCACCGCGGACAGGCCGTTGCCGAGGGCCAACGCGATCGTCAGGCCGATCAGCAGGCCCTTGCGCGGCAGCTTCGCGGCCAGTCCGGCGATGAGCGGCGCGCCGACGACGACGCCGAGCGCGTAGAGGCTGATCGCGTGGCCCGCGGTGGGGATGGAGATGCCGAACGTGTCCGCCATCTGCGGCAGCAGGCCCATGGTGGCGAACTCGGTGGTCCCGATGGCGAAGCCGCCCATCGCCAGCGCGCCCATCGCCGCGCCACCGTTGGTCCGACGGGTCGCGCTGGACTCGACGGTGGTCGCCGTCATGCGTCGCTCCTGTCGTCTGTCCCGAGTCGACAGTGACCGCGCGACCTTGGTTAGCTACCGAAACGATTTTAACGGCCCCGCCGCGACCGCTCGCGCGCATGATGCGTGCCCCTCCTCACACGGCGACGAACTGCGATGTCGTATCGGGGGTCCCGGGACGGGCTGATCAGCTGTCCGGCTGAGGGATGTCCAGGGCGGTGCCGTAGAGGCGGGACGCGCGGAGGGTGATCGTCAGGCGGCGGTCCGGTTCCGGGTTGTCGGCCGGCTCCGCCTCGACCAGTTCCGCGTCGCCCTCGACCACCGCGAACGACCACACGTCCGGCCCGCTGACGTGCAGTGACACCCGCGGGTTGGCGCGGATCTGGCGGGCTTTGAGGCGGTCCGCGGTGGTGGAGACGCGGATCGTGCGCTCCACCGGGTCCCACTGGTACAGCACCGTGGACAGGTGGGGTTGCCCGCTGCGCTTCACGGTCGCCAGCACCCCGAACTGCTGCGCCCCGATCAGGGCCACCAGCTCGTCGTCGGTGAGGGTGCGGGGTGCGGGGCCTGCGTTGACGGTCATGTCGATCTCCTCGGTGAACGGGGGCGGGTCAGGCAGTAGGGCGCTTGCGCAGGACGGTCGACGCGACCACGAACGCGGCGGCCAGCAGGGCGGCGGCGATGGTGAAGGCCACGTGGTACCCGGCGGTCAGGGCGGCGGGCTCGGTGGCGCCCGACGCCAGGTCCTCCTCGGTGCGGGCGGCGGCGAAGGTGGACAGGACGGCGACGCCCACCGCCATGCCGACCTGCTGCGTGGTGTTGAACAGGCCGGACACCAGGCCCGCGTCGTCCGGCGCGGCGTCGGACATGCCCAGCGAGGTCAGGGCGGGCAGCACCAGCCCGCCACCCGCGATCAGCAGCATGACCGGCAGCAGGTCGGTGACGTAGTCCGCGTCCACCGGGACCGCGATGAGCTTGAGCATCGCGCCGAACAGCAGCACCAGCCCGACCAGGAGCACCGCCCGCTCACCGAACCGCGTGTTCAGGCGTGCCGAGACGAACAGCGACACGCCACCGATCGCGACCGCCGCCGGCAGCATCGCCAACCCGGTCGCCAAAGCGCTGTAGTGCAACACCTTCTGCATGTAGAGCGCGACGATGATCTGGAACGCGAACATCGCCGACAACGTCAGGACCTGCACCAGGTTGGCCCCGCTGACGTTGCGCGAACGCAGGACCCGCAACGGCATCAACGGCGTCTTCGCGGTCGCCTGACGAACGACGAACCCCGCCAGCAAGCCAAGGGACAGCGCGCCGAGGCCGAGCGTGTGCGGCGCCGCCCACCCGTGCTGCTCGACCTTCACGACGGTGTAGATGCCGAGCATCAGCCCGCTCGTGACCAACCCCGCGCCCAGCACGTCCGCGCCCGCGGTCAGACCGACGCCCCGGTCGGACGGCAGCGCGCGGACCGCGAGGGCGATCGTGGCCAGGCCGATCGGCAGGTTGATGAAGAAGATCCAGTGCCAGCTCAGCGCGTCGGTGAGCACGCCGCCCAGCACCTGCCCGATGGACGCACCGGCCGCCCCGGTGAAGCTGAAGACCCCGATGGCCTTGGCCCGCTCGCCGGGATCGGTGAACAGCGTCACCAGGATGCCGAGCACGACCGCCGACGCCATCGCGCTGCCCACGCCCTGGAGGAACCGCGCGGCGATCAGCAGACCCGGCGTGGTCGCCGCGCCCGCGAGCAGCGACGCGGCGGTGAACACGGCGTTGCCCGCCACGAACATCGCCTTGCGGCCGATCAGGTCACCGAGCCGCCCGGCCAGCAGCAGCAGGCCGCCGAACGCGATCAGGTAGGCGTTGACCGTCCAGCTCAGGCCGGCGGGGGAGAAGCCGAGGTCCCGCTGGATGGCGGGCATGGCGACGGTGACGATGCTGCCGTCGAGGATCGTCATCAGCATCGCGGCGGACAGCACGGCCAGTGCGGTCCAGCGGTTGGCGCGGGGCTGGGCGAGCGGTGTTCCGAGCGGTGCTGCGGGCGGTGTTCCGAGCGTGGACGACATGGTTCTCCCCTGTCCGGTTGGCGACAGGAGGAACCGTAGCGGATAGTTTTGTTACAGACAATCTCTTGCGGACTTATCGGGTGCTCTCGCGGGCCCGACGGGCGGTCTGCGGTGCGGTGACCGGGGTGGCCAAGTGGCCGGTGACCAGCAGGTTCATCGCGTGGAGGAGGGCGTCCCGGTCCTTCTTCGGCAGCGACCCCAGGGCTGCCCGGTGCACGCCGTCCACGACCTCCTGGCTGCGCTTTGCCAGCTCCGCGCCCTTGTCGGTGACCGCGACGATCCGGGCCCGCCGGTCCGCGCTGGACGGCCGGCGCTCGGCGAGCCCGGCCTTCTCCAGCGCGTCGACGGTGACGACCATCGTGGTCTTGTCCATGTCGCCGAGCTCGGCCAACTGGATCTGCGTGCGCTCCTCTTCGAGGGCGTGGACGAGCACGCAGTGCATCCGCGCGGTCAGCCCGATCTCGGCGAGCGCCGCCGCCATCCGGGTGCGCAGCACGTGGCCGGCGTGGTCCAGGAGGAACGACAGGTCGGATTCGGTGCGGGCCGGGGCCATGGCGGACATGGCCCCAGCCTACTCATCCGGACAACAGTGGATTATCCGCAAGAGATGCAAGAGAACCGGTCACAGCGGCGGGTGGGCGTTGCGCAGCAACCCCTGGAACTGCGCCGAGTGCCACCGCCCGACCGGTGGCGCGTCCGGCCACGCGCCGGTCGGCCGCGGCGAGCCCCACCCGCTGTCGTACGTCGGGTCGCACATCCGCTCGAAGGTCCCCTCGCCGTTCGGCAGCGGGATGCTCGCGCCGTCCGACTCGCCCGGCGGCTTCATCCACACGTACGCGTCGACGCCGGGCGCGGGCGCCGCGACCGGCCGTTCACCGAGGCCCGTGCCGGTCTGGTTGCACCAGTTGGAGATCAGCAGTCGGCGGTCGAGCCTGCCGCCGTCGACGTACGCGTCGACGCTGGTCTCCGGGCCCGGTGCGGTCGGCCGGTTCGGGCCGCCCCAGCCGTTGCGGGACGTGTCGATCAGCACGCCGGCGTTCTCGCCGAAGCCCACGGCCACCAGCTCGCGCCGGAAGCCATCCACATAGGACAGTTCATCGACGAAGTCGTTCCAGTCGACCCACCTGCTCTGCAGGATCGACGTCCCGTTGACCGACGTCTTGACGAGGAACTCCTCGCGCAACGCCGAGTAGTCGGCGACGTTGGCGATGAAGCCGTGCACGTTCGCCTTCGTGCTGCCACCCAACGTCGCCGCGCTCACCAGCACGTCCCGGGCGGCCAGGCGGTTGTCCCGCCAGCCGAGGGTGCCGTGGTGGCCGATGTCCAGGTAGCTGTAGACGTTCCCGATCCGGCCCAGCTTCGCCAGCGCGTACCCGATGCCCTCCACGTAGGTCCCGCGCGCCTTGATCTGGTCGCACGCGGCCGTGGCCGAAGGGCGCGGCGACACGTGCGTGACCAGGAACGCCACCGCGTTCGGCTCCACGACGGTGACGATCCGGAGGTTCCGGTACGCCGGTTCGGCCACGATCGAGGCGATGGGGTCGATGAACTCCTGCCGGTACCGCGGCAGGTCGTCAGGCCCCAGGTCGCCGTTGGACGACAGGCGACCGCAGTCCCGGCCGGGCAGGTTGTGCAGCACGAGCTGCACCACGTCGGCGTCCTGGCCCAAGGCCGCGTCCAAGTGCTCGCGCAGCCCCAACCGGCCGTTCCAGCCCTGGATGGACAGGGTGTTGTCGAGCCACACGCCGGTCGGCTGGTCGGACACGGCGTGACCGCCCGGTTCGGCGTCGGCACGCACGGACCAGTCCGGGTTGGCGTAGACGCGCGCTCCGACGTACGGGTTGTCCACGCGTGGCGACCACCGAGGGGTCGTTCCGGCGCCGGCAGGGGCGGCGACCGCGAGCGAGGCGGTGAACGCGACCGCCGTCAGCACGTGGCCGACGCGGATGAGGGATCTCATGAACTGCTACCTCCGATGATCACGACGACGTGAAGGAGGCGGTGTGCTGCCACCGTACCGCGCGGGCGCGACGGCCGGCAGCGATCACGCGGAGGCGGTTTCGCGCTCGCCCGGCCCATGACAACAGTGGACAGAAAGCGCGTCGGAGCTTCCGACCGGCCCGCCCGGTTGGGTAGACCATGGGCAGTCGAGAGGTGGAGGACGCGGTGCGGGTTGTCACGGCCGGGTTGGCGATCGTTCTGGCAGTGGGTCCGGTGGTCGCGCCGGAGGTGCCGGCCACGGCGTCGCCACGGGACGCGGTCGGGCACGTCGACCCGCTGATCGGGTCGGCGGGCGGCGGCAACACCTACCCCGGCGCGGTGCGGCCGTTCGGGATGATCTCGTGGAGCCCGACCAGCACCGCGGGCGACCAGACCAACACCGGCGCGGCCAACGGGTACTCCTACAACACCACCAGGGTGCGCGGGTTCAGCCTCACCCACGTCAACGGCGCGGGCTGCCACCCCGGCGCCGCCGGTGACGTGCCGATCATGCCGTTCGTCGGCGAGGTGACGAGTTCGCCCACCGCCGACGTCCGCGACCAGGTCTTCGCCTCCGACTTCACCCACGACGACGAGTCGGCCACGCCGGGCCGCTACCGGGTGGGACTGGCGTCGGGCGCGTCGGCGGACCTGAGCGTGACCACGCGCGCCGGCGTCGGCGACTTCACGTTCCCGCGCGACCGGCCCGCGGCCCTGCTGTTCCGGGTCTCCAACTCGCTCAACGGCAGCGAGGACGCCGAGGTCACCATCGACCCGGACACCCGCACCGTGTCCGGGTCCGTGCTCACCGGCGCGTTCTGCGGCCGCAGGGCCAACGGCGGCGGGAACAACAAGAAGACCTACTACCGGCTGTACTTCACCGCGTCGTTCGACCGCGCCTTCGCGGGCACCGGCACGTGGGTCGACGGCTCGCTCCAGCCCGGCGGCACCACCGCGAGCGGCGGCGAGGGCTACGAGACGGGCGCGGCGCGGCAGGGGCGCGGGTCCGGCGGCTACGTCACTTTCGACCCTTCCGGTGACAACGACGTGCGCGTGCGGGTCGGCATCTCGTACACGAGCGCGGAGGCGGCGCGGCACAACCTGGACCGCGAGATCCGGCCGCACGACAGCGTGGACGACATCGCCGCCGACGCCCGCCGCGAGTGGGCGAGGCAACTGCGCGCGGTGGAGGTCACCGGAGGCACGGAAGCGGAGCGCACCACCTTCTACACCGCGCTCTACCACTCGTTCCTGCAGCCGAACGTGACGAGCGACGTGGACGGCACCTACCTCGGCAGCGACCGCCGGGTCCACCGGCTGGAACAGGGCCAGCGCGCCCAGTACGGCAACTTCTCCGGCTGGGACCAGTACCGCGCCCACACCCAGCTCCTGGCCCTGCTCGAACCGAAGATCGCCTCCGACTACGCCCAGTCGCTGCTCAACCTGGCGAACCAGAACGGCGGCGTGTGGGACCGCTGGGTGCACGTCAACGGGCCGACGCACGTGATGACCGGCGACCCGTCCGCGCCCGCGCTGGCGGGCATGCACGCGATGGGGGCACGGGACTTCGACGTGCGGTCGGCGTTCGAGTCGCTGGTGCGCCAGGCCACCGTGCCGCACCCGGACGGCCTGTCCGACAAGGGGTGCCCCGGCCAGTGCGAGGGGCAGCGGCCGAACCTGGCCGAGTACCTGCGCCTCGGCTACGCGCCGCAGGACACGTGCCACTGCTGGGGCGGCGCGGCGGAAACGCTGGAGGACGCCACCGCCGACTTCGCCCTGGCCGACTGGGCGGGCCGGCTCGGGCGCGCCGACGTGCGCGACGCGTTGCTGCCCCGGGCGAGCTGGTGGCGCAACACGTTCAACCCCTCGGCGGCGGACGGCGGCTACCAGCAGGCGCGGATGTCGGACGGCACGTGGACGTGGCCGTTCAGCCCGTCGTCGGACCTCGGTTTCGCGCAGGGCACGAGTTCGACCTACACGTGGATGGTGCAGCACGACGTGTCCGGCCTCGCCGCGGCGATGGGCGGGCGCGAGCGGGCGGCGCAGCGGTTGGACGCGTTCTTCCACAAGCCGGACGGCTCGTGGGCGACCGGCGGCGACGGGCTGCGGTACGACCCGACCAACGAGCCCGGCATCCACACCCCGTGGCTCTACAACGCGCTGGGACAGCCGTGGAAGACGCAGGAGACCGTGCGCGCCATGGCGTCCCTCGTGTACCGGACGGGTCCGAGCGGGCTGCCCGGCAACGACGACCTCGGCACCATGTCGGCGTGGTACGTGTTCGCCGCGCTCGGCGTGTACCCGCAGACGCCGAGCCGGGCGGAACTGCTGCTGTCCAGCCCGGTGTTCCCGGCCGCGAAGATCAACCGGAACGGCGCGCCGACCATCACGATCAGCGCGCCCGACGCGTCGCCGTCGAACGTGTACGTGCGCGGTGCGACGCTGAACGGCCAGGCGCACGGCAAGTCGTGGCTGTCGGAGGACTTCGTCACCGGAGGCGGTGAGCTCGTCGTGGACGTCACCTCCACGCCCGACACCACCTGGGGCACCGCGGACCTGCCCGTCGACCACGTGCCGACGGCGACCGAGCCGGTGCCCAACCTGCCGGCGGCGTGCACGCGGTCCGGCACGTGGTGCGCGCAGGACCTGCACGGCCAGTACGACGTGGACGGCGCGTCCACCGCCGACGCCAAGCAGCAGGGCAACCTCGACGGCAAGGGCTGGAGCTTCCCGGCCGAGCAACTGCCCGCCGCCGGCGTGCGAGCCGTGGGCGACGCCGCGTACGCCGTGCCGTCCACCGCCGGCACGACCCGCAACTTCCTCACCGCCCGAGGCCAGCGCCTCCACCTGACGCCGGGGCGCTACGGCGCGTTGGAAGTGCTGGTCACCGCGGTCAACGGCGACCAGCGCACCGACATCACCACCACCTACGCCGACGGGACGACGGCCACGACCCGCCTGTCCGTCACCGACTGGGCCGCACCGGGCCCGCGCTTCGGGGAACGCGCCGCCGTCACCGCCTCCACCCGCCACCGCACGGACGGCACCGCGGACGGCCGCACGGTCCGGATCTGGCACCTGACCGTGCCACTCGACCCGAATCGCGAGGCCACGTCGCTCGTGCTCTCGGCCAACGCGAACGTCAAGCTGTTCGCCCTCACCGGGACCACGTCCTAGCGGTCCGCCTCCAGGTAGCCGTGCAGGGCGGCGGCGGCGTCGAGCATCACCCTCGCTTGCCTGCCCAGCTCGGCCTCCCGGGCGGTGATGGCGGCCCGCAACGCGTCCGCGCCACCCGAGCGGCGGAACTCGTGCATGATCGGCTTGATCGTGTGCAGCGGGTAGCGACCTTGCCGCAGGGTGGCCACCAGGCGCGCGTCGCGGACGTCGGCCGGACCGAAGCGGCGGTGCCCGTCGGTGTCGCGTTGCGGTACGAGCAGACCTGCGGCCTCCCACACACGCAACGCGGACGCCCGCACGCCCAGCCGTGCCGCCAGCTCGCCGACCCGCAGACCGGTGCGCGGCACGGTGTCCGGTGGGTGCCCGGCCACCGCCGCCAGCGCCTGCGCCGTCGCCCGCAACGCCAGGCGCTGCTCGTGCTTCACCGCGTGCACGGCGTCCACCCTGGCCAACGCGTCGTCCGGCGCGTCGGCGTGGAGCGAACGCATGATGGCCTTGGCGGCGTCCCACCCGTAGCCACGTCCCAGCGCCCGGTACGTCGTCAACGCCTGCCGGTGCCGCTCGGTGAACACCCGGTAGCCCGCCGGGGAGCGTTCGGCCGGCGGCAGCACCCCGGCGTCGAGGTAGTTGCGCACCTGCTGGGCCGAGATGCCCGCGGCACGGGCCAGATCCACCGGGCGAAGACCCACCGGGAAGTCCTCCACACGAGCAGTTGGGTTCAACGGGAATTTGAAGGTTGGCGGCCGGGGCGCTGCGGCAAGTCGGGGAAAGCTTAAACTAGGAGGTTCAACGATACGGTTGAAGGCATGCAAACCAACGACAACCAGCGAAAACCGTCGGTTGTGGACACGCGCGGCCTGCGCATGAGGTACGGCCCCACGGACGTGCTGAAGGGCGTCGACCTGACCGTCGGGCAGGGCGAGGTGGTGGCGCTGCTCGGCCCCAACGGCGCCGGCAAGACGACGACCATCGAGATCCTGGAGGGCTTCCGCAAGCGGTCGGGCGGTGACGTGCGGGTGCTCGGCGTCGACCCGGATGAGGGCGACGAGGCGTGGCGGGCGCGGCTGGGCGTGGTGCTGCAGTCGTGGCGCGACCACGGCCGGTGGCGGGTGCGCGAGCTGCTGTCCTACCTGAGCGCGTTCTACGAGCCCTACCGGGAGCAGGTCTTCGACACCGACGAGCTGATCGACGTCGTCGGCCTCGCGGAGCACGCCCACAAGCGGATCGGCACCCTGTCCGGCGGTCAACGGCGGCGGCTGGACGTGGCGGTCGGCCTGGTCGGGCGGCCGGACCTGCTGTTCCTGGACGAGCCGACGGTCGGCTTCGACCCCGAGGCCAGGCGGGAGTTCCACGAGCTGGTGCGCCGCCTGACCGGCACCACCATCCTGCTCACCACGCACGACCTGACCGAAGCGGAGAAGTTGGCCGACCGCATCGTGATCCTGGTGTCCGGCCGGGTCGTGGCCGACGGCACGGCGGCGGAGCTGGCCGCCCGGATTGCCGGCAAGGCCGAGGTGCGGTACCGCCTCGACGGCCAGGAGCACGTGCTGTCCGCGGCCGATTCCACCGGGTACGTGCGGGAGCTGTTCGCCGAGCACGGCAAGGCCGTGGAAGACCTGGAGGTGCGCCGCGCCGACCTGGAAGACGTCTACCTCGCGCTGGTCCGCGAGTCCGAGGAGGTGACCGCGTGAACCCCCGTGTGGTGGCCTTGCGCGCCGGTGTGCGGCGCGGCCGGATCGAGTTCGGGCAGACCATGACGAACGCGGGCGAGCTGATCGGCTGGCTGTGGCTGCCGGTGGTCGCCCTGGTGGTGATGTACGCGTTCGGCGACGGGCCGCTGCCCGGCGTGGACTTCTCGCTGGGCGCGCAGTCGGTGCCCGGCATCCTCGCGATGAACGCCGTGTTCACCGGTCTGATGGGGTTGGCGATGGCGCTGACCATGGACCGCGAGGACGGCACGTTGCTGCGGGCGAAGGCGACGCCGAACGGCATGCTCGCGTACGTGATCGGCAAGGTGCTGGGCAAGGCGGGGCTGACGGTCGCCGTGCTGCTGCTCATGCTGCTGCCGGCGGTGTTCGTGTTCGACGGCCTGGAACCGGGCCGGGTGTCGACGTGGGTGACGTTGGCGTGGGTGCTGCTGCTCGGGCTGCTCGCCACCCTGCCGATCGGGGCGATCCTCGGCGCGGTGTTCGGCAACGCCCAGAGCCTCGGGTTCGTGATGCTGCCGATCATGGGCCTGGTGGCGGTGTCGGGCGTGTTCTACCCGATCACCGCGCTGCCGGGGTGGTTGCAGGCGGTCGGCCAGGTGTTCCCGCTGTACTGGCTCGGCCTCGGCCTCCGGTCCGCGATGCTGCCGGACGCGTTGGCCGTGGCCGAGATCGGTGACAGCTGGCGGCACCTGGAAACCGTGGTGGCGCTCGGTGCGTGGGCGGTGGTGGGGTTCGCGCTGGCCCCGGTAGTGCTGCGCCGCATGGCCCGGCGTGAATCGGGTTCAGGCCGGGCGGCGGCGGTCAGCTGAAGAGGGCCGGCAGGTCGTTGCGGTGCAACGCCACCAGCACCCGACCGGCTCCGACGCCCGGCGCGGTCGGCGCGAGAACCCGCACCACGCCGGTCTGGTCGGCGGGCTGCTCGACCGTCGCGCCGGCCAGAACCTCCGACCACGTGGGGCTTTCGAGGTTCGTCCGCACCACGTCCTTGACCGCGTTGGGGTTCTCGTCCGGCACGCACACGACCTCGGTGGCCTCGCCCGCCGGGGTCGTGCGCACGCCCGCCGCCACCGGCCGCCCACCGGCCGGGTTGCTGATCATCGCGACCGACACGTCGCCGAGGCACCGGGCCAGCTCGCCGATCATCGGGTCCGCCGCCAGCGACCGGTCGCCCGCGGGCTCGGTGATCCACTTCAACGCCGCGCCGGTGGGGGCGTGCACCACCGAACCCGCGTCCACCCGGAGGTTCTGGAACCCGCTCACGACACCGGCCTGCGCCAACGGGTTGTCGAGGTCGACCTCGCCGTCCTCGGCGGTCTTCCAGGTACCCGAGCCGGCGCGCTCGCCGCCCAGCGCGGTGATCTTGGCCTCCACCGCCGCCACGTCGACGTCCATCCGCAGCACGGCCGCCCACGTCGGCGGCTGCCCCACCCGCAGCGCGGTGTTCGCCGAGACCGGGTCGAAGCCGACCAGTTCGGGCAGGACCCGGGTGCGCGCGACGTCCGAGTACCCGTAGCCCTGCAACGTGCGGAACCGCTCGGCGTCCCGTTCCACCAGCGCCCGGACGGCCGCCACGTCGCCGTACTCCACCAGCACGGTCGACTCGTCGGTGGCCCGCACGGCGGCGAGCGCACCGAGCAGCCCGCTCGTCGGCTGCTGCGGCTGCGGCACGTCCGCCTCGGCGGAGCACCCGGCCAGCAGGACCGCCACCAACGCCACGCATGAACGTCTGATCACGAGCGGATGGTAGGGCTGCGTGGCGTTCGCCACGCCTGTTTTCACGGAACTGAACGCGCTCTCAGAGCGGGATCTCCACGGCGATCTCGTCGCCCAGCCGCGCCCCGCCCGAGAGGTCCAGTTCGTCACCGCTCCAGAACCGGCCGGGGTCGTACCAGTTCGCCCTGCGCCCCACCGGCAGCAGCCCCATCGCCTCGTACGTCACGGCCACCACCTCGGCGCAGTACGCGGTTTCCAGCGTCGCGTCGGAGGACTTGCGCAGGTTCGGCAGCCGGCCGCGCAACCACCGCGTGGCGAGCCGCGCCGTCGACGGGAACGGGGTGCCGTTCAGCACCGCCACCGTCTTCAGCACCGCGTCGTCCTCGGCACGGGTCGTCGGCCGGTCGAGCTGGCGCAGCCACGCCCGCTGCCCGTACTTGCGCGCCCAGACCAGCACCGCGTCGCGCAGGTCGTGCAGCTGCACCCCGCGGTGGTGGGTGCCGGTCCACACGTCCGGCAGCGTGCGGCCCATCTCGGCGTGCCACATCAACGGCGGCAGGTCCTCCACCGCCACGGTCATGCCCACGTGGTTGACCGGGCTGTTCGTCGTGACCCGGATCGCGCGGTCGGCCACCGAACTGCCGCGGAACAGCCACACGTCGCCGGTTCGGGTGAGTTCGACCGCCTCGTCCAGACCGATCTTCGTTCCCGCCATGCCGGTAGCCTAGGCAGATGCGCTGGTGGAAGCTGCTCGGTCTGGCCGGTGTCGCGGGTGTCGCGGCGACCGGGGTGGTGATCGCGCGCGCGGAGCGCAAGCGACGGGCCTACACCCCGGAGGAGATCCGCGAACGGCTGCACGCCAGGGTCGACCGGACCTCCTGATCGCTCGCGCTGCGGCGTCCGTGCGGCGATGGGATCTTGTTGCCCATGGTCGTCGTGGTGCTGGGCACGGGGTTGATGGGTTCGGGCATGGCGCGGAGCCTGCTGCGGGCCGGGTTCGACGTGGTGGTGTGGAACCGCAGCGTGGCCAAGTCGCGCCCGTTGGCCGAGGACGGGGCCGTGGTCGCTGACGACCCGAAGACCGCGGTCGCCGAAGCGGACGTCGTGCTGAGCATGCTGTTCGACGCCGACGCCACCTGCGCGGTGATGACCGAGGCGCTGCCGGCGGTGCAGGCCAGGTCGGTGTGGGCGCAGTGCGCCACGGTCGGCCTCGAAGGCGGTCGACGGCTCGCGGAACTGGCCGCCCGGCACGGCGTGCCGCACGTGGACGCGCCGGTCCTGGGCAGTCGCGCGCCGGCGGAGCAGGGCAAGCTGACGGTCCTCGCGGCCGGGCACCAGGGGCTGCGCGCGTCCGTCGCGCCGGTGTTCGACGCCATCGGCATCCGCACGGTGTGGGCGGGCCAGCGTCCGGGCGACGGGCAGCGGCTCAAGCTGGCCGCGAACTCGTGGGTGCTCTCGATCACGGCGGCCACCGCGCAGGCCGTGACGTTGACCCGCGGGCTCGGCCTGAGTCCCGACGCGTTCCTGGAGGCCATCGCCGGAGGAGCGATCGACAGCACGTATGCGCAGGTCAAAGGTCGTGCGATGATCGACGGCGACTTCGCGCCCGCGTTCGGCGTCGACGGCGCGGTCAAGGACAGCGAGCTGATCGTGTCCGCGTTGGACGTGGTCGGCGCCGACGACCGGCTCATGCGGGTGCTCCACTCCCTCTACGCGACCGCCGCCGAGCGGTCCGAGGGCGCGGCGGACATGGCCGCGGTGATCCGGGCGTTCTAGGCCTGTCGGCCGCGGCCGGGTGGGAACTACCGTCGGACCGGGTACCAGTGGGGCAGGGGTGCCGGTCGGCGGTGGAGGAGGCGGCTCGTGGGCAGCGGTGGGCTGATCGCGACCGCGGCGCTGACCGGTGCGGTCGTCGCCGGGGGACTGGGCGTGCCCGACCCGGACGACATCTGGAGCGACACGGGGCTGCGCGTGGTGGACCAGGCGACGCGGTCGGACGGCGAGTGCGTTCCGCATTCGTTCGGGCAGGTGCGGGAGCTGCTGGCGACTACGCCGTGTGTCGCACTCGACCGGATGTTGTTCACGCTCAGTGATGACCGGGGTGGCACCATCGTCGTGTTCGTCGCCTGGGTCGAGTTCGACGACCCGGCCCAGGCGCGCGAGTTCAAGCGGGTCGAGGACATCCACGGCACCGGTGACATCACCCCGTTGTCGGGGTCGTTGCTGTTGATGGAGGACGTGCCGTTCAGCGCGGTGAACTACGAGTCGGACGTGCTGGACGACGTGACGGTCGTGGTGGCCGAGACGGAAGCCGTGAGCGGAGGGTTCACCGCCGGGTACCTCGACGACACCGCCCGCGTCGCGGTTCGCACCCCCCGCCCCTGAATTCCGAAAAGTCCCGTCTTCTGTGTTTCAAACCCGCCCGATCGGGCTACCCCGGAGCGCGCCGGCAGATCGGTGCTGCTCCGGGGCCTACGGGAGTGGGGACGGTGGTGCGTGGTGGACTGGGATTTCGATGACGACGCCGTGCGCGGACTGCTCGCGTACGTATCGGATGTGACGAGGGCGCTGGGGTTCACCGGCGAGTGCTCGTGCGTGCAGGCGGACGGCCCCTGCCTCGGCGCCTACCTCGCGCTCGACGGTCACCTGCCCGGGTTCGCCGACCGCGACGTCGCGCTGCTGTGGGACGAGGAGCGCGGCTGGTCGGTCGCGGTGGAGAGCGACAGCGCCGAACCGCCGTTCGTGCTGGCCAGGTTGCGCGGTCCGGTGTGGCCGGAGCCGGCCGTCGTGGCGGAGTGGGTGGCCGAGCTCGACCTCGTCCCGGATGAGCCGCTGCTGATCGCGCGCTGAGCCGTCAGCCCGTGAGGCGGGCGATGAGGGTTTCGACGTCGTGCGCGACGACGAGTTCCGTTGGTGACGGTCTCCACGCGTTCCAGGTCGGGGTGGTCGGACACCAGCCAGTGCGCCATCACACCTTTGAGTGACACGCCCAGCCCATGGCCGCGGTGCTGGTCCAGCACGGCTGTGTCGCCCTGGTAGCACGTGCGGGGGCCGTGGGGGAGCAGCACCACCGCGGTCGACCCGGCGACCTCGCCGGTGGCCTCGTGGACGGCCACCACCACGCGCTCCTCCACGTTGTAGCGGCGCAGTTCGGCTTCGGCTCGCGGACCTTCCCGACCGTCCACTCCGGAGTCCGGAATTCCGTCGTCCCCGTTGGCGCGTCGGGTGCGGAGTTGATTTGCCGCTCCGTCCTGTAGCCGTCGGACAGGGCGACCGGACGCCGGGGAACGCGTTGCGCAACCGCTCCACCACGTCCTCGTACGTCGGCGCCGGCTCGTCTGGCTCGTCCACGAGGTGACTTGCCCGGACCGTATCGGGTGTCGGTGCCGGCGTCAGGCGCTCTCCGGTGCCCCGAACCAGCGGGAGAGCGCTGCTCCCAACGCGGACGCGGCGGTGTCGGTCGGTTCACCGGTGGTCGCGGCCCAGGCGATGTGGGCGTCCGGGCGGATCAGGAGGGCGTCGGCCGGGCGGTGGTCGGTCTTGCCGGTGTGGACGTCGACCCGGTGCTGCCAGCCCCGCGCGACCTCGCGGAGGTCCGGTCGGTCGGCGAGGTCGAGGAGGACGGGACGTGCGGGGTGCATCAGTTCCGCGACGCTGGTCGTGCCCTGGTCGGTGTGCAGGGTGAGGTCGGGGGCGAAGGTGCCGGTCAACGGGTGCCCGCCGGGGCCGGGCAGCGGGTAGCGGATGTCGGTGCCGGCGATCAGGGACGCCACGCGGAACGACGCCTGCTCGTCGGCGACCAGCTCCACGAACAGCTCCCGGAGCGCGTCGGCGGCTGCGTCCTGACCGCGCCTCAGCGCCACTTGGGCTTGGGTGTGGAGCAGGGTGCGCGCGCCGGCGGCGTGGCGTTCCTGGTGGTAGGTGTCCAGCAGGTCGGCCGGCGCCCAGCCGTTGACGTCGGCGGCCAGCTTCCAAGCGAGGTCGACCGTGTCGAGCATGCCCGCGTTGAGGGCGACGCCCGTGGAGGGGAACAGGTGGGCCGCGTCGCCGGCCAGCATGATCCGCCCGTCGCGGTACCGCTCGGCGAGTCGGGCCTGGAGCTGGTAGCGCGACAGCCGGATCGGTTGCCCCAGCGGCAGGTCCGCGCCGAGCACGTGGCGGATGCTGTCCTGGAGTTCGGTCAGCGTCATCGGCGTGTCGTCGTCGATCTCGGTGGGTTCTTCTTCGGTGGTGGAGATCAGGGCGACGTCGGGGGTGAGCCACCCGAACCCGAAGACGCCGCGATCGGTCCGGGTGAAGGCGCCCGCGTGGATCGTGCCGAGCCCCGGCACGTCGACGTCGCCGTTGTCCCGCCGGGTCACCGAATCGGGCAGGGTGACCTGGCCCAGCCGGTTGACTTCCGGGTACGTGGTGCCGGGGAACGGGATGCCGGCCAGGTCGCGGATCCGGCTGCGCGCGCCGTCGCAGCCCACCAGGTACCGGGCGGTCACCCGGTACGTCCCGTCCGGGCCGCGCACCTCGGCGGTCACCGCGGCGTCGTCCTGGCTGACGCCGACCGTTTCGTGCCCGCGGCGGACGTCGGCGTCGAGTTCGCGGGCACGTTCGTCGAGCAGGCGCTCCAGTTCCGGTTGCGGGAGCGTCAGGCCGCGCAGCGGGGGTTCCGCCAGGTGCGAGAAGTCCAGGTGCACGCCGCCGAACGGGTAGCGCGGCGCCGGGTGGGCTGGACCGGCGCAGGCCGCTTCGAACCGGTCGAGCAGGCCTCGGTAGTGCAGCAGTTGCAGGATCTGGCCGCCGAGACCGTTGGCCTTCGGCGTTTCCCGGATCCGCGACCGCCGTTCCAGCACCAGCGGTCGCACCCCGGCCAGGCGCAGTTCACCGGCCAGCATCAGCCCGGTCGGCCCGCCGCCCACGACGATCACGTCGACGTCCGTCACCGGTTCCTCCTCGTGCGGTCGTCGGTCGACGAACACCATTCGCTACCCCTATTTTCGCAGGTTACGGCCACGGCGCAGAATTCTGCGGCATGAACCGGGCCTTGCCGCAAGCCCCCCTGTGCGCTATAAGTTGAGAGTGGGAAGAAGCGGTTTCCCCTTTCCCTTCATCGCCCATCGGGGCTCTTTTCGCGAAGCCAAGGGTTGATGGTGGTTCGGTTGCTGGACGACCAGGCGTTGGAACGTTCCTCGGTGGTCGCGAACTGCGCCATGAATCGTGAACGCGGGCTCACCGGCTCGAACGGGTACGGTCGCGAACTCGGCGTCGACGTGCTCGGGCTGATCACCGACCGGTTGTCCGGTGGAGCCGGGACGTTCGACTGGCTGGACCTGTGCTGCGGCACCGGCAAGGCGTTGCTGGAGTGCGCACGCCTGGTGGGCGACCCGAGGCTGCGGATCACCGGTGTCGACCTCGTCGACTTCTTCGCCGGGCCCGCGCACCCCGGCGTGGAGTTCGTGACGGCATCGGCGGGTTCCCTTGTCCCGCAACGCTTCTACGACTTGATCACCTGCGTCCACGGGCTGCACTACGTCGGCGACAAGCTGGACGTCCTCACCCGTGCCGCGTCGTGGCTCAAGGCCGACGGCCTCCTGGTGGCGAACCTCGACCTCGCCGCCGTCCTGTCCGACCGGGGCCGCCCGTTGAGCCGGCGGCTGACCGGGCCGCTGCGGTCGGCAGGGTTCGACTACGACGCCCGTCGTCGCCGCATCACGTGCGCCGGACAACGGCAGGCGAGCCTGCCGTTCCGGTACCTCGGCGCTGACGATCAAGCCGGTCCCAACTACACCGGTCAACCGGCGGTGAACTCGTACTACGCGAGCACCTGAGTTCTTGTGATGCACCAGAATGGCGCGGTGGGCGCGGAGACGTCGGGTGAGCGGGAGCCGTGGTCGTGGGCGGCCACGGATGACGAAGTCGAGGAACGACGTCGACATGTCAGGCGGTTGGTGGGTCACCGGATCGGAGCGGTCCGCTACTGCACGATCGACTTCCGGCGCGGGGAGTTCCGTCCCGATCTGGTCGACGGAGGCCCGCGGTTCATCGAGGACGAGGCGGAGTGGGAGGACCCCTCCTGGCGCCACGCCGGCTTCGACGCCGTCGACCACGGCGTGGAGTTCGAGACCGAGTCGGGCCTGGTCTTCTCGCTGACCTGGGATCCGCCGGGGGACCGGGAGGGGATCGGGCTGCGGAACGTCGCCATGCCGGACGCCTACATGAACCGGGAAGCGGCTCATGCGATCTGGAGCGTCGGTGACCGCAGCCACACCTGGGCACCCCTGTCCGAGGCTCCGATCACCGACGTCCAACTGCACTACTACCCGTGGGAGGGTCGGGTTTCCGGCTTCTGGTGCCCGCACATCACGCTCCACACCGCAGCCGCGAGCGTTCACGTCGTCCTGGGGGACGCGAGCAACGGCGCGTTGGCCCACTCGTCGGACAACATCGCGGTTCTCCACCCCGCGACGTCCGTTCCGGACTGGTGAAGCCCCTGGTTCACAGAGCCAGGTGCGGCCAGGACTTCGTGTCGTGCAACAACTGCCGGTCGTGCGTGGCGATCACCACCGCGGCCGGGGTGGAGTCGAGTGCGGCGGTCAGCTCGTCCACCAGCGCGGCCGACAGGTGGTTGGTCGGCTCGTCCAGCAGCAGGACGTGCGGCCGGGTGGCGAGCACCAGGGCCAGGTCCAGCCGCCGCCGGGCGCCGACGGACAGCTCGGCCACCGATCGGTTCCGGTCGTACCCGTCCAGCAGGCCCAACTCGTCGAGTCGTGGCCTTGGCGCGCCCGACCGGTGGAGCTGTTCGTCGTACAGTTCCGCCGCCGTGCGGTGGCCCGCCAGGTCCGACTCCTGACCCAACCGCCGGACCCGCACCGATCGGGCCCGGGTGACCGCGCCGGTGCCGGGCTCCAGATCACCGGCCAGCACCGCGAGCAGGGTCGACTTTCCCGCGCCGTTGGGTCCGGTGACCACCAGCCGGTCACCGGAGTCCAGCGCGAGGTCCACCGGGCGCGCCAGCCTCTCGGCCACGGTCACGGCGGTGGCCTCCAGCAGGGTCGCACCCCGGTGCTCGGGCAGTTCGGGCATGGCGAACCGGGTCGGCGGTGGCGGGATCGTCACGACGTGCGCGCCCAGCTCCTCCTGGCGTCGGTGCACGGCCCGGACCAGGCCGGGGGCACGAGTGGCACGGGTGTGCTTGCCGTGCCCTTTCGCCGGCCGCCAGTTGTCGCGCAGGCGGTTCTGCGCCGCCGACAGGTCGTCGGCCAGGCGCTGCTGCTCGGCGACCTGCTCGGCGTGCAGCGCTTCCCATCGGGCGCGTTCGGCCCGGCGTGCCTCGACGTAGGCGGTGTAGCCGCCGCCGTACACCCGTGGCCGGCCGTCGCTGGACGGGTCGAGGTCGACCACCGCGGTGGCCACGTCCGCGAGCAGCGCGCGGTCGTGGCTGACCAGCACGACCACGCCCCGGTGGGCACGCAGGCGCTCGGTGAGGTGGTCGAGCCCGCCCGCGTCGAGGTGGTTGGTCGGCTCGTCGAGCAGCAGCACCGGGTGGCCGGCGCCGAGCAGGCAGGCCAGCCGCACCCGGTGGCGCTGCCCGACCGAGAGGGTGCCGAGCGGGCGGGTGCGGTCGTCGACGGCGTTCAGCGCCGCCAGCGAGACCTCGACCCGCCGGTCGGCGTCCCACGCGTCGAGGGCTTCGGCCTCCGCGAGCGCGGCGGCGTAGGCGTCGGCTGCGCCGGGACGGCCGTCGGTGAGCGCGTCGGCGGCGTTTTCCAGGCTTGCCAAAGCACAACGCACCGTGGCCAGTTCGAGGTCGACCAGCGCGCCGACGGTGTCGGCGGGCCCGAGGGGGAGCTGCTGGTCGGCGACACCGACCGAGCCCGCGCGGTGCACTTCGCCGTGGTCGACGGGCAGGTCGCCGGTGAGCACCCGGAGCAGGGTGGTCTTGCCGCGACCGTTCTCACCGACGATCGCGACCCGGTCACCGGCGGCGGCGACGAGGTCGACACCGGCGAGCACGGGCCGTCCGCCGAAGGAGAGGTGGACGCCGGACACGCGAACGTGCGCCGTGCGCACGAGGGCAGGCGAAAGGTGGGACGACATGGAGGACTGCCTCCGACGGGAGTGTGATGAGCAGGAAGGACGAACTCCGGTATCGCGGCTCGCGGTACCGGTGGAGGCGTCGTCCCTCAGAGGAAGTACAGGTGCTGCATCACGGTCACGAGGTTAGGTCACCGGCACTGCCCGTCGCACCCGGATTTCCGCCCGCAGGCGCGTCCTCGTCCGGACACGCGTCCGGACGCGCGGTCGGGTTCGGGGCGAGGGGGATGGCGGCGACGGTGAGCATGCGGCTGATGTCGTGGAAGCCCTCGACGCAGGCGGCCCGGATGTCCGGGTAGCGGTCCGCCGATTCGGCGTAGCGGAGGAGGAACCACGGGTCGATCAGGTCGGGGCAGTCGGTGTGCACTTCGATCTCCGTGCCGCTGTCCGCGCTGGTGAACAGGCAGTGCTCGCCGTGGACGTACAGCGACCACGCCTCACCGTCGACATCGAGCTCATCCGGATACGGGTCGCCCCGCACGCAGGCCGGCTCGACGTGCAGTTGGAACGGCGCGGCGAGCCGGTGGGCCAGCTCGCGGAACTCGGCCACCAGCGCCTGGAGCCGGTCGTGCAGACGGTGGATTTCGGCTCTGTCGACCAGCCGCAGGACCGTGAGCGAAGGCGTCCGGGCGGACCCGGCGCCGGGCGAGGCGATGACGTGCAGGTCGTCCGACGCCAACGCGGTGCGCAGCGTCTCGGCCGCTGCCGACAGCTCCGCCCGGCTCGACACGGCGAGCGGGAACGTCGCGTGCCGACCGCGTGTCACCAACCGCCGCACCGCGTCCGCCGCCGGCAGGCCGTCAGCCTGTACCTGTCGTCCGGGTTGCGAAGGCGCCATGCCCGGAACTATCCCTTACGGAAAGCGCGCCACGGCCTGGATACCGGCTTGAGGTATGAATACGGCCTGGGTGTCCACGAGGGAGGCTGAAGTGGCTGAGGTGGCGGTGGCCGAGGTGATGGCCGAGTTGGCCGCGCTCGAGGACCCGAAGATGCGTGCGGTGAACGAGAAGCACGGTGACGACCACGGCGTGAACCTCGGCAGGCTGCGCGAGCTGGCGAAGCGGCTGAAGACGCAGCAGGAGCTCTCGCGTCGGCTGTGGGAGACCGCAGACACGGCGGCGAGGCTGTTGGCGATCCTGGTCTGCCGCCCGAAGGCGTTCGAACGGGACGAGTTGGACACCATGCTGCGTGAGGCGCGCGTTCCCAAGGTGCACGACTGGCTTGTGAACTACGTGGTGAAGAAGAGCCCGCACGCCGAAGAGCTGCGCGTGGCCTGGACAGCCGACCCGGACGCGGTCGTCGCGAGCGCGGGCTGGGCGTTGACCACCGAGCGCGTGGCCAAGAAGCCCGAAGGCCTTAACCTCGCGGGGCTGCTCGACGTCATCGAGGCGGAGATGCGCGACGCACCGGACCGCCTCCAGTGGGCGATGAACCACTGCCTGGCCCAGATCGGGATCGAGCACGCCGAGCACCGCGCACGGGCCAT
This sequence comes from Saccharothrix sp. NRRL B-16314, assembly GCF_000716595.1. Taxonomy (GTDB): domain Bacteria; phylum Actinomycetota; class Actinomycetes; order Mycobacteriales; family Pseudonocardiaceae; genus Actinosynnema. The sequence continues at coordinate 121,129 of NZ_JNXC01000014.1, forward strand.
CGCCATCGGTGAGCGCCTTGAGGTGCTCAAGGACTACCCGACCCCGCCGAACTGCACGTCCCCGTTCGCGCCCGTCTGGATCAACGAGATGGTGCGCCGCCGGCACGACGGATAGGCGCTACGAGTCCACGAAGTGGCGCAGGACCATGTCGGCCAGTGCGGTGACGTCGGCGTCGACCATCGGCTCGCCGGTCATGCCCATCCGGTGCAGCAGGGTTCCGACGACGGTGTCGATGAGCAGCAGCACCCGGTGCTCCGGCTCGCCGAGCGCCTCTTGGAGCGCGAGCCGGTAGGGGTCCTGCACCCGGCTGGACAGGATCTCGCGCAGGCCCGGATCGCTGACGCCGTCGACGAACAAACCCGCGAACGCCGCGCCGACACCGGGTTCGCCGATCTTCTCCGCGATCCAGTAAATGCCTGACAGGACGTCCTCCCGCCGGTCGACGCCCTGCAACGGCACCGGGCCCAACGCGTCGATGAGGCAGTCCGCGACCAGCGCGCCCTTCGACGGCCACCGCCGGTAGATCGTCGTCTTCGCCACCCCCGCCGCCGCCGCGATGCGATCCATCGTCGCGCCCGTGTAGCCCAGTTCGTGGACCGTTCTCAACGTCGCGGCGAAGACCACGGCGTCGATGCCGGCACGCGGGCGGCCGGGTGGTCTCGCGGAGGTGGGTCGTCGGGTCATGGCACCACGATAGCGAGTTGCGCTACGATCGGTATCGATACCAATCGTAGCGAAATTGTGCCGAGGGGGGACATGGACGACATGGGCGAACGGCCGCCGTTGGGGATCCGGCTGCTGAGTGCCGTGCAGAAGGAGCCGGACTGGGCGGCGATGACCGGCGAGGAGCTGGTGACCTTCCGCGAAGCGGTGAACCGCAGGCAGGGGTCCCGTTCTGCGCGGCTGATCACCGGTTTTCCGGACCGCGGCGTCTCGATCGGGTGGCAGGACGTGGCGCTGCCCGACCGGGTGGTGCCGGTCCGGGTGTACCGGCCGTCGTCGGACCACGGCAGCGGGCCGCTCGTGCTCCACGTGCACGGCGGTGGGTTCGTCGGCACGGCGGCGCAGTGCGACTGGGTGAACAGCCACCTCGCCGCACGGTTGCGCGCGGTCGTCGTCTCGGTCGAGCACCGCCTCCTCGACCCGGGCACCTCGCTGCCGCCGGCCGTCGACGACGCCTGGGACGTGCTGCGGCACGTGGTGTCGAACGCCGCGGACTGGCGTGTCGATCCGGCACGCACCGCCGTTTTCGGCGAGAGCACCGGCGCGTTGATCACCGCGCTGGTCGCGATCCGGGCGAGGGAGCACGGTCCGGCGCTGGCGGCGCAGGTGCTGGTCAACCCCGTCGTGGACTTGACCGAAGCGGGGTTCGACCACGACTCGACGACCCGGCACGCGGACAGCCCGACCTTGACCGTCGCCCGGATGCGGCTGTTGCAGCGGTTGGCCGTTCCGCCCGGGACGGACCCCCGCGCGCTGTCGCCGCTGCACGCCGACGACCTGAACGGACTGGCACCGGCGCTCGTGGTGGTGCCGACCGTCGACCCGTTGGCCGACCACGGCCGCCGTTACGCCGAACGGCTGCTCGAAGCAGGGACGCCCGCGCGGCTCACCGAGCACCCCGGGGCGACGCACGCGTTCCTCAGCATGCCGGGCGTGGTGTCGCAGGCGAAGGCCGCCCGGACCGCGATCACCGAGTTCCTCGGCGACCACCTCGCGGTGACGGTGCCGAAGGCGGCGTGGACATGACCGCGGTCGACGCGGAGGGGCAGAGCCTGACCGGACTGCTGCGCCCCTACCGGTGGACCTTCGCCGCCGTCGTCGTCCTCCAGGTGATCGGCGCCCTCGCCGGTCTGGCGCCGTTGCTGGCGGTGGTCGAACTGGGCCGTGCCCTGCTGTCGCCCGGCACCGTCGACCGGAACCACGTCTGGTCCGTCGTGATCGTGGGCGCGGTCGGGCTGTTCGTCCGGCTGGTGTTCACGGCCGCGTCGTCCGGGATCGGGCACGCGCTCGACGACCGGGTCCAGCTGTCGTTCCGCCGACAACTGGCCGCACGACTGGGACGGGTGCCGATCGGGTGGTTCTCCCGCCGCAGGACGGGCGAGCTGGCGAAGGTCGTGGGGGAGGACGTGAGTGCGGTGCACCCGTTCATCGCCCACGCCCCCGGCGAACTCGTCTCGGCGTTCGTGGTGCCGCTGGTCTCGTTGATCTACCTGTTCACCGTCGACTGGCGGCTCACGCTGATCACGTTGATCCCGGTGGCGCTGGCGGTGGCGCTGGTGCCCCTGATGATGACGCCGACCCGGCTGCGCGAGCAGGAGGAGTTCGACGTGGCCATGGGGCGGATCGCGAGTTCGGTGGTCGAGTTCGTCCGGGGCATCTCGGTGGTGAAGGCGTTCGGCGGCGGTGAGCGCGCCCACCGCCGGTTCGTCACGGCCGTCGACGACTTCGTCCGCATCTTCTACCGGATGGTGCGCGGGCTCTCCGGGATCGCCGCGGGGATGCAGGTCGCGCTGTCGCCGCCGTTCGTCCTGCTGGTCGTGCTGACCGGCGGTGCGGCGCTGATCACGACCGGTGGGCTGGCCCCGGCCGACCTGCTGCCCTTCCTGCTGCTCGGACTGGGCCTGACCGCTCCGGTCGCGGCCCTCGGCCACGGGTTCGACGACCTGCAGGTCGCACGACGCGCGGCCGGCCGGATCCGGGACGTGCTGGCGGTTCCGGCGCTGCCCGAACCCGAACACCCGGTCGCACCGCGGGGACACCGGGTGGAACTGCGTGACGTCCGGTTCGGCTACGAAGCCGATCACGAGGTGCTGCGCGGGATCGACCTGGTGCTCGAACCGGGGACGGTCACCGCGATCGTCGGGCCGTCGGGCAGCGGGAAGTCCACGCTGGTCCAGTTGTTGCCGCGGTTCTTCGACCCGACCCGCGGCGCGGTCCTCCTAGGCGGCGTCGACCTGCGCGAGCTGGGCAGCCGCGAGCTCTACCGGATGGTGTCCTTCGTCTTCCAGGACACCTCGTTGCTGCGGGCGTCGGTCGCCGACAACATCGCGCTGGCGGTGCCGGACGCCGACCTCGACGACGTGGTCCGCGCCGCCCGACTGGCGAACGTCCACGAGCGGATCCTCGAGCTCCCGCGCGGGTACGACACCGTGATCGGCGAGGACGCCGGGCTGTCCGGCGGCGAGGCGCAGCGGATCTCGCTCGCCCGCGCCCTGCTGGCCGACGCGCCCGTCCTGGTGCTGGACGAGGCGACCGCCTTCGCCGACCCGCAGACGGAACAGGCGGTGCGCCGGGCGTTGGCGACGCTGGCGGGTGACCGGACGATCCTGGTCATCGCGCACCGGCTGGAGACCGTCGCCGACGCGGACACCGTCGTGGTGCTGGAGAACGGGTCGATCGTGGAGCGCGGTAAGCCCGCCGACCTGTTGGCACGCCAAGGGAAGTTCGCCGCGTTCTGGCAAGCACACCGTTCGGCGACGGCCGACGAGATCGCCGAAGGGGGTGGGCTCCGATGATCCGGATGCTGCTTCGCGTGCTGGGGCACGAGTGCTCCAGGCCCGTTCGCCGCACCGTGGCCCTGATGACGACGACGGCGGTGGCCGAGGGCTTGTCCTACGCCCTGCTGGTTCCCGTGCTGCCCGCGCTGTTCGGCAGCACCCCCGCGGACGCTTGGCCCTGGCTGATCGCGTTCGGGGCCGCGGTCGCGGTCTACGCGGTGCTGCGGTACCTCGGTGACCTGTCCGGCTTCCGCGCCGGGACCACGTTGTTGCACGGCATGTACTACCGACTCGGCGACCACCTCGCCCGCCTGCCCATCGGCTGGTACGACGCGCGCCGCGTCGGAGAGGTGTCCGTCCTGGCCAGTCAGGGCGTCCTCCAGGCGATGGGCGTGATCGCGCACCTGTTGGCGCCCTTCGTCTTCGCCTGCGTGACACCGCTGACGATCGTCGGCGTGATGCTCGCCGTCAACTGGCAGCTGGGGCTGGCCGCGCTGGTCGCCGCACCGGTCATCGTGGCGATCCAGCGCTGGACGGGACGCTCGACGGCCGCCACCGACGCGGAGCGCGCCGAACGCGACCACGACGCCTCCGGGCGGGTCGTCGAATACCTCCAGGCGCAGCCGGTGCTGCGGGCCGGTGGCCGGACCGCCGAGCGCTTCCGGTTGCTGGACGACTCGCTGCGCGAAGTCCAGCGCGCGTCCCGCCGTTCCCTGCTGTCGGCACTGCCCGGCGCGGTGGGCTCGACGCTCGCGGTGCAGGCGGTGTTCACCGGGTTGCTGGCCCTGGGCGCGTACCTCGCGCTCGGCGGGGACGTCGGTGCGGCGGAGGTCCTGACGATCCTGGTGCTGGCCGCCCGCTGCGCTGATCCGCTGCTGTCCCTGTCGGACATCGGCGGCAAGCTGCGCGGCGCGCGGTCCGAGCTGGCGAGGCTCGACGCGGTGTTGCGCACCGAGCCGCTGCCGGCGGCTCGTGAACCGGTCCGGCCCGACGGCCACGACCTGGAGTTCGACGCCGTCACCTTCCGGCACGGCGACCGCACGGTGATCGGCGGCGTCTCGCTGTCCGTGCCGGAGGGGCAGCGGCTGGCCGTAGTCGGACCGTCGGGTGCGGGCAAGAGCACGTTGCTCCAGTTGATCGCGCGGTTCTACGACGTGGACGCGGGTGCGGTGCGCATGGGCGGTGTGGACGTGCGCTCGATCGACGCCGACGTGTTGATGGCGCGGATCGCCTTCGTGTTCCAGGACGTCTACCTCTTCGACGGCACGATCGAGGAGAACGTGCGCCTCGGCCGTCCCGGCGCGAGCGATGCCGAGGTGCGGGCGGCGGCGACCGCGGCACGGTTGGACGAGGTGGTCGAGCGGTTGCCCGGCGGGTGGGCGGCGGACGTCGGCGAGGGCGGCGCGCTGCTCTCGGGCGGTGAGCGCCAGCGCGTCTCGATCGCACGGGCGCTGCTGAAGGACGCGCCCGTCGTGCTGCTGGACGAGGTGACCTCCGCGCTGGACCCGGTGAACGAGGCGGCCGTCCACGAGGGGATCGAGCGGCTGATGGCGGGCCGGACGGTGGTGATGGTGGCGCACCGGATGCGGACGGTCCGGCGCGCCGACCGCGTCGTCTTCCTCGACGGCGGCCGGATCGCGGAGGAGGGCGGCCACGACGAACTGCTGCGCCTTGGTGGTCGCTACGCCGGGTTCCAAGCCCTCTCCACGGCGCCCACGCCTCCCGGCTGACACCGCGGAACCGCTGGTAGCGGGGTGTGCGCCGGAATTGTCGGTGTGGCTCGCTACCGTGCACGCAGATCACGTGAAGGGGGAAGCGAACGCATGTCTGCCACGACGTACCTGGAGCTGTCCGAGGCGGGCGGTGGCGCGCACAAGTTCTACGAAGTGCGGGTCGCCGGCACCGAGGTCACCATCACCTACGGGCGCATCGGGGAACAGGGGCAGGTCAGGAGCGCGAGCTTCGCCGACCACGCCAAGGCGCTCAAGGCGGCCGAGAAGAAGATCGGCGAGAAGGTCCGCCGGGGGTACGCCCCGGCGGTCAAGGGGATGCGCCAGCGCCGCGCGGTGAGCCGGCGGCAGATCGTCAGCACCCGCTCGACCGCCCACCAGGCGCCGGTGCTGTGGCGGTTCGCCTCCGGCGCACCGGCGTTCGGGATCTTCATCGGCGAGGACCAGGCCTGGGTCGGCAACGAGAAGGGTGACGTCTACACGCTCACCCACGACGGCCGGGTCACCGGGCGGTTCGGGTTGCCGGACGCCGTCAAGTGCATCGTGGCCGACGACTTCTGGATCTACGCGGGGTGCGACGACGGCCAGGTGTACGACCTCGGCGCCAAGGTGCCCCGGGTGGCCTACGAGATCGCCGAGGACGTCGACATCTACTGGCTCGACATCCACGACGGCGTGCTCGGCGTGTCCGACCGGCAGGGCCGGGTGACGGTGGTGGACCACGAGGACGAGTTCCAGTGGTCGTGCCCGGCCACCGGTGACAGCGCCTGGATGGTCCGCTGCTCGGCGGACGGCGTCTTCCACGGTCATTCCCGCGGCGTCACCCACTACACGGGCCGCGGCCACCGCGCGTGGCACGCCGACACCGTCGGAGAGGTGCTGTTCGGCTGGCAGGAGCGCACGGAGGTCTTCGCGGGCACCAGTCGGGGGTGGGTGCACCGGTTCGCCAAGGCGGACGGGCGCAAGACGGGCGACTACCGCTGCGACGCGGCCGTGTTCTCCTGCGCGACGTCACCCGACGGCGAGTTCGTCTTCGCGGGCGACAACCAGTCCTCGGTGTACTGCTTCGCCGCCGACGGGACGAGGCTGTGGAAGCTCGCCACCGGGTGCGGTTCCGCGTTCTCCATGCAGTACCGCGACGAGCGGCTCTACCTGGTGACGACGGACGGTTCGCTCGCCTGCCTCGACGCCAGCCCGGCCGCCGTTCGCGCGGCCGAGCAGGGGCAGCTCCCGCAGCGGCAGGACATCAAGGCCGGGGCCATCGACCGCGTCGAGGCGACCGCCGAGGTCGAGGTCGTCTCGCACGTCGCCCCCGGCGACGGCGTCGTCGTGGAGTGCGTGCAGGAGGGAGGTCGGATCAGGGTGCACGTCGTCTCGGACGGGTACGACCGCTCGTGGGGCGTGCAGTTCCCGAAGAACATCCGCGTGCCCGGCGCCCGATACCTGGTCAGCGAGGTGGTCACGTCGGCGGGCGGCTCGTTCTACCGCACCCGCGGCGAGATCAAGCGCCTGCGTTGAGCGCCGGTGCCGGCGGCGACCTGTCGACAGGGGTCGCCGCCGGTGCCGTCCACTGCGTTCGACTTGGCTGCCCTCACACCGCAGGATGACCGCATGCCCGACATCCCCACGCCGAGACAGGTAGCGCTCTGGACGGCCTTGGACGCGGTCCACGCCGAGGAAGCGCCCGGCTGGGCCGCGCACTGGCTGGCGGCGGGCGAGGACGGCGACGACCTGCGGACGTTGGCCGGGCTCGGCGGCCGGGACACCGGTGAGGTGCGCGACGTGCTGGAGGGCGCGTTGGCCGACTGCGGCGCGTCGATCCCGGCGGCGGACGTGGCCGCTGCCGCGCAGTCGTTCAACCACCTCGCCCGGATGTTCGCCGACGGTCGCGCCGGTGCGGAGTGGGTGGTGCAGAAGGTGTCGGAGATCGTCGACGACCACCGCGTGAACGTCGACGTGCAGCCGCTCGGCCGTCTGGCGGGCAAGGCCGGTGAGGCCGGTGAGGAAGAGGTGGCGCGGGCCTGTGGGGAGCAGTTGACCGCCTGGGCGTGACCGGCCGGGGACCGCCCATTCCTTTGTGGACCGCCCCCATCTGCGGACACCCGAAGGTGCGGGGGAAGCAGCCGATCGGACGTTGTCCGCGGTGTTGCGGGAGCCCTACGGTCGGATGACGTTCGGTCGACCGGGTTCACCCCTTGGAGGTCCGCGGTGTCACGGAAAACGCTTGGCGCCGCGGTGGGCGCCCTCCTGCTCGCCGGCACGTCGCTGCTCACCGTCCCGACCACGGCCGCCGCCGTGGACGACCGGCCGACCGCCGTGGTGTCGCTGGGCGACAGCGCGATCTCCGGTGAGGGCGCCGGGTACTACGAGCCGGGCACCGAAGGCGAGAACGGCAACTGGTGCCACCGCTCCACCCGCGCCCTGATCCACCGCACCCAGCTCGCCGACCGCACGATCAACCTGGCCTGCTCGGGCGCGGACTCGGCGAACGTGTCGTTGGCCGACACCGTCCACTACACCGAGGGTTCCCAGGCCCGCAGGCTGATCGAAGTCGCCCGGCAGCACCGGGTCACGGCGGTCGTCGTGCAGGTCGGGGCGAACGACGACGTGCGCTTCGCCGACACCATGGTCGACTGCGTGGCCGCGTGGGTGAACCCGTTCGGCTCAAGCTGCCGCTCCAAGCTGGAACGCGAGTGGCCCGGCCGCCTCACCGCGATGGCGCCCAAGGTGGAGGGCGCGCTGCGCGACGTCCGCTCCGCGATGGCCCAGGCCGGCTACACCGACTCGGCCTACCAGCTGATCCTCACCTCCTACGCCTCACCGGTCACCGAGAAGATGGACCGCTACCTGCACGGCCCGCAGGGCTGCCCGCTGCGCCTGGCCGACGCCGGCTACGGCCGCACGGTCGCCGTCCCGCAGCTGTCCGAGGCGCTGCGCGGCGTGGCGACCAGGAGCGGCGCGAAGTTCCTCGACTTCTCCCGCGCCACGGAGAACCGCGAGGCGTGCAGCAAGGGCGACAGCTCGGCGGGCGAGTGGCAGCGGCGGCTGACCGTCGACCCGTACGCGCTGGTGTCCGGTGGCCTCGACGCCATCGGCATCCACATGGCCCAGCAGTCGTTCCACCCGAACGCCGCGGGCCACGACGAGCTCGGCCGGTGCGTCACCGAATTCGTCAACGCGGGCACCGGCTCCGCCCGCTGCCTGGCCGGCGCGGACGGCCACCTGCACGCCGTTCCCTGATCCCGGCGAAGGCCTGGACACCGGTTTCCCCCCGGCACGCAACCCCGCCAGTCCCCCCGGCGTCATACGGGTAAGTTGGCGAGACCGGATAGGGGATTCGCTTTGGGGGGACCGGTGTCCAGAAATGCCTTCGTCCGCGTGTGCGGACTTGCCGCGGTGGTGCTCACCGCGGCAGCCTGCACGTCGACCGGAGCGGAGGAGCCGCTCAACCCTGAGCTGGCGCCACGCGGCACCGTGCAGACCACGGCCACCCCGACCAGGCAGGACCTGTCCAACAAGGTCAGCCTGACCGGCAAGGTCACCATGAACCCGATGTTCGGGATCGTGTCGCCGATCGCGGGCCAGGTCCGCTACTGGGACGTGGTGGAGCCCACGGGCACGCCGACCAAGCCGACCCGGATCGCGTCGATCTGGTCGGAGGGCAAGCCCACCAACGTCGACGTGCCCGCCGGTTCCACGTTCGGCGGGCGCCTGGTGGACGACCGCTCCACGGTCACCGCGGGCATGCCGATCGCATCGGCGAAGTTCGCGGGCTACGGCATCGTCGCGGACATCGACGGCGAGCAGGCGTACCAGATCACCGACGCCGCGACCGGCGCCGTGCAGGCGCAGATCAAGAACGGGCCCGGCCCGTTCCCGTGCACCCTGCTCGGCACGATCGCGGCCCTCCCGGTGGGCACGGTCCCCGCGCCACCGCCCGCCGAGCCCGAGCCGGAGGAGCAGCCCACCGGCGCCGACACGCCCGCACCGCGCGTGCCCCAGCCGCCTCAGGAGCCGCGCAACTCGTCCGAGCCGACCGGTCTGCGCCTGGTGTGCACCGCGCCCGCCGACGTGAAGCTGATCAACGGCGCCGCGGCCACCCTGGAACTCGTCACGGCGAGCGCGCAGAACGCGTTGGTCGTGCCGGTCGAGGCGGTCGCGGGCGGTCAGGGCAAGGGCAAGGTCGACGTGGTCGGGCCGGACGGCGCGAAGCAGACCAAGGACGTCGAACTCGGCCTCACCGACGGCAAGGTGGTGGAGATCAAGGCGGGCTTGACCGGCGAGGAGACGCTGGCCGTGCCGGGGCCCAACCTCCCGCCCGCGCCGGACGGCCAGGGCAGCCCCGAGACGGGGTCGAAGTGACCACGTCGCCCTTCCTGACGCCGTCACCGCCACTACCGCCGGTCTCCCAGCCGCCGCTGATCCACCTCACCGGCGTCACCAAGACCCTCAAGGGCCAGGACGAGCCGCGCACCATCCTCGCGGGCGTCGACCTGACCGTGAACCCCGGCGACAGCGTCGCCATCCTGGGCCGTTCCGGCTCGGGCAAGAGCACGCTGCTGAGCCTGATCGGCCTGTTCGACCGGCCCGACGGCGGCCAGTACCTGTTGGGGGAGCGGGACATCACGAAGATCCCCGAACGCAAGGCGGCGGCGTTGCGCAGCGCGGAGTTCGGCTTCGTGTTCCAGCGCTTCTTCCTGCTCAAGCACCTGACCGCGGCGCAGAACGTGGCCATGGCCCTGGTCAACGGCCAGGGCTGGCTGCCCCGCCGCAAGCGCAAGGCCAAGGTCATGGCGGCGCTGGAACGCGTCGGCATCGGCCACCTGGCCAAGCACAAGCCGCCGCGGCTGTCCGGCGGTGAGCAGCAACGCGTGGCGATCGCCCGCGCGCTCGTGCGCGAGCCCCGGATCCTGCTGGCCGACGAACCGACCGGCGCGCTCGACACCGACACCGGCAACCTCGTGGTGGAGGTGCTGCGCGAGACCACGGACCTGGGCTGCGGTCTGGTGCTGGTCACCCACGACCACGACCACGCGGCGAAGATGGGGCGGGTGCTGCACCTGTCCGACGGGCTGCTCCGCCCGACCGGGCAGCGGGTGGTCGCGTGATGAGGCTGTCCGGCCGGCTGCGCGCGTCGCTGATCATCGGCGGCCAGGGCATCCGGGCCCGCAAGCTGCGCACGTTCCTGTCCATGGTCAGCCTGTTCCTCGGCGTGCTCGCGGTGGTCGTGGTGCAGGCCGGCGCGGAGATCGCGAACCGGGCCATGCTCGCGGACGTCGAGCTGGAGCAGGGCATCGACGGCACCCGGCAGATGTACCTGTCGCCGGAGGGGCAGACCGTCCCGGTGGCGCTGGAGGTGCTGGAGGGACGGACCGACGCGGTGGCCATGGCCGGCACCCGGGCGATCATCGGCGAGCCCGGCGTGATGCCGATCAACAAGGGCGGCGGGCCGATCGACCAGCCCGGCTACGGCGGTCCCTCGATGAGGTGCGACGAGTCCGGGTGCTACCCCGTGAACACCGGCGACGCAGGTGCGCCGCAAGGTCAGGCGGTCGAGCTGAACCTCGTCGGGCTGACCGGCGACATCCGCCAGTTCCGGCCGTTCCGCGCGTCCCAGGGGCAGTGGCTCGACTTCGGCGGCGAGCCGTCGCTGGCGCCGAGGCTCGTCCTCAACGAGCACGCGGCGAAAGCCTTCACGCGGTACCACGTGCCGGCGGAGATGCGGGTCGACGGCGCGACCGCGAACCCGACACCGCAGATCATCGGCGTGGTGGACGACGGCGGCTACCAGCCCGCCGCGTACGTCCGGATCGACGAGCTGATGAACTGGATGCCGGTGACCAGCGTCGGCGACAGCAATTCCGGCCCCGGCCTCCAGGTGCTGATGACGCCGAACGCGGCCGAGGTGGAGCACACGCTGCGGGCCAGGCTGATCGCCGCGGGCATCCCCGGGGACCGGATCCACGTGAACACCGTGGAGACGCTGAAGGCGATGTCCCGTGAGCTGGCGCTGATCCGCTGGATCTTCCTCGGCATGGCGGCACTCGTGCTGCTGATCGGCGTGGCGGGCATCCTCAACGTCGGCCTGGCGACCGTGGGCGAGCGCATCGAGGAGTTCGCGCTGCGGCGGGCGGTGGGCACACCGCGGTTGTTGTTGGCGGGCATCGTGCTGGCGGAGACGTTGCTGACCGGTCTGCTGACCGCGGCGTTGGCGATCGGCGCGGGCGTGGTGGGGCTGAAGCTGGCCCTGATGCTGTTCGGGTCGCGCTTCCCGTCGCTGGAAGGCGTGGCGTTCCCGTGGCAGGCGGGCGTCGCCGGTGTGATCGCGGGACTGGCGGCCGGCATCCTCGGCGGTCTGGTGCCGGCATTGCGCGCGGCGCGCATCCCCATCTCCACGGTGATGCGCGCCTAGCCGAGGCCATGCGTTGCGGTCGTGCGGCGAGTCGGGTGGTGCGGTCAGGGTGTGGCGGCGGTCCACGGGCGCACGCCCAGCTTGCCGGTGCTGCCGAGGTCGATGGTGAGGTGGTTGCCGTCCGCGTCGACGGGCGTGAACACCTGCGCGGGCCGCCCGGCGGCGACGGCGATCTCCAGGTGCTCGCCGACCACGGGCGGCGCGGAGATGTCCGTGTAGGTGTTGCGCCACAACAGTCCCGTCACCGCCGACTCGCCGGGCCGCACGACGACCGGCTGCGGCGCGGCGTCGAACGCCTCCACCGCCGAGATCCACGCCGCTCCCTGCCGGACCGTGACGGGCAGCGGCGTCCGCTCGGCGTCCAGCACCGTGACCGAGGGGATGCCGTTCAGCTCCAGGTCCTCGGTGCCGCAGTTGGTCGCCTCCAGCGTCATCACCCGCAGCCCCGTGGCCGCCTCGGTGCCCTTCACGGCGAACTCCACGCCGGCAGGGCAGGCCTCCGCGGAAGGGGACGGCGGCGGTGGTGGAACCGGCTGGGACGTTCCGCACGCGGATACGGCGAACAGCAGCAGGAAAAGAAGTCGGGACACGTGGTCGATGGTCGCACGAAAAGGGAAGTTGCCTCTCGGTGCATTCCCGGGATAAGCTCCCACCTGTGACTGCCGGGTCGGCCATGGGCCAAGAGCGAGAGAGTCACCCGGCCAAGGTTTGACCGCCGGGTGGGCCAGAGGCCCGCCGCACGCAGGGGTTCCTGAGGTTTCCGCGCACCACGCGCGACGCACCCGGACCCTGCTCCGCACCATCGAGCGCGCCATCGAGCGCACTGTCGCTTTCACGCGCGCACACAGCGGTCTCCACACGGGACTGCTCTGCCCGCGCGCCTCCACAAAACCTTCACCGAAAAACCACGGCGTCATTCACCCGTGGTGACTCGGTCATGCCCGAAATCAAGGAGACGAACCGCAGATGGATTTCAACCGACAGGTGATCGAGGAGTTCCGGGCCAACGCGGGCCGGGTCGGCGGGCCTTTCGAGGGAGGCAGGCTCGTCCTGTTGACCACCACGGGCGCCAAGACCGGCACCCGGCACACCAACCCGGTCGGCTACCGGCCCGACGGTGACCGCATCCTCGTCATCGGCTCGGCCGGCGGCGCGCCCCGCCACCCGGACTGGTTCCACAACCTCGTGGCGAACCCCGTGGTCCAGGTCGAGGACGGCGTGTTCACGTACGACGCCCAGGCCACCGTCCTCGACGGCCCGGAACGGGACGAGCTGTGGGCGCGGGCGGTGGAGAGCGATCCGGGCTGGGCCGCGTACCAGGCCAAGACCACGCGGCAGATCCCGGTGGTGGCGCTGACCCGGATCGGGGGCGGCCCGCCGAACGCGTCCAGCATCGGCACCGCCCTCAAGCTGGTGCACGACGCGTTCCGCCGCGAGTTCGCCACCATCCGCCGGGAGGTGGCCTCGTCCAAGCCGGTGCTGGGCGCGCAGTTGAAGGTCAACTGCCTGACCGCGTGCCACGGCTTGAAGTTCCACCACACGGCCGAGGACAGCGGCATGTTCCCGGTGCTGCGGGACCGGTACCCGGAGCTCGCGCCGACCCTCGACCGCATCGGTGAGGAGCACGAGCGGATCTCGGACCTGATGTCGCAGCTCCAGCAGACCCTCGACCGCAACGACGCGTCGACCCTGCGCGCGGACGTGGACCGGTTGATCGGCGAGCTGGAGGCACACCTGGCCTACGAGGAGGAGCAGCTGATCCCGTTCCTCGACCAGCCCGCCGGCAGCGCGCACACCAGCCCGACCGCCACCACGTAGTGCCGGGCGGATCTTCGTCCCGGCATCCGCCGCAACACCGGCGCCATCGGTGACCAGCGCGGTGAGCGTGATCGGCAGCAGCGTCCGCCAGTGCCCGGTCGAACGAGAACGCCAGGACCGCGTCCGCCCGTACGGGGACAGGATCAACGCCGGCGGACCGAGCCCGGCGGCTGCTGCGCCGGTTCACCGGTGAACAGCAGGGAGGTGGGCGGCTGGGAGGCACGAGTGGGTCGCGGGTCCGGCCCGCGCCGGTTCCGGGTCGTTTTCGCCACCACGAGGCCCAATCCGGCCAGGCCGGCGAGCACATACAGGTTCTCGAACGACGGCAGCAGCCCTTGCGGCAACGGGAACGCGTCGTTCGGCAACGGCCACGCCGTGAACAGCACGGCCACCGCCCAGCGCCGTGAGTGCACCAGCAGCGGAACGCACCACACCCAGTGGTGGTGCCACGAGAGCGGCGAGACCAGCAACGCGGTCAACGCGCACGTCAGCACCGCGCCCAACTCGTCGCCCACCCGGTGCAGCCGCACCGCTGCCCGCATCCCCAGGAACGCCACCACCACGACGACAACCGGCAGGCACACCGTGAAGACCCACTCCTCGGGGGAGGTCAGACGTCCCAGCAAGCCCCGCAGCGACTGGTTGCCGAAGTAGTAGACGTCCCCGCCGATCCGCGACGACTGCAGGAACACGCCGCCCCAGTAGTCCGCGGACTCCACCGGCGCCAGGGCGAACCCGAGCCCGACCGTCGCGAGCATCGTGCCACCGGCCACGGCGGCGGCCCGGACCCGGCCCGTCAGCAGCAGGTACACCGCGAACAGGCCGGGCGTGAGCTTCACCGCGGCGGCCAGCCCGATCGCCACGCCCTTCCCCCGGTGCCGGTCCGGCAACGAGAAGTCCAGCAGCACCAACGCCATCAGCACCACGTTGACCTGGCCGTACGCCAAGCTCGACTGCACCGGCTCGGACCACAGGCCCACCGCGAACACCGCGCACACCGCGACTGCCGGGAACGCCGCGAGCGCCGAACCGGTCGTGCGCCGCCCCGACAGCAGCCCCGACAGCAGCCCCGCGCGCCACACCGCCACCCCTAACGAGGCCACCGTCAAGACGGTCATCACCACCCGAGCTGCCTCCATGGACAGCAATGCCAAGCCCGCGAACAACAGCGCGCTGAACGGCGTGTTGGTGAACGGCTGCCCGTTGAACCGGTCCGCGTAGAGCGAACCGCCGTCGAGCACCGCACGGCCGCCCTGCCGGTAGATGTCCAGGTCGTACATGTACCAGCGCTCCAAGGGCCACACGTGTGCCTGCACCACGTGCAGCAGGACCGCGACCACCGCGACACCCACGCCGATCCGGACCGACCGCGAACTCCGGACGGGACTTCGTCGCAACACGGGGGAACGCTCCTTAGTTATTCCACTAGTTACTTAGTGGAAGGTGGACATGGCTGTGCCACGCATGCGAACGAGACCCGGCCCGGCGCGTGCCGGACCGGGTCTACCTCAGTCGCGTCAGACGGATCGCTTGCGCAGCCACCACAGCGACAGCGTGATCAACAGGCACGCCGCCGCCGCGAACAAGCCGAACTCGATGAACTGGAACGGCCAGAACCGGTCACCGGGGTGCACCAGGTTCGCCGGCCCGACGATCCCGTGTTCCGCCAAGCACCGCTGGAAGGTGTCAGGACTGCCCGACCCTGGCCGACCGTTGCAAAGCCCGATGACTTCCTGCGTCACCGAGCGGTCCTCGATGAAGCGGCCGTCCCGGTCACCCCACCCGGAGGCGAGGCTCCACCGACCGGGATCGGTGGGACGGCCGTTGGAGCCCGCGAACGAACCGACGGACACCACCGGGGTCATGTAGTCCGGGCGCGCGAAGGTCCGCACCGCGTACACCGCGCCCACCACGCCGAGGAGCGTCACCGCCATCGCCGGCAGGCTGCGCCGCAGCACCAACCCGGCCGTGATGCCGAGCGCCACCGCGAACAGCGTGTAGCCGATCAGCGCCACGGGCTGCACCTCGAAGTACGTGGGCTGCAGGCGTTTCCACGTCTCCAGCGGATCGGGCCGGGCCTCCGCTGCCCACCACTGGGCACCACCGAGCAGCGCCGCGCCGGCCACCGTCGCCGCCAAGACCACCGCGAGGCGGGTGGCGAACCACCGCCGGAGGCCGATCGACTGGCCCTGCACCAGCAGGTGCGTGCGCTGTTCCCATTCCCGCGCGATCATCGGCGCCCCGACGAAGGCGCCGGCCAGCACGGCGAAGCCGAGAGTCGCGGCGTGAGTGGAGTCGTGCCAGAACTGCAGCTTCCCGCGCAGGTCCCAGTAGTGGTCGTTGACCGCGCATATGCTGCCGGGACCGTTGGGCCAACAGTCGAGGGTGACTCCGACGTCGGACGCCAGCACCAGTCGGACGTGGAGGTAGACCAGCACCGCGATCAAGACCGCGGCGTACGCGGCCAAGGAGAGCAGGACGGCGCGCTGCTGCCGCCAGGCGACCCAGATCACGCCGCCTCCCCGGCTCGCAGGTACCCCACGACGAGCTCGTTCAACGCGGGTGCGCTCGCCTCGGGCAAGTCCGGTGGACCGACCAGCCGCAGCAACGCGGTGATCTGGCGCTCGCCCTCCCGTGACGTCACCACCTCGTGGTCGCCGAAGTCCGCACCACGGGCCGCGACCACCACGCGGTGACCCTCGACCAGTTCGTCCACGTCACCCGCCAGCCGCACGCCGCCCTGGTCGAGCAGCAGCAGGTGGTCGCACACACCCTCCAGTTCGGCCAGCACGTGTGACGACAGCACCACGGTCAGCCCGGTCTCGGCGACCGCGACCATGAGTGCCCGCGTGGTCGTCTCCCGCGCCACGGGGTCCATTTCGGACAGTGGCTCGTCGAGCAACAGCACCTGCGGCCGACGGGCCAGCGCGAGCGCCAGCGCGAGCCGGGCGCGGTGCCCGCCGGACAGGCTGCCGACCTTGGCGTCCGACGACAACCGGGCCTCGCCGACGAGCTGTTCGGCGTACTCCTGGTCCCAGGAAGCGTTGGTGGACCGACCGAAGCGCAGCATCTCGGCCACCGTGAAGGCGCGGTACAGCGGTTTCTCCTGCGCGACGAACCCGACCTCGCCGCCCACCTCGACCACACCCTCGGTCGGCCGCTGCAACCCGGCGGCGAGCCGCAGCAACGTGCTCTTGCCCGCGCCGTTCGCCCCGACCAGCGCGGTCACCGTGCCGGGCGCCAGCTCGAACGTGCAGTCGCGCAGCGCCCAACCGCGCCGGTACCGCACACCCAGGCCGTTCGCGCGCACGGCGAACCCAACGTCCAACACCCACTACCCCCCACGTTTGACGAAAAGACGGATCAGAAGCGCTTGTCCAGAACGGAGCGGAACAACGCCTCGACGTCGTCCCGGCCCATGCCGAGCTCGCGGGCGCGGTCCATCCACTCCAGCAGGTCGCCGCGCAACGGCGAGTCCTCGGCCACTCCCGGCGTCGCCAGGGAACGGCGCACGAACGTGCCCAGCCCCGGCCGGGGCTCGACCAGTCCCTCGCGCTCCAGCTCGCGGTACGCCTTGAGCACGGTGTTCGGGTTGATGCCCGTCTGCGCCACCACATCCTTGGCGGTGGGGAGCCGGTCGCCGACGCCGAGCACCCCGAGCCGGAGTGCCTGTTTCACCTGGTGCACGAGTTGCAGGTAGGTGGACACACCGGACCGGCGGTCGATCCGGAACTCGATCACCTTCCACCCTTCCACTAACTGATTAGTGGAACCACTGTGGCGGTGCGGGCCGCGTCCTGTCAAACCGGGGTAGGACGCGGCGCGGCGGCCGAGTGGCTACGCGCGGGTGCGACCGACGTAGACGTTGCGCGCCCGGTAGAGCGTGTCCGAGGTCGGGCCGGACGAGCCGGACGAACCCTCCATCTGGAGGTTGATGATGATCCACATGGGTTTGCCGACGAAGTTCGCGCCCCGGTGCTGGCCGACCCACGTGCCGTCGAGGTAGTAGTGGATGTCCACGTCCGTGGCGCTGACCTTCGCGATCCACGCCCGGTAGGTGTGCCACGAGCCGGGGCTCGACACCGACCGGATGGTGTTCGACCACCCGCCGGAGGCGTTCTTGTAGGTGTTGAACCAGTTCCGGGCGTCACCCTTGTACTCCAGGATGTCGCTCTCCGGCGGCCACGAGTTGGCGCCGGTGAGCCAGAACGCGGGCCACGTGCCGCGCGCCGACGGCGCCTGGAACTCGCCCCGGACCTCCCAGTTCGGGAACTGGTCGTCGACCAGCACGTGCTGCTTGGCGTGCACCGCGCCGGAGTGGTAGCGGATCGGCAGGTACGGGTCCGCCGAGCTGTTGCCCTCGTTCCAGTTGATCCGGGTCGCCTTGAGGACGAGCGTCGACCCTTCGAGGTAGACGTGGTTGTGGTCGGTCGGGCTCGCGTACATGCGTGCCGTGCCGTTGTGGTCGGAACCCCACGGGTAGCGGTAGTTCCAGGCCGATTCCAGCGTGCCGTAGTTCGCGAACGAACCGTTGATGACGGTCTCCCAGGTGGCCGCCTCGGCGAGCCGGGGCGTGCCGAGCGCGGCCAGTCCCGCGCCGCCTGCCACCAGGAAACCACGTCGACTCAGTGTCACGGGAAAGCCCTTTCCTCGACGACGTTGACGAGGCGGCGGCGCTCTCGAACGTAGAGATCGGCCGGGCCGCGCGTCAACGGGTCCGGGCGCAATCGAGCTGAACGGCGCGCCGCGACCTGCGATGATCTGCCGGTGTCCGATGAGAGCACCAGTGACCCGGCATGCCGGCGGTGTGGTCGGCCCGTGCGGCTGAGCCGGGACCACTACGAGACGTTCGAGCGGATGCACTACGTGTGCTTCCACTACGAGTTCGAGCACGGCATGACCGACGAGGACGCGGACCCCGACGAGGACTGCGGTGTCCCCGGTTGTCCCTCGGCATCGGCGGTACGGCACAAGGAGCGATTGGTGGGGACGGTCCGGGAGTTGCGGGTGGACTGGTCGGAAGGGGCGCCCGTGAACTGGGAGAACCGCACGCTTCCGGACTACCTGACGGCGTTGGCCTCCTGGCTGGACGACTGCGAGGGCTACTACGCCGACCGCAGCGTCCCGGTCCCGTGGAACGGCTGGGAGGTCGTTCGGGACGCGATGCGCGCGGCAACGGTCTACGAGTAGGGAAGTGGCCGCCCCGGCAGCGGCCTTCTCGAGGGCGGCGGGCCGTTCAGTAGTGGCGGATGCCTGCCGACAGCGTCCGGGCCCAGGGCGCGTCGACCCGGTCCGCGTCCACCGCCACCACCAGGTGGCACAACATGCCCTTGGCGAAGAAGTCCTGCACCTCGGCTTCGCTGCCGCCGGACACGCCCCGCACGTACTCGACCGTCCGGGCGTACCCGCGCTGGACGACCTCGCGCACGGACGGTTCCGAGACCGCCGCGCACTGGGCGTGCATCTGGACCAGCAGCAGGGTGTTCTCCTCGGAGATCAACCGCGCGTACGCGTCGCCCATCGCGTCGAGGACCGCTTCCGGCGTGCTGCCCTTGGCACCTGCGACACCGTCGGCGAGGCTTTCCCTGATCCGCGCGAAGCAGTGCTCCACCACGGACAGGAACAGGGCCTCCTTGTCCGGGAAGAGCCGGTAGACGTAGGCCTGGGAGATGCCGGCGGACTTGGCGACCTCGCCGGTGGTGGTGCCGTAGTAGCCGCGGGCGGCGAACGCGCCCAGGGCGGTCCGCAGGACGGTGTCGCGGCGTTCCTCGGCGGTGGAGAGGCGGCGCTCGCCGGGTGCTCCTGGCATAGGTGTAATTAGTCACTCACACCTCGCCGGCTGTCAAGCCGACGCGTTCACCGCCACCGACCGCACCGGCTAGGGTCCTGCGCATGTTCCGTGGTGCGCTGGTCGTGGTCCTCCTCCTGACGGCGGGGTGCACGTCGCCTCCGGTCGCCGAACCGCTCACCTCCACCCCGAGCACCACGACCACTTCGACCACCACCGCTCCCACCACGACCGCCGTTCCCACCACCGCTCCGTCCTCGCGCACGCGGGCCACCGCTCCACCGGCGGGCAACCCGACCGGCGGAGCGCCCGTGCCGCCCGAGGCCGCCGCCGTGGACACCTCCCGCCCCACCCGCGTGATCGGCAACGGCACGCCCGCGAGCTGCACGTCCCAAGCCGTGGTGACAGCGGTGGCCGGTGGCGGGATCATCACGTTCGACTGCGGACCGGACCCGGTGACCGTCACCATGACGTCGACCGCGCAGGTCCGCAACGACGCGTCGCCCGAGGTCGTGCTGGACGGCGGGGGACTGGTCACCCTCAGCGGAGCCGGTCAGCGCCGCGTCCTCTACCAGAACACGTGCGACGCGCTGCTGGGCATCACCACGTCCCACTGCCAGGACCAGGACCACCCGCGACTGACCATCCAGAACATCACGCTGGCGGACGGCAACTCGGCCGGTGCGGCGGAGGGCGGCGGCGCGGTCTTCGTGCGCGGCGGGCGGGTGAAGGTGGTGAACTCCGCGTTCCTGCGCAACAGGTGCGACCAGAACGGACCGGACCTCGGCGGCGCGGGGATGCGCGTGCTCAGCCAGTCGGCGAACGAGCCGGTGTTCGTGGTCGGCAGCACCTTCGACGGGGGCACGTGCGCGAACGGCGGCGCGGTGAGCAGCATCGGCGTGTCCTGGGTGGTGCTGAACAGCCTGCTGCGCAACAACTCCGCTGTGGGCCGCGGTGCCAACCCCGCCCGTCCCGGCACCCCCGGCGGCGGCAGCGGCGGCGCCATCTACGCCGACGGCAACACCTTCACGGTCCGGATCGCCGGAAGTGTCGTGGAGGACAACAAGGCCAACGAGGGCGGCGGCGCGGTGTTCTTCGTCAGCAACGACCGCACCGGCACGATGGCGGTGGAGTCCTCCACCCTGCGGCGCAACCCCAGCGCCGGCTTCGAGACACCCGGCTACAAGGGCATCTTCTTCCTCGGCGCGGCCGACCCGACGGTCATCGCCTCCACCATCGGGTAGCGCGCCGCCCACGGTCCAGCGGACGCGTCAAGCCCGGTAGAAGCGCGTGCCGACCTGTGACCGCACCGGAAGAACTCCCGTCGATCGTCGGGTTGTGAGCAGGTCGTCCGCCGCGCACGATGAGTCGCCGGCTGAGGGGCCGGCTGGATCTCCCCCTGCGATCTCGACGTCCGGCCACCCTGCGAGCACGACCCGGCCGGGCGCGGGAAGGATCACCGTGCGCTACAACGCTAGACGGACGCTAGCCCTGGCCGTGGGCATCGCCGCCACCCTGGCCGCTTTCGGGGGCCAGGCGATCGCCGCGCCGCCACCGCCGGACACCGGCACCCCCACCCCGATGGTCGTCGGCGGCACCCAGGCGGCCAAGGGCGAGTTCCCGTGGATGGTCCGGTTGTCGATGGGCTGCGGCGGCGCGATGCTGACCGAGCAGCTGGTGCTGACGGCGGCGCACTGCGTCACCCGCACCGGCAACAACACGTCCATCACCGCCACCTACGGCGTGGTGGACCTCCAGGACACCTCCAGGACCACCCGCACGTCCACCTACGTGCACCGGGCTCCCACCTACGGCACCTCCACCGGCGGTGACTGGGCGCTGATCAAGCTGGCCAGCCCGATCTCCGGCGCGGCGCTGCTGCCGATCGCGACCACCACGGCCTACAACACCGGCGTGTTCACCGTGGCCGGTTGGGGCGCCACCCGCGAGGGCGGCGGCCAGTCCCGCTACCTGCTCAAGGCGAACGTCGACTACATCGACGACACCACGTGCAAGAACTCGGACCCGTACTACGCGGACCTGATCCCGGCGGCCGAGTTGTGCGCGGGCAAGCTCGCCGGCGGCGTCGACACCTGCCAGGGCGACTCGGGCGGCCCGATGTTCCGCCGCGACAACAACGGCGCGTGGATCCAGGTCGGCATCGTCAGCCACGGCAACGGGTGCGCGCGGCCGGACAACCCGGGCGTCTACACCGAGGTCAGCACGTTCGCCGCGGCCATCAACCAGGCGGCGGCCGACCTCGGCGGCACGCAGCCGCCGGTCGGGAAGGTGTTCGAGAACCTGGCGGACGTGACCATTCCCGACGCCGGCGCGGCCGTCTACAGCAACGTGACCGTCAGCGGCATCGCGGGCAACGCGCCGTCCACCCTGAAGGTGGGCGTGGACATCAAGCACTCGTGGAGCGGTGACGTGGTGATCGACCTGGTCGCGCCCGACGGCTCCACGTACCGGATGAAGAGCGCGAGCAGTTCGAGCACCCCCAACGTGGTCACCACCTACACGGTGAACGCCTCGTCGGAGGTCGCCAACGGCACGTGGCGGCTGAAGGTGCAGGACGTCTACAGCCAGGACAGCGGCTACATCGACGCGTGGCGCCTGACGTTCTAGTCGCCTGACCTAGCAGTCGCCTGACGTTCCGGTCGCCTGACGTTCCGGTCGGCTGGAGCTTGAGACCGCTGCACCACCGAGTGGCCCCACCCGCGATCCGGGTGGGGCCACTTCGGCGTTCGGGCACGGGGACGCACCGCCGGACGCGCGACAGGAGGTGCCATCGGCTGACGATCACTGCCACAGTGGTCGGATGACGCATGCGGTGGTGCTGGGCGCGAGCATGGGCGGGTTGCTGGCGGCGCGGGCGTTGGCCGGGGTGTACGACCGGGTCACCGTGGTCGAGCGGGACGCGTTGCCGGCGGACGTGGGCCACCGCCGCGGTGTGCCGCAGGACAGGCACTTCCACACCATCCTGCGGCGCGGTGCGCAGGTGCTCGACCAGATGTTCCCCGGCCTGACGAACGACCTGGTGGCGGCAGGCGCGCAGCGGGTGGGCTTCCTCGACGAGGCCCGATTCGTGTTGTCCGGCCACGAGTTGGCGCGCGTGGTGACCGGCGCGTCGGACATCCAGGCGACCCGGCCGATGCTGGAGGGCGCGGTCCGGGCTCGGGTCGCGAACCACCCCGGTGTGCGGATCGTGCCGGGGTGCGACGTGGCCGGGCCGATCGTCGACCGCGGACGCGTGACCGGGGTGCGGGTCGTCCTCGACGGCGCGGACGGCGTGCTGGAGGCCGACCTCGTGGTGGACGCGATGGGGCGTTACGGGCGTGCGCGGGCGTGGTTGACGGCCATGGGGTTCGACACGCCCGACGAGGACCGGATCGACGTGGACATGATGTACGTCAGCCGACTGGTGCGGCTGGTGGAACCGTTCCGGGACAAGCTCGTGCTGGTCGGCCCGGTGCCCGGCCGGCCGTCCGGGTTGGCGTTCGCCGCGCAGGAGGACGACCGGTGGATGGTCACCGTCGTCGGCATGGCGGGCGACCACCCGCCGACCGACGAGGCCGCCTACGCCGCCTTCGTCGAACGGGCCGCGCCGCCCGACGTGCACGACGCCATCGTCACCGCCGAACCGCTCGGCCCGTTCCGCTCGCACCGGTTCCCGGCCAGCCTGCGCCGTCGCTACGAGCGGCTGCGGCGGTTCCCGCCGGGTCTGCTCGTCTTCGGTGACGCGCTGTGCAGCTTCAACCCGATCTACGGCCAGGGCATGACCGTCGCGGCGCTGGAGGCCGAGGCGTTGCGGCGGTGCCTGCGGGACGGCGAGCACGACCTGGCCCTCAAGTTCTTCCGCGCCGCGGCCGGGATCACGGACCCGGCGTGGCAGCTGAACGCGGTCGCGGACCTGGCGCTGCCGGAGATCGACGGCCGGCGCACGCCGTCCACCAGGGTGCTCAACCGGTACGTCGCCCGGCTGCACCGCGTCGCCGCGCACGATCCCGTGGTCGCCGGCGCGTTCGCCCGCACGATCGGACTGATCGACCCGCCGTCCTCGCTCACGCGTCCGGGTGTGCTGGCCCGGGTGATCGTCGGGGGACTGCGCCGGCGCTGAGCCGACCGCCGGACGGCTACCTTGGGCGCATGTTGCTGTCCGCGGTGAGCGCGGTCTACGTGATCGCGGGGGTGATCAGCCGCCGGGTGCAGCCGCGCAACCGGACCGGGGTGCTGTTCGTGCTCGTCGGGATCGGCTGGGAGCTCAACTACCTGGTCCGCGACCAGTCGTCGTTCCTGCCGATGCTGGCGGCGAACGCCTGGCCCGCGGTGCTCGGCCACGCGCTGGTGGCGTTCCCGACGGGCAGGCTGCGCACGCTGCCGCGGCGGCTGGTCGTGGCCGCCGGGTACGGCGAGAGCGTCCTGCTGAACGTGGCGTTCGAGTACGAGGGCGAGCCTTGGGGCGCCGCGGTCGTCGCCGCCGAGACGCCCATGACGGCTGTGATCGGTGGCGTGATGCTGGCGCTCCAGTCGTACCGCTGGCGGTGCAGCAGCATGGCGCAGCGCCGGACCCTCACGTCGATGCTCGGCGCGACCGCGGTGGCGATCATCGTGTTCGTCGTGTGGGAGCCGGTCGAGCGCGCGGGCCTCAACCCGCCCGCCGTGGTGCTGGTCCTGGCGTTGAGCGGCATCCCGTTCGCCTACCTCGCCGGGCTGATGCGCCGCCGGATGGACCGCGGCGCGCTGGCCGACCTGGTGGTGCGGCTCAGCGGTGACAGCCGGCCGGCGGGGGTGCGCGAGGCGTTGGCCGCGACGCTGCACGACCCGGGCCTGCGCGTCGCGTACTGGGTCGCCGAGCAGGAGGAGTACGTGGACGCGGACGGACACCCGGTGGCGCTGGATTCCGCGCACACCAGGGTGGACCGGGGCGGTGTGCCGGTCGCCGTGCTGCTGCACGACCCGGTGCTGGACCTGGAACTCGTGGACGCCGCTTGTGCCGCCGTCGGCCTGGCGCTGGAGAACGAACGGCTCACCGCCGAGCTGCGCGCGAAGGTCCGGCAGCTGGGCGAGTCGCGGGCGAAGGTGTTGCGCGCGGCCGAGGACGAGCGCCGCCGGCTGGAGCGGGACCTGCACGACGGCGTCCAGCAGCGGTTGCTGTCCGTGGCGATGACGTTGGGGCTGGCGGAGACCGTGCCGCCGGAACGCGGGCGGGTGCTCGTGGCCGAGGCCAAGCAGGCGGTGCTGGCGACCATCGACGACGTGCGCGCGGTGTGCCACGGCATCCACCCGCCGGTGCTCGCCGAACGGGGCCTGCACGGGGCGGTGCGCGAGCTGACGGCGTTGGCCGAGCCCAGGGTGGACCTGACCCTCGACCTGCCCGACCCCGTGCCGCCGCTGGTGGAGACGACGGCGTACTACGTGGTGGCCGAGGCGTTGGCGAACGTCACGAAGCACGCCGACGCGACCCGCACGAAAGTCGTGATCACCGGTGGTGGCGGCAGGCTGGTGGTGCGGGTGGACGACGACGGGTGCGGTGGAGCGGATCCGGAGCAGGGCTCGGGGTTGCGCGGTCTGGGTGAACGGGTGGAAGCGAACGGGGGGACGATGCGGGTGGTCAGTGCGGAGTCAGAGGGCACGAGCGTGCGGGTGGTGCTCCCGTGCGGGTCGTGATCGCGGAGGACTCGACGTTGCTGCGCGAGGGGTTGACCAGGCTGCTCGCCGAGGCCGGGTTCGACGTCGTGGCGGCGGTGGAGGACGCGCCGGCGTTGATGGCGGCGGTCGACGAGCACCGGCCCGACGCGGCCGTCGTGGACATCCGCATGCCGCCGACGCACACGGACGAAGGACTGCGGGCCGCGGTGTCGTTGCGCCGGCTGTACCCGGAGACGGGGGTGTTGGTGCTGTCGCAGTACGTCCGGGTGAGCTACGCGGCCGAGTTGTTGGACGCGGGCGCGGACGGGGTCGGCTACCTGTTGAAGGACCGGGTGTCCGACCTGGTCGAGTTCGCCGCGGCGATCCGCCGGGTCGGTGCGGGCGGTTCGGCGTTCGACCCGGAGGTGGTGAGCCGGTTGCTGGTGCGGCGGCGGGACGACAGCGACAGCCGGCTGACCGAGCGGGAACGCGCGGTGCTCGCGCTGATGGCCGAGGGGCGGACGAACCAGGCGATCGCGCAGCGGCTGTTCATCGCGGAGCGGACCGTGGAGAAGCACTGCACCAGCATCTTCACCAAGCTGGACCTGTCCGCCAGCCCGCACGACCACCGCCGGGTGCTGGCGGTGCTGCGGTATCTGAGCGCCTGACGGCGTGGGGCCGTCAGGCGCGACGGCCCCACGCCGACACCGTGACCTGGGGTACGTCGAGGAACGCGGGATCAGCGAGGAGCGCGTCGAACTCGGCGAGGTCGTCCTCGGTGACCGAGCGGTTCGCGAGCAGCGCCGGCGCGGCCCGCCGGAGCAGCGGCGCCCACCGGTCCTCCGCGCCGCCCATCCGGCCGAGCAGGCCCGAGTAGCCGACGTCGACCAACCCGGCCCGGAGCATCGACGCGGGCAGGCCGCGAGCCCACGTCATGTCCGAGCCGCGTGCGGCGCAGTCCTCCGAGTAGGCCCGCATGATCCGCCGGACCACCGGGAACGGCGACGTCCCGGCGGGCAGCAGGTAGGGGTCCTCGACCACCAGCCACCCGCCCGGACGAAGCCAACCGACCGCACGCGCCAGGACGTCGTCCCGATCGGTCAGGTGGCACAACAGGAATCGCGCGTGCACCAGGTCGAACCGGCCGGGTGCGAAGTCTGGCGCGGTGACGTCGGCCCGCACCACCTCCAGGTTCGAGGCCCGTCCCGGATCGAGGAAACCGGTGTCCAGGTCGACCGCGACCGTCCGGCCGTCCGGGCAGCGGCCGGCGAGCCAGTAGGCGACCGACCCGGCGCCCGCGCCCAGCTCCAGGCAGTCCCACGACCGTTGCGGCGACAGATCCTCGACCACCTCGACCGTGCGACCGTCGACCGCGCGCTGGATCGCCTCCAACCGCTCCCGCTCCTCCACCCCGCGCCCTCCTCCGCCGGAGACCGCCATCGTGCCGGTACGGGCGTCAGCGCGCCGAGGCGACCACCCGGGAGAACAGCGCGACCGGCCAACACCCCGGCCGCACGGGCACGCGCCGGACGTCCGCGAAACCCGTGAACGCCTCGGGTTCGAACCGGGCGAAGCGGAAGTCGTACACGAGCAGGACGCCGCCCGGCCGCAGCACCCGCCCCAGCTCGGCGACCGCCCGCCGCCGGTCCGGCCACTCGTGCATGCTCAACGTCGAGACGACCAGGTCGACGCTGTCGTCGGGGTGCGGCAGCGCGGCCACATCGGCGACCTGGTACGTGATCCGCGACGACAGGCTCCCGACCGCGGCGTTCGCGATGTCGACCATGTCGGCGGACAGGTCGACACCGCCGAGCACCACGTCCGCGCGACGGGCCGCGATCTCGCGCGGCAACTGCCCGGGGCCGGTGCCGATGTCGAGCACCACGGCGTCCGGCGGCGCGAGCGAGGCCACGTCGGCGGCGACCCGCCGGTACAGGCCGCCGAGCGTGCGACGGGCCCGCTGGTCGTAGGACCTGCTGCGCCTCCGGTCGAAGTAGCCGGTCTGCGGCTGATCGGGCACTGGTTCTCCTCGCGTGGTCGGCGACGCCGGTGGTTGACAACACCCCCGACTGTGCAAGTTCATGTCGACATGAAGTCAAGCGAGGAGATGTCGGTTGGCGAGTCGGCCGACCGGTTCGGACTGGCCGCCCACGTGCTGCGGCACTGGGAGGACGTGGGGCTGCTCGCCCCGCGACGGCACGCGAACGGCCGGCGGCGTTACGGGCCGGCGGACGAGGCGCGGATCGCGATGATCCTCATCGCCAAGGACGCCGGGCTCGGCCTCGACCAGATCCGGCTGCTGTTCGCGGCGACCGCCGACCGGTCGGCCCGGCGCGCGCTCTACCGCGAGCACCACGACCGGCTGGCCGAGCGGATCGCCTCGCTCCAGGCGTCGCTGTCGGTGCTGGAGCACGCCATGGGCTGCGAGGCCGAGGACATCGGCGCGTGCCCGGACTTCCAGGCCGCGGTGGCCGCACGCACCCCCGGCTGAAGGTGCGGTTAACCGCACCACGAGGTGGGGTTGGCACGATTCCGGCGGGTGCGGCCGGGCGGCAGGCTTGCGCCATGACACCGGGGTTGAGCGGCGAAGTCGGGGCAGTGCTGGGAAGTCCGGAGGACGCGGGTGGGCGGGTTCGGGCCGACTACCGCACGGACCTGATCACGGTCCTGCTGGGGACGTGGTTCTCGGCCGGGCTGTTCCTGGACGCGTGGGCGCACTCGAACGTGCCCGAACTCGAGTCGTTCTTCACGCCGTGGCACGCGGTGTTCTACTCGGGGTTCGCGGCGACCGGCGCCTGGATCCTCTGGGTCCTGTGGCGCAACTACCAGCGGGGGATGCGCCTGCTGGACGCGATTCCGGTCGGCTACGGCCCGGCGGTGTTCGCGCTGCCCGTGTTCGCCACGGCCGGCGCGGGCGACTACCTGTGGCACACGGTGATCGGCATCGAGCAGGGCATCGACATCCTGTTCAGCCCGACCCACCTCGCCCTGATCACGTCGATGATCCTGATCCTCACCACACCTCTGCGCACCGCGTGGAGCAACCGGTCGCTGATCGCACCGTCGTTCCGGCAGTTCCTGCCCGCCGCGCTGTCGCTGTCGTTCACCGCGTCCCTGGTGCTGCTGTTCGCCAGTTACGCCGACGCGACGGTGTTCGACAGCGCCCAGGTCATCAAGGCGTTCAGCTTCGACAAGAGCCAGGGCGGCTCGTCCTTGGCGGACAACCTCGCCTCGTCCATCATCGTCACCAACCTGATCATGGTGGTGCCGCTGCTGCTGGCCGCCCGCCGGTTCCGGCTGCCGTTCGGCGTCGCGACCCTGCTGTCCGTCGTGGTGATGACCCTCGGCACCGCGGTCGCCAACTACAGCAACATCAGCACCGCCATCGGTTTCATCGCCGCCGGCGTCGTCATCGACGTGCTGCTGCTGAAGCTGCGCCCGTCCGAGGACCGGCTCAAGGAGTACCGGATCTTCGGTGCGGCGGCGTCGTTCGTCACGTGGGTGGCGTTCTTCGCGGTGGCGGGCATCGACCAGGGCGTGATGCCGGTGGTCACCGAGATGTGGACCGGCGCACCCGTCATGGCCGCGCTGCACGGCCTGCTCATGGCGGTGGTGCTCGTCCCGACCGCCCGCCGGTGAGGACGCTCCTCCTCGTCCTCCTGCTGCTGGTCGTCACCCCGGCAACCCCGGCTCAGGCGCACGCCGGCGGCCTCACGCCGCAGGACCACCTGAGCCGGGTCACCGAGATCGACCCGCCGCTGCCCGGCGTGACGGCGACGATGGTCAACCACGGCACGCAGGTGGAGATCATCAATGGCGGCGCCACCGAGCTCACGGTCGCAGGCCACGTGGTCGCCGCCGGTGAGACCTACCGCTTCCGCGACGAGCGCACCACCGCGCCGCAGTGGGAACTGCGGTTGGGGACGTCGGTGGTCAAGGGCCGGGTCGACACCGCGCCGGGTCCGAATCCCCTGTGGTGGCTGCTGTTCACGGCCGTCCTCGCCCTCGGCGGGTACTTCCTCGGCCGTGCGCGGGCGATGCTCGCGGTGGGTGTGGTCGTGGTGACGGTTGCGCACGCGTGGCACGCGGTCGGCTCCGCGCTCGCCGTCACCGGGCAGTCGTTCGTGCCGCTGCTGATCGGCGCGAGCGGGGTGGGGCTGGTGGCCTGGCCGCTGGCGGCGGTCGCGGTGGTGTCGGCGGTGCGGCGCAAGCCGGCGACCGCGTTCGTGGCGGCCGTGGTCGGCGCGATGCTCGTGGTGGCGGGGATACCGGACTTCGACAGCTTCCGGTTCTCCCAACTGCCGTTCGCCGGTTCGGCCGACCTGGACCGGCTGCTCGTGGCACTGACCCTCGGCGGCGGACTCGGCCTCGCCGCGGGCGGATTCGACAACATGCGAAAGGCTGGTTCGACCACATGACAAGGGGTCCGGTGATCCGTGTACTGCTGCTCGCCCTGCTGGTGGTGGCGGGGTGCTCGTCGGGCACGCCCACCGCGCC
Organism: Saccharothrix sp. NRRL B-16314; assembly: GCF_000716595.1. GTDB lineage: Bacteria > Actinomycetota > Actinomycetes > Mycobacteriales > Pseudonocardiaceae > Actinosynnema. The sequence goes on from NZ_JNXC01000014.1 coordinate 150,506, forward strand.
GGCCGACCGGCTGGTGCTCCGGCTGTCGGCGGAGGAGGAGTCGCGGCAGCCGGTGGAAGCGGTGCGGGGACAGGTCATCGAGCTGACCGTCACCAGCGGGAAACCGGTAGAGGTGCATGTGCACGGGTTCGACGTGCGCGGTGACGCCGACGCGGGCAAGCCCGCGGTGCTGGAGTTCACTGCGGACCGGACCGGGACGTTCGACGTGGAGGCGCACCCGGACACGCTGCTGGCGCGCCTGATCGTGCGGTGACCGCCCTCGCGCACGGCGTCGGCGCGCGGCACGACCTGCCGTTGCCGCTGGACCTGGTGATGCAGGGCGCGGCGGTCGCGTTGCTGGCGTCGTTCCTGGCGTTGGGTCTGTTGTGGACGAAACCGCGGTTCGAGGCCGCCGCGCCGAGGCCCGAGCGCGACTGGTGGCCGGTGCGGGCACTGGTGGCCGTCGGCTTGGTGTTCGTGCCGGCGCAGGCGTGGCCGCACCTGGTGTTCGTGCTGTTCTGGGTCGGCGTGGCCATGGCGTCGATCGTGCTGGGTCCGGTGTGGAGGGTGCTCAACCCGCTGCGCCTGGCCGCCCGCGTCACGCTCGGCCGCACGTACCCCGAGCGGCTGGGCCACTGGCCGGCGGCGCTGGGCCTGCTCGCGTTCACGTGGGTCGAGCTGGTCGAGCCGGGCGCCCTGCCGTGGTTCCTGGTGGTGTACGCGGTGGTGAACGTCGTCGGTGGCGTGGTGTTCGGCCGCACGTGGTTCGAGCGGGCCGACGGGTTCGAGGTGTTCTCGACGCTCCTCGGCCGGCTGTCGCCCCTGCGCGGCAACCCGTTCCGCGCGCTCGTCGCGACGCCCGTCCGGCCCGGTCTGGTCGCGGTGGTGGCGGTGCTGCTGGGGTCGACCGCGTTCGACAGCATCGGTTCCAGCCTCGCCTGGGCGAGCTTGTCGGTGCCCGACCCGGTGGGGCTGGTGGTGACGGTGGGACTGGTGGCGGCCGGCTACCTGCTCGCGTGCCGGTCGTTCGGCGGGGAGCTGGCGCACTCGCTGGTCCCGATCATCGCGGGCTACGTGGTGGCGCACTACTTCTCGCTGCTGGCCGTGGAAGGACAACGGGCCGTCGCGCTGCTGCTCGGCGTCACCGGCTTCACGCCTAGCGACGCCCTCACAGCGCCGGTGCTGGTCGCATCAGTGCAGGTCGGGGCGGTGCTCGCCGGTCACCTGCTGGGCGTGGTGTCCGCGCACGACCGGACGTTGCGGCTGCTGCCGCCGCAGAAGCAGCTGACCGGTCAGGTGCCGCTGCTCGTCCTCATGGTGGCCTACACGTCGGGCGGCCTGGCGCTGCTGTTCGCGGCTTGACGGCCGTCGTGACGGGGGGTGACTCGATCGGCCCAACCCCGTAGGCCGATGAGCGGCGGTGGACCGCAGTCGGGCGGGCCGGCTCAGCTCGTCGTGCCGGTGCGTGCCGTTGTGTCACTCGACCGTTTGGACTTCGCCGGCGGTCGGATGAACCTTCTTCTCCTGGGGAAACCCGATCACTAACTTCCGGAGCGTGGAGCTCGCGGATCTGTGGCATCCGAACCGGGGAGTGGAAGGGCGTTCATGAGTGTGTACCTCACAGGTCTGCTCTGGGTCGGCGGCGCGGCCGTCGTCGCCGCCGCGGTCGCCTACCTGATTCGCAAGTACGGGCCGGACGAGGGCAGATCGGCCAACAACGAAGCCGCCGGACAGGTGTTCACGATCGTCGGCGGCCTGCACGCGGTCCTGGTGGCGTTCGTGCTGATCGCGTTGTTCGACGCTGTCACCCAAGCGAGTGACGCCGCTTATCGGGAGGCCGACGGCCTGGTCGCCGCGACGTGGGCGAGCGACGCCCTGTCCGAGGACACCGGCCGACAGGTGCGCCAGTTCTCCCGCGAGTACGCGACGACCGTCGTCAACGACGAGTGGCCCGCCATGCGGAAGGGGACCGACTTCGAGTCGACCGGCTGGTCCCAGCTCGACCGGCTGCGCCGGGTCGTGGCAGAAGCGCCCGCCACCGACGAGTGGCAGGTCGACCGCAAGACCGAGGCCGCGGCCCAGCTGTGGCAGGTGTACGAGGCGCGGCAGGCCCGGTTGGACGCGGCCGGCGGCGAGATCAGCTCGGTGGTGTGGTTCGTGCTGGTGGCGGGCAGCGTGCTGGCCATCTGCCTGCCGTTGTTGTTCGGCGGACCGCTGATGCGCACGCACGTCCTCATCGTGGCCACCCTCGCCGCGACCATCACGTTGCTGATGTACGCGGCGTACCAGTTGCAGAACCCGTTCGGCGGCGGTGCCGAGGTGAGCCCCGCAGCCTTCGAAGCGGCTATCGAGCGGTTCGGATGATTGAACCGCTCGTTCAGGTCGTGTGCACCACCCTCCAAGTGGAGGCAGCCGCGCACGGCCCGTCAACGGCGTTCCAAGTGCGGTTCCCCTCCGGCGCGGTGACGCCGCTCAAGGTGCTCGACGTGCGGCTGAACGCCATCGGCTACTCCGCGCGACAGGATTTGGTGTACGGCCTCGACCACCACGGCAGGCTCATCGCGCTCGACCGTTCGGGTCGGGTGGTCGGGACCCCGACGCGTCCGTTCCCCGTGCTGCGGCACGCGGTGGCGGGAGCGGTGGTGGGGGAGCGGCTGGTGGTGCGGGTGGGGCCGGCGTTGCTGTCGCTGGACATCGACCCGACCAGCAGCCGTTACGGGCGCGTCGTGCACCAGGTGTTCATCAGGACGCCGCAGGCGCTGACCGTGGACGACTTCGACGTGAACCCGGCCGACGGGCTGCTCTACGGGGTGGCGACGCGTCCGCACGGGCATGGCGCGGTGGTCACCATCGACCCGCGGACCGGCCGGGTGGAGGAGGTGCCCGGTACCGGGCGGCTGCCCGGTGGGAGTGGGTACGGCGCGGTGACGGTCAGCCCGGAAGGCGCGCTGTACGCGACGCAGAACCGGCACGGCGATCGCAGCACGCTGTGGCGGGTGGCGTTGGACGGGTCGGGCGTGGTCACCGAAATCTCGTCCCGTCACGCGCTGCACACCATCGACTCGTCCGGCTGCCTGTCCACACTCCCAACCCCCACTCCCACCCCCACGCCGACTCCCACGCCGACTCCCACACCGACTCCAACCCCGACGCCGACTCCCACCCCAACCCCCACACCGACGCCGACTCCCACGCCCACCCCGACCCCGACTCCCACACCCACCCCGACACCGACTCCCACACCTACCCCGACCCCGACCCCAACTCCGACACCGACTCCCACCCCGACCCCAACTCCGACACCGACTCCCACCCC
>NZ_JNXC01000015.1 GCF_000716595.1 Saccharothrix sp. NRRL B-16314
TGTGTATAAGAGACAGCACCCACCCACCGGCCGGCGCGGCCTGCCCACCGCCGACCCGTCGACCGGCGCGAGCCACCCATCGCCTCTTGCGAACCGGGCGGTCTTGACGGGCTCCGCCCAGCCCGGTTCTGCTCGGGGGTGTCCGGCTCCGGGCCGGCCGTGCCGAGCGCCGGCGGTCCGCTCGACCTGGGGCGACTCCCGTCAGCCGCAGCCCCGCCGTTGTCCGCAGGCCACCGGTCGCGCCCGCTGTCGACCGGCCAGCCCATCGTGCCTACCGGCCACGTGTCTACCGGCCATCGTGTCTACCCGACAGCGCCTACTCCACAGCGGCTACCCGCAGCGTCTTCCCACCCGGCTACCTGCAGCGCTCAGCCGACAGTGCCGGTGGCCAGGAGTCCGCCATCCACCCGCACGGTCCCGCCGGTGATCCACTCGGCCTCGTCGGAAGCCAGGAACGCCACCAGCCGGGCGACGTCCTCCGGCGTGCCGAGCCGCTTCATCGGATAACCGGCCGCCGCCTCCTCCTCCCGCCCCGTGTACAGCGCCTCCGCGAAACGCGTCTTCACCACCGCCGGCGCGACCGCGTTCACCCGCACCTTCGGCCCGAGCTGCCACGCCAACTCCTCCGTCAACCGGATCAGCGCCGCCTTGCTCGCCCCGTACGCCGCGATCACGCCGGTCGACCGGAGCCCACCCACCGAAGCGATGTTCACCACCGCCCCACCGTGCTCCTGCATCCACGCCTTCCACGCCAGCTGCACGAACCCCAGCGCGGCCACCACGTTCACGTCGAAGATCTTCCGCACCGCGTCCAGGTCCGCATCCATCAACGACCCGAACACGGGGTTGATACCGGCGTTGTTCACCAGCACGTCCAGCCGCCCGAACCGCTCCATGGTCCGCTCGACGGCCTCCGCCCGGTCGTCGGCGCGGCCCGCGTTGCCCGGCACCGCCAACACTCGATCGGGTGATACGCCCGCGGTGGAGGCCAAGGTGGCCGCTGCCTCCGTCACCGCCTCCGCCTTGCGCGCGGTGATCGTGACGGATGCTCCGCGCGACAGCAGCTCCGCCGCGATGCCGTGGCCGATACCCCGACTGGCGCCCGTGACCAGGGCCGCCTTGCCCGTGAAGTCCGAAGTCATAGCGGGCAATGTATGCCGGTGGTATGCCGGTGGACACACACCGTCAATCCGGTGGCGTCCACCCAGTAGACTGATCCCGTGGTCATCCTGCTCGAGTAGTCCCGCGCTCAGCCGCGCCGTTGACCTCGCATGACCACACCACGGAGTAAAACTTGATCACCGCAACCGATGTCGAGTTGCGCGCGGGTTCGCGCATCCTGCTGTCCGGCGCCACCCTGCGCGTCCAGGCGGGCGACCGGATCGGCCTCGTCGGCCGCAACGGCGCCGGCAAGACCACTTCCCTCCGCGTCCTCGCGGGCGAGGGCCAGCCGTACGCGGGCGACGTGCGTCGTTCCGGTGAGCTCGGCTACCTGCCCCAGGACCCGCGCGAAGGCGACCTTTCGGTCATCGCCAAGGACCGCGTGCTGTCCGCCCGAGGCCTGGACCAGCTGCTCCGCGACATGGAGAAGATGCAGTCCGCGATGGCGGAGCTGGTGGACGACGCCGAACTGCAGAGCGCCGTGCGCAAGTACGGCCGCCTCGAAGAGCGGTTCGCCGCCCTCGGCGGGTACGCGGCCGAGAGCGAAGCCGCCCGGATCTGCGCGAACCTGGGCCTCGCCGACCGCGTCCTGGCCCAGCCGCTGCGCACCCTGTCCGGCGGTCAGCGCCGCCGCGTCGAGCTGGCCCGCATCCTGTTCGCCGCGTCCGAGGGCGGCGTGGGTGCGAAGTCCAGCACGATCCTGCTGATCGACGAGCCGACGAACCACCTCGACGCGGACTCGATCGCGTGGCTGCGCGGGTTCCTCAAGTCCCACGAGGGCGGCCTGGTCGTGATCAGCCACGACGTCGAACTGCTCGACGACGTCGTCAACAAGGTGTGGTTCCTCGACGCGACGCGCGGCGAGGTCGACATCTACAACATGGGCTGGAAGAAGTACCTCGAAGCGCGTTCCGCCGACGAGAAGCGCCGTCGCCGTGAGCGCGCGAACGCCGAGAAGAAGGCCGGCGCCCTCATGGCGCAGGCGGACAAGATGCGCGCGAAGGCCACCAAGGCCGTCGCTGCGCAGAACATGGCCCGCCGCGCCGAGAAGCTGCTCTCCGGCCTGGAGGACACCCGCCAGGCGGACAAGGTCGCCAAGATCCGCTTCCCGCAGCCCGCCACGTGCGGCCGGACGCCGTTGACCGCGGAGGGCCTGAGCAAGTCGTACGGCTCGTTGGAGGTCTTCACCGGCGTCGACCTGGCCATCGACCGCGGTTCGCGGGTGGTCATCCTCGGCTTGAACGGTGCCGGCAAGACGACGTTGCTGCGGCTGATCGGCTCGATGGAGCGCCCCGACAGCGGTGAGGTCATCGCAGGTCACGGCCTCAAGCTGGGGTACTTCGCGCAGGAGCACGAGACGCTCGACCACGAGGCGACGGTCTGGCAGAACATCCGGCACGCCGCGCCCGACACGCCGGAGCAGCAGCTGCGGTCGCTGCTCGGCACGTTCCTGTTCAGCGGTGAGCAGCTGGAACAGCCCGCGGGCACGCTGTCGGGTGGCGAGAAGACCCGGTTGGCGCTGGCAGGGCTGGTGTCGAGCGCGGCGAACGTGCTGCTGCTGGACGAGCCGACCAACAACCTCGACCCGGCCAGCCGCGAGCAGGTGCTCGACGCGCTGCGCCGCTACGAGGGGGCCGTCGTGCTCGTCACGCACGACCCTGGTGCGGTGGAGGCCCTTGAGCCCGAGCGGGTGATCCTGCTCCCCGACGGGACCGAGGATCACTGGTCCCAGGAGTACCTGGAACTCGTGCAGTTGGCCTGAGCCAAGGGTTTCCGCTGCTCGGCCCCCAATGTGAGCTTTGATCGACTCTCCGTGATCGAACGACCGCTCGCCGATCTTTTCGCTTGATCACCTGGCGTTCTTGGTCTTCGTGTTCGATCATTGCGACGACAGGGGCTTTCAAGGCCCGACCTGCTGTCTACGGAAGGCGGGACAAGGTGGCTGACCTGAAGAAGGGCGCCCGGATCACCGGCGCCACGCGGGACAAGCTGGCCGCTGACCTGAAGAAGAAGTACGAAAAGGGCGCGAGCATCCGGGCGTTGGCCGAGTCCACCGGGCGCTCCTACGGCTTCGTGCACCGGGTGCTCAGCGAGTCCGGTGTGCAGCTGCGCGGTCGCGGTGGCGCCACCCGCACGAAGAAGAAGTAAGCTACCCTCCGGTAACTGCATGGTGTCGAGGAGAGACGACGCCTGACGAAACCCGGAGGTTCACGCATGTCGGCACCGACGACCATCGACGCCGGCCTGCTGGAACGCGGAGGCGTGCGGCTCGTCGTGGACGGACCGCGCGCGACGATCACGCTCGATCGTCCCGACGTGCTCAACGCACAGACGCCGTCGACCTGGGTGGCGTTGCGGACGATCGGTGAGCAGCTGGGCCCGGACGTCCGCGTGGTGGTCGTCCGGGGTTCCGGTCGTGCGTTCTCCGCGGGGCTGCACCGGCAGATGTTCACCGGCCCTCCGCTGGAGGGCGAGCCGGGCCTGGCGGAGATCGTGCGCCTGGGCCCTGTCGACGGTGCCGCGCGGATCGCGGACTTCCAGGAGGGCTTCCGCTGGCTGCGTGATCCCGATCGGGTGACGATCGCCGCGGTGCGCGGGCACGCCATCGGCGCGGGCTTCCAGCTCGCCCTCGCGTGCGACTTCCGCGTGGCCACCGACGACGTCAAGTTCCGCATGGCCGAGACGTCGCTCGGCCTGGTGCCCGACCTCGGCGGCACGCTGCCCCTGGTGCGGCTGGTCGGGTACTCCCGCGCGGCCGAGATCTGCCTGACCGGGCGGTGGGTGGACGCGGACGAGGCGGTGCGGATCGGCCTCGCCAACGCCGTGGTGCCCGAGGACGGGCTGGACGCGGCGGTGGACGACCTCGTCGCCCAGCTACTCCGGCCCCTGCCGGGCGCGGTGCGCGAGACGCTGGCGCTGCTGGCGTCGGCCGCGGACGGCGCGACCGAGCAGGAGCAGCTGCGGGTCGAACGCGAGGCCCAGCTCCGCCGGATCGCCGAGATCAGCGCCCTCGCCGCACCCCGGAACTGACCCGCGGGCGGTCTTCTCACGCGGTGGCGGGCTCCAGGACGACCACCGGGATCTGCCGCTCGGTGCGGGTCGCGTAGGTCGCGTAGGGCTTGTAGACCGCCACCAACCGTTCCCACAGCACCGCCCGCTCATCGCCCTCCGCAACGCGCGGACGGACCCGACGGCGTTCCCCGCCGGGCAGTTCCACCTCGGTGGTCTCCATCGCCGTCAGGTTGTGGAACCACGCCGGGTGGGTGTCCGTGCCGCCCTTCGACGCGACGACGACCAGCCGGGGCGCGTCGTCGAGGTAGATGAGCGGGTTGGTGCGGGACTGCCCTGACCTGCGGCCGACGTGGTCGAGCAGGAGCACGGGCGCGCCCAGGAACGTGCCGCCCACCTTGCCGCGGGTCTTGCGGAACACGAGCTCGTTGAAGCGCGCCAGCCGGCGCTGGAACTTCCAGTAGGCGGACGTGGAGACCGGTGGCTTCGGCATGCGTTCATGCTGACACCTGCCGGCAACTGTCGTCAACTGACAGAAGTCAGTGGGTGACTCTTGGCGGGCGCTGTCGACAACCCTTATCCTTCGCGCCGTGGACAAGCCCGGCCTGCGCGAGCGGAAGAAGCAGCGGACGCGTGAGGCGTTGATCGACGCGGCGTACGAGTTGTTCCGCGCCGACGGCTTCGACGCCACCACCGTCGACCGGATCGCCGAGGCGGTCGAGGTCTCGTCGCGGACCTTCTTCCGGTACTTCACCTCGAAGGAGGACGTCGCGCTCTCGCTCGCCGACGAGCAGATCACCGCGATGTTCGAGCAATTCTCCGCGCAACCGGCCGACGTGCCGGTGCTGACCGCGCTGCGACGGGCGGCGGTGGAGGTCGTGCGGGCCTACGAGGCCGAGGCGGGCGGCTCGGGCCAGGCCCGCTACCAGCACATGCAGGACCTGGTCTCGACCAGCCCGGCCCTGATGGCGGCGTGCGTCGAACGCAGCGCGACCAGGCTCGACGAGGCGGCCAGGCTGATCGGCGACCGGATGGGCGTCGACCCGGCGACCGACCCGCGCCCGTGCCTGGTGGCCGCGGTCGTGCTGTGCTCGGTGCGACCGGCGGTCAACGCGTGGCGCGCCGCCGGCCGTGACGGGCCGGACTCCGAGCTGATCGGGCAGGCGTTCGACCTGCTGTCGGCCGGCCTCGACCACCCGGCCGCCCGGAGCTAGTCCGACCTCCCACGCTGCGGCCAGGCCTGGCTGCGGTCACGATGCGCACCTGCGTGCGCGAAACGGGAACGCCACGTGCCCCGCCGGCGTTGCTGTCTGTCGTGGACGGTTCCTGGGGTTTGATGCGCAGCGCGATGCAGGCGTCGGACGCACCCGGCGGGGTGCGGCGCGGCACGTTCCGGCGGGTGTTGGCGTTCGCCCGACCGCACCGGCCGAAGTTGGTGGTGTTCCTGCTGCTCACGGTCGTGTCGGCGGTGCTCGCCGTGAGCACGCCGGTGCTCGCGGGGCGGGTGGTGGACGCGATCGTCGGCGGTCGGGGCGTGTCCGCGGTGGTGTGGCTCGCGGTGGCGATCGCGGGGATCGCGATCCTGGACGCGGCGCTCGGCCTGGTCGAGCGCTGGCAGTCGTCGCGGATCGGCGAAGGGCTGATCTTCGACCTGCGCCGCGCGGTGTACGAGCACGTGCAGCGCATGCCCGTGGCCTTCTTCACCCGCACTCGCACGGGTGCGCTGGTGAGCAGGCTGAACAACGACGTGATCGGCGCACAGCGAGCGTTCACCTCGACGTTGTCCGGCGTGGTCACCAACGTGATCCAGCTCGGGCTGTCGCTGGCCGTGATGTTCACCCTTTCGTGGCAGGTGACGGCTCTCGCCCTGCTGCTGCTCCCCGTCTTCATCCTGCCCGCGCGGCGGATGGGGAGTCGGATGGCGGACCTCCAGCGCGAGGCCGCGACGCTGAACGCCGGCATGACGACCCAGATGACGGAGCGGTTCTCCGCGCCGGGCGCGACGTTGGTGAAGTTGTTCGGCCGACCGGGCGCCGAGCTGGACGAGTTCGCCGACCGGGCCGCGCGCGTCCGCGACATCGGTGTCCGCACGGCGATGGCCACCCGGTGGTTCATGACCGGCCTCACCCTCGTGTCGGCGCTCGCCCAGGCCCTCGTCTACGGCCTCGGCGGCTACCTGGCGCTCACCGGCCACCTCGCCGCGGGCACGGTCGTGTCGCTCGCGCTGCTGCTGACCCGCCTGTACTCGCCGCTCACCGCGCTGGCCAACGCGCGGGTCGACGTGATGACCGCGCTGGTGTCGTTCGAGCGGGTCTTCGAGGTCCTGGACCTCAAGCCGATGATCGCCGAGCCCGAGCAGCCGCGCCGCGTGCCGGACGGGCCGGCGTCGGTGGAGTTCGAGGACGTGCGGTTCGGCTACCCGGCGGCGGACAAGGTGTCCCTCGCGTCGCTGGAGTCGGTGGCCACTTTGGACGCGCGCGGCGGCGAAGAGGTGTTGCACGGCATCAGCTTCCGGGCCGAACCGGGTCAGCTCGTGGCGCTCGTCGGGTCGTCGGGCGCGGGCAAGTCGACCATCGCCTCGCTCGTGCCGCGGCTGTACGACGTGGAGGGTGGCGCGGTTCGGCTGTCCGGTGTGGACGTCCGCGAGCTGTCGTCCGAATCGCTGCGCGGCGCGGTGGGCGTGGTGACGCAGGACGGCCACCTGTTCCACGACTCGATCCGGGCGAACCTGACGTACCCGCGACCGGAGGCCACCGAGGACGAGCTGTGGGACGCACTGCGCCGCGCCCGCCTCGAAGAGCTGGTCCGGTCGCTGCCCGACGGCCTCGAAACGGTGGTGGGGGAGCGCGGTTACCGGCTCTCCGGCGGCGAACGGCAGCGGCTGACCATCGCCCGCCTGCTGCTGGCCCGGCCGCGCGTGGTGATCCTCGACGAGGCGACCGCCCACCTCGACTCCGAGTCCGAGGCCGCGGTGCAGGTGGCGTTGACGGAGGCGTTGCGCGGCCGGACCGCGCTGGTGATCGCGCACCGGTTGTCCACGGTGCGGGCGGCGGACCAGATCCTGGTCGTCGAGGCCGGGCAGGTGGTGGAACGCGGGACGCACCCCGAACTCCTGGCGGCGGGTGGCCGCTACGCCGATCTGTACCACACGCAGTTCGACGAAGCGCCCACCCGAACAGGCGAGGCCCTGGAGGCCCCCGCCGCCGCCGTCTAGAGACCGTCTAAAGACCGCCGAGGAACGTGCCGGTGGCGGCCACCGCGGCCTTGGACGACCCGCCGTCCACCACCAGCACCGAGAACGCCAGGTCACCGCGGTAGCCGATGAACCACCCGTGCGAGCGGGTGCCGTCACCGAACTGGGCGGTTCCCGTCTTGCCGCGCACACCGCCGTAGCCGGCCAACTCGCGCGCCGTGCCGCCGGTGACGACGTCGCTCATCATCGACCGCAGCGACCCGGCGACCCCGCCGGGCAACGCGGGCGGCTGGACGCCTTCAGTCTCGATCTCCCGGATGAGCTGCGGAACCGGCGTGCGGCCGTTCGCGACCGTGGCCGCCACCAGGGCCATGCCGAACGGCGTCGTCCTGATCGTGCCCTGGCCGATGGCCGCCTCCACCTGCGCGGCACCCGGCGCGGGCTCCGGGATCCGGCCGGTGTTCGTGGTGACGCCCGCGACCGTGAAGTCCGACGTCAGCCCGAAGTACCCGGCGGCCTCCGGCAGCGCCGACGTGGGCAGGGTCGCCGCCAGCCGGCCGAAGCTCGTGTTGCACGACGCCGCGAACGCCCGGCGGAACGACACCGTGCCCAGCTCGAACGAGTCCTCGTTGGTGATCGTCCGGGTGCCGATGGTCTCCTTGCCGGGACACGCCACGGGCGTGTCGACGGTCGCCAGGCCACCGGTCATCGCCGCCGTGGCGGTGACGACCTTGAACGTCGAGCCGGGCTCGTAGTAGTCCACGAGCGCGGTCGGACGTGCCCTGCCGACGGCCCTGTTCTGCGCCACCGCCAGGATCTCTCCGGTCGACGGCTGGATCGCGACCACCATGGCCGCCTGCTCCAGCCCGTCGACCGCGGCCTCGGCGGCGGCCTGGACCTTCGGGTCGAGGGTGAGCGTCATCGACTGCTTGACGACGGCCTTCTGCTCCTGCAACACCGTCACGGGCGCGCCCGTCGCGTCCACCACGGCGACCTGCCAGCCCGGTGAACCGGCCAGCGACCCGACGGCCTGCACGATCGACCCGCTCACCGCGGGCGCGAAGTCCGGCGGCAGCGGCTGGCCGTTCCGGTCGAACAGGGCGCCGTCACCGGACGTCGTGGTGTAGGCCAGGCTCTGGCCCTCGGTGAGCTGCGGGTGCAGCACGGTCGGCGACCAGTGGACCCGCCAGTCGTCGCCCACCAGCACCATCTCGATCTTGACCGGGTACTTCAGCGGCACGCCGCCGGGCAGCGTCCACGTGACGTTCGCGTCGATCGAGGTGGTCGTGGTCCCCTCGGGGACCTGCGGGTTGCGGCCGAGCTGGAAGTGGATGTCCGCGCCCGGCATGCCTTGCCGCAGGCGGGTGATGACGGGAGCGGCCACCTCCGACGCGTCGGTGAACCCCGCCGCCCGCACCGAATGGTCGGACATGAGAGTGCTGGCGAACTGCTGTGCGACGGTGCCCGGTGGTACCCGGGTGGGCTTGGTCCCGGCCTCCGGTTCACCGCCCGACCACAGCACCATCACCCCCGTGACGATGATCCCGATTGTGGCGACGCCCCCGGCGGCCAGAACCCAGCGCTTCGTTCTCTTGTTCACGGATGAACCCCCTTGATCGGAGGCTAACGCGAACGTGTGGAGGATTCGTGAACGCTCAGCCGAGCTGCGGCACCCTCGTCTGGTACTTGCGGAGCAGGTCGGCGTTGGCGGTGTCGCCGCCCTCGACGTTCGCGCTGCGCCAGAGCGGCAGGGCCACGCCCGCCTCGGCGGCCTTGTCGAACAGCCGCACCATCAGCAGGTTCCACAGGAACGTGGTCGCTAGCGTGGACACGGCGGCGGTGACCGGGTTGCCCGCCGGGTAGGTGGCGTCACCGGGCGGGACCATGTTGTCCAGCACGACGGTGGCGTTCTCCGCGAGCGTCGTGCCCGCGCGGCGCGGTGCGAGCGCGCTCGCCGCGACCGACGTCACCGCGACCACGGGGCAGCCGGCGTCGGCCGCGAGCACCGCCAGTTCCACCGGGTACGGGTTCACGCCCGAGGTGGAGAACACGAACAGCACGTCGTGCGCCGCCAGGTGCGCTTCGCGCAGGACCTCCGCGGCGAGGCCGGAACGGCGTTCGGCGGACGTGCTGCTGACCGCGCCGTGCATCGGCAGCAGCTCCGGGTGGTAGACCGGGCGGACGCAGGCCAGGCCGCCCGCGCGGTAGAACGTCTCGGCGACGGCGGCCAGCGAGTGACCGGCTCCCGCGGTGAGCACCATGCCGTCCGCGCGCACGCTGGCGAGCACCAGTTCCGCGACGTCGTCCAGCGCTGCGGCGTTGTGCTGCTCCACCCTGGTCAGGTGGGTGCGCACGACGTCGCCGTAGTCGGAGTCGGTCACCGTCTCGATCGTCATGCGAACCCTCCAGTGGTCTATACCAACCTGTTGCACGCCAGTCCTACCGGATAGTCCCACCAGGTGCCAGGGTGTTGACGTTTGAACATCCATGATGTTCAGATGAACACCATGGATGTTGCTTGGCGGCACGAGAAGATCCTCCGACGCCTGCGGGGTGGCGAGCGGGTCGCCGTCGGCGTCCTGGCGGAGCTGGTGGGCGCCTCGGAGATGACCGTGCGGCGCGACCTCGACGTGCTGGAGCGGGAAGGGCTGCTGCGGCGCGTGCGCGGTGCGGCGGTCGGGATGCTGACGGGGGAGGAGACGCCCTACGCGGCACGGGCCCGTCAGCGGTTGGAGGCCAAGGGGCGGATCGGCGCGGCGGTCGCCGGGCTGCTGGACGACGGCGAGACGGTCGTCCTCGACGGCGGCAGCACCACGCTGGAGGTGGCGCGGCGGCTGACCGACCGGCGGTTGACCGTGCTGCCGTTGTCGCTGCACTCGGCCGATGCGCTGCGAGGTGCGGAGCAGGTGCGGCTGGTGCTGCCGGGCGGGGACATCCGGCCCGGTGAGCTGGCGTTCGTGGGACCGCTGACCGAGCACGCGTTCCAGGTGATGCGGTTCGACACGATGGTGCTCGGCAGTTGCGGCCTGAGCGCGCGCAACGGTGTCTCGGCGCACGACCTCGCCGAGGGCGCGGTGAAGAAGGCGGCCGTCGAGGCGTCGGCCCGGGTCGTGGCCGCGATCGACAGCTCGAAGTTCGGGCGGACCGCGTTCGGGCGGGTGTGCCCGGTGGAGGACCTCGACGTCCTGGTCACCGACTCGGACGCACCGGAGGACGAGGTGGCGCTGCTGCGGGAGGCCGGCGTGGAGGTGCGGCTTGTCTGACGTCGTGGTGCGGGCGACGGCGCGTCGGGCGCGGGTGGCGACGGCGATCGTGTTCGCCGTGCACGCCGCCGTGTTCGCCGCGTGGACGCCGCACATCCCGGCCGTGAAGGACCGGCTGGAGCTGAACGACGGAACGCTGGGGTTGACGCTGCTCGGCGCGCCGGTCGGTTCGGTGGTCGCGATGCTGCTGGTCGGCGGGTGGGTGGCGCGGTGGGGTAGCCGACGGGTCGTGCTGGGCATGTTCGTCGGGTACGGCCTGGCGTCGCCGCTGCTGGGTCTGGCGTGGGAACCGTGGGCCTTGTTCGTGGGGTTGGCGCTGTGGGGCGGGTTCCAGGGCGCGCTGGACGTGGCGATGAACTCGCAGGGCATCGCGGTCGAGCGCGGGTACGGCCGGCCGATCCTGTCGAGCTTCCACGCGTGGTGGAGCTTCGGCGGGTTCGTCGGGGTCGGCTTGGGCGCAGTGGCGATCACCGCGGGGCTGGACCTGACCACGCAGATGGTCGCGGTGACGGGACTGGTGGTGCTGCTCGCGTGGCCGTTGACCCGGGCGATGCTGGGTGACGACCACTCGGTGGACGAGCACCGGCTCGGGCTGCCGTGGCGGGACCGGAGGGTGTTGCTGCTGGGCGCGATCATGTTCGCCGGGCTGCTGTGCGAGGGCGCGGTGGGCGACTGGGCGGCGTTGTACCTGCGGGAGACCGTCGGGGTGCCGGCGGATCGCGCGGCGTGGGGCTACGCGGTGTTCGCGGCGCTGATGTTCGTGGGCCGGGTGATGGGCGACCGGTGGGTGGTGCGCTTCGGCGCGGCCCGGGTCGTCGGCGGCCTGGCGGCGGTCGGTGCGGTGGGCCTGGCGGTGGCGCTCGTGGTGGGGGAGTTCTGGCTCGCCCTGGTCGGGTTCGGCGCGTTCGGGTTGGGGTTGGCGTGCATCGTCCCCGTGGCGTTCAGCGCGGCGGCGGCGCAGTCCGACGCGCACGCCGCGCAGGCGATCGCGGGCGTGGCGACGGCGGGCTGGGCCGGGTTCCTGCTCGGACCGCCGCTGATCGGGCTGCTCTCGCACGCGAGTTCGCAGAGCTGGGCGCTGGCCGTGCTGCCGGTCCTGTGCCTGGGCGTCGTCCTGGGCGCCCGGTCGCTCGGCGGTCGACCGGCCGGCTGATCACGGTCGGACGTAGCGCGGTTCCACCGGTGGCAGGGGCTTCTCCGGCAGGTTGGCGTGCGCCTTCGACATGAAGTCGAACCACGTCCGCGCGGGCAGCGTGCCGCCGTAGATGTCGCCCTCCCCGCACAACCGCGGCGGTCCGGCGTTGACGCAGATGCCCGCCGGCGAGGTGCCGTCGTTGAACACCTGCACGGCACCGGCGTAGTCGGCGGTCGCACCCAGGAACGCCGCCGACTTGTACTCCTCCGTCGTCCCGGTCTTCCCCAACGCCGGCCGCGTCCACCCGTACTGCTTCGCCGCCGCCGCGGCCGTCCCCTGGCCCTGGTCGTCCTCGCTCAACCCGACGACCAAGGCGTTCGCCAACGCCTCCTCCACCGCCTGCTCGCACGGCGGCTCGGCCAGCTCGACCGGCTTCCCGTGCCGGTCCAGGATCTTGCCGACGGGCGACGGTTGGCACCACACCCCGCCCGACATCAGCGTCGCCGCGACGTTCGCCAGTTCCAGCGTGCTCGTCGGCGCGGGGCTCAGCGTGAACGACGCGTTCCCGGCCGACTTGAAGAACTCGGCCTGCGACACGCGCAGTTCCTTCTGCTTCGCCTTCTTGTCCGGCGGCACGCCGGCGATGTTCGTCACCATCGTTTCCCGCATGCCCAGCCGGGACGCCATGTCCACCACGGAGTCCAGCCCGACCTTCTCCTCCAGGATCACGAACGCAGTGTTCGGCGAGGTCGCCAACGCCTGCTTCAACGTCATCCGGGGCGGGTAGCTGGTGTTGTGGTTCCGCAGGCAGTACCAGTACGTGTACGGCTCACCGGTGCCCGGACACCCCGGCGCCCCACCGCGGAACACGTTCGAGGTGTACGAGAACGGTGAGTCGACGACCGTCTCGATCCCGTACCCCTTCTCCAACGCCGCCGCCGCCGTGAACACCTTGTAGACCGACCCCGCGCCGAACTTGTTCTCCACCGCCGTCGGCAGGTCGAACTGCGTCTGGAACTGCGCCTGGTCCAGCCCGTAGTCCCGGTTCGACACCACCGCCACGACCTCGTGCCGCTCCTTGCCCGGCTTCACGACCGCCGCCGTGTTCGCGATGCCCGGCGTCGACTTCGGCACCTGCGCCTCGGCCGCCACCTTCGCCTGCGCCGTGAACGCCCGGTCCAGGTTGGTCTGGATCGTGTAGCCGCCGATCTTCAGCTCGTTCAGCGTGTAACCGCTGCGGGTCAGGTGGTTCACCACGAACGAGCAGTAGAACCCGAAGTCCGGCCCGGCGCCGACGCACCCGGTGGCCAGCGGGCGCACGGGGGTGGCCAGCCCGAGCGGCGAGCGCTTGTGCACCTCGGCCTGCTCGGGGGACAGCTTGGCGTTCTCCACCATGAGGTCGATGACCATGTTCCGCCGCTCGATCGCCTTGTCCGGCCGGGCCTCCGGGTCGAGGAACGTCGGGCTGTTGACCAGACCGGCGAGCATCGCGGCCTGCGGCACGGTCAGCTTGTCCGGCGTGGTCTGGAAGTAGGCCTGCGACGCGGCGGCGATGCCGAAGATCGTGCCGCCGAACGGCACCACGTCCAGGTAGCGCGACAGGATCTCGTCCTTGCTCAGCTGGTTCTCCACGTGCATCGCGATCCGCGCCTCGCGCAGCTTGCGGGCGATCGTCTGCTCCTGGGCCTCCTTCTGCCCGGCGACGTTCTCGCGTTCCTGCACGTGCACCAAGTGGTTCTTGACGTACTGCTGCGTGATCGTCGACGCGCCCTGGGTCACGGCGCCCTCGGACTGGTTGCGGAACGCGGCCCGGAGGGTGGCCAGCCAGTCGACGCCCTTGTGCTCGTAGAACCGGCGGTCCTCGGCGGAGATCAGCGCGTCCTTCATGACCTGCGCGAGCTGGTCCGGCGGCGTCAGCACGCGGTACTGGTCGTAGAGGTAGGCGAACGGGACGCCGTCCTTGTCCGTGATGGTCGTCATCAGCGGTGGCGGCGTGTCGAGCAGGGTGACCGACGTGGCGGCGACGTGATCGCTCACCCGGTTCGAGATCAGGCCGGCCGTGCCGACGACCGGCATCGCCATTCCGGCGAGCAGCAGCCCGGCCACCAGGCAGAGGCCGGCGAGTTTGGCGAGGCACGCGGTTCGCATGGCCATTGACGTTACGCTCGGGCGACCAGCCGAAAAGGCCGGCAGAACCGGGTTCACTGTAACGTACGGATATTGGGGTCCGGACGTTTAACCCGGCTTTGTTCACCCGATCGTGGACGAATTCACGCAGCGTGAAAACGGTCGGAGTGGTCGGTGCGGGTGAACGCCGCGCTGGCGAGGTCGGCCGCGTGCCGCATGGCGGCGGCGTGCAGCGCGGTCAGCGACAGCGCGTCGGCCTCCGCCGCCGGGTCGCCGACCGCGGGCTCGAGGCGCGACTCGGCCGTCACGTAGACGACGCACTCGGCGGCCACGCTCAACCGGCGGGCGAGGAAGGCCACGGCCCTCATCAGCCGTTCCGCCTCCGCCTCGGTGATCGGCACGACCCGCGGCGGGTCGGCGTCGACCTCCGCGTCGAGGTCGCGCCGGCTCGCCTGGCACGCGAGGCCGCGGTCCCACAGCCCGGCCGCCTCGTGCAGCGATTCGATGAACGGCTCCCAATCCACTTTGGTCGAGGTCATGGTTTCCCACCTTCCGATGCGTCGCGCCCGAAGTCGCGCCGATAACGGAGTGCCCCCGAACGTGATCCTTAATGCCGGCATATCCCCGCTGAGGGGGAATTGATCACACCGGACCTGCGTCGGACGGTCACATCAGGTGCCGCGAACGGCACTCGCCGTCATTCAGTCGGGTGGAAACGACATCTTCGGGTTGTCCGGGTGCCGGTGGTGGTAGCCGTTCCCCAGAAGTCACGGCGCCCCGCCGGAGAACCGGCGGGGGAGGGAGGACGGTCCAATGCCGGCGCGATCGCAGAGGCTGCTGTCCCGGACGACCGCGTCCGCGTTGGTGCTCGCGTGCCTGGCGGTCGTGCACCCGCCGGCGACGGCCACCGGGCCGCCCGAGGGTTCCGCCTACGCGGGTTCGGAGATCGCCAAGCACGAGGGCTCCGCGCCGGTCGACCCGGCGGAGCTCCGGCTCGACGGCCCCACCGTCCCCGGCATCGACGTGAGCAGCCACCAGGGCGACGTGGACTGGCCGCACTGGTGGGGCCAGGGCGTGCGGTTCGCCTACGTCAAGGCGACCGAGGGCACCGGCTACCGCAACCCGAACTACGGGCAGCAGTACCACGGCTCGCGCCAGGTCGGCATGGTGCGCGGCGCGTACCACTTCGCGTTGCCGGACCGGTCCGACGGCGCAGCGCAGGCGAACTACTTCGTGGACAACGGCGGTGGTTGGACCGCCGACGCCGCGACGCTGCCGGGCGCCCTCGACGTCGAGTACAACCCGTACGGCGACGACAAGTGCTACGGCCTCGCACCGGAGGCGATGGTGGCCTGGATCAGCCAGTTCAGCGACACCTACCTCGCCCGCACCGGCCGCCGACCCGTGATCTACACGTCGACCCTGTGGTGGGACCAGTGCACCGGCCGCGTCGGTGACTTCACCGCCACGAACCCGGTCTGGGTGGCCCGCTACGCCGACAGCGTCGGCCCGCTCCCGCACCGCTGGTCGGTGCACTCCATCTGGCAGCACTCGTCGACCCCGATCGACCAGAACCTGTTCAACGGCACCATGGACGACCTCGTGGCGCTGGCCCGGGGCTGAGTCGTCCGGAACGGCGGCAAGCCATGCACATCGACAACTCCCAGGGCACCCCGCTCACCCGGGGCACCCCCTTCACCGTGCGGTGGCACGGCTACGACCGGAACGAGGTGGACGCGGAGTTGGCCCGCCTGCGGCGTGAGCTGGACGTGCTCAGGGTGGACCGGGACGCCGCGCTGGCGACCGCCGACGACCTGGTCCGGGAGCTGGAGGACGCGCGCAGCGAACTCGGCGAGTACCGGGTGCTGCACGCGGGCTACTCCAAGGACAACGCCGTGTCCGGCTGCATCCGGTACCTGATGCACGTGGCCCGGCAGAAGGCGGACGCGTTCGAGACCGACGCGCGGGAACGCAGCGAGCAGATGCTCAAGCGGGCCGAGGAGGTGGCGCGGCAGCAGGCCGTGCTGCTGGACGAGGCCGAGCAGGAGACGCAACGGCGGCTCGCCGAGGCCGAGCGGCGCGCCCGGACGATCGTGCAGCAGGCGACCGCCGAGGCGCGAGCCCTGCTGGCCGGTCACCTGGACGTGCCGGACCGGTGGACCGCCGAGACCGAGCCGGACCTGCCGCTGCCCCGCATCACCTCCGGCCCGCTGCCGGTCGTGCAGCCGGTCGTGCAGCCGGAGGTCGAGCCGCAACGCCCCACGTCGTCGGCCTGACGTGCCGCTCGGGGAACCGGCGCACCCGGGACGGTCGGCGCGGGTTCAGCGGGGGAGGTCCCCGCGGTGGTCCGCGCGGTAGTCGACATCGGCTCCGTCGGCGATGTCCTCGCACGGCACGTCGAGGGCGCTGTGCGCGCGCAGGTAATCCCGCGCGCCCGCGTCGCCGGTGGCCGCCGCGGACACCCTCGGCCAGTGCTCGGAGCCGATCAGCACGGGGTGGCCGGGCGCGCCATCGTACGACGCGCGTGCCAGCGCCGCGGGCGCCGCCAGCGCCCGGAACCGCTCAACCGCCGCCGCGGTGACGCCCGGGGTGTCCACCGGCAGCACGACGACCGCCGCGACGTCCGAGCCGGCCAGCGCCGCCAGGCCGGCGCGCAGCGACGACCCCATGCCGGTGGCCCACCCCGGGTTGTCCACCACGACGCAGCCGTCCAGCGCCGCCCGCGCGCGCACCGACGACGCCGAGGCGCCGAGCACGACGACGACAGGCGCGCACCCGGCGTCACGCAGCACGCCCGCCGCCCGGTCGACCCACAGCACGCCGCCGTGCGACACCAGCGCCTTGGGCCCGCCGAACCGTCGTCCGGCGCCCGCGGCGAGCAGCAACCCGGCGACGCTCATGGCCTAACCCTAGGGCGTTGTCACACCAGGGCCTGGTGTCCACTCAACTCCGCCCTGCCGGCCACGGACAGCTTGCGGTAGACCCTGGTGAGGTGTTGCTCGACCGTGCTCACGGTGATGTGCAACCGCACCGCGATCGCCCGGTTGCTGTGGCCACACGCGGCGAGGGTCGCGACCCTGCGCTCCGAGTAGGTCAACTCCGTCATGCACCAGAACACGTCCCGCGCCGCGCCGCGGTTCACTCATGGCGAGAGATGCTCCAAAAGGAGTGACGTGAGCACCTCGGGGGTCTCCTCCGGCACCCAGTGCGACACGTCCTCCAGCATCTCGAACCGGTACGGGCCGGTGACCCAGTCGCCGGTGGCCAACGCCGCCGTCGACCCGAACGCCACGTCGTCCGTGCCCCACACGTACATCGTGGGCACGGACACCTTCCCGGCCTTGCCGCCCGGCCGACCGGCGCGGTACCAGTTCAGGGCGGCGGTCAGCGCGCCCGGCTCGGACAGCCGCCGCACGTACTCGTCGACCCGGCTCGGCGGCACCCGCCACTCGAACATCTGCCGCAGCGCCGCGCCGTCGTCGGCCAGCATCCGCTTCTCGGTGTTGCTGTTGCGCCACTCGACCATGTACCCGGACCGCATGTGCTGGTCCTCGTCGGTGCGCAGGGCCTCGGCGAACGCGCCGGGGTGCGGCGTGGACACCACGGCCAGCTTCCGCAGCCGGTCCGGGTGCTCGGACGCGGTCCACCACGCCACCGCGCCGCCCCAGTCGTGGCCGACCAGGTCGAACCTCGACCAGCCGAACGAGTCCGCCACCGCCAGCACGTCGCCCACCAGCGCGTCCACGCCGTACTCGGCGGCGCGCTCCGGCCGGGCACCGGGGGAGTAGCCGCGCTGGTCGAACGCCACCGCCCGGAACCCCTCGCGACCCAGCACCGCCACCTGGTGCTCCCACTCCACGGCCGCCTCGGGGAAGCCGTGCAGCAGCAGCACCGGCCGACCGTCCTCCGGGCCCGCCGCGATCGCGTCGAAGTCGCCCTCGTCCGTCCGCACGCTGAGATGTCCGATCACCGTGATCTCCAGCTCCCTCCACCGGTCGACCCGCTCGGTGGTCATTCTCGCGCGCCGCCGCTCGCCGGAATCCCGTTGGTCGGGCCGGGGCGCCCGTGGTGACCCTGAACCGGCCGATCGCGCCGACCAGGGATCGACGCATGGCGCAGGGGAGTAGCCGATGAGCACGGCCGACCTGCCCCGTCCCGGCCAGGGGAGCCGGCCCGGTCTGCGGAACCCGCCGCGGTCCGCGTTCCGCGCGCGGAACGCCGAATCCCTGTTCCGCCGCGCCCTGCGCGAGGTCGACGGAGTGCTGGGCTACGCGGGCGTTCGGGCGGGCATCTGGGTGTTGGAGATCGGCGCCGGCTGGGGCGCGCCGGCCGTCCGGGTGGCCCGCAGTCGCGCGGGTGCACGGTGACCCGGCCGCCGACACCGGCCTCCTCCGCACGCCGCTCGATGCGGTCGGCGGTGAGTGCTTGCCGCACGACACCGTCCGTCCGCGCGATCGAGGAGGGCATGCGCGACCACTCCTCGCCGAGGGTCACCCGATCGCGTGAATTCGGCCTCGACTACGCCCGGACCCTCGGCGCTCGGGTTCGACGAGACGTTCCGGCGGAGGTGGAAGTCCCACCTCTACTCCGAAGCGGGGTTCCGGGTGGGCCACCAGGGTGTGTGCCAGTTCGCCATGGTGACGTAACCGGCAGCCGCCACTCGGCCGAACGGCTCATCCTCCGTCGCGCTCGGGTGCTGTTCCGCCACGCTCCGTCTTACCGTGGTCGGCTTTTCACCATTCCGGTATCAGGCGCCCTTCCCCGCGCTCTTCACCAATGAGCCGGGATGGCCGGAGGTTGACGAGCGTGAGGGAGGTCGCCGGATGGTGCAGCACGCATCCGTGCGAGCTGACGTCGAGGACGGCGCGGGCCGCAGCAACGCGGACCTGCCCGGTCGTCCCGGGGTCAGGCTGGTCGCGGTGGGGGACCCGGAGCGGATCACCGCCCGGTGGCCGGCCGAGGCCGACCTGTCCGAGCTGGTCGACGAGGCGCTGCTGGGTGACCAGCGCGCGATCGGCCAGGTGCTGGCGCGCATCCAGCCGCTGGTGCTGCGCTACTGCCGGGCGCGGGTCGGCTCGCGGGAACGCACGCTCGTCTCGGCCGAGGACATCGCCCAGGAGGTCTGCCTGGCGGTGGTGTCGGCGCTCGGCACGTACCGGTACGAGCCCAGCTCGTTCCTGGCGTTCGTGTACGGCATCGCCGCGCACAAGGTCGCCGACGCGCGAAGACGCGCGGTGCGCAGCCGGGCCGAGGTCGTGCCCGAGCTGCCCGACACGCCCGCCCTGGAGGACGGGCCGGAGCAGCGGGCCGTGACCGGCGAGATGATCGGGCACGTCACCCAGCTGCTGCGGAAGCTGCCCGAGCGGCAGCGCGAGATCCTGGTGCTCAGGATCGCGGTGGGTCTGTCGGCCGAGGAGACCGCGGCGGCCGTGGGTTCGACCGCCGGTGCGGTGCGCGTCGCGCAGCACCGGGCGCTGGCGAGGATGCGGGAGATGTTCGCCGCTGTGAACGGCTGACCGGACTGGCATCGTGGGGAGATGGCCGCCACGCCTCCGCCAGTGCCGTCGCCCGAGTCGCACCCCGCGCCGCCCACGCGGTCGGCGGGTCCCGCTCCCGCTCCGACGCCGAGTTCGCCCGTGTACGACGTGCTGCTGTCCGGCACGGTGTTTTTGGACATCATCTTCACCGGCCTGCCGTGCCCTCCCGCGCCCGGCACGGAGGTGTGGGCCGAGGGCCTGGGCTCCTGCCCCGGCGGCATCGCCAACCTCGCCGTGGCGCTGCGCCGGCTGGAGCTGAGGACCGCGTTGTCCGCCGCGTTCGGCGAGGACGCCTACGGCGACTTCTGCTGGGAGGTGCTGGCCGAGCAGGAGGGCGTCGACCTCTCCTACTGCCGGCGGTTCTACGGCTGGCACTCGCCGGTCACCGTGTCCATGGCGATGGACCGCGACCGCTCGATGGTGACGCACGGCCACCGGCCGCCCGTGTCGGCCGACGAGATGCTGGACCCGCCGCCCAAGACCCGCGCGTGCTTCGTGCACGTGGGCGCCGAGGACGAGCGGTGGGTGCTCCGGGCCAAGGAGCAGGGCGCGCTGCTGTTCGCCGACATCGGCTGGGACCGGACCGGGCTGTGGGCGCCGGACCTGCCGCGCCGGCTGGAGCCGTACGACGTGTTCCTGCCCAACGACGTGGAGGCCCAGCGGTACACGCGGTGCGACACGCCGGAGCGCGCCGCGGCGGCGTTGGCGGAGCACGTGCCCGTGGTGGTGGTGACGCGCGGTGGCGGTGGAGCGGTGGCGGTCGACTCGGCGACCGGCGAGGTGGCGGACGTGCCGGGCCTGAACGTGGCGCCGCTCGACTCGACCGGGGCGGGCGACGTGTTCGGGGCAGGGTTCGTGCTCGGCACGCTGGCCGGGTGGCCGCTGGTGGAGCGGGTGCGGTTCGCGAACCTGTGCGCCGCGTTGTCCGTGCAGCACTTCGGCGGGTCGCTGTCCGCGCCGGGGTGGTTCGACATCGCCACGTGGTGGCGGACGGTGTCGCGGCGGGCGGACGAAGAGCTGACGGGGTACGCGTTCCTGGAGGACGTCCTGCCCGACCACGCGGGGGTCGAGGTGCGTCGGGCCAGCGCGACGATCCGGCTGCGCGCCACGCGCTGAGGGCACCCCGGCCGGCGTGAGGCTGATCACCTCCCCGTGCCTGGCGGACGCCTCCGATCGGCCCGCCGGGGTTTGACCACGCGCTTCTGCGGGCAGGAGTAACTTCGACAGCGGTCGTCGGTGATCACCCCGCAAACTTCTGCCCGTCGTCGGGCAACCCGCGGTGGTCGTCGTGCGACTTAGTCAGTGGGGGCTTCCCGCGGTGCTCGGAAGGGGTTGCTGGTTCAGTGTTCGCCGCGCGCGCGACAGGTCTGATCAAGTTGATGGGGTTGTGCCTGATGGCGGGGGTGCTCGTCGCGGCGATGCTGTTCCCGGTCGTCGGCGGTCTCGGGCTGGCGTCCAACCGGGCCGCGGACACGGTGGACCAGACCTCCGGTGAGTTGACCAAGGCCGAGCTGCCCCTGGTGACCACCGTGCTGGACATGAACGGCCAGCCGATCGCCTACCTCTACGACCAGTACCGCATCCCGGTCCCGTCCGAGGCCATCTCGGACACCATGAAGGCCGCGATCATCGCGGTCGAGGACAAGCGGTTCTTCGAGCACAAGGGCGTCGACTGGCAGGGCATCGCCCGCGCCGCCGCCAAGGCCGGTGTGGACGGTGAGACGACGCAGGGCGCCTCGACGCTCACCCAGCAGTACGTGAAGAACTACCTCGCGTTCGTCGTGGGCAAGGGTTCCGAAGAGGCGTACGAGAAGGCGACCGAGGCGACGATCGGCCGCAAGATCAGCGAAGCGCGCATCGCCACCCAGCTCGAGCAGAAGATGACGAAGGACGAGATCCTCACCGCGTACCTCAACGTCGTCCCGTTCGGCAACGGCGCGTACGGCGTCGGCGCGGCGGCCCGCACCTACTTCGACACCACCCCGGACAAGCTGACCGTGCCGCAGGCCGCGATGCTCGCCGGCCTGGTGAACGAGCCCAGCCGGCTCAACCCTGGCTCCGACGTGGACGCCGCGATCAAGCGCCGCAACACGGTTCTCGACCGGATGCGCGACAACGGCGCGTTCGGACCGGACGCGAAGGTCGCCGAGGAGAAGGCCGCCGAGTACAAGGCGGCGGACATCGGCGTCGTCCCCGACCTCAAGCTGCTGCCCAACGGCTGCGTCGGCGCGGGCGACGGCCCGGTCTACGGCTTCTTCTGCCGCTACCTGATCGACTACCTGGACAAGGCCGGCCTGTCGACCGACGAGCTGTTGCGCGGCGGCTACACGATCAGCACCACCATGGACCCCGTCGCGACGCGCGCCGCGAAGGAGGCCGCCGAGTCGCAGGTGCCCAAGACCCAGCCCGGCATCGCCAACGCGATGGCCGTCGTGCAGCCGGGTCCGGACAAGCACCGGGTGCGGGCGCTGGCCGCGAACCGCGACTTCGGCAACAACGCCGACGCGGGGCAGAGCGCCTACTCGATCCCGGCCGAGGTGACCAAGTTCGGCGCGGGCTCGATCTACAAGGTGTTCACCGCCGCCTCGGCGCTGGAGCGGGGCATCACGGGCATCGACAAGCAGATCGACGTGCCGAAGACGTACACGTCGCGGGTCTACAAGAACGGCAGCAAGTCGTACACGGTCAAGAACGCCGGCGACTACAAGGAAAAGATGACGTTGACCGAGGCGTTGGCGCAGTCGCCGAACACCGCGTTCATCATCCTGGAGGAGAAGGCCGGCCTGGACAACGTGGTCGACATGGCCTACCGGCTCGGCCTGCGCGAGTCGATGCAGGGCGTCAACGGCGAGGGCAACCCGCTCAAGCCGGACGGCTCCAACGGCCCGTCCCAGGGTGACACCTACAAGCGGGACAACAGCGGTTCGTTCACCCTCGGCGCCGGTCCGACCAGCGTGCTGGAGCTGGCGAACGTCTCGGCCACGATCATGAGCGGCGGCAAGTGGTGCCCGCCGACCCCGGTGGAGAAGGTCGTGGACCGCAACGGGCAGCCCGTGCAGCTGAAGGAAGCGGCGTGCGACCAGGCCGTCGCGCCCGAGGTGGCGAACGCGTTGGCCACCGGAATGAGCGCCGACACCAAGCCCGGCGGCACGGCCGCGGGTGCGGCGGCCGGCTGGAACCGGCCGATGATCGGCAAGACCGGGACGACCGAGAACCACCACTCGGTGGCCTTCATCGGCGCCACCCCGCAGTTCGGTGGCGCGGTGATGACGTTCACCGATGGAGCGCAGCCGCAGGTGATCTGCAACGGCACCCCGCCGAGGCTCTGCGGCAACAACGACCGCGGCGGTGTTTTCGGTGGTCAGGTGGCTGCGCCGACCTGGTTCAGGGCCATGCAGGTGATCCACCAGGGCACCGAGCCGGCACCGCTGCCGCCGGTGGATCCGCGCTACCGGTAACCCGGTTGCGGACGCTGTTCCGTCACGCCTTACGTCACCCCTGACCAGGCCTTTTATAACGGCCCAACGCGGAACTGATGAGGATCCGAACACGTAGAGTGACTTTCCGTGGCCCTGCTCACCAAAAGGGCCAGCAATCCCGCTGAGGGTTGCCCATTCCTGTCACATCGGGTTACGGTCTCGGCCGCATGTCACGGTTCGGTCACCAAAGGGACACGGCGTCGCTCCCCGAAAGCGGCGCCACCTGGATCCCCCGCCAGGCGTTCCTTTGACCGGCCCGTGCTCCCCGATGCAGGAAGGCAGCACCTTGTCACGGCACTCGAAGATCAGTGGTCGACGCGCGTTCACAGCGCCCCGCAACACCCTCCGGGACCGCTCCCACAGGGCCGAGGGCGGCCGGAAGCCCATCAGCGGCAGGGTCGCGGCCGTCGTGGTCGCGGCCGGCGCCCTCGCCAGTGGTGTGGGCGCAGCCGGTCCCCTCGGCGGTGGGGACGCTCCGATCATCCCGCTGGCCGCCAGTGAAGACCTGATCGCGGCGCTCGCCGCCACCTCGGGCCCCACGGCGCCCGGCGTCAAGACGGTGCACGCCGTCCAGCCCGCGTTCGAGGCCGCGAAGCTCGTGCGGTCCGAAGGGCTCATCGTCCGGCAGTGCATCGACCAGGCGATCAAGCACGCGTCGAACGGCTACACCGTGCGGCAGGCCGAGCTGAAGAAGCAGCAGGAGGCCCAGGCCGCCGAGCAGGCGCGCGTCGCCGCGGAGCAGGCCAGGGTCGCGGCCGAGCAGGCCGCGCAGCAGGAGGCCGAGCGCGTGGCGGCCGAGCAGGCCGCGCAGGCCGAGCAGGCCGCACAGGAGGCGGCCCAGCAGGCGGCACCGCAGCGGGAGACCCGCGTCGCCGCCCAGCAGCCCGCGAGCCGCGCGTCGGTCGTCAAGCCGGCCGAGGGCACGTTCACCTCGGGCTACGGCGCCCGCTGGGGCACGACGCACTACGGCGTCGACATCGCGAACGCCATCGGCACGCCGATCCTGTCCGTGATGGACGGCGTCGTGGTCGAGTCCGGCCCCGCGTCCGGTTTCGGCCTGTGGGTGCGCGTGCAGCACAACGACGGCACCATCACGATCTACGGCCACGTGAACGAGACCCTGGTGTCCGCGGGTCAGCACGTGCAGGCCGGTCAGCAGATCGCCACCATGGGCAACCGCGGCCAGTCCACCGGTCCCCACCTGCACTTCGAGGTGTGGATCAACGGCTCGCAGAAGATCGACCCGGTCGGCTGGCTGGGCGCGCGGGGCATCTCGCTCTGATCCCCCTGCTCTGAATTCTTCTGTTCTGATTTCTGTCTGACCCTTGCTTCGCCCCCATGCGCCGAGTCCGCATCGGGCTCGCGAGACGTTCTGCCCCGCCGGTACCCCGACCGGTGGGGCAGAACGCTGTTCGGGGTCGGTCGGGCGCCCACTGGTGGCTGCGGACATACCGACTGGTCGGTACCTGAGGTACGGTGGCGGTCCGAGCGTTCAGGGAGGCGATCGTGGGTCGTTGGGGAATCACCTTGCCGTTGACCGGTGTGCCGGTGCTCGACCACCGCGCGCTGGTGGCCGAGCTGGCCGACCTCGGCTACACGGACGTGTGGTCGGCGGAGACCGCGGGCACCGACGCCTTCACACCGCTGGCCCTGGCCGCCCAGTGGTCCGACCGCGTCCGCCTGGGCACCGCCATCGCCCCCGTCTACACGCGCGGGCCGGCGACGCTGGCCATGACGGCCGCCACGCTGGCCGAGGTGTCCGGCGGTCGGTTCGTGCTGGGCATCGGGTCGTCGTCCCCCGTGATCGTGCAGCGGTGGAACTCGGTGCCGTTCGAGGAGCCCTTCAAGCGCACCCGCGACACGCTGCGGTTCCTCAAGGCGGCGTTGGCGGGCGAGAAGGTGACCGAGGAGTACGAGACGTTCTCGGTGCGCGGCTTCAAGCTGGAGCGCACGCCCGAGCACCGGGTGCCGATCATGCTGGCCGCGCTGCGCCCCGGGATGCTCCGGCTCGCCGGGCGTGAGGCCGACGGCGCCATCACCAACTGGCTCGGCGCGGACGACGTGCCCAAGGTGCGCGCCGAGATGGGCGGCGGCGAGCTGGCCGCACGGATCTTCGTGTGCCCGACCGAGGACGTCGACGCCGCGCGCGCGTTGGGCCGGATGCTCATCAGCACCTACCTCACCGTGCCCGCCTACGCGGCGTTCCACGACTGGCTGGGGCGCGGCGAGGCGCTGCGCCCGATGCACGAGGCGTGGGCGGCCGGTGACCGGCGCGGCGCGGGCGCGCTCATCCCGGACGAGGTCGTGGACGCCCTGGTCGTGCACGGCAGCGTGGACGAGTGCCGGGCGCGGGTGGCGAAGTACGCGTCCAACGGCGTGGACACGCCCGTCATCGCGCTGCTGCCCACCGGCGCGGACCAGCTCGACCTGGCCCGCGCGCTGGCGCCGGGGGCCTGACGGTGGCGCGGCGGACCGGGGCGACGTCCGAGCGGATCGTGGGCGCGGCCGTGCGGTTGTTCGCCGCCAAGGGGTTCGACGCGACGACGGTGCAGGAGGTGGTCGACGCGGCCTCGGTCACCAAGGGCGCGCTCTACCACTACTTCGAGTCCAAGGACGACCTGCTGTTCGAGATCTACCGGTCGCTGATCGGCCGGCAGATGGCCGACCTCGACCAGATCGTGTCGGAACGGCTCGACGCGGCCACCACCGTGCGGCGGATCCTGGTCAGCCTGGTCGAGACGACCGCGGAGAGCGTGGACGAGACGGCGGTGTTCGTGCGCGAGATGCACCGGCTGGACGCGGACCGGATGGCGAGCTTCCGGTCCGAGCGGCGGCGCTACCACGAGACGTTCCGGGCGGTGGTCGAGCAGGCGCAGGAGGCGGGCGAGTTCAGCTCCGCCGTGGCGGCCGAGACCACCGTGCTCATCGCCCTGGGCGTGGTCAACCAGCTGCCGACCTGGTACCGGCCGGACGGGCCCAAGTCGCCCGCCCGGCTCGGCACCGAGATCGCCGACTTCGTCCTCGCCGGCCTCAGGCCGGAAGCGCCCGGTCGGTGAGGACGACGGGTCAGGCGGACTTCTCGGCCCGCTGACGCAGCGCGGTCAGCGCCTTGTCGGCGTGGGCGTTCATGGCGAACTCGGATTTGATGACTTCGATCACGGTCCGGTCGGTGTCGATGACGAACGTGTGCCGCTTCACCGGCAGCGGCCCGAGCTTGCGCTTCACGCCGAACCCCTCGGCCACCTCGCCGTCGACGTCGGAGAGCAGCGGGTAGCCGAAGTCGTGCTTGTCGGCGAACTCCTTCTGCCGCTCGACCGAGTCGCGGCTGATGCCCACCCGCTGCGCCCCGACCTCGGCGAACTCCGCCGCCAGGTCCCGGAAGTGGCAGCTCTCCGCGGTGCAGCCGGAGGTCATCGCGGCGGGGTAGAAGAACAGCACCACGGGGCCGTCGGTGAGCAGTTCGGACAGCTTGCGTTGCGTCCCGTCCTGGTCTGGCAGGTCGAAGTCGGGTGCCTGGTCGCCGGGCTTCATTGATGTCCTTCCGGAGGGTGTCGATCACGTCTCGCAGGGTGCTCGCGACAAGGCAACCGTACGGTTCTCGCTAATCTCGTACCAGGCCGGGAGGTGTGAGTTGACGAGCATGTCCGACGTGGCGCGGGCCGCCGGGGTGTCCGCGGCGACGGTGTCGCGCGCGCTGCGCGGCGAGCCCGGCGTCTCCGAGGCGACCCGCCGGTACGTCACCGAGGTCGCCAAGAAGATGCGGTACGCGATCGCGCGGGACGCGTCCAGCCTCGCGGGCGGCCGGCGGTACGCCATCGCGGTGCTCACCGCGGACGTCGCGCGCGGCGACCTGCTGGCGGGCGCGGAGGGCGCGCTGCGGCAGGCCGGGTACGACGTGCTGCTCTACGTGCTCAAGGACACCGACGCGCGCCGGCGGTTCTTCGAGGAGCTGCCGCTGGGCCGGCGGGTGGACGGGGTGCTGGCCCTGTCGGCGCACCTCACCGACGCCGAGGACGCCGCGCTCAGGAGCCTGGACGTGCCCGTGGTGTCCGTGCGGGACGAAGACCTGCGTGAGGCGCTGCGGCTCGCCGTCGGCCACCTCATGGGACTGGGCCACCGGGACGTCGCGCTGGTGCTGGCGGGTGACATCGACGAGTTCTACGACGAGCTCCTCGTCGCCGAGGGACTGTCGGTCCGTCCGGAGTGGACGCTGTGGTCGTCGTCCACGGTCGCGGGCGGCGAGCAGGTGGTGGACGCGCTGCTCGACGCCGAGCGCCTGCCGACCGCCGTGATCACCACCAGCGGCGAGGTGGCCCTGGGCGTGTTCCTGCGGCTGCGCCGCGACGGGCGTGACGTGCCCGGCGACGTGTCGATCGTCAGCCTGGAGGGCCCGGACCTGGCCCGCGCCGTCGGGATCACCGCGGTCGAGGGCGCCTGGCGGGAACGCGGCGAGCACGCCGTGGACGTGCTGCTGGCCGGTCTGCGCGGCGAGGAGGACGCCACCGAGCCGCCCCCGGTGCACCTCGTGGTCCGTGCCTCGACGGGGCCGCGACCGGAGCGCTGATCACCCGGACGGGTCGTTGACGAAGGGGACGTCCTGCAACCTTCGGGTGACCGGGCGTCACCGGCCTGGCTTCCGACCGGCGGGGAGGGCAAAGCTGTCCGTCGTGGACGACGAGCTCGCGGCACTGGCCGAGGCCCACGGCGTGGCCACCTACTACGAGGACGCGGGACAACGCCGGGCGGACGTCGACCCCGACGTGGTGGTCGCCGTCCTCGCGCAGCTGGACGTGGACGCCTCGACGCCGGAGGCGGTGCGCCGCGCGCTCGCCGCGCCCGCGAGACCACCCGGGACGGTCGTCCTGCGCGAGGGTGACGTGCTGGAGGGCACGGGCACGGTCGACCTGGAGGACGGCGGACGGCTGGAGCTGCCCGCCGCGCTCCCGCTCGGCTACCACCGGCTCGGCGACCGCACGGTCATCGTCGCGCCGCGCAAGCTCCGGCCCGTTCCGCGGTCGTGGGGCTGGATGCTCCAGCTGTACGCGATGCGGTCGGCCGGGTCGTGGGGCATGGGCGACTACGGCGACCTGGCGACGTTGGCCCGGCGCAGCGCCGCGGAGCTGGGCGCGGGGGTGCTGCTGGTCAACCCGGTGCAGGCGATCAGCCCGACCTCGCCGGTCGAGCGGTCGCCGTACTCGCCGTCGAGCCGCCGCTTCGCCAACCCCCTCTACCTGCGGCTCTCCGACGTCCCGGCGTACGCGAGCGCCGACCCGGAGACCCGCGCCGAGGTCGACGCGCTCCGCCCGCCGAACGACACCGAGCTGATCGACTACGACGCGGTGTGGTCGGCCAAGGTGAAGGCGTTGGAACTGCTCTGGCGGCACGAAGGGCGCCGCGAGCCCCAGGGTGACCTGCTCGACTTCGCCCGGTTCTGCGCGCTCGCCGAGGTGCACGGCCCGGACTGGCGCGAGTGGCCGCCCGAGCAGCGCGACCCGGCCACGGCCACCGCCGACCCCGAACGGGTCGCGTTCCACGCGTGGCTCCAGGAGCTGTGCGAGCAGCAGCTGGACGCCGCGCGCCGGGCCGCGCACGACGCGGGCATGCCCGTCGGCGTCGTCCACGACCTGCCGGTGGGCGTGAACCCCGGTGGCGCGGACACGTGGGCGGTGCGCGACGCGTTCGCCGCGGACGTCACGGTCGGCGCGCCCCCCGACGCGTTCAGCGGGCTGGGACAGGACTGGGGCCTGCCGCCGTGGCGCCCCGACCGGCTCGCCGAGCAGGGCTACGAGCCGTTCCGGGCCGTCGTGCGCAGCGTGCTGCGGCACGCGGACGGCATCCGCATCGACCACGTGGCGGGCCTGTGGCGGCTGTGGTGGATCCCGCCGGGCGAGCCGCCCAAGCGCGGCACCTACGTCCACTACGACGAGGACGCGATGCTGGCCGTGCTGACCCTGGAGGCGCACCGCGCGCAAGCGGTCGTGGTGGGGGAGGACCTGGGCACGATCGAGCCGAGGGTCACCGCGTCGTTGCACGAGCACGGCATCCTCAGCTCGGCGGTGCTGTGGTTCCAGCGCGAGTACGACCTGCCGGACCACCCGCTGATCCCGCCGGAGAAGTGGACCGCGTCGGCGATGGCCAGCATCTCCACCCACGACCTGCCGACCGTGGCCGGGTTCCTCGCCGCCGAACACGTTCGGGTGCGAGCCGAGCTTGATCGGTTTGAAGGTCCGGTGGAGGGGGAATTCCGGGCCGCCGAGCGCGAGCGCGGCGAATTGCTCGAACTCCTCAAGCAGGAAGGCGTGGATGCCGATGACCTGGTTACCGCGTTCCACGCCCTGCTCGCGAAGGCCCGTTCCGTGCTCGTGCTGACATCACCGCAGGATGCGCTGGGGGAGACCCGCCAGCCCAACCTGCCCGGCACCACCGACCAGTACCCGAACTGGCGCATCCCGCTGCCCGTCGGGCTCGACGACCTGTTCGCCGATCCGAGGGTGCGCCGCGTCGCCGCCGTGCTGGCCGAAGGCCGCGCCCCCGGCGAGCCCCGCGCCGAGGACGGTGCCCGGCCGTGAGGCGCAACGCGCACGGGAAGCGAAACACCCACGTCACAGCACGCGGCCCAGCCGCGAGGTATCGTCAAGCCGTCACCCGCGCCATGGTTGGAGGTGGCATTCACCCGTGAACACCGAATTGGTGTCCCGCACCGGGATGGTGCCCGAGCAGAGCACCCCGCACAGCCCGACCCCCCACGGCCCGATCCCGCAGGGGTCGGTCTCGCACAGTCCAGCCCCGCCGAGCCCGGTTCTCCAGAGCCCTGCCCCGCAGAGCACGGCACCGGAGAGCGCCGCGCACAGCGCCGGCCCGGCGGACGTGCTCGAAGCGGCGGTCGAGCGGGTCCTCGTGGCGGTCAGGCCGTCGAACCTGGCCGACCCGCTGTCCGGCGCCCGCCACGCCGAGGAATCGCTGCGCGCCGTGCTGCGCCGCACCGACGCGGGGTCGGACGACGCCTTCACCCAGGCCGTGGCCTGCGCCGAAGCCGCGTGCGAACACCTGCGCTACTGCGAGCTCCAGGAGGCCCGGCTGCTGCTGGTCGCCGCCCGCGGTCAGCTCGCCAGGTCGCACGACGGCCGGACATGATCTAGAACGGTACGGGTCGGATCGTCCCAGCTCGTCCCGGAGGAATCCTGTGCGGCCCTGGCCCGGAACGCCCTACCCGCTCGGTGCGGGCTACGACGGCGTCGGCACCAACTTCACCCTGTTCTCCGAGGTCGCGGAGTACGTCGAACTGTGCCTGTTCGACGCCGACGGCACCGAGACCCGCGTTCGGCTGCCCGAAGTGGACGGTTTCGTCCACCACGGCTACCTCCTGGGCGTCGGCCCGGGGCAGAAGTACGGCTACCGCGTGCACGGTCCACACGACCCGGAGCGCGGACTGCGGTGCAACCCGAACAAGCTGCTGATCGACCCGTACGCCAAGGCGATCAGCGGCGGCGTCGACTGGCACGAGTCGCTGTTCGGCTACCGGTTCGACGCGCCCGGCACGCGCAACGACCAGGACTCGGCCGGTCACGTCCCGCTGTCCGTGGTGGTCAACCCGTTCTTCGACTGGGCGAACGACCGCCCGCCGAAGACCCCGTACAACGAGTCCGTCGTGTACGAGGCCCACGTGCGCGGCCTGACGATGCTGCACCCCGAGGTGCCGGAGCGGCTGCGCGGCACGTACGCGGGCCTGGCGCACCCGGCGGTCGTGCAGCACCTGAAGAGCCTCGGCGTCACGGCGGTCGAGTTGATGCCCGTGCACCAGTTCATCACCGACCACGGGCTGGACCAGAAGGGCCTGCGCAACTACTGGGGCTACAACACGATCGGGTTCTTCGCGCCGCACGCCGGTTACGCGGCGTTGCCCGAGTCGGCGAACCAGGTGCAGGAGTTCAAGGGCATGGTGCGCGCCCTGCACGAGGCGGACATCGAGGTCATCCTCGACGTGGTCTACAACCACACCGCCGAGGGCAACCACCTCGGCCCGACGATGTCCATGCGCGGCATCGACAACCAGGCGTACTACCGGCTCGTGGACGACGAGCCGGAGTTCTACATGGACTACACCGGCACCGGCAACTCGCTGAACGTGCGCAGCCCGCACACCCTCCAGCTGATCATGGACTCGCTGCGGTACTGGGTCACCGAGATGAGGGTCGACGGGTTCCGGTTCGACCTGGCCGCCACGCTGGCGCGCGAGTTCTACGACGTCGACCGGCTGTCGACGTTCTTCGACCTGGTGCAGCAGGACCCGGTGGTGAGCCAGGTGAAGCTGATCGCCGAGCCGTGGGACGTCGGGCCCGGCGGCTACCAGGTAGGCAACTTCCCGCCGTTGTGGACGGAGTGGAACGGCAAGTACCGGGACACGGTCCGCGACTTCTGGCGCGGCGAGCCGGCCACCCTCGGCGAGTTCGCGTCCCGGATCACCGGCTCGTCGGACCTCTACCAGGACGACGGCCGCCGCCCGTACGCGTCGATCAACTTCGTCACCGCGCACGACGGGTTCACGCTGTACGACCTGGTGTCGTACAACCACAAGCACAACGAGGCCAACGGCGAGGACGGCCGGGACGGCGCGGACGACAACCGGTCGTGGAACTGCGGTGTGGAAGGGCCGACGGACGACCCGGACGTGAACGACCTGCGCGGCAGGCAGCGGCGGAACCTGCTGGCCACGATGCTGCTGTCGCAGGGCGTGCCGATGCTGCTGCACGGCGACGAGCTGGGGCGCACGCAGGAGGGCAACAACAACGCCTACTGCCAGGACAACGAGCTGTCCTGGGTGGACTGGACGCTGGCGGAGAAGAACCGCGACCTGCTGGAGTTCACCTCCGCGTTGACGGCCTTCCGGCGGCAGCACCCCGTGCTGCGCCGGCGCCGCTTCTTCCAGGGCAAGCCGATCCGCAAGGGCGACGAACTCCGCGACATCGCCTGGTTCACGCCGTCGGGTGAAGAGATGACGGAGCAGAACTGGGGCGACGACTTCGGCCGCTGCGTCGTGGTGTTCCTCAACGGCGAAGGCATCCCGGACCTCGACCAGCGGGGCATGCGCGTGCTGGACGACTCGTTCCTCCTCGCGTTCAACGCCCACCACGAGGACATCGAGGTCACCCTGCCCGAGGAGGGCTACGGTCTCCAGTGGACGGTCGTGGTGGACACCGCGACCGGCGAGGTCACCGCGCCCGACCAGGGCGAACCGGTGCCAGCGGGCGGCACGGTCACGCTGACGGCGCGCTCGCTGGTCGTGCTCCAGCGGCTGGAGCAGGAATGACGGAGCCGTCGACGCCGGCGTCCACCTACCGGATCCAGTTCACGCCCGACTTCACCTTCGCCGACGCCGAAGCGGTGGTCGACTACCTGGACGCGCTGGGTGTCGGCGCGCTGTACGCCTCACCCGTGCTGGAGGCCGTGCCCGGTTCGACGCACGGCTACGACGTGGTCGACCCGACCCGTGCCCGCGAGGAGCTGGGCGGCGAAGCGGGCCGGGTCGCGCTGCACAAGGCGCTGAAGCGGGCGGGCCTCGGGTTCGTGCTGGACATCGTGCCCAACCACATGGCGGTCGGCCACGACGACGCGAACGCGTGGTGGTGGGACGTGCTCCGGCACGGCGAGGACTCGCGGTACGCGGCGTTCTTCGACATCGACTGGGACTCCGGGCCGCTGCTGCTGCCGTTCGCCGCGGACAAGGCGTCGGAGGAGGAGTACGAGCACTACCGGCTGGTGGACTGGAGGCGCGGCAACTCGGAGCTGAACTACCGGCGGTTCTTCGACATCACGTCGCTGGCCGCGGTGCGCGTCGAGGACCCCGCGGTGTTCGAGGCGACCCACGGCGAGGTGCTGCGGTGGGTGGCGGCGGGCGAGGTCACGGGGCTGCGGGTGGACCACCCGGACGGCCTGTCCGACCCCGGCGGGTACGCGCGGCGGCTGAAGGAGCGCTCGGGCGTGTGGCTGGTGGTCGAGAAGATCCTCGGCGCCGACGAGCGGCTGCCCGCGACCTGGCCGGTCGACGGCACCACCGGCTACGACGCGTTGCGCGAGGTGTGCGGGCTGTTCGTGGACCCGGCGGGCGAGGCGGGGTTCACCGCGCTGGCCGAGGAGTTCGGCGTGCCGACGGACTTCGCGGCGGTGGAGCATGAGAGCCGTGAGCTGGTCACCCGGACGATCCTGCGCGCCGAGATCCGCCGGATCGCCGCCCTGGTGCGCGGCGCCGACCGCGAGCAGGCCGAGCAGGCCGTCGCCGAGGTGATGGTCCACTTCCCGGTCTACCGCTCCTACCTGCCCGAAGGGCTGGACGCGTGGGAGGCGGCGGTCGGCGCGGCGACGTCGTCGGCGGCGCGGGAGCTGGACCGGCAGGTGCGCGCCGAGCCGCGCGGTGAGCTGGCCACCCGCGTCCAGCAGACGTCCGGCATGGTGGTCGCCAAGGGCACCGAGGACACCGCGTTCTACCGGTACAGCCGGTTCGTGGCGCTGAACGAGGTCGGCGGCGCACCTGACCGGTTCGGCGTGCCGCCGGAGGAGTTCCACGCGCGGGCGGCGGCGCGTGAAGCCGGGTACCCGGCGGCGATGACGGCGTTGTCCACGCACGACACCAAGCGGTCCGAGGACGTGCGGGCGCGGCTCGCGGTGCTGGCCGAGGTGCCCGACGAGTTCGCGGAACTGGTCCGGCGGTGGACCGCCGCCCACCCGATCGACGAGCCGTCGCTGAACATGCTGGCCTGGCAGTCGCTGGTGGGCGCGTGGCCGATCACGGCCGACCGGATGCGCGGCTACCTGGACAAGGCGGCCAAGGAGTCGAAGGTCCGCACCACGTGGATCGACCACGACGAGGAGTTCGAGGCGGCCGTGGCGGCGTGGCCGGAGCAGGTGCTGGACGGTCCGGTGGCGGCCGAGGTGGCGTCGTTCGTCGACCGGATCGTGGCGCCGGGCTGGTCCAACGCGCTGGGGCAGAAGCTGGTGCAGCTGACCGCGCCCGGCGTGCCGGACGTGTACCAGGGCACCGAGCTGTGGGACCTGTCGCTGGTCGACCCGGACAACCGCCGGCCGGTGGACTACGAGGTGCGGCGGCGGCTGCTGGAGCGGATCGAGGACGGCTGGCTGCCGGACGTGGACGACTCGGGCGCGGCCAAGCTGCTCGTCGTGCAGCGCGCGCTGCGGTTGCGCCGGGAACGCCCCGAGCTGTTCCGCGGCTACCGGCCGTTGGCGGCGTCGGGCGAGGCGGCGTCCCACGTGGTCGCGTTCGAGCGGAACGGCCTGGTGGCGGTGGCGACCCGGTTGCCGGTGAGGCTGGCGGACGCGGGTGGCTGGGGTGGCACGGTGCTGCCGCTGCCGCCGGGCGAGTGGACCGACGTGCTCACCTCCCGCCCCGCCGCGCCGCTCGTGGCCGACGTGCTCGATCATTACCCGGTGGCTTTGCTGGTCAGAGGAGATCGGTGACTTTCGCGGTGTGGGCGCCGTCGCACGAGCGCGTCCGGGTACGGGTCGACGGGCGGGACCACGAGATGTCGGCCGGGGACGGCGGGTGGTGGCACGCGGACGTCCAGGGCCGCGGCTACGCCTTCCTGCTGGGCGACTCCGACGACGCGCTGCCCGATCCGCGGTCGCGGTGGCAGCCGGACGGGGTGCACGCGGCGTCACGGGTGTACGACCACTCGGCGTTCACGTGGACCGACCGGTCGTGGACCGGGCGCGGGCTGCCGGGCGCGGTGGTCTACGAGCTGCACATCGGCACGTTCACGGCGGCCGGGACGTTCGACGGCGCGGTGGAGCGGCTGGACCACCTGGTCGAGCTGGGCGTCACGCACGTCGAGGTGATGCCGGTCAACTCGTTCGACGGCACCGCCGGCTGGGGTTACGACGGCGTGCTGTGGGGCGCGGTGCACGAGCCGTACGGCGGGCCGGACGGGTTCAAGCGGTTCGTGGACGCGTGCCACGGGCGAGGGCTGGCCGTGCTGCTGGACGTGGTCTACAACCACCTCGGGCCGTCCGGCGCGTACCTGGACCGGTTCGGACCGTACTTCGCGGGCAGCAACGACTGGGGCCCCGGCCTGAACCTCGACGGCGAAGGTTCCGACGAGGT
Source organism: Saccharothrix sp. NRRL B-16314 (assembly GCF_000716595.1). Taxonomy (GTDB): domain Bacteria; phylum Actinomycetota; class Actinomycetes; order Mycobacteriales; family Pseudonocardiaceae; genus Actinosynnema. The sequence goes on from NZ_JNXC01000015.1 coordinate 35,017, forward strand.
GCGCCGGTACGTGGTCGACAACGCGCTCGGCTGGCTGCGGGACTTCCACGTGGACGGGTTGCGGCTGGACGCCGTGCACGCCCTGGCGGACCGCAGCGCGGTGCACGTGCTGGAGCAGCTGGCCGTCGAGGTGGACGCGCTGTCGGCCGCCGTCGGCCGTCCGCTGACGTTGATCGCCGAGTCCGACCTGAACGACGCCCGGCTGGTGACCGCGCGGGAGGGCGGCGGGCACGGGCTGCACGCGCAGTGGGCCGACGACCTGCACCACGCGCTGCACGTGGCGTTGAGCGGTGAGACGTTCGGCTACTACCCGGACTTCGAGGGCGAGCTGGGCCGGACGTTGAGGGACGTGTTCCTCCACGCGGGCACGTGGTCGTCGTTCCGGGGGCGGCACCACGGCCGTCCGGTGGACCGGCACCGGCTGCCCGGCTACCGGTTCCTCGCCTACCTCCAGAACCACGACCAGGTCGGCAACCGCGCCACCGGCGACCGGCTGTCGGCGACGGTGTCGTGGCGGCGGCTCGCGGTGGGCGCGGCGATCGTGCTGTGTTCGCCCTACACGCCGATGATCTTCATGGGGGAGGAGTGGGCGGCGAGCACGCCGTGGCAGTTCTTCGCGTCGTTCCCCGACCCTGAGCTGGCCGAGGCGGTGCGCACGGGGCGGCGGCGCGAGTTCGGCCGGCACGGGTGGGGCGAGTCGGAGGTGCCCGACCCGATCGACCCGGAAACCGTGCGCCGGTCCACGCTGCGCTGGGACGAGGTGTCCGAGCCCGGCCACCGGGAGCTGTTCGACCTGTACCGGGCGTTGATCGCGCTGCGCCGGTCACGGCCAGAACTCGCCGATCCGCGGCTGGACCGGTTCGTGGTGCGGGAAGAGGGGGCGGTGCTGGTGCTGCACCGGGGTTCGCTGCGGGTGGTGTGCAACCTCGGCGCGGACGCCGAGGTCGGGCTCGACGCCTCGGTGGGCGAGGTGCTGCTGTCCTCGGTGGGGACGGAGGTGGGGGCGGACGGGCAGGTGCGCCTGCCCGCCGACTCCTTCGCGATCGTCGCGGTCACTCCGCCGGTTCCGGGGTCAGCCAGCCCACCTCGGTGAGCTTCTCGGCCAGCTGCCGACCGGCCAGCGCGACCTGGTCGGCCAGCTGTCTTCGCACCTCGGGTCGGTCGTCACCGGAGTACCGGGCCGCGTCGTAGGCCGCGACCAGTCGACGTGCCGCGTGCACGACCTCCACGCCGGCCCACTCGTCGGCCCGTGGTGGTTCCGGCTCGACGGGTTCGGCGTGATCGGCGGTGTGGCCGGGCTCGACGTGGTCTGCGTGCTCTGGGTGTTCTGCGGTCGAGTGCACGGCGCGCACGGCTTGGCGCGGACCCAGTTCGGCGGAGAGGTCGAGCAGCTTCAGCGCGATGGTGTGCAGCTTCACGTTGTGGTGCTGCGACATCCGCACGAGCAGCTGGAACCCCTCCTGGGGCGTGCAGCCCTGCACGGCGGCTATCAAACCGGTGGCCTGCCCGATCACGGTGCGCGTCTGCACCGCTTTGCGCAAACCGGCGATCTCGGCCTCCAGGCCGGCGATCCGCGCGGTCAGCGAATCGTCACGGCCGTTGTCCCCGACCACGGTCGGGCTCCTCTCGCACGTCGGTAACCGGTCAGCCAAGGCCGGCAGTGCGGGAGCGTCCGGACACGCGGTCGCAGGCACAGGCAAGCCCCCAGCTCTCGCTGACCCCGAGCGCCCTCGCGGGTGCCGGGTGGCTTGCGGCTGGCTTTTCAACCGCGTAGACGATCACCGTAGTAGAGGGCGGGCGGCCTGGTGAAATTGGAGGGGTTGAGCGGGTCCGGAGAACGCGGGACCGGACCGTCGATCAGGATCGTGACCTGGCCTGATACGTGCACCGCGACGGGGGTGGCTAGGGGTGCCTTGCAGTCGTCCGAGTTTCCCCGTTCGGGTGATGGGTACTCCGGGACGGCACCGAACGTCTGACGAGAGGACCGGTCATGGGTACCGAGGACAAGTTCAGCAACAAGGCTGAAGAGCTCAAGGGCCGGGCGAAGGAAGCGGTCGGCGACGCGACCGACAACGAGCAGTGGCAGGCCGAGGGGCGCGCCGAGCGGGCGAAGGGCTCGATCAAGCAGGCAGGGGAGAAGGTCAAGGACGCCTTCCGTGACGACAACCGCTAGGAGAACCTCCAGCGCCGCCTCGTTCGTGCCTCAGGGTGCGGACTTGGCGGCGCTGCGTCGTGCTGCCACCGGGTGCGAAGGGTGCGAGTTGTACAAGCCGGCCACGCAGACGGTGTTCGGCGCGGGGCCGGAGGACGCCCGGCTGGTGTTCGTGGGCGAGCAGCCGGGTGACGTCGAAGACCGGCAGGGCGAGCCGTTCGTCGGGCCCGCCGGTCGGCTGCTGGACAAGGCGCTGGACGAGGTAGACCTGGCGCGTGAAGGCGTGTACGTGACGAACGCGGTCAAGCACTTCAAGTTCGTGCCGGCGGAGCGGGGGAAGCGGCGCATCCACAAGGCGCCGTCACGTGGTGAGGTCGCTGCTTGCCTGCCGTGGCTGCACGCGGAGCTGGGACAGGTGCGGCCCGAGCTGGTCGTGTGCCTGGGCGCGACGGCGGCGAAGGCCGTGCTGGGGAGCGCGTACAAGGTCAGCGAGCGCCGGGGACAGCTGGAGCACGTCGACCCGTACGACGTGATCGCGACCGTGCACCCGTCGTCGGTGCTGCGCGCTCCCGACCGTGCCGAGGCGTACCGGGGTTTCCTGGCCGACCTGCGGGTAGTGCGCTCCCACCTGACCTGACGGTGAACGTGAAGCGGCCCCCTGACCGCTTCCCGCACTCGGTGCGGGCCGAGCTGGACTGGGCTCGGGGTCACGGGGGCCGGGTGGCTGCCTGGGATTCGCCCAGACCACCTGGGAAAGGTCGGTCCTAGCGGACAGCCACCTCACGACGAGTCCTATAGCTATTCAACTTCGGACCACCTCCTTCCTCGTGTACCTCGAACGCTATGCGACGGTCCCCGCGCCTCGCAACGGAAATTCTCCGCGGGTCCACCAAGTGGACCTGATCACCGGGCTCGCTGGTCGCACCGCGCCGGGAACCCTTGTGCCAGCACCGGGAAATCGTTGTGCCAGTACGGAGTCCGAATCCCGCCGGACTCGGATGCGTTGTGCGGGCAAGGTTGTCGACATGAACTTCGAAGGCAAGGTCGCACTGGTAACGGGTGGCAGCAGGGGTATCGGGGCGGCGATCGCGGTGCGGTTGGCGGAGCTGGGCGCGGATGTCGCGATCACGTACCAGAACGGTCCGGGTGACGTGGTGGACCGGGTGAAGGAACTCGGGCGGAGGGTCGTGGCCGTTCAGGCGGACAGCGGTGACCCGGAGGCCGTGGTCGGCGCGGTCGAGGAGACCGTGTCCGTGTTGGGGCGGTTGGACGTTCTGGTCAACAACGCGGGTGCGTTCATCATCGGGCCGGTGGAAGAGCTCGGTGTGGCCGAGTTCGACCGGACTTTCGACGTGAACGTGCGGGCGGCGTTCGTGGCGGTGAAGGCGGCGCTGCCCCACCTCGGCGCCGGTGGTCGGGTGATCGGGATCGGCAGCAACGTGGCCGAGCGGGCGGTGTTCCCGGGTTTCTCGCTGTACTCGGCGAGCAAGGCGGCGTTGGTGGGGTTGACGAAGGGGTTGGCGCGGGAGCTGGGGCCGCGGGGGATCACGGTGAACCTGGTGCACCCCGGTGCGACCGCCACCGACCTGAACCCGGCGGACGCGCCTGGCGCCGACGTCGTTCGCGGCTTCACCGCGGTCGGTCGTTACGCGGAGCCGTCGGAGGTGGCGGCGGCGGTCGTGTTCCTGGCGTCCGACGAGGCCCGTTACGTGACGGGCGCGCAGTTGCACGTGGACGGCGGCTTCACCGTCTGACCCACGCTCCGCGTGAGTCCTACGTTCACGCCCCGTGAGTCCTACGTTCGCGTCGCGTGAGTCCTACGTTCGGAACCTCCGAATTCAACGCTCAGAACAGGCAGGGCGCTTCTGAGCGTTGAACTCGGGGTGCCGGAACGTAGGACTCACGCGTTCGGAACGTAGGACTCACGGGGTGGGGTTAGCCGGCGTTGACGTCGATGCAGGCGTAGAACGCGTTCGAGGTGTCGCCGATGTTCCAGATGGCGAGCACCGTCTGACGGCCGGAGGCGCCCAGGTTCACCGTGTGCGACACGGTGGCCGGGGGCTGCTGGTTGCCGCCGTCGAAGAACCCGACCCGCCTGCCGCTCACGTAGTACTCGTAGTTGGCGGTGCGGTGCCGGGCGGTGAAGGTCCAGTTGAAGGTGACGGACCGACCGGTCGAGGCGACCCGCCAGCCCTTGTTGTCGTCGTTCAGCTCGGCGAACCGGGCAACGCCGCCGTTGCAGCTGCGCAGACCCTTCGGGCCTTCGACGCTCTGCGGCTCGTACTTGACGTCGCCGCACGGCACGAGGCCGCGGGCGCACTGAGCCTGACGGCTGGGCGGTGACGAGACGTAGCCGTGGGCGTACGCGGGCGCCGAGGGCAGGACGACCGTCACGAGCGGCGCGGCGAGCACACCTGCCGCCACCGCGGCGATCCTTCGTCGGAGTGACATGGGGACTCCTCTGGTCGGATGGGCGGAAACGCTTGCGGCGAACGCCAACCCGAGTGCGCGTGGGTGGGGACAAGGCGTTCACCCAACGCGGCGGCAGGTCTAGACCATACTCTCCGTGACTGCCCCGTGACAACGGTCAACCGGCTCCGAGGCTGTCGTCGTGTCCTGTCCGGCTGAAGGTGTCGGTGTCCGGCCCTGGTTGTCGGGTCGGTTAGCAGCCGCGCCCTGCCGCCGCGCGTATGAACCGGCCGCGCGTCCGGGTGATCTCACCGTCCGGCACTCACCAACGACGACGCGCCGTGCGTATGTCAGTGGTGGGGCCGGAACCTCCGGACACCCGATGCCGGGAGAATCAGGGAGTGGTTTCCATGGTGAGTCCGCAGGGCAGAACACCGGCGAAAAGCCGCACGAGGAAGGTCGGCGCGGCCGTGGCCGCGGTCGCGTCGGTCGCCGGGATGGTTTTCGCGGCGGCCCCCGCCACCGCCACCGCCACCGTCGCCGCCTACCCCGTCAGCTATTTCAGTGTCTCGGACGGTTTAGGGAGCTACTACTCGGGCACGGCCACCTGGTACAACCGGTCGGTCGGCGCCACCGGAACGTTCAAGGCCGTCTACTGCTCGCGGATCTACGGGCGGGCATTCACAGGCAGCACCTCACTGGACTTCGTGAGCTCCAGCACCTGGTGCAACAGAACCGCGTCAGCGACCCTCAACCTCGACGCGAATGTCGTGGGCGGGGCCAACAAAATCTGGATCTACATGACCGACGAAGACGGGTACTACCTCGACGGAGACACCTGCTACCGCAACGTCACCTACTGCGTTAACGGTCTGGAGTAAACCCACGATCAAGGCGTCCCGCAGATCGAGAGCGTGCAGGCTCCAAAGCGAACAGCAGGCAACACCGAACAGTTCGAGGCTGGGGTGAGGACCCGCGCAGGGGCGCCGATCCGCCAAGTAGGTCCGGACAACTCGGCGACCGGCCGTGCGGACCTACGTGGCGGACCGCAGGTCAACAGCATGGTCCTCTGCCATCTCCACCTGGACAGGACACTTCGTGTCGCTGCTGTCCTGTCCGATCAGTCGAGCGGTGGCGAGCAGGGCGCGGATCTGTCTCAGCGCGGCTGCAGTGGCCTCGGACAAGTGGGTGCCCGTTCCCCGGACCTGGGAACCTGACGGCACATGGGTCACCCAGAGGTCCGGCGGCTGGTCCGGCCGTCGCGTGCAGTAGGTATCGAGGCGCAGGTCTTCGGGCGGCGCGTCGGGCATGTCCAGGCACTCCGGCACCACGGTCACCCGGGCGGACGCCTCGTCGGTCCGGTCGTCCGGCAGATCGCCCTGGCCGCCCAGGTCTGCACGCTCCAGCCGCGCTCCGCTGCGAGATCGCGATAGCGGCGCGGCGGCAACGCCACGCATCGCGCGTCGCCCTCGACGAAGACGACCACGTCGAAGGGTGCCTGGGAATCCCGCAGCGCCAACCGGGGAGCGAGGTCGCCCCTCGGCGGCCTGCGCGGACGACCGTTCCACCTCGGCCTCCCACTCCAGTTCGACAGCCGCCGCCAAATCCTCTTCGACCGCACGCAGTCGGACGGCGGTTGCGTGCAGCGGACCCGGTTCGGCCAGGCAACGGCACAACCGGCTTGCCCGAAGATGATCGCGAAGGATGATCGGGTCGGCCAGGAACGACTCAAGGCCGGCGTGCTCCGAGAGACCGCTCTCGTACACCGGCCTCGTCATGAGTTCGTTGTGCAGCCGGGCGAGTGGTCGGCTGCCGTCGATCGGTGGCGCGTTCCGCGCTGAGCCGCCCAACGAATCCCGGACCCACTTTTCGGCCGACGCGCTGATGCCCGTTCTCGGTGAACCTCGCGGAGGCCTCACGAGATTCCTGGTGTACCTGGCCGATTCTCAGGCGACAGCCGGCCCACCCCGAGTGGGGAACCAGCGAATCGTTTCCCTGACCGAGGTTCTGACCTCACTGCTAACCGGCGGTGGAGGTGAGGAGGGCTCCGGTGATGGTCGTGGCTTCGATCTGCTGATACGGCATGGCGCTGGACGGCAAGCCGTCACGGGCGATCACCCATTCGTCGCCCAACGACGAGACCGCCAAGTCGCCGACGTCGAACCGGAAGAGGACGCCCCCGACCGCCGGTGGCGTGGAGTACCCCCAGATCAGCGCGGCATCCTGCAGGCGGGCGCCCACGAATTCGGCGAGCAGGCTCGGCTTCCGCGCATGGCCGACCCGTCCTTGGCCGTACTCGTCCAAGTCGTAGGAGGATCGAGGCGGAGTTTCCTCCAAGAGGAGCAGCTCGCCACAACCGCGGAGCTCCATTACCGGGACACCGGCGAAGTGCAGCCAGAACATCACCAACGCGTTCTGCCGATCCTGGTACCAGTGCCACTCCTCGGTCACCGACTCCAACACCCTGCCGAACCGGGCCCCCAGCAGCGCAGTAGTTCGGCTGCCGTCGTCGGGAATGACCATTGTCCCAGCGTACGGGGGCGTACGCCTGCTCGGAGGAACGAGGGAGTGGTTGTCGTGCATCGACGGCCTGCACTGGACCCGCTGCCGACGACCGAGGTGCCGACGACCGAGGTGCTGACGGGGCCGTCAGGGCGACGGGGTCAGCATTCGTTCGAAGTGCGGGCGAAGTTCGTCAGGACCGAGCACGGTCGTCAGCGGTGAGGTGGCGATCGCGGTCGATCGTTCGTCGGCGCTCCGGGCGATGGCGTCCGCGGTGCGTCCGCTGCCGCGCAGCACCACCAGCGGACGGTTGTGGTCGAGGCTGTGCTCGGCGTCCTCGAACGTGATCTCACCACCGTTCACCAGCAAGGTCAGCGACGGCTGCGGCCCGGCGACGACGTCGGCCACGTCCGCGATCCACGGCACCTCGTCACCCCACGTGTCGCCCGGCACGAGCAGCTGGTGGGTGTGGTTCGGCTCGAACGCGCCGCCGACGGCGACCTCGGCGGCCACCCCGATCAGCGGGAACCGCCCGCCCTCCGCCGCACGGGCCCGCCCGATGGCCCGCATCACGCCGATGTCCGTGCCACCGTCGACCACCACGGCCCCGCGCTCGTCCAACAACGCGACCAAGCCGCGCAGCACCAGCTCCAACGCCTCCAGCTCGGCCCGGTCCATCCCGGCGGCGCCGCCGACGAGCACCAGCACCGGCCGGCCTCCCGGCAGACCCGCACGGCTCAGCTCGGCCCTCGACGTGACGCGCACCCAGTCCACGATCGGCGACCGTACCTGCGCGACTCCCACACCGTGTCGTTCCACCCCTCTACTGCGGAAGCCGCGGGAGTGGGGCCGTTCGCCGTAGACGAGGTAGCCGTCGGATGGATTATCCGGCTGGGCGCTCCCGCACATGTGCATGTTCGTGCATGATGGAATCGGGCGGTATCGGGGAGGTGGCAGTATGACAGTGGAAACACCGGAAGGACTGTCCTCGGACTTGTTGGATCTGACGGCGACGTCGTTGTCCGAGATGAGAACGCTCCGCTGCAGCACCCTTGACCAGGCGATTCGCCGTACGCTCACGCACTTCCGCAGTGGCTGCGCCGGAGATTCGGTCCAAGTGCAGGGCAACGACGGCACCGCGTCGGCAGCGATGTGAGGTCGACCGGACTGCGGGCCCATCGGCTGCCGCGTTTCGTGTTCGACGAGATCTGTGCGGGATCGGTATCCGCGGCCGGAATGGCAATATTGCGGAAAACGCAGTACAGCGTTCGGCGGCTGCGGTTGCGCACGCTGCTGGAGGCCGCGCACGCGGTCACCCGCAGGCTCGGGCCGTTCGCCGACCTGGACGGGTCGTGGACCGTGCTGGCCGAAGCGGAGCGGATCGCGCCGGACGTGGTCGAGGACGTGCTGATGCACCCGTCGGTCGGCGTGTGGCTGAGCCGTGCCCTGCGCCAGGTGCTCGGCACGGCGGCCGACGCCACCCCGCTGTGGTCGGAGGTCGGCTGGTTCCACGCCGTCGCCGCGGCTGCCGCCGTCCGAAGTGGACTGTCCTGCGCGATCGCCGTGCCCGTCGTGCACGGCGCGGTGTCGCTGCCGTCGGTGGGCGCGTACCGGCTGCCGAACCGCTTCCCGGTGGGCCACGCCCGGCTGCTCAACTCGGCCACCGGCCCGTCGATCGAGGTGGCGGGAGAAACGCGTCCGGTGCGGTGGGAGGCCGTCAAGCGGCACTGCGGCACCGCGCGCGGGCACACGGTCGACGTGGTGGTGGACGACCTCGACCCCTACCGCGAGTTCACCGGTCCGGTGCCGCCGGGCCCGCTGGACGACGGCGAGTGGGACGAGTGGCGCAAACTCCTCGGTGAGGCCTGGGACCTGCTGACCGCGCGGCACCCCGGACCGGCGGAGGAGTTGGCGGCCGGACTGACGGTCGTCGTCCCGCTGGACGCCCGGCGGGACATGTTCGCGGCGTCCTCGGCCGCGGCGTTCGGCGCGATCGCCATGTCGCCCAAGCGGTCCGCGACCGAGTTCGGCGAAGCGCTCGTGCACGAGTTGCAGCACTCCAAGGTCAACGCCCTGCTCGACCTGGTCGAGTTGCACCGCGCCGACCGCGCGCCGGCGTTCTACGCGCCGTGGCGGGACGACCCGCGTCCGCTCGACGGGCTGCTCCACGGCGTGTACGCGTTCGTCAGCGTGGTGGAGTTCTGGCACGGGCAACGCGGTCTCGTGCCCGCGTCCCTGGCCCGGCGCGCCGAGTTCAACCTCGCGTACCGGGCTCGCCAGGTGGGCGTCGCCGTGGCCGGGATGCGCGGCCTGACGCAGTTCACCGACCTGGGTCGCGAGTTCGTCGCGGCGGTCGCGGTGCGGCTGGCGGCGTGCGAGCCGGTCGACGTGCCGCCGGAGACGGCGACCGCCGTCGCGGACCTCACCACCGAGCACTCGATCGCCTGGCGGCTGCGGCACGTCCGCCCGGACCCCCTGCGCGTCGCGGCGGTGGTTGCCGCGTGGCTGGACGGGCGCGCGGCACCGGAGGCCGTGCCCGCCGGGGAGGTCGTGCCCACGGCCGCGTCCGGGGAATCGCTGCTCGCGGCCCTGCTCAGGCTGCGCGTGCTCGACCCGGCCGAGTTCGCCCGCGTGCCGCACCGAGTGGGGCCGGAGTTCGCCTACCTGCGAGGTGACCGCTTCACCGCCGCCGACGGCTTTGCCGCCCGCCTGCACGCCACCCCGCACGACGTGGCCTCGTGGGCCGGTCTGGGCCTCGCGCTCGGTTCCGCCGCGCTGCGCCGCGTGCCCGAGGTGGTGCGCGCCGTCCACCACGACGTCGCCGTCCGCACCGGGACCGCGCCGTCGCCGCTGCGGCTGGTGGCCTGGTTCGACCGGGCATCGGCGCGGTCGGCGGTCACCGGAGCCGTCTGAACACGGGCGCGTCGGCATTGCGGACGTCGACGTTGGCGAGGAGCTCTCGAATCGTCGGCCGCTGCGGCAGGTCGTCGGTCAGGACCGAGTACCGAAACCGGGCGGCCCGCTTCACGAGGGCAGGCTGGAAGTGCAGGGCGGTCGCGGTGATCTCCACGACCGGAGCGATCCCGGCGATGGACGTGTTGTGGTCGACGAACGTGATCAGCGGGGCACCGAAATCCATTTCCAGCGGGTGATCTTCGAAATCCTCGCGCTTGATGTCGCGGCGACCGGCGTTGATCAACTCCAGCTCGAACGTGTGCGGCCGGCGCAGCGGTCGGTCCTGGTAGGCGGTGGTGACGCCGGGGAAGTCCGAGTGGGGGAGCAGCGGGCGTGCCGGCCTGGTCACGACGAGCAGGCGTCCCCGGTAGTGGGAACTCTCCCAGGTCACCCGGGCGCCGATCGCGATGGCGGCGACCGCGGTGGTCGCGGACGCGATCTTCCACAGTAAGTCCGGGTCGTTCCACATCGCCGGCTCCAAGGTATTCGTGGGGTGGGGGTGGGACCGTTTTTTCGCATTCCGGTTGAGCCCGTCTTCGTGGTGTTCGAAGGCGTGGCGGCGAGCATCGGGAACGGTTGTCGTCGGGAAGCGTCCGGTCCGGCCGGCGGCCCGCTGACCACGGGCCGCCGGCCGGGTGGGGATCAGAACTGCATGGTGTCCGTGTCGCAGTTGGCCCGTGCGTACTGCGTGGCGGCGACCGTGGCCGGGTGGTCGTCTCCCAGGGTCTTGCGGAAGCTCGCCACCGTGCGGGCGTGCAGCACCGCGGCCTCGTTCTCCTCACCGACGTTGCCCAGGTCGATCGAGAGGTTCACCGCGATCGCCAGCGTCGACGGGTGCTCGGGTCCGAGTACCCTGGTGGACCGTTCGAGCGTGTCCTCGTCCAACGCCCGCGCCCGCGCGTGGTCACCGGCGGCGGCCAGGTCGCTGGCCAGGTTCGTCGCCGCGACCAGGCTGAACGGGTGGTCGGCGTCGAACACCTCCACGAGTTGCGCGTGCATCGTGTGGTCCAGGTCGAGCGCACCGGTGACGTCGCCGAGCAGCCGCAGGACCACCGCCAGGTTCAGCCCCGCGATGAGCGTGAACGGGTGGTTCGCGCCCATCCCGGTCCGCATGTCCGCGTAGCTCGACCGAGCCAGGCCGAGCGACCGGTCGAGGTCGCCGAGGTGGCGCAGGTCGATGGACACGTTCATCTGCGACGTCACCGTGTCGACGTGGTCCTCTCCCAGCCGGATGCGGTACAGCGCGGCGCACTCCTCGGCCAGTTCGAGCGCCCGCACGTGGTCACCGCCCCGGCACAGCGCGACCGACAGGTTCCGCATGGCGCCGATCACCCTCGGGTGGTCGACCCCGAACTGCTCCCGTTGCAGGGTCAGCGATTCGTCCTGGAGGCGGATCGCCTCCGCGTACCGGCCGAGTTCCCGCAGGTCCATGCAGAGGCTGTTGTGCGAGCTGAACGTGAGCGTGTGGTCGGGTCCGAGCACCGCGATCCGCCGGCGCAGGTTCGCCTCGTCGATCCTGCGGGCCCGGTCGTAGTCGCCCATCAGCCGGAACGCGCTGGCGAGGTTGTTGGCGTAGTTCAGAGTCTGCGGGTCGTCCTTGCCGAGGATCACGGCGGCGCGGTCGTAGACCTCTTGCCGGATCTCCAGCTCCCGGGCGAACTCGCCCTGCGACCGGCGGTCGGCGGCGAGGGTGTCGAGCATGTTCAGCATGGCTTCGTGGTCGTCACCCACCAAGTCCCGCATCAGCTCGTGCGTCTGCTCGTTGAGGCGTTGCGCCTCCGCGTTGCGCCCCATGCGGCGCAACGCGATCCCGTACCGGCGGGACATCTCCAGCGTGTCGAAGTCCTTGTGGCCGAGCGACTCCCGCCACGACTCCATGGCCTGCCCGGCCAGGTCGCGCGCGCCGTCGAAGTCGCCGGTGTTGAGCAGGTAGCGGACCAGGTTCGTGACCAGGACGCGGACCCACCGGTCCTGGCAGCCGATGAGGCGCGACACCAGCGCGTGCGGCAGCAGCTCGGCGTACCGGGGCCAGTTCGCGGTGACGTCCGGGTCGCCCGGGTCGCCGTTGACCAGCAGCACGTGCACCGCGTGCCGCATCCGGTCCTGCTCCTCCTTGTCGAGCCGGTTCTTCAGCACCGTCTGCACCAGCCGGTGCAGTTGCAGCGCGTTGGCCCGGTGGTCGATCTTCGCCAGGCTGTACCGGCTGATCTCCCGGACGGCCCGGCTGAGTTTGATCGGGTCGCGCAGGGCGTCCGCCAGCGCGTCCGGCACGGGTGCGTCGCGGACACCGCGGAAGAGCTTCTGGGAGATGGGGTCCGGGCCGAAGAACGCGCACACCTGGAGCAGCTGGAGCGCGGCCCGGTGGTCGTTCTTCAGGCGGTTCAGCGGGACGTTCCACGCCGCGGCGACGGGGAGCTGGTCCTCGCTGGACGTGCCCGTCTCCAGCAGCTCGGTGCGGTTCTGCCGCAGCAGTTCCAGGTACTCCGACACCTGCATGCCGGTCTGCGCGCGCCAGGCAGCGGCCTGTTCGACGGCCAGTGGCAGGTCACCGAGAGCCTCGGCGAGCGCGTCGGCCTCGGCGTCGTCCAGGTTGCCGCCGCGGCGGTGGAGCAGTTCGACGCTCTCCTGGCGGGTGAACAGGTCCACCTCGACCGGACGGGCGAAGCCGCCCCACTCGGAGTTGCGGGACGTGACGATGATGTGGCCGTTGCCCGCGGGGAAGTACGGGCGCACGTCCTGCGGCCGGTCGGCGTTGTCGAACACCAGGAGCCAGCGCGAGTGCGGCTCGCCGCGGCGCAGCGCTTCGAGGACGGCGGGCACGGCGGTGTCGGCCGCGGCTGCCGCGGCGACGCCGAGCTTCTTCGCCAGCTCGACGAAACTCGCCTTGATCTGCGCCGGCTGCTCCGCCGAGATCCACCACACCACCTCGTACTCGGAGGCGTGCCGGTGGATGTACTCCACGACGGTCTGCGACTTGCCGACGCCGCCCATGCCGTGCAGCGCCTCCGGGAGCACCGCGGTCGGCCCCGCCTCGCTGAGCTTCTGCCCCAGTTGGGCGAGCAGTTCGACCCGGCCGACGAAGTCCGGGTTGCGCAACGGCACGTGACCCCACACCTGCGGCTGTGTTCCGGGACTCCGATCGCCGACGAACAACGGGGTGTGGGGAGCGTTCATGTCGTCTCCTTCGGGCGGCAACGACCCGACCTCTGGTGCGAGCGGCCGGGTGTCGGTGTTCGTCACAGCGTGGTTCTCCTGGTTCGGTGTGCCGTCCGTGGTCGCGCCGGCGGGGTGGGCGCGGTCGGAGCCGAGCGTCCGCCGGATGCGCTGCGACCTGCGGGAATAAGGTCCGGAGAGGGCGCGGAACACCGCGGCCTGGACCTTGAGGTAGGGCAGGTTCTCCGGGGACGGGTCCAGGTCACCCGTCCCGTCCGGCTCGTCCAGGGCCAGGCGGAAGTTGCGCAGGGCCGCGTTGTCGGCGCCGCCGTACTCGTCCAGCACGCGGGCGACCCGTGCGGTGTCGGAGCGGCGGGAGGTGGCCAGCAGCTCTTCCCGGACGCCGGTGTCGAAGTCGTAGGCCACGGCGCCGGTCGCGCCGTCGTGGCCGGGCAGCCGGGTCATCAGGCCGCCGAGCATCACCTCGGCCAGCGCCGACAGGTCCGAGCCGGGCAGCAGCACCCGCTGCACCAGGCCCATCAGCTGCGGGCTCAACGGGGTGGCGGCGAGCAGGCCGGCGAGCTGGAACCCGTCCACCGAGGCGTACGTGCGGAACCGCAGCACGCGTTCGGCCGCGGTCAACGGCTCGTCGTCCACCGGGCCGGGCGGGGGAGCGACCTGCGGTGTGACGAGCGCGGCGGTCGTCTCCACCCACTCGGCGCCCGGCGCGGTGAGCAGCCGGGCCCACGCGGTCATCCACTCGGCGGACAGGCCGAGCACGGGAACGGCCATCGCGCCGGCGTCGGTGGCACCGGCGCCGGCGATGCGCAACCGGCGGTTGGGCGCGCCCGGAGCGTGCGCGGACAGCCTCATCCGGCGGGTCGGCAGGCCGCCCCAGGACCACAGGCGCTGCGCCAGCGTCTGCACCACCGCGACCGGCATCGACCGGCCCCACCGGTGCAGCACGTGGCCGACCGCGCCGGTGTGCCAGGCCCGGCCGATGGTGTCGGTGAGCACCAGCACGATCCGGTTGCCCGCGGGCTCGACCAGGTACCGCCACTCGTGCGTCGCGCCGCCCTCGGACCGCAAGGTCACGGCGTGCGGCACGGGGTGCGAGCTGTCCAGCTCGTACACCCGCACGTCCCGGAACGCGCCCTGCCGCTCCAGCAGCACCCGGAACTCCCGCACGGTCTGCCGCCAGATCTCCGCCGCCACGGTCGTGTCGACCACCAGCGCCACCTCGAACCGGCGCCACGGCGCGGCACGCCACTCCGGCAGCCACAGCCCGTCCTGGGCGGCCCGAACGGCGGTCGCCTCCTCGTCCAACGCCTTCAGCCGCCGCGACGTCTGCCTGCGCGCCAACGGCCGCAGCGCGCGGCTGATCCCGCGCCGTTCCGGCAGCGCCGGCACGGTCGGCCACGCGGACACGGCGCTGACCTTCCCGCCCAGCGCGAGCACCGGGTCGGCGCGCGCCATCGTGGTCGGGGTCGGCGTCCACCGCTGGGGTTCCGCGCGGCCCGGATCGTGGTCGCGGAGGGGTTCGGGCTCCGGCTCGGGCGTCGGATCGGGCTCGTCCGGACCGGCTTCGTCCGGACCGGCTTCGTCCGGGGCTGGGGCGTCGGGCGGCTCGGCGTCGGCCGCGGTGGCCTCGGGGGCGGTGGCCTCGGGTCGAGCAGGCGGTCGCAGGGCGCCCGCGAGCCACAGCGAATCCCGGACCTCGCGCAAGGTCAGGTCCGCGGTGCGCAGCGCCTCCACCCGGCTGTCGGTCGCGTCGAGGTGTTGGAGCAGCACCTCGACGCCCGGCGGCTCGGCCCGTGGTCCGGTCATCCGGCCTCCGCGGACAGCGGGTGCCAGATCGCCTTGAGCAGGTCGGTCCACTCCTCGTCCGGCCGGTACGCGCCGGACGTGGCCAGGTGCACCGCGTTGAGCAGCTGGTCGGCGGACACCGTGCCGACGTCGGACCGGTGGTCCAGGAAGTCGCCGATGAGCCGGGCCACGTCCACGCCGTGCGCGTCGCCGAAGTGCACCGCCACCATCTCGCCCAGCTGCTCCTTGCCCGGCTGTCGCACGTGCAGGCGGAGGCAGCGGCGCAGGAACGCGGGCGGGAACTCGCGCTCACCGTTGCTGGTGATGATCACGATCGGGAACTCGCGGCAGCGGACGATGCCGTGGTGGACGGTCGCGGTGTGCCCGCGGTCCGCGGCCAGCACCTCAACGTCGTCCCGGTGCTTGGCGTACCGGACCAGCTCCGGTATCTCGTACTCGCCTTCCTCGAACGTGTTCAGCAGGTCGTTCGGCAGGTCGATGTCGCCCTTGTCCAGCTCGTCGATCAGCAGCACGCGCGGCAGGTCGTACGGCAGCAGGGCGGTGCCCAACGGCCCGAGGTGGATGTAGTCGCCGATACCGGACTCCGGGTCGTTCGCGCCGACCGCCTGCACCCGCGCGATCGCGTCGTACAGGTACAGGCCGTCCTTCAACGTGGTCCGGCTGGTGACCGGCCACCGCAGCACCGGGCCGAGGCCCAGCTCCCGCGCGACCAGGTACGCCAGCGACGACTTGCCGGTGCCGGGCGCGCCGGTGACGAGCAGCGGGCGGCGCAGCCTGATCGCCGCGTTCACCATCGCGACCTCGTCGGGGTGCGGTGTCCGGCGCACCGCGCGCACGCCACCCACCCGCCGGTCGCCCTCGCCGCCGTCGTCCGCGGGCCGGGACGTGGCGCCGCGACCGGTGAACGTCCGCCAGGGCGGTGGCGGTGGCAGGTCCGCGACGGGCGTCTGGGCGACGTCCCCGGTGCCGTGGTAGACGTTGCCAGAGCCGACTCGACCGTCGTTCATCCGACCGCAATCCCTTCCGGTGGCCCCGGTTGGCTCGGCACGACGAGCCGCGTCGGATCGTCGTAGAGGATCGTCAGCGCCTCGCCGACGTGGCGTCGCGTGGGGCCTTCCGCGAACGCCGTGGTCCGGGACATGCGGACGCGTTCCAACAGGTGCAGCTCGTCCTGGCCGTGCAGCACGGACTCGACCACGTCGGTGAACTCGGGCGTACCGCAGTCGTGGCGGTGCCACACGATCAGCGGCACGCCCGCCTTCACCGCAGCCGCGATCTCGTCCCGCCCGGCGGTCTCCGGCCGCGGCGGCGCGCTGAGCACCAGCGACACCAGCGAGCGTTCCCGGTTGAACCGCGACAACAGTTCGCGCAGGCCTTGTTCGCTGCCGCTCAGCGCGCGGCACGTGGAGGTGTGCGCGAGGCCCTTGTCCCGGCCCAGTTGGTCGGCCATCTCGTCCCACCGCTGACGCCACTCGCGGTGGTACTTGCGCGCGGTCATCCGCTCCAGGCTGCGCACCACCACCGGGTAGCGGCAGCCCATCGGCACGGCCAGGTCCGCGTCGTTCTCCCACGGCCACTGGTCGACGTTCAGGTTCAGGTTCTCGTAGTCGAGCACGAACTCGATCCGGATGTCCGGGCGGTACTGGGCCCAGTCGTCCTCGACCTTCTCGATGAGCGCGGCCACCTGCACCTTGATCTCGGCGAGCGTGCCGACCTCGTCCTTGCCGTGCAGCGGCGACCACGGCTCGGGCCGGCCGAGCTGCCGCCAGTGCGACAGCCGGAACCGGTCGCCGGTCGGCCCTTCCCGGCGCAGCAGCAGCACGAGGTAGGCGGGGGAGCCGAGCGGTGGGGCGAGCGGTCGCGCGGTCTCCGGGCGCAGGCTCTCCCGGATCGCGGCCAGTTCGTCCACCAGGTCCATCGACTCGGCCTGCGCCTCGTTCCACCGGTGCAGTTCGATCGCCAACTCGGTGCGCACCCGCGAGGCGATGTGCTCCACGAACACCATCGGTTTCGGCACGCCGTCCGACTCGGCGTTCAGCGTCTCCAGCACCCGGAACACGCCGGAGTACGTGGTCGACCCGTCCAGGCCGGGAGCGGTCGAGCCGGCCACGACGCGGTAGATGTCCGCGATATCGGGCACGACTACGCCAGCCAGCAATGTGAACAGCCTTGCTCGTTCGGAGGTCGGGAACAGGTCCAGCGGCGTCAGTTCCGCGATGACGCGGCGCAATTGAACCATCGCGCGCGAGTCCTGCTCGAATCGACTCACGATGCGCACAAGCGCGGATAGCCGTTCAGGGCTCTGCTGACACACTTCGGCCAGGCTGTAGAGGTGTCCGTAGGTGTTCGGGAACTCTTCGACCGCCAGAGTTTCCCGCAATTCTGCGGAGATCATCCGGACGACCAGGTTACGTCCGGCGCGATCGGCCAGGGTCGGCACTTGGCACAGCGCTTCGACAAGGGGAAAGAGCAACCGGCTGCCGCCGTTGTCGTCCGCATGGACCATTGGTGGTCCCCCATTCGAGCGGTCCGCACCCAGTGTCGAAGCCCTTTCACGAGCTCAGTATTACCGGGTACAGGTTACGGATTGTCCAGCTCACTCTTCGGTGCGCAATAGGGTGTCGAATCGGTTCATTGGTGTGGAATCCTCACCTTCCACCACGTGCAGCGCGTGGCCGAGGGCGGTCAGGCCGTGCTCGTGCTCCAGGCAGACCTGGAGCAGGCCGCTCACGTGCAACGCGGCGATCGGGTGGTGCGGCACGGCGGCGGCGATGGCCGGCGGCAGCAGGTCCAGCACCAGCCGGCGGTCGGCCTCGGTCCGCATCGACGGCACCGCCATCAGCGCGTGGAACAGGGCTCCCGGGTCCGGGACTCGGGCGTCGAGCAGCCAGACCGGTTCCGCCAGGCCGGGCACGTGCGCGGTGCGGTGGCGGTCGGGTCCGTCGATCGGGTGATCGCGGAAGTACCGGTCCGTCATCGCGACCATGACCGGCCGGCCGCACACCGCGTGCGCGGACCGGAAGGCGTCCGAGTCGAGCACGGCCAGCGCTTCGGCGACGTCGTCGGCCACGGCCACCCGCAGTCGGAGCGGCACCGCGTCCGAGTCGTTGTGCCGGTGCACGGCTTCGGTGAGCCGCACCGGGAAGCGGTCCGACGGCGGGCGCGCCAAGAGCACCGCGGCGTGGTCGGTGGCGCGGGTCGGGCCGGTCAGCGCGCCTCGCACCAGCCGCCGGGCGGCGTCGATCCCGGCGGCTTGGTCGGGCGCGATCGCGAGGGCGGCGCGAGCGCCCCCGTCGGTGACCGGCATGGCACGAGCATGCGGACACCGCCTGGGGGCGTCAAGATCTACAGCTCCAGACCGGTGAGCACCAGGACCCGCTGCTCGGTCAGGTCCTCCATCGCCGAACGGACCCCCTCGCGGCCGGTGCCCGACTCCTTGACGCCGCCGTACGGCATCTGGTCGGCGCGGAAGCTCGGCACGTCACCCACGACCACCCCGCCCACCGCCAGCCGCTTGGCCGCGCGGAACGCCAACCGGACGTCGTGCGTGAAGACACCGGCCTGCAACCCGAACCTGGACGCGTTCACCCGGTCGAACGCCTCGTCCGCCGAAGCGACCGACTCCAGCACCACGACCGGGCCGAACACCTCCTCGTCCACCACCCGGCACCCCGCCGGCACGTCGGCCAGCACGGTCGGCTCGTACGCCGCACCCGTCCGCCGGCCCCCGGTCAGCACCCGCGCGCCCGCCGCCACGGCCTCGTCCACCCAGGTCTCCACGCGACGCGCGGCGGCCTCGTCGATCAGCGGGCCGACGTCGGTGGTGGGGTCGGTCGGATCGCCCGTGCCGAGCTTGCGCACGTGCCCCACCACGGCTTCCGCCAACGCCGCGTACACGTCCTCGTGGGCGTACACGCGTTGCACCGAGATGCACGACTGCCCGCCCTGGTACATCGAGAACGTCGCGATCCGCTGCGCGGCCCGGTCCAGGTCCGTCCAATCCGGACAGACGACGGCCGCCGCGTTGCCACCCAGCTCCAGCACGACGTGCTTGCGCGGCACCCGGTCCAGGATCGAGTAGCCCACCGGGCCCGAACCGGTGAACGACACGACCGGCAGCCGCGGGTCCTCGGCCAGCGCGCCCGCCACGGCGTTCGGCACCGGCAGCACCGACCACGCGCCGGCGGGCAGGTCGGTCTCCGCCAGCAGCTCGCCCAGCAGCAGCGCGACCAGCGGCGTGGCCGGCGCGGGCTTGACCACGATCGGCGCGCCGACCGCCAACGCGGGCGCGACCTTGTGCGCCACCAGGTTCAGCGGGAAGTTGAACGGCGCGATGCCGAGCACCGGCCCGCGCGGCGCCCGCCGCACCAGCGCCAGCCTGCCGTCCGCCGCCGGGTCGGTGTCCAGCCGCTGGAGCTCACCGGAGAACCGGCGCGCCTCCTCGGCCGCCCACCGGAACGTCGACACCGCCCGGGTCACCTCGATCCGCGACCACTTCACCGGTTTGCCGGACTCGGCCGTGATCAGCGCGGCCACCTCGTCGGCGCGCTCGGCCAGCCGGCGCGACACGTGGTCCAGCGCCGCCGCCCGGGCGTGGGCGGGCAGCGCGGCGAAGTCCTCGGCCACGGCGTGCGCGGCGGCGACGGCCCGTTCCACGTCCTCGGCGGTGGCGTTCGACGTGACGCCGGCCGGCGCGCCGTCGTGCGGGGTGCGGATCTCGACCAGGTCGTCGCTCGTCGCGGGCTGTCCCGCGACCCAGTACGGCGTTGTCACTGAATGGCTCCTTCGAGTACGTCCAACCCGGGCACGTGATCCAGCATCGACCTCGCGGTGGGGTGGCGACAGTATTCAATCTGGCGACTCGGTCGAGCGGTGTTGTACACAGTGTCCATGGCGTTGACGGTCGGGGCGTTGGCCCGGGAAGTCGGTCTGACCGTGCACGTGGACGCCGGGCTGGACCGGGACGTGGCGTGGGTGCACAGCACGGAGTTGGCCGACCCGACGCCGTTCCTGGAAGGCGGCGAGCTGCTGCTGACCACGGGGATCGCGCTCGGTCCGCCCGACGGGTACGTGCGGCGGCTGGTCGCGGCGGGGGTGGTCGGGCTCGGGTTCGGCACGGGGCTGAGCCACGAACGCGTGCCCGACGGGTTGACCCGGGCGGCCCGGGAGGCCGGGCTGGCGTTGCTGGAGGTGCCCAAGGCCACGCCGTTCATCGCGATCACCAAGGCGGTGTCGCGGGCTGTCGCGGCCGACGAGTACGCGGCACTGGCGAGCACCAGCGAGGCACAGCGCGCGCTGACCCGTGCGGCGGTCGGCGAGGGGCCGTTGGGAGTCGTGCGGCGGCTGGCACGGCTCATCGACGGCGGGGCGGCGTTGTTGGACCCGCACGGCTCGCCGGTGCACGTCGTCGGCTCGCTGCCCGACCTCGCCGACCACGTGCGGCGGCTCGCGGCCTCGGGCGGACCGGCGGGCGCGGCGTGGCAGGAGGGGGAGCGGCAGGTCGCGATGCAGGTGCTCGGCCGGCTCGGGTACCTGGCCGTCGCGGCGGACCGGGCGCTGGACGCGGGCGTGGTCAACGTCGCCGCGTCGCTGCTCACGGTGGCCTTGGCGCGGTCGGACGAGGTCGAACGGGTGTGGCGGGACCTGCGCGAGGCGCGGTTCCGGCTGCTGCTGGCCGGCGCTCCGGTGGACGGCGTGCCGGAGGGGGAGTTCCGGGTGTTCGTGCTGCGCGGCGGGGCTGAACCGCCGCCGGGGTTCTGGGCCGAGGTGGACGGGCGGGTCGTCGTGCTGGCCCGCGAGGTCGACGTGCCCGCCGCCGCGTCGAGCCCGGTGGACGTGCGGAGCGTCGCGCGCGGGTACCGGGAGGCGTTGCGGGCGTTCGAGGAAGGCGTGGCGACGTTCGAGGAGGTCGCCGGCGCCGGTCTGCTCGCGCCGGACGCCGCCGAGTTCGCCGCCGTGCTGCTGGCGCCGTTGGACGACGTGCTGCGCGAGACGGTGCGGGTGTGGCTGTCGTGCCACGGGCAGGCCGATCCGGCCGCCGCGCGCCTCGGCGTTCACCGGCACACCGTGCGGAACCGGTTGGGACGAGTGGAGGAACTGCTGGGGCGTTCGTTGGAATCCGCAGGTCTGCGGGCCGAATTGTGGCTGGCCCTGCACGCTTGACCGATAAGGTGATCAGGCACCGCCGCCCACGCCCTTATCCCGAGGGGGACTCCTTGGCGCGCTTCCGATTACTGGCGCACGCGGCCGGTGTCGTCACCGTCACCGCCGTGCTGCTCGCCGCTGTGCTGACCAGTCCTGCGAGTGCCTGTGTCTGCTTCCCGGGCAACGAAGCGCTGCGCTACCAGCAGGCGACGCAGGTGTTCTCCGGGAAGGTGGTCAGCGAGAAGGTCGACGTGCAGGACGGTCACAGCGACCGGTACCGGTACGGAGTGGTCGTCGACACCGAGTACAAGGGCGACGTGCCGCACTTCGTCAACGTCGTGACGCTGAAGAACTACTCGTGCAGCCTCAGGATGACGGTGGGCAGCGAATACGTGATCTTCACGCGCCTGGTCTCGTGGGACGGCCTGCTGGAGATCGACCAGTGCAGCGGCACGCGGTCGGCGGTGTCCGGTCCGCCGGTGACGACGTCGCCGTCTTCACCCGGCATGACGACGACGCCGCCCGCGACGACACCGTGCGCGACCGCCACGCCGTGAGGGATGGTTCGTCTGTGCGCCGGGGTTCACTCTGTTGGGTGATCTCCGGCCATCATCCGGTTGGTTCGTCGCCCCCGACGGGTCCGTGCTCGTACTCTTCGTCCGGGTCGACGCCGTCCTGCGCCGGCCTCACCTCGTCCACCTCGCCGAGGGCGTCCACCTTGGCTGCCGGGTCGTCGATGAACTCGTCGATCGTGGGCTCCCGCTCGCGTTCGGTCATGCCGCGGAGGTACCCAGCCGACCGCCCTGCGACACGGGTGCGGGAACCCGAAGAAAAGACAGGTTTGTGACAGGGGTGCCAGGGGTACGTGGAGCGGAAAGCGTGAACGGGGTGGCTGCCCGCGTGGCACGGGCGGTAGCTTCCGGTCTCCGGGCCGGCTTCGTCGACACAGCGGAGGTTCAACCGGATGTGGGACGGTGACCTGACCGGCGAGGTGGTCGACGGCAGGTACGAGCTGGGCACCCTGTACGGATCGGGCGGCATGGCCGAGGTGTACCGCGCGCTCGACACCCGATTGGACCGGACGGTCGCGATCAAGTTCTTCCAGGGCGAGGCCTCCGGCGAGGACCGCATCCGGCTCGACCGCGAGGCGCAGGTCCTGGGCGCGATGCACTGCCCCGGCCTGGTCGAGGTGTACGGCACCGGCGTGTTCCGCGGTCGGCCCTACTTCGTGATGCAGGCGGTCGAGGGCGGCACGCTGCGGCGCCGGATGCGCGGTGCGATGGCCCCCGAGATCGTGGCCACGGTCGGTGCGCAGATCGCGGGCGTGCTGGCCCACGTGCACGCGCAGGACGTCGTGCACCGGGACGTGAAGCCGTCGAACATCCTGCTCGACACCGAGGGGCGACGCGCCTACCTGGCCGATTTCGGGCTGGCGCTGCAGGGCCAGGTCACCCGGGTCACCCGATCGGGGGTGCTGGTAGGCACCGCCGGCTACCTCGCGCCGGAGCAGGTGCGCGGCGGGGACGTGCTGCCGGCCGCCGACGTCTACGCCTTGGGCCTCGTGCTGCTGGAGTGCCTGACGGGGCGTCCCGAGTACCCGGGCGGTGACACGGAGGCGGCGCTGTCCAGGCTGCACCGCGAGCCGCGCATCCCGGCGAACCTGCCCGAGCAGTGGACCGCCGTGCTGACCGGGATGACCGCGTCGGACCCGGCCAAGCGGCCGGCCGCGGCGGAGTGCGAGCGGCTCCTCGAAGAGGCGGCGCGGGCGAGCGTGGGGCTGCCGCCGTTGGTCGAGGTGGACGTGGTCGACCGAGCCGAGGTCGGCGTGGCCGCGGTGGGTGGGCCGGCGGTCGGCGGCGCAGCGGTGGTGGACGAGCCCAGGAAGGGCAGGAACCGGGCGGTGCTGGTCGGCACCGCGGCGGCTGCCGGCGTCTTGGCCCTGTTGAGCCTGGTGACGCTCGGGGACGCGTTCGCGCCGGGCTCCGGCGAGCAGGCCGGCCGGACCACCACCGCGCCCGCCCCGGTGGCGGAGCAGGCGGCGGAGAGCGGCGTGGCCGACCCGAACTCCCCGCCCGCGCTGACGAACGCGCGGGATGGTGCCCGGGTGGAACCGTCGGGGAGCACCGCGGACGACACCGGCGGCGGCGTCGCCCCCACCAGCGGCACTGGAACCACGACCACGACCACGACCGCGCCGGCGGACGGCGGCGAGGACGACGGGTCCGACCACGCCACCAGCAAGCCGCGCAAGGAGCCGGTCGACCCGCCGACGAACGTGCCGGTCGTCATCACCCCCGTGCCGGTCACACCGACGCAGGTCGGGCCGCCGGCGAGGGAAGGCGCGGTGTCCGGGCGAGGCTGACCAGGACGGCAACGGCCCGCACGACTGATCGTGCGGGCCGTGCCGAATCGCGTGTCAGCGGAGGGCGGGGAGGAGTTCCGCCTTGGCGAAGTCCAGGAACTCGGGCTGGTGGTCGCCGCCGATCTGCACCAGGGCGAGATCGGTGAACCCCGCCTCGCGGAACGCGGCCACCGCGTCCACCACCGGCCCGGCGTCCGGCCCGCACGGGATCTTCGCGGCCACGTCCTCCGGTCGCACGAACTGCGTCGCACCGGCGAACCCTGCCGTGCCCGGCAGTTCCGCGTTGACCTTCCAGCCGCCCGCGAACCACCGGAACTGCTCGTGCGCCCGTTCGACCGCCTTGTCCCGGTCCGGGTCCCAGCAGATCGGCAGCTGACCGATCTTCCGCGACCGACCGCCCTGGAAGACGTCCCACTCCTGGCTCAGCGCCGGGTCCGGCTCGACGGCCACCATCGCGTCGGCCAACGGCGCGAACGTCCGCACCGACTGCCCGCCGGACACCGCGACGGCGATCGGCACCCGCTTCTCGGGCAGGTCCCACAGCTTCGCCGAATCGACCCGGAAGTGCTGACCCGAGTAGTTGACGTACCCGCCGTCGAACAGCTGGGAGATGATCTCCACGGCCTCCCGCAACAGCTCGTGCCGCACGTTCACCGGCGGCCAACCGCGGCCGACCACGTGCTCGTTCAGGTTCTCCCCGGCGCCGATGCCCAACGTGAACCGGTTGCCGGACAGCAGTTGCACGGTCGCCGCCTTCTGCGCCACGACCGCCGGGTGGTAGCGCACCGTCGGGCACGTCACGTAGGTCATCAGCTCGACCCTCTCGGTCGCCTGCGTGACGGCGCCGAGCACGCTCCACGCGTACGGGGCGTGACCCTGCTCGTCCAGCCACGGCGAGTAGTGGTCGCTCATCACCTCGAAGTCGAAACCGGCCTGCTCGGCCCGCGTGGCGTGCTCGACCAACTCGCGTGGGCCGGCCTGCTCGGTCATCAGGGTGTAGCCGATCCGCACGCTTCCTCCTAGGCCATGGGCAGGTCGGTGAGGTCCGCCCGCAACTCGTCGAGTTCCTCGTAGACTGCCGACGCGCCGGCGTCCCGCAACTCGGCTTCGCCGAAACCACCCGTGCGAAGGCACACCGAGGGCAGACCGGCGCGGCGCGCGGCTTCGCAGTCCCAGACGGAGTCGCCGACGACCACCGCGCGACCGCTGCGGTCGGCCCGCCGCAGCGCCACCTCGATCAGGTCCGGCGCGGGTTTGCTCTGCTCGACGTCGTCCGCCGACGTCGACGGGACGCCGGACGCGTCGAGCAGCTTGACGTAGTGGTCCACGTGGTGGCGCTTGCCCGAGCTGGCCAGCACGACGGCGCAGTTCTGCTCCATGGCGGCGGCGATCAGGCGGTGCGCGCCCTCCAACGGCCGGATCTCGGCGAGCATCGGCTCGAACGCGGCTTCCCACGCGGTGCGGATGTCGTCGCCGTGCTCCCGTTCCACGTGGTCGCCCGCGACGGCGGCGACGAGCTTGTCACCGCCCATCCCGATGGAGCGGTGCAGGCGCCAGGTCGGCACGGTGATGTCGAAACGCCGGAACGCGCGGAACCAGGCCACCGCGTGGTGGTAGTTCGTGTCCACCAGCGTGCCGTCCACGTCGAGGACGAGCGTGTTGGTCATGGGGCCTGGTTAACCAGGCCGGACCACCCGCAAACCGGCCGCGGCGAGCGCTCGGCGCGGGGACGCCCGGAGCCGTCCGGTCAGGCGCCGCGAACTTCTCCGCGAACCGTCCGAACCTTCTGCGAACCCGTCCGCAAACCGCTCGGCGAACCCACTGCGAACCCGTCCGCGAACCCACTGCGAACCCGCCCGTGAACCCTCTGCGGACGATCCACCTGGACACCGCGAACTGCGCGTTCCCGGCGGCCCTGCCGACGCGACCGGGCGTGGTCCGGGGTGTCCGGGTGGATCGTCCGGCCGGGCTCACTGGGCCTGGGAGTCCAGGAACTGCTCGATCAGGCGGACCCACTCGGCGGGTGCCTCGATGGCGGGCGCGTGGCCGCTGTCCAACTCGGCCCACTGTGCCCCGGGGATCAGGTCGGCCAGCGCGCGGGTGGTGGACGGGGTGATCAGGCGGTCGTGCTTGGTGCCGATCACGAGGGTGGGGACGGTCAGCGACGGCGCCTCGGCGCGCAGGTCGGCCCGCTGCACGAGGTCGACCTGCTCGGGGGTGCCGGGAGGCACGGTGAGGGCGATGAGCTCCAGGAAGCCCTCGGCCTGCTCGGACGTCATCCGCCGGTGGAACGGCTCGCCCAGCACGATCGACATCAGGTAGCGGGCCAACACCGCGGGGTTGCCGTCCAGCAGCCGACCCCACTTCTGCATCCGCGCCCGGGTCTCGTCGTCGATCCGGGCGAACCCGGCGGTCAGCACCAGCGCCGTCACCCGCTCCGGGTGGCGCTGGGCCGCGCGCATCGCCACCGCGCACCCCATCGAGAAGCCGATGATCGCGAACCGCTCCTCGCCGTCGGCGGCGGCGACCAGCCGGTCGGCCAGGTCGTCCAGCTCCAACGGCGCGGTCGCGCG
Organism: Saccharothrix sp. NRRL B-16314; assembly: GCF_000716595.1. GTDB lineage: Bacteria > Actinomycetota > Actinomycetes > Mycobacteriales > Pseudonocardiaceae > Actinosynnema. Next base: position 61,094 of record NZ_JNXC01000015.1, read on the forward strand.
CGGTGTCGTCCCGGAGCCGGGGAAGTCCACCGCGTGCACTTTGCGCTTGCGCGACAGCTGCGGGATGAGCGGGCTGAAGTTCGCGCGGACGGTGCCACCGGCCCCGTGGGCGAGCAGAAGTGCGGGAGTCACGCGAGCGATTCTGCCGGGACGGGGAGGTGCGGCGCGGCCGATTCGGCACGAAGGCGGGCCACGAGCACCGAGAACGCGCGGTTGAGGGCGGATTGGTGTGCAAGCACACATGGCCGTGGCTTCGGTGCGCCGACGGGGAGCGGGCGGAGCGGGGTCAGCCGACGTACACGCGGATCGTCGTGCCGTTCTCGCGGGTGTGCACGCGGACCAAGTCGCACAGCAGGTTCACGAGCATGACGCCGTAGCCGCCGCGCGCGTTCGCGCCGGGGTTGCGCCTGCCCACCATGGGGTTGGGGATTCGGCCCCGGTCGCGCACCTCGCACACCACCACGCCGCCCTCGCGCCACAGGAACAGCGTCCCGGAGCCGCCCGCGTGCACCACGCTGTTGGTGGTCAGCTCGTTCACCGCGAGCACCAGGTCCTCGACCTGGTCGGCGGACAGCCCCGCCTCGGCGGCGAACCCGGCCACGAGACGTCGGGTGAGGCCCAGCGCGTCGAGGTCGAACCCGCGGGTGAGCGCGTCCGGCGGCGGCGCGGGCAGCGGCCGGTTGAACTCCTCGGCGATCAGGTACGGCTCGCGGTAGTTGCGACTTGGCCGGCGGTGCTCGCCCTCGACCACGACCGGGTGCGTCGCCTCCGCGTCGCGCACCACCTCCGGCGTCAGGTTCGCCGTGTCGTAGGGGCACAGGATCCAGGCCGGGCGGTCCTCGAACGCAGTGTTGATCAGCGCCTCGTGCTGGACGCACGCCGGGTACTCCAGCTCGGTGCGGTCCGGCCACGTCGGCTCGTCGACGATCCGCACCCGCCCGTTCGCCGCCGCCTCGGCCGCGTGGTTCGTGAACGTGGACAGCACGCCGGGGATGATCCGGCCGGGGTTGCGCCCGGCGCGTCTCATGTCCAGGAACTCCACGTGGTCGGCCTGCGCGCCCAGCGCGCCGCGCAGCAGGTCGATACCCCGTTGCGGCACCGCGACCAGCACCGGCTCGCCCGCGGCCAACCCGTCGCGCACGAACGGCACGGTTCCCGCGAGGTACTGCTCGTCGTCGCGGTAGAGGAGTGCCTCGTGCACGAAGTCGACCACCGGGGGAACCTCCGAACGGTTTGCTGGCGGCGAGGTCTGCTGGTTCAGTATTGCGCCCGAACGCCACCGTCGAGTGGTCTGCGCAGGCAAAGGCGCGTCGCCGGGTCGAGTCCGCGCGCGGTTTCGGCCTCGACGACGGCCCGCAGACCCGGCGGAAGGTCCGTCACCTCTTCGAAGCCGAGCCGCCGGTAGTACGGGCCGTTCCACGGGATGTCGCGGAACGTGGTCAAGGTCAGCGCGTCGAGGCGCTGCTCGGCGGCCCACCGCCCGACGTGGTCCAGCAGCGCCGCGCCGATGCCGCGCCGGGCGTGGTCCGGGTGCACGCTGATCTGCTCGACGTGCGCCGCGCCGTCCACCACCTCGGCCGCGACCCAGGCCACCGGGTGCGGGTCGGCGGCCACCCAGACGTGCAGGTGTCGCAGGGTTTCCAGCGGCATCGGGTCGTCGTCGGCGATCTCCGGCATGCCGAAATCGCGGAACGGCTCACCGGATGCCCGTTCGATCCCGGGCAGCAGCGGCAGCTCGTCGGGCCTGGCGGTTCGGATGTCCACACCGCATGATCAGCCGGCGGTGAGGTTCTGCTCAACCTCGTTCCCGAGCGCTTCGAGGAGGCGGGCCGGGAGCTGGTCGTCCGGGCAGCCGTCCATCCGGAGTTCGGCGACACTGCCGGCCGCGCCGGCCAGGGACACGCGGAGAGCGCCGCTGCAGCCGTGGTCGGCCAGCGGTTCCCAGGTGAGCAGGAGCCGGTCGTAGTCCGCGGCCAGCTGCAACTGGCGCGGCTCGTCGTGCCTGCGGATGATCAGCACGTCCTCCGTCCGTCCGACGACCTCGTACGGGGCCGGTAGCCACGCGGCCAGGCGGGCCGGGTCGGCGGCGGCGTTGAAGACGAGGTCGGGCAGGGCAGGCACATCGCGTCTGGCGTGGATGGTCACGGCGTGCGGTTACCCAGTTCGGGCAGGCGCACACCGGGGTAACCAGCGGCCATGACCACAGTCGAGGAACCACCAGAGGAGCCGGTCGACGACCCGGTCGACCCGGACGAGGTCGCCGAGGAGGCGCCCGTCGACCCCACCCCGCAGGAAGTGGACGAGTACCGCCAGTTGATCGGCGACGGAGAGCCGGAGCGTTCCTAGCGCCGTTCCCACAGACGCGTCCACCAGGTCCACCCGCACGCGAATGACGGCCGACGGCCTCTCCGCAGCACCCGTGACCGCGAACTACCCGGAGTCGGATCACCCAATCCGGTTTCACCCGATGTGTTCGCGGGCACCCCGCAGTACCTCACGTGCAGCGGTTGGTGGTGACGTATGTCCGGACGGCCTGGTCAGGTCGGTGTCTTCGGCGTGCGCTCCTCGTCGCTCGACCCGACCGTGCACGGAACCAACCGACTCCGCCCGTCAGGCGTGGAACAGGGTGTGACCGCTGTCCGCACCGCGAGCTTCCACACCGCCCGTGCCTGCATCGCACGTGTCCGCACCGCACGCCGGATCGCCACGTCCGCCGCCCGCCGCACCGGCGCGTTCGGCATCGGCGGCGGTACCGTCGAACTGGCGGACTACCCGGTCTTGGCCCATGCGCAGGTTCTGGCCTGCACCGATCACCGGGCTGGGGGTCACTCGAAGGTGTACCGGCAGTCGGCCTGGCCGGCGGGTCTGCGGCGTCCGCTACCCGAACCGGCCCGGACACCCGCGCCCGGGCGTGCGCGGTCGCCAGGGATCTCCTGGTGGCGTGCGGAGGTGCTGGTGGCGACCGGTCACGACGAGGTGGAGACGTGCCACGGGTCCGCCCGCGAAGGCCTGCCGCCCACCCTGATCAGGGCGGGCGATGACGAGTACTGCCGGGTGGCGTGAAGGGATCGGGATGCTGGCGCTGTCGGTCGAGGCCCACCGGACGGGGTGTGCGGTGGTCGTGGCGACCGGGGAGTTGGACCTGGCGGGCGCGCGCCGGGTGTTGGACCGGATGGACCGGTTGGTGACGGAGGGCCGGGACCGGATCGTGCTCGACATGTCGGGGGTGTCGTTCTGCGGCGCCCAGGCGATGAGCGCGCTGGTGCGGACCAGGGCACGGGCGCAGCGGGCGGGGGGCTGGCTGCGGCTGGCCGCGGTGCCCCCGCACGTGCGGCGGGTGTTCGAGCGGACCGACCTGGACCGCCTGTTCCCGCGTTATCCGGACGTGGCGTCGGCGGCGACGGGCCGTGCCGTGCCGAGCGGTGGCGGGGCCGCGGATGCCGCCGGTGCGACCCGGGAGGGCGCCGGCGGTCGGGTGGCTTCGGCTGGTGACGGGCAGGTGGCGTCGGCCGGTGGTCGGCGGGCGGTGTCGAGGGGCGGTCGGCGTGCGGTGGCCGGTGACGGGATCGCCGGCGCGGCGGGTCACCCCGGTGCGGACGGACGGGCTGTTTCGAGTGGTGAACAGGGGGTAGTCGAGCGGAAACCACCTTCCCAGGCGAGGTGATCCGCATGGCTTCCACGACAAGTCTGCCCCATCCGTTGCGCGGGGCGGCGATGGCGGTTGCGCTCGTGTTCCTGCTGGTGGGCGTGCTCGGGTTCGTGCCGGGCGTGACCACCGACCTCGACCGGATCGCGTTCGCCGGTCCGGAATCGGGAGCGCACCTGCTCGGCGTGTTCCACGTGTCGGTGCTGCACAACCTGGTGCACCTGCTGTTCGGCGTCGTCGGCTTGGCCATGGCGCGCAGCGCGTCGGGCGCCAGGGCCTACCTCCTCGGTGGAGGACTGATCTACCTGGTGCTGTGGCTCTACGGGTTGATCGTGGACAAGGACAGCGCGGCGAACTTCGTGCCCGTCAACGACGCCGACGACTGGCTGCACCTCGGCCTCGGCCTAGGCATGGTCGCGCTGGCCCTGGCGATCAAGCGCAGCCCGACCGCTCGCAGCGCCTGACCTGGGTTGATCCCCCGATCCAGTGACAGGTCCCGGCGCTTCAACGCCGGGGTGCCGGGTAGCCGGAGGTCGTGACGAGCCCGTCGAGGTCCGGAGGCGACCGCCGATGCGAAACGATCCCTCTGCCCGGCGACGGGCGACCGTCTGCCTGGCCACCACAGCCCTGGTGCTGAGCGGTGTCATCCCGGCGACCGCGGTCCCGGCCGGAGGGCCGGTCCTCGGCGCGCACCGCCTGGGCGCGGTGCCGGACAGCTACATCGTCGTGCTGCGCGACATCAGCCCGCAGCAGACCGCGACCACCGCCGCGGCCCTGGTCGGGAAGTACGGCGGCCGGGTCAAGCTCACCTACACCTCGGTCCTGAGCGGCTTCTCGGCCGCGATGACCGAGGCGCAGGCGAGCGCCCTGGCCGCCGACCCGACCGTCGAGTACGTGGAGCAGGACGGGGTCGCGCAAGCCACCGACATCCAGGACGACCCGACCTGGGGCTTGGACCGGATCGACCAGAAGGCCCTGCCGCTCGACGCGAAGTACACCTACGCCACGACGGCGTCCGACGTCACCGCGTACGTCGTCGACACCGGCATCCACAAGGCGCACCCCGACTTCGGCGGTCGGGCCGTCGACGGCTACGACTTCATCGACGACGACGCGGAGGCGCAGGACTGCAACGGCCACGGCACGCACGTCGCCGGCACGATCGGCTCCACCACGTACGGCGTGGCCAAGGGCGTGAAGCTGGTCGGCGTCCGGGTGCTCGACTGCCAGGGAGCAGGCCAGTGGTCGCAGGTCATCGCCGGCGTGGACTGGGTCGTCGGCAACGCGGTCAAGCCGGCCGTGGCCAACATGAGCCTCGGCGGCCGGGCGCAGGTCTCCGTGGACGACGCCGTCCGGAAGGCCATCGCGGCGGGCGTCACCTTCGCCGTCGCCTCGGGCAACGACAACCGCGACGCGTGCAGCACCTCACCCGCCCGCGTCCCGGAGGCGATCACGGTCAACGCGACCGACGCCTCGGACACCCGGTCCACGTTCTCGAACCACGGCCCTTGCACCGACATCTTCGCGCCGGGCACGGACATCACCTCGACGTGGTTCGACGGCGGCACCAAGACGATCAGCGGCACCTCGATGGCCACGCCGCACGTCGCCGGCGCGGCGGCCCTGTACCTGTCCGGCTCCACCGCCGCGAACCGGGCCGACCCCGCCGACGTGGCAGCGGCGCTGACCGGGAACGCCACCGCCGACGTGGTGGGCAACCCGGGCCCCGGTTCGCCGAACCTGTTGCTGTACACGGGGTTCATCGGCGGCGGCGACGACCCGGACCCGTGCGTCGGTGGCTCGAACACGGACGACGTGCCGATCCCGGACGCCGGCGACGCGGTCACGTCGAGCATCGAGGTGACCGGGTGTGAAGGTCCCGGCAGTGCTTCCACCGAGGTGGAGGTGGACATCGTGCACCCGTACACCGCGGACCTGGCGGTCGACCTTGTGGCGCCCAGCGGCGAGGTGTTCGTGCTGCGCGAGCCCGGCGGTGTCGGTGCGCCGGACGACATCCACGAGACGTTCACCGTCGACACGTCGTCGGAGACCAGGAACGGCACGTGGCAGCTGCGGGTGCAGGACGTCTACGACTACGACGTCGGCCACATCGACGGTTGGAGCATCACGTTCTAGGGCGTGAGCCCGAAGGTACTTCAGCCGGGGCTTTCAGCGGAGGGGACGTCGGCCGGCGAAGCCGAGGTCGGCGCGGTGGTACCAGTCGAGGCCGTCGTCCCCTTCCAACCAGCACAACAGCACCGGGACACCGTCCAGATCGGACGGGAAGTCCACCAGGAGGGGAGCGAAGCCCTTCAGCTCCGCGCCGGTCTGCTGCACCGCGGTCATGAGGTCGTCCAGCCTGGCCTGCGCGGCTTTCAGCTCGGGCAGTCCACCGAGGTCGGTCGGCCGGCCGCCCTCCTGCAACGAGGCAGCGAGTTCGGCGGCGTCGGCGCGGATCGCGACGATCTCGGTCAGCACCGGCAGCAGCCTGGCCAACTCTTCTCGTGCCTCGGGCACGCTGAACACCGTCACTCCAAGCCGCCGCGGAACTGTCGGACCCGCACAGGCTACCCAAGGGCGGGGCCGCCCGGACGATCAGGCGGCCCCACCCCGGAGCTCACTTCAGCGGCGGGGAGGCCAGTTTCGCCAGCTCCAGGGCCTGCTCGGGCCACCAACGACCCGCGGCGGGCCCGCCCTGGCACTCGCCGTCCGACTCACCGGGGCGCTTCGTCCACACGAACGCGTCCACCAGCGGGATGCCGGTGTCGGCGGTGGGACGCGCGCCGAGGCCGCGGCCCGGCGGGTTGCACCAGTCGGTCTCATCGGCGCCGGGCGTGTAGTGGCCCTGGCCGTTGCGGCTGGTGTCCAGCACGAAGTGGGTCATCTTCGGCTTGTGCACGTCGATCGCGTCCAGCTCGGCGTCGGCCGGGCAGGTCGCCGCGCCCCGCTCGGTGCGCAGGTAGATGCACTTCGACACGCGCGTGCCGTAGCGGACCAGGTCCTCGGTGAAGCGGTAGTTCGACGTGTTCAGCGCGAACCCGTCCGCCCGCGTGACACCGCCCTGCAACAGGCGGTTGACGATGCCCAACTGCTGGCGCGGCTCGCCGTAGCCCGCGTCGTAGTCGTTGAGCGCCTGCCACGCGGAGTGCCCGGCGTCGAGGTAGACGCGGGTGTGCTTGCCGCGCTTGAGCGCGTCAACGGCGTGGTTGATCTCGCGGAACCGTTGCGGCACCAGCTCTTCGTCCGGGCCGATCGTGCACCACGGCTCGCTGGTCAGCAGCGCCAGGCCGTCCGGCTCGACCACCACGACGGCCTTCTCGTCACCGATGCCGGCGGCGAAGGCGTCGATCCACTCCTTGTACTCCTGCTCGCTGCGCGCGCCGCCCGCGGACCACTGCGAGCAGTCCCGGTAGGGCACGAAGTACGCGACCAGCACGGGAACCTGGTCCTTGGCGCGCGCGGCACGCACCACGTCCGCCACGTCCTCGCGGACCTGCTCGGCGCCCGCGTTGGTGAACCAGATCGCGGTCGGCTGGGCGGCCATCGCCTCCATCAGCGCGGCGTCGGCGACCCGGCCCTCCTGCCGCCACTGCGCGGCCTGGCGCCCGGCGTTGGAGTCCGGCTCGACGTAGAACGACGTGCCCTTGGGCAGGTGCGGCGGTCCGGCCGGTGCCGAAGGCTGCGCCATCGCGCCGACAGCGCCCGCCATCGCGCACGCGACGGTCGCGGCCAGGGCCAGCCCGACGCGTCGTCGTCTCGCTCCGATTTCCACTCGACTGCTCCTCACGTAGTACATCTGGGAGCGCTCCCATAACGAGGGGTCAGCATGCGTCCTCATGAGCTGGATCACAACCCCCTGCCCTGCCTGCGGACACCGATTCGCAATCCGGTCGTTACCCGCACCCCGCGCTCGGCCGCGCGGGACGCGACAATCCGGGCTGGGATGTCCGGAACCGGGTCGCGGCTCCGACCTGGAGGTGAGCGCCCGACGCGGGCGTCGGACGGAGGACCGCGATGAAGTACATGATCATGATGTTCGGTGGTTTCGGCGCCACCCTGGCCGACCGGACCCCCGAGTGGATCACCGGGATGCAGGAGTTCATGGTCGGGCTGGACCACGAGCTGCGCGAGTCCGGCGAGGTGGTCGGCGGCGGCGGGCTGGTCGACCCGGCCAAGGCGAAGACGGTCCGCTTCCGCAACGGCGCACCGGTCGTCACCGACGGGCCGTTCGCCGAGGTCAAGGAGTCGCTGGCGGGCTACTGGGTGATCGAGGCGAGCGAGGAGCGGGTGCTGGAGATCGCGTCCCGGGTGGTCGCGTTCATCGAGTACCCGATCGAGGTGCGGCAGGTCATGCACGAGTCGGCCGACGTGTGACCGGGCGTCCGGTCGGTGACCTGCTGCGCGAACTCGCGCCGCAGGTCACCGCTGTGCTCGTGCGGCGGCACGGCCGGTTCGACGAGTGCGAGGACGCGGTGCAGGAGGCGCTGCTCGCGGCGGCCCTGACCTGGCCCGAGCGCGGGTTCCCGGACCGGCCCCGGTCGTGGCTGCTGACCGTCGCCGAGCGGTCGCTGGTCGACCGGTGGCGCGGCGACAGCGCCCGCCGCCGTCGTGAGCTGGCCGTGGCGGCGCTCGCGCCCGTCGACGCGGAGCCGGTCGACCAGGACGACACCCTGGCGCTGCTGTTCCTGTGCTGCCACCCCGCGTTGTCGCCGCCGTCGCAGCTCGCGCTGACCCTGCGCGCCGTGGGCGGCCTCACGACCGCCGAGGTCGCCGCCGCGTTCCTGGTGCCGGAGTCCGCGATGAAGCGCCGCATCAGCCGGGCCAAGCAGCGCGTGCGCCAGGCGGGCGCCCGCTTCGAGCTGCCCCCGGAGTCGGAACGCGCGCCACGGCTGGGCGTGGTGCTGCACGTGCTCTACCTGATCTTCAACGAGGGCTACACGACCAGCTCGGGGCCGGCGCTGCACCGGGCGGACCTGACCGCCGAGGCGATCCGGCTCACCCGTCTGCTGCACCGCCTGCTGCCCGGCGAGGGCGAGGTGGCCGGGCTGCTCGCGTTGATGCTGCTCACCGACGCGCGCCGGGCGGCGAGGACCGACGCCGACGGGTCGATCGTGCCGCTGGCCGACCAGCGGCGGGACCTCTGGGACGCCGCCGCGATCACCGAGGGCCTGGCGCTGGTCGCCCGCACCCTCGGCACCGGCCCGATCGGCCCCTACCAGGTGCAGGCCGCGATCGCCGCCGTGCACGACGAGGCGCCGACCGCCGCGGACACCGACTGGCCGCAGGTCCTGGCGCTCTACGAGGTGCTGGACCAGGTCGCACCGGGGCCGCTGGTCACGTTGAGCCGGGCGGTCGCGGTGGCCGCCGTGCACGGCCCGAGAGCCGGGCTCGCCGTGCTGGGCACGCTCCACGAGGACGACCGGCTGACCCACACCCACCGCTTGGACGCCGTGCGCGCCCACCTGCTGGAACAGGCCGGTGACACGGCCGCGGCCCGCGAGGCGTACCTGCGCGCGGTGACGATGACCGCGAGCAGGCCCGAACAGCGCTATCTCGCACTGCGGGCAGCACGCCTGCCCCCACCCGACGGCTAGGCGGTGTCCGGCTGGGAAGCCCGGTCGCGCCGCCTGGCGGGATCAGGCGCTGCCGCCCCGCACGACCTCCGTCGGCACGAGCAGGCCGGGCTCGTCGTTCGGGCCGCCCTCGACCTGGCGGAGGCAGCGGGTGACCAGTTCCCGGGCGATGCGCTCCACCGGGATGCGGGCGCACGTGAGGGTCGGCTCGGTCAGCAGGCCCACCGCGCCGCCGTCGAAACCGGTCACCGCGACGTCCGAGCCGACCTTCAACCCCAGCGCGTGCGCCACGTTCACCACCACCGCGGCGACGGAGTCACTGCCGGTGACGATGGCGCTCGGCGGGTTCTTGCCGGTGAGCAGCTGCCGCGCCCGCCGCCGGATCGCGGTGTCCGTGCCCCGGTACACCGACGCCTTGGGCAGCCGCAGGCCGTGCCGGGCGAGGCCCGTCGTGAAGCCGGCCAGGCGCTCGGTCTTCCAGTACTCCTCGCCCTCCGCGCCGAGGTACGCGAACCGCTGGTGGCCCTCTGCCACCAGCAGGTCCACCAGCGGCTGCATGCCGGCCACGTTGTCGACGTCCACCCACTGCTGCGGCAGGTCCGGTGCGAGGCGGCCGAAGCAGGCGAACGGCAGGCCGCTGTCGGCCAGGAACCGGGCGCGCGGGTCGTCGATCCGGGACTCCGACAGGATCACCGCGTCCACCGTGCGCCGGGCGACCAGGTCCTTGAACACGCCGAGCGGGTCGTCCCCGTGGTGGGTGAACACCAGCACCTGGTTGTCGATGTCGGACGCCGCCTTCACCAGCGCCTGGAGGAAGTGCAGGGTGAAGCCCTGCATGCTCTCCAGCTGCTCGCCGAAGATGTGGTAGCCGATCTGCATGGTCCGCCGCGAGCGCAACGTCTGCGCGGCGCGGTTCGGCTGGTAGCCCAGTGCCCGCATCGCGGCCGTGACCCGCTCGAACGTGGACTCCGAGTAGTACGAGTCGCGCCCGTTGATGACGTTGGAGACCGTCTGCCGGGACACGCCCGCCGCCGCGGCCACGTCCACGATGCTGATCCGCCGCGCCTCACCCTTGAACGCCTGTTCTTCTCCTCGCACTTGCACATGATTGACCCACCGTGACGACCTGGACACGTTGAACGGTCAATGTTGCCGACTCGTTACCCGTGCTCCCGTTGACGACGCGGCACCGCGCTGACATTTTGCATGGAACGTTCAATGACATTGAACGGTCAATGTCGCCGCCGGCCGTCAAGCGAGGGAGCCGCCCGTGTCCGCCGACCCACCGGCCGTCGAACCAGCCGATCGGCTCGTCCACCTCAGGGCGGCCGGGGTCGGCCTGGTGCTCCACTGCGCGGGCCACCGCCTGCCACAAGTCCTGCACTGGGGCGCCGACCTCGGTGCCGGCGGCGAGCGGGGCCTGGTCGACACCGCGGCCCCGGCGGTGGTGCCGAACTCGCTGGACGTCCCGACGGCCGTCGCGGTCGTGCCCGAGCACGCGACCGGCTGGGCCGGGCTGCCCGGTGTGCGCGGACATCGTGACGGCGCGGCCTGGTCACCGCTGTTCACGGTGACCGCCGTGACGGAGATCGACGGCGCCTGCCTGGTGCGGGCCGCGGACGCCGAAGCCGGGCTGGCGCTCGACCTGGAGATCGCCCTGACGCCGGCCGGTCTGGTGCGGATGAAGGCAGAGTTGCGCAACACCGCCGAGTCGCCCTACACGCTCGACGGCCTGGTGCTAGCCCTCCCGATCCCGGGCCACGCCACCGAAATCCTCGACCTCACCGGGCGGTGGGGGCGCGAACGCACACCGCAGCGCCGACCGTTCGGAGTGGACGCCCACGTCCGGGACAGCAGGCGGGGCCGGACCGGGTCCGACGCGACGCTGGTGCTGGCGGCGGGCGAAGCCGGGTTCGGTTTCCGGCGCGGCCGGGTGTGGGGCGTGCACGTGGCGTGGAGCGGCAACCACCGCACGTACGCCGAGCGCCTGCCCACCGGTGAAGCCGTGATCGGCGGCGGCGAACTGCTGCTGGCCGGTGAGATCCGGCTGGCGCCGGGGGAGAGCTACACGACCCCGGACGTGTTCGCGGCCTACGGCGACGGGTTGGACGAGCTGTCCGCCCGCTTCCACGACCACCTGCGCGCCCGACCGCACCACCCGACCGGCCCGCGCCGGGTCGTGCTGAACACGTGGGAGGCCGTGTACTTCGACCACGACCTCGACCGCCTCAAGGCACTGGCCGACGCGGGCGCCGAGGCCGGTGCGGAGCTGTTCGTGCTGGACGACGGCTGGTTCCGCGGCCGGCGCGACGACACCGCCGGCCTGGGCGACTGGCACGTGGACGAGGACGTCTGGCCGGCCGGCCTGCACCCGCTGGTCGACCACGTCCGCGGCCTTGGCCTGGAGTTCGGCCTGTGGGTGGAGCCGGAGATGGTCAGCGCCGACTCGGACCTGCTGCGCGCGCACCCCGACTGGATCCTGTCCGCCGGTGGCCGGCGCCCGCCGCTGATCCGCGGCCAGCACGTGCTCGACCTGACTCGCGACGACGTCCACGCGCACCTGCTGGAACGCCTCGACGCGCTGGTCCGCGAATACCGGCTGGCGTTCCTGAAGTGGGACCACAACAGGGATCTGATCGACGCGGGTGACTCCCGCACCGGCACACCGGCCGTGCACGCGCAGACCCACGCCGCCTACCGCCTGTTCGACGACCTGCGCCGCAAGCACCCCGGCCTGGAGATCGAGTCGTGCTCCTCCGGCGGCGCGCGGGTCGACCTCGGCATCCTGGAGCGCACCGACCGGGTGTGGGCGAGCGACTGCATCGACGCGCTGGACCGGCAGGGCATCCAGCGCTGGACCGGCCTGCTGCTGCCGCCGGAGCTGATCGGCACGCACATCGGCGCGGAACGGTCGCACACCACCGGACGGCGGCACGACCTGACGTTCCGCGGCGCGACCGCCGTGTTCGGCCACCTCGGCATCGAGTGGGACCTCATCGCCGCCACCCCCGCAGAACGCGCCGGACTCGCCCGCTGGGTGGCGTTCTACAAGGAGGTCCGCGGCTGGCTGCACACCGGCCGCGTGGTCCGCGCCGACCCGGCCGACCCGGCGATCCTGGTGCACGGCGTCGTGTCGGCGGACGGCGCGCAGGCGCTGTTCTCCGTGGCACGCCTCGCTTCCGGCACCACCACCGCGCCCGGCCGGGTGACGCTGCCGGGCCTGCCGCCGGACACCCGCTTCACCGTCCGCCCGGTCGCGCCCGACGGCCTGCCGCCGTCCACCGCGCTGGTCCAGGTGCCGTGGCTCGCCGGCGGCGCGTGCCTGTCGGGACGGGCGCTCGGCGAGGTCGGCGTGCAGATCCCGCCGCTGCACCCCGAGCAGGCGCTGGTGCTGCACCTGAAGGAGGACTTCGGATGATCGCCCGCCGCGGCGAAGGCCGGGTCGCGCTGCTGTTCCTGCTGCCCGCGGGCTTCGGCTTCGTGCTGTTCTACGCCTGGCCCGCGCTCCAGACGTTCTACCTGAGCTTCACCGACTACAGCCTGCTGGCCACGCCGAACTGGGTGGGCGCGCGGAACTACGCGGAGGCGATGTCGGACCGGAAGTTCTGGAACGCGCTGCTGGTCACCGGCGAGTACGTGCTGATCAACATCAGCGTGCAGACCGCGGTGGCGCTGCTGATCGCCGTGCTGATGCACCGGTTGACGAAGTCCTCGGTGGTGCGCGGCGCACTGCTGCTGCCGTACCTGATCGCGAACGTCGTCGTGGCACTGGTCTGGTACACGATGCTGGACGCGCAGCTCGGCATCGTGAACGCGGCGCTGACGTGGTTCGGGATCGACCCGGTCGCGTTCTTCGGCGAGACGTCCACCGCCATCCCGACCATCGCGCTCGTCAACGTGTGGCGGCACATGGGCTACACCGCTCTGCTGATCTTCGCCGGCCTCCAGGCCATCCCGAAGTCGGTGTACGAGGCGGCGGCGATCGACGGAGCGTCGGAGATCCGCGTGTTCCGCACCGTCACGATGCCGCTGCTGCGGCCGGTGCTCGCGATGGTGCTGGTGCTGACCGTGATCGGGTCGTTCCAGATCTTCGACACGGTCGCGGTGACCACGAAGGGCGGCCCGGTCGACGCCACCCGCGTCATCTACTTCTACATCTACGAGAAGGCGTTCCAGCAGTTCGACTTCGGGTACGCGGCGGCGCTGTGCGTGGTGCTGTTCCTGATCCTCGTCGGCGTCGCGCTGGCACAGCTGAGGTTGCTCCGCGCGGGCAGCTCGGACCTGGACTGAAGGAGCCGGTGATGACTCTCGCGCGCAGTGGAGAACCGCCGTGGTGGCAACGAGTCCGGTGGCAGCGGGCGGCGGGGTGGGTCGTGCTCGGCCTGCTCGTCCTGATCACGCTGTTCCCCTTCTACTGGATGCTGCGCATCTCGTTGTCCGACAACCGGGCGCTGGCCGCGAACGCCGGTTCGATGCTGCCCGCCGACCTCACCCTCGGCGCGTTCGAACGGGTGCTGGGCCTGTCCTCGTTGAGCGAGGCACGGGCGCAGGGAGGTTCGGGCGCGTCCATCGACTTCTGGCGCTACCTGGTGAACTCGGTGGTCACGTCGGCGGTCATCACCGCCGGGCAGGTGCTGTTCAGCGCGATGGCGGCCTACGCGTTCGCCCGGCTGCGGTGGCGTGGCCGGGAGGCGGTGTTCTTCGTCTTCCTCACCGCGCTGATGATCCCGCCGATCTTCACCGCGCTGCCGAACTTCGTGCTGATGCGGGACCTGAACCTGCTCAACACGTACGCCGCGATCATCCTGCCGTTCTTCTTCATGACCCCCTTCGCGGTGTTCTTCCTGCGCCAGTTCATGCTCGGCATCAGCCGCGAGGTCGAAGAAGCGGCCCGCATCGACGGCGCGGGGCACCTGCGGACCTTCTTCCGCATCATCCTCCCGATGAGCCGGGCGCCGCTGATGACGCTCACGCTGCTGGCGTACATCACCGCCTGGAACGAGTACTTCTGGCCGCTGCTGGTCGGCCAGGGTGAGAACGTCCGCGTCCTTACGGTGGCACTGGGCGTGTTCCGCTCCCAGACGCCGCAGGGCAGTCCCGACTGGGCGGGCCTGATGGCCGCCACCCTGCTCGCGGCACTGCCCGTCATCGCCCTGTTCGTCGCCTTCGGCCGGCGGATCGTCGACTCCATCCAGTTCTCCGGCATCAAGTGACGCGTCCGGACACGGGTGGGACAAAGGAGTTCACCGTGAAGTTCCCGAAGTTGGCGGCCATCGCCGCCCTGATCCCGTTGGCCCTGGCGGGCTGCGCGGGCGCGCCCGCGGGCGGCGGCGGTTCGAACGAGGTCACGTACTGGCTGTGGGACGCCAACCAGCTGCCCGCGTACCAGGCGTGCGCCGACGCGTTCCAGGCCGCCAACCCCGACACGAAGGTGAAGATCGAGCAGTTCGGCTGGGCCGACTACTGGAACAAGATCACCACCGGGCTGGTCGCGGGCACCGCGCCGGACGTGTTCACCAACCACCTCAACTACTACCCGACCTACGCCTCGAAGAACCAGCTCGTGCCGCTGGACGAGTTCGTGCAGCGCGACGCCGTGCCGACGGACGTCTACGCCGAGGGCCTGGCCGACCTGTGGGTCGCCCAGGACGGCAAGCGGTACGGCCTGCCCAAGGACTTCGACACGGTCGCGCTGTTCTACAACAAGAAGATGCTCGCCGACGCGGGTGTCGCCGAGGCCGACCTGGCGAAGCTCACGTGGAACCCCCAGGACGGCGGCAGCTACGAGAAGCTGATCGCCCACCTGACCGTGGACGCCAACGGCGTGCGCGGCGACCAGCCCGGTTTCGACAAGTCCAAGGTGGCCGTGCACGGGCTCGGCCTTGACGAGAACAACGGCGCGGGCGTCGGCCAGCAGATGTGGAGCATGTACGCGCTCGCCACCGGCTGGACCTACACGGACAAGAACCCGTGGGGCAGCAAGTTCAACTACGACGACCCCAGGTTCCAGCAGGCGCTGGGCTGGTTCCGCGGCCTGATCGAGAAGGGCTACCTGCCCAGCCTCGCCACCGCGCGCTCCGGCACCAGCGTCAACGACGGCTTCGGCGCGGGCAAGTACGCGTTGAGCACCAACGGTTCCTGGATGATCGGCAGCTACTTCGGCTACGACGGCGTCGAAGCCGGCGTCGCGCCCACGCCCGTCGGGCCGTCCGGCAAGCGCGCCACCATCTTCAACGGCCTGGCCGACTCCATCTACACCGGCACCGACAACCGCGACGGCGCGTGGAAGTGGGTCAAGTACCTGGCCTCCGCCGAGTGCCAGAAGAAGGTCGGCGAGCAGGCCGTCGTGTTCCCGGCGATCCCCGAGGCACTGGCCGTCGCCAAGGAGGAGTTCGCCGCCAAGGGCGTGGACATCACCGCGTTCACCGGCGCGGTCGAGGACGGCGCGACCCACCTGTACCCGATCACCGACCACGCGCCCGAGATCGCCGCGCTGGTCGGGCCGGCGGTGGACGCCGTGCTGTCGTTCCAGGCCGACCCCTCGTCGTTGACCGAGATCAACGAGCAGGTCAACGCGCTGTTCCGGTAACCGTTCAAGACGCTCGAAGAGGAGTTCCCTTGCGATACCGATCATTGGCGAGTGCGGTGGTGGCTGCCACACTCGTGCTCGTGCCACTGCAGTCGACCGGAGCGTCAGCCGCGCCGGTGGAGACCCTGCGCGTCGACCTGTCCGACTCCACCGGCGCCTTCTACGGCGGTGCCACCGGCATCCTGTACGGCCTCGGTGATCAAGGCGTGCCGTCCCGCGACCTGATCGCCGGCATGCGCCCGCGCACCGTCGCCCAGAAGCCGCCGGACGGCGAGCAGCACCCCAGCGGTGACGCGCTCGTGACGGCGGACGAGTTCTTCTCCTCCGGCGGCACCGACATCTACATCAACTCGCAGGACATCTACAGCCGCTGGCCGTACCAGGACCTCGGCATCGACGACTACATCTCGCGGTTGCGGCCCCAGCTGGAGAAGGTCGCCGCGCGACCGGACCGCGACCGCTTCGTGTGGACGATCTTCAACGAGCCGGACTGGATCTGGTACGGGGACTGGGCGACGAAGAAGGACAAGTTCCTCGCCGACTGGACGAAGGTCTACCGGACGGTCAAGTCCGTGCTGCCGAACGCGCGGATCGACGGTCCCGGTGAGGCCAACTACAACCCCGGCCGGCTGCGGGACTTCCTCGCCTACGCCGCCGCGAACGACGTGCTGCCGGACATCGTGACCTGGCACGAGCTCAGCCCGGACTCGCTGAACCACTACCGGGCCCACTTCGCGGACTACCGGGAGCTGGAGCGGTCGCTCGGCATCGGGCCGCTGCCGGTGAACATCACCGAGTACTCCAACCGGCGCGACACGTCCGTGCCCGGCCAGATGATCCAGTGGATCACCATGCTGGAGGACACCAAGGTCGACGCGCAGATGGCGTACTGGACCGTCGCCGGCAACCTGAGCGACCACTCCGCGCGCACCGCCCGTCCCAACGGCGGCTGGTGGCTGGCCAAGTGGTACGCCGACCTGTCCGGCGACACGGTCCGCGTCACGCCGCCGCGTCCGAGCACCAGGGACTCGTTGCAGGGCCTGGCGACGCTCGACCGCGACGACGCCAAGGCCACCGTCCTGCTCGGCGGCACGGCCAGTGAGGTCGAGGTCGCGGTGTCGGGCCTGGCGGAGTCCACCTTCGGCCGCTCGGTCGACGTGCGGGTCTCCAAGGCCACCTGGTCCGGTTACGAGGGCGACGCCCAGCAGCCGCCGGTCGTGGCGGCGTCCCGGGTCGACGTGGTGGACGGCGTGGTGACGGTCGACGTGCCCGGTGGCGACCCGCTCGCCGCGTACCAGGTGCTGATCACGCCGGCCGGCCACGGTGCGGCGCCGGTGGCCAACGCGCCCTGGTCCGCGCAGTACGAGGCGGAGGCCGGCTTGGTGGAGAACGCGCGGGTCGTCTCGCAGCACGACCAGTCGGGCTGGAAGTACACCACTTCGGGTGGCAGCGACGTCGGCTACATGAACAACGCCGGCTCCCGCGTGACGGTGGACGTGGACGTGCCGCGCTCCGGCACGTACGAGCTGGGGGTGCTGTACGGCAATGGCGGGTTCGTCGGGCAGCAGGCCCTGTACGTCGACGACGCGCACGTGCGGACGCTGACGTACCCGGCGGTGCTGAACTGGACGTACCGGGGCCGGCTCGACGTGCCGATCACGTTGACCGCCGGCAAGCACCGCCTGTCGTTGCGCACCAGCGGACCGAACGGGCACCTGGGCGCGGCGGGCGACAACACGCTGGACCGGATCGACCTCACCGAGGTCACCGGGCCGGAGACGGCGGCGTACCCGCTGGCCGACGCGCGTCGTTCCGACGGTGCCGTGATCGAGCGGGGTGTGCGTGACGCGGCCGTTCTGGCGCCCACGGCCGTTGCGCTCGGCGCGACCGACTCCGTGACC
Organism: Saccharothrix sp. NRRL B-16314; assembly: GCF_000716595.1. Lineage (GTDB taxonomy): Bacteria > Actinomycetota > Actinomycetes > Mycobacteriales > Pseudonocardiaceae > Actinosynnema. The sequence continues at coordinate 78,803 of NZ_JNXC01000015.1, forward strand.
GCGTACGTGTCGGCCAAGCAGGACGGCTACTACACGCTGTCGACGACGTGGACGGGTGCTGGGCCGAGCAGGATCGGCGTGACGACGTCCGGGCGGCGGGTGGCCGGTGGCGACCTGGTGACCGACCGGGCGGGTGTGTGGGACGGCAGCGTCACCGTGCACCTGAAGGCCGGTGTCACGGCGGTCGGGCTGACCAACGAATCGCGGGGGAGGGTCGTGCTCGGCGCACTCACCCAGGTGCGGGCCGGTGACGCGGACGCGCGGGCGGCGGTCGTCGAGGCCGAGTCCGGGCGGTTGGGCGGCGGCGCGGTCGTGCAGGCAGGGGTCTGGGCGTCCGGCGGTTCGTACGTCGGCCAGCTGGGCAATGGCGGCACGGTGACCGTTCCGCGTGCGGAGGCGGTGCGCGCGGCCGGGCAGTACAACCTGACCGTCGGGTACGCGCAGGCGGAGAAGAACACCGGCCACGCGTACAACACGGACACGATCACCCGGTTCCTCGAGACGACGGAGGCGGGTGGCGGCACGACCCGTGCGCCGTACCGGCACAACTACACGTGGGACGGCTTCTGGCCCGAGACGTCACCGCTCGACCTGACCACGGAGGGCGGTGAGCTCACGTTCGGCAACGCCACCGGGTGGGGTCCGAACGTCGACTGGATCTCCCTCGCCCCGCTGGTCGTGGCTAAGTCGGTGACTCCCCGGTAGCGAACCTCAGGTCTGGGTAGTGAACTCCAGGCAGTGAACGCACCACCGGTGACGAGCCGGCATCCCGACCCAGGGGTGCCGGCTCGTCCCGCTCGGACGGGTGTGACCAATCCACGCTGGTCGTGCAGTAATTCGCCGAACACGACCGTGCGCCGACACGCGCGGGGGGTTTGAGGACTTCGTGCGCAAATCGCCCGACTGTGATCGAGGTGAACTGAACCTCGCAGCCTTGTCCCAGCCGGCTCTCTCGATGCGCAGCCGAGGGCTGCGCATCTGCAGTCCATGACCTGGACCGGGCGGTTGGCGGCGGGTGGCTTCTGGGCGGGTGCTGTCCGGGCGCGGTGAGGGCGCGGGCTTGTCAGCCCACTGGTTCGGGATCGACCCGCGCCTCTGTCCGCTGAGCCGGGATCTCGTCCAACGGCGTGTGCAGCAACGGATCGGCTTCCGCCAGCAGTTGCCGGGCGCTGCGCAGGCCGGCGGCGATGTGGTCACGACGTGCCCGCAGTTCGTCCACGCGCCGCAGGGCTTCGGCCATGATGCGCTGGGCGTGCTCGGTCGCCGCACGCACCACCTGCTCGGCCCGTGCCTTCGCCGCGGCCTCCACCTCCGCTACCGCGGCCATCGCCTCGGCCCGACGGGCGCTCATGGCCAACTCGAAGTCGACCCGGACCTCCTCCCGCAACGCCGCCGCCCGCTCGTCCAGCTCACGCCGCCGCAGCTCGGCCCGCAGGGTCTCCGCCGCGATCCGCTCACCGGCCCGCCGCATCAGGTCCCGGTGCTCCGCCTCCGCCTCCCGCCGACGGGCGTCCAGTTCGTCGACCAGCCGGTCGGAGCGCTCGCGCAACCGCGTCGCGGCGCGTTCCGCGGTGGCCCAGTGGTGCTCGGCGACGGCCTGCGCCCGGGTCGTGATCTCGGTGGCCTCCTCGTGCGCGAGCTCCGCCATCCGCCGCAGGCGTTCGGTGAGCGCGTCCGGCTCGATCGGCGTGCGGCTGATCCGGTCCACGCGGTCGCGCAGGTCGCGGATCTCCGACCGGGCGCTCTCCAGCTGCCGGGCCAGGTCGTCCGCCCGCGCCACGGCCGCGTCACGGTCGACCGCGAGCACCCGCAGCTCGGCTTCGGCGCCCTCCACGTACCGCCGCACCTGGCGTTTGTCGTACCCGCGCCACACCACGTCGAAGTCGGCCCGCAACGGCACCAGGTCCACGTCAACCGCCATCACCGCAAGATCCCCTCCTCGTCGTGTCGTTCCGTGATCGGCGTCGGGTTCGTTCTGACGGACAGCGCGCACACCATGATCTTTGTTAGCACTCCGGGGTGAAGGGGGACAACAGTGGACTCCGCGCTCGACCGCGTCTATGAACGAACTGTCGACGAAGGAACCGCCCGCACCCCTCGGGAGACCGCGCGTGACCGCAGACCTGCCGCCGGAGCCCTTCAACGCGGGCGAACCGGCCTCCACCGGTGACGTCGGCGGCACGACGACGCTGGTCGAGGGCAGCACGTTCTGCCTGTCCGGCAGCACCGGCGACATCGAGCCCGGCACACCGCACGGCCTGTTCTTCCGCGACGCCCGGGTGTTGTCGCGCTGGCAGCTGAGGCTGGACGGCCGCCCACCGCGCGCCCTGTCCGTATCGCACCCCGAAGCGTTCGCTGCGCGGTTCGTGACGCGCCGGCCACCGGCCGCCGGCTCCGCCGACAGCACCCTGCTGCTGGTGCGCGAACGGTTGGTCGGCGACGGCATGCGGGAGACGATCACGGTCGACAACCTGGGCCGCGAGGCCACCGCCGTGCGGCTGGAACTGCACGTGGACACCGACTTCGCGGACCTGTTCGCGGTCAAGGAAGGACGGGCGGTGCACGGCGGTTCCGACGCGGTGGCCGCCGGACCGGAACTGCTGCTGCACGACCGCCGCGGCGGTTCGCGCGGAGTGTCCGTCACCGCTACCGCCGAGCCCGTGGTGGTCCCCGGCGCGTTGAGCTGGCAGGTGGTGGTGCCGGCGGGCGGGCGGTGGTCGACCGAGGTCGTCGTGCAGCCGACCGCGGGCGGACGGGCGGTGCGGCCCCAGTTCGACCGGGGCGAGCGGATCGAGAGCACCGGTCCGGCGCGCAAGATCCGGGCGTGGCGCGCGGCCAGCACGCTCGTCACCGCGTCCGACCCGGTGCTCACGGGGGTGCTGCGCCGCACCGAAGGCGACCTGGGCGCGCTCCTGATCCACGACCCGGCGCGCGGCGGCCGGCCGTTCGTCGCCGCCGGCGCGCCGTGGTTCATGACGCTGTTCGGCCGGGACAGCCTGCTGACCGCGTGGATGGCGCTGCCGCTGGACGTCGGGCTGGCGCTGGGCACGTTGCAGACCCTCGCCGAGACCCAGGGCAAGGTGGTCGACCCGCTGACCGAGGAGGAACCGGGCCGGGTGCTGCACGAGCTGCGCCTCGGCCCGGACAGCACGACCGTGTTGGGCGGCAACCACTACTACGGCACGGTCGACGCCACGCCGCTGTTCGTGATGCTCCTGGCCGAGTGCTGGCGGTGGGGCGCGGACCAGGACGTGGTGCGCTCGTTGCTGCCCGCCGCCGACGCCGCGCTCGCGTGGGTCGACCGGTACGGCGACCGCGACGGCGACGGGTTCGTGGAGTACCGCCGCGCCACCGACCGCGGCCTGGTCAACCAGGGCTGGAAGGACAGCTCGGACGGCGTCAACGACCTCTCCGGCCGCCCTGCCGTCCCGTCGATCGCGCTGTGCGAGGTCCAGGGTTACGTCTACGCGGCGTGGCTGGCGCGGGCGGAGCTGGCCGAGGGGTTCGGCGACGAGGCGACCGCGGCACGTCTCCGCGAACGTGCGGCGGACCTGCGGCAACGGTTCGCGGAGGCGTTCTGGCTGCCCGACCGCGGCTGGTACGCCGTCGCGCTCGACGGGCACAAGCAGCAGGTGGACGCGCTGACCAGCAACACCGCGCACTGCCTGTGGGCCGGTATCGCGACCGACGAGCACGCCGCCGTGCTGATCCGGCGGCTGGCCGAGCCGGACATGGACAGCGGGCACGGCCTGCGCACGCTCGCCTCGTCCATGGGCGCGTACAACCCGATGAGCTACCACAACGGCTCGGTGTGGCCGCACGACACGGCCATCGCGGTGGCCGGGTTGCTCCGCTACGCCCACCTGCCCGGCGCCGTCGACCTCGCGCACCGGCTCGCGGACGGGCTCCTCGACGCCGCGGCGGCGTTCGGCGGACGGCTGCCGGAGCTGTTCTGCGGCTTCTCCCGGGACGACTTCCACCCGCCCGTGCCGTACCCGACGTCCTGCTCGCCGCAGGCGTGGGCCAGCGCGTCACCGCTGCTGCTGGTCCGCGCGTTCCTCGGCTTGGAGCCGCACGTGCCGCGACGCACCCTGTCCACCAGGCCGAACCTGCCCGCGCGGTGGGGCGAGCTGACGCTGTCCGAGCTCAAGCTGGGCGCGGAGACCGCGCGGATCACGGCGAGCGGCGACCAGGCCGCGGTGTCCGGCCTGCCCGGCGACTGGACCACCACTTGACCTCGCGCACCACGGGCGGGTTCGCTCGATGGTGTGGCAATCCGTTCCCGGCGTCGCATCCTCCTGCACCCGGCCGTCGCGGAGTTCATCCTAATGGGCATGGAGAAGCCGTGGAACGACGTGGCCGACCAGCTGCGCACCGTCGAGCCCGAGGCGGAGGCCGGCGCGGTGGACGAGGAGGCCGCGGTCGGCCGGTCGGAACCCGCTCCCGAGCCGCTGGAGGTCTCGGAGGCGGACCCGGCGGACGTCGCCGACCAGCGCCGGGTCGTGCCGCTGCCGGACGACGGGCCGGTGTCGGGCGACGGGCCGGTGCCGGACGGCTGGTAGTCCGTCCACCGCAGGTCACGGTGGCGCGAGGTCGGTGATCGCGTCGACCAGTTCCGGCCCGTCCAGCAGCACCCGGTCGTTGTGGTCGGCACCGGGGACCTCGACGACGGTCGCGCCCGCCGCCGTCGCCACCGCCCGGCTCTGGTCCGGCGGGACGATCGAGTCGGACGTGCCGTAGACGACGGTGACGGGCGCCTCGACCCTGGTCACGTGCTCGGCGGTCGGGAACCGGTCCAGCAACAGCCACCGCACCGGCAGGAACGGGTAGTGCCGCGCGCCGACCGAGGCGAGGTCGGTGAACGGCGACCGCAGCACCAGCCCGGCCGGCGGGTGCTCGGCGGCGAGTTCCGCGACGACCGCCGAGCCGAGGCTCTCGCCGAAGTACAGCAGCCGCTCGGCCGGCACACCGGCGTCGTGCAGCAGGAACTCGCGGGCCGCGCGGACGTCCAGCGCCAGCCCGTCCTCCGCCGGGTCACCGGGATTCCCGCCGTACCCCCGGTAGTCGAGCAGCAGCACCGACAGACCGCGCGCGGTGAGCGCACGGGCCAGCGGGACGCGCACGTGCCTGTTCCCCGCGTTGCCCGGCGCGACCAGCACGGTGGCGCGCGCCGAGTCGACCGGGAAGTGCCAGGCCGCCAGCCGCAGGCCGTCCGCCGTCACCAGCGTGACGTCCCGACCACCGTCCAGGACGTCCGCCGCACTCGGCAGCGGCCCACCGGACGGCAGGTAGATGAGCTTGCGCTGGAACGCGAAGGCGCCACCGAACACCACAGCAACGATAGTGACGACCACCGCCGCCACCGCCACCACCCGCCGGCGCGTCACCCCGTCATCCGGGCCGGGTGTCGCGTGGCCGGCGTCGGCACGGTCGGGGCGGGTGAGGTGGTGGCGGAGGAGGAGGAAGTCGTCGGGTCCGGGCGCTGGGTGAGGGTCGGCGTGGGCAGGGGGTTGGCGGTCGAGGTGACCAGCGGCCTCGGGTCGTCCTCGGTGGTCACGCCGCACGACGTGAGGAGGGCGAGGCCGACGAGCACGGCGGCGGTCCTCATCCGTCCGCCTCGGGGATCTCGACCACGAAGCGGGCGCCGCCACCCGGGCGGTCTTCCACCCGCACGGTGCCGCCGTGCCGCTGGACGTGCTGCGCGACCAGCGCCAGGCCCAGGCCGCTGCCGGTGTCCGCACCGCGACTGCCCGCCCGCGCACCCCGGTCGAAGCGGTCGAAGATGCGGTCGCGCAGCTCGGGCGGCACACCGGGACCGGCGTCGTCCACCTCGATCCTGGCCTGCCCCTCGCAGCTGAACACGGTGACGCGCAGGACGCCGCCCGCGTGGCGCTCGGCGTTGTCGAGCAGGTTGCTCACCGCGCGGTCCAGGCGTCGCCGGTCGCCGAGCACCTGCGGCGACGGGTCCTGGGCGTGCACGGGGGCCTGCTCGCCCGGACGGGCCGCGACCACGTTGCGGACCAGCGACCCCAGGTCGATCGTCTCCAGCGTCGGGTCCTCGGCCTGCTGGTCGGCCCGCGAGATCTCCAGCAGGTCCACCACCATCCGCGCGAAGCGGTCCACTTCGGACGTCAGCAGGTCGAGCGCCCGCCCCGCCGTGCCGGGCACCTCGACGCGCCGGCGGCGCAGCACCTCGGCGGCGTTGACCATGGTGGTCAGGGGTGACCGCAGCTCGTGGCTCACGTCGCCGGCGAACCGCGCGTCACGCCGGACTCGCTGCTCCAGCGCGTCGGCGGTCGAGTTGAACGTGGCCGCCAACGGGGTCAGGTCGGGGTCGGTCTGGGCCGGCAACCGCGCCCGCAGGTCGCCTCCCGCGATCCGCGACGCGGCCTTCGTCAACTCCGTCAACGGCCGCAGCGCCCGTCTGCTCGCCCACGACCCCAGCACCACGCCGAGCAGGCCGCTGATCACCGTGACCGCCACCAGCAGGCCGCTGAGGAACCGGAACGTCCGGTCCAGCTGCACGAGCGGCGCCAGCTCGACGTAGGCGCCGTCGGTCGACTCGATCGGCAGCGTCACGGCCAGCACCGGGATGCCGTCCACCACGAGCCGCTGCGAGGCGGGCGTGCCCGCCCGGCCCAGGTCGACCAGCCGGCGGGGCAGCACCTGCGCGTCCACCTGCCGGCCGCTGGTGAGCACCTGCCCGCCCTGGAACAGCAGGACGGTGGAGTCGGGACCGGTGGTGAGGCCGGTGAGCAGCTCGTTCAGCCCGTCCGAGTCGTTGCGCAGCGCCTCGGCCACCAGCCGGACGTTGACCTCGGCCTGCCGCACCGCGCTCTGCTCGCGCTGCCGCAGCATGTAGCCGGACGTCAGGTTCCAGATCGCCACCGCCACGGCGCTGGTCAGCAGCACCGAACCCAGCCCGAGGGCCAGCGCGACGCGCCAGCGCAGCGAGAACCGCCCCATCAGACGTCCATCCGATAGCCCGCCCCGCGCACCGTCACCACCAGCGTCGGCTCGTCCGGGTTCTCCTCGACCTTGCGCCGCAGCCGGCGGATGTGCACGTCGAGCAGCCGGGTGTCGCCGAAGTAGTCGTAGCCCCAGACGCGCTGCAGGAGCTGTTCGCGGGTGACGATCCGGCCGCCGGCCGACGCCAGCTCCACCAGGAGCCGGAACTCCGTCCGCGTCACGTGCACCTCGCTGCCCGACCGGTGCACCGTGCCGACGTCGGGCCGGATCTCCAGCTGCCCGATCCGGATCACCTCGTCCTGCCGGCCGCCGCCGCGCCGCCGCAGCAGTGCCCGGATGCGTGCCGCCAGCACGCTCGCGACCAGCGGCTTGGTCACGTAGTCGTCCGCACCCGCCTCCAGCCCGGCGATCACGTCGGCGGCGTCGGCCCGCGCGGTCACGATGATGATCGGCAGGTCGCCGCGCGCCCGCAGCAGGCGGCACACCTCCAGACCGTCCACCCCGGGCAGCATCAGGTCGAGCAGCACCACGTCGAACGTGGCCGTGCCCAGCAGGGCGAGGGCCTCCTCACCGGACACCGCGTCGTGGACGGCGAAGCCCTCGTCGTCCAGCGCCAGCCCCAGCGCCTGCCGGATGTGCTCGTCGTCCTCGACCAGCAGCACAGAGAATTCCATCTACCCCGGTCCTCACCTTCGGTCGGCCCCAGACTGTCGCACGGAGACTCGTCCCACCGCGATCGCAAGCCGATCGCAAGGTTCACCCCGGCGGTTCTCGGCCAAGGTGGTACGAGGCTCCCGAGCAATCACTGGGTGCACAACCAGGTGTCGGCCGCAAGGACGCGGCCGACACCTGCCCCGCGCCCGACGAGAAGGTCGATACCGGCACTGTGACCGCGATTCCCGGTGACGAAGACGAGTCCGCGCTCATCCTCATCTGCGACCACTGCGGACGCACCCACAACCGCGTCGACCAGGTCGTCCGCGACTGGCGATTACTCTGGGACCAGGCGTTCACGGCGGGGTGGCGCGGCCACCCCGTTCCGGCCGGGCCCCACCGCTGCTTCCGCTGCGCCGACTGAACCGCCAGGGTCAGAGCTTGGGGTAGACGCCGAAGTGGAACCGGCCGTCGTCGTCGGTGCGCACATCTAAGACCTTCTCCGAGAGCACTTCCGCGGCCCGCGGCTCCAGGAACACCAGCACGCCGTCCGCGGACGTCACCACCTCGTCGTCACCGCCCGGCCGCGCCGCGATCGACAGATCGAACCCCAGGTCCGGGGTCCGCGCGATCCGCAGCCCGCCCCGAGGCCCCACGCCCGCGGCGACGGTCAACTCCTTGATGGCACTGGTCGCGGTGTCGTCGATGTCCAGCAACGTCCGTCCCTCCGGTGCGCGACGTGCGGTCACGCCGAGCGTAGGTCGGCCGCGGACGTCGGACCACGGCCGGTGCCGCACCGCAAGGAGAACGTCAGGCCAGCGTGCCGAGCGGCGTCCAGTTGTCCGGCACCACCGGCTCGCCGCCCGCGTCGGCGAACGCCACCAGCGCGTCGACCAGCCCGACCCTCGTCCCGGCCGGCATCCGCGACACGATCTTGCGGATCTCGGCCCGCCGCCGCCGGGTCGCCGTCTGCACCACCCGCTTGCCGTCGGCCGACAGGGCCAGCACGAGCTCACGTCTGGACATCGGGCTGGCCTGTCTGACCACCAGGCCGTTCGCGGCGAGGCGGTCCACCATCCGGGTCGCGGTGGACGGGTTGACCGACAGGTGCTCGGCCAGCGACGTCAGCTTGACCGGGCCGCGGCTGTCCAGCACGACGAGCATCCGGAACTGGGCCAGGGTGATCGACTCGTCCACCGCGGCGATGGATCGGGCCGACACCGCGACCAGGAGCCGTGACGCGGTGAGCACCGCGTCGGTGAGTGCGTCGACGTCCCCGCTGGAGACCTTGGCCCGGTTCATGGGGAAGTTGTACCGCCAAGCGGCGGGCGCCGGAAGCTTGGTCGACTCGCGGTGCGCGGAGCACCGCGAGTCGCGGCACCATCATGGCGCAACCGGCGCCCGTCGAACCTGAAGAACAGCTGACGAACAGTCGACGAGTCCGCCTCAGCCCAAAGGCGTGAAGTCGCGCGAGGCGACGAAGTCCGGGCGCGGCCGATTCGCCGCGAACGGCTCCACCAGCGCGTTCTCCACGCTGTTGAACACGAGGAAGATGTTCGACCGGGCGAACGGGGTGATGTTGCTGCCCGAGCCGTGCATGCTGTTGGAGTCGAACATGAGCGCCGACCCGGCCGGACCGGTGAACTGCTCGATGCCGTGCGCGTCCGCCAACGCGGTGAGGTTCGCCCGGCTCGGCACGCCGATCTCCTGCTCCTTCAACGACTCCCGGTAGTGGTCGTCCGGTGTGGCGCCCGCGCAGGGCACGAACGTCCGGTGCGCGCCCGGCATCAGCATCAGGCCGCCGTTGAACGGGTAGTTGTCGGTGAGCGCGATCGACGCGCTGACCGCCCGCATCAGCGGCATGCCGTCCTCGGCGTGCCAGGTCTCGAAGTCCGAGTGCCAGTAGAAGCCCTTGCCGGTGAAGCCGGGCATGAAGTTCACCCGGCTCTGGTGCACGTAGACGTCCGAGCCGAGGATCTGGCGTGCGCGGTCGAGCAGCCTCGGGTCGGCGGCGAGGCGTCCGACCAGCTCGCTGATCCGGTGCACCTCGAAGATGGAGCGCACGTCGTCGGACTGCTTCTCCACGACGGTGCGCTCGTCGGCCCGCACGGCGGGGTCGGTGCGCAACCGGTCGACCTCGGCCCGGAACACCGCGACCTCGTCGGGGGTCAGCAGGCCGTCGACGGTCAGGAAACCCTTGGCGTCGTACGAGGACGCGGTCTCGGCGTCGAGCGGTCCGGAGGCCGCCCCGTGCCAGAGGACGGGCTCGGTGCGGGTGATCGGCGCGGTCTCGCCCGCGGTGCGGGTCGGGTACCGGTCTGCGGTCGTGGTCGCGGTCATACGCGGGTCTCCTCGTCGGACGGCCGGTCGGCGGTGCCCTCGTCCGGGCCGTTTTCCAGGTCTGCCAAGCGGATCAGGGGGTACGCGCCGGTCTCGTCGTGCACTTCCCGCCCGGTCACCGGCGGGTTGAACACGCAGATCGCGCGGATGTCGGTCACCGGGCGCACCTGGTGCCGCTCGTGCCCGTCGAGCAGGTAGAGCGTGCCCGGCCGCAGCGCGTGCACCTCACCGGTCTCCTGGTCGACCAACTCGCCGTGGCCTTCCACGCACAGCACCGCTTCGACGTGGTTGGCGTACCAGAAGTCGTTGACGGTGCCCGCTTTCAGCACCGTCTCGTGCATCGAGAACCCGACCCGGTCACCGGCCAGGATGATGCGCTTGCTGCGCCAGTTCGGCGTGACGACATCGCGGTCGGTGCCGTCGAGGTCGTGCAGGGAACGGACGATCATGGTGCCTCCCTCGTCAGGCGGGCGCGCACTCGCGCACGGAGTCCGTGAACAGGGCCAGCCCCTGGTCGAGTTCGTCGTCGGTGACGGTCAGCGGCGGCATCAGCTTGACCACCTCGTCCTCCGGCCCGGACGTCTCGACCAGCAGCCCGCGCCGGAACGCCGCGCCGGCCACCCGGCCCGCCAGCCCCGCCTGCTCGAACGCCAGGCCACGCGCGAGCCCGCGCCCCTTGGCCCGGGTGCCGGGCACGGTCGCGCAGACCTCCTGGAGCACTCGCTCCACCTGCTCGCCCTTGGCCAGCGTGCTCTTCTCCAGCCGGTCGTCGGTCCAGTACGCGCGCAGCGCCGCGGTGGCCGTGACGAACGCCGGGTTGTGCCCACGGAACGTGCCGTTGTGCTCGCCCGGCTCCCACACGTCCAGGTCACGGCGCACGAGCGTGAGCGCCATGGGCAGCCCGTACCCGCCGATCGACTTGGACAGGCAGACGATGTCCGGCACGATCCCGGCGCCCTCGAAGCTGAAGAACGGGCCGGTGCGACCGCAGCCCATCTGCACGTCGTCCACGATCAGGAGGATCCCGTGCGCGCGGCACAGGGCGGCGAGACCGGTCAGCCACTCGAACCGGGCCACGTTGATGCCGCCCTCACCCTGCACGGTCTCCACGATCACGGCGGCCGGCGCGTTGAGCCCGCTGCTCGCGTCGCCCAGCAGCCGCTCGAAGTACAGGAAATCGGGGTACTGGCCGTCGAAGTAGTTGTCGTACGGCATCGGCGTGGCGTGCACGAGCGGGATGCCCGCGCCGCCGCGCTTCATCGAGTCGCCGGTCACCGACAGCGCGCCCAGCGTCATGCCGTGGAACGCGTTGGTGAAGTTGACGACGGATTCCCGCCCGGTGACCTTGCGCGCCAGCTTGAGCGCGGCCTCCACCGCGTTCGTGCCGGTCGGGCCGGGGAACTGGACCTTGAAGTCGAGGCCGCGCGGCTGGAGCACCACCTCGTCGAAGGTCTCCAGGAAGTCGCGCTTGGCGGCCGTGTGCATGTCCAGCGAATGCGTGATCCGGTCCTCGGCCAGGTACTCGACCAGGGCTTTCTTGAGGACGGGGTTGTTGTGCCCGTAGTTGAGCGCGCCCGCGCCCGCGAAGAAGTCCAGGTAACCCCGGCCGTCCTCGTCGTAGAGGTGCGCGCCGACCGCCCGGTCGAACACCACCGGCCAACTGCGGCAGTAGCTGCGGACCTCGGATTCGAGGCTGGCGAAGATGCTCACGTCACTCCAGGTGTTCGGGTGCGGTGCGGCCACGGGCCGAGCCGGTGCAGTTCCTCGGCTTCGTGCCGGTCGGGGAACAGGTCGGCGGTGAACAGCGGCTCGCGGGTGTGCGGGACGCCGTGGTCCCGCGCCACCGCGCCGAACAGCCGGATCGAGGCCTCGTTGGTCGCGGTGACCGTCGTCTCGAGGAACCGCGGTCCGCGGGCCACCAGGTCGTCCAGCATGGCGCGCGCGACGCCGCGCCCGCGGTGCCGCTCGTCCACGCCGACCTGCCAGACGAACAGCGTGTCCGGCGCGTCCGGACGGGTGTAGCCGCTGACGAAGCCGACCACGTCGCCGTGGTGCCGCGCGACCACCGAGGTGGCCGCGAAATCCCTGGTCCACAGCAGGTAGGCGTACGAGGAGTTGACGTCGAGCACCCCGGTTCCCCGGGCCAGCCGCCAGAGCGCGCCCCCGTCCACCGGGCTCGGCCGGTCGAGCTGGAGCCCCGGCCCCGGATCGACGTCGGCCGCGCCGTGTTTCGTCGGTTTGGCGAACATGCTGCTGGAACGTAACAGTCGGGCGGAACGGGCGAACGGGGGTTGTGACAGCTGTCACGAAACCGCAAGGTTGACCGTCCACTGTGGATTATTGCGCTGTGCAAGAACAATTTTCTCGTTGCTGTGCAAGGTGAATCGGCGTGATTGTTCCTAACGCGACGTCGTGGTGTGTTGACGGTCCGGTGACCGGTCTCTAGGGTCGCCACGTCCGCCCCGCTTGATCACGGTGCGGCGGGCCGTCCTGTCGTCGAAGTTGGGAATCCCGCTTCGTGTCCACTCCACAGTTGTCCCGTCGCCTGTTCCTGATGGCCGGCCTGGGCGCCGGGCTCACCGCGACGGGGTGCAGCGCCGTCGACCTCTCCGCCGAGCGTGACGGCGGCAACCTGCTGGAACGCCTGCGCGCGACCGGCGAGGTGCGGATGGGCTTCGCCAACGAAGCCCCGTACGGCTACGTCGACGCCGACGGCGAGCTGACCGGCGAGGCGCCCGAGGTCGCCAAGGCCGTGTTCCGCAGGCTCGGGGTGACCGGCTTCGTGCCCGCGCTGTCCGACTTCGGCGCGTTGATCCCCGGCCTGCGCGCCGGGCTGTTCGACGTCATCGCCGCGGGCATGTTCATCACGCCGCCCAGGTGCGAGCAGATCCTGTTCTCCGATCCGGACTACAACGCGCCCGAGGCCCTGTTGGTGCGCCGCGAGGACGTCGGGCGGTTCCGGGCGCTGGAGGACTTCGTCCGCGACGGCACGGCGAAGCTCGGCGTGCTGCTGGGCAGCTTCGAGGTGGACATCGCCGCCGGGTACGGGGTGCCCGCCGACCGGACGGTCACCTTCGCCACCCAGGCGGGCGGGATCGACGGGCTGCTGGCCGGCCGCGCGGACGGCTTCCTGCTCACCGCGATCTCGCTGCGCGACGCGATGGCCCGCAGACCGGACGCGGCGGTGGAGCTGACCGAGCCGTTCGTGCCGGTGCTGGACGGCGTCGAGCAGTACGGCGCGGGAGGGTTCGGCTTCCGCCCGGACCAGCGACGGCTGCGCGACGCGTTCAACGCCGAGCTGACCGGGCTCAAGCGCAGCGGTGAACTGCTGGAGATCGTCCGGCCGTTCGGGTTCACCGAGTCCGAGATGACCGACCTCACCGCGGACCGGCTCTGCCGGGCCGACCCGGCCTGAGGGGGAGGGCCACCATGTCCACAGGTCTGTGGCTGCGCCTGCTCGACGGGCTGCTCGTCACCCTGGAACTGACCGTGTTCGGCGCGGCGATCGGCCTGGTGTTCGCGTTCGCCGCCGGCCTCGCCCGACTGTCGCCGAACCGGGTGCTGCGCGGAGTCGCCCTGGCCTACACCGAGGGCTTCCGCGGTCTGCCCGCGCTCGTCGTGCTGTTCTGGCTCGTGTTCGCCCTGCCCGGTCTCGGCCTCCAGCTGGAGCCGCTGTTCGCCGGTGTGCTGGCGCTGTCGCTCAACATCGGCGCGTACGGGGCGGAGGTGGTGCGCGGAGCGGTCGTGTCCGTGCCGACCGCTCAGCTGGAAGCGGCCACCGCGCTCAACTTCACGCCGTGGCAGCGGATGCGGCTCGTGGTGCTGCCGCAGGCGCTCGTGGCGATGGTGCCGCCGTTCGGCAACCTGCTGGTCGAGCTGCTGAAGGCCACCGCGCTGGTGTCCCTGGTCTACCTCCAGGACCTGACGTTCCAGGGGCAGATCGTGCGGGCCGCGACCGGTGACACCGCCGCCACGTTCGCGGGCCTGCTCGTCGGCTACGGCGTGATCGCCCTGGTGCTCACCCGGCTGGTGAAGCTGGTCGAACGGCGGGCGGCGGCGTCGCTGGGCCACACCACCCGGCCGCGGGCCGTCGAGGGGGCACGATGACGTTCGACTGGCAGGCCGCGTGGGGCGCGGCGCCGGCACTCCTGCGCGGTCTGGCGACCGCGCTCCAGGCCGCCGCGCTCGGCTACGTGATCGCGTTGGTGCTCGGTCTCGGTTTCGCGCTGCTGCGGCGCAGCGGTCGGCGCTGGGTCCGGCTGCCGGTGGCGTTCTTCGTGGAGTTCGTCCGCTCCACGCCGTTGCTGGTGCAGCTGTTCTTCCTGTTCTTCGTGCTGCCCACGGTCGGCATCGAGCTGTCCGCGATGGCGACCGGCGCGATCGGCCTCGGCGTGCACTACGCCACCTACACCTCGGAGGTGTACCGCGCGGGCATCGACGGGGTGCCGGCCGGGCAGTGGGAGGCGGCCAAGGCGCTCAGCCTGTCCCGTGGCCGCACGTGGACCAGGGTCGTCCTGCCGCAGGCCGTGCCGCGGGTGGTGCCCGCGCTGGGCAACTACGCGATCGCGCTGTTTAAGGACACGCCCCAGCTCACCGTCATCACCATCGCCGAGGTGCTCAGCGTGGTGAAGGCGGTCGGCTCGCAGAACTTCCAGTACCTGGAGCTGATCACCGTGGCCGGGGTGCTGTACCTGATCACCGCCCTCGTCATCGCGTGGCCGGTGCGGGTCCTGGAACGTCGGTACCGAAGGGAAAGCGCATGACCGCGGAGTTGATCGCGTTCGACCGGGTCGGCAAGCGGTTCGGGGACGCCGTCGTGCTCGACGACCTGTCCTTCGGCGTCGGCGCGGGGGAGCGGGTGACCCTGATCGGGCCCAGCGGCTCCGGCAAGACGACCATCCTGCGGATGCTGATGACGCTCACCCGGCCCGACAGCGGCACGATCACCGTCGCCGGTGAGCCGCTGTTCCACGAGAAGCGCGGTGACGCGCTGGTGCCGGCCGGTGAACAGCACCTGCGGGCCATGCGCCGGCACACCACGATGGTGTTCCAGCAGTACAACCTGTTCCCCAACATGCGCGTGCTGCGCAACGTCACCGAAGCGCCCGTCCACGTGCTGGGGCTCTCCGCGGACGAAGCCGAGGAGCGCGCACGGGGGCTGCTGGACATGGTCGGGCTGGCGGACAGGCTCGACGCCTACCCGTCGCAGCTGTCCGGCGGCCAGCAGCAGCGGGTCGCGATCGCCCGCGCGCTGGCCATGCGGCCGGACGTGCTGCTGCTGGACGAGGTGACGTCCGCGCTCGACCCGGAACTGGCCGCGGAGGTGCTCGACGTGCTGCGTGACGTCGCACGCACGTTCGACGTGACGATGCTGTGCGTGACGCACGCGATGAAGTTCGCCCGCGACGTGTCGGACCGCGTGCTCATGTTCAACGAAGGTCGGATCATCGAGTCGGCACCGCCGGACGAGCTGTTCGACGCGCCCAAGCACGACCGGACCAGGCAATTCCTGCGATCGGTGATCGAAGAGTCCTGACGGCGGGGATCGTCAGGTTCTCGTCAGGTGCGATCCGGGCCGGTGATGGGACGCTGGTGCGGTGACGGCCGGTGACGACGCGGTTGTCCTGGTCGTCCAGGACGAGGACTCGACCTCACCCGAGGACGTCGCCTTCTGGCTGCTGGAGCGCCTCCAAGGCTGGTCCGAGCTCGACGTGCAGCTGGTCGCCGTCGTGGTGGGCGAGCTGTTCGACAACGCCTGGAACCACGGCGGACCGCCGTTCGTGGTCGAGCTCGTGCTCGACCGGTGGCGTGAGTCCCTGACCGTCAGCGTCCGGGACCGCGCGGACCGGTGGGTCGGGCCGTGGCGCCCTTCGGCCGGCCTGCTGCTGGTCGACGCGCTGTCCGCGCGCTGGGGCGTGCTGACGCAGGACCGGACCACCACCGTGTGGGCCGAGCTGGTCTTCGAGGACTAGCGGCCCGTTCAGGCCGCGTCCTCCCCCTTGTGCGCCGAAGGCGTCACCTCGCCCATCGGGTGTGGACGGAACCCCGGTAGGGTATCCCCTGGAACGGCAGTCCGTGACGGTGCTCACTCCTGGCCCGCTGTCGAGTTGACTCGGATACCCCCTGGGGGTATAAATTCCCCTGTAGGGCGACCCGCCGGGACGACGCGGCGGGAGGCCGGAGGGAGTGGGACATGCGGGGTTACACAGCGGACAAGGATGCCGTCCTCAAGCGCTTGCGCCGAGTGGAGGGGCAGGTCCGCGGGTTGCAGCGGATGGTCGAGGGCGACGAGTACTGCATCGACGTCCTGACCCAGGTCGCAGCGGCGACCAAGGCCCTCCAGGCCGTCTCCCTCGGCCTGCTCGACGAGCACTTGAAGCACTGCGTCGCCGACGCGCTGGCGCAGGGCGGCGAAGGCGCCGAAGACAAGGTCCGCGAGGCCAGCGAGGCGATCGCCCGCCTGGTCCGGTCCTGAACCGAAACGATTACGAGGAGCACCCGATGGCCGAGTCCACTTACACCGTCACCGGCATGACCTGCGGCCACTGCGTGGCGTCCGTGACCGAGGAGGTCACCAAGATCGACGGCGTGACCGACGTGGCCGTCGACCTGCCGTCCGGCGCGGTCAAGGTCACCAGCGCCGCCCCGGTCGCGGAGGCGGACGTGCGCGCCGCGGTCGAGGAAGCGGGCTACGCGCTCGCCGGCTGAACGACCTGACCGGTTCCGACCGGTGAAGACGGGCACGAACGGCACAACGGCCGATCCGGAGCCCGCCCGTGCGGCGGGCTCCACCAGTCTGAGGACCTGAGCACATGAACACAGCAGCGAAGCTCTCCGCCTACGGTGCGGTACTCGCCCTGGTCGCCGGTGGCGCCTGGGCGGCCGGAAGCGCTGTCGGTCCCCTTTCCGTCGACGCCGCCCCGCGCGGTGTCGACGGGACGTCCGGTGCTGAGGGCACCGGCCACGGGGACGACCACAGCGGCACCGTCGCGGAGGCCGCGAACGACCAGCCCGGCGGGCTGGCGTCGTCCAGGGGCGGTTACACCCTCACGCCCACCGACACGACGCTGACCACGGGGAACAACTCCTTCGACTTCCGCATCCTCGGTCCCGGCGGCGCGGCGGTCACCGCCTTCGACGTCGAGCACGACAAGCGGATGCACCTGATCGTGGTCCGGCGCGACACGTCCGGCTACCGGCACGTCCACCCCGAGATGGCGGCGGACGGCACGTGGACCGTGCCGCTGGACATCACCGAGGCGGGCTCCTACCGGGTGTTCGCCGACTTCAAGCCGACGGGCGCGGAAGCGACTACGCTGGGTGTCGACGTCGCCGCGGCCGGGGTGTTCGAGCCCAAGGCCCACGCGCCCTCGCGGGTGGCCGAAGTGGACGGCTACCAGGTGCGCCTGGACGGTGACCTGGTGGCGGGCAAGTCCTCCCCGGTGCGGCTGACCGTCAGCAAAGACGGCGCGCCGGTCACCGACCTCCAGCCCTACCTGGCGGCTTACGGGCACCTGGTCGCCCTGCGCCAGGGTGACCTGGCTTACCTCCACGTGCATCCGGAGGGCACTCCGGGTGACGGCAAGACGGCGGCGGGCCCGGAGATCGCGTTCGTCGCGCAGGTCCCGTCGGCCGGTGGCTACCGGTTGTTCCTGGACTTCCAGCACAACGGGGTCGTGCGCACCGCCGAGTTCACGGTGGACACCACCGGCAACCCCGCCGGCAGCCCGACCACCGGCAGTCCGACCACCGGCACCTTGCAGGCGCCGGTCGAGGAAGAGGAGGGACACGGTCATGGCTGAGTCGCAGATCGAGCTGGCGATCACCGGCATGACGTGCGCCTCCTGCGCGGCCCGGATCGAGCGCAAGCTGAACAAGCTGGACGGCGTGACCGCGACGGTCAACTACGCCACCGAGAAGGCCCGCGTCACGTTCCCCTCCGACGTCGACCCGTCGACGCTGGTGGAGCAGGTCGAGGCCGCCGGGTACCAGGCCGCGCTGCCGGTCGCCGAGACCTCGGCCGAGGCCGACGCTCCGGCCGAGGTGGACCCGACGGCGGCGTTGCGGCAGCGGCTCGTCGTGTCGACGGTGCTCTCCGTGCCGGTGGTGCTGCTGGCCATGGTCCCGGCGCTGCAGTTCACGTTCTGGCAGTGGATCTCGCTGACGCTGGCCGCCCCGGTGCTGGTGTGGGCCGCGTGGCCGTTCCACCGTGCCGCGTGGACGAACCTGCGGCACGGCGCGGCCACGATGGACACGTTGATCTCGATGGGCACGATCGCGGCGTTCGCCTGGTCGCTGTACGCGCTGCTGTTCGGCACGGCGGGGACGCCGGGCATGACGCACCCGTTCGAGTTCACCATCTCGCGCGGTGACGGCGCGGGGGCGATCTACCTGGAGGTCGCGGCCGGGGTGACCACGTTCATCCTGGCGGGCCGGTACTTCGAGGCGCGGTCCAAGCGGCGGGCGGGTGCGGCGCTGCGGGCGTTGCTGGAGCTCGGCGCGAAGGACGTCGCCGTGCTGCGGGACGGCCGCGAGGTGCGCGTGCCGATCGCGGAGCTGGCGGTCGGCGACCGGTTCGTGGTGCGTCCGGGGGAGAAGATCGCCACCGACGGCGTGGTGGCCGAGGGCAGTTCGGCGGTCGACGCGAGCATGCTGACCGGCGAGTCCGTGCCGGTCGAGGTCGGCCCCGGTGACGCGGTCGTCGGCGCGACGGTCAACGCAGGCGGTCGGCTGGTCGTGCGGGCCACGCGGGTCGGGTCGGACACGCAGCTGGCGCAGATGGCGAAGCTGGTCGAGGACGCGCAGAACGGCAAGGCCGAGGCGCAGCGGCTGGCGGACCGGATCTCGGCGGTGTTCGTGCCGATCGTGATCGCGCTGTCGGTCGGGACGCTGGCGTTCTGGCTCGGCGCCGGTGGCGACGTGTCGGCGGCGTTCACGGCGGCGGTCGCGGTGCTGATCATCGCCTGCCCGTGCGCCCTGGGGCTGGCCACGCCGACGGCGTTGCTGGTCGGCACGGGGCGAGGCGCGCAGCTGGGCATCATCATCAAGGGCCCCGAGGTGCTCGAGTCGACCCGTCGGGTGGACACGGTGGTGCTGGACAAGACCGGCACCGTCACCGCGGGTCGGATGAGCCTGGTGGCCGTGCACACCGGTCCGGGAGTGGACGAGGACGAGGTGCTGCGGCTGGCCGGTGCGTTGGAGCACGCCTCCGAGCACCCGATCGCCAAGGCCATCGCGGTCGGCGCGGCGGAACGGGTCGGTGACCTGCCGTCCGTCGAGGGCTTCCAGAACCTCGAAGGGCTCGGGGTGCAGGGCGTGGT
This sequence comes from Saccharothrix sp. NRRL B-16314, assembly GCF_000716595.1. Taxonomy (GTDB): domain Bacteria; phylum Actinomycetota; class Actinomycetes; order Mycobacteriales; family Pseudonocardiaceae; genus Actinosynnema. The sequence continues at coordinate 98,086 of NZ_JNXC01000015.1, forward strand.
CGACGGTCACGCGGTGATCGTCGGGCGGGAGCGGTTGCTGGCCGAGTGGAGCGTCCACCTGGACGGTGCGCTCGCCGAGGCGAAGCAGGCGGCCGAGCAGCAGGGTCGCACCGCGGTCATCGTGGCCTGGGACGGCACGGCACGCGCGGTCCTGGTCGTCGCGGACACCGTGAAGCCGACGTCCGCCGAGGCCATCCGGCAGTTGCGCGCGCTCGGCCTGACCCCGGTGCTGCTGACCGGCGACAACGAGGCCGCCGCGCGTGCGGTCGCGGCCGAGGTGGGCATCGACGAGGTCATCGCCGAGGTCATGCCCGCGGACAAGGTCGACGTCGTCGCCCGGCTCCAGTCCGAGGGCAGGGTCGTGGCGATGGTCGGTGACGGTGTCAACGACGCCGCCGCGCTCGCCAAGGCCGACCTGGGCCTCGCCATGGGCACCGGCACGGACGCGGCGATCGAGGCCGGTGACCTGACCCTCGTTCGCGGTGACCTGCTGGCGGCGGTCGACGCGATCAGGCTCTCGCGCCGCACCCTGGCCACGATCAAGGGCAACCTGTTCTGGGCGTTCGCCTACAACGTGGCCGCCCTGCCGCTGGCCGCGGCCGGCCTGCTGAACCCGATGATCGCCGGCGCCGCCATGGCGTTCTCCTCGGTCTTCGTGGTGTCGAACAGCCTCCGCTTGCGCGGCTTCCGCAGCACGACCACCTCCACCCCGCTCCCCACCCCCCGCGTGAGTCCTACCTCCAACCCCCGTGAGTCCTACGTTCAGAACGCGTGAGTCCTACGTTCGGAACCCCTGAGTCCTACGTTCCGGTACCCCGAGTTCAACGCTCAGGAGCGCTAGCCGCTTCTGAGCGTTGAATTCGGCTGTTCCGAGCGTTGAACTCGGGGATTCTGAACGTAGGACTCACGCGACGTGAACGTAGGACTCACGGGGTTTTGGGGGTGATCCAGGTTACGTTGATACCCCATGGGGGTATGCTAACGTCCGTCCTGTGGATACCCCATGGGGGTATCAATGGACAACAGGGAAGGTCTGTCATGAACCCCGATCCCCGGCGCTGGTGGGCACTGGTCGTGCTCGCCGCGGCGCAGTTCATGGTCATCATGGACACCTCGATCATCGCCGTGGCGTTGCCGGACATGCAGCACGAGCTGGGTTTCACGCCCGGCGGGCTCCAGTGGGTGTTCAACGCCTACGCGGTGGCACTGGGCGGACTCCTCCTGCTCGGCGGCCGACTGGCCGACCTCTGGGGCGCACGCCGCGTGTTCGCCGTCGGCTGGACGACCCTCATCGTCGGTTCCGTGGTCGCGGCGGCGGCCACCGGCGCCGGTGCGGAGGTCGTCGGCCGGGCCGTGCAGGGCGTCGGCGCAGCCCTCATCGCACCGGCCGCCATGACGCTGCTCATGGTGCTGTTCGCCGGTCAACCGAACGAACTTCCCAAGGCGATGGCCTTCTACGGCGCGGCGGCACCGGCCGGCGGCACGGCGGGCGTGTTCCTCGGCGGCGTGATCACCGAGTGGCTGAGCTGGCCGTGGGTGTTCATCATCTACATCCCGATCGGCGTCCTGACCCTCGCCCTCACGCCGAAGCTGCTGCCCGCCGTCCCCGGCCGACGCGGTGGCCTGGACGTCGGGGGAGCGGTCGCGGTCACCGGCGGGCTGGCGCTGGCCGTCTACGCCGTCGTGCAGGCGCCCGAACTCGGCTGGACGTCGACCGCCACGCTCGTGCGGCTCGGCGCGGCGACGGTCCTGCTGGTCGCGTTCCTGCTGGTGCAGCGGGCGGCGAAGAACCCGTTGATGCCGTTGAAGGTCTGGCGCACGCCCGACCTCACGGCGGCGAACGTGGCGATGGCGCTGCTGGGCGCGGCGTGGATCCCGATGTGGTACTTCCTCAACCTCTACGTCCAGCAGGTGCTCGGCTTCGACTCGTTCGCCAGCGGCGCGGCGCTGCTGCCGATGACCGTGTTGATGACGGTGCTGATGACGACGGTGACCGGTCGCCTGATCGGCCGCTTCGGCACCAAGCCGCTGATCGTCGCGGGGCTGGCGGTGCTGGCCGCCGGGCTGGGCCTGCTGGCCACCGCCGACCCGGGCGGCAGCTTCGTCGCCGACGTGCTGCCCGGTTCGCTGATCTCGGCGATCGGCATGGCGCTGGTCTTCATCCCGGCCACGCTGACCGCGATCGGCGGCGTCACGCCGGAGCAGGGCGGGCTCGCCTCGGGCATCGTCAACACCACCTACCAGATCGGCTCGGCGCTCGGCCTGGCCGCGATGACGGCGGTGGCGACGTCGCGCGGCGGGGACCAGCTGGGTGACGCGGTCGCGTTGACCGACGGCTACTCGGCGGCGTTCACGGGTGCCGCGCTGGTCGCGCTGGTCGGCGCGCTGCTGGCGGCGGTCACGTTGCGCGGCCGGGTCTCGGACGAGGTGCCGGCTCCGGCCGAGGTGTGATCCGATCGGTCTGCCCGGCACCCGGTGCCGGGCAGACTGCTGTCACCGGCGCAGACCGTCCAGGGTGACGGTCACCAGGCGGCGGACCGCGTCGTCGGACGGCAGGTCGGCCGCCGCGCCCAGCGCGTGCAGGCAGTAGCCCGCGAGTTCGGCGGGGTCCACGTCGTCGCGCAGTTCACCGGCTTCGGCGCCTTCGACCAGCAGGTCGCGGAGGAACGCGCGGAGGTGGGCGTGCGCCCTGGTCACGTGCTCACCGCGGTGCAGGACGGCGGCGATGTCGGGGCTGTGGTTCCCCTTGGCCCGGGACATGGACGCGTAGGCGTGCAACACGGCGCGGAGTCGTTCCGCCGGGCTGCCGGCCTGGTCGCGGGCGGCGGTGAGGTGGTCGAGGTGGGTGGCGACCTGGCGCTCGTGCCACGCCATCAGGACGGCTTCGACGTCCGGGAAGTACTTGTAGAGCGTGGCACGCCCGATGCCCGCCTTCTCCGCGATCCGCGACATCGTCACCGACGTCAGGCCCTGCTCGGCGACCAGTGCGGCGGTCGCGTCGAGGGTCGCGTCCCGCACCGCACGGCGGTGCGCGTCGATCGTGTCGTTCCACAACCTGGGCACGCCGTCACTGTACGGGACGACGCGCTCTCGACATGGTGCCCATAACCGTGACACAGTGTCTCGATAAATCGGAGACAGTGAGGTGGCACATGGGTGAACCGTCGGTCGGCATGCCGCGTTGGGTGAAGGTCTGGGGTCTGGTGGCCTTGATCGCGTTCGTGGCGTTCGCGGTCCTGCACCTCACCGGCAACAGCCCTAGCGGCCACTGATGACGTCGTTGATGAGGCCGGGGGCGCGCAAGCTCGCGCTCACCGCCCACGTCCTGTCGTCGGTCGGCTGGCTCGGCGCGGTCGCGAGCTTCCTCGCGCTCGCGGTCGTGGGCCTGACCACCCGGGACGACGGGCTGGCGCGGGCCGCGTACCTGGCGATGGAGCCGACCACGTGGTACGTGATCGTGCCGTTGAGCGTGGCTTCCCTGGTCACCGGGGTGATCCAGGGCCTCGGCACGCAGTGGGGCCTGGTCCGGCACTACTGGGTGGTGGTGAAACTGGTGCTCACCGCCCTGGCGACGGTCGTGCTGCTGGTGCACACGAACCCGATCGGCCACATGGCGTCGGCGGCGGCCACGTCGTCGCTCGGCGCGGACCTCGACGGGTTGCGGGTCCAACTCCTGGTCGACGCCGTGGCCGCGATGGCCGTGCTGATCGCCGCGACAGCCCTGAGCGTGTACAAGCCCCAGGGCGTCACGGCGTTCGCGTCCCGGCTCAGCCGACGGTCTTGAGCAGGCCTTCCATCTCGGTGATCTCCGCCTGCTGAGCCGAGATGATCTGCTCGGCCAGCTTCTTGGCGTCCGCGTTGCGGCCCGAACCCAGCAGCGTGGTGGACATGTCCACCGCGCCCTGGTGGTGCTCGATCATGAGTTCCAGGAACGCCCGGTCGAAGTCGGCGCCCTTGGCCGCCTCCAGCCTGGCGGTGTCCTCGTCGCTCATGCCGGGCATGGACGAGCCGTGGCCGTCATGGCCGTCGTGGCTGCCGCCCTGCTCGGCGCTCGTGCCCCAGGCGTTCAGCCACGCCGTCATGGTCTTGATCTCCGGGTCCTGCGCCTTCTCGATCCGTGACGCGAGGTCGAGGATCTGGGCGTTGGAGGTGCGGCTCGGCGCGAGCCGCGCCATCACGATCGCGCCCTCGTGGTGCGGGATCATGCCTTGCGCGAAGGTGATGTCCGCGTCGTTGTGCTCACCCGACGGCGCGGCGACCGGGGCCGTCGTCGACTGCGCGCTGCTGGTGCTGGTGCTGGCGTTCGTGCTCGTGCCGTGATCGGTGCCGTGGTCCGTGTCCCCGCCGCATGCGGTGAGGACGGTGGTCATGACGGCAAGCGCCGCCACGACCAGGTGGTTCCTGGTCATGGTGTGGTGTTCCCTCTGTTCGTGCGGACTCGGCGGTGTGGTGGCAACGCGCGTCGAGTCCTTTGTGGACGGACGACGCGCGACCTGTCACAGCCGCAGCACGCAGAGGGAGGCCAGCACGGCGGGCACGCCGCGTGGCGGGGGAAGTGGTGGACGTCGCCCGACCGTCCTGATGACGAACGCGCCGACGAGGTCGCAGACCGGGCTACGGCGCAGGGCGCGCAGCAGCACCCCCAGTCCCAGCGCGGCGACGAGCACGGCCAGGCACAGGTGCAACAGGTCGTGTCCGGACGGCTCGGGCATCGAGGGCGTCAAGTCCGCCATCGGCATCGCGGACGCAGTGGACATGGCCGGCAGCGGCTCGGTCATGCCCACGTGGTCGGCACAGCACTCGACCGCGACGGGCTCGACGGCGACAACCGCGGTCATCCCGGCGGAATGGCCGGCGTCGTGACCGCTCAGGTGGTGCATCCCCACGACCGCGATCGCGAGCGCGGACACCAGCAGCCACTGGAGCGCGCGGACACGGATCGGGGCGACCACGCCGCCAACGATACCCAACGGGCGCGGCGCGACGACCCCTGAGGTCTCGGGGTGGTCTACGGGTGGATCAACCGATCGGTTGATGCGACGTCTGGCCCGCCGAGTGATCCGGACGGGCGGCGGCGCGACGACGCTGGTGGCATGGCAATCATCGAGGTGGTCGACCTCGTCAAGAGGTACGACCGGAAAGTCGCGGTGGACGGTGTGTCGTTCACCGTCGACGAGGGGGAGATCTTCGGGATCCTCGGCCCGAACGGGGCGGGGAAGACCACGACCGTCGAGTGCGTCGAGGGGTTGCGCACGCCGGACGGCGGCACGATCCGCGTCGACGGGCTCGACCCGCGACGCGACCGGGCGGAACTGCGCACCCGGCTCGGCGTGCAGTTGCAGCAGAGCGAACTGCCCGACCGCATCCGGGTCGGCGAGGCGCTGGACCTCTACGCCTCCTTCTACCGCGACCCGGCCGACTGGCGCGACCTGCTCGACCGCCTCGGCCTGGCGGACCGGGCCGGGACTGAGTACCGCAAGCTCTCCGGCGGCCAGAAGCAACGCGTCTCCATCGCGCTGGCGCTGATCGGCAAGCCGAAGATCGCCGTGCTGGACGAGCTGACCACCGGCCTCGACCCGCAGGCCCGCCGCGACACCTGGAGCCTCGTCGAGCAGGTCCGCGACTCCGGCGTCACGGTCGTCCTGGTCACCCACTTCATGGAGGAAGCGGAACGGCTGTGCGACCGGATCGCCCTGATCGACGAGGGCAAGCTGGTCGCGGTGGACACACCGGCCGGGCTGGTGTCCAGGGTGGACGGTGAGCAGCGGGTCCGGTTCCGGCCCACCGCGCCGCTCGACGTGAAGCTGCTCGAAGAGCTGCCCGAGGTCTCCCAGGTCGAGAAGCACGGGCCGCAGCTCGTCGTGACGGGCACCGGCAACCTGCTGCACGCCGTCACGTCGGTGCTCGCCCGCAACCACATCGTCGCCGCCGACCTGCGCATCGAGCAGGCGGGACTGGACGACGCCTTCATCCGCCTCACCGGCCGAGCGCTCACGGAGTAGCCGCAATGTTGAAGATCGTCACCACCGAGTGGAAGCTGTTCCTGCGCGACCCGAGCATGGTCGTGTTCGCCGTCCTCTTCCCCACCATCCTGCTGCTGGTGCTCGGCGCGATCCCCGCGTTGCGCACCCCCGACCCGAACTTCGGCAACCAGCGGTTCGTCGACGCCTACATGTCCAGCCTCGTGGTGGTCACGCTCGCGTTCCTCGGCCTCAACAAGCTGCCGACGACCGTCGCCACCTACCGCGAGAAGGGCGTCCTGCGCCGCTTCTCCACCACGCCCGTCCACCCGGCACGCCTGCTGGTGGCGCAGGTGGTCGTCAACGTGATCGCGGGCGTGATCTCGATCGTGCTGCTCATGGTGGCGGCCCGGCTGGTGTTCGACATCGACCTGCCGCACCACCCGCTCGGGTTCCTGCTGACGTTCCTGCTCGGCATGCTGTCGCTGTCCGCCATCGGTCTGCTGGTGGCTGCCTGGGCGCCGACCGCGCGGTCCGCCGGCGGGTGGGCGACCGTGGTGTTCATGCTGGTCATGTTCTTCGGCGGCGTGTACCTGCCCCGGTTCCTGCTGCCGGACTTCCTCACCGTCATCGGCGACTACCTGCCGCCGGGCGTGGGCGCGTTGCAGGAGTCGTGGCTGGGCGGCTCGCCGGATCCCGTGCACCTCGGCGTGCTGGCGCTGGTCACGGCGGTGGCGGGTACCGTCGCGGCGAAGTCGTTCCGCTGGGAGTAGGGGTGCGCGCGATGGACGTGCTGGACGTGTGGGAACGGCGGCTGACCGTTGCCGGGTACGCCATCCCGTACTTCGTGCTCGTGCTGACGACCGCCATGTACCTGGTGACCGGAGCGGACCCCGCGCCCACCACGGCGGTCAACGTGGGCATCGCGGCGGCGACCGGCCTGTGGATGCTGTGGTGGTTCACCCTGCACCCGGGCTGGCGGTCCAGGCCCGGCCTGATGGCGGTGTTCTTCGTCGGCATCCTGGTGGCGTACGCGCTGCTGGGGCTGCGCGACCCGATGTTCGGGTTCTTCTCCTTCGCCGGGTACGTCTACGCCATCGAGGTGCTGCCCGGCCGGTGGAAGCTCGCCGGTGTGTCGGCGACCGGTGTGCTGGCGGCGACGTCGCTGTACGGCGGTTTCCCGCCGGCGGAGTTCGGGCCCGTCGTGGTGTACCTGAGCATCGTCGTGTTCATCGTGGTCATCGCCTGCACGTTCACCACGTTCGGCCACATCACCTCCGAGCAGTCCCGGCGCCGCAAGGAGATGGTGGTCGAGATGGCGGCGATGATGGAGGAGAACGCGGGCCTGCACGCCCAGCTGCTCAGCCAGGCGCGGGAGGCGGGCGTGCTGGACGAGCGGCAGCGCCTGGCGCGGGAGATCCACGACACCCTCGCCCAGGGGTTCACCGGCATCATCACGCAGCTCCAGGCGGACGAGGACCCGCCGCGGCACGTCGAGACGGCGTTGCGGCTGGCGCGGGAGAACCTGGCCGAGGCCCGTCGCTCGGTGCACGCCCTCAGCCCGCCCGCGCTGGTGGACGCGAACCTGCCGGACGCGCTGGCCGAGGTCGTGGCGGGGTGGACGGACCAGACGGGGGTGGCCGCGTCCGTGCACACGACGGGTGCGGCGCGCGCTCTGCACCCGGAGGTCGAGGTGACGTTGCTGCGTGCCGCGCAGGAGGCGTTGACCAACGTGGCCAAGCACGCCGCCGCTTCCCGCGTCGGGTTGACGTTGTCGTACATGGAGGACGTGGTGACGCTGGACGTGCGTGACGACGGCTCGGGGTTCGACCCGGAGGTGCGCACGGGCGGTTTCGGGCTGGTCGGCATGCGGCAGCGGGTGTCGCGCCTGGCGGGCGCGCTGGTGGTGGAGTCGGAGCCGGGCGGCGGCACGGCCGTGTCGGCGTCGGTGCCCGCCATCCCGGCGGAGGTCGTCGCGTGATCCGGGTGGTGATCGTGGACGACCACCCGGTGGTGCGGGACGGGCTGCGCGGGATGCTCGCGGGCGCGGGTGACGTCGAGGTGGTGGGTGAGGCGGCGGACGGCGCGGAGGCGGTGGCCGTGGTGCGGGCCGTGGCGCCGGACGTCGTGCTGATGGACCTGCGGATGCCCGGTGTGGACGGCGTCACCGCGATCGAGCGGCTGCGCGGCTTCCCGACCCGCGTCCTGGTGCTGACGACGTACGACACGGACAGCGACGTCCTGCCCGCGATCAAGGCCGGCGCCACGGGGTACCTGTTGAAGGACACGCCGCGCGACGAGCTGTTCCGGGCGGTGCGCTCGGCGGCCAGGGGTGAGGCGGTGCTGTCGCCGTCGGTGGCGACCCGGCTGGTCGGCCAGGTCCGCACGCCCGCCGCGGAGCCGTTGAGCGACCGTGAGGTGGAGGTGCTGGGGCTGATCGCGCGGGGCTGCACGAACCGTGAGGCGGCGGCGAAGCTCTTCATCAGCGAGGCGACGGTGAAGACGCACTTGGTGCACGTGTACACGAAGCTCGGCGTGAAGGACCGCGCCGCCGCCGTCGCGGTCGCCTACGAGCGGGGCCTGCTGGGCGCGTAGTGGCCGGCGCCTCCCCGGTCGACGTCACAAGCCGTCAGGTGACAGCTTTGGCGTCGACAAATGCCGATTTTCGTCCTTTCAGGTCGAAATCGGGCTCCTGATGACGTCGATGCGCGCAGGCAGAGGTACTGTGCTACCTGTGTTGATCCGCTTCGAGGCGGCGAACTACCGCTCCGTCGCCGAACCCGTCGAGCTGTCGATGGTCGCTGTCGACCTCGACCGCCCGGAGGCGCGTGAGCAGCCTCTGCTGGCAACGAGCCTGGTGCCCGTCGCGGCCGTCTACGGGCCCAACGCCTCGGGCAAGTCGAACATCGTGGCGTCGTTGGCCTGGCTCCGCGAAGCGGTACAGGTTTCACTGCGAGCCTGGGACGACGAGATCCCGGTGGAGCCGTTCGCGTTCGGCGACTGGTCGTCCAAACCCACCGAGTTCGTCGTCGAGTGCACCGTCGACGGAGTGCGGTTCGAGTACCTGTTGGAGCTGGATCGCACTCGAGTGCGCTATGAAGCGCTGTTCCACTACCCGGAGAAGAAGCGCCGGCGGGTCTTCGAGCGCGAAGACGACTCGATCCGGTTCCAACGTGGACTGCACGGAACCGCGGGCACCCGTGAGCTGTTGACCCCGCGTGTCCTGGTCCTGTCGATCGCCCGCCGCTTCGACGAGCCGCTGATCAACCGCTTCGCCGGGCAACTGCTCGACATCGAGATATCGGGGTTCGACGCGCGCCGCTTCGGGCTGGTGGATCTGGCCCACACCAGGATGGGCACTGCCGGGATGCGTCGCGCGATCCGCTGGTTCGAAGGTGGCGACCAGCCCTCGCTGTTCGACGAAGAGGAAGAGTCCGGCGTCGGCGGCAGCGACCACCGGCGGGCTCTGGCGTTGCTTCGCCTCGCGGACCTGGGCATCGACGACGTTCTCATCGAACGCGCGATGGCCGGGGAACGGGGCGCGCCCCGCGTGCGGCTGCTGCACCGGACACCGGACGGCGTCGCGCCTTTGGACTTCGTCGCCGAATCCGAGGGCACCCGAACCTGGTTCGGACTCATCGGACCGGTGCTCACCGCTCTGCGCCGAGGATCACTGCTGCTGTTCGACGAACTCGACGCCAGCCTGCACCCCACCCTGTCGGCCCAGCTCATCCGGTTGTTCGAGGACTCGGCGACCAACCCCCTCGGCGCGCAGCTGGTGTTCACCACGCACGACACCAGCCTGCTCAACCACCTCAACCGCGATGAGGTGTGGCTGACCGAGAAGCGCGCCGACGGCTCGACGCGCCTCGGTGCGCTGGCCGAGTTCGCGGGCGAACGCGTCCGCAAGTCCAGCAACCTCGAGAGCGCCTACCTGCACGGTCGCTTCGGCGCCCTGCCGAAGATCGACCAAGCGGAGTTGCTGCGTGCGCTCGGATTGATCGGCTGAGGGCCGGTGTCGGCACGTGAACGTGGAGGCCGCCGGCTGGATCGGACGGTGGGAACACGACGCGAGCTGCGCACGGTCGTGATCTTCACCGAAGGCCGCAACTCTGAACCGGACTACCTCAACGGCCTCCGGCGCCTACCGCACATCGCGGGCGACGTAGCCCTCAACGTGGAACTGCGTCCCGAGCACTCCGTTCCCCTGCAACTCGTCGAACAGGCCGTGAAGCGTGCGCGGGATCCAGAAGTCGACGAGTGCTGGTGCGTGTTCGACGTCGAATGGCCGCGGAACCACCCGAATCTGGTCGAGGCGGTGGACTTGGCCCAGCGCCACGACGTCCGGCTCGCGATCTCCAACCCCTGCTTCGAGGTGTGGCTGATCCTGCACCACCGCGACCACACCGCCTTCCTCGACACGGCCGGCGCCGACAAGCTCAGCCGGCGACTCGACGGACGTCCGGGTAAGAGCATCGATGCCTCGGTGTACATGCCGCTTCGCGCGGAGGCGGCCCGACGGGCGCGACTGCTGCAACGGCGTCACGAACGCGACGGCACGAAAATCCCGCACGACAACCCGTCCTCCGGGATGCATGAGTTGATGGCTTCACTCGACAGCGCCGACACCGGGCACTGATCGTCCGGTCAGTAGTCGACGCGGTCCGTTCGGGAGAGCCAGGCGGTGAACGGGGCGTTGTCGTCGCCCGTCGAGATCCGCTCCACCGGCAGGCTCCACGTGTCGCGGGGGCGGGTGAACAGGTCGTGGAACTCGCGGTCGTCGAAGCCGGCTGCCGCGGCGTCGTCCCGGTCCGCGGCGTAGACGACCCGGTCCACCCGTGCCCACAGGGCGGCGGACAGGCACAGCGGGCAGGGCTCGCACGACGACACCAGCACGCAGCCGGTGAGCTTGAAGTCGCCGACGGCCTGGCACGCCGCGCGGATGGCCACGACCTCGGCGTGCGCGGTCGGGTCGAGGGTCGGGGTCACCTGGTTGGTGCCGGTCGCGATCACCTCGCCGGCCCGGACGACCACCGCGCCGAACGGGCCGCCACCAGCGGCGACGTTGTGGGTGGCCAGCTCGATCGACGCGCGCAGCCAGGCGTGGTCGGGTGAGACGGACATGGTCAAGGGTGCTCCTCGGGGCATGACCCACAGCGGTGGGGACGTCAGGTGCCGGTGATGTGTTCGGGCCGCACGGGCACGCGGGTCAGGGCGAGGCCGGTGGCGGCGCGGATGGCCGCCACGATGGCCGGGGTGGACGAGATGGTGGGCGGCTCTCCGACGCCGCGCACACCGTACGGCGCGTGCGGGTCGGCCAGTTCCAGCACGTCGATGCTCATCGGCGGCATGTCGAGCACCGTCGGGATGAGGTAGTCGGTGAACGACGGGTTGCGCACCTTGCCGTCCGCGAGCTGGATCTCCTCCATCACCGCGAGCCCCAGACCCTGCGCCGAACCGCCCTGGATCTGGCCCAGCACGGCCTGCGGGTTCAACGCCTTGCCGACGTCCTGCGCGCAGTCCAGCTCGACCACCTTCACCAGGCCCAGCTCCACGTCCACGTCCACCACGGCGCGGTGCGCGGCGAACCCGTACTGCACGTGCGCGTTGCCCTGCCCGGTCACCGGGTCGATCCGCTCGGTGGCCCGGTGCCGCCACTCCACCGTCTCGTCGATCACGTCGTCGCCCAGCAGGTCGACGAGGTCCACCGGGGCACGACCGCCGGCGAGCTTGACCAGCTTCTCCCGCACGGCCGCGCAGGCGGCCCTCACCGCGCCACCCGTCACGTAGGTCTGCCGCGACGCGGACGTCGAGCCGCCGTTGCCGATACCGGTGTCCATGGGCAGGATCGTCACCCGCTCCACGCCCAGTTCGGTGCGCACGATCTGCTGCATGATCGTCACCAGGCCCTGCCCGACCTCGGCCGCCGCCGTGTGCGCCGACGCCGCCGGCTCGCCGTTGATGACCTGCAACCGGACCCGCGCGGTGGAGTAGTCGTCGAAGCCCTCGGAGAAGCAGATGTTCTTGATGCCCACGGCATAGCCGACGCCGCGGACCACACCTTCGCCGTGCGTGGTGTTCGACACGCCACCGGGCATGTCCCGCAGGTCGACGGCAGCCGGCAGCGGCGGCATCGGCTTGTCCTTGACCAATTTCAGCAGTTGCGCCACGGGAGCGGCCGAGTCGACCACCTGACCGGTCGGCATGACCGAGCCCTCGCTCATCGCGTTGACGATCCGCACGTCCACCGGGTCCATGCCCAGCGCCTCGGCCAGTCTGTCCATTTGGGACTCGTAGGCGAAAGCCGCTTGCACCGCACCGAATCCGCGCATCGCACCGCACGGCGGGTTGTTCGTGTACACGCCCCAGCAGTCGACGGTCACGTTGTCCACGTCGTAAGGCCCGACGCCGAGCGTCGCCGCGTTCGCCACCACCGCCGACGTGCTGGACGCGTACGCGCCGCCGTCGAGGAAGATCCGGGCCTTGACGTAGACGAGCCTGCCCGTGCGGTCCGCGCCGTGCTCGTAGTACAGCACCGCCGGGTGCCGGTGCACGTGCCCGTAGAACGACTCCTCGCGGTTGTAGACCATCTTGGTCGGCTTGCCGGTGCGCAACGCCAGCAGGCACGCGTGGACCTGCATGGACAGGTCCTCGCGCCCGCCGAAAGCACCGCCGACACCGGACAGCGTCAGCCGCACCCGCTCCAGCGGCAGGCCGAGCGCCACCGCCACCTGCGCCTGGTCGACGTGCAGCCACTGGGTGGCGATGTAGAGGTCGACACCACCCTCCTCGTCGGGCACGGCCAGCCCGGACTCGGGACCGAGGAACGCCTGGTCCTGCATGCCGACCTCGTACCGCCCGGTGACCACGACCTCGGCTTCCGCGCGCTGGTCGCCACGCCGGATCGGCACGTGCCGCACGACGTTGCCGGCGGGGTGCAGCGGCCTCTCGTCGGCCGCCGTCTCCATGTCCACGACGGGCGTGAGCACGTCGTACTCGACCTTGATGCGCTTCAGGGCGCGCAGCGCGGTCTCCGGGTGGTCCGCGCCGACGAGGGCGACCGGTTCACCTTGGTAGCGCACGACGTCCTCGGCGAGCACCGGCTGGTCCCGGTGCTCCAGCCCGTACCGGTTCTGCCCCGGCACGTCCTCGTGCGTGAGCACCGCGTGGACACCGGGCACCTTCAGCGCCTCGGTCAGGTCGACCGACACGATCCGCGCGTACGGGTGCGGGCTGCGCAGGGTCGCGCCCCAGATCATGTCCTCGTGCCACAGGTCCGAGGCGTAGGCGAACTCGCCGCGCACCTTGAGGTTCCCGTCCGGCCGCTGCGGGCTGGCGCCGATGCCACCGGCCACGGCGGAGGTCAGGTCGGCGGGGGTGAGGCTCATCGCGTCCCCTTCAGTCGCTCGGCGGCGGCACGCAGGTCGCGCGCGAGGTCGGTTTCGGCGGCGGTGCGCAGCTCGCCGTCGTCCACCACGGTCCGGCCGCCCACCACCAAGAGCTTCAGGCGGGGCTGCGGTCCGAGGACCAGGGCGGCCACCGGGTCGTCGATGCCCGCGTGGTCGAGGCCGTCGAGCCGCCACACGGCCAGGTCGGCGAGCTTGCCGGGTTCGATCGAGCCGATCTCCTGATCACGCCCGAGGCACCGGGCGCCGCCCATGGTGCCCAGCCACAGCGCTTCACGGGCGCTCAACGCCTTGGGGCCGCCGCGCTGGCGGGCTTGCAGCAGCGCCTGGTGCAGCTCCTCGACCATCCCGCCGGACTCGTTGGACGCCGCGCCGTCCACGCCCAGACCCACGGACGCGCCCGCGTCGAGCAGGTCGCGGACCGGGGCGATGCCGGTGCCCAGCCGACCGTTCGACGTGGGGCAGTGCGCGCTGCCGGTACCGGTCGCACCCAGCCGCTTCACCGCTTCGGGTGACAGGTGCACGGTGTGCGCGAGCCACACGTCGTCACCGAGCCAGCCGAGGCGTTCGGCGTACTCGGTGGGCGTGCAGCCGAACTCGGCCTGGCACTGCTCCTCCTCGTCCACGGTCTCGGCGAGGTGGGTGTGCAGCCGGACGCCCTTGGCGCGGCCGAGTTCCGCGGCTCCGCTCATCAGCTCGGGGCTGACCGAGAACGGTGAGCACGGCCCGACCGCCACCCTGACCAGCGCGTCCGGCAGGGGGTCGTGGTGGTCGTTGACGGCCTGTTCGGTGGCGATGAGCGCGCCTTCGGTGTCCTCCACCAGGTTGTCCGGCGGGAGGCCGCCGTGCGACCGGCCGCGGTCCATCGAGCCGCGGATGGCGTGCAGGCGGATGCCGATGCGCTTCCCGGCGCTGACCAAGGCCTCGAACTGGTCGCCGCCCTCGCGCGGGTGGACGTAGTGGTGGTCGGCGGCGGTCGTGCAGCCGGTGGTCGCGAGCCGCGCCAGCCCCGCGGACGCCGCCGCGTGCGTGATCTCGGCGTCCAGGCCGCCCCACACCGGGTACAGCGTGGTCAGCCACTCGAACAGGGTGGCGTCCTGGGCGATGCCCCGGGTGGCCCACTGGTAGAGGTGGTGGTGGGTGTTGACCAGGCCCGGCGTGACCAGGCAGCCGCTGCCGTCGATCCAGGTGTGCGGGCCGGTGGGCTTGGGCGCCTGGCCGGGGCCGACGGCGGTGATGACGCCGTGCTCGATGACGACGTGGCCGAACGCGTGCTCGGTGCCCGCGGCGTCCATCGTGGCCACCGCGACGCCGTCGAGGATCGTGGGGGTCACGCGCCGGCCTCTTTGCGGCTCGCTGCCAGGCGCACGGCCTCCAGGATCTTCTCGTAACCCGTGCAGCGGCAGAGGTTACCCGCCAACGCCTCGCGGATCTCCGGGTCGCTCGGCTTCGGCACCCGGTCGAGCAGGTCGTGCGCGGCGACCACGAGACCGGGCGTGCAGAACCCGCACTGCACCGCGCCCGCCTCAACGAACGCCTCCTGGACGGGGTCGAGCCGATCGCCCCGCGCCAACCCCTCGACCGTCCGCACCTCGCGGTCCTCGGCCTGACCCGCTGCCACCAGGCAGGCGCACACCGGCACGTCGTCCAGGTACACCGTGCACGAGCCGCATTCGCCCTGCTCACAGGCGTTCTTGGAACCGGGCAGCCCCAGCCGCTCGCGGAGCAGGAACAGCAGGCTCTCGCCCTCCCACACGTCGTCGGCCTGCCGCTGCTCGCCGTTCACCGTCACGTTCACGCGCATGCTCAGGCCACCTTCCCGGCGTAGTCCTGCCAGGCCCAGCCGAGCGTGCGGCGGGCCAGCACGGAGAGGGCGTGCTTGCGGTACGCGGCCGAGCCGCGCACGTCGTCGATCGGGCTCGCGGCCTCCGCGACCAGGTCGCCGAACCGCCGTTTCACCGAGTCCAGCAGCGGTTCCGGCGATTCCCACTGGTTCGTGGACGTCAGCTCGGCGGACAGGAACTCCTCGGCGGCCGACGCCCGGCGCGGAGTGGGCGCGGCACTGCCGACCGCCGCGCCGACCCGGTGCTCCGCCGGGTGCAGGGCGACGGCGAACGAGCACACCGCGATCACCATCGCGTTGCGGGTGCCGACCTTGGAGAACTGCTGGGGCGCCCGCGTGACCGGCACGTGGACCGCCGTGATCAGCTCGTCCGGTTCCAGCGCGTGGCGCTTCACGCCCAGGTAGAAGTCGGTGGCCGGGATGAGCCGGGTGCCCCTGGTCGAGGCGGCCTCCACGGACGCGCCCGCGGCGAGCAGGACCGGGTGCGTGTCACCGGCGGGGGAGGCGGCGCCGAGGTTGCCGCCGACCGTGCCCCGGTTGCGGATCTGCGGCGAGCCGACCGTGCGGGACGCCATCGCCAACCCCGGCAGCCGCCCGCCCAACTCCTCGATGATCCGCGCGTACGGGACGGCGGCCCCGATGCGCACCGCGCCGTCGTCCTCGTCCCAGGTCCGCAGCTCGGCGATCCGGGTCAGGTCGAGCAGCGCGGCGGGGCGGCGGTGGTCGAAGTTCAGCTCCACCATCACGTCCGTGCCGCCGGCGATGGGCACGGCGTCGGGACGACCGGCCTTGTGGGCCAGCGCCTCGGCGAGGGTGTCGGGGCGGAGGAAATCCATCGGCTACCTCGGTGGGTGGACGTGCGCGGTGTGTGATCCAGTACACAGACCTGGACGGGTGATCGGCTACGGCGGCGCCGCATGAATCCCAGGCTCCTACAGGCAGTGGATTTGTGCTTTCCTACAAACACGATCGGACGACCGTAAACCGGCGGTGTGACGCGGAGGAGGCGAGCGTGTTGCTGGTGCGCAGCCTGCTCGGGATGCCGGAACTCCGGCTGCGGCTGATCGGCGGCACCGAAGGCCTCGGCAGGCCCGTGACCAGGCTTTACGGCACCGAACTGCCGGACCCGGCCCGCTACCTGTCCGGCGGTGAGCTGGTCCTCTCCGGGTTGTTGTGGCATCGCACGGCGGCCGATTGTGAACAGTTCGTCGCTTCATTGGCGTCGTCCGGTGTGGCCGCGTTGGCCGCCAGCTCACCCGATGTCGGCGAATTGCCCGAAGCGCTCGTCGAAGCCTGCCAACGGCACGGGGTGCCGCTGCTGCAGGTCCCGGTCGACCTGTCGTTCGCGGCCATCACCGAGCGCGTGGTGCTCGAGCTGGCCGCCGAACGGGTGGGCGACGCGGGCGCGCAGCTCGGCCGGCACCGGCGGCTGCTGACCGTGGTCGCCGACGGTGGCGGGCTGTCCGAGCTGGTGGCGGTCGGTGCGGCGGAGCTGGGCGCGCCGTGCCGGGTGCTGTCGTGCACCGGTCACGTGGTCGCCGGACCCGAGCTGCCCGAGGCCGCCGAGCTGGTCCGGGAGTTCCTGCTGGCCGACCGGCTGCCCAAGGTGGTGCGCGGCGTGACGCTGCTGCCGGTGTCGACGCGCGGCGGTTCCCGGCTGACCGGGTGGATCCTGGTGGTCGACGGTGACCGGGCGCGGGACGACGTCGCCGCCGAGCTGGCGAGCCTGGTCGGGGTGGAGCGGGCGCGGGTCGTGCAGGGGCGGGAGATCGAGAACCGGGCGGCGGGGCCGTTGCTGCGCGAGGTGTTCGCCGGTGGCGACGTCGGAGCGCGGGTGGCCGCCGTCGGGTGGGAGCAGGACGTGCCGCTGCGGGTGCTGGCGGCTTCGGTGTCGGGCGGTCGGCCCGAGCAGGCCGTGGCGCTGGTGGAGGAGGTGCTGGCGGCCGTCACGCCGAGGTTCCTGGTGACCGCCGTCGGCGCGGAGGTCTACGCACTGGTGCCGTCCGGGTCGTGGACCGAGGCCGTGCGGTCGGCGTTGCGGACGTTGGAGCCGGGGCTGCGGTCGACCAGGGTGCTGGTCGGCATCTCGTCGCCGGTCGGGCACTCGGGGCTGCGCGGCGCGGCGGACGAGGCGTCCCACGCGCGGCGGCTCGGTGAGCGCCGAACCGGCCGGACGTGCGTGGTGGCGGGGGAGGAGATCGCCTTGCACCAACTGCTGCTGGCCGGCGTGCCCGAGGAGCTGCGCCGCTCGCTGCGCCGCCGACTGCTGGGACCGGTGCTCGACTACGACGCGGAGCACGGCTCGGACCTGGTCGGCACGCTCCGGGTCTTCCTCGACTGCTCCGGCTCCTGGACCACCGCCGCCGCCCGCCTCCACGTCCACGTGAACACCCTGCGGTACCGGGTGGGGCGGGTCGAAGACCTGCTGGGCGTGGACCTCTCGAACTTCACCGAGCGCGTCGACCTGTACCTGGCCCTCCAAGCCGGCTGATCTCACAACGATCCTTGACCGAGGGCGTCCAGGGGTTGTCCTTAGCCCAGGTGACAGCAGGAATTCCAGACCAGAGCGAAAAATCCCCCACTTGACCACCCGAAAGTGTTAGTGCAAACACGCGGCGCGCCCCCTGTACACATGTCGGCAGTCAAGCCATGCTGCTAATGCACATAAAAGTGCCCGGTTCGGTCTAGTACCGAACCGGGCGTCATGTGCTATGTGGGGTGGATCGTGACCGGTGCGAAGCCGGTGACTCGGCGATTGCCTAGCCCCACAGCATCGACTGGCTGTTCAGGCATGCTTGTGAGATGGCTGGCGGGACACTGGTCGGTTCTTCAAGGGCGGTGGCCGCGCCGGCATGCGTGGCCACCGCCGTCATTAGGGCGAGGGCGGTCGGCACGGCCACGACCGCGCGACCGAGGTGTCGCCCCACTGGCCCCGCTCGCAACATGGTCATCAGTAGGAACATACGTCGATGATCTCAGGCCGCTCTGCCCCCTGGAGCAGCGGCCCCTACTGCAACGTGCACGGATCCGTCCGCAAGTGGCGGCATGTCACCTCTGCCAGTCGTGGCCCGCGATGTCATCGGGCCTGGAGTTCACGTCCCCAGTGTCTCCGGTCCACGAATGGGTGATCCCCGGAGCGGGTCATCGGGGTGTCGAGACGGCGGAACGTCTGGTTCAGACCAATCGTCCAATTGGTTGCGGATCCCGTCCGCCCTGGAGTCGCCGAGGTCGGAATACAAGCCGTACGCGATCGACCAACATTCCCGTGCTTCGCTGTGCCTACCCTGCCGCCACCTCACCTGGCCGAGAACGTCCTGGGCGCCGGCTTGGCGGCGAAGGTCCCTGGCCTGCCTGGTCAAGGTGATCGCTCGGTCCGCGTAAAACTCGGCTTTCTCGAAGTCGTCCAGGTCGCGGTGCACGGCTGCGAGCGTGGTGCTCGCCTGTCCCTCCAAGGCGATCTCGCCCGCCTGTCGCAACATCACCACCGCGCGATGGGCGAAGCTGAGCGCGCCGAAATGATCTCCCTGTTCATGGTGGGCGGTGGCGAGTGACGCGAGTGACGCTCCTATTCCTCCCATATCGCCTATGCGTTCGCGCAACGACCACCCGTGGTGGAATTGGGCAATCGCATCACCCAGTCGACCTCCCAGTCGCATGGCCTCGCCCATCCGGTGCACTATCCCGGCTTCCGTGTCGGCGCTGCCCTCGTTCCGGGCCACCGCCAACGCGTTTTCCAGGATTCGCAGCGCTCCCGGGATGTCACCGATCGCAGCCCGTCGCTCGCCCATGTTGCGGAGAACTGTCGCGATCCCGATCTGGCTGTCCACCTCGACGAACATTCGGTGGGCCGTGACGTAGCACTGCTCCGCCTCGTCGTACTCGTAGAACCTCGCGTGCGCAAAACCGAGATTGCACAGAGACCCGGCCTCGGCGAATCGATCTCCGACGGAATTCGCGGCTTCGACCGCGACCCGCATGCCGTGAAGAACCTCATCTTTGAAGCCGAGTCGCATCATGATCTCCCCGGCGCAGTTGATCAGTCGCCAGAGGTGCTGCTCAAAACTGCGAACAGCCGCGAACCCGATGATCGCCATGATTTCGGCGCGTTCGCGCCCGCACCACTCCACGGCGGACTCGACATCCCGAAAGGTCACGGGGCTGACCCCGTCGGATGCGGCGAGCATCGGCACCCTCAGCCTTGAGGCGAAAATCGTTTGGTCGGCGTTGTTGCACGTGTGCAGGAACCAGTCCAGAAGCCGAACTGTCGCGAGTTGCCGGTTGTGCTCGTCCTCGTCGAGCTCGACCCGCTTGCCGGCGTAGTCACGCAGTAGATCGTGAAACGCGTACCTGTTGCCTTCACGGACTTCGAGCAGCCTCGCCCACACCAGGTGCTCGAGTTGGTCGTGCACCTCCGACTCGGTCAGGCCCGTCAGCGCCGCGGCCACCTCGCGCTGGAACACCAGGCCCGGGTAGAGGCCGAGCAGGCGGAACAGCCTTCGCACCTCGGGGTTCAACGCCCGGTACGAGCACTCGAACACATCTCCGAGGGAGAAGATCGCCTGCGAACCGTTGGCCCCGAGCCCGATCACGACTCCGCGTTCCCGAAGTTGGTCGGCGAAGTCGGCGAGTGGCTTGCCGGGTTGGGCCGCCACGTACTCCCCGATGATGCCCAAAGCCAGTGGAAGGCCGCCGGCAACGGCCGCGAGTTCACCCACGGCATCCGGTTCGAACGCCGCACGCGCACCGAGTCGATCTCGCAACCAGCCGACCGCGAGTTCGGACTCCAAGGGCGTGACGGTGAAGCACCGTGCTCCGTGGCGAACCGCCAGATCACTCAGCCTCAACCGACTGGTCACCACGACGACCGATCCCGATAAGATCGACAACAACCCATGCACGTGCTTCGAGTCGGCAGCGTTGTCCAGTACCACCAGCAGTTGGCGATTGGAGAGCACGTCGCGCAGTTTGTTGCGACGCGCCTCCGCGGTCGGCAGGCAGTCGGCCGACACGCGCAACGCGTCGAGGAGCCGGATCACCACATCCTCTTCGGACGCCGATGGGCCGTCACCGAAACCGTTGAGGTTGACGAAGCACTGTCCGTGCGGAAATCGCTCGCGCACGCGATGTGCCCAATGCACGGCAAGTGCGGTCTTGCCGACCCCGGGTAGGCCGTCCAACGCGATCAAGCGAGGTTTCGGCCGCCCGGTGACCAATGCCTCCAACTCGCCGATCAGCTCGACACGCCCGGTGAAGCCGTCGACGTCGTAGGGCAGTTGACGGGGTACGGCCACCGTATCCCCGCCGGACTGTGGTTCCGGTTTCCGATCGCCGGCGGCGAGCAGGTCATCGTGGAACTTCCGCACTTCGTCCGCGCGTTCAGGATCATCATCATCCTTTGCGCGGCGGTAGAAGTCCAGAAAATACTGGACCGCTTCCTCTCTGCGCCCCAAGGCGTGCAGGGCCTGGATACGGCGTTTGGCCAGTAGCACATCGGTGTCGTGCTCGATCTGCGCGGACTTGACCAGTCGAAGCATCTCTTCGTGTTCGCCCAGCTTGTGCAGGCCGTACAAGAGACCGTCGTGCGCGGACAGCCATTCGTCCCTTGTGGCGACTCGGCGCCAGTTGTCCGCCCGGTCGGTCTCGAGGTCGGCGAGCGGGCGCTCCGACCACAGGAGGAGCGCGGACCTGGCCAGGGCACAGGCACGAGCGTGGTCCCCGTCTTTGCCGAGTCGGCGGGCCTCCCACAGGGCCTGTTGAAAGGCGTGGTAGTCGATGCTGAGAGGGTCCGCCAGGAAGCGGTAGCTGCCGTCTTCGGTCTTGAGTCGTCCCGGAAATCCGAGCCGCTTCAGCGTCGACCGTATTCTCGCTGTGTAGGTGGAGAGCGTGGCCGTGGGATCGCGTGGAGCCTTGTCGGGCAACCACACCCATTCCGCCAAACTGCGGACAGAAACGGCCTTGCCGACGTTCAGCAGCAAGACCGCCAGGACCGCCCTCTCTTTGGGGGTGCCCCATTCCTCGGTGAAGCCGTCATTCACCCGGACCGATGTGCGCCCGAGGATCTTGAAATCCATGGTCACCAGCGCCGCCCCTCGCTGGAAGCAATGATCCAAGGTGAAGTCTGCCCCGTCACACCTGCCCGATCCAGTGCTTCATCACTTTCCGATACCTCGATGTGACAACGTGTAGTCCACATGGGCTACCGGACGGCGGTATCAACTGACGGGTCGATGAAAGGCACCTGAAATCCGCTCCCCGGCTGCCCGCGCAAGTGCACGTGCCGCCATCCTGAAACGATCACATCTGACCCGATGACCAGGCGATTCGGCGGTCTGTTCGCCGAGTGAACCGGATTCGACAGGGCCGTCTCCAACGCTGGAGGCCGACCGCACCGGCGAGACGGACTCGCACCAGGGCGGCTGAGGAGGTCGAGATGGACGACTTGGATGTTGTGATCGTCGGTCTGGGGTTCACCGGGTTGCCCACAGCAGTGGCCGCGGCGGCGGCCGGAGCGCGTGTCACAGGGCTGGACAGCTCCGCCGAGCGGATCACGGAAGTGGCTGGATCCCGGCCTGGGTGCGGTTTGCGGACCGTGTCGGAGGACGCCTTGCTCAGCGTGCTGTCGAGCGGTCGTCTTGCGGTGCGTGACATCGCCTTCGGTGTGCCCGCCGCCGACGTGCACGTGCTCTGCCTGCCGACCCCTCCCGATCACCGCGGAGGCGTGGACTTGCGTCCGCTGCTCGACGGCGTTCGCGCGGTCGGTCGGGTGCTGCGCCGAGGCGACATGGTCATCGTGCAGAGCACATGTCCGCCTGGGACAGTCGCGGAGCGAGTAGTGCCGTTGCTCGAGCGGATCTCCCGGTTCCGCGCCGGTGAGGACTTCCACGTCGCCTGCGCGCCGATGCGATTAGACCCGGGCAGCAAGTCGCACGCCCTCACGTCGATCCCGCGGGTTGTCGGGGGACACACCACCAGGTGCAGCAGGCTCGCCACCCACTTCCTGTCCGCGATGGCGGACGAGGTGGTCAACGTGGCCACCCCGTACGTGGCCGAGTTGTCGAAGATCTTCGAGAACACCTTTCGGATGGTCAACATCTCGCTGGTGAACGAGTTGGCCGCGGTCTGCCGGGCGTACGGGGTCGATGTGACCGAGGTGCTGCGAGCCGCGGGCACCAAGCCCTTCGGGTTCCTCGGGCACCGGCCGAGCGCGGGCGCTGGAGGTGACTGCGTGCCCGTGTCGGCACGTTTGCTGTCCACCGCGGCGCGACGTCGAGGATTGCTCAGCCCTCTGATCGACGCCGCGTTGGCGGTCAACGACGCGATGCCGGCGCACACCGTGCAGCGGTTGCGTGAGGCGGTCACGGCGGTGGCGCGAAAGCCGTTCCGGAACAGCAGGGCAATGGTGCTCGGCGTGACCTACAAGGCCGACACCCCGAACGTGCGCCAGTCCGCGGCGGTCGCGGTGATCGAGGAACTGCACCGGGAAGCGTCGGTCGGCTATCACGACCCGTATGTGCCGGAGCTGCTCCTGAGCGACGGCACCCGGCTCGTGAGCAGGGATCTCGGTGACGTCGCCGGTGTGGACTTCGTTGTCATCATGACGCCTCATCTGGTGTACGAGGACCTCTCGTGGCCGGGCGTGCCGGTGTTCGACTGCTCGACCGGTGAGCCGTGCCCGGTCGCGGTGCCCTCCCAGGCGGCAGCGGCATGACCGGCCAGTGGATCAGAGGTCCCATCGGACCGGACGCCGAGCGGCGCGTGACCGTGCCGGGGTGTCGAACCGTGCTGGTGATGGTGCCGCACTTCGCCGCCGGCACGCGGCTGATCTCCGACGTCGTGCCGCTCCTGTACAACGACCCGAGGGTGCAGGTGGTGTTCTCGGTCACCGACACCGGGCGCTGGTGGTATGGCACGGAGGAGTACGTGCGCCGGCAAGGGGGCATCGTCGTTCCTTGGCAACAGGCCACCCAGCACGACTTCGACCTGGTATTGGCAGCCGGGTACAACGATCTGGACCAGGCACGCGGACCTGTTCTGCTGCTTCCGCACGGTGCGGGCAACCTGGCGTCGCGTCGGTACAGCAGGCATGCGGGCCGGGATGCCCGGCCCCACGCCGGTTTGAGCCGCGAATCGCTCACCCGGCGCGGCAAGGTGCTCCCGGCGGCGATCGGGCTCACGCACGAGGACGAACTGGTCGCGCTGCGCGAGTCCTGCCCGGAGGCGCTGCACACCGCGGTCGTCGTGGGCGATCCTTGCCTGGACCGGATGACGACGAGCCTCCCCCTGCGGTCCCGCTATCGCGACATGCTGGGAGTCCGGGAAGAGCAGTGCTTGATCACCCTGAGTTCGACCTGGGCGCCCGATTCGGCGTTCGGTAGCGATATATCGTTGTGCCGCGCGCTGCTCGACCAGTTGTCGGACGACAGGTACCGGGTTGCGCTGGTGTTGCATCCGAACGTGTGGAGCGTGCACGGGCGGTGGCAGGTGAAGGCTTGGCTGCACGATTGTATAGAGGCGGGACTGCTGGTGATCCCACCCGACGAGGGCTGGCGGGCAACGGTGATCGCCAGTGATCACGTCGTGGGAGACCACGGCTCCACCACGCAGTACGCCGCCGCGATCGGCAAACCGGTGGTGCTGGCGTCCTTCCCCGATGACAACGTGCGCGTCGGCAGCCTGGCCGAAACGGTCCGCCAGAGCGCACCACTGCTGGACCGGACACGACCGTTGCTCCCTCAACTCGAGAACGCGGGCACGGGTGGTGCGGCACGCGTCGCCGCCTTGATGACATCACACCCTGGTACCGCCGCAGCTGCCCTGCGCAGGACCATGTACCGCTTGATGGACCTGCGGGAGCCGGACAAGGCGGCGGACACCGTGCAGGTGCCCGGCCCCGTTCCGCTGCCACCGGAGCGATCGTGATCGCGTGGCTGGTGGTGAACGGTCTGGGAGCCGGCCTCCACCGACTGGTCGTGGCCACGGGTGCCGGGTGCCTCGACCAGATCGTGATCGGTGAGGTCTGCCGAGCAGACCCCGCCGAGCTCGGGTTGGCCGACGTCCTGATCGAGCCGCCTCACGCGTCCAGCGCCGAGAGCTTGACGCTGATCGTGGTCGCCTTGGGGTTCCCCAAGCTGTCGAACAGGCGCTTTGCCTCTCCATAACGCTCGCGTGCCCGGGGGAGGTCGGCCGCGGCCTCGGCGACCTCCCCCAACAGCACCAAGACCTCGGCTTCGTAGAACGGCGCACCGACACGGCGGAGCAGGTCGAGGGCGGCTTCAAGCCTCTCCTCGGCCGAATCACGCCGCTCGCGGCGCAGTGCGATGGCGGCGACAGACATCAGACACCTCGCCCGTCCGACGTGATCGCCCAGCAGGTCCATCGCGTCGGCCGCCGCCACCAGCTCGGTCATCGCTTCGTCGTCACAGCCGAGCTCGAACAGGACCTCGCCAATCCTGCGAGCACACAGCGCCTCTGCCCGCGGCGGTCCGATGTGCCGGCGGATTCCCCTTGCCCGGGTCAAGCGTTCCAAGGCACCCGGCAGGTCACCCGCGCCCTGGGCCACACCGCCGAGCTCGGTGAGCGCGACTGCGACACCCTGGTCGTCTCCGTCCTCCTCTGCGATCTTCAGTGCCCTCAGCCCTTCCCTCTCGGCTTCCGGGAACTGGCGCAACGCGCCATGGGCGAAGACCAGCTGCGCGCGGAGCTTCGCCTCGGCGGCACGGTTCCCGCACCGAACTGCGGCGGGCACGCCGAGGCCGTGCAGCGCGAACCAGTCGTCATGGTGCCGGGAATGCAGGTAGAAACCCCACATCGCCTCACAGAACTGCCAGACCAGGTCGTCGTGACCCAGGTCATGGGCGACCCGACACGCCTCACGCAGATTCGTCCTCTCCTTCTCCAGCCACAGCAAGGCACTCCGGTGTGTCGGAAACAGTGATCGGCGGTCGTGGTACCTGGGGCCCACCCGGTGCCGCGTCGGGCGCAACACCAGATCGGCGTCCACCAACCGATCCAGGTACCACTCCACCAGGCGTCGAAGAGCCGCGTCCCGCTCGCTGGGGGACACTCGGTCGGCGTGTCGGCGGGCGTGGAGCCGCAGCAGGTCGTGGAAGCCGAACCGGTCGTCGCCCACCTCGGTCAAGAGGTTCTTCTCCACCAGTTCCTCCAACAGCTGCTCCACCACCGGGATCGGCTCACCGACCGCCGCGGCGGCGGCTTCGACGCCGAACGACCCCCTGGGATGCAGAGCGCACAGGCGGTAGACCCGGGCGTGTCGAGGCGGCAGCTCCACGTACGACAGGTCGAACACCGCCTCGACCG
This sequence comes from Saccharothrix sp. NRRL B-16314, assembly GCF_000716595.1. Classification (GTDB taxonomy): domain Bacteria; phylum Actinomycetota; class Actinomycetes; order Mycobacteriales; family Pseudonocardiaceae; genus Actinosynnema. The sequence goes on from NZ_JNXC01000015.1 coordinate 123,612, forward strand.
ACACTTCGTCGTTCAACGTCAACGTCGCCAGGCGTTCCGCGCGCAGCGAGCCGACCTCCTTCGACAGCGACCGCCGAGGACGGGTCGACAGGCGTGCGCCGATCACGGACAACGCGATGGGCAGGCCCGCGCAGAGGTGCGCCAGTTCGCGGGCCGCATCGGGTTCTGACCTGACGCGCGAGCCCACCGCCCGTTCGAGCAGCTCCAACGACGCGTCTTCGTCGAACGATCCGACCTCTGCGAACCGGGCTCCGTCCACGGCCAGGCCGCCCAGCCGCCAACGGCTGGTCACCACGACGGCACTGCGCGTCGAGGTTGGGAGCAGCGGTCGAACCTGTGCCGCGGAGATGGCGTTGTCCAAGAGCAACGCCACGGCCCGGTCCGCGGTGAGGGTGCGGAACACCGCCTGTCTTCGGGCCAGTCCTGACGGAATCTCCGCAGACGGCACGCCCAACGCGAGGAGAAACCACTCAAGCACCTCTTCAGGGGTCGTCGGTCCGCCACGGGCGCTCGAAGCCAGATCCACGTACAGCTGACCGTCGGAGAAGAGCGACCTGGCACCGTGGAGCCAGCGCAGAGCCAAGGAAGTCTTGCCCACCCCACCCGGCCCGCTGATCACCACGAGCAACGCCTCGTCCGCTTCCAGCCAACCGTCCAACGCCGCGAGCTCCCGGCTCCTGCTGGTGAACAGCTTCGGCGCGGGCGGGAGCTGGAACGGGATCATCGGCTGCCGGCGCGGGCCGTGGAAGTGCACCGACCCGATGCTGCCCGCCTGCACCACCTGCCCGCTGACCGTTCCTGACATGGAATTGTCGCTGCTGTACGGCAAGTCGCACCCCTCCCCTGAGCTCGCCCTCCACCGCAACACGAGACAGGCGGTGGGACAACAGACAGGAAGAGTGGTTTCGGCCGCCAAGTCGGCCACTGGTCCCAAGTTAGGGGGTGGTTTCGGTAACGAACGGATAACGGCCAGGTCGCGGACCGAAGACGGTACGTATGCCACTGTGTCCACCGCCCACCGGCGGTCGGGGTTCCACGCAGGACTTGCGCGTACCTACGACGAGGTGACACATCCATGACGCGAAACCAGGGGCGGCACCGCTTCTCCCGGCGCACGAAGCTGACTGCCGGCGTGACCGGGTTGGCGCTCACGATCGGCCTGGCCGTCGCGATCAGCACCACCGGTGATCAGGGCACCGCCCAGGCGGACGGGGCGGACATCTCCCTGTTCACCGACATCACCAAGCAGCAGCGCAACGTGCAGGCACCCCGGCCGCAGCGGGGCGCCAGCACCGGCACGTTCACGGTGGACTGCGGTCGCAACGAGAACGGCCACTTCAACCCGGACAACTTCATCGCCCAACCCGGTGTGCGCAACGGCGCCGAGCACCTGCACGACTACGTGGGCAACGTGTCGACCGACGCGGACTCGACCGACGAGAGCCTGCTCGAAGCCGACACCACCTGCAAGAACGGTGACAAGTCGGCCTACTTCTGGCCGGTCGTCCGGATCGACCGGGAGGACGAGGACGAGAAGCCCGGCGAACCGGCCGCCGCCGAGGTCGAGTGCCCGGACGTCAAGCGGAAACTGCGCAACGTGCCGCGCCAGGCCAAGGCCGAGGTCGACCGCAACCTCAAGGCGCTCCAGGACCAGATCACCGAGGCCAACGCGAAGTTGAAGGCCGCGGCGGACGTCAACGACGCGAACTTCGTCAACAACGCCGTCCTCCGGCCCTTGCGGGACAAGCGGACCGCGACGATCGACCGGATCGTCCAGGCCGTCGACCGGGTAGCGGAACGCCCGCGCGGGCTGAAGAGGCTGGCCCCGTGCACCGTGAAGGACGGCGACGCCAACGACGCCGTGGTCGCCGAGGCGGCCCGGGAAGCCGCACCGGACGCGCCGGAGAAGGGCGACGGCAAGAGCGCAGGCGACGAGAACGAGTTGCCCGGCAACGAGGGTGAGATCCAGCGGCCCGAAATCGTCGACATCACGTTCCGCGGCAGCCCGGTGGACAAGGTCGAGGCGATGCCGCAGTTCCTCCGCGTCCTCTACGGCGACGCGAAGGTCTCCACGAACGGTCCGAAGAACGCGCGGAAGTCGTGGACCTGCACCGGGTTCGAGGACAAGGTCCAGCTGGACAAGTACCCGATCTGCCCGGAAGGCAGCAAGGTCAAGCGCGTGCACGACTTCGCCAGCTGCTGGGACGGCAAGAACACCGACAGCGCCAACCACCGCGACCACATCGTCTACCCGAACGGGAACGGCAAGTGCCCCAAGGGTTTCAAGGCCGTGCCACAGCTGCGGATCAGCCTGACCTACGACATCCCGCGGGACGTGCAGGTCGCCGGGCAGTACGCCGTGGACGCCTTCCCGCAGGAGGAGCACAACCCGTTCTCCGACCACGACGACTTCGCGAACGTCATGTCCGAGGAGATCATGGACCGGCTGGTGGACTGCCTGAACTCCGGCCGCAGGTGCAGGGAGTGACGACGGTCCAGGCGAACCGCAGGGTGATGCTGTTCACCGACGTGATCACCGGCTCGTGGGCGGCCTCGGTGAAGGCCTGCGCCGACGCCCCCGGTGCACCGGGCTCGACTTCCTCACCCACTGCGAGATCCCGGTCGCCGACATCGCCGTCGCGATCGAGGAGTTCCTCGCCACCGGACAGCGCCCGACGCTCCTCCCGTGGCAACAGATGAGGTGAGGAGGCCGCCATCCCCGACCCGCGCGGCGGCCGGTCGGGGATGGCGCCGGCCCGGGTATGAGCGGCAGCAGCTGCCTGGCTCCAGCAGCCTTGGGCTCCGATGACGGCGTCGGCCCGCACCGGTCAGAACGAGCCTCCGGCTGCGGTGGCTTCTGCTGGCCGACCTGTCGGTTTGCTGTAGAGGGCTCGTGGAGCCCTCGCCCGGCCACGCGAGCTGCGCAAGACTCCGGATCGCCTCACAAGCGAAGAAGGAGTGGTCATGTCTCGGACACTCGGTGCGCTGGCCGCCGTGGTGCTGGGGGTCTCCTCCCTCATCACCGCCGCGCCCGCCACCGCAGAGCAAGCACACCCGACCTTCCCCGCCGAGTTCCCGCTGCCCGACGGGTTCCTGCCCGAGGGCATCGCGATCGGCGCCGCACCGACCGCCTACTTCGGCTCGCGCGCCGACGGGGACCTGTTCCGGGTCGACCTGCGCACCGGGCGCGGCGAGGTGTTCAGCCAGGGGCCGGGGACGGCCTCGGTCGGGTTGAAGGTCGACGGGCGCCGGAGGCTGTTCGTGTCCGGCGGCGCGGGCGGTGACGGGAGGGTTGTCGACGCGCGGACGGGAGCGGTGCTCAAGTCCTACGAATTCGTGAACGGCACGAACACTTTTGTCAACGATGTCGTGATCACCGGTGACGCCGCGTACTTCACCGACTCGCGCCAGGCGGTGCTGTACCGGGTCGCGTTCGGCCGGCACGGCTCGCTGCCCGACTCGCACACCGCCATTCCGCTGACCGGCGACTTCGTCCTCACACCGGGCGTCAACAACGCCAACGGCATCGCGGAGACCCCGGACGGCGAAGCCCTGTTGATCGTCCAGAGCAACACCGGGCAGCTGCACCGGGTGGACGTGGAATCGGGTCGCACGACGGTGGTCGACCTCCAGGGCGAGGTGCTCACCAACGGTGACGGGCTATTGGTGGAGGGCCGCACCCTTTACGTGGTGCAGAACCGGCTCAACATGATCGCGGTGTTCACCTTGGCCGCGGACGGCACTGCCGGAAAGCTCGTGACCAAGATCACCGACGCGCGGTTCGACGTGCCCACGACCGTCGCCTCCTTCGGTCACCGGCTGTACCTGCCGAACGCCCGCTTCACCACGCCGCCGACGCCGACGACGACCTACAACGCGGTTTCGGTTCCCGGGATCTGAAAGTCGGGGGCCGATGCGGAGAAGTTCACATCGGCCCCCTGTTCCTGGCGTCACTCGACTGGGTAACCTGACCGTCGCGTCGCGCAAGTGATCGCTGTCTCTTCGTAATGATGATCTTCTGAGTGTTACCGTTCCGTCGCCGATCGGGTGAAGAAGAGGCAGTGGCATTAGTGCTACGCCTGACCTGCCAACGGACGAGGCTGCGGAGCGCTGTGAAGCAGAAGAGCACCACGGAGACGAACTACAAGACGATCCGTTCACGACTTACCGGCGTCGTCGTCGTCCCCAGCATCGTCTTGCTCATCATGTGGGCGCTGTTCTCCTCGTACACCGTGTTCGACGGCTTCTACCTGCGCGCCGTCGCCTCCGGTGTGAAGGACGCGTCGATCCCGGCGGTCGAGACGTTCGCCGCGCTCCAGAAGGAGCGCGAGCTGAGCATGACGTCGCTGAGCCAGCCCGACCGCGGCACCAGCGACCTCGAGGTCCAGCAGGGCGAGACCGACCGCGCGGTGACCGGGATGCGCACGGCGTTCAACGAGCTGGCCGCGCAGGCGCCGCAGGAGATCGTCGACCGGATCAACGCGCTCACCGTGCTGCTGGACCAGCTGCCGCAGCGCCGGGCCGCCCTCGAAGCGAGACGCGCGTCCAAGACCGAGATCTACACGTACTACAACAACCTCCTCGACGCCGGTCACGCCCTGTTCAGCGTGCAGGCCCGGGTGGTGCCCGACCACGAGTCGGTGAAGGGCGCGATCATCGCCCCCGAGTACTTCAAGGCCGCCGACTGGATGTCCCGCGCCACCTCGCTCGCCTCGGGGGCGCTCGCGGCGGGACAGTTCACCCCCGAGGAGCACCTCGAGTTCGCCGGCCTCGTCGGCGCCTACCACTCCTCGTACGAGTCGATCGCCCCCTACGCCCAGCCCGAAGTGCGCGAGCACTACCAGTTCATGATCGAGGGCGACGACTGGAAGCGGCTGGTCGAGTTCGAGGGCAAGCTGATCCAGAACGCCCAGAAGCCGTCGAACGCCGGGTCGCTCCAGGACTGGCAGAGCATCAGCGGCCCGGTCTCCACCGAGCTGACCGCGCTGGTCAACGAGCAGGCGGCCAGCGCCGTGAACCTCACGATGGAGCGCGGTGAGAGCAAGTTCCGCACCGTGCTCATCGGCAGCCTGGTCGCGCTGCTCGCCGTGATCATCGGCATCCTGATCGCGATCCGCACGTCGAACCGCCTGGTCAACCGGGCCCTGATCACCCGCCTCACGTCGTTGAAGAAGGACTCGCTCCAGCTGGCCCACGAGCGGCTGCCCGACATCGTCGAACGGCTCCGCGACGGCAAGCACGTGGACGTCGAGGTCGAGGTGCCGCCGCTGGACTACGGCAGCGACGAGATCGGCCAGGTGGCCGACGCGTTCAACGCCGCCCAGTACACCGCCGTCGCCGCGGCCGTGAAGGAGAGCCAGGCCCGTGAAGGCGTGAACCGGGTCTTCCTCGACATCGCGCACCGCAACCAGGGCCTGGTGCACCGCCAGCTGAAGATCCTGGACAAGCTGGAGCGGGAGGAGGAGAACCCCGAGCAGCTCGACGCGCTGTTCCAGCTCGACCACCTCGCCACCCGCGCCCGTCGCAACGCGGAGAACCTGATCATCCTCGCGGGCGAGCAGCCGGGCAGGCAGTGGCGCAAGCCGGTCCGCCTCCTCGACGTGCTGCGCGCCGGCGTCGCCGAGACCGAGCAGTACGTCCGGGTCAAGGTGAACCCCGTGCCCGACACCGCGCTGGTGGGCGCGGCCGTCGCCGACACGATCCACCTGATCGCCGAGCTGGTGGACAACGCCACCGCGTTCTCCTCGCCGCGTTCCCAGGTGCAGGTGCACGCCAACGAGGTGCCGCAGGGCATCGTGGTGGAGATCGAGGACCACGGCCTCGGCATCAACCCGGAGGACCGCGAGCAGCACAACGCGATGCTGGCCGACCCGCCGGAGTTCGACGCGATGCGGCTGCGCGGTGAGTCCCGGCTCGGCCTGTTCGTGGTGGCACGCCTGGCGGCCCGCCGCGGCATCCACGTCGAGCTGCGCGAGTCCCCCTACGGCGGCACGTTGGCGCTGGTGCTCATCCCGTCCGCGATCGTCGCGGGCCCCACCACGGCGACCGAGGCGGCCGAGACCCGCCAACTGCCACGCCGCAGTTTCCACGACATTCCCGAGCAGGGCGACGACTCAGTGCGAGACGCCAGGTTTCCCGACAGTTCCCGAGACTTGGAAGGGTTCTGGGCCCAGGCCGAGGCCGCGGTCAACGAGGATCCCCTTCCAGAGGTCGAACGACTGAGCGGCGGGCTGGACCTGTCGCAGCGCAGCGGCGAGCTGGAACTGCCGCAGCGGAAGCGGGCCACGTCCGAGTGGCCCGCGGCGGATTCGGAGTCGGCCAACGGCAGCGCCGACCGACCCGAACTGCCCAGGCGGCGCAGGCAGCAGAACCTGGCGCCGCAGTTGGTGCGCAACGATTTCCACCCTTCGCCCGAACCGCTCGCCGAGGTCGACCCGGAGCAGTCCGCCGAGAAGGTCCGCAAGGGCCTGTCGGCGTTCCAACGGGGCACACGCGACGCCCGTCGGACACCCGACGACCTCGAACCCTGACCAGCAGCAGTGGCCGGACGACTGGAAACCGGAAAGGCAACCCGATGAACGACATGACCAGCCAGCACAACGAACTGAACTGGTTGTTGGAGGACCTGGTCTCCCGGGTGGTCGGAGCTCGGCACGCGGTGGTGCTCTCGGCGGACGGTCTGCTGCTGGGCCGCTCGCCGGGGCTGTCCAAGGACGACTCGGACCACCTGTCCGCCATGGCGTCGGCGTTCCAGAGCCTGGCCCGCGGCACGGGACGGCACTTCGGTGGCGGCGCCGTGCGGCAGACCATCGTCGAGATGGAGCACGCCTACCTCTTCGTCACCGCGGCCGGGCACGGTGCGTGCCTGGCGGTCCTCGGCGAAGAGGACTCCGACATGGGCATGATCGCCTACGAGATGAACATGCTCGTCAAGCGCGTCGGCACCTACCTGTCCTCGGCGCCGCGCGGCACCGCCGCCGCGAGCCTGCCCGCCGCCCGAAGGTCGTCCTGATGGCGGGGAAGGACTGGTGGTACGACGAGGCCGCGGGCCCGCTGGTCCGCCCGTACGCGATGGTGCGCGGTCGCACGCGCCCGCTGCGGCCGGAGCTGCACCTGGTGACGCAGGTGCGCGCGATGCCGTCGCCGTCGGACCCGGACGCGCTGGCGGTCGAGCACATGGAGATCATGGAGCTGTGCCGGCGGCCGTTGTCGGTCGCCGAGGTCGCCGCGTACCTCGACGTGCCGCTGGTGGTCGTCAAGGTGTTGTTGAGCGACCTCATCCAACGCGGTGACGTCGTGATCCGAGACCCTTCCCGAGTCCCGCAGGTGCCGGACCGGAACTTGCTGCAGGCGGTGCTGGATGGTGTCCGTGGAATCTGAGCGGCCGGGTGGGGAACTGCTGGTCCCCACCCCAGTGAAGATCGTCATCGCCGGTGGTTTCGGCACCGGGAAGACGACGATGGTCAACTCGGTCAGCGAGATACCGCCGCTGCACACCGAGGAACTGCTCACCGAGGCCGGTGTCGGGGTCGACGACGTGGTCGGCCTGGAGGCCAAGGAGACCACCACGGTGGCCCTGGACTTCGGCCGGATCACGATCAACCCGGAAGTGGTGCTGTACCTGTTCGGCACCCCCGGCCAGAACCGCTTCTGGTTCATGTGGGACGAGCTGGCCTACGGCGCGATCGGCGCGGTGATCCTGGTCGACACCCGGAGGCTGGACAGCAGCTTCCCGTCGATCGACTTCTTCGAGCGGCGCGGCATCCCGTTCATCATCGCGGTGAACTGCTTCGAGGGCGGGCACGCGTACGAGGCGGAGGAGGTGCGGCGGGCACTGGACGTCGACGCCGCCATCCCGCTGGTGCTGTGCGACGCGCGGGACCGCGAGTCGGCGAAGACCGTGCTGGTGAGCCTGATCCAGCACACCATGGACCGGCTCGACGCGATGGCTTAGGGAACCGTTCCACGCGGTTCCCCGCCTGGGGCACCGCGTGGCGCGGTCGCGGCTCGACCCGGTCTCCGCCGAGCACCGGGTCACCGTTCTCCCAGGGGTGGGCCCCGGCTTCGGGGCGCAGTCGCTCGACAACCGCCGCTGCCGAACGGCGGGCGTGGGCGACGGAAACTGTCGCCCACGCCCGCCGACGAGAGGTCTGCACCACCGGTTCGGCTTCCTACGCCACCGGTTCGAGCTTGCAGTTGAAGTGCCGCAACAGCTTCGGCACGTGCGTCAACCGGTACCCCGGCACCCGGTCGGGCGCCTTCGCGATCTCCGCCAGCGTCTCGCCGACGTACTCCAGGTGGCTCTGCGTGTAGACCCGCCGCGGGATGGCCAGGCGGACCAGCTCGTACGGCGCGGGCTTCAGGAGTTCGCCCTCGTCGTCGAGTTCACCCAGGTACAGCGAACCCAGCTCGGCGCACCGGATGCCGCCCGCCAGGTACAGCTCGCTGGCCAGCGCGAACCCCGGGAAGCTGCTCGGCGGCAGGTGCGGGAGCAGGCGGCCGGCGTTCAAATACACCGCGTGCACCCCGGTCGGCCGCACGCTGTCGACGCCCGCCGCCGCCGCGAGCCCGGCCACGTACGAGGTCGCGTCGGCCCGTGCCCGCAGGTACTCCGGGTCGGTCACCTCCCGCAGCCCCTGCGCCAGCATCTCCAGGTCGCGACCGGACAGTCCGCCGTAGGTGCGGAAGCCCTCGGTCGCGATCAGCAGCGACTCGCACTTCGCCGCCAGCTCCGGGTCGCGGAGCGCGAGCAACCCGCCGATGTGGACGATGGCGTCCTTCTTCAGGCTCGCCACGCACCCGTCGGCCAGCCGGAACGCCTCCTCCGCCACCTGGCGCGGAGTGTGGTTCTCGTATCCCGGCTCCCGCTGCGTGACCAGCCACGCGTTCTCCGCGAAGCGGGCCGCGTCGAGGAAGAACGGCACACCGTGGCGGCGGGCGATCTCACCCGCGGCCTTGATGTTGCCCATCGACACCGGCTGTCCGCCGAAACCGTTGTTGGTGATGGTGATCACCACGACGGCGACGTCCCGCCGACTGGAGAGGGTCGCTTCCAGCGCATCCAGGTCGATGTCGCCCTTGAACGGCGCGTCGCTGTCGAGGTCGTCGGCGGCCCGGCACGGCAGGTCGACCGCCTCGCCGCCGACGATCTCGACGTTCGCGCGCGTCGTGTCGAAGTGGGTGTTGCTGACGCTGACCTGGCCGGGCTTGATCAGCGCGGTGAACAGGATCCGCTCGGCCGCACGTCCCTGGTGGACCGGGAAGGCGAACGGGAACCCGGTCAGTTCCGTCACCACGTCGTGGAACCGGTGGTAGGAGCGCGCACCCGCGTAGGTCTCGTCACCCCGCATGCCCGCCGCCTGCTGCTCGGCGGACAGGGCACCGGTTCCCGAGTCGCTGAGCAGGTCGATCGTCACGTCGGTCGCGGCGAGGTTGAACGGGTTGTACCCGGCTGCGACCAGCGCGCGCTCGCGGTGCGCGCGTGTGGTGATCGGGATGGGCTCCACGACCTTGATGCGGTACGGCTCCATGATCGGCACGGTGACTCCTAGACAGCCAGGCTGATCGAACGCGGCGTGGCCACGTCGTAGGCCTCGGACGAGAGGTAGACGGTGATTCCGGGGCGCGGCCTGCCCATGCGCAGCGACACGTGGGCGATCAGGCCGACGCCCTCGTCCAACGGTCGGCGTGCGACGGTGCGCAGGGCGTTGTCGAACTGGGTGGGGTCGAGGTCGTACTTGGCCATCACCGCGAGCACCCGTCGCCGGGCCTCTTCGTCGTCGGTGACGTAGTCCCTGATCGGCACGTACAGGGAATAGCCGCTCGGCGCGTCCGCGTCGCCGTCCAGGAACGTGTAGCTGGAAATGAGCGGACGCTTGTCGAACGTTCCGGTGTTGCCCCCCGTGAGCAGGCAGAAATCGGGCACCCTGTCCACATCCACCCCGCGTGCCGCCTTCGCCGCGCGAGTGACGTCGGTTACTTCCGCGGCGTGGTGGGAGATGTACGCCTTGACCCGCGCCCGCTGTTGTTCGACCAGGTCGAGCGCGAAGAAGGAATACCTGTCAAGTCCCGGCCTGGTCATCGCGCTGTCCCGCATGGTCCGGAAACCGGCGGCGAAACCGGTCCGGTCCAGCGCTTCCCGCATGACCTCCTCGGCGGCGGACTCGCCGCGCACGTCCGGGTTCAGGTAGACCTTCACCGTGGGTGCCGCGTCGGCGCGGAACACGAGTGAATACCAGAACGTGAAATCCCGTGCGGGATTGTCCGGCAGGAACAGGCTCCGCACCGCGTCGAAACGGCTGGTGTCCAGGTTGCCGCGGCGCGTCATGCGGTCGAGCGAGGCGAGCGCCGCCGACATGTTCGCGATGCGGGATGGCCTGGCCGCGGTGGGTTCGACGATCATGCGGACGACCGGGGGCTCGTCCGCCGCGAACGCCGTGGAGAACTCCACCGGGGTGTGGTCGTCGGCGACGTCGGAGGGCCAGGCCGGGCTGGTGGAAACCGGGCGCAGGCCACCCGGGCCGAGCGCGTCCGCCAGTAGCCCGACGGATTCCAGGGTATTGTCCGTGATGCCCACAGAATGCAGGAGGGCACTCAACTGGCGGCCCGTGAAATCGCGTATGGAAACTTTTTGAGGGTCCAAGGCGGGGTTCTCCTCGTGGGGGGCGAGTCGAAAAGTTACGCTAGGCGAAGCAATCTTGTCCACCGGTTGGCCGTAGCGTGACGTAGGGCACTCTAAAGGCAGGCCACGGGTTCTGTCGATCACTTGCCAAGCGGTGGGCCCCGGTAATCGAGACTGCTCCGAACGGCCTATTGACTAGCCGTCCGTCATTCTTTCGCACTAATATCCCGACGATCTTCGATGACGGATCGTGGCATTTTGTTCCAGCCGTCCCGTGGGGTACGGTCGAGCGTTCGCCGCTAATGCGTCCCGCCATTCAAGACGCTGTTGTCAATTGTTCGCCGTCTGTTCGACCGTGACTCGCGCGCACGTCGTGTGGTAATGCCCCGGACACGCGAACGGGGCCGCCGACCACCGTGGTCGACGGCCCCGCGGGCGAGGGGTCAGGACGCGTAGTCGTAGAACCCGCGCCCGCTCTTCTTGCCCAACAGCCCCGCGTCCACCATGCGCAGCAGCAACGGCGGCGGCGAGTACAGCGGCTCCTTGAACTCCTCGTACATCGACTCGGCGATCGCCTTGGTGGTGTCCAGGCCGATCAGGTCGGCCAGGCGCAGCGGACCCATCGGGTGCGCGCAGCCCAGCACCATGCCGGTGTCGATGTCCTCGGCGCTGGCGAACCCGGACTCCAGCATCCGGATCGCGGACAGCAGGTACGGGATCAGCAGGGCGTTCACCACGAACCCGGCCCGGTCCTGCGAGCGGATGACCTCCTTGTGCAGGACGCCGGTCACGAACGACTCGGCCCTGACCCTGGTCTGGTCACCGGTCAGCAGTGACGGCACCAGCTCCACCAGCTTCAACACCGGCACCGGGTTGAAGAAGTGCACGCCGATGACCTGCTCGGGCCGGCTGGTGGCCATGCCCAGCTTCATGATCGGGATCGAGGAGGTGTTGGACGCGAAGATCGCGTTCCGGTCCGCGACGACCTTGTCGAGCGTCGTGAACACCTCGGTCTTGACCTGCTCGATCTCCGCGACGGCTTCCACGACCAGGTTCCGGTCGGTGAAGTCGGCGAGGTCGGTGGTGAACCGGAGGCGCTCCAGTGCGGCGTCCCGGTCCTCGGCGGACAGCTTGCCGCTGCGCACGCCCTTGCCGAGCGAAGAGGCGATCCGCCCTCGCGCGGCTTCGGTGGCGTCCGGGCTGACCTCGGCCACCAGCACGTCGAGCCCTGCCCGCGCGCAGACCTCGGCGATGCCGGAGCCCATCAGGCCCGCGCCCACCACTCCAACACGTTGAATGTCACTCACCCCCTGATCCTGCCAGGGCGCCCTGCCGACAGCACCTACCCGGGCCTCGTGCTGGGGTTTTCCGCAGTCGATCGGGTGGTCGTCCTCATCCCCGGACGCCGTCGCGCCGGCTAGCGTCGGCCGCATGATGATCAACACTGCGATCGCCGGGGTCGTGCTGACCCTGGCCGGCACGTTCCCCGCCCTGGACGGGTGGGTCGAGCAGGGGTGGGCGTCCGGCGCCCTGCTGTCCGTGGAGGACTCCTCGGGCACCCGCGCGGACGCGGCGGGGGAGGCGTCGGTCGGCGGGTACTTCCGGATCGGCAGCGCCACCAAGACCTTCGTCGCGACCGTCGTCATGCAACTCGTCGACGAGGGCAGGGTCGGGCTGGACGATCCCGTGGACCGGTACGTGGCCGGCGTGCCGCGGGGCGGTAACGGCGACCGCATCACCGTCCGCCAGGTGCTCAACCACACCAGCGGCCTCTACGACTACGCGCACGAGGAGGGCTACTCGACCAACCGGTGGCGCGGTGCGGACCGGTTCCGGTCCTACCAGCCGCAGGAACTGCTGGACGTCGCCTTCAGCCAGGACTCCTACTTCGACCCGGGGCAGGGCTGGCACTACTCGAACACCAACTACATCGTCGCCGGGATGCTGGTCGAACGCGTGACGGGGCGTGCCTACGGCGACGAGGTCCGCTCGCGGATCCTGCGCCCGCTCGGACTGTCGCGCACCACTGTGCCGGGGCAGTGGCCGGGCCTGCCGCACCCGCACGCCCGCGGTTACACCGAAGTGGACGGACAGCTGGTCGACGCGACGCTGATGAACCCGTCACTGGACTGGGCCGCCGGCGAGATGATCTCCACCGCGGACGACCTCAACCGGTTCTTCGACGCCCTGCTCGGCGGCAGGCTCACCAGCGCCGCGTCCCTCGCGGCCATGCGGCAGACCGTGGACACCGGCACGGTGTTCGCCTACGGCCTGGGGTTGCAGCGGTTCGACCTGCCGTGCGGCCGGTCGGTGTGGGGTCACGGCGGCGAGCTGATCGGCTACCTCACCTACGCCACCCGTGCCGACGACGGAAGGCGGGCCACCCTGTCCTACAACCCGTTGCCGGGCAAGGTGCCGGCCGAGGCCGTCGTGGGGTTGTTCGGCACGGTCTACTGCTGACCACCGGCCACGGCGTGCGGCCGGCTGCGGGCGATCAGCCCGTGGTGCCGAAGTCCTGGGTCCAGTAAGGCTTGTTGTTGCCGTCGACGGCGTAGCCGATGCCGAGGTCGCGCAACTCGCAGTTGACGATGTTCGCCCGGTGGCCAGAGCTGTTCATCCACGCCCGCACGACCTCGTCCGCGGTCGTCTGGCCGGCCGCGATGTTCTCGGCCACCATCCGGTACGGGTAGCCCGCGTCGGTGACGCGCTGCGCGGGTGTGCTGCCGTCCACCCCGGTGTGGCTGAAGTTGCCCGTCCGCGCCATTTCGAGGGTGTGCCTGCGCGCCGCGGCGTCCAGCTGTGCGCTCGACGTCAGTGCGGGGCACCCGGCGGCGACCCGTTCGTTGTTGGTCAGAGCGAAGACCTGCTGCTCGTAGATGGGCGCGGCGGTGGCCGTGGTGGCGGTGATCGGGGCGGTCGTGACGAGCAGTGTCGCGATGGCCGCTCCGGCCGTGAACGTCTTGGATGTCATGGTATGCCTCCTGTCCGTCGGTGGCCCCGTCACAGGGGTTCCCACTTCCGGGAGGACTTGCGTTCCACGATCGGTGGAACCGGGTGGCGGTGTGCCACCCGGTTCCACACCGGTCAGTCCTTGAGCTCCTCCTGCGCCTGCGCGATCGCGGCGAACTCCTCCTCGGGCGCGGAGGCCACCAGGTGGTGCCGGCTGTAGAACCAGAAGTACGCCAACGCCACCACGACGATGGCCGCCGTGATGCCGGCCGCCAGTTCGTCCACGAAGAACGTGGCCACCACCGCCGCCACGGCGAGCACCAGCGCCACACCGGTCGTGGCGATGCCGCCCGGCGTCCGGTACGGCCGCTCCAACCCGGGTTCACGTACGCGCAGCACGATGTGCGACACCATCATGAGCACGTACGACAGCGCCGCGCCGAACACGGCAATGTTGATCAGCAGTGCGCCGTCCCGCGTCACCGCCGCCAGCACGAACCCGATCGCACCCGGTACGACCAGCGCCAGGTACGGCGTCTTGCGCTTCCCCGTGCGGGACAGCCACCGCGGCAGGTACCCGGCCCGCGACAACGCGAACAGCTGCCGCGAGTAGGCGTAGATCAGCGAGAAGAAGCTGGCCACCAACCCGGCCAGGCCGACGTAGTTCACCACCTGCGCGAGCAGGTTGTCCCCGCCGTACGCCGCGCGCACCGCCGCCGGCAGCGGGTTGTCGGACCCCTTCAGCACCTCCGAGCCCGCACCACCCGGCGCGAACACCAGGATGGTGCCCGCGAACACCAGCAGCACCAGCATCGCGGCGATGATGCCGCGCGGCATGTCCCGCTTCGGGTCGCGCGCCTCCTCGGCCGCCAGCGGCACGCCCTCGACACCGAGGAAGAACCAGATGCCGAACACCAGCGCACCGAGCGCGCCCGTCACCCCGAACGGCAGGAAGCCGCCGCCCTCGGCCAGGTCGAACAGCTTCGCCGAGTCGAACTTCGGGACCATCCCGACCACGAACACGGCCAGCGCCACCACCGCGACACCCGTGATGACGAACATCAGCCGCAACGCCTCGCCCACGCCGTACAGGTGCACCCCGACGAAGACCAGGAAGCACACCAGGTACACCGGCCACGAGTTGGTCAGCCCGAACAGCCCCAGCGTCTCCACGTACCCACCGATGAACACCGCGATGGCCGCCGGCGCCATGGCGTACTCGATGAGGATCGCGATACCGGTGGCGAACCCGCCCAACGGCCCCAGCGCACGTCGGGCGAAGCCGTAGCCACCGCCGGCAACGGGCAGTGCGGCGGCCAGTTCCGCCAGGCCGAACACCATGCAGGTGTACATGGCGCCCATCAGGATCGTCGCGACGAGGAGCCCGCCCCAACCGCCCTGTGCGATGCCGAAGTTCCACCCGGCGAAGTCGCCGGAGATGACGTAGGAGACACCCAGTCCCGCCAGCAGCACCCAGCCCGCGGCGCCCCGCTTCAGCTGACGGTGCTCCAGGTAGTCGCTGCCCACCTTCTCGTACTCGACGTGTTTGGCCATCTGCGCTCGCTCCCTAATGGGTCAGTCGCGCTCCTTTGGAGGGTGGTTGGAGGGTGGCGTGGACCACATGATGGTGTCAAGATGAGGTGTCCAATGGCTCGCTGACATACCTTTGGAGGTACTGCGGATGCTCGCCGTGGAGGAGTTGCGCGTGCTCGTGGACGCCGGGGAGGTCGACACGGTCCTGGTCGCCGTCGTGGACATGCAGGGCCGCCTCCAGGGCAAGCGCTGTGCCGCGCGGTACTTCGTGGACGAGGTCATGGGGCACTCCGCCGAGGGCTGCAACTACCTGTTGGCGGTGGACGTCGAGATGAACACGGTCGGCGGCTACGCCATGTCGTCGTGGGACAGCGGCTACGGCGACTTCGTCATGCGGCCGGACCTCTCCACGCTGCGCCGCGTGCCGTGGCACGAGGGCACCGCGCTGGTCATGTGCGACCTGGTCTGGGAGGACGGCGGGCCTGTGGTGGCCTCACCGCGCCAGATCCTCAAGCGCCAGCTCGACCGGCTCGCCGAGCGCGGCCTGCGCGCGTTCGTGGGCACCGAGCTCGAGTTCATCGTCTTCGACAACACGTTCGAGGACGCCTGGGATCGCGGTTACCGCGGCCTCACCCCGGCTAACCAGTACAACGTGGACTACTCGCTGCTGGGCACCGCGCGGATCGAGCCGCTGCTCCGCGCCATCCGCAACAACATGGCGGGCGCGGGCATGGTGGTCGAGTCGGCCAAGGGCGAGTGCAACCCGGGCCAGCACGAGATCGCGTTCCGCTACACCGAGGCGCTGGCGACGTGCGACAACCACAGCATCTACAAGACCGGCGCGAAGGAGATCGCGGCGCAGCAGGGCAAGTCGCTGACGTTCATGGCGAAGTACAACGAGCGTGAGGGCAGCTCCTGCCACATCCACCTCAGCCTGCGCTCGGACGACGGCGAGCCGGTGTTCGCCGAGGACCGCGGCATGTCGAAGCTGATGGAGCACTTCCTGGCCGGCCAGCTGGCCGCGCTGCGCGAGCTGACGTACTTCCTGGCCCCGAACATCAACTCCTACAAGCGTTTCATGCCAGGCAGCTTCGCGCCGACCGCGGTGGCGTGGGGCAAGGACAACCGGACGTGCGCGCTGCGCGTGGTGGGTCACGGGCAGTCGCTGCGGTTCGAGAACCGGGTGCCCGGCGCGGACGTGAACCCGTACCTGGCCGTCGCCGCGCTGATCGCGGCCGGTCTGCACGGCGTGGACAACGAGCTGCCGCTGGAGGACGAGTTCGTCGGCAACGCCTACGCGTCCGACCGGCCCACCGTGCCGTCCACGCTGCGTGATGCCGCGTCGCTGCTGGCGAAGAGCGACCTGGCGCGGGAGTCGTTCGGGCAGGACGTGGTCGAGCACTACCTCAACGCGGCCCGGGTGGAGCTGGCCGCGTTCGACTCGTCGGTGACGGATTGGGAGCGCATCCGTGGTTTCGAACGGCTCTAGCCGCTCCGGTGGCCCCGCCGCTCGGGGTGGCAGGCCGCTGATCGGCGTCAGCACGTACCTGGAACGCGCGCGGTTCGGCGTGTGGGACGTGGAGGCGGCCGTGCTGCACCGGGACTACCTCGACTCGGTCGTGCGCGCGGGCGGCAACCCCGTGCTGCTGCCGCCGGTCGGCGAGTGGGACGCGGACGCCATCGGCTTCCTCGACGGCCTGGTGCTGGCGGGTGGCGCGGACGTGGACCCGTCGCGGTACGGGCGGCCACGCGACCCGCGCACCGGTCCGGCGCGACCGGAGCGGGACGCGGTCGAGCTGAGCCTCACCCGCGCCGCGCTGAAGCTCGACCTGCCGCTGCTCGCGGTGTGCCGGGGCATGCAGGTGCTCAACGTGGCGTTGGGCGGCACGCTCGTCCAGCACGTCGAGGGCCACAACCCGGCGCCGGCGGTGTTCGAGCACACCGGCATCGCGGTGGCCCCCGGTTCGCGGCTGGCGGGGGTCGTCGGCCTGGCCACCACCGTGCACTGCCACCACCACCAGGCGTTGGACGTCGTCGGTGACGGCCTGCGGGTGGTCGCGGGCGCGCCGGACGGGACCGTCGAGGCGGTGGAGCTGCCGGGTGCGAGTTTCGTGCTCGGCGTGCAGTCGCACCCGGAGGCCGACAGCGAGGACGACCGCTTGTTCGCCGCACTGGTCGACGCGGCATCCGATCGGGACAGGGGAGTGGAGTGACGACGTTCGACGTGATCAACCCGGCCACCGAGGAGGTGGTCCGGTCGGTGCCGCTGGCCTCGCTGGAGGAGACCGACGCGGCGATCGCCCGTGCGTCGGCGGCGCTGCCCGCGTGGCGCGCGGTCGCGCCGGGAGACCGGGCCAGGATGCTGCGGCGGTTCGCGGAAGCGGTCGACGGCGCGCTGGAGGAGTTGGCGGCGCTGGAGGTGCTGAACTCCGGGCACACCATCGGCAACGCGCGGTGGGAGGCCGGGAACGTCCGGGACGTCCTGCACTACTACTCGGCCGCGCCGGAACGGTTGTTCGGCAAGCAGATCCCGGTGCCGGGCGGGCTGAACGTGACGTTCCACGAGCCGGTGGGCGTGGTCGGCGTGATCGTGCCGTGGAACTTCCCGATGCCGATCGCCGCTTGGGGTTTCGCGCCCGCGTTGGCGGCGGGGAACACGGTGGTGCTGAAGCCCGCCGAGCTGACGCCGTTGACCGCCTTGAAGCTGGCCTCTCTGGCGCTGGAGGCGGGGATCCCGCCGGACGTGTTCCAGGTGCTGCCGGGGGCGGGGACGGTGGTGGGGCAGCGGTTCGTCACGCACCCGGACGTGCGCAAGGTCGTGTTCACCGGGTCGACGCGCGTGGGCAAGCAGATCATGGCAGGGTGCGCCGAGCAGGTGAAGCGGGTGACGCTGGAGCTGGGCGGCAAGTCGGCCAACGTCGTGTTCGCCGACGCGGACCTGGAGCGCGCCGCCGCGACGGCGCCGTACGGGGTGTTCGACAACGCGGGCCAGGACTGCTGTGCGCGGTCGCGCATCCTGGTCGAGGCTTCGGTGTACGACGGGTTCATGGAGCTGCTGGAGCCGGCGGTGAAGGGTGTCGTGGTCGGCGCGCCGGGGGACGAGGCGACCGAGATGGGGCCGCTGATCTCGGCCGCGCACCGGGAGAAGGTTGCGTCCTACGTGCCTTCCGACGCGCCGGTGGCGTTCCGGGGTTCGGCTCCTTCAGGCGCGGGTTTCTGGTTCCCACCAACGGTTCTGGCACCGGTCGGGCGCGGTGACCGCGCGGCGGTCGAGGAGATCTTCGGGCCGGTGGTGGCGGTGCTGCCGTTCACCGACGAGGAGGACGCGGTGCGGTTGGCCAACGACAGCTCGTACGGGCTGTCGGGGTCGATCTGGACGCGGGACGTGGGGCGGGCGCTGCGGGTGTCCCGCGGCGTCGAGGCCGGGAACCTGTCGGTCAACTCGCACTCGTCGGTGCGGTACTGGACGCCGTTCGGGGGGTTCAAGCAGTCCGGGCTGGGGCGCGAGCTGGGGCCGGACGCGCTCGACTCGTTCACCGAGACCAAGAACGTCTTCATCGCTCACTGATTTTCGGGGCATCACCGATGCTGGTTGGGAGAGAACGTGGTTCAGCGACTTGAGGGCCGGGTGGCCGTGGTCACCGGCGGTGGCAGCGGCATCGGGCTGGCGTCGGTGCGGCGGCTGGCGTCGGAAGGCGCGCGGGTCGTCGTCGCCGATGTCGACGGGGAGTCCGGCAAGGCGGCGGCCGACGAGGTGGGCGGGCTGTTCGTCCAGGTCGACGTGACCGACGAGGAGCAGGTGTCGGCGCTGTACCGGTCTACTGTGGACACGTACGGTGCACTGGACATCGCGTTCAACAACGCCGGGATCTCGCCGCCGGACGACGATTCGATCCTGACCACGGGCATCGAGGCGTGGGACCGGGTGCAGAAGGTCAACCTGACCTCCGTCTACTTGTGCTGCAAGTACGCAATCCCGCACATGCTGGAAGGAGGGCGCGGCTCGGTGATCAACACGGCGTCGTTCGTGGCGACGATGGGCGCGGCTACCTCCCAGATTTCGTATACGGCGTCCAAGGGCGGGGTGCTGGCGATGAGCCGGGAACTGGGCGTGCAGTTCGCGCGGCAGGGGGTGCGGGTCAACGCGCTGTCACCCGGGCCGGTGAACACGCCGTTGCTGCGCGAACTGTTCGCGAAGGACCCGGAGCGGGCCGCGCGGCGGTTGGTGCACGTGCCGTTGGGGCGGTTCGCGGAGCCGGAGGAGATCGCGGCGGCGGTGGCGTTCCTGGCCAGTGACGACTCGTCGTTCATCACCGCCTCGAACTTCCTGGTGGACGGCGGGATCGCCGGTGCCTACGTGACACCGCTGTGATGCCCGTGCAGGACGCGTTGTTCCGCCCCGTGCGGGCGGGCAACGCGTTCGAGGAGACCGTGGAACGGCTCATGCAGGCGATCCGGCTCGGGGTGGTGGGGCCGGGGGAGCGGCTGCCCGCGGAACGTGACCTGGCGACCCGGTTGGGCGTCAGCCGGGTGACGTTGCGCGAGGCGATCAGGTCGTTGCAGGACGCCGGGTACGTCGAGTCGCGGCGCGGGCGTTACGGCGGGACGTTCGTGAACTCGCCGCTGCCCGTGCCCGCGCCGGACCGTCGGGTCGACCCGGAGGAGCTGGCGGACGCGTTGACGTTGCGGGCGGCGGTGGAGACGGGTGCGGCGGAGTGCGCGGCGGCCCGTGCGCTGGGGCCGGTCGAGCGGCGGAACCTGGTGGCGCGGCTGACCGAGTGCCGGGACGCGACGGTGGAGGAGTACCGGCGCAAGGACTCGCGGCTGCACCTGGCGATCGCGGAGGCGACCGGTTCCCCGTCGCTCACCGCCGCCGTCGCCGACGCCCGGACCAGGGTCAACGCACTGCTGGACCGCATCCCGCTGCTGGCGCCGAACCTGGCGCACTCGAACGAGCAGCACGACGTGATCGTGGCGAACATCGTGGCGGGCGAGCCGGAGGCCGCGCGGCGGGCGATGGCCGAGCACCTGGACGGCACGGCACTGCTGCTGCGCGGCTTCCTGTCCTGAACGTCGGTGCGTCGTCCCGGGCTCAGCGCTCGAACTCGCGCTCCGGGATCCACTCGGGCCCGCGCTCCGACCCGCGTTCCGAACCGCCGCGTTCCGAACCGCCGCGCTCCGGTCCACGCTCGGACCTGCGCTCGGGAATGCGCTCCTCGAACCGCGGGTGGCCGGGGTGACCGGGCCGGTCGAACCCGACGCCGTACCGGGGGTGTTGGTGGTGACGGTCCGCCAACGCCACGATCCCGCCACCGAGCACGAGCCCGAGCAACCCGACCGCGACGAGTTGGGTGGCCCGGTGCCTGACGACCCTGCCCACGGCCGCGCCCTTGCCCGTTGCGGGCCGGCTGTAGGCGGGATGCGGCACGCTCGGCCCCGGTTCACCTGCTGCACCGGCTGCCGGCTGCGCCCCCGCGCCCACTCCACCTGCGGCACCGGCCGACTGCGCTTCCGCGCCCACTCCACCTGCGGCACCGGCCGACTGCGCCCCCGCGCCCACTCCACCTGCGGCACCGGCCGACTGCGCCCCCGCGCCCACTCCACCTGCGGCACCGGCCGACTGCGCTTCCGCGCCCACTCCACCTGCGGCACCGGCTCCCGGCTCCGCGGCCGTTTCACCTGGGGCACCGGTTCCCGGCTGCGCACCTGCCCCCTGTTCGCCCGGGGCACCGGCGGTCGGCTGCGCGGCGGCTCCCGGTGCGCCTGCGGCTCCCGCAACCGGCTCTGTGGTCGCGGCTGACGCACCGTGAGTTCCGGTGGCCGGCTGCGCACCTGCACCCGGTTCGGTTGGGCTCGACCCCGGCGTCTCCATGGGTGTGGTGGGCGTCCGATCTGCCGGTGACGTGGGGTTTCCCTGCCCTGGTTGTCCCTCGGGCTGCGGGGACGGTTGCTGCGGGTCTGGCATTGGCGGAACTCCTGCTCTCCCGTGCGGATGGACGCCGTCGTGCTCGTCGACGCCATGATGCGCGGTCGACCTGAGTGGATCCTGATCGTCGGCTGTACGCCGGCTGTGAACGACCGTCGTCAGCATGTGTTGACGATCGCTCAGGCGTCAGCATATGTTGACGAAATGTCCACGATCGCCGATCTCGACCAGGCCGCGCACGGTGCGGACCCGGACGCCGGCCTGCGCGCCGTGGCCCGCCTGCGCCGACTGGTGGAGCAACTGGAAGCCGAGCACGTCGCCGCCGCACGCCGGGCCGGCTGGTCGTGGCGCGACATCGCCACCCGCCTGGGCGTCACCAAGCAGACCGTCCACCGCAAGTACGGCCGAGAGGACTGACCCCCGTGTTCAAGGGCGACCACCCCGACCTGGAACCCACCCTCGACCGCGCGCTCCGACTAGCCCTCGACCTCGGCCACCCGCGCACCGGCAGTGAACACCTCCTAGCCGCCCTCGCCACCCCAGCCGCCAGTCCACCCAGCACCACCCGCCACTCCCAC
>NZ_JNXC01000016.1 GCF_000716595.1 Saccharothrix sp. NRRL B-16314
CGACCGGTTGCGCAGCATGTTGCGGACCGCGAGATCCTCGATCACGACCAGTTGGTTCTCCCGGACGAGTCGAGTGGTCAGCTTGTGCAGCAGGTCCCGGCGGCGGTCGGTGATGCGGGCGTGGACACGGGCGACCCGCAGTCGGGTCTTGGCCCGGTTGGCGGAGCCCTTCTGCTTGCGGGCCAGTGCCCGCTGCGCGCGGGCGAGGCGTTCCCGGTCCCGTCGTTCGTGTCTGGGGTTGGTGATCTTCTCCCTGGTAGAGAGGGTGAGCAGGGAGGTGATCCCGGCGTCGACGCCCACCACGCGGTCGGTGGGCGGGGCGTGGTCGACGGTGGTCTCGACCAGGATCGACACGTGCCACCGGCCGGCCGGGTCGCGCGACACCGTGACCGTGGACGGCTCGGCGCCCTCGGGCAGCGGCCGGGACCACACGACATCCAGCGGCTCGGCCATCTTCGCCAGGGTGAGCCGCCCGTCGCGCCAGCGGAACGCCGACCGGGTGTACTCGGCGGAAGCCCTGCCCCGCTTGCGGGACTTGAAACGCGGGTAGCGGGATCGCTTCTCCCAGAACGCGGCGATGCCGCGGTACGGGCCTCCAGCGCCCGGTTGTAGACCACCCGCACGCACCCGAACGTGCGCGACAACTCCACTTCCTGCGCCGCAGAAGGATGGAAGCGGTACCGGAAAGCCCGCTTCACCACCAGCCCCGACGCCATGATTCACACGTTGACACCCAGCGAAAGAGCACTTACCGATGCGGTCGAGAGCATCGGATTCCTCCCCGGCGTGAACGCCGGAGTATTTGCCGACAGGAGCCCAGATGACCGTGCCCCCGGTGTCTCCCGTGGTGGTCGCCGATGTGCTGGACGCCCTGCCGCCCCGCCTGCGGAAGCGGGTCGACGCGTCGTTGTCCCGCGTCGTCGAGTGGGCGGTGACGGTCGACGGCGACTCGGCGCAGGCGGCGCTCGACGCGGAGACCGCCCTGACGTGGACGTTGCACGGTGGCGCGCTCACGTCGGCCGACGACCTCGCGTGCAGTTGCCTGCTCGCGCCGAAGTGCCTGCACCGCGGCATCGCCGTCGCCGCCGCCGACATCGCGTCCGATATCGCGGCCGACATGGTGTCCGATGCTGTTCCCGATGCCGCCCCGGAGGCTTCCGCCGCACCGGTGGAAGCCGATACCGAATCCGCGTCCGACAGCGAACGCACGGCAGCGGCGGCGTTGTGGGAGGCGTGCGCGACGGTGCTCCGGGCAGGGGCCACCGGCAGCGGCGCGGTGGTGCGGGCGGAGTTGCTGCGGGCGGTGCATACCGCGCGCATAGCCGGCCTGTACCGGGCATCCGCGAACGGTCTGCGGATCGCCGCCGCCCTCGCCGCCGCACGCGCCGGCGACTCGTCCTTCGACCGGGAACTGCTCACCGCCGAACTGGTCGACCTGATGCTCCTGTGCCACGACCTGCGCACGGACACCGGTCCGGTGGCCGAACTGCGTGGCACGGCCCGGCGCGAGTATCGGCCCATCGGTTCCCTGCGCCTGTACGGGCTGTGCACCGAAGTGGTCGTCAGCGGCTCGGGCTACAGCGGCGTCGTCACGCACCTCGTGGACGGCACGGGCGTGCTGTGGACGGTCCCGGCGATCATGCCCGGTGGTGTGGAACGGATCGCCGCCGCCGCGAGCGGTCCGGTGGCGATCGGCGAGTCCGGTCTCAGCCAGCGCGAGCTGGGACGCGGCGGTCTGCTCCTGTCCGGCGGCACGGCGTCCCCCGACCACCGGCTCGGCGCGGGCAAGAACGTCCGCGCCGTGGCCGCGTCCGCCGCGGCCTGGACCGAGCCGCCGTTGGACGGCCTGTGGGCGCAGCCGTTGCCGGAGCAGGTGGAGCGCGCCTTCCGAGCCGGCACCCGGCCCGAGGGCAACCGCCCGGCCGGCGCCGACCTGCTGTTCCTGGACGGCACCGTGCTCGGCACGGCGGGTGGCGCGTTGCGGGTGGCCACGGACACGACCGACGTCGACCTTGTCGGCGAGGGCGAGCGGGCTCGGGAGAACCTGCGGGTGCTGGCCGGCGCCGCCGGCGTGCGGCTGCGCTTCGTCGCCCGCCTGCTGCCCGACCGTCCCGGCACGGCCGTCGCGCTGGCCGTCGCCGGTGGCCTGGACCTGCCCGCCGACCTCCGGCACCACGTCGACCTCGGCCTGGACCGGCTCCAGCGCTCGTACGTCGCCGGTGACGGCACCCGCGAGCTGCCGTCCCGCCCGGAACCGGCCGAACGCGTCCCCCGGCCGGTGCGTCCGCTGGAGAACGTGCTGCACCGGGTGGCGCTCGGTGGCCGTGCCGTGGCGGCGATCTCCTCCGCCGACCGCGATGTCGTCGCCCTGTCCCGAACCGGCCTCACCGCCACCGCCGACGTGCTGGCCGACCTCGCCGCCGCGTCCCGCGACCGCGGCCGGGACGCGTTCGGCCGGGTGATCCGCGAAACCGGCGACGACTTCCCGTTCGCCTGGCTGCGAGCCGGTCTCCACGTCCGGGAGTTCACCCGCGCCGCGGCGCAGCGGGCGTGGTCGGAGGCCGGGCGTGATCGGTGAGGAAATGGTGTGACGGGAGAAGGGGGTCATTCCTACGATGCGGTGGTGTCGAAGCCGCCTGAAGGTCCCCTGTGCACGCGCGAGTCGATCGCCGCCGAACTCGCCGGGGCGGGTCTGCGTCCGGGTGAGACCGTTCTCGTGCACTCGTCGTTGAGTTCGCTCGGCTGGGTCTGCGGCGGAGCCGCCGCCGTGGTCCTGGCCCTGCTCGACGTCCTCGGTGACGACGGGACGCTGGTGGTGCCCGCGCACTCCGGCGACAACTCCGAACCGTCGCGGTGGCAGAACCCGCCCGTGCCCGAAGCGTGGTGGGCCGACGTCCGCGCCTCGATCCCGCCCTACGACCCGCGCACGACACCCACGTCCGGCATCGGCGTGATCCCCGAGCTGGTGCGGACCTGGCCGGGGGCGGTCCGCAGCGCCCACCCGCAGACGTCGTTCGCCGCCGTCGGGCCGCGTGCCGCCGAGATCGTGGCCGACCACGCCCTCGACAGCCAGCTCGGCGAGCGCAGTCCGCTCGCCCGGTTGGAGGCGTCGGGAGCGCGGGTCCTCCTCCTGGGCGCGGGCTTTGGCTCCTGCACCGCGTTCCACCTCGCGGAGTACCGGATCGCCACGCCGGAGACCGGCAACTCCTTCGCGATCACGACCTCGGAGGGCCGACGCTGGAGCACCGTCCGCGACATCGTCGTGGAGAGCGACGACTTCGAGGAGCTGGGACAGGCCTTCACCGCGGCACGCCCGGTCGAACTCGGACGGGTGGGCGCGGCCGTCACCCGGCTGTTCCCCCTGGCCGACGCCGTCGCGTTCGCCGAGGTCTGGCTGGCGGAGCACCGAGGGCGTCGACGTCACCGAGCGCCGCGTACCGCCGGGACGTGCTCGTAAGCGAGGTTCGTGCCGGCGGCGGCCCGTTCGGCGGTGATGACGGTGTCGCCGACGAGGAGGGCGCGGTCGTCGACCAGCGGTGCGCCGTTCTCGCCGCGACTCAGGCGGCAGCTCAGCAACGCCGGTGAACCCGGCTCGCGGTGGAGCCGCGCGGCCTGCTGTGACGTCAGGGCGACGGCCTGGATGGTCTCGCTCGCCTGCCGCACCGGCGTTCCGATGTCGGCGAGGAGGCGGTAGAGGGACTGGCGGCGCAACGGTTCGACGCCGGTCCGCGACCCGATCTCCGCCGGGAGGTACGACGTCTGCAACAGCAGGGGAACCGGTGCGCCGGTGGTGCGGGTGCTGCGCAGGCGTTCGACCGCCAGCACCCGATCACCCTCCGGAACGCCCAGCCGCGCGCTCACGTCCGCCGGCGGGACGACGAGCCCGGAGTCCAACACCTCGGTCTCCAACTCGATGCCCTGCTCCACCAGGTCCTGCGACAGGCTGCGCAACCCGGTCAGGCCGTACGAGAACGCGGGCCGCCGCACGAACGTCCCCACCCCGTGCCGCGTCTCCAACAGCCCGTCCGACTCCAGCGCCCGGATCGCCTGGCGCACCGTCATCAACGAGACGTCGAACTCCTCGACCAACTCGCGCTGCGCGGGCAGCGGCGCGTCCACCGGGTACCGCCCGTCCGCGATCCGGTCGGCCAGCACCCGGTAGATCGCGAGGTACTTGGGCACGCGCGTCTCGTACTCGCGGCCCGTGCGCCGCCCGTCGTCCACCGGTGGAAACTCCCGACTCTCAACCCCCGCCCGAGGATAGCGCCCGGCGGAACGCGGCCACCGCGTCCACGACCTCGGCGACCGGCGCGCCGTCGACCAGCATCCGCATGAACGCCGAGCCGACCACCACACCGTCGGCGTCCGCACAGGCCTCCACCGCGTGCGCGACCGTGGAGATGCCGAACCCGGTCACCACCGGCAAGTCGGTCACCGCTTTGAGCCGCCGGGCCGTCTCACGGGCGGTCGTGGCGAGGTCGGCGCGTTCACCGGTGATGCGCATCGAGCTCATGCAGTACACGAACCCGGACGACGCCCGTGCGATCTCCCGGCACCGCTCGTCATCGCACGCGGGCGCGGCCAGCAGCACCGCCGCGACCCCGGCCTCCGACGCGCGTGCCAGGTACTCCGCGGACTCCTCCAACGGCAGGTCCGGCACGATCGCGCCGCGCACCCCGACCGCCGCCAGGTGGTCGACGAACCCGCCCACACCGCGCTCGGGCGTCAACGTCAGCGCCACGTTCGCGTACGTCATCACGACCAGCGGCACACCGACGTCCAGCCCGGCCAGCGAGTCGAGCAGCGGCCTGGGGCGCTCGCCGCGACCGGTCGCCAGCGCGGCGGCCCGCTGCACGGTCGGCCCGTCCAGCATCGGGTCGGAGAACGGCAACCCGATCTCGATCGCGTCCGCACCGGCCTCCGCCGCGCCCCGGACCAGGTCGAGCCAGTCCGGCACGACACCCGCCATGACGTACGGGATCAGCAGTCGGCGCCCGTCGGCGCGGGCCGCCCGCAAGTGGTGTTCCAACGTGGCCACGGCGGTGCTCATCGCAGGTGCTCCCTGATCTGGTGGATGTCCTTGTCACCGCGGCCGGACAGCGTGACCAGCACCGTCGACCCGGCCGACAGCTCACCGGTCGCGGCGGCGTCGACCACCCACGCCAGGGCGTGCGCGGATTCGAGCGCGGGGAGGATGCCCTCGGTCTTGGTGATGAGCTTCAACGCCCGCATCGCCTGCTCGTCGGTGACGCTCGTGTAGTGCGCGCGCCCGATCGAGTCGAGGTGCACGTGCTCCGGGCCGACGCCGGGGTAGTCGAGCCCGGCCGAGATGGAGTGCGCTTCGAGCACCTGGCTGTCGTCGTCCTGGAGGAAGTGCGACATGAACCCGTGCAGCACGCCGGGCTTGCCCTTGTCGACGGCGCTGCCGCCGGCCGCTTCGACGCCGACCAGCCGGGCCGGGGTGTCCACGAACCCGGCGAACGTGCCCGCCGCGTTCGACCCGCCGCCGACGCAGGCCACCACGACGTCCGGCACTGCGGTGGGCAGCCGGTCGGCGCACTGGGCGCGGGCTTCGTCGCCGATGACGCGCTGGAACTCGCGCACCATCCACGGGTAGGGGTGCGGGCCCATGGTGGAGCCGACGCAGTAGTGCGCGGTCCCGGTCTCGTTCACCCACGCGCGCAGCGCGCCGTTGGTGGCCTCCTTCAACGTGCCGGTGCCGTTCGCCGAGGTGACGGGCACGACCTCGGCGCCGAGGAGTTCCATCCGGAACACGTTCAGCTCCTGCCGCCGGACATCCGTCCGTCCCATGTAGACGGTGCAGGCCAGGCCGAGCAGCGCGGCGGCGGTCGCGGTGGCCACGCCGTGCTGCCCGGCCCCGGTCTCGGCGATCAGCTTGCGCTTGCCCATCCGCTGGGCGAGCAGCGCCTGGCCCAGCACGTTGTTGATCTTGTGGGAGCCGGTGTGCGCGAGGTCTTCCCGCTTGAGCAGCACGCGCACGCCCAGCACTTCGGACAACCTCGCGCACTCGGTCAATGGCGTCGGCCGGCCCACGTAGGTCGCGAGCAGTCGCCGGTACTCCGCGGTGAACGCGGCATCGGCCCACGCCTCGCGGAACGCCGCCTCCACCGCCTTGGCGGCGGGCATGAGTGCTTCCGGCAGGTACCGCCCGCCGAACCTGCCGAACCGGCCGGTGGCGTCGGGTGGGCGCATCGCGCCGGTGATGATGGGG
Source organism: Saccharothrix sp. NRRL B-16314 (assembly GCF_000716595.1). Taxonomy (GTDB): domain Bacteria; phylum Actinomycetota; class Actinomycetes; order Mycobacteriales; family Pseudonocardiaceae; genus Actinosynnema. The sequence continues at coordinate 6,233 of NZ_JNXC01000016.1, forward strand.
ATGGACACATCTAGAACTCTAGAACTCTCGCCGTGGGCTCGGCAAGTCCGTGGTGCCGGACCGGGACGTCACACGACCGAGCGCGGGAGGCCCCCGTTCGGCCGCAACGGCACGACCCGCGAATCCCCGAGTCCGCTTTTCGGCGGCGAAATACGGCGCTTTCGACGATATCCACATCACCCCATCAGGGCGTTGGCCACCGGTTGTCCGGCCGAGTACGGTCGGATTCGGGGATGGCCACCTCGCAATGTCACAACTCCGCGGCTGACCGCGGAATGGATCGGGCGTGAGGTGGACTCCGATGACGTTGGACGCTCTCGAACTGCTCAAGGAAGGCCTGCCGGAGAGTTCCGCGCCGCGACGGCGGATCGTGGTGGTCGGCGCGGGGATGGCCGGGTTGACCACGGCGATGTTGCTGAAAGAAGCAGGCCACGAGGTGACCATCCTCGAAGGTCAGAACCGGTTGGGCGGGCGCATCCTCACCTATCGCGGTTTCGCGGGCGACATGTACGGCGAGTTCGGCGCGATGCGGTTCCCGCAGCAGCACCCGTTGGTGAGGTGGTTGATCGAGGAGAAGTTCCAGCTGCCCACGAGACCGTTTCCGATGTACGACGAGGACACGTTCGTGTACCTCCAGGGGAAAGGCGTCCGGCGGCGGGATTTCAGCGCCGACCAGTTCAGTTTCGACATGTCCCCGCGCGAGGCCGACAAAGCGCCGCACGAACTGCTGCGCGACACCGTGCAGCCGTTGGTGGACATCATGGAGCACGAGGACGACGCGAAGGCGTGGCACCGGCTGCTGACGGACTACGACCGGTACACGCTGCTCGGGTACCTCAAGGAACGCGGCCTCAGCGACGGCGCGCTGGCGATGCTCGGTCCGCTGTTCAACCTGGAGGGTCGGTACCACTTCTCGCTGGTCGAGTGGTTTTCGCACTACTACGAGGACGTGTTCGGCCGACTGGACTACATCGTGGCCGGCGCGGACTCGCTGCCCCGGGCGTTCGAGCCGTTCCTGATGGACGACATCAGGCTGGGGGCGCAGGTGCACGCCGTCGACCAGACCGACAGCGAGGTGCGCGTGCACTACCGGTCCGGCCGCCGGGCGCACACGATCACGGCGGACGAGTGCGTGGTGACGGTGCCGTTCGCGAGCCTGCGGCACATGGAGATCCAGGGGCTCGACCCGGACAAGTGGTACGCCATCCGCAACACCTACTACGGGCGGGCGCACAAGCTGTTCATGCAGTTCAGTGAGCGGTGGTGGGAGAGCGCGTACGGCATCACGCACGGCCTCACGGTGACCGACCTGGCGATCCGCAACATCGTCTACCCGCCGGCGGGCCAGGACACCCGGTACCGCAAGGGCGTGATGATCGCGTCGTACTGCTGGGAGCAGGACTCCATGCCGTACACGCCGTTGGCGGGGGACGAGTGCGTCGCGCAGGCGCTGGAGGACCTGGCCAAGATCCACCCCGAGGCGCGGGACACGTTCGAGTTCGGCGTGTACAAGGACTGGGCGCTCGACTGGTTCGCGTGCGGCATCGGCCCGCTGTTCCGCGCGTTCGAGATGAGCGAGGAGTTCTACGAGGACGTGATCCGGCCGGTGAACCGGGTCTGGTTCGCCAACGACGCCTGCGACCGCCGGCACCGGCGGTGGGTGGAGGGCGCGCTCAAGGCGGCGGTGAAGAACGCCTACGCGATCAACGAGGGACTGCGCGACGAGATGCCCTGGAAGGACTGAACCCGACCGGCCGGACTGCCGGACGGGTTCAGCGCAGCGTTCGGGTTCAGCGCAGCGTCGCGGACGCCAACGCCACCGGCGAGTCCTGACCGGGCCACACGCCGGTCAGGACCGTTCCGGTGGGTGCGGTGTCGGCGCCGAGGCGGCGGATGACCGCCAACTCGACCGTGGCCGTCACGATCAGCGTCGGATCGCCCTGGACCACGCCCTCGATCGAGCCGATGGCGGGTGCCTCGGCGCCCTGTGCCGCGCTGCTGGCGATGCTCATGTCGAAGTCGCGGCGGACGAGCCGGTCGCCGGTCTGCACCAGCTGCTCGGCCTGACCGGTGTTCCCGAGCACCGCGCTCGCCAGCGCCGCGGCGTACACCGGGTCGCCGGCCGCGTCGTACACCCAGCGCTTGCCCAGCACGGAGTGCTCGGAGGTGCCCAGCAGCCACTCGTCGGCGCCGTCCAGGGGTGCTTCGCGGTAGGTGAGGGGCACCTGGAGGACCGGCCCGTCGCCGACGCGGACCAGCAGCGTCTCGATCCCGACCGCACCGGCCGGGTCGTCGAAGCGGTAGGCCGCCACCCGCGTCGGCTCACCGGCCCGCGCGTCGTACCAGTCGCGGTCGGGCAGCCAGTCGGCCAGCAGTTCGAGCTTCGTGGGCTGGAGGGTGGCTTGGTGGATCAGGGCCATGCGCCCATCGTAGCCGCGTGATCAGGACGGGCCGGCCGGATGGTCCGGCGTGACTCCGGGTCGAGCGCGGGTCAGGGGAGGACGCCGGTGGTGGCGAGGAGGAGGGCGACGGCGGGCAGGAAGTTGTTGACCTGGTGGGCGACGACACCCGCGAGCAGGTTGCCGGTGTACATCCGGGCCAGTCCGATCGGGATGGACAGCACCAGGAGCAGCGGCGTGCGCAGGAGTTCGAGGTGCGCGAAGGAGAACACCAGGCTGGTCACCGCGAACACGACCCAGCGGTTGAGGCCCCAGTGCTCCAGCGCGCGCCACAGCACGCCCCGGAACAGGACTTCTTCGCCGATCGGCGCCAGCAGCCACACCGCGAGGAACGTGGCGACGGCCGCCACCGGCCCCAACTCCCGCCCGGCGAACGCGTCGCCGACCGCCGAGTCGGCCCGGTCGGCACCCACCCACGCCGCCCACAACGCCGCCGCGGGCAGCGTGAGCAGCAACCCGCCGAGCCCGAACGCCAGCCCGGTCCTGATGTCCCGACCGTTCCAGCGGACCGCCAGCTCACGCGGCGCCCGCCCGGCCCGCGGCCCGCCGCCCAGCCTGGCCACGCCGAGCACCGCCACGAGCGCACCCGAGGCGATCGGCAGGACGAGCACCGCGAGCAGCCCGCCGTCCGCCATCAGGGCCGGATCGGGCGTGCCGGACGCCAGCAGCACCAGGACCGACGCGGCCAACATCGTCAGCTGCCCGGCGAGGAACACGCCCAGCAGGGCCAACCCGACCCGGAGGCCACCTGCCGGTACGACACCGGACGGCCGCGGGTGGCTCTCGTCATCGGTCACAACCGTGGATAACCCGTGCCGACCGTCCGGTCAACTCGAACCGCCGCAGCGGTGGCCGGCAGCGTTGCCCGTCGTCGGGCACCCCGCCGACCCGGACGGTCGGGTTCCCCCTAGCCGGACGTACGACCCCACCGCGAGGACGGCCCGTGCAGGCGCCACCGCTGTTCGCCGTCGTCGCGGAACTCCCCGGAGGCGCGCATGCCGAGGCGACGGGCGACCGCCTCACTGGCCGGGTGGTCGGGCGCGATGTGGGCGTGCACGGCCCGCGCGCCGTGTCCGACCAGCCAGTCGACCACGGCGGCGGTGGACTCGGTGGCGTAGCCGTAACCCTGGAACGGCACCCCGACGATCCACGCGACCTCCGCGACCAGCCCGTTCACGCCGGCCGTCGTCGCCTGCACGGTGCCGACCGCGACGTCGTCCGCTTCCCGCAGCACGGTCCAGTTGAGCCAACCTTCGCGTCCGTCGTCGGACCACGGCCGTTCCCACCGCAAGTAGCGAGCCGACAGCTCGGCCACGGTCGGCGGCGCACCGCCGATGATCGAGTACAGCGCCGGGTCACCCAGCACCGCCGCCATCTCCTCGGCGTGCCCGACCCGCACCGGCTCGACCCGCAGCCGCGCTGTGCGGAGCACCGCGTCCTCGGGCCAACGGCCGGGTACCACCGCCGCGTCACCTGCGACCGGTCGTCCGCCCCTGGGCGATGGTGTGCTCATCCGGCGATCCCCTTGGACGTCGCTGCGGCCGTGGTGGCCGGGCAGCTCGGGTGGACCCGGACCGCCGCGATCACTCTCCTTCACCCGCACGCCCGGGAGGAAGCCGTTTTCGCAAAACCTCCACGAGGCGGAGACGCGCGCGACCCGGGGTCACGTGAGGTCGGCGAAGACCTCCACCTGGTCGGTGCGACCGGCGACGATGAGGATGTCGCCCTCCCGCACCACGGTGTCGGCGGCGGCGTAGTCGGCCGCGGCGGCGTGGCCGGGTTGGACCACTCGATGGCGGTGACGGCGACGACGCCGAACGCGGTCAGCGCGGCGGAGGCGAACAGGGTGATGCGGGCGTGCGGTGTCCACCGGCTGGATCAGCACGAGCACCACGACCTCGCCGAACGTCGACCAGTGCGTGGCGGTGTCCACCACGACCAGCCCGGTCATGCACACGGCCGAGGTGGCGGTGAACAGGGCCGTCACGACACCCGCCGACGAGCCGTCCTCGGTCGCGACCGGCAGCACCAGCAGCAGCGCGCCGAGCAGCGCCGAGCCGCCGAACCCGAGCACGACCAGCCGTGCCGGACTGCCGATTCGCGCGGTCACCCGAGGACGCGTTGCCCTCACCCTCACTCCCCGGACGATCAGCACCCCGATCGGAGAACCTCAAGCCGGAACCGCGCCGCGGGCACCCCGACCGCCGCAGTCTTTACGGGGATCGCATGCCCCGGAGGTAGTTGACGGCGGCCCAGGGACGCCGGCCGGAGGCGAACACCTTCCCGGTCGCCACGGCCCGCGCGAGGCGGGTGCGGCGGAAGATCGTGAGCATCATCGTGGTCGGGTCGAACCGGACCCGCGCGTCGACCTGCTCGCCGCCGGGCGGTTCCACGGACAGCCGCCCGCCGTCCCTGGTGAGGACGACCGGCGTGGTGTGCTTCGAGCGGAACTCGATGGCGATGCGAGCGGGCGTGCCTCCGTTGCCGGGCGTGCGGCTGCCACCCAGCAGCCGACCCGAGTCACCGCCGAGCAGGCGCATGAGGAACACGTCGAACGTCAGGGCGGCGTGGTCGGTGGGGATGTGCCAGGGGACGCCCATCGCGCGGGCGATGTCGAGGCCGTGGATCAGGGTCTCGTTGAGCTGGTGGGCCACGTGCGAGGCGGCGGGCAGGCGTGCGCCGCCGAGCCAGGGTCGCAGTTCGCGCGGGTCGACGTCGTTCGCGCGGGCCAGCAGCAGGTCGACGTCCTCGTGGAGGCGCCGCGCCAACCTTTCCGTCGACCGGTCCGGGTAGTGGGCGAGGGCCGCGTCGTTGAGCCGGCCGAACTCGGCGAAGGTGCTCTCCCGGGCGAGCCGGTCCAGCCCGGGGTCACCGAGAGGGGACGGGCCGTCGACGATCGTGGTCGCGTTGAGGCGGGCGACGATGGCGGTGTGGGCGGCGGTCTCGACGACCGACCACTTCCCGACCGCGAGCCGGTCCGGTGTCCGGCAGTCCCGCAGCAGCCGGGTGAACCGGTGGTTGGCCTCGGCGAGCGCGTCACGCAGGTCCCGCCACCGCTGATCGGTGAGTGCCAACTCCACCAGCCGCCCCCTGACGCCGCCGAGCCAACGACGAACCCCTCGCGGACGAACATAGCGACGCGGTCAGGTGAGTTCTTCCGCCAAACTGCTCATGATCCGGGCTTTTCCGCGTCCGGTGTCTTACGCCCGATCGCGTGAACAACCTGATGCACCCGACAACAGCGGCGCGGGTGGCGTGCCCACCCGCGCCGCCGCGAACACTCACGCCGCGTACGTGGCGTCCTGGGCGGTGCTCACCACCTTCCGCGCGTCGTCGGCGGTGAGCAGCCCCGCCGACACCCACGTGTCGGCGGTGGCCCTCACGTGCTGGACCAGGTGTCCCTTGCCGCGGAACGGCGCGGCGGCCCACACCTCGTCCAGGAACGTCGTCCCGTCGCCCCGGCTCGGGTTCGCCACCCCGGAGTCCCGGCCGCCGAACGCGATCAGCGGCTCACGGCGGTGGAAGTAGACGTGCGTCGGGTCCTCCGTGCCCTCGAAGAACGGCGCGAACTCGACGCCGTCGAGCACGTGGTGCAGCGGCTCGCCCGCCACCGGCGTCAGGCTGGGCAGCAGGTCGCCGGACAGCCCCGCGTTCCGGTACAGGCCGAACTCCAGGAACGTCCGCCGGGCGTCCCGCGCGGCCAGGTTCACCGGGCCGTAGAACAGCGTCTGCGTCGCCGGGTCGTCCAACGCCCGCTCCACCCGCAGCCGGAACGGGATGGAGACGCGCACGGTGTCACCGCTGCGCCACGTGCGGGACAGGGTGAAGTACGAGCCGGGGACGGCGGCACGCGGCACCCGCTCGCCGTTGACCTCGACCCGGAAGTCCGACCCCGCCCACCCCGGCACGCGCAGGTGCAGGTCGAACCGGCCGCCGCCGTGCACGCCGATCGTGCTGCCCTGCTCGATCGGGTAGTTCGTGGTCTGCGTGACCGTGACGCCCTTGTCCGCCCACTTCAGCGTGGACGCGCTGTACAGGTTGACGTACAGCGCGCTGCCGTCGGCCTTGGCGAAGTACACCGAGTCCTGGTACTTGGTCGCGCTCTCCATGCCGGTGCCCTCGCAGCACGTCGTGCCCGCCTTCGGCGTGTAGTCCCGCACGTGACCGGGCTGCAACCCGATGAAGTACGTGACCAACGGCTTCTCCGCGTCGGCGCGGTCCTGTTTGGACCCCAGCACCTGGTTGTAGAGCGCGCGCTCGTAGTAGTCCATGTACTTCGGGTCCTGCTCGTGGAAGAACAGCACCCGGCTCAGCTTGAGCATGTTGTAGGCGCAGCACGTCTCGGCGTTGGTCTCGCTCAACGTCCCGACGATGCTGCCGCGCGCCCGCCAGAACTCCGCCGTGCTCGTGCCGCCGATGCTGTACATGCGGGTCGGCACGACCATGTCCCAGAACTTCCGCGCCGCCGTCAGGTACCGCTGCTCGCCGGTCTCGTCGTGCAGACGCACCATGCCGGTGAGGATCGGGATGTGCTGGTTGGCGTGCAGCCCGTCGAGGATGTCGGTGCCCGCCGCGCACGAGTCGATGAGCCGGTCCAGGTCGAACAGCCGGGCCAGCTCCAGGTGCTCGGCCTTGCCGGTGATGGCGTGCAGGTCGCAGATCGCCTCGACGATGCCGCCGAACTCGCCGCTGGAGAAGATGCCCCACATCCGCTGGAGCGTGGCCTCGGGCAGCTTGGACAGCCGCGAGTGCATCCAGTCGCACAGACCGCCGGCCAGGTCGAGCGCCCGCTCGTCGCCGGTGTTGAGGTAGGCGTCGAGCAGGCCGCGCAGGATCTTGTGCGCGGTGTAGTACGGCGCCCAGACGACGAAGTAGTTGCCGGCGGTCATCGACTCCAGCGTGATGAACTGCGTCTCGGGGTAGGCCGCCAGGAAACCGGGGTGGCTCGGCCGGCCCCACGTGCGCTTGAACGTGGCGTGCTGCCCGCGCCCGGACGCGTCGGCGATCGTCGCGCCGCCCGTCTCGTCGAACGAGTAGGACGCCAGGTCGCCCCGTGCGGGGGTGTGCTGGAGCGCGGCGATCTCGTCGGCGCCCAGCGCTCGCGACCAGATGTCCACCTGGTCGAACGCGCCCGCGAACACGGGGTCGGAGGGGAACTGGGAGTTGCCGAGCCAGTGGTTGCGCAGCGCGCCCAGCGCGGCCGGGGTGTGCGTCATGTTCCGGTTCACGCCGACGCGCGTGCCGTTGACGTAGAGCGACCCGGTGCCGCCCTCGATGGTGACCGCGAGGTGGCTCCACTGGCCTACGGGCAGCGGAGCGTCGCCGTCGATCACCTGCTCCGCTCCGGGCCCGTTGGGGGTGATCGCGAAGCGGGGCCGGTTCAGGTGGCTGCGGATGGTCAGGAACATGTAGCGGGAGACGTCGTTGCCGAAGTCGAACACCCGCGCCCACATGCTGTCGTGCTCCGGCTTGACCCACACCGAGATCGTGACCGCCGGTGAACCCGCCAGCACGGTCGACGGCAGGTCGAAGATCTGGTGGCTGCCGCGCGGGTTCTCCACCGCCGTGCCGAACTTCCCGGGCACGGCGCGCAGCACCGGGTCGCCCTGCAACGCCTCGCGCACCTCGACCAGCGCGCCGACGGCGTAGCGGATCTTGTCGGCGTAGACCTCGTCGCCGGTGCCCGCGTAGGCCTGGGACAACATGGTCAGGAAGTGTCCGGTGTAGTGGCCGCGCAGGTTGCCGTTGGCCTCGCCGTCCAGCCCTTCCCAGCCGCCGGGCGCCACCGCGCCGCGCGTCGACAGCCCGGTGTTGGCGCGGAAGACCTGCAACAACCGGTCCACGTCGTAGCCGCGGCCGTAGTCGAGCATCAGGTCGCGCTTGGCCGCGAAGACGCTGTTGCCGAGCGCCACCTGGTCCAACGCGAACGGTCGCACCCGCCACGCCGCCGGTGGGGGCAGCGCGGCCCCCGAACCCGCCGCCGCCACGGGTGCCGCTGACGCCCGACCGACGACGGTGGACCCGACCAGGGGAGCAGCCGCCGCCAACGCCGTGGCGCGGAGGAAAACTCGCCGGTCTACGGGCTGTGCCATGTCATACCTCTCCTCGTGCGGACTGCGCGGGAACGGCTGTCGGCGGTGGGCCACCGCAGACAGCCGGACTCGCGGTGGATCAGGTCGGCTGGATGTGCTCTGGCCCCGCGTACCCCGCGCCCTTGGCGAAGGAGGGGGAGCACTTCGCCAGGCGGATCACGTCGTCGCCGTCTCGCAGGCCGACTGCGGTCGGCGCGGGCACCGTGGCGAGGCCGTCAAGGCCGGTCCGGGCGCGCGTGGTGGTGCGCCACCACGACGCGGTCGGCTGGTGTGGGCGAGCAGGCATCGTTGCCTCTCCTCGGTAGCTCCTTCTGTTAACGCTAACAGCGGTCCGGTGGTCGACTCAAGACCTTCATCGGTGAGCATGCTGTTAGCGGTAACAGCCATACGTGCACTGCTGGTCGGCGATCGAATGCCCGGCGGTCCCAAAAACCGGTTAAGTCGGCCGGCCGCTAGAGTCCGGGACCACCGGAGACCTTGGAGTGACACGTTGAGCGACGACGAGCTGCGCCAAGCCGCGGACACCGAGCTGCGTCACCGGATCCTGCCGTTCTGGCTCGGCTTGGCGGACCGCGAGCACGGCGGCGTCCACGGCCACGTCGACGCGGACCTGGAGATCGACCGCACGGCGGACAAGGGCGCGGTGATGGCCTGCCGGTTCCTGTGGACGTTCTCGGCCGCCTACCGGCACTTCGGTGACCTGTCCTACCTGTCCGCCGCGCAGGACATGTACCGGTTCATCACGGATCGGCTCATCGACGCGGAGCACGGCGGGGTGTTCTGGTCGGTCGACCACACCGGTGCTCCGGCGGACACCGACAAGCACGTCTACGCCCAGGCGTTCGCGCTCTACGCGTTCAGCGAGTACCACCGCGCCACCGCCGACCAGGGCGCGCTCGCACGGGCGACGGAGATCCACGACATCGTGACCGGCGTCGGGTTCGACCCGGCGAGCGGGGCGTACCGCGAGCAGTTCGACCGTTCCTGGACGGCCAAGCCGAACGCCTTCCTCGGTGAGGCCGACCGCGCCGACATCACGATGAACACGCACCTGCACGTCCTGGAAGCGCTGACCGCGTACCACGTGGTGGCTCCGACGCCGGCCGTGACAGGTCGCATCGCCGCTCTGCTGGACACGTTCCGCGACCGGCTCTACGACCCGAGCCGACGGTCGCTGCGGGTGTTCATGGACGCCGACTGGCGCGAACTCGGTGACGTGGTGTCCTTCGGCCACGACATCGAGGCGAGCTGGCTGGTCGACGAGGCGGCCCGGGAGATCGGCGCGGACCTGCCGGACCTGGTCGTGGGCCTGGCCAGGGCGACGGCCGAGCGGGCGGTGCTCGCGGACGGCTCGGTGGCCAACGAGGCGGTAACGGGCCGGGTGGACGCGACGCGCGTCTGGTGGGTGCAGGCGGAGGCGGTAGTGGGCTTCCTCAACGCGCACGAGCGCACCGGTGACCGGGCGTTCCGCACGTTGGCGGGCGACACCTGGGACTACATCACCACCAGCATGATCGACCCCCGGCCGACCGGCGAGTGGCTCTACGCCAGGGGACCGGACAACGCGCCGCTGCGCCGGGAGGCGGCCGGGATGTGGAAGTGCTGCTACCACAACGGACGCCTGTGCCTCCAGCTGGTCGAGCGACTCACCCCGCGACCGCCGACCGGACGTGACCAGGCCGCCGACCGGCCCTGACCACGTCGTCCGCCGGCGTGACGCGGTCCGGCGGCAGGAGGTCGCCAGACCGGGCGGTCAGACCCGGAACGCGGCGACGTAGTGGGCCGGGTCGCGGTCGAACTCGCCCTCCCAGCGGCGGACGACGTGGTCGGCGAACGTCGTCCCGGTGGCCACGACCTCCTCGATGGGGTCGAGGTAGCCGAGCACTTCCGGGCGCTCCAGCCCGGCCTCGACGCGGGCGGCCAGGCCTTCTCGCGCGAGCCGGACCAGCTCACCGCCCAGTTCACGCGCCGGCACGTCGCCGACCATCGCCGAGAGACCCTTGACCGGCAGCTCCCGCATGGTGTGCTCCAGGGCGTCGGCCGAGCAGCCGCGGAGCAGGTCCCAGGCCGCGAGCCGGGACGGCCGGTGGTACGTCAGGCCGACCCACAGCGCGGGCACGGCCGGGATGTGCGGGTAGGGCGGACCGTCCGGCGCGCGGAGTTCGAGCGTGCCGCGCACCCGCACGTCCGTCCACAGCTGGGACAGGTGGGACAGCCAGTCGTCCCACGTCGGCGCGCTGCCGTCCGGGAACCCGTCCTCCAGCACCGCGCCGAAGGGGCGGTCGCCCGCCGGGTGGCAGCCTCCGGCCGTTCGGCGGTAGATCATCGGGAAGGCCAGCGCCCACTCCACGAAGTCATCCACCGCCATCGCCTCCCGCAGCCCGACCCGGAGCAGGCCGCAGCGGCTCGGGTCGGCCTTCAGCCAGCTCTTGCGCCGGCGCGACCGCAACCCGGTCACCTCGCCGCCCGCCAACGGCGAGTTGACGAACAGGGCGGACACGACCGGCGAGGCGGCCACCTGCACCCGCAGCTTCTCGGCCAGGTCCTCGGCCGACGTGTAGTCGAGGGTGGTCTGGGTGGACAGGGTCAGCGCCATGACCACCGGCCCTTCCGCGCCGTCCTCACCGAGGCGGTCGAAGTGCTCGCGCATGACGGCGCCCCGCGGCTTCGGCACCCACGACACGTCGCGGAGGCGGTCGAACGGCAGGTTCGCGCCGGGCACGACCGCGTGGCCGAACCGGCCGGCGACCTCGGCGAACCGCCCCATCACGTGACGCATGTCCGCCACCGCCGTCGCCAGGTCGGAGGTGGGCGCGGACGCGTATTCGAGCGCGCCCCCGTGCTCCAGCGTGACGGTCATCCCGGTGCCGGTGGTGAGCCCGGTCAGGTGCCCGTCGTCGCGCAGCGGCTCGCCGTCGAACTCGACCAGCAGCGCTTCGAGCAGGTCGCGGATGCCGTTCGGCGCCGAGTAGGGGATGCCCCGCCCGGTGTCCGGGTCGACCACCGCGTTCTCGATCTCCAGCCCGATCCGCTCGCGAACCTCACCTGATCTGGAGAAAAGCGAGGTCAGGTCTTCCCGCCGGAGCGTCGCGGTGGAGCTGGAGTGCATGTGGTCCTCCGAACGGGCGTGGCGGCAGCGCTCTCCGCGTTGGATCCCGCACCTGGCCCGATCGAGTATGGGCCTCGGAGCGGCACCCGACCCGTCGGGCGCGTGCTGCCCAGCCCTACTCCGGGCGGCTCCACCGAGGGTCGTCGCGAGGCGGGGCGACGATGGTCGGTGGCCGGTGGCCCAGGTCGACGGGCGCCAAGCCCACCAGCGGCTGCGACAGCAGTTCCACCGGCGCGAGGAACCCGGGCGTGGACTGCCAGTCGCTGATCTGCCGCACGAGCACCACCGCGAGCACGGCGGCGGGCACCCCGAGGAGGGCCGCCACGGTGGCCAGCGCCGCACCGCCGGTGAACGCCTCCAGGGTCTCGCCGTTCGCCAGCACCCGACCCGCGATCCGCTCGAGCGCCTGGGAGGTGAGGAACAGCCCCCACCACCAGTTGACCACCGAGTGCCTCCGGCCGACGTCGGTCAAGGGTCGGCTGGTCCGCCAGATGTCCAGGGTGTACCGGCGGGGGATCCACAGGTTGACGATGGGCAGCCAGCCCCAGATCGCCCACGACTTGCGGTAGTTGTGCTCGTGCGGCGCGATCAGTTCGGCGTTCGAGCGGGCCCGCCACAGCCACACGATGAACAGGACGCCCGCCGCCAGGTAGAGCCCGACGACCGGGAGGTCGATCAGCGTGCCCGCCGCGAGCGTCCGCTCGATCTCGGCGTCGCTCACCCGGCCGTCGAGGTAGCCGTCCAGCACCGCGCGCACGTGCCAGACCCACCCGGCCACGACCACGTCGGCCAACGCCGTCAGCAGCACCAGCACGACAAACGCGACCCCGGGTCCGCGCACCGAACGGAACACTTGTCCCCCCACATGGATAGTCCCCCGACCGGGGCGGAGCGTAGCCGATCGGGGGGACTGCCCAACACCGAAATCAGTGCCGTGCGCGGGCCGTCACGACCGCGTCACGTGCCGCCCTCCCACGTCCAGGTAGTCCTTGAACTGCACGGAGACCGAGTGGCCGTCGGAGGGCCAGTTCGGCACCGCGATCGTCCGCGACCGGCCACCGGTGCCGCGTGCGGTCTGGGTGACGCGGATCGGGTCGGCGGCGTCGGGCCGCGCGGGCAGGTAGGTGTCCACCGCGGTCAGGAACGGCAGGCCGGCGAACGGCGGCAGCGCGACACCCGGCGTGGACGCGCGGTCGCAGCCGTCGTCGAACACGAACGCGGCGAGGACCTGGCGGGCGCGGGGTGAGACGGCCCCCTCCATGACGTCGACGCCGTTGAACGCCAGCCGGTCGGAGTCGGGCTGGTCGGACCACCACTCGCGGTTGCGGATGACGGTCAGCGCGGTGTGTCCCGGGCACCGGTCGACGTGGTCCGCGATGCCGCCCGGGCGCGAGACCTGCAACCGCACGAACCGGTCGCTGCGCTCGAACGGCTCGAAGTAGAAGTGGGCCGTCTGCTGCCCTTCCCGCTGCAACACCAGTTCGTAGTGCTTGAGACCGTTGACGGGCAACGGGCCGAAGGAGCCGTCCGCGCCCGTCCGCACGGTGTGCCGCGGCCCACCACGCCGGGCGCCGGTCGAGGCGTCGAGTTCCCAGACCCGCAGCACGGCTTCCACGCCCGCGTTCTGCGGGAAGTACGCCGCCCGGCCCGCGATCTCCACCCGGCCGGGTGGTTCCGGCACCACCCAGGTCGTCAACGCCGGCCGGCCGCGCAGGAACCGGTACATGTGCGCGAAACCGTCCGCCGACGTGGTGGTCTCGGTGTGCCCCAGTGTGGTGAGGTACACGTTCGTCGCACCGCCGATCGAGCCGTTGGGCTGCAAACTGCCCCACAGCGCGAGCGTCGGCACGCCACCGGGCGGTGTGGCACTCGAACGCCCGTCGACGTTGACGTACCTCCGCACCGACGCGGCCCGCTCCGGTGAGGCCAGGTACGCGTGCATCACCGTCGTGCCACGGGAATGCGCGATCACGTCCACTGTGGACGCTCCGGTTCGCGCCCGCACCCCGGCGATGAACACTTCGAGGTCGGCGACGGCCTGGTCGTTGGTCGGGATGGTGGTGTCGTACTCGTAGGCGTGGAGCAGCGCGTCCGGGTAACCGTTGCCGGAGAACCGTTTAGCGTTGGACTGCCACTGCTGGGCCGAGCCCTGCTGGCCGTGCACGAACACGACGGGCGTGAGCTCGGCGGCGTGAGCTGGAGCGACGGTCGTCGCCACGAGGGCCAGGACCAGTGCCAAGACCTTCATCGCCGTCCTCCGGTGGCCAGGGCGTCCGCGAGGTTCCGCCGTGCGTCGGCGGGCAGCAGGTAGCCCGCGTGCACGTTGGCGGCGTCGGCCGTCACGACGCGGTGCAGGTAGTCACCGCGGTTCGGGTAGAGCCGGGTCAACGTCTCCGCGTCGAACGGCACGTGCGTGCCGAACAACCGGCAGAACGTCTCGCCGGTGTTGTCACCCGTGTTCACCGCCCTGGGCGCGGACACCTGCGACAACCGGATGCCGCCGAGGGCGATGCCCAGCGCGTCGCGCTTCTTGGTGACGCCGTCCGGCTCGAACTCCAGCGGACGTGCGGTCGGCGGCGGCGTGCCCCGCTCGACCCACCGCCGCAGGTGGTCGTAGGACGCGGCGGTGACGTGGTGCAGCGGGATCCGGCTGAACGGCGGCCGGTCGCAGTCGTACTGGGGCGCGCCGCCGAGGTCCCGCTCGGAGATCGGCGTGCGGTAGGCCTGACCCTCGTGGCCGGAGTGCGCCGAGCCCGCCACCTCCCAGCGGCGGAACCGGTCGGTGTCGGCCGGGCGTTGCGCGGTGCGCACGTCGGTCTCGGACAGCACCTGGAAGACGGGTTCCGCACCGGCCCGCGTCGGCGCGGGACCGACGATGAAGCCGTAACCGTCGAAGACCGGCTGCTGCTGCGGCAGGACCCGGTCGTACAGCACGGTCATCCTGACCGCGGACTGCGACGCGCCGATGGCGAGCGAAGTCCTGGTTCGCAGTCCTCCCAACGCTTTCCCGACCGCGCGGCCCGCCTGGGTGAAGATGTCGTAGGACAGCTCGTCGGCGGTGAACCGGCCGCCGCCGGTCACGTCGAGGCCGCCGTACCGGGCCGGACTCCAGCCGCGGAGCTGGTCGACGCCGACCCGCTGCGCGGACACGCCGACCCAGGCGTGACCCGCCCGGACGACCGACTCGGTGTGCCACAACGCGTCCAGGTCGTACCCGGCGGTGACGTTCTGCCACTCGACCAGCGTGGTCCCGCTGAAGTGCCGTGCCTGCACGGGCCGCCGCACGATGATCCGGGTCGTGTACGGCACGTCCGTGGCGACTTGCGTGCCGTCGACCGCCCAGCCGTCGGCCGTGCCGGAGAGGTGGAACTCCTCTTCGACGTAACCGGCAGCGGCCAGGTCGGCGGGGGTGGAGAAGAACGGGTAGGTGTCCTCGATCCGGTCCGCGAGCCGGTCACCCGGAACGGCGCCGGGCAGCGGGCCGACGAGCTGCGGCCCGGACGCGGGGTCGGGATCGGCGGAAGCGGCGGGGGTCGGGACGAGGAGGACGAGGGCGGCCACGACCAGACCGAGTCGCCGCCACGGGGATAGGGACATACCGGCTCCCACAGCGATGGGGGGTGGAGGGCACCGCCGACCGTAGCCAGGGCCGGACGGCCCGCACCAGAACGCGCGGTGATCGTGAGACCGCTGTCGCAGCGGGCTCAGCGGTGCTGGAGGAGGACCGTCCGGGCGGCCCGCTCGGCCAGCTCCGGGTCGAGCGGCGAGCCGGTGAGCAGCTCGGCGTAGAGCGCGGACTCCACGATCCGGACGTAGAGGAACGCCACCTGGTCGAGCGCGGCGGTCGACCACGGCCCGCCGTCGACTTCGAGCAGGATCTCCTTCTGCGCGGACACCGCGCGCCGGT
The DNA here is from genome assembly GCF_000716595.1 of Saccharothrix sp. NRRL B-16314. GTDB lineage: Bacteria > Actinomycetota > Actinomycetes > Mycobacteriales > Pseudonocardiaceae > Actinosynnema. The sequence goes on from NZ_JNXC01000016.1 coordinate 21,800, forward strand.
GCACCCCGCCGGACGCGTTGAACAACACCCGCGCCGCGGTCTCCGGCTCGCCGCTCAGGAACGCGCGGAACGGTCCCGCCGCCCGCAACTGGCCGACGAACCGCCGGGTGACCTCCAGGACGCCTTCGACGCCGCCGTTCGTGCGCTCGCGCCGGGCCCGCGCCAGGACGCGGTCGGCGAGCACCCACAGCACGTCGCCGAGCAGCCCGTCACGGCTGTGCACGACCCGGTAGAGCGTGGCCCGGCTGATGGCGAGGCTCGACGCGAGCCCGTCCATGTCGACCCCGCCGTGCCGCAGGAAGAACCGGCAGGCACCGTGCAACACCTGGTCCTGGCTCACGACCCGCCCGGTCGAACCCACCGCCGCCCCCCGCGTCCGCCGGCCCACCCGTCCGGCCACCCGCATCATCGCCCGGACACCGGCCCACCGCGAGACCCGTACCGGTCTGCCGGCCTGTGCGCCCGGCCACTTCCCCGGCGGCACGGGGGCTCGACGCCGTCCCGAGCCGGCGGCCGGACCAGGGGTTGTCGGGCACGGCGGCCGGTGGCGGCGTTCCCGCCGAGCGCGCCTGATCGGGGTGATCGCGGGGAGTGCCACCCGGCGGGGATCGTGGCGTCCGTCGGTCGTCATGGCGACCGGCTGCCGCAGGACCGGCCGGTCTGACCTGGGAGCTTCTACTTCATCGAGGGGAGCGGTTCCTGGAACAGGACCGGTGGGGCGTCGCTGGGCGGGCGCGGTGCGGTCTCGTGCTGGGCGGCCCACTCCTCGGCGGTGGGGCCGTCGTCGGGCGTGACCTCGTCGGCGGAGGCGTCCGCGACGGGCGCGGGTGCGGCGGCCTGCACGGCCAGCTGCTGCTGGACCTGGGCGATCCACACCAGCCACATCGCCTCGTCGCGGTGGCCGCGGTACTCGGCCTTCAACCCCGCCAGCGCACCGCGGACGCGGGCGGCGATGACGGGGTTCTCGCGCACGGCGGACCAGACGCCGCGTGAGGAGGCGTCCCGGGCCTTCACCAGGAGACGGACCTGGTCGGTCAACTCCGGTGCGGGCAGGTTCGCCCACGCCGCTGCGATTCTCTGTGCCTTGGTCACGGTGCCATCCTCGTCGAGCAGACGGCACGCGGTTGCCGTGACACGATGTTATCAACCTCTCGTTTTTCGAGGTCAACAGCCGGGCACAGCGGGGTCACCGGTGACGCTCAGGCACCACTCGGGTACGTCTCCGGTTCAGCGCGTCCACCCGCAGGGTTGGCATCGTGCGCAGGGCGGTGGTCCGGTCGGGGCCGGTCGCCCTCCACCGCGACGAACGAGGAACCCCGCTCGGCGATCAGCCGCCGGGTGAGCACGCCGGCGGTAGAACAAGTGCGTCCCGTGGCCGGCCTCGCCCAACCGCGTGCAACCGGGGTGGTCGCGCGCCACCGACGGGTCGGCCACGGAAGACTTCGGGGTATGTCACGAACGAGGCGTGCGGTGGAGTTCGACGTGGTGGACCTCGGGCTGCGCGCGAGCCGGGACGCCAGGGGCACGCCCGCCGAACTGCTCGACGGCTACCTGGAGGACCTGGCCGCGCTCAGCACGACCGGCGCCCAGCTGGGCGCGAAGCAGCTGAGGGTCCGGCACGAGGCCGGCGCGCGGGCGGCGGCCGACGGCGTGGCGTTGCGCGACCTGATCGACCTGTACCTCAGCGCCACCTGGCTGGCCTGGTCGTCGTTGCCGGGGGTGCGGGACGCGGTCGGCGCGGACGCGGTGCGGACGGTCGGCGAGGCGGTGTTCCGGGCGGCGGACGCGGCCGTCACGGCGCTGGCCGAGGGCTACGAGGAGGCGCAGCGCTGGTCGGTGCGCCGCGAGGAGTCCTTCCGCCGCGAGTTCGTGGACGACCTGCTGGACGGCCGCAACGTAGGGCACCTCGCCGAACGGGCGGAGCGGATCGGGTTCCGGCTGGCCGCGAGCAACGTGGTGGCGGCGATGCGGGCCGACGAGCCGATCGTGGTCGGCGGCGAAGCGGCCAGGAACGTGGAGACGGCCGTGCAGCTGCGGCTGGGGTCGCGCGACGTGCTGATCGCCACGAAGGACGGGCTGCTGGTGTGCGTCGCGCCGGCACTGCCGGCCGACGTGCCGGAGGAGTTCGTGCGCCAGGTGTCGGCCGTGATGGGCGTCGAGGCGGACTGGCGGGTCGGGCTCGGGCGGGCGCAGTCGGGTCCGGGCGGTGCGGTGCGGTCGTTCGAGCAGGCCCGGTACGCGCTGGACATCGCCGACCGGCTCGGCCTGCCCGGCCGCCTGCACAAGGCCGCCGACCTGCTCGTCTACCAGGTGCTGCTGCGGGACAGCGCGGCCCTCGCCGACCTCGTCGGCGAGGTGCTGGAGCCGCTGAGGTCGGCGCGCGGCGGCGTGGGACCGCTCCTGGACACGCTGGGCGCCTACTTCGCGTGCGGGCGGGTCGCCACGGTGTGCGCGCGGAACCTGCACCTGGGCGTGCGCACGGTGACGTACCGCCTGCAGCGCATCCGCGAGCTCACCGGCTACGCGGCGGACGACCCGGGGCAGGGTTTCACGCTCCAGGTCGCGGTCCTGGGCGCGAAGCTGCTCGGCTGGCCGGACGCCCGCTCGTGACGATCCCTTCCTTGCCGGTGACCGGCAAGGAAGGTGAACGGCGAGTGGCCGGTGCGCGGCGTTGTCCGCGGCGGTCGGGAAGAACAGGATTCGGAGGGGTCGTGGGGTCGGCCCGTCCGGACTTGGGGGCTAGTGGTGAAAGTTCTGGTGCTCACGCTGGGCACGCGTGGTGACGTGCAGCCGTTCCTGGAACTCGCGCGCGGGTTGCGCGCGGCGGGCCACGACGCGCTGGTCGCCGCGCCGCACCGGTTCACCGCGTTGGCGGACGGGTTCGGCGTGCCGTTCACCGGCGTGGACGACGGTCCGCTCCGGGTGATGGACGACGACCGGGCGGGCGAGGTGATCGAGGGCGGTCTGCGCGTCCGGCTGCGGCAGATGCGGGAGATGCCCGGCATGTTCACGAAGGTGCTGGAGGACTGCTGGGCGGTCGCCATGGCAGGCGCGCCGTTCGACCTGGTCGTCCACAACGGACAGATCATCGCCGGGCAGCACGTGGCCGAGGCGCTGGGCGTGCCCGCCGTGCTGGGGCTGCCGTTGCCGCTGTACGTGCCGACCAGTGAGTTCCGCTGGCCGGGCGCGCCGCTGCCCGCCGGGCTTCCCGGCGCGCTGAACCGGGCCACCTACCTCGGCATGAAGATGCCCGCGGTGACGTTCGGCGGGGTGGTGGACAAGTGGCGCGAGGGGACGCTCGGCCTGCCGCTGCGGCGCGGTCGGCACGACCCGACGCTGGCGGTGGACGGCACGGCGGCACCGGTGCTGCACGCGTTCAGCCCGGCGGTCATCCCGCGACCCGCGGACTGGCCCGAATCGGCGCTCACCACCGGCTACTGGGCCGGGACGGGCGGCACGCCGCTGCCGGCGCGGGTGGAGGAGTTCCTGGCGGCCGGTGGTGGCCCGCCCGTGTCCGTCGGGTTCGGCTCGATGATCGGGAGCGACCCGGCGAGGCTGGCCGAGGTGGTCGTCGAAGCGGCCCGCCGGGTGGGCGTGCGGCCGATCCTGGCCGCGGGGTGGGGCGCCCTGGCGGGTGCGACGTCCGCCGACGACGTGCTGGTGGTGGACGAGATCGACTACCGCGGCCTGTTCCCCCGCGTGGCGGCGGTCGTGCACCACGGCGGCGCGGGCACGACGGGTGCGGCCTTCACCGCCGGGCGTCCGCAGGTCGTGTGCCCGTTCGTGGCGGACCAGCCGTTCTGGGGAGAGGTGGCGCACCGGCGTGGCGTGGGCGCGGCTCCCGTGCCGCAACGTCGGCTCACCGTCGACCGGCTGGCCGCCGCGCTCGACGTGGTGGTCGGCAACGAGGTGATGGCGAGGACCGCCCGGGAGCTGGGGGAGCGGGTGCGCGCCGAGGACGGCGTCGGCACGGCGGTGGCCGCGTTGGAGCGGATCGTCCAGTGAGCCGGTGGCGATCTCGCCCCGATCGTGAGGCATAGGACGCCACCCGTCCGGGAAGACAGGCACGGCGGAGGTTCTCGGCATCGATCCCCTGCGCGTGGCCGGCGGCCCTGCCCAAAGGGGCTGGTCAACCTGCTGACCGACCTCGCGCCCGCGCCGGCCATCGCGTTGAGCCGTCCCGCCGGTGAGTCGGTGCCCGACCTGCTGCGCGAACGCCCGACCTCGTCCCTCGGCAGCGCGCTGAACCGGGCCACCACCGCCCGCGCCATCACCACCACGCTCGGCGCGACGGCGGCGTGGACGGCGGCCCGCCTCACCGGCCGCTCCCGCCGGGCGAGCACCGTGGCCCTGGTCGCCCTGGTCGCCCTGGTCGGCACCCGGCTCGGCCAGACCCTCGTCACCGGCGGGCTGGACCGGTCGGTGCTGGTCGCGGGTCTCGGTTCGTTCGCCGCCCCGGAGCGGTGATCCAGACGCCGGGCGTCAGCCGGTTCTTCGGCTGCACGCCGCTCGGCCCGGTCGGCTCGGGCATCGCGCTGTCCAGCGCCACCGCCGCGAGCCTCCTCGGCCTGGTGATCACCCCGCTGGTGGAGGCGACCGCCATCCGCGCCGAGTGAGCGGTCGGCCGGTCGGCGCGGCCCCCGGAGGTCAGCCCTGGAACTCCGGCTGCACCCAGTACGTGCTGTCGTGCCGGCTGTCGGTCGGGAACCCGCCGCCGTAGCGGTACACGCCCGCACCGCGCGTGCCGTCGTGGGGCGCGGTGAACGGCGCCTGCACCAGCGTGCCGGTGAAGTAGTGCTCCGACATCGCGTAGCCGCCCTGCGGCGTGTAGTAGGAGATCACGTAGTCGCGGTCCGGCTCGACCGGGACGGGCGTCGGGAAGACGTCCGGATCGTCGACCACGGCCGCGTACGGGGTGATGAACTCGCAGCGGATCTCGCAGTGCACCTGCTGCGGGGCGGTCGCCCCTCCGATGTGGACGGTCGTGGCCGCGCCGGTCGGCCCGGCCCCGGACGCGGTGACGGCCCGACCGGTGACCGTCGCGTCACCGGCCACGTCCGGCGTGTGCACGTACCGCCAGTCGGTCCGGAAGCCGTCGAGGGCCCGCAGGCGTTCGGTGGTCACCCACGTCGTCCCGCCGTCGAAGGTCAGCTCGGTGGCGGTGATCGTGCCCGGCGTCGGGCTCAGCGAGCTGCCGGTGATCAGGAGCGGGACGCCGACCTCGGCGCTGGAGTGGGTGGTCGGGCTGGTGATGACCACCAACGGGTCGTCCTGCGCGTGAGCCGTGCCGGACAGGACCAGGGTCGCGGCGGCGACCGCCGCGAACAGCCTGGACAAGCGGGGCATGTGCTCTCCTCGGGGCCTTGGGGGAACTCCCGTACAGGTGATCGTCGGGGACCGGGGCACCGCTGCGCCGGGCCCGGTGCATTCCCTCGGGCCACGCGCCCAGTGTTCTAATCGGGCCCGTCACGCCGTCGAGCGCGGAGGTCGGTCACCCATGAGCCACAGCACGTTCGGAACCCGTCCGCCAGGCCGGTGGGCGCACACCTGGGTCTCCTCGCCCCAGCCGACGAACCCGGCCGACCTGCCACCCGACCCGTTCGTCCGGGACGGTGTGGCGCTGGCGGATGCCACGGTGCGGCAGACGATCCGCGCGTCCGTCGGCGGTGACCGGCTGCGGCTGCGGTTCTCCAACGCCTTCGGCCGCACCGCGTTGACCCTCACCGCCGTGTCCGTGGCGTTCCCCGAAGAGGTCGGCAAGAGCGCGGTCAGAGCGGGCTCGACCCGACCCGTCACCTTCCACGGGCGGACGTCGGTCGTCGTGCCGGTCGGCGCGCAGGTTGTGTCGGACGGTGTGGACCTCGCGGTGCCGCCGGACGCGGACCTGACCGTGACGGTGTTCCTGGCCGACGGGTCGCCCGCCGACGCGCTCACCTCGCACCCCGGCTCCCGCACCACCTCCCACCTGCTGCGGGGCGACCACGTCGACGCCGTCGACCTGCCCGGAGCGACCACCGTCGACCACTGGTTCCTCCTCAGCGGTGTCGAGGTGTGGTCGACCCGCACCACCACGGCCGTGGTGACGCTGGGCGATTCCCTGACGGACGGCCGCGGCTCCACCACGAACGGGAACGACCGCTGGCCGAACCTTCTGGCGCACCGGCTGCGGTCGAACCCGGCCACAGCGGACGTCGCCGTGCTCAACCAGGGCATCGGCGGCAACCAGGTCGCCGGGCAAGGCCTCGGACCGAGCGCGCTGGCCCGGCTGGACCGCGATGTGCTGGCACTGGGCGGCGTCACGTGGCTGGTGCTGTTCGAGGGTGTGAACGACATCGGCACCGCCGCGCCGACGCCCGCCGCGCAGAAGCAGGTCACGGACGACCTCGTCGCCGCGTACGAGCAGGTCGTGGAACGCGCCCACGCCCGTGGCATCGCCGTGTGCGGAGCCACGTTGACACCCCTGGGAGGTAGTGCCTACGACGATCCGGACGGTCACCGCGAGGCGTCGCGGCAGGCGGTCAACGAGTGGGTCCGGACCTCGGGGCGGTTCGACGCCGTGCTGGACCTCGACGCCGCCACCCGTGACCCGGAGGAGCCGAAAAGCCTGCTCAGGGCCTATGACGAGGGCGACCACCTGCACCTCTCGCCGGCCGGCTACCAGGCGCTGGCGGACGCGGTCCGCTTGGACCTGTTCGCGCCGACGTCCGCGTGACCCGCGACCGGAGGCTTTGCCACGCAAAAGTTTCGTAGCCCGACTGTCGTGAGTGGACGCACCGGGAGAGCGCGTTTTCCTTGCCCGGACAGCGGAATCGTCATAGGTTGACGTGGTCACCGAGCTCGACGCGAGAGGACCACGCATGGTCGGCACGACGCCACCGGAAGCCTTGGACGACCGGACACCGGTCACACCGCTCCCGGAGGGCGTGCACCCGGTGTGGCTGCCCGCGTTCGCGCTCCGCCCGGTCGGTTCGCGGCGGGTCCGGGTCGTCGGTGACGGTCCGGTGGTCGCCACCGTGCGCGGCGAGGTCGAGGCGGCCGTGGCCGAGCACGGCGGCGCGCTCGTCGACCACGGTCCGGCGGATTTGGAGCTGGTGTGCGCGCCGGACGACGGTGAAGAAGACCCGGAGTCGTTCGTGGTGGCCAGGAACGACTCCACCACGACGGTCCGCGCGGTCACCGGGAACGGCCTGCTCTACGGCTTCCACCACGTGGTGCGGCAGGGCGAGTCGGCCTTTGAAGGAGCCCTGGAGCCCCAGCGGCACGCGCCCCGCCAGTCGGTCCGGATGCTCGACCACTGGGACAACGTCGCCGTGCACCCGGTGATGGGCCAGGTCGAACGCGGGTACGCGGGCGGCTCGATCTTCTACGACGACGGGGTGGTGCGCGAAGACCTGACGCGGGCACGGGCCTACGCGCGGCTGCTCGGCTCGATCGGCGTCAACCGCGTGGGCCTCAACAACGTCAACGTGCACCGCCCCGAAGCCCTCCTGCTGACCGACCGGCTGCCGGACGTCGTCCGGCTCGCCGAGGTGTTCCGCCCGCACGGGATCAAGGTGCACCTGTCGGTGAGCTTCGCCGCCCCGGTGACGCTCGGCGGCCTGCCCACCGCCGACCCGCTCGACCCGGCGGTGGGTGAGTGGTGGGCACGCACCACGGCCGACGTGTACGCGGCGATCCCGGACTTCGGCGGGTACGTCGTCAAAGCCGACTCCGAGGGCCAGCCCGGCCCGTTCGCCTACGGCCGCGACCACGCCGACGGCGCGAACGTGCTGGCCCGCGCGCTCGCGCCGTTCGGCGGCACGGTGTTCTGGCGCGCGTTCGTCTACGACCACCGCCAGGACTGGCGCGACCGCACGACCGACCGCGCGCGTGCCGCCTACGACAACTTCGCCCCGCTCGACGGCAGGTTCGAGCCGAACGTGGTCGTGCAGGTGAAGGCCGGCCCGATGGACTTCCAGACGCGCGAGCCGATCACACCGGTGGTCGCCGCGATGCCCCGCACCCGGCTCGCGGTCGAGTTGCAGGTGACGCAGGAGTACACCGGGCACCAGAAGCACGTGTGCCACCTGGTGCCGCAGTGGTCCGAGATGCTCGGTTTCCAGCCGTGGGGCGGTGGTGAGCCCACGGTGGCGGACATCGCCGCAGGTCGTGCGTCCGCGCCCGGCGGCGGCGTGGTGGCCGTGTCGAACGTCGGCGACTCGCCGTTCTGGACCGGACACCCGTTGGCGCAGGCCAACCTCTTCGGCTTCGGCAGGCTCGCGTGGGACGACCGGCTCGCGCCGGAGGCCGTGCTGGACGAGTGGATCGGCCTCACGTTCGCCGATCCGGGCGTGGGCAAGGCGTTGCACGAGCTGATGGACGGCTCGTGGCTCACCTACGAGCGCTACACCGCGCCGCTGGGCGTCGGCTTCATGGTCAGTCCCGGCGACCACTACGGGCCGGCCGTCGACGGCTACGAGTACTCACAGTGGGGCACTTACCACTTCGCCGACCGCGACGGCGTCGGCGTCGACCGCACGCGGGCGACGGGCACGGGCTTCACCGGCCAGTACCCGGCGCCGTGGCGGGACCTGTACGAGTCGACCGCGACGTGCCCGGACGAGCTGCTGCTGTTCTTCCACCACGTGCCGTACGGGCACGTCCTGCACTCCGGCACCACGGTCATCCAGCACATCTACGACACGCACTTCGCCGGTTGCGAAGAGGTGGAGCGGATGGTGGCCACTTGGGCGGGCTTGGCAGGGCGTGTCCCCGACGACGTCTTCGGCCGCGTCACCGAACTGCTCGCTGAGCAGCTGCGGTGCGCGACCGAATGGCGTGACCAGGTGAACACGTACTTCCGGCGGAAGTCGGGCGTGCCCGACGCACACGGCCGCCGGATCTACTGACGGAGCACGAGGACTGCGGCCGGTGGCAGCTCCACCGCGTCACCGGCCCGCAGCACCCGACCGTCCAGCAGGTTCGTCCCGTCGACCGGGCACCGCACCGTCCGCGCTTCGCCGTGGTTGAGCACGAACACGTGGCGGACGCCGTCCGGTGACACCCGTTCGGTGACCTCGACGTCCGGCTCGTCGGCGAGCGGCCCGACCAACCCGTGCTCGTCCAGCGCCCGCCGGACCACGGTCGCCACACCGGCGTCGTCCAGCAACGTCGCCACGTACCAGGCGCTGCCACGCCCTCGGGTGGACCGCGTCACGGCCGGTGTCCCGGCGTAGAAGTCCGCGCCGTAGGTGCCCAGCACCTCCGCGTCGTCCGGGATGACCACTTCGAACACGTGCCGTGCCTCGAACTCGGCTCCGAGCAGCGTCACCGGGTTGACCACGTCGGGCTGCTGCGCGTCGGTCTCCTCCACCCGCAACCCGAGCAGCGAGGCGAACGGACCGGGCACGTCGGTCAGGAACGCGTTGTCGTCCTCGTCCACCCGACCGGACAGCGCCGTGGTCACGAACGTCCCGCCACCCTCGACGAACGCCGTGACGCGGTCCGCCAGGTCGCCCTTCACCATGTGCAGCAACGGCGCCACGACCACGTCGTAGCCGGAGAGGTCGGCCGTCACCGGCACGACGTCCAGTGACGCGTTCGCCTGCCACAGTGCCCGGTGGTACGCCGTCAGCACGTCCATGTAGCGGACGTTGCGGTTCGGCCCGTCGGACATCTCGACGGCCCACCAGCTGTCCCAGTCGACCAGCAGCGCGACCCGCGCCGGCGTCCGCGCGCCGAGCAGCGCGTCACCGACCCGGGCGAACTCGGCACCGACCTCGGCGACCTCGCGGAACACCCGCGTGTCCGTCCGCCCCGCGTGGTCGAGCACCGCGCCGTGGTACTTCTCGCACGCGCCGCGGGACTGCCGCAGCTGGAAGTACAGGACGGCGTCCGCGCCGTTCGCGACGGACTGCCACGACCACAGCCGCAGCACCCCCGGCCGCTTGACGGAGTTGACGTTCCGGCTCGCGGTCACCGACGGCGTCTGCTCCATGACCCAGAACGGCTCGCCGTCGCGCAGCCCGCGCATCAACCGGTGCGCCAACGCCATCCGCGCGGCCGTGCGGGACGCGGACGGGTCCTCGGGCGGGTAGTTGTCCCACGACGCGAAGTCCAGGTGCGGCGCCCACCGGTGGTAGTCGATCGGCTGGTACAGGCCCATCATGTTGGTCGTCACGGCCGTGTGCGGCGAGTGCTCGCGGATCGCCGCCTTCTCCGCCACGAACCCGCCCAGCAACGCGTCGGACATGAACCGCCGGTAGTCCAGCGTGATGCCCTGGAACGCCGTGTGGTCCGGCCCGCGCCAGTGCTCGGACAGCGTGTTCGGCGGCTGGATCTGCGCCCAGTCGGTGAACGTGTGCGACCAGAACGTCGTGTTCCACGCGTCGTTGAGCCGGTCCAGGGTGCCGTAGCGCCTGCCCAGCCAGTCCCGGAACGCCTCGCCGCACCGCGGGCACCAGCACGCGCCGCCGTACTCGTTGCCCACGTGCCAGGCGATGACCGCCGGGTTGTCCCCGTACCGCTCGGCGAGCCGCCCCGCCATCGCCACCGAGAGGCGGCGGAAGTCGGGCGACGACGGGCACGCGTTGTGTCGCTGCCCGTACACGTGCCGCCGTCCGTCGAAGTCGACCCGGCACGCCTCCGGGTACTCGTGCGCCAGCCACGGCGGCATCGCGCCGCTCGGGGTGGCGAGCACGATCCGCATCCCCTCGGCCGTGGCCCGCGCCACGATCGCGTCCAACTCCGTGAAGTCGTACCGGTCCTCGGCGGGCTGGAGGTGCGCCCACGCGAACACGCCGACGGTCACGGTGTCGATCCCCGCCGCCGAGAACGCGGCGTAGTCCCGGTCCCACACCTCGCGGGGCCACTGCTCGGGGTTGTAGTCGCCGCCGTAACCGATCTTGACGGGCACGTTCTGCCGGGTCACGCGGTGAACCTCTCGGTGGCGTCCCGCAGCACCGGGTCGGCGTTGCGCAGGAGGAGGAGGGCGAACGGGGAGGCGAGCAGCGCGAGCACCCAGTCCGAGGTGAGCACGACCAGCCCGCCGGCCGCGATGAGCAGCGACAACGTGCCGAGCGTGCACGCCGGTCGGGCGGCGAGGTAGTACGACGCCAACCGGGCGGTGTCGCGGGTGCGCAGCGCCAGCGCGGAGGACAGCACCAGCGCGTGGCACGACCACAGCAGCACCGCCACCGCGATCACGACGAGCACCAGCCCGTACCCCGCGGGCACGCCGGCCACACCGAGGTTCGCCAGGCTGAAGCCGATGACCGTCAGCACCGCCAGGGTGGGCAGCCACCAGCGCAGCACGTCCAGCAGGTTGAGCCGGTAGCCGCGCCAGAAGTGCCGTGCGGGGGACAGGTCCCGGTCGTCCAGGAAGACCCGCCACGCGAACAGCGCCGCCGACAGCGCGGGTGCCAGCGGGGCGAAGCACAGCCCGATCAACGGCGCGTTGCCCGCCTCTCCGACCAGGAACACCACCAGCAGCAACGGCGGACCGGCCGTCAGCAGGAGCAGCACCTCGATGACGACGAACCAGTACACGACGGCCGACGCGCGGGACAGGACGCCCTTGCCGATCTCGTCCGCCGGATCGCCGCGCCCCGGTGTCGTCGCCATCGCCCTCACCTCTCGTGCTCCGCGACGAGGCGGTCGTCGGACCCGCCGAGCAGCCGCCGGTCGTCCAAGCCGACGTGCTCCTCGGGCTCGACGGGGATCAGCTCGACGAACGTCACCTCGTGGCGCGACAGTGCCAGGTCGAGCAGCACCCGACCACCTTCCACCGCCGCCGACCGGTGCTCCACGGCCGGGCGCGCGCAGTCGCGCAGGACCTCGATCGTCCGCCGGTCGGGCGACCGCGGCCGGCCGAGCTCACGCCACGCGCCGAACGCGTTGCCGTCGTGCTCGTTCACCCGCTCCCGGCGGACGAACGCGCGCGGCCCGGTCAGCGGGACCGACAGCCGCACCTCGTGCCGCTCGAGGGCGTCCGGCGCGTCGGTGCCGCCGACCGGCTGCCACGCCAGCACCGTGACGCGGCCGTCGTCGGTGGCGCACACCAGGTGGTCGTCGCCGCGCGCCAGCACGTGCGAGCCCATCCGGGCCATGAACGTGTACAGGTGGTAGGTGGGCTTCGGCACCTGCCGGTGCGTGAGCAGCCCGAAACCGCCGTGGAACAGGGACGTCGGCACGTTCTCCTCCTCGAAGACGTCGCAGAACGTCCAGTAGGAGTACGAGTCGACCAGCTCCGTGCCGCCGGTGAGCACGGGCGCGAGGTAGGCGGCGTTGTAGGCGGTGTCGTGGATCGGGTTGTCCGGCCGGTACGACGAGTTGAACTCGGTGATGTGCACCGGCAGGCCGGCCAGCGCCGTGCCCGCGAGGTGCCTGCGCGGCGCGTCGAACTGGTCCAGCAGCAGCTCCGGCGCGGTCAGCGTCTGGTAGGTGCCGAACGGCACGTGCTGCGCCGGCCCGGACGTGTACGCGTGCCGGCTGACGAAGTCGATCGGCACGTCCCGCCGGGTGACGAAGTCCGCGAACGGCGCCCACCATTCGTCCGAGCCGGGGGAGATGGCGGGACCACCCACCTGGAGCCGGGCGTCCACGTCCTTGACGGTCCGCGCGGTGGTCTCGTAGAGGCGGAAGTAGGCCTCCTGGTCGGCGTCCTTCCAGAAGTTGACGAGGTTCGGCTCGTTCCACACCTCGATCGGCCAGGTGCGCACCTCGTCCAGGCCGTACCGGTCGATCAGGTGCCGCAGGAGCGCCCGCACGAGCGCGGCCCACTCGTCCGGGTCGGTCGGCGGGGTGATGTTGCCCTTCCACCAGAACACGGTGTCCTCACCCGAGGCGAGCGCGGTCGGCATGAACCCCAGCTCGACGAACGGCCGCAGGCCCAGCTCCAGGAACCGGTCGAACACCTGGTCCACGTACGTGAACGAGTACCGGACCCGACCACCGGACACCCGGTGCAGGCCCATGTCGTCGGACAGCAGCCCGTGACCCCGGATGTAGCGGAAACCGATGTCCCGCTGGACCATGGCCAGGGAGTCCTGGTAGTCGGCGCGCAGCGCCAGGTTCAGCCTGCCGGTGCCCACGCAGTGCCGCCAGGACTCGGACAGGCGCCCGATCGGCTCACCGGGGACGACGGTGTGGTTCACAAACCCTCCAGTACTGCGGACTTCCCGGGCGGACCCGGCCGCCGTTCGCGGAGCAGCGGCCATCGGACACAGGTCCGGCCACAGCACGTGCCGTGGCCGGACCCGGAGCGGATCAGCCGTTCTTCTCCTTGTACCGCTTGTGAGCGCCGTTCACCACGTCGATGAACTGGGTCATGCCCTTGGCGTCCAGCTCCTTGACGTACGCGTCCCACGTGGAGATGTCGCGGCTGCCGAGGATGAACTGGAGCGTCGACTGCGTGACGAGGTCCTTCAGCGGGGACTCCCACAGGGTGGCGCGCTCGCGCTCCTCCTCGCTCAGCGGCGCCGGCGGGGCGAGCGCGATCACCTTCTTGTCCGCCATCGTCTTCTGGAACGCGAGCTCCTCCTCGGTGAACATGGACTGGAGCAGCTCGGTGGGACCGCCGTACGCGAACACACCGCCCTGGAAGCCGAAGTCACGCTGGAGGTTCTTCGCCGCGCCGACGTTCATGCCGCCGAACGCCACGTCGGGCTTGAGCGTCCGCTTGCCGGAGGCGTCCTTCTCGTAGGTCGTGCCGGGCACGCCCCACTTGACGAGTTCCTGCGCCTCGTCGGAGTACCACAGCCAGTCGATGAACTGCATCGTGGCGACGAACTTGTCGCTCTCGGCGATCTTGGCCGAGACCATCAGGCCGTTCTCCAGGCGCGTGCCGCGGATGACGTCGCCCTTCGGGCCTGCGGGCAGCGGGATCTTCGCCACCGTGGCGCCGGCGATCTTGGAGACGTTCGGCCGGTAGTCGTTGACGATGTTCTGCGCGTTGCTGCTGATCGCGAACGACATGCCGCTGGCGAACTTCTGGATCGCCGCGTCATCCTTCTGCGTGAAGCTCTCCGGGTCCATCAGGCCTTCGGCGACGAGCTTGCGGAAGTACTCGATCAACGCCTTGTACTCGGGCGTCGCACTCGTGAAGTCGAACTTCTGCTCCGACTCGTTCCAGGTGGCGTTGTTGTAGCCCCAACCGGCCTGGGTGCCGAAGGTCTGGCCCGCGTAGTTGAGGATCGACTTGCCCTCGAACCGGTCCGACAGCGGGTAGCTGTCCGGGTTCGCGGCCTTGATGGCCTTCAGGACGGTGTAGACCTCGTCCCAGTCCTTCGGGGCCTTCAGGTTCAGGCGCTGGAGCTCGTCGGTGCGGAACGCCAGGGTGTAGTCCTGCCACACGTTCTCGTGCACGCCGGGCAGCAGGTAGAACTTGCCGTCCTCCTGGCGCAGCGTGTTCAGCTCCGGCTGGAGCTTCCACTTGTCGATCTTCGCCTTGAAGTTCGGCATCAGGTCGAGGTAGTCGCTCACCGGGAGGATCGCGCCGGACGACACGAACGGCGCCTCCTGACCGGGGTAGGTCTTGGAGATGATCGTCGGCGCGTCGCCCGAGCTGATCAGCAGCCCGCGCTTCTGGTCGTAGTCGCTGTAGGGCACGACCGTCGGCTTGAGCGTGATGTTGGTCCGCTGGGAGATCTCCTTCCAGATCGCCCAGTCCTCCTTCATCGGGTAGTGGGCCTGGTCGAGGTACAGCAGGCTGACGTCCAGCGGCTCGGTCGCCTTGAACTGGTCACCCGCCTTGTACTCGGCCATGGCGGCGACCTTCTTGCCGTCCAGGTCGACCCCGGTCGAGGCCGGGTCTTCTTCACTGCACGCCGCCACGCTGACCACGAGGCTGCCCGCCACAAGAGTCAGAAGCGTGCGCTTCCAGTTTGATCGCATCGTGCTCTCTCCTCGGGTGTCTGACACCGTCGTCAACTCGGAGGCGCGCTACTGCTTGACCGCGCCGAGCATCACGCCCGACACGAAATAGCGCTGGATGAAGGGATAAACGACAACGATGGGCAGCACGGTCAGCACCATCGTCACAGCCTTGATGTTCGCGGAGATCGCCACCGCGTTGGTCTCCACGGCGCCGACCGACGTCGCCGAGGTGGCGCCCGCGATCATGTTCCGCAGGTACACGGTGACCGGGAACAGGTCCGCCCGGTCGAGGTAGAGGAACGCCTGGAACCACGAGTTCCAGTTCGCTACCGCGTAGAACAGGATCATGGTCGCGAGCACGGCCTTAGACAGCGGCAGCACGATCTTCAGCAGGATGCCGTAGGTGTTGAGGCCGTCGATCGCCGCGGCCTCCTCCAGTTCCGTCGGCAGGCTCTCGAAGAACGCCTTCATGACCAGCAGGTTGAACACGCTGATCGCGTTCGGCAGCACGATCGCCCAGATCGTGTTGGTCATCCCGAGCCCGTTCACCAGCACGTAGTTCGGGATCAGGCCGCCGTTGAAGAACATGGTGAACACCGCGATGCCGACGAGCAGGCCGCGGCCCTTCAGCTTGTGCTTCGACAGCACGTACGCGTAGATCGTGGTGAGCACGATCGAGATGGCGGTGGCCGTCACCGTGTACAGGACGGTGTTGAGGTAGCTGTTCCAGAACACCGGGTCGGACGCGACGAGCCTGTAGGTGTCGAAGTTGAACCCGCGCGGCACCAGGTTCACCTGGCCGGTGCGGATGAAGACCTCGCTGCTGAACGACTGCGCCACGATGTTGACGAACGGGTACAGCGTCACCACGACCACGCCGAGCAGCACCACGACGTTGACGACCCGGAAGATCCGGTAGCCGCGCGAGTCGTCCAGGGAGGTGCGGCGTGGTCCGGCGGGCTTGTCGAGCCGGGCCGCGAGAGCGGTAGGGTCGGTGGTCACCACAGGCTCGTCCCCACTGTGCGGCGCGAGATCGCGTTGGCGGACAGGATCAGCGTGAGGCCGATGATCGACTCGAACAGGCCGATCGCGGCGGCGTAGCTGAAGTTGTTGGACACCAGGCCGACCCGGTAGAGGTAGGTCGAGATGACGTCCGCGGTCGGGTAGGTCAGCGGGTTGTACAGCAGCAGGACCTTCTCGAACCCGACCGCCATGAACGTGCCGATGTTGAGGATCAGCAGGGTGATCATCGTCGGCCGGATGCCGGGCAGCGTCACGTGCCACGTCTGCTGCCAGCGGTTCGCGCCGTCGATCCGGGCCGCCTCGTAGAGCTGGGTGTCGATCGTGGTCAGCGCGGCCAGGTAGAGGATCGTGCCCCAGCCGACGGTCTGCCAGATCTCGGAGGAGACGTAGATCGAGCGGAACCAGTCCGGCTCCTGGATGAACGAGGTGGGCTCGCCGCCGAACGCGCGGACGACCTGGTTGACCGTGCCCTCCAGTGACACCAGCTGCATGACCATGCCGGCCACGATCACGATGGAGAGGAAGTGCGGCAGGTAGGACACCGTCTGCACGAACCGCTTGAAGTAGCGCGAGCGGACCTCGTTGAGCAGCAGCGCCAGCACGATCGGCAGCGGGAACACGAACACCAGGCTGAGCGCGCCCAGTGCCATCGTGTTGCCGAAGACCTCCCAGAAGTTCGGGTCGTTGATGAACATCTTGACGTAACGCAGACCCACCCACGTCTCGCCGTAGATGCTGCCGCCCGGAATGAACTTGCGGAACGCGATGACGTTGCCGAGCATCGGCGCGTAGCGGAAGACGAGGAAGAACAGCAGCGGGACGATGACCAGCGTGTAGAGCTGCCAGTCGCGCTTCCACGCCTTGCGCCAGGTCGTCTTGTACCGGGGCGTTCTCGGGGCCTTCGGCGGTTTCCCGGTCGGCGCCGCTTCGGCGGCTGGTTCGCGGACCTGGGTGGTCATGCTCGCTCCACCTCCTCGTGGGTGACCGACACGTCGGTGAGCCGCCGCCGCGTGTGGTCGACCTCGCGCAGCGGACCCACGAGCCGCAGATCGACCGCTTCGTGCACGTCGGCGCTGGACCGCGACACGCGCAGCTGCACCGCGCCCGGTTCCACCACGCGCCGTCCGTCCAGGCCGGTGAACGACGTGACGTCGGCCGGGACGCGGAACGTCACGCGGGCCGACGCGCCGCCGTCCAGCGGCACCCGCGCGTACCCGACGAGCCGTACCACCGGGCGCGTCACCTGTGCGACGGGGTCGTGCAGGTACAGCTGCACCACGTCGGTGCCGGCGCGGTCGCCTGGGTTGCGCACGTCGAGTTCGACCTCGACCTCGCCGTCGGTGGCCCACGGCCGGTCGCCGCCGACCACGCGCGCCGCCGACCAGGTGAACGCGTCGTAGCCCAGCCCGTGCCCGAACGGGAACGCCGGGGTCGGGTCGACGTTGGACACCCCGCTGCGCCGCCCCAGCGGCGCGGACAGGTAGGTGCCGGGCTGGCCGGACGCGTCACCGGGGATGCCGACCGGCAGCCGGCCCGACGGCGAGACCGCGCCGGTGAGGACGTCCGCGATGGCCAGGCCACCGAGCTGACCGGGGAAGAACGTCTGCACCGTCGCCGCCGCCGTGCCGGCCAGGTCGCCGATCGCGTACGGCCGTCCCGTGATCAGCAGCAGCACCACCGGCGTGCCGGTCGCGACGACCGCCCGGACCAGGTCCGCCTGCCCGCCGGGGAGGACGAGCTCGGTCGCGTCGCACCCCTCACCCGACGTGCCGCGCCCGAACAGGCCCGCCAGGTCGCCCACGGCCACGACGCACACGTCCGCGTCCGAGGCGGCGGCCACCGCGGCGGCCATGTCCTCGGGCGTGCTCTCGCCGATGACTTCACAGCCACGGGCGTAGGTGACGCTGTCCACCGCGTCCCGCAGCGCGGTGAGGACGGTCGGGATCTCCAGGCCCAGCGCCATGTCCCGGTGGTGCACGCCGATGTGCGCCGGGAACGAGTAGCAGCCGAGCATCGCCATCGGGTCGTCCGCGAGCGGGCCGACCACCGCGAGCCGGGCATCGGGGCGCAGCGGCAGGACGCCGTCGTTGGCCAGCAGCACCACGGACTCCCGCGCCAGGCGCAGCGCGACGTCCTGCGCGTGCGGCGAATCCAGCCGCAGCTCGTCGACGTCCGCCGGCAGCGCCGACCAGTCCGGGTCGAGCAGGCCGAGTTCGACCTTCTGCCGGAGCACCCGGCGCAACGCGCGGTCCACCAGGGATTCGTCCACGTCGCCGCGCCTGACCGCTTCGAGCAGCGGCGCGCCGTAGCACCGCACGGTCGGCAGCTCGACGTCCACGCCCGCGCCCAGGGCCAGCGCGGCGGCGTGCGACTCGTCCTCGGCCACGCCGTGCAGCGTCTGGAGGAACTTGACCGCGAAGTAGTCGGCGACCACGGTGCCGTCGAAGCCCCAGGTGTCGCGCAGCAAGGTGGTGAGCAGCCGGGCGTCGGCCGCGGACGGCACGCCGTCGACGTCGCTGTAGGAGTGCATGACCGACCGGACGCCGCCGTCGTGCACGGCCATCTCGAACGGCGGCAGGATCACGTCGGCGAACTCGCGGGGACCGATGGACACGGGCGCGAGGTTGCGCCCGGCCCGTGAGGCCGAGTAGCCGGCGAAGTGCTTCAGCGTGGCGACGATCCCGGACTCCTCGAGACCGCGCACGTAGGCAGTGCCCACCGTGCCGACGAGGTACGGGTCCTCGCCGATGGTCTCTTCGGTGCGGCCCCAGCGGTAGTCGCGCGTGACGTCGAGGACGGGCGCCAGACCCTGGTGCACGCCCGCGGCGCGCATCGAGCGGCCGATCAGGCCCGCCATCTCGGTGACCAGCGCGGGGTCGAACGACGCGCCCCAGGCGAGGGGGGCGGGGTACGCGGTGGCCTGCCACGCGGCGAAGCCGGTGAGGCACTCCTCGTGCACCAGCGCCGGGATGCCGAACCGGTTGGCGGCCGCGACCTGTTCCTGGGACAGGGCGAGCGAGCGGGCGCCGGCCACCGGATCGACCGGCCGGGTGCCGAACGGGCGGGTGAGCTGGCCGAGCCCGTCCGCGATGACCTCGTTCCACACCACCGGGTCGCCGGTCATGTCGTTCTGGTGCGGCGCGACCTCACCGCCTTCGGGATCGGCGCCGACCCACACCCCGACGAGCTGGGCCAGCTTCTCTTCGAGCGTCATCGCGTCCACAAGCGCTTCGACCCGCTCGGTGACCGGCAGGCCGACGTCCTGCCAGACCGCGCTAGGCCGGTCGGCGGCCGTCCTGACGGCGTCGCCCGCCGGCGCTGCCGCGACGCCCGTCGTCCTGTTCATCATTGACCAGAAACCCCCGCTCACGTCCTCGTGAAGACCGAAACTATCGAAGCAACTTCCGACATGCCGATCCGGTGGGGTGAACGTAGGGGGATCTCCGCAAGACGTCAACAGTTCGTGCCAGTTCGATATCTCCGCAGTTCACCGCCTGTCACGGAGGTTCAGATCAGGTTCACGGACCTGAACAATTTCAGTTCTCAATGAGGCGTTCGGATGCCATGCTGGCCGTCGAAGAGTCGAACCTTTACGCTCGGCCGCCGAAACTTTAGAGGCTTTCGGGATCGGCATGACGCTGTGCGCGGGCCGCGCGCGACCTAGGGGGCAGCATGAGTTCGTCGACCGAACCGGACGCCGGTGCCGGGCCGGAGAAGGCGGTGAAGGGCACCGTGTCCATCTCGTCCATCGCGGCCGAGGCGGGCGTGTCCATCCCGACCGTCTCCAAGGTGCTCAACGGACGTCCGGACGTCGCCGCCGACACTCGTGCCCGGGTGGAGAGCGTCATCGAGCAGCACCGGTACCGGCGACGGCGGGCACGCCAGTCGTCCCGGCCCGCCCTCATCGACCTGGTCTTCCACGAGATGAACTCGGCCTGGTCGACGGAGATCATCCGCGGGGTCGAGCTGGCCGCCGCCAACGAGCGGGCGGCCGTCGTGCTGTCCGAGCTGGGTGGTGAGCACCGGCCGCGCCGCGAGTGGTTCGACGACCTCCTGGCCCGGCGTCCGCTCGGCGTCATCCTGGTGCTGGCCGGGCTGGACGCCGAGCAGCGGCGTCAGCTCACCACCCGCAACATCCCGTTCGTCTTCGTGGACACCGCCGGTGAGCCGCCGCCCGGTGTGCCCACCGTGGGATCGGCGAACTGGGCCGGTGGCCTGGCCGCGACCCGGCACCTGCTCGGACTCGGGCACCGCCGGATCGCGGTCATCTCCGGGCCGACGACCATGCTGTGCAGCCGTGCCAGGGTCGACGGCTACCGCAGCGCGCTGGAGGCGGCGGACATCGTCGTCGACCCGGACTTCGTCCGCTACGGCGACTTCTACGTCAACGGCGGGTACCGCCACGGCTTCGACCTGCTGGACCGCCCCGACCGGCCCACCGCGATCTTCGCCGGCTCCGACTTCCAGGCGCTCGGCGTGATGCGGGCGGCCCGTGAGCTCGGACTGTCCATTCCGGACGACCTGTCGATCGTCGGCTACGACGACCTGTCGGTGGGCCAGTGGGTGGGGCCGCAACTGACCACCGTGCGCCAGCCGCTGCGCGAGATGGCCACCACGGCCGCGCACATGGTGTTCAGCCTGGCCCGCGGCCAGCGCCCGCCGAACGAGCGGATAGACCTCGCCACCGAGCTGGTCGTGCGGGAGAGCACCTGCCCGCCCAAGGGGGCTTGACGCGGCAGCCGGTGCGGAGCGGCCTCGCGCCGCTGTCGGGTTCGCGCGTGGCGGACGGGCTCTGCCGGTCGGGCTCCACTAGTCGGGCTTGTAGGCGCGCAGGAAGGTGTCGACGGCGGCGTTCGCCACGACGCGCGTGTCGGCGGCGGACACCTTGTGGACGCCCGGGTGTGACCGGACCTCCATCGGGCCGGTGAGCAGCGCGAGGAACTGGTCGGCGGCCACTGCCGGATCGCACGGGCGCAGCCGCTCCGCCAGCGACAGCCGGGCCAGCCGGTCCGCCAGTGCTTCCCTCAGCCGGTGCGACGTGCGCTCCCGCACCACGTCGATCAGGTCCGGGAACCTGCCCGCATGCCCGTAGGCGAGCGAGCGCAGCGCGCGGGCCTGCTCGCTCGAGCACACCCGCGACAGCCGGTACGCCACGTCCTCCAACACCGCGCGCAAGTCGTCCCCCGGCTCGCGCAGCCGCTCGACGACACCGAGGTTCTCCGCCATCACCCGGTCCGCGACGGCCAGCACGGCGTGCCGGAACAGGTTCTCCTTGTCGGTGAGGTGGTTGTAGACGGTCGGCTTGGCGACCCCGGCCTCCTCGGCGATCTCCTGCACGCACGCCTGGTCGTAGCCGCGCCGGGCGAACACGGTGAACGCGGCCTCCAGGATGGCCTGCCGCTTGTCGATCCGCCCTCGGGCCGATGTCGCCGTCACCACGCCATGGTAGCCCGCCGCCCGGTCCGAGTTGAACTCACGGGTTCACTCCAGTGGACCGGCGTGCTAGTTTCCTGAACAGGTCATCAAATTGAACCAGCGAGTTCAATCGACGGAGGGAAACCCTTGATAGTCAACATCTTGCGGTTCAGCTTCAAGGAGGGCACGACCGAGGAGCAGCAGGCTGCGGTGCTGGCTGCCATGAGGCGGACGGCAAGCGTGGAATCGGTGTCCTTCGGCACTGTCGGCCGGGACATCGGCGACCCGGCCGAGGGGTACACGCACGCCTACGTCGCCGGCATCGCCGACTTGGACGCGCTTGAGCGGTACCTGCACGACCCCGTGCACGTCGAGGGAGATTTCGAGATCATCCCGCACGTGGCGTCGCTGGCGCCGGTCCGGCTCACCGACGACACCGACCCGGACCTGGGCGAGAAGGTCCTCGCGCTGCACCTGGCGAAGGCGGCGAAGTACCCGGAGTGGGGGAAGCTGATCGCATCGCTGTCCGGCGGGAAGATCCCGACGCACGCCTGACGATCCGCGGTCGGCCAAGCCGGGTCGGCGGCCCGCCGGTCCGGCAGCCGGTTCGAACCGGCGGCCGGTCCGTTCGAACCGGCGGCCGGACCGTTCGGACCGGCGGTGGTCCGTTCGCGCCGGCAGCGGTTCAGCTCGGCGGTTCGCTCAGGTCAGCGGTGTGTTCGCCGGGTCCACCCGTTCGCCCTCGCGGACGGGGCCCGGCGGCGTCCCGTCGCCGAACGGCCGACCACCCAGCGCCTCGCGCCCGTGCGGGGTGACCCACCCGGACAAGTCGGGACCGGCCGGCACGATCCCGCTCGGGTTGATGTCCTTGTGGACGACGTAGTAGTGCTCCTTGATCTGCGCGAAGTCGACCGTGTCGCCGAAACCCGGCGTCTGGAACAGGTCGCGGGCATAGGCCCACAGCACCGGCATCTCGGCGAGCTTCTGCCGGTTGCACTTGAAGTGGCCGTGGTAGACGGCGTCGAAGCGGGCCAGGGTGGTGAACAGCCGCACGTCGGCCTCGGTGATCGTGTCGCCGACGAGGTACCGCCGGTCGCGCAGCCGGTCCTCCAGCCAGTCCAACGCGGTCCACAGGCGCGCGTACGCCTCGTCGTACGCCTCCTGGCTTCCCGCGAACCCGCACCGGTACACACCGTTGTTGACCTCGGTGAACACCCGCCGGTCGACGTCGTCCAGCTCGTCGCGGCGCGCCTCGGGCAGCAGGTCGGGCGCGCCGTCCCGGTGGTGGTCGCGCCACTCGGTGGACAGGTCGAGCGTGATCTGCCCGAAGTCGTTCGTCACCACCGCGCCGGTCGTGGTGTCCACGATCGCCGGCACCGTGATCCCGCGCGGGTAGTCCGGGTCGCGCTTGAAGTACGCCTCCTGGAGGCGTTCGATCCCGAGCACCGGGTCCCGTCCGCCGGGATCGAGGTCGAACGTCCACGAGCGGGCGTCGTGCGTCGGACCGGTCAACCCCATCGGAAGCGCGTCCTCCAGGCCGAGCAGCCTGCGCACGATGATCGCCCGGTTCGCCCACGGGCACGCCCGTGCGGCGATCAGCCGGTACCGGCCGGCCTCGACCGGGAACCCGTCCCGACCGTCGGCCGTGATCCGCGTGGTGATGTACCGGGTGTCGCGGGTGAACTCCTTGCCCTTGACCGAGTAGGTGCCGCCCCGGCTGTGCTCGGGGTTCACGTCGTTCTCCGCAGCCGCCGCAGTCTCGCTCACGCTTCCGAGCCTACGTCGGGTCGGTGCCGGAGGCCGGTCATGCCGCTCCGACCGACAGGCCGGTGAGTGCGGCATCACCCGGATGCCAGCCGTGAGCGGTGACGGCGACGTACCGGGCGGTGGTGTCGACGACCAGGTCCGCGCGGTGGTAGCGGGGTGCGGCGACGGGCGGACCGTAGGACCGGCCGTCGGTGCTGGTCGTGATCACGCAGTCCGGCACGCGGCCGGGAGCCCACACCAGCCCGACCCGCCCGATGTGGTGCGGTGCGCCGAGGTCCACGACCATGCGCCCCGCCGGGCCGGGCGTCCACGCGGTGCCAGGGTCGTCGTCCACGGCGGCGGCCGGGTCGGTCATGCCGGGTGGCAGGGGAGAGGTGGGGAACGTCGTCCGGCCGAGCGCGAGGTCGTCCAGCGGGTACGGCCGGGCCTCCGGCAGCGTGACGTCCCGGCGCACCCCGGCGGGCAGCGCGACCGGCATCCGACCGCCGTGCGCGCCCACCAGCACCATCCGCGCGACCGGTCCGGACGGCGCGCCGGTCAACGTCACGTGCGCGCCGTCGTGCACCAACGCGGTGAGACCGACCGGCACGTCGCCTTCCAGGGTGAACCGCGGCGGCTCGACGCGGGCCACCGCGCCGTCGATCCGCAGCTCGTAGTCGGTGCCGGTCCGCGTGACGACCTGCCGACCGCGGTAGAGCCGCACCGCGGTGAGGTCCTGCCGCACGGCGACGGTCCCGGCGGCGGGCGCGTCGGACAGGTTGAACAGGCTCAGGAACCCGTCGGCCGCACTGGCGCGGACGGTGGCCGGCTCGCACGTCGGCGTGCCGCGCGCGGCGAGGGCCGCGAGGTCGACTTGCCCGGGATAGCCCTCCACGACCATTTCCGCCGCCGGCCCGTCGGACAGCACCACGGTGTCGCCGGAGACGGTGATCGGGTTCGGCGACCCGTGCACGACGAACCCCGCACGGCCGTCCACGTCGAGCCGGCCGCCGGTGCTGCGCAGGTCGGGCTTCGGGTACTCGGCCGCCGTCGTCCACGTGACGCCGTCCGTCGACGTCTCGACCCGGTACGCGCGACCGGCCGCAGCCTCCCAGTAGAGCCGGACCCGGTCCACCGGCACGGGCGCGCCGAGGTCGACCGAGAGCCGGCTGTCCGCCCGGCCGCGGTCGGCGCGGGAGACGGCCCAGCGCGTGGTGTGGCTGCCGTCGGTCGCCAACGGGGCTTCGCGCCCGGTGTCGGAGGAGGACGCGGTCGTGGCACGGCCGCGCGCCAGGTCCGGACCGTCCGCGCCGTGGCGGGCCTCCAGGCTGAACAGCGAGTACCCGTAGGTCGGGTGCGGCGAGACGCCGATCATGCGGACGTGCCGGGCGGTCACCGCGGCGAACACCAGGTCGTCGACCCGCGCCACCCCCGCCGGCGGGGGAACGCGGGAGTCGGCCGACGCCACGGTGACGACCCCTTCGGCCGCCGTGTACGTGCGGCTGCCGTCGAGACCGGGCACGCCGGGCATGGTCAGGTTGTGCACGTCCACCCGGCCCTCACCCGCCGCGAGCCCGGACGTGGCATAGATGATCGTCCCGGTGGGCAGGGTGGCGGTGCCGGCGTGGCCGCCCGCGAAGGACAGCAGGCTCGCCGTGCCGTCGAACCCGTCGCGGACGCGCTGGTACACCGCGACCCGGCGGCCCGAGACGGTCAAAGAAGTCGAGGGCAGCAGCATGGCCGTCGCGCCACCGACCACGAACAGCCAGTCGTCGTGCGCCGGCTGCCAGGCGAACTTGGTGTAACCCGGCTTGGTCACGGTGCCCGCCCACGCGTGGGGCGACTGGTGCGCGAGGAGGCCTGGTTCGGCACCGTAGTCCGTGGTCGCCGCGGCCTGCGCGAAGAACTCCTCCGACGACACCGGCGTGACCGGGCCGGTGCGGGCGCGCCACTCGTGCAGCAGGTAGCTGATCGCCAGCTCGGCCCGCGCCTCCGGCTCGTACTTGGCCTCACCGGAGAACTTCGCCAGCCGGTGCACCGGGGGATAGGCCTGGTAGGCGGTCAGGCGTTCGGCCAGCGCGGCCTCCGCGCGGGCCGCCAACCGGTCGCCCAGCACCTGGGAGCGGAACGCCAGCGGGATGACGTCACGGCCGTAGAGGTGCTCCCGGTCGTCCACCATCGGCATCAGCGGCTCACCCGCGTCGCTCATCGTGGCCAGGATGGTCCGCCACAACCGTTCGCCGTTCGGCTGCGCGGTCAGCACCTCCGGCAGGGGAGTGCCCGCGACCAGGAAGTGGACGGCGTTGCGGCCCGAGGTGCGCCACAGCTCTTCCTGGTAGTGCGGGCCGTACGAGCCGTGGTTCTCCACGATGAACGTGTCGTACATGTTCGTGGCCGTGTTGGCGTCGACCGGCACGCCGTCCACCACGGACGGGTTCGCCAGGTCGGCGGCGGGCAGCCCGGCCTCGTTGCGGCTCCACCGGCCGAACGCCTCGCGCCACGCGCCCGCGTCCGGGTCGTCGGCCGCCCACGCGAGCCCCGGCGCGAGCGCCTGCGCGTAGACGCCCATCTCCTCCAGCTTCGTGTCGCCCCGGTGCCCGCCCGTGAGGCCGTTGGGCGTCCACCCGCCGGAACGGGGGTCGTTGCCCGAGCCCAGTGCCGCGGTGTACGCGGCCTGACCGCGGGCGATGCGGTCCACCGCGGTCCGCGTGGCCGGGTCGAGGTCCGCCCACAGCAGGCGGGCGGCGAGGACGAAGTACGACTGGAAGGTCGTGTCCCAGAACAGGGTCCGACCCCATTCCGACCCGCCCGCCAAGACGTTGCTCGCGGCGAAGTGGCGAATCGTGGCGATGGTGTGCGCGTGCAGCACCGACTTCGGCACGCCGGTGGCGTCCTCGTCGTAGGCGCCCCTGGTCAGCAGCACCGCGTTGCCCAGGACGACGGCGAAACCGAAGTCCGTGCGCCGGTAGCGGCCCGCCGCCTGGTCGTACTGCTGCTCCGCCCACCGGGTGTGGCGCGACAGCACGTCGTAGTAGACGCGCGCCACCGGGTCCGCGTCGTCGGCCGCGGCGGGACGCGGTGGCAGCGCGAGACCGGGAGCCAGCGCGAGGGCGCCGCTTACTCCCACCGCGCGCAGCAGCTGTCTCCGGTTGATCCGCATGGTCGTCGCCCTTCTCACGCGCAGGCCAGCCGGGCGTCGGCCCAGTCGGCGTGGTCGAAGTTGCGGCCGTCGCCGCCGTCGGTGACCCGGAGGCCGAGCATCCGGACGCCCGTGGTGTCGACGGAGATCGACCGGGCCGGGTCGGTGCCGCGCAGCACGCCGCTGTCGTGCAGGACCCGGCCGTCGCCGAGGACCTGGAAGACCACCGAGCCGGGGGACGTCGTCTCGTCGTCCAGGCCGATCACGGCGGTGAACGTCCCGCACGCGCCGCCGAGGTAGACCGACAGCTCGGACGGCGCGTGCACGCCGATCCCCTTGGCGTAGACCACCCCGCCGATGGTCAGCGGGTTGCCGTCACCGGAGGCGTTCTCGCCGTTGGACCGGTCCCGCTCGACCGGGCCCCAGCCGTTGCTCTCGTTCAGGAACGGCAGGTCGCTGACGTGCGGGTCGCCGGTCGGCGCGGGCGGCGGCACGAAGGCGCGGACCGCCCGCTCCACGTGCACGCGGTCATGACCCGGCGCGCGGAACTCCGCGAACACCGGCACGTCGACCGCGCCGACCGGGCTGTCGTCGCCCACGCGCACGGTCCACCGGCCGGTGATCGTCTCGCCGGTCCCCATCGTGCGCCGCTCGACGGCCGCGCCGGTCACCGTCCAGCCGGCCGGCGCGGCGGCGGTGAGCACGACGTCCTCGATCGTGGTGTCGGCGTCGAGCGTGAACGTGCCGCCGATCTCGAACGTCGAGCCCTTCGGGGCGTCGACCACGTCCGGCGGCGTCACGGTGGTCGTAGTCGCGGGCGCCGGGACGATCGGCTGGTCGCACGTGAGCATGCCGGGCAGGTACGGGCAGATCACCGCCGCGAACCCGCCGTTGCGCGGCACCGCGACCTCCAGCGCCTCGGACGAACGCGCGATCCGGCTGTCGCGTCGGACATCGGCGCGGTCCACGCCGTCGCGGACCACCTCGACCAGCCACCGGCCGCCGTCGAGGAAGCCCAGCGACGCCCGCAGGGTGCGCGGGTCACCGGCCGCGATCGCGCCGACGAACCAGCGGTCGCCCGAACGCCGTGCCACCACCGCGTGATCCGCCGGGTCGCCGGCGAGCAGCCGCGTCTCGTCCCACACCGTCGGCACCTGGTTCAGGTAGCGCAACGCCTCGGGGAACCGCTCGTACGCCTCCGGCCGGTCGGCGAAGTGCGTCCAGCCCGACTCGTAGAGCACCGGGAGCGCGACCTCGTGCGCGATCGTCGTCTCCTTCGGGCCGACGTCGAGCGAGACGGGCGTGTAGTCCATGGACCCGACCACGTTGCGGGTGAAGAACTGCACCGGGTTGTTCGCCGCCGGCGGGAAGTTCTCCGCGCCGCGCACCGCTTCCATCGTCATCACGTGCGGCCACGTCCGGGCCAGGCCGTGCGGGATGGTGGAGCCGTGGAAGTTCACCATCAGCCGCTGCTGCGCGGTCTCGGCGAGCACGTCGTCGTACCACTGGTAGCGGGCCTGCGAATCGGACTCCATGAAGTCCAGCTTCACGCCGCGCACACCCCACTGCCGCACCTTCGGCAGGACCGAATCGCGCTCGGCCCGCGTGTCCAGCGCGGACCAGTGGAACCACAGCAGCACGTCGACGCCCTTCGCGCGGGCGTACCGGACCAGCTCCGGCACCCACGCGTCGCGCCAGCCCTCGTCCACCAGCACGTACTCCCAGCCGTTGTCGGCGGCGAAGTCCACGTAGTCCTTCTGCCGCTCGAAGTCGCCGGGGCTGGAGTGCTCGCTCAGCCACGACCACGCGACCTTGCCGGGCCGAACCCACGACGTGTCGGTGAACTTGGCGGGTGACGCCAGGTCGTCCACCAGCGTCGACTCGCTCACCGTCGCCAGGTCGCCGACGATCGCGGTGCGCCACGGCGTGCGCAGCTCGCCCGACGAGGAGATCCGCTCGTCCGCGAGCACCACCCGGTAGTCGCCCGAACCGGCGGCGTGCCGCAGTCGGCTGCCCGCGTGCCGGCCGTCCACATCGGACTCGGTGAGCAGGGCGAAGTCGTCGCCGACCCGGAACAGCGACGGGTGGCCGAAATCGCCCGCCGCCGCGCCGCCGGCCGTCGTGTGCACCCGGTTCGCCTCGTACCAGGCGTTGTACGGCAGCAGCCAGGCCGGGGCGTCCGCCGGGAGGGCGAACGACGACGCCTCACCGGTGACCGTGACCGGGCCGGGCACGACGTACCGGTAGGCCGCGCCGTCCGGCGCGACGCGCACCACCAGGTCCAGCCGCGCACCGCCCGCGCCCTGGAACGCGAGCGTGCTCTCGGTCATCCGGGTCGCCCGGTCCAGCTGCTTGCCGGTGGTCATCCGGTACTGCTCGGTGATCACCCGGTCCGTGCGGCCGATCGCGCGGAGGTCCTTGGTCAGATCGGCGTCCGTGGTGTGCAGGCCGACCGGTGCGGGCGCGAGGACGGTGCGGCCGTTCCGGGAGACGGCGAACGTCAGGCTGCCGTTGTCGAGGGCCACGCGGGCGGAAACCGACGCGGTGCCCGGCGCGGTGACCACCCACTCGGCGGGCGCGGCCGACACGGCGGTCGCGGGCAGCACGGTGGCAGCGCCCAGGGTCACGACCAGCGCGAGTAGTCGGCCGGTCGTGACGCGGCGACGTGGTGACATCGTTGTCAACCTCCAGTGCTGGGTCGTGCCGGAGTGAGGGTGGCCGCCATCGTCACGGCCGGTCCACCGGTGGGTCAAGGTCGACGATCGGACAAGTTCTGTCCTGGTGAAGGTCTTGACACGTGGTCGCACCACGAATTCGAGGGCTGGCTCTGGCAGGCTTTCGGGCAGGTGCGGCTTGACGCGCCTCAGTGGAGGGATGGGGAGACGTGAGCTCTGGAGACCGCCGCCGCTGGACCGATCGCGGTGAGGCCATCGGGCACGGGGTGAGCTGGATGGCGCGTTGGAGCACGCGCCTGGCGCTGGTCGCGGTCGGCTTCTGGCTGCTGTCGACGCTCATCGGCAAGCTGTGGGTCGTCGTCATGCCGGTCCTGCTCGGCCTGCTGATCACCACCGTGCTGTGGCCGCCCGCCCGGTGGCTGCGCTCGCGCGGCCTGCCCGCAGCGCTCGCCGCGACGATCGTGCTGCTCGGGGGACTGACCGTGCTCGGCGGCGTGCTCGCGCTGATCTCGACGTCGATCGCCTCCGGCGTGCCCGAGATCGCCGAGAGCGCCACCCGCGCCCTCGGACAGGCGCGCGACTGGCTGGCCGGTCCGCCGGTCAACCTCGGCAAGAGCCAGCTGGACCGGCTGCTCCAGCAGGGCACCGACCAGCTGCAGTCCAGCGTCGGGTCCATCGCGGACGGGCTCCTCGCCGGTGTGGGCACGGTGACCTCCGGCATCGTCACCGGCATCCTGGCGCTGCTGCTGGCGTTCCTGTTCGTCAAGGACGGGCCGCGGTTCACGCCGTGGCTGCGCGGCGTGGTCGGCGAGCGCGCCGGCAAGCACGTGACCATCGTGATGGAGCGGGTCTGGACGACGCTCGGCGACTTCATCCGAACGCAGGCGCTGGTGAGCCTTGTCGACGCGGTGCTGATCGGCCTCGGCCTGGTCGTGCTGGGCGTTCCGCTGGCCGTTCCGCTGGCGGCGTTGACGTTCCTCGGCGGGTTCATCCCGATCGTGGGCGCGCTCATCGCGGGCGCGCTGGCCGTCCTCGTCGCTCTCGTCAGCAACGGCCTCACGACCGCCGCCATCATGCTGGTGATCGTGGTGGTGGTGCAGCAGGTCGAGGGGAACGTGCTGCAGCCGGTGCTCCAGTCCCGGAGTCTGCGCCTGCACGCCGCGGTCGTCCTGCTGGCCGTGACGGCGGGCAGCACCATCTACGGCATCGCGGGCGCGTTCCTAGCCGTGCCGGTGGTCGCCGCCGCCGCCGTCGTGCTCCGGTACCTGGGCGAGGTCATCGACACCCACTCGGCGCCGCCGCCCGTCGTCCTAGACCGTCCAGACGACCCCCAACCTGACCGCCCCGCCGACCTCGAACCCGACGCCGAACCCGACACCAGAAGTAGTCCCGCGTAGCTCATCGCGACGCCTCGGTGACACCGCGCAATCGATCACCGGAAGGGCAGGTTGCGTGAAACAACCCGTGGTTATCATGCGCGGATGCTCCGACGCACTTACGACGGTCAGCTCTGCTCGGTCGCTCGCACGCTGGAGGTAGTGGGCGAGCGGTGGACGCTGTTGATCGTCCGGGACGCGTTGATGGGCATCACCCGGTTCGACGGGTTCTTGAACTCCCTGCCGATCGCCCGGAACGTGCTGAGCGACCGCCTCAACGGTCTGGTCGACCACGGTGTCATGGAACGGGTGCAGTACCAGGACCGGCCGCCCCGGCACGAGTACCTGCTCACCGGCAAGGGGCGCGAGCTGATGTCGGTGATCGTGGTGCTGATGGAGTGGGGCGACCGCCACCTGCCACTCCCTCCCGGCCCGCCCGCCATGGCGGGGCACACGGGCTGCGAGGGCACAGTGCGGGCGGAGTTGGTCTGCGACTCGTGCGACGAACCCGTGCCCGCAACCACCGTCGCCCTCCGCGTGAACGCCGCCGCGACACCGAACCCCCAACCCTGAACCGCGCCCCCAAGCCGAGCCCCGACTTCTGAACCTTGGCTCTGCCCCGTCGCCCCGTCGCCCCGTCGCCCCGTCGCCCCGTCGCCCCGTCGCCCCGTCGCCCGACACCGCCCCGCCTCCCGCCGCGGCCCGTTACCGCGCCGCTCCGGTGCCCGGCACCGCTCCGCGGCCCTGCCGCCCTGCACCGCCCTGCCGCTCCTGCACCGCCCGGCCGCTCCGGCACCGCAACGCGGACCCGCCGCCCTGCACCGCCGCCCTGCACCGCCCCGCTGCTCGCCGCTCCGGCACCGCCCCGCCGCTCCCGGCGGACGGCACTGCCCGCCGCTCCAGCGGACGGCGCCGCTCCGCGGCCTGCGGCGCTCCAGCGTGCGGCGGCGTCACCCAGCGTTCGACACCGCTCCCGCGTCCGTACTGCTCCCGCGTCCGCACCGGCTCCCGCGTCCGATACCGCTCGAGCATCCGACAGCGGTCAGGTTTCGGCTGGGATGAGCCCGGCTTCGTAGGCGACGATGGCCGCTTGCACGCGGTTGCGCAGGTCGAGACGTTTGAGGATCGCACTGACGTACACCTTCACCGTCCCCTCCACGACGTGGATGCGCTTCGCGATCTCCCCATTGGACAGACCGGCTCCGACCAGCCCCAGCACCTCGCGTTCCCGAGCGGTCAACCCGGACACCCGCTCGTCCGCCCCCAGCCGTGGCCCACCGCCGGACAGGTGGTCGACCACCCGCCGCGCCACCAAAGGGGACAGGTACGCCGCCCCGGCCGCGACCGCCCGAACCCCGGCGATCAGCTCGTGCGGATCACCGGTCTTCAGCACGAACCCGCTCGCACCTTCGCCCAGCGCACGGGTGATGTACGAGTCCTCGGCGAACGTGGTCAGGATCAGCGTCGCGGTCCCACTGCCGACCCGCCTGATCTCCGCCGCCGCGTCGAGTCCGGTCAACCCGGGCATGCGGATGTCGAGCACCGCGACGTCCGGCCGGTGCCGCAGCACCAGATCCACCGCAGACCGGCCGTTGTCCGCCTCGGCCACGACCTCCACGTCGTCGGCCGCCGCCAACACGGCCCGCACCCCGACCCGCACGATCGCCTCGTCGTCGGCGAGCACCACCTTGATCATGTCGGGCATCCTGCCTCACCGGTCGCGGGCCAGCAGATCCTTCGCCACCAGCACACCGTCGCGGAAGCACACCCGGTACCGGTCGTGCCGGCGCCCGTCGAACGGGTTCGGGTGGGTGCTGTAGATGCCGCAGGTCGACCGCTCCGGCCCACCCCCGGTGTCGTCCGTCCGCGTGCGGGGCGGCAGTACGTCGGCGACCTCCGCCTCGGACTGACCGACGCGCAGCCCGTCGAACCGGTCGGGTGTGAGCGTCGACGAGGCAGCGTCGAACACCAGGTACCCGGTGACGCCGATCACGATCACCGCCGACACCCAGACGGCGAGCCGCATCGTCCGCCGCGAGTTCTGCCGGTTCCGGTCCTGCGCCCGCAGTTGCAGGATCGGCGTCATCGTGTCGGCCGGACGCTCCGACTCCGGCCGGTCCGGGACCTGGGCGACGACCTCGAACCCGCCGTCCTCGACCCAGCGCACGGTCAGCCGCCCACCTACCAACGCGACCCGCTCGGCCAGACCGAGCAACCCCTGCCCACCGCCGGTGGTTCGCGGCCCGAGCGCGCGGCCGGGCGCGTTGGCCACCCGCACCTCGGTGCCGCCGTCGGCCCGGTCGAGTGAGACCGACACCGGCGCGCCCGACGCGTGCTTCATCGCGTTGGTGATCGCCTCGGTGACCACCCGGTGGATCGTCCGCGCGATGACCGGGTCACGCGCCACCGCGCCACGCACCTCCAACTCGACCCGAAGCCCGGACTGCCTGGCCCGTTCCACCACCTCCTCCACCGACTCGATCGCCGAACCCCAGTCCGAGCGCAGCAGGCGCACCACGTCCGCCAGCCGCTCGGCCGCCGCCGTCACCCCGGCCCTCGCCTGGCGCACCGCGTCCCGGTGCTCCGGCGGGAGCGTCCGGCTGACCTCCAACGCCCCGACCTGCAACGCGGCGTGCGCCAACTCGTGCCCGACCAGGTCGTGCATCTCCGCTGCGAGCCGCGCCCTCTCGCGTCCCCGTGCCTCCTGCGCGTCCCGCTCCATCAACGCGGCCCGTTCCCAGCCCGCGCCGATCAACTCGGTGTACCCGCGCCGGTACCGCCCGAGCGCCCAGGGCACGACGGCCAGCGCGCCGACCGCCGCCACCGCCACGACGGCGGTGTCCGCCCCACCGGCGACAGTCGCCGCCACCGCCGTTCCGACCACGGCGACGATGAGCGCCACCACGCCCCGCTGCTCGTTGTCGGCGTTCCGGCCGGCGATCAGGCTGACCGTGACCACCCCGCCGGCCGTGGCGACCAGGGCTACCGTCGTGTCGGCCGTGAAGCGGGACAGGAAGCTCACCTCCCACGCCGCGACCGCCAGCACCAGCGAGGTGATCGGTCGGTACTTCACCAGCACGAGCAACCCCGTGAACACCACCACCGAGGCAACGGTCTCCCACTGCCCGACCCGCACCGGGTTCGACGTGCCCGCCGCCCACAGCATCGGCAAGAAGGCAGCGGCCGAGAGGAGCAGTGCGCGCAGTCTCAACATGGGAGCGACTGTTCAGGCTCTTCCGGCGGTGGGTTGGCCGGCCCTGTCGCGGTGTGTCCGACGTGGACCCCCGACCCGGGAGGTGCGAGTCCGATGGTGAGGCGGGCGAGCACAGGAAGGAGTGCCGCCACGGCGGAGCCCAGCAGCAGACCCGCGACGACGTCGTGCGGATAGTGGACACCGACGAACACGCGCGACGCGCCGGTCAGGAGAGCCGCTGCCACGGCTGACGCGCCGAGCGCGCGACTCGACCACAGGACCGCCACGGCGGCGGCCCCGGCAATGGTCGCGTGGTTGCTCGGGAACGACCAATCGCCCACCTCCGGACACGGCACGATGGTCGTCACCTCGCCCAGTGCGCGGCACGGTCTGTCCTCCCGCCAGGCCACCTTCACCCCCTCGCTCACCAGATATGCCAGCACGGTGACGACCGGTGCCAGGTAGGCCCGGTGCTGGGCCTCGCGGGAACCATGGCGTGCCCGCCACCACACGACAGCGAACAGCACCGCGAAACAACCCAGCGCGGCCTCCGTGGCGAACGCCGCGAACGACTGCGCGTACCCGGCACTCGCCGCTGCCTGCTCCACCACCTCCAGGTACCACCGCGCGCTCACGTCCGGGACATCCGGTACCGAGACCGCGTCCACCGGCCCTGACCGGGCCAGTTCGATCCGGGATTCGTCCATGGCGTCGACTGTAGGAGGGTTGTGACGCACAGTCCTGTGTCGATCGCTAAGAGCAACCCCTGTCGAAAGACAAGGGTGGCGCTCTGCCCATCGCCGCGTGGCCCAGGGCAAGATGATCTCGAAGTCCGGGATCAAACCCGCCGGAGTGCGGACCGATCGGGTCGTACGGCTGACACAGTGTGTTCGACGTGCGCGACGCTGGGAGACGGGTTTGACGAGCCGGTTCGGCGCCCTAGTGCGGCAGTGGCGGCAGCGGGCCGGGTTGAGCCAGGAGGAGTTGGCCGCGCGTGCCGACGTCGGTGAGCGCACCGTCCGAGGCCTGGAGACCGGCAAGCGGGACAACCCGCAGGTGCGCACGGTGCGCATGCTGGCCGACGCGTTGCGGTTGAGCGGCGCCGAGCGCTCCGAGCTGTTCATCGCCGCTGGGCACGCCGGGAACGTCGACGACGCGCCCGCGTCCGAGCCCGTCCGCCGCGGAGGCGCGCACGGACGGTCGCGCCGCGGTCCGGCGGTCACCCGCGATCCACTGGTCGAAGCGACCGACGCCCTGGCGCACGCGGTGCATTCGCGCTGGCAGCGGGAGGAGGAACAGCAGCAGGTCCACGACCCGGTGCCGCTGCCGGTCCGCTGGCGACGGGCGCCCGCGGCACTGGAGGACAGCTGGGCCAACATCCTCGTGGCGAAACCGGGTGTGCCCGCGCGTCCGCTGGACCTCGGCGGAGGGCTCGACCAGGTGGTGGAGGTGTACCGGAGGATTCCCTCCTGCAGGCTGGTCGTGCTCGGCCGGGCCGGCGCCGGCAAGACGATCCTGACCACGCGGTTCGTGCTCGACCTGCTGGCAGCGCGGGAGCCGGCCGACCCGGTCCCGGTGATCTTCGGCCTCGGTTCGTGGAACCCGGAGCGCACCGGGCTGCGGGACTGGCTGGCCGAGCGGCTGGTGCGCGACCACCCCGGCCTCGCCGCACCCGGCCCCGGCGGGTCGACGCTGGCAGCCGCGCTGGTCGACACCCATCGCGTCCTGCCGGTGCTGGACGGGTTCGACGAGATCGCCGGCGGCCTGCACCGGGCCGCGCTGGCCGCGTTGAACTCCACCACCCTGCCGCTCCTGCTGACCAGTCGGGTCGACGAGTACCGCGCGGCGGTCGACGCCACCGGTGTGCTGAGGGCGGCCGGAGCGGTGGAACTCGTCGACCTCACCGCCGACGACCTGGCCGACTACCTGCCGCGCACCACCCGGAAGACCAGCGGCACGGCCAACGTCTGGCAACCGGTCCTGGACGAGGTGCGGGCGCGTCCGGACGGCGCTCTCGCCGCTGTGCTCACCACTCCGCTGATGGTGGCGCTCGCACGCCGGATCTACAGCGACACCCCCGACCACGACCCGCGGCAACTCCTCGACACCGAGCTGCTCGGTGACGAGGAGTCGATCGAGCGGCACCTCCTCGGCGGGTTCGTGCCCGCGGTCTACCAGGGGCAACGCGGCGTGCGGGTGCACGACGTCGACCAGGTCGGGCGCTGGCTCGGCCACCTCGCCGACCACCTGAGCCGCCTCGGCACCCACGACCTGGCCTGGTGGCAGCTCGGCACCTCCATGAGCCGGCGAATGCGGGCGCTGGTGGTCGCGTTGTTCGTGTTCGCCGGCGTCTGGCTGGGTGACGTGGTGTTCGAGGGCCTTCTCTTCGGGGGGAGCGCCATGAGAGTGCTGGGACTCGGGGCAGTGGTCGGGCTGATCGTCGGGGTTCCGTTCGGCTTGGTGCACGGGCACCTGGCGCGCGTCCAGCCGCTCAAGCCGGTCCGGTTCCGGTTCCGGTTCCGGCAGGGAACGCGTCCGAGGGCGATGTGGCCGCAGGTGCGGCGCAGGGCCCGGATGGGCCTGCTGTTCGGCGCACTGGTCGGCTTCACCTACGGATTGCTGACGATCCTGGCGAAGTGGCTGGTCAGAGGTCACATCACACCGGCGATGATCCTCGTCGACGTCGGCGTGTTCACCGTGGTGTTCGCGTCAGGTGCGGCGCTCGCGTTCGGGCTGATCGCCGCGGCGGAATCGCCGCAGGACCTGCGCTCGGCCGCGAGCCCGGCCGACCTGCTCGACGCGAACCGGAAGACCGTGCTCGCCCAGGTGGCGCTGTTCGCACCGCTGTTCGCGGTGTTCTTCTCCGCCACGACCTGGCTCATCGCCACGGCGTTGATGTCGCTGCCGGGCGGCGGCCCGTTCGAGGTCGTGGTCGCCTGGCCCACAGTGGCGGGGCTCGCGCTGGGGGTCGTGGGCGGGTTCGGCGGCGCCTTCGGCTATCTGATCAGCATGACCGCGTGGGGGCAGTGGGTGGTGTTCGCCCGCGTCTGGCTGCCGCTGACCGGCAGGCTGCCGTGGGCCGTGCACGTGTTCCTCGACGACGCCTACCGGCGCGGCGTGCTTCGGCGTGCCGGCGCGGTCTACCAGTTCCGCCACGCCCGCCTCCAAGATCACCTCATGGAGACCTACCGCGCCCGCTCCTGAGACTGTTCTCCCAGCTCAGGCATACCGGCCATAGATGGCCGCCCGCTGGCCTGTTCGTGTCGGCCGTGTTCCGTGAACATTGGCCGGGGCCGGTGACGGCAGGCAGGGGGAGGGATCGCGGGGTGTCGCACGAGGAACAGCCGCAGGCGGCGGGTGATGTGAACTGGGAGGCGTACAGCCACGAGGAGCTGTACCGGATGCTGTGGCAGGACGCCGACGTCGCCGATGTCAGCGTGCTCGCCACGGAGTGGGCGCAGCACCGCGTCGCGCTTGACACGCACGCCGAGGTGTTGCGGGAGCAGCGGATCGCGTTGCTCAACGGTTGGCAGGGACCGGCCGCGGAAGAGGCCGCCGGACGGCTGGAGGCGCTGGCCGTCCGGCTGGAGAAGATCAGCGAGCTGGCGCACGCGGGGCAGCGGGCGGCGCAGGAGGCCGCCGACGCGCTGGCCACGGCGAGGGCCATGATGCCGCCACCGCCCGCCGTGCCGTCCACCGGCGATCAGGCGACCAGCGCGCAGTCCGCACTCGGCCCGGGTGTCCCCGGCACGACGGGGTCCACGCCGGCTCCGTCGACGGTGAACCCGTGGATCCCGGTGAGTCCGTTGGTCCCGATGTCGTCGGCGACACCGACGACGGCCTCTTGGGCGTCCATCCCCTCGGTGCCGAACTACACCGCGATGTTCTCGCCGACGGCGTTCTTCCCCGCGCCGACCACCACGACGTCCGGCATGGGCACCGCGTTCGGCACGGTGGGCGGCGCGGGGTTCAGCTTCTACTTCGGCGCGGCCACGACGGACCAGCAGAAGGCCGAGGCGGTGCGCGCCATGCGCACCTACGAGTCGAGCCTCGTGGAAGGCAGCCGACTGATCGACGGGGCGCGGGGAGCGATCCCACCGGCTGCCCCGATCGCACGCGGGGACGCGCCGGCGGCCGGAGGGGCGCAGGGCTCGGCTACAGGCGTGCGTGGCGGGGTGCCGTGGACGCGCCTGCTCGGCGGCGGCCGGGCGGCGGGAGGGGCGGGCCCGGTGGTGGGCGGCGGTCCCGGCGTCCCGACCGCCGGCCACGGTGCGCAGCTCGGCCAGGGTCCGCGCGCCGGTGTGCTGGGTGTGGCCGGCGGACCGGGCATGCAGACCGGACACGTCACCGCCGACGCGGCTGCGGGGCGCGGGGGCGTGTCCGCAGCGGTGGCGCCAGCAGCCGGTGGCCGGCCCGACCACAGCGACGACGAGACGCACGAGAACCGGATGCCGACGATCGACCACGGGCTGTTCACGGTGGACGAGGTGGTCGGCCCCCCGGTCATCGGCCAGACGACCGGAGGGCAGGGATGAACGCGGGCCAGGGGTACCACGTCGAGCTGGACCTGATCGAGGACCGGATCACCACGCTGACCAGGTTGGGTGACCTGACCGGTGACCTGGTCGCGGCGGTGAGCCGGCTGGCCGAACGGCAGCCGATGCTCGGCGCCGCACCGCCCGCCGTGGAGCTCGCGGCGCGGCTGCGCGCGGCGGCGGGCGAGTCGGGCCTGGCCGGTGAGGTGAGCGCGGCGAAAGGCGAGGTGGAGGCGTTTCTGCGGACGCTCTCCGACACCAAGGCGTCCTACAGCGAGGTGGACGCCGATGCCGGGTCGTCGGTGCGGGCCGCCGGCCGGTCGGACGGGGTGGCGCGGTGACCGCCGCGACCGACCGGGAGGTGTGCTTCGAACCCGTCGAACTGGACCTGCTCGCCACGCACGCCGGAGCGGACTTCCCGTTTCCTCTGCGGGTTCCGTCGTTCGGCCGTTTCACGCACGAGCGGGACGAGCTGCTCGCCGACGCCGGGCACGCGCTGTGCGCCCGCGGCCTCGCGACCGGGGCCGGACCCGTCGGCGTGGCGAACGAGCTGGTCACCGCGCTGCGGGAGTACCGGGGCGCGGTCGACCTGGTGGTGGTCGGCTCGGGCGGGGTGATCGGCGCGGTGGCCATGGTCCACCGGGACCGGGCCGTGGTGTGCCGCCAGTCGCCGCTCGACGAGCGGGGGAGCGCGGTCGTGGTGACGGTGGTACCGGCCACCGTGCTCGGCGACGAGCTCGCCCGGCTGATCCCCGTGACCGGGGCGGCGGCGACCATGCCGATCACGGTGCCGCCCGGCGTGGTCGACGAAACGGTGGCGGACCGGTTGGCCGACGTGTTCCCCACGTCGGCGGGCCAGGGCCAGTTGGGCGTCGTCCGCAGGGTGGGCGACACCGTCACCCGGCCGCCGGAGGTGTGGTGGCTGGACGGCGGGCGGGGGCGGGTCCGGGTGGATCGCGGCGACGCCGGCTGGGTGAGCGTCAACCCGTTGCGGCACAGCGAGCTTCTTCGGTTGCTCGGTGAGGCCGCGGAGGTTGCCCGCGCCTGAGGCGGCGGGCCGATCAGGACAACCACGAGTGGGAGAGGGAAGGGGAGGACCATGGATCCAGCACAGTGGCTGGCGGACTACCGGGAGCGCCTCGAACGAGCCGCGCACGGCGCCCGTGCGGCGAGCGCGAGCTTGCGCGAGGTGGGCGCGACCGCGACGTCGCCGCGAGGCGAGGTCAGCGTGACCGTGAGCGCCGGAGGACTGCTCGACGACGTGACGTTGACGCCGGCGGCCCGCAGGCTGGAGGCGGACGCCCTGGCCGTGCTCATCGTCGGCACTGCGCGCGAGGCGCAGCGGCTGGCCGGCACGAGGATGACCGAGGTGATGTCGGGTTACCTCGGCGAAGGCGAGGCACTCGCGCGGATCACCGAGCACACGCCCTCGGAGGCCGCGCGATGAGCCAGGACGCCTTCACCGCCGACCCCGAGCAGCTGCGCGGTCACGCGGGCACGCTGGCGGGCTACGCCGACCGGCTGGCCGCGACGGGCGCGCGGTTGCCCGGCGCGCTCGGGGAGCAGTCACTCGGCTCGTTCGCGGGCTTCCTCACCGCCGGGCTGGGCGGTGCGATGGCCACGACGATGGACGCGTTCGGCCACGTTGCCTCCGCCGTCGAGCAGGTCGGTGGTGGGCTGCGGCAGTCGGCCGACCACTACCAGCGCACCGACGACGACAGTGCCGCCGTGTTGACCGGTATCGAGACGGAGGTCGCCAAGTGGTGACGACACTGCCCCGCGCCGATGCCGAGGCGACCTCGCAGGACGTCGGTCGGATCGCCGCGCTGCTGGCCGAGCTGCGGTCCGTCAGCGCCGCCGTGGACAGCAAGGAGTGGCTGTCGGGCGGGCTGGCCGGCGACCCGGACGCACCGCTCGGCGCGTTGAACTCGATCGAACGGCCGCTGTCCGCGCTGGACGGTGCGGGCGTCGGGTTCCTCACCCCGATGATCTCGTTCCTGGAGGAGCCGCTCAACCAGCTGCGCGGCGACCCGGACTCCGTCTCCTCCGGCGCCGGCGAGTTCGACTCGGCCGGCAAGGACGCGACGTCCGTGGCCGAGGAGTACCGGTCGTCCGTGGGGGACGAGACCAGCGAGTGGTCCGGCCAGGCCGGGACGGACTACCTGAAGGCGGGCACCGAGCTGGTCGACGGCATCCTCTCGATCGGGGAGACCGCGCTGACCTCGGGCAAGGCGGTGATCGCGGCCGGCGAGGTCGTCGCCAAGGTCGTCGCAGCCGTCACCCGGCTCATCACCGAGGCCATCGCCAGGATCACGCCGATCATCACCCAGGCGCTCGCCGCGGCGGCGGCCACGTTCGGGCAGAGCCTCGCGGTGGCGATCCCGCAGTGCGTGCAGATCGCCGTCGAGTACGGCGGGAAGATCGCGGGCAAGCTGGCCGAGCTGCTGGCCAGTGGTGAGAACCTGGTCAAGCTGGTCGAGGGTGCGCTCGGCGTGCTGAAGGTCGTGAAGGAGGTCGTGTCTTTCATCGGCGAGCGGAGCCAGTCGGGCGTGTCGGGCGACAAACCGACCGGCGCATCGGACCAGAGCGCCGTGCCCGACGACGGCGAACCCACCCTGACGACGTCGACCGCGGGGGGATTCGCATGATCGGCAAGTCCCGTCGCCTGCTCACCGGCGTCGCCGGAGGTGTCGTCCTCGCCGTCACCGCCGCCGTCACCGCACCGCCGGCCGCTGTGGCCGCGCAGGACGACCACGCCACGACCAAGGCCGTGCTCGACCGCTACCAGGCGCAGGCCGGACCGGGCGTGGCCGTCCACGCCGGTGACGAAGCCGAGGCGTGGACGCTGAGCAGCGGCACCGCCAAGATCGGCCAGAACCGCCCGATCACGTCGACCGAGCACTTCCGGATCGGCAGTCAGACCAAGACGTTCACGGCGGCGGTGGTGCTCCAGCTCGTGGACGAGGGCCGCGTCGTGCTTGACGCGCCGATCGGGCAGCACCTGCCCGGCGTGCTCACCGGCAACTACGACGGTGACGTCATCACCGTCCGCCAACTCCTCCAGCACACCAGCGGAATGGTCCGGGACGTCCGTGACGCCGCGGCCAACCCGGACGGCAGCTACGCACTGGCCGAGCTGGTCCGATCCGCGATGGACGAGCCCGCCCAGTTCGCACCCGGCGCGGGCTTCGGGTACTCCAACGTCGGTTACCTCGTGCTCGGCCTGCTGATCGAACGGGTCACCGGCCGGTCGGCCCGCGACGCGATCACCGAACGGGTCATCACGCCGCTCGGGCTCACGGGCACGTCGTTCCCCGCACCGGGGACGCGGGCACTGGCCGACCCGTACCTGCCCGGCTACGTGGGTGGCAGAGCCGGCCCGTTCTTCTTCTGGATCGAGGGCACCACGAACACCGAGCTGACCTTCTGGAGCACCGCCGGCGCGATCGCGTCCACGTTGGACGACATGGCCGAGTTCTACGGAGCGCTCCTCGACGGCCGGGTCGTTTCGGTGGCGGCGCTCGCCGAGATGCGCCGAACCGTCGCGCCGGCCCCCTCGTACTCGTACGGGCTCGGGCTGATCAAGATGGAC
The DNA here is from genome assembly GCF_000716595.1 of Saccharothrix sp. NRRL B-16314. Classification (GTDB taxonomy): domain Bacteria; phylum Actinomycetota; class Actinomycetes; order Mycobacteriales; family Pseudonocardiaceae; genus Actinosynnema. The sequence goes on from NZ_JNXC01000016.1 coordinate 63,347, forward strand.
CTCTCGTGCGGTGGTGAGGCGTGGGGACACAACGGCGCGCTCGGCAACGGGCACTACTCGTTCACCCTGACCACCGACGACGGCCGGTACGCGTCGCTGGTCACCAACGGGAACGTGCTCAGCTCCAGGCCGGTCTCCATCGAGGTGCTGGACTCCGCGCTGTGCGAGGTGGCGGCGTGATCCGGCGACGACTGACCGCGTCCGGTGTCGCACTCGCCGTCGTGGGTGTGCTCGGCCTGCCCGGCGCGGGGGCGGCCGCGTCGGCGGTGAACGCGCCGCCGGTGTTCGCCGACGGCCACGGGCTGACGGTGGTGAGCCAACCGAAGTGGGTGGACGCGAACGAGCGCACCTTCGTCTTCACCGTGCGCACCGCCCACGTGCCCGCGTACTCGGTGATGGACGGCCAGGTCTCCGGCGAGCACGCGGTCATGGTGACGCTGCCGGAGGACTACGACCGGACCGCGGCCACCCGCTACCCGGTGCAGTACCACCTGCACGGCCACCCGGACCGCCCGAACACGGTCGCGAACCAGCGGCTGTTCGAGGAGACCACGGTGGGTGTCCCGCTGATCACGGTGGCGCCCAACGGTTCCGGCCGTGGCTGGTACTCGAACTGGGTGAACCCGCCGGCCGCTCTGGGACCGCAGAACTGGGAGTTCTTCCACCTGGATCAGGTGGTCCCGTTCATCGACGCGAACCTGCGCACCGTTCCGACCCGTGCCGGCCGGGCGATCTCCGGACACTCGATGGGCGGCTTCGGCGCCTTCCACTACGCCGAGCACCGGCCGGACCTGTTCGCCTACGTCGGCAGCTTCTCCGGCGGACTCGACCTGCTCAGCCAGGAGCAGCGGGCCGTGGTCGTCGCCACCACGCAGCTGCCCGGCAGCGGCACGCCGACCGTGCCGGTGGACGCGATCTTCGGTCCGCCGATCTGGCCGCTGGACGGCGTGTGGAACCGGGAGAGCCCGGCCCAGCACGTCGGCCCGCTGCGCGGAATGGGCGTCGCGATGTACACCGGCAACGGCGGCGACCTCACCGCGGACCCGATCCAGGCCGTGGCCGAGAACCGGGCGCGGGCGACGAACCTCGTCACCCGGGACCACCTCGTGGCGGCGGGCATCCCGCACACGTTCGTCGACTACGGCGACGGCAGCGGGTGGGCGGAGGGCTGCACCGGCAAGCACGCCCAGCTGCCCTGCCTGATGGCCGACATGGACCACTTCGTGTCGCTGCTCATGGGCAGCCTCACCCGCCCGTAGCCGCGCGGCGTCGTCACCGGGCCGAGGTACCCGGTGACGACGCCGCGCCCGTCGCCAGATAATCGCCGGCGGCGCCGGCGGCGGTCGACCACCATGACGGCCATGATGCTGCTGGTGCCGGCGGATCCGCTCCGCCCGACCCGACCGGACCCGCACTTCGCGCCGGAGGCCGCCGCCGCGCGCGAGGCCGGACACCGGGTCGCCCTGGTCGACCACGACGCGCTCACCAGGGGCCACGCCGACCGCGCGGTCGCCAAGGCGCCCGCCGACGAGGACGCCGTCTACCGGGGCTGGATGCTCAGGTCGGAGCACTACGCCGCCTTCGCGGACGCCCTCGCGCGGCGAGGAGCCCTGCTGAGGACCACCGCCGACCAGTACCGCGGCGCACACGAACTCCCCGGGTGGTACGACGACTTCACCGGTCTCACGCCCGAGTCCGCCTGGACCGAGGGCTTCGACCGGGCCGCGTTCGACCGGGCCCGCGAACGCCTGCACGCGGGACCGGCCGTGCTGCGCGACTACACCAAGTCGATGAAGCACCACTGGCACGAGGCTGCCTACATCCCCGATATCGCCGACGCCGACGCCGGGTGGGAAGTCGCCCGGCGCTTCACCGAACTGCGGGACGACGACGCCACCGGCGGCTTCGTGCTGCGCCGCTTCGAGCGGTTCACCTCGACCGAGGTCCGCACCTGGTGGGTGGACGGTGCCTGCGCGCTCGTCGGCCCGCACCCGGACACCCCGAACGACGTGCCGGACGCGCCGGATCTGACCGCGATCGGACCGCTGGTGCGGCACCTGCGGTTCGTCACCGTCGACCTGGTCCGGCGCGAGGACGGCGCTTGGCGGGTGGTGGAGCTCGGTGACGGCCAGGTGAGCGACCGGCCGAGCACCACCGCCGCGGACACGATGATCGCGATCCTCTGATCGGCAGTGCTCTGCCGGATGTCAGGGGGTCGTGCCGGGGTCAGCGCACGCCGCGCGGTCGGAACTGGACGCTGATCCGGGGTCCGACCGGCTTCGCCGACTTGGGCACGGCGTGCTCCCACGTCCGCTGGCACGAGCCGCCCATGACGATCAGGTCGCCGTGGCCGAGCGCGTACCGGACCGTCGCCCCGCCGCCACGGGGCCGCAGCGCGAGCGCGCGGGGTGCGCCGACGGACACGATCGCCACCATCGTGTCCTCGCTGGACCCGCGCCCGATCGTGTCACCGTGCCAGGCGACGGAGTCCCGCCCGTCGCGGTAGTAGCAGAGGCCGGCGGTGCGGAAGGGTTCGCCCAACTCGGGGGCGTACCAGGCGCTGAGGTCCGAACGCGCCCGCGTCAGCACGGGGTCCGGCAACGGCCTGTCCTCGTCGTAGAAGCAGAGCAGGCGCGGCACGTCGACCACGCGCTCGTACATCTGCCGGCGTTCGGCACGCCAGGGCACTTCGGCGACCAAGTGGTGGAACAGCACGTCCGCGCCGGTCAGCCAGCCGGGGAGCACGTCGACCCAGGCTCCGTCGCCGAGCACCGTGCGCCGGATGCCGGCCAGCGGGCGCAGGGCGGGCGTCTCCGCGCCGTCGTCGAACAGCGACACCTGCATGAGCGCAGCATAACCCGAGAGTCGAACACGCGTTCGACCCGTAGTGAACTCTATAGCTTCAGTGTTGTCTGAAAGCTCAGGCGTCCGGCTCGGGCTTGCGTCGTCGCCCACCGGTGCGGACCTGCTTCGAAGCCTCGCTCGCCGGTTCGGGCTGCGGTTTACCGGCGGTCGCCTTCTCGGTCGTCCCCGGGTTGTCGGCGAGCAGGATGGCGGCCAGCTCGTCGTAGATAGGTGTGCTGCTCATGGAAGATCCTCTACCCCGTTTGGACGGAAGTTACACGCTCAGTCAGTGAGGGGTACGGCCAGGGTTGCGAAAACGATCGACGCCCACGGGCCGGCCGGTGACCTGGCACACAACTCGTTCGCACTTCCGATAGACGGATGTCCTAGTAATCTGGTGGCAGTCCAGCGCTGCCCGAAGGAGCCGTCGTGACCGCAAACCCGCTGCACAACCCGCTGCACCCGGTCCGTTTCGTGACGGCGGCCAGCTTGTTCGACGGGCACGACGCCGCGATCAACATCATGCGCCGGATCCTCCAGGCCCAGGGCGCGGAGGTCGTCCACCTCGGCCACAACCGGTCGGTGCGCGAGGTCGCCGCCGCGGCCGTGCAGGAGGACGTGCAGGGCATCGCGATCAGCGCCTACCAGGGCGGACACGTCGAGTACTTCACCTATCTGGTGGAACTTCTGGCCGAACGCGGCGCGCAGCACATCAAGGTCTACGGCGGCGGTGGCGGCGTCATCGTGCCGGAGGAGATCGAGCTGCTGCACTCGCGCGGCGTGACGCGCATCTTCTCCCCGGCGGACGGCCAGGAGCTCGGCCTCGCCCGCATGATCAACACGATGGTGGAGGGGTGCGACCACTCGCTGGCCGACCGCCCGCCGTCGTCGTGGGACGGCCTGTTCACCGGCAGCGAGGACGTGCTGGCCCGCGCGATCACGCTCGTCGAGGCCGGTGCGCTGCCCGCGGACGTGCGCGAGCGGATGGTGCGGACGGCGGCCGAGCGGACCGTGCCGGTACTCGGAATCACTGGAACGGGTGGTTCCGGCAAGTCCTCGCTGACCGACGAGCTGGTCCGCCGGTTCCGGCTGGACCAGCAGGACAAGCTGCGCGTCGCGGTGCTGGCCGTCGACCCGACCCGGCGGCGTGGCGGCGGCGCGCTGCTCGGCGACCGCATCCGGATGAACTGCCTGGACGGAGACCGCGTCTTCTTCCGCTCGATGGCGACCCGGCGGGCGGGCTCGGAGGTGCCGGACGGCCTGGGCGACGCGATCCTGGCGTGCAAGGCCGCCGGGTTCGACCTGATCGTGGTGGAGACGCCGGGCATCGGCCAGGGCGACGCGGCGATCGTGCCGTTCGTGGACCACTCGCTGTACGTGATGACGCCGGAGTTCGGCGCCGCGTCGCAGCTGGAGAAGATCGACATGCTGGACTTCGCGGACGCGGTGGCGATCAACAAGTTCGAGCGCCGCGGCGCGGAGGACGCCCGCCGTGACGTGGCCCGTCAGCTGGTGCGCAACCGGGAGGCCTTCGGCGCGTCCTGGGAGGACATGCCGGTCTTCGGCACGTCGGCGGCGACGTTCAACGACGACGGGGTGACGGCCCTCTACCAGCACCTGCGCGGCGAGTTGGCGCAGCGCGGACTGGACGTGACCGAGGGCGCGCTGCCGGTCGTGCCGGGCAAGGTCTCGACGTCGGCGGCGACCGTCGTGCCCGCGACGCGGGTGCGGTACCTGGCCGAGATCGCCGAGACGGTGCGCGGCTACCACCGCGCGACCGAGACGCACGTGGACGCGGTGCGGCGGGCGGCGCACCTGCGCGCGGCGCGGGCGGAGCTGGAGGCGGCCGGGCACGACACGTCGGCGATCTCGTCGCTGCTGGAGTCGGCGGAGAAGCAGGTCGACGCGGTGTCGGCGGAGCTGCTGGCGGCGTGGCCGAAGGTGGTGGAGGACTACAGCGGCGACGAGCTGGTCGTCCGGGTGCGGGACAAGGAGATCCACACCCAGCTGACGCGGGAGACGTTGTCGGGCAACAAGGTGCGCCGCGTGTCGCTGCCCCGCTACGACGACGACGGCACGTTGCTGCGGTTCCTGCGCCGGGAGAACCTGCCCGGCCACTTCCCCTACACGTCAGGCGTCTTCCCGTTCAAGCGGGACGGTGAGGACCCGGCGCGGATGTTCGCGGGGGAGGGCGACGCGTTCCGCACCAACCGGCGGTTCAAGTACCTGTCGAAGGGCTCGCCGGCGACCCGCCTGTCGACCGCGTTCGACTCGGTGACGCTGTACGGTCGCGACCCCGACACCCCGCCGGACGTCTACGGCAAGGTCGGCACGTCCGGGGTGTCGATCGCGACGCTGGACGACATGAAGGCGCTCTACGACGGTTTCGACCTGACCGCGCCGAGCACGTCGGTGTCGATGACGATCAACGGCCCGGCGCCGACGATCCTGGCGTTCTTCCTGAACACGGTGATCGACCAGCAGGTCGACAAGTTCCGCGCCGAGCACGGCCGCGAGCCCTCGGCGGCGGAGGCGGACCAGCTGGAGGCGTGGGCGCTGGCGACCGTGCGCGGGACGGTGCAGGCGGACATCCTCAAGGAGGACCAGGGGCAGAACACCTGCATCTTCTCCACCGAGTTCTCGCTGCGGATGATGGCCGACATCCAGGAGTGGTTCATCGAGCGGAAGGTGCGGAACTTCTACTCGGTGTCGATCTCGGGCTACCACATCGCCGAGGCGGGGGCGAACCCCATCAGCCAGCTGGCGTTCACGCTGGCCAACGGGTTCACGTACGTCGAGTCGTACCTGGCGCGGGGGATGAGGATCGACGACTTCGCGCCGAACCTGTCGTTCTTCTTCTCCAACGGGATGGACGCCGAGTACAGCGTGATCGGCCGGGTGGCGCGGCGGATCTGGGCGGTCGCGATGCGCGAGCGCTACGGCGCGAACGACCGCTCGCAGAAGTTCAAGTACCACGTGCAGACGTCGGGGCGGTCGCTGCACGCGCAGGAGATGGACTTCAACGACATCCGCACCACGTTGCAGGCGCTGTGCGCGCTCTACGACAACACGAACTCGTTGCACACCAACGCTTACGACGAGGCGATCACCACGCCGACCGAGTCGTCGGTGCGGCGGGCGATGGCGATCCAGCTGATCATCAACAAGGAGTGGGGCCTGTCCGCGAACGAGAACCCGTTGCAGGGCTCGTTCGTGATCGAGGAGCTGACCGACCTGGTCGAGGAAGCGGTGCTGGCCGAGTTCGACCGGCTCTCCGAGCGCGGCGGTGTGCTGGGCGCGATGGAGACGGGGTACCAGCGCGGCCGGATCCAGGACGAGTCGATGCTGTACGAGCAGCGCAAGCACGACGGCTCGCTGCCGTTGATCGGCGTGAACACGTTCCTGCCGGACGACGGGTCGCGCGAGCACGTGACCATCGAACTGGCCCGCGCGACGGAGGACGAGAAGCGCTCGCAGGTCGAGCGGACCCGCGCCTTCGCCGCCGCGCACGCCGCCGAGGCGGAGCCCGCGTTGCGGCGGTTGAAGGAGGCGGCGGCGTCGGGGGAGAACGTGTTCGCGGTGCTGATGGACGCGGCGCGGGTGTGCACGCTGGGTCAGGTCACCGAGGCGTTCTTCGAGGTGGGCGGTCAGTACCGGCGCAACGTCTGATCAGCGCCGGAGCGCCCGGTAGCGCTTGAGCTGGGCGGTGATCCGCGCGGGGTCGGCGGCGCCGTTCAGCTCGGCGAGCAGGTCGTCGGGGCACAGCTCGTAGCGGTCGCCCCACCACCGCCGCGCCTTGTTGTCCCAGATCCCGTACCCGCCGGGAACGCCCCTCGCCACGTACCGCCGCTTCGCCAACCGACTCTCCCGTGTCGCCGTCCGCCTCCAGGATCGCACCGGACGGCAACCGGGTTTCGCAGGTTCAGCCTGGTCGCCGGCCGGGGCGTGCCGGCGTGCGGGGGCGCCGCGTCACGGCCGCGTGCTGCTCAATTCGGCGACTGTGCGGTGCCGGCCCGAGGGTTGGCGGCTTGACGGGTCGCCTGGTGGGCGGGGTGCTGGTAGTAGGAGATGGCGGCGGTGGCCAGGGCGGCGCCCCAGATCGGCCAGAAGCACTCCGGCAACCAGGCTCCCCATTCGTCGGCGGTGAACCGGCCGGCGATGGCGACGCGGATGTAGGTGAATCCGGCCACGGTGACGATGATCGCGACGAAACCGGCCGGGACGACCGCCAGCAGCGGCGGCACCCGCTTGCCGCGCAGGCCGGGAATCCAGCGCGGGAAGATCTTGCCCCACCGCTGGGTCAAGCCGAGGGTGAGCACGCCGCCGAACGCGCCGAAGGTCGCCAGGTAAGCGCCGGCCAGCCACATGCCGTCGTCACCTTCGGCCATGAACTCCTCGGTCACGCCCAGAGGGATGCCGAGCGCCCACGCCCACCGGGTGGCGCAGTACACCAACGGCACCGTGAACGCCACGTAAACGGCGACCCGCCCGCGTTCCGGGGTGAACCACGTCCGGCGTTCCCGGTCGCGCCCGTAGGCCATCGCGGCGGCTGCGAGGAGCAGGCCGCCGAGCACGCAGACGAGCTGGTTCAGCACCGGCCACGGCCACGCGTCGGCGAAGGTGGTGCCGCCCGGCTCCCAGTCGAAGACGGGGGCGATCAGCAACAGCGGTGTGTAGGCGACGCCCATCAACAGGCGCGAGTCGGGGATCACCAGGATCAGGAGTGCGGCGATCGACCAGGCAGGGACCAACGGCGCGCGGTGGCCGCCGCTCCCGGTCAACGCCAGCGCCGAGGCCGCGGTGAGCAGTGAGAGGACGGCGATCCACCAGCCGAAGCCCGGTGTCGTGCCGGCCAGGACGGACAACGCCCCGTCGGGATCGGAATCGGTGGCGCCCCAGGGGTATCCGGGCATCCCCAACGCCCATGCGATGCCGATCGCCCCGTAGATCAACGCCCACAGCGCCGCCGCGTATCCCCATCGGTCCGAAATGGACAAGTTCTTCATGCGGTCGAGCCTTCCGCCTCGGCCGGGTGGCGAGCCAGATGCCGTTCGGCACCCGTGCGGTCGCAAGAGGTGCCGTTCGGCACTCGTGGGTGGACCGGGGGATGTGCTTATCGTCTGCGGGTGAACGTGACTTGGGCTGTCGTCGTGCTGCCGGTGCTGGTCGCCGTCGCGGTGAACGCGATCGGGCTGTTCCGGCCACGGCTGAGGCCGCGTCTGCCCGTGTTGGTCCTGACCACCGGAAGTGTGTCCCTGGTCTTCACGTTGGCCCACGTCATCGGCGTGATCCGGCCGGCGTGGGGCACCAGTGTGCTGGGGATGCTCGAGAGTGCGGCGTTGATGGTGTCGGCCGGGCTGGTCGTCAGGTACGCGCCACCGCCGCGAGCGGTGGTGGCCGCTCTGGTCGCGGGACTGGCCGCGGGTGGCTGGCTGCTGCGCGTGTTCACGCCCGTGTCGCCGCTGGAGGTGCTGGGCGCGTGCGTGTTCTGGGGACTCGGCGCGTTGGTGGCCGCCGGGGTGGGCGCCTACCTGCGTTCCCTGGACGTGCGGCAGGAGCGGGCGGTGGCGGACACGCGCACCGCCTTGCGGCTGCGGCTGGCCCGGGACCTGCACGACTTCGTCGCACACGACATCAGCGAGATGGTGGCGCACGCCCAGGCCGGCGCGGTCGCGGGCGATCCGCTGCGGGCTCTGGAACGCGTCGAGGCCGCGGGTCAGCGGGCCTTGTCGGTGCTTGACCGCACGCTCGACATGCTGCACCACGACCGACCTCTCGGCCCCGTCGGCGACCTGGGCGGCATCCGCGAGGCAGCCGCACGGTTCTCCGCCGCCGGGCCGGCGCGGGTCGACCTGCACCTGGACCCGGCGTTGGCGGTTCCGGTGGAGACCGCGGCGCTGGCCTACCGGATCGTGATCGAGGGACTGACCAACGTCCGGCGGCACGCACCGGGGGCGACGCGCGTCGAACTGCACGTCGGTGAGTCGGCCGGGGCACTGGAGGTCAGGATGACCAACGACGGCGTGAGCGGCACGCGCGGCCGGCGGCGTGGCGGGTCCGGACTGCCCGGCCTGGCTGCGGTCGTAGCGGAACAGGGTGGCGAGCTGGTCACCCGCGCCGTGCCGGACGGGTGGTCGCTGACGGCGCGCCTACCGCCGGCACAATCACCGGAGTGGTCGCCCGAATCCTCCTCGCCGACGACCAGGAGGGCATCCGGGGCGCCTTCCGGATGATCCTCGACGCCCAGCCCGACATGACCGTGGTGGCGGAGGCGGCCGACGGCCGCGCCGCGATCGACACGGCCCTCGCGATCAGGCCCGACGTGGTGCTCGCCGACATCCGCATGCCCGGCACCGACGGCATCGAGGTGGCCCGCGCGCTGGCCGGCACCGGTGTCCACGTCGTGGTGGTCACCACGTTCGGGCTCGACGAGTACGTCCAGGCCGCCCTGCGCCACGGCGCCGCCGGGTTCATCCTGAAGCGCTCCGCCCCGGCGCTGCTGGTCGAAGCCGTCCGGGCCGCGGTCAACGGCGACATGCTCATCAGCCCGGAGCTGACCGTCCGGTTGCTCCGCGGGCGGGAGCTGCCGCACGAGCAGTCGAGCGTCGTGCTGACCGAGCGGGAGGACCAGGTCGTGGCCATGGTCGCGGTCGGCCGGACCAACGCCGAGATCGCCGCCGAACTCTTCCTGTCACCGGGCACCGTGAAGAACCACATCGCGTCCGTCCAGCACAAGACCGGCACCAGGAACCGGGTCGCCATCGCCGCGTGGGCCTGGGCCACCGGACGCGCCAAGCCTTGACCTCGTCACCTGCTGGAGGCGCGCACCACGAGCTTCGTCGGCAGGAACGCGGGTTCCGGCGTGTCACCGCCGTGCACCATGGTCAGCACAGCGCGCGCCGCGGCCACTCCGATCCCCGACTTGTCCTGCGCCAACGTGGTGAGGGGCGGGTCGACCAGGGCGGCCAGCTCGATGTCGTCGAACCCCACGACGGCCAGGTCGTCCGGTACCCGCAAACCGGCGTGGCGCGCGGCGAGCAGCGCGCCGACGGCCATCTCGTCGCTCGCGCAGAACACCGCGGTCGGCGGCTCGGGCAGTGCGATCAGCGACCGCGCCGCCGCCTGGCCGCTGGGCCGGTAGAAGTCGCCCTCCACCACGTACTCCGGCGGCACCTCCAGCCCCGCCTCGGCCATCGCGGCGCGGAAACCGGTCACGCGGTCGACCGACGGGCGGTTGGTGCGCGGCCCGGTGATGGTCGCGATCCGGCGGTGCCCGGCGGCGGCCAGGTGCCGCACCGCCAGGGCCGCGCCACCGACGTTGTCCGACGTCACGTAGGTGGCCCGCGGTCCGTCGACGTCCACGTCGACCGCCACGCACGGCAGCCCGGACTGGGCGAACGCGGTGAACGCCGACGCGTCCGACCCGCTGTCGATGAGGACCAGCCCGCCGAGGTGGTGCCGCCGGGTCATGTTCACGTACGCCACCGGGTCGGCCAGGGACGCGCCGACCGCCCGCAACGCCGCCGACCCGCTCGTGGCGAGCATCAGCAGGTGGTAGCCGTGCGCGCTGAGCGCCGACTTCAGGCCGATCAGCAGCTCCTGGAGGTACGGGTGCCGCCACCCCGGCCTGCGGTGGTCGGTGTCCCACACGAGGCCGATCAGCCCGGACCGCTTGGTGGCCAGCGCGCGCGCCGACTCGTTGGGCCGGTAATCGAGCTCCCGGGCCACCCGTTCCACCACTTCGCGCTTTTCCCGGCTGACCGTCAGCGGCTGGTTGAAAACGCGGGAAACGGTCGCCACGGACACGCCGCAGAGCTGGGCGATCTCGCGGATCGTCGGCATCGCACGCCCCTTCTTTGTAACCGGTTTCAAGCTCGCAGGGAGTACGCCCTGACCAGGCTGGACACCGTATCACCTGCGGAAACGCCGAAGCTCTGAAACGATGAGGTTATCTGTTCGTTACTTGACGGTGTCGCGGCGCACGGCTGTCATGTACACCACACCGGCCGGGCGCAGACCCGACCGAATTCGCCGGAAACCCCTCGGTTCGACCCTGTGCGTCTCCGGCGTGCCGAAACGGCTGGAAATGTGGAAAGAGGGAGTGCCGCGTTATGAGACGAACCGGGACCATGGTCGGCGTCGGCCTGCTGGCCGCGAGCCTGCTCGCCGGCTGCGGCGGCGACAGCGCTGACGGCAAGACCAGGATCACCATCGGCCTGTTCGGCAACTTCGGCTACCAGCAGCTGTTCGAGGAGTACGAGAAGGCGCACCCGGACGTCGACATCACCGACCGCACCGCCTCGTACTCCGACCACCACAAGAACCTCGCCGCCCACCTCGCCACGAACAACGGCGCGGCGGACGTCGAGGCGGTCGACGTCGGCTACATCAACCAGTTCAAGGCCAACCCCGGCCAGTTCACCGAGCTGAAGTCCGACATCAAGGACCGCTGGCTGGACTGGAAGTGGGAGGGCTCGCTGTCCAAGGACGGCAAGCAGATCGGCTACGGCACCGACATCGGCGGCCTGGCCATCTGCTACCGCCGCGACCTGTTCGAGGCCGCCGGCCTGCCGTCCGACCGCGACGCGGTGTCCGCGCTGTGGCCGACGTGGGAGCAGTTCATGGCCACCGGCAAGCAGTTCGCGGCCAAGGCACCCGCCGGCGCCAAGTTCTTCGACGGCGGCCCGACCGTGCTCAACGCGATCGTCGGCCAGGCGCCCACCGGCTACTACGACAAGTCCGACAAGATCGTCGTGGGCGACAACGCCGACATCAGGAAGGGCTGGGACCTCGTCTCCCAGGGCGTGGCCGACGGCCTGTCCGCCGGGCTGCTGCACAGCACCCCGCAGTGGAACACCGGCTTCAAGCAGGGCCAGTTCGCCACCCTCGCCTGCCCCGCCTGGATGATGGCCAAGATCAAGGACCAGGCGCCCGACACCAAGGGCAAGTGGGACCTCGCGGCCGTGCCCGGCGGCGGCGGCAACTGGGGCGGCTCGTACCTGACCGTGCCCAAGCAGGGCAAGAACATCGACAAGGCCGTCGCGCTCGCCACCTGGCTCACCGCGCCCGAGCAGCAGGCCAAGGTCTTCGCGAACGCCGGCCTGCTCCCGTCCGCGCCGAAGCTGTACAGCGAGCAGTCGGTGGCCATGAAGCAGGACGAGTTCTTCAACAACGCACCCGTCGGCAAGGTGTTCACCGACGCGGCCCGCGCCCTGAAGCCGCAGTACCAGGGGCCGAAGGCCGGTGACGTGCAGACGGAGATGGGCAACGCGATGCAGCGCGTCGAGCAGGGCAAGCAGAGCCCGGACGAGTCGTGGCAGCAGTTCGTCGCCGACGTCAAGAGGCTCGAGGACTGATGAAGACGGACTGGCGCGAACGCCGCCACCGGTGGGACATCCGGTACGCGCCGTACGCCTACATCGCGCCGTACTTCCTGCTGTTCGCGGTGTTCGGCCTGTTCCCCCTGCTCTACACCGCCTGGGTGTCGATGCAGGACCGGAACCTGCTCGACGGCGACGCGGCGACGTTCGTCGGACTCGACAACTACGTCGAACTGCTCACCGCTGACCCGTACTTCTGGAACGCGATGGGCAACACGCTCAGCCTGTGGTTGCTCACCACCGTCCCGCAGATCCTGTTCGCGCTCGGCATCGCGCAGCTGCTCAACCGGCGGCTGCGCGGCCGGACGTTCTTCCGGATGGGCGTGCTGCTGCCGAACATCACCTCGGTGGCGGCGGTGACGATCATCTTCGCGCAGCTGTTCGGCCGGGACTTCGGCATGATCAACTGGGTGCTGAGCCTGTTCGACGCGGGTCGGATCGACTGGCAGGCGGGCACCGGCAGCTCGCACGCCGCCATCGCGACGATGGTGGTGTGGCGCTGGACCGGCTACCACGCGCTGATCTTCCTGGCCTCCATGCAGGCCATCCCGACCAGCGTGTACGAGGCGGCCCGGCTGGACGGCGCGAGCGGCTGGCAGCAGTTCTGGCGGATCACCGTCCCCATGCTGCGCCCGCAGATCATCTTCTCCACGGTGATCGCCACCGCGGGCAACATGCGGCTGCTCGCCGAGCCGCTGCTGTTCAACCCCGGCGCGGGCGCCGCGACCGGCGGTTCCGACCGCCAGTTCCAGACCGCCGCGCTCTACCTCTACGAGCAGGGCTTCGCGAAGTTCGACTTCGGTTACGCGTCGGCCATCGCCTGGCTCCTGCTCGTCGCGACGGTCGCCATCACCGGGTTGAGCTACCTGGCCGCGCGCCGCATCCGGACCGACTGAAAGGGCTCGTCAGATGACCAGCGTGCTCGACCGGCCGGCACCCGCCGCGTCGCCACCCGCCCGCCGCGGGCGCAAGGCGATGCGGATGCCCGGACCGTGGACCTACGCGGCACTGATCGCGGTGCTCGCCGGGTCGGCGTTCCCGGTGTACTGGTCGCTCGTCGTGTCCTCGCAGACGCCGGACAAGGTGGACAGCGTGCCGCCGGTGCTCGTGCCCGGCGGCAACCTGTTCGCGAACATCGCCCGGGTGTTCGACCAGTCCGACTTCGCGTTGGCGATGATGAACTCGCTGGTGGTGTCGGGGACCATCACGCTGTCCGTGGTGTTCTTCTCCACCCTGGCCGGGTTCGCCTTCGCCAAGCTGAAGTTCCGGGGCCGGTCGGCGCTCATGCTGCTGGTGGTGGCCACCCAGGCCGTGCCGACGGAGCTGGGCGTCATCCCGCTGTACATGATGATGAGCGATTTCGGCTGGGCGGGGGAGATCCACGCGGTCATCGTGCCCGGCCTGGTCACCGCGTTCGGCGTGTTCTTCATGCGGCAGTACTTCGAACGGGCGGTGCCCGACGAGCTGCTGGAGGCGGGGCGGATGGACGGGTGCAGCTCGCTGCGCCTGTACTGGAACGTCGTCCTGCCCGCCGCCCGACCCGCCGCCGCGGTGCTCGGCCTGTTCACGTTCATGCAGGCGTGGAACGACTTCTTCTGGCCGCTCGTGGTGCTGACGCCGGAGAACCCGACCGTCCAGACCGCGCTGTCGACCCTGGCCAGCGGGTACACCACCGACTACACCCTCGTGCTCACCGCGGCGACGATCGGCACGGTGCCGGTGCTCGTCGTGTTCCTCCTGTTCGGACGCCAGATCGTCGGCGGAATCATGCAAGGAGCGCTAAAAGGATGATCGACTTCCCCCGAGGGTTCCGCTGGGGCGTCGCCACGTCGGCGTACCAGATCGAAGGAGCCGTGGACGCCGACGGGAGAGGACCGTCGATCTGGGACGCGTTCGGCGCGGTGCCGGGTGCCGTCGCGGGTGGCGACACCGGCGCGGTGGCGTGCGACCACTACCACCGGATGCCGGAGGACCTGGCGCTCCTCGGCGAGCTCGGCGTGGACGCCTACCGGTTCTCGGTGTCCTGGTCGCGCGTCCTGCCGACGGGCTCGGGCCCGGTCGAGCAGCGCGGCCTCGACTTCTACAGCCGGCTCGTCGACGGGCTGCTGGAACGGGGCATCGAGCCGTTCCTCACCCTCTACCACTGGGACCTGCCGCAGGCGCTGGAGGAACTGGGCGGCTGGCGCTCCCGCGACACCACGCTGCGGTTCGCCGAGTACGCCACGATCGTGCACGACGCGCTGGGCGACCGGGTGTCGAAGTGGACGACGTTCAACGAGCCGTACGTCTCCTCCATCGTCGGCTACGGCGAGGGCAGACACGCACCCGGCGCACGGGAGGGCCACGGCTCACTCGCCGCCGCGCACCACCTGATGGTGGCGCACGGCCTCGCCGTGAACGCCATGCGCGGCACGGCGGGGCACGAGTTCGGCATCGTGCTCAACCAGTCGCCCTCGACCCCGGTCACGCAATCGGACGCGGACCTGGCCGCGGCCCGCCGGCACGACCTGCTGCTGCGCCGCCAGTTCACCGAGCCGCTGTTCGGGGGGCGCTACCCCGACGACTACGAGGAGACGTTCGCGGGCGTCACCGACCTCTCCTTCCGGCTGGACGGCGACCTGGAGCTGATCTCCACGCCGCTGGACTACGTGGGCATCAACTACTACTACCGCCAGCACGTGGCCGACGCGCCGCACCGCGACCCGAACCCGGCCACCCGCACGTCGATCGACGTGGGCATCGACACCACCCGGCTGCCGGACGTGCCGCGCACCGCGATGAACTGGCCGGTCGAGCCGGCCGGGATGACCGACACCCTGGTCGGCCTCAAGAACCTCTACCCGGACCTGCCGCCGGTGTACGTGACCGAGAACGGGTGCGTCTACCCGGACAACCCCGGCTTCGTCGACCAGGAGCGCATCGACTACCTGCGCAGCCACCTCGCGGCGGCCCGGGACGCGGTCACGGCGGGCGTGGACCTGCGCGGCTACTTCGTCTGGTCGTTCCTGGACAACTTCGAGTGGGCGCACGGCTACAAGCACCGGTTCGGCCTGGTCCACGTGGACTACGAGACGCTGGTGCGCACCCCGAGGGCCAGCTTCCACTGGTACCGCGACCTGGTCGCCGAGCAGCGGGCAAGGACTGGCGCCGCCGGCTGACCTGCGGGGCCACCGTCGCGCGGGGGCGCGTTCCGCGCGACGGTGGCGTCACCTCTTCGGCCGCTGCCCCGCAGACGGCGGGGTCCGGTCGTTCACGACGTCGACCCGGCGTGGTTCAGGGCCAGGGGTTGGGCGTGCACGACTTGCCGTCCGGCGTCACCTGGACACCCTGGTCGCTGCCCATGATGATCGACGCGAGCCCGTCGTTCTCCACGCTCAGCGTCTGCTGCATCATCACCGGCGCCGGACCGCCATCCGCCTGGCACACCTCGTGCCCGAGGCCGAGGAAGTGCCCGACCTCGTGGTTGACCGTGTAGATCCGGTAGCCGAGCAGGTCACGGCCGTACGTGTGGGCACCGCGGAACCAGCGCGCCGAGTTGAGGTGGACGGTCGACCCGATCCGGCACGACGTGTCGTAGGGCAGTTCGAAACCGCACAGCGCCCGCGAGGTCTGCTGGGACGTCAGCCGGATCCGCAGGTCCGGTTCCACCTCCGGCCCGACCCGCCGGAACGCGTGCTGCCGGGACCACCCGCGCGGGTGCACCAGCGCGTAGTCGACCACGGCGGCGAACGGGTGGTCGCCGTTGGGCAGCTCCATGCCGTCCTCGACCTCGACCGTGTACGCGAACCCGCTGGTGTCGGCGTCGGCGGCGACCGGCGGCACGACCCGCCACGTGCCGACACCATGCGCCGGGAACGGGTGGCCGGGCGGCAGGTCCGGGGCGGACCGGAAGCTGTCGACCGGCGCCGCGGCCGAGGTCGCAGGGGTCGGCGGGGCGGCGGGCACGACGCCGGCGGCGGGCCACACGACGGTGGTCGGCCGGGCCGCGAGCCCGAAGTCCAACGCGACCACCGTCGACACGGCGAGGCACACCCCGGTCAGGTAGGGCACCAGCGGGACCGACTTCATACGGGTTCCAACCCGGCCGAGCCGTAGGTGCAGGCCGCGTTCCACAACAGGAACGACGGCGCGCCCGCTTCCGCCGTGGCCACCACCTGCGCCTGCACCTCACCCGGACCGTACGCGTGGCCCAGCGAGAACGCCTGGAGCCACGGGATGACCGTCGCGCCGGTGCCCTCCGTCAACCGGACGAAGTCCGCCACCGAAGCCCGCACGATGTCGTACGGCTTGGCGTTCGGGTTGTCCACGCCGTACTCGCCGGGACCCCAGTGCGACGGGTAGACCATGGGCGCCACGTAGTCGACGTGGGCCGAGAGGGCCGGGATGTCCTGCGCCACGTCCTGCGGGCTGTGCGCGGCGATCCCGAACACCGAAGCGCCCAGGTAGGCGCCGTGCGGGCGGACGGCAGCCCGGTTGTCCCGGAGGAAGTCCACTATGGACTGCTCGGGCGTGCCGGTCAGACCGGGGAACACCATCTGCCGCAACGGGCCGTCCGGCCGCCGCACGTAGTCGTAGAGGATGTCGTCGAACCCCAGCTCGGCGGCCTCGCGGGCGATCGCGATGTTGTACTCGCGGACCTCCGGGTTGGCGAAGTTGGTGAACGCGAACTCGCCGTAGTGCGCGGACCAGGCGCCGCCCGACGCGTTCTGCGCCAACCGGTCGCGCGCGCCCGCGTCCCACGACGCCTTGCCCAGGATCGGGTCGCGGAACGCCACCAGCCGACCGACCACCCGCAGCCCCATGCCGTGCAGCTCCTTGATCACGGCGCGGGCGTCGTAGTGGGTGCGCGTCGCGCCGATCTGCCTGGCCAGCGGCACCTGCGAGTCGTAGCCGATCTCGCCGCTCTCGTCCTTGATGTCCAGCTGCACGGTGTCGATGCGGCCCTCGCGCGCCATCGCCAGCACGGGATCGCGCAGCGACGGGGTCGCCCACGCGGTGGCGCTCATGTGCACGGCGCGCATGCCGGGGTGGGTCACCTTGACCGGGACCTCGTGGTGCCGCGAGTTGCCCGCCGAGTCGTTGGCCTCGACCCGGACGCGGGTGGGCACCGACGCGAGCGACGCCTCGAACCGGCCGTCCCGCACCGGCACCTGCTGGTCGCCGACCAGCACCGAGTCCGCGCCGTCGGCGCTGCCCCGCACGGTCACCGGGCCGCGCGGCGACGCGGCCTCGACCACCTCCACGTTCAACGCGGGCGGGGTGCCGTCGACGGTGAACTCGCGCCGGACCTCCGCGTCGGGCATCCACGGCAGCGGGTTCGCCGCCCGCACGGACAGGTTGTGCCTGCCCTCGGTCAGCTTCAGCCCGGTCAGCGTCATGCGGCCGTCGATGCGCACCAACTCGACCGGCTGTCCGTCAACGTGCACGGTGACACGATCGAGCCCTTCGGGGTCCGCGGTCGTGATGGACACGCGCTCTACACCCGAAGGGGTGACAGCGATTCCGTCGGCCAGGTCGGCGACGGCGAGTCCGACGCCACGGCCGTACACGATCGTCGTGACGACGCCCGCGATCAGCAGCAGCACCACGACACCGACCGCGGGTATCACCACCCGCCTCGTCCTCCGAGTTGATTCCCCAGGCTCCCCACCCGCGAGGTCCGGGTCAGGTGAGGCTGCATCCGACAGGGCTGCGTCCGACGGGGCTGAATCCGACATCCGGGCGACTCCGATCTGGGCGTGCCATCAGCTACCAGCGACTAACCCCACGGCCGGCGGCCAAACAGGCGGTCATCCGTTGGGGTGTACTCCGGTTTCCTCCTGGCCGACAAGCGGAACCATCCGAAGGTGAACCCCATGTCGCCCAGGCCGGTACCGGCCGTCGTGGCGCTCGCCGCGGCACTGTCCTTCGCCTGCACCGCCCAGCCTGCCGCGGAGTTGCCCGCGGCGGAAATGCCCGGACCGGCCGCCGCTGTTCCGTCGCCGGCACCCTCCTCCTCCGCGCCGCCGGACCCGGCGGCCGTCCGGGCCAACGAACTCGGGCAGGTCCCGATCCTCATGTACCACCGGCTGGTCGAGCAGCCGACGTCCGTCTACGACCGGACGCCGGCGGGGTTCCGCGCCGAGCTGGAACGGTTGGCCGGCGAGGGCTACGTGCCGGTGACGACCGCCGAGTACGCGACCGGCCGGATCGACATCCCGGCGGGCAAGCACCCCGTCGTGCTGACGTTCGACGACGGTGACCCGACCCAGTTCGCGCTGGGGTCCGACGGGCAGCCGGCGCCCGGCACCGCGATCGCGATCCTGCTCGACGTGGCCGCGCGGCACCCCGGCTTCCGGCCGGTGGCGAGCCTGTACGTCAACGGCGGGCCGTTCGCGTCGTCGGACGGCGCGGCGCTGCGGTGGCTGCGCGACAACGGCTTCGAGATCGGCAACCACACGCTGGAGCACACGAACCTCGGCTCGGTGGCCGACCAGCAGGTCCAGCAGGCCGTGGTGCTCGGCCAGCGGGAGATCGAGAAGGCCGTGCCGGGGTACCGGGTGTCGAGCCTCGCGCTGCCGTTCGGCGCGGTGCCCGGCGACCCGGCCCTCGCCCGGCGGGGCGCGTTCGACGGCGGGTCCTACGACTACGCGTGCGTGCTCATGGTCGGCGCGGGACCGGCGCCCTCGCCCTACTCGGCGGAGTTCGACCCGGTCGCCACACCGCGCATCCGGTCGCAGGACGCGACCGGCGAGGACGCCCGCTACGGCTCGACGGTGTGGCTCGACCAGCTCGCCGCCGCTCCGGACCAGCGGTACACGTCGGACGGCGTGCCCGACCGCATCTCCCACCCGACCTCGGCCGGTTCACCAGCCAAGCAGTTCGCCGACCGGGCCTTCGGGTACTGAACCTCCGGATCAGGCCGTGGCGCGGGCGTGGTTGCGCAGCGCGACCGCGGCGCGTTCCAGGCTGCCCAGCACGCCCGTCGGCAGCTCGTGGTGGCGACCCACGACCTCCTGCACCATGACCTGCATCGGCGCCGACTCCTCGGCCTCCACCACCGCGAGCACCTTGAACGCGCTGCCCGGCGGGAACACGACCCGCTCCTGCACCACGCTGCCGAACGAGTCGACCACCGACACCCGCCGCCCGGTCACCGACCACAGCAGGAACTCCACCCGCCCGTCGGCCGGCACCGCCGGCCCCGCGACCGTGGTCAGCAGGCCGTGCTCGACCAGCACATCACCCGTCCGGTACTGCTTCGCCTCACCCCAGCACACCGTCACGCCCTGGTAGGCCGGCAGCCGGCGCAGCCCCGACACCACCGACGCCGCGTACGGCCACAGCCGACCGAGCTTCCCCGAGCGCAGCGCCTCGACCACGATCTCCTCGTCGTGCTGGAGGCACGCCGACACCGCGGCCAGGTCCGTCACCACGGCCTCGAACGCCTCGGAGTCGTCCGGGCGTTCCTCGATGTGCCGGCACGCCACCGCCGCGTGCTGCCCGTAGCGCTCGCCGAGCATCCGGCGCAGCGCGTCGCGTTCCTGCTCGGTGCTGCGGTGGTCCGGCGGCACGACCTCCTCGCCGACCTGCTCACCCCACACCGGCGCGGGGGAGTCGGGCAGCGGACCGTCCACGCTCAGCGGCACCGGCTCGTCCACCGCGGCGGGCGTCGGCGGCTCCTCGGCCACCGGGGGCCGCGGCATCGGCGACGGGTCGCAGAACACCACCTTCAGCAGCCGCCGCACCTCCGGCTCCAGCCGTTCGACCAGCGACGCGCCCGCGACCGCCACCGCGCCCGCCGTCGTGCGCCCGGGGGAGCCGACGGTCAGCCGCGCCCACTCCGGGTCCACCGGCAGCGACCGCACCTCAGGTCCGTTGTCCTCCGCGTCGCGCACCCACAGACCGGACGGCACGACCTCCAGCACCACACCGCCGCCCAGGTCGAAGATGCCGGCGCCGCGCTCCACCAGGCCCGGCACCGGAGCCCGGTAACCCGACACGGTCGGCGTGCCCGCCGGGGAGTACCGCACCTCGGTCACGTACGGCCGCCACGTCTGCTGCCCGCGCGGGTTCACCGCCACCACCGCCGCACCGGTGCGCACCGAACCCACCGGCAGGCCCGTGTACAGCGAGATCGGCTCACCGAGCTCGTCGGCCACCGCCTGCGCCTGGTGCTCGCCGCCGTACCAGACCAGCCGCACCCGCGACCGCGCCGCCGACGGCAGCCCACCCAGCAGGCGGCACACCTCGTCGGTCGGGATCGGCGGCTGACCGGGACCGCCGATCACGACGGTCAGCACGTTGTCGCGGCACGGCAGCCCGACGACCGCCCGCGCGTCCGGCGCCTGCGGGTCGAACTGGGCGCGCTGCGCGCGCAGCCACAGCCCGGCCGGGATCGGCTCGGAGATGCCGACCTCGCCCGTCGGCCACGGCGTGTTCGGGTCGACCGCCTCCCACTGCGGCACCGGGAACCGGCGGCCCATCGGCACCGGCGACGCGCCCGGCAGGAACCTCAGCCAGCAGCCGTACCCGCCGTTGCCCGCGACGAACGCCGCGCCCGGCACCGTGGCCACCGCACCGTCCGGCGCCACCACCTCGGCCTGCAACTGCTCGGAGAGCCACTGCGCGGGCGCCGTGGGCCGCATGGAGCCCGAGTGGGAGGTCATCAGGCGCACCGGCCCCCGGCCGTGCAGCGCGGCGGCCACGGACGGCCAGAAGGACGCCTCGTCGCCGTGCGGCGGATCGATGACGACCACCGTGCGGCCACGGTCCACCGGCAGGCTCCGGCCGAGGGCGACCGCCGCCGGTGTCGCGCCCGAAGGCGGCCCGACGACCAGCGTGGCGCCCGCGAACGAGGCCGAGAACTGGGCGGGCGGTGGCGACGCGGGTGGCGGTGGCGGCGCGGGTGCGGGCACGGGCTCCCGCTCGATCACGGGATCCACCTGCGGGGCACGCACCTTCGGTGCGGCACGTCGGAACATCAAGGCGCCCGATCACCTCCAGGCACGACAGCGCGGGAACGCCCGCACCCTACCCGGACGACGTCCGGACGGGGACCGGCGCGGTCCGCCAACCTCGTCCACTGTGGATCCACTGTGGACCCCAGAACCGCGCCCACCAGCGCGCCGAACGCCACGTGGTCCGCCCACTGGGCCGTTCGGCCCAACTCCCGGATCGCCGGGAACCGCCGGCCGACCACCTCCAGGTCGACCACCGCGATCACCGCCCCGGCCACCGCGCCCGACCGCGCGTCCAGCGGCCACCGCCGGTCCACCAGGGCCAGCACCGCCGTCCAGAACGCCGACACGCCCAGGTGGGCCACCGCGCCCCGCACCAGGCCCGACCCGCCCAGCAGTGACGCCGCCGCCCTCGTGGACCGCAGCACGTCGCCTCCGGTCAGCAGCGCGTGCACGGTCGACGGCACCCCGCCGAGCACCGACGCGACCAGCCACGCCCGCGTCACAGGTGTGGACCGCGCGCGCCAGGGGTACCGCCGCCCGGAAGGCGGTGTCCTCCGAAGGCAGCGCCTGCTCCGATGTGATGCCATTAATCGAACCTTTGTTCGAGTATGGCAAGATCGCAGGTGAACGACCGGGCCACGTGCCCGACCGTATCCCGACACCGGGGACTCGGCGGATCCCGCGCCGTCCTCGGTTACCGTGAACCGCTCGACGCACGCCACGACCTGGGGAGAACGACCCGGTGACCGCTGAGATCCTGTACGGGGCCGACGACCTGACCCACCTGGAGGGTCTGGAGGCGGTACGCAAGCGCCCCGGCATGTACATCGGGTCCACCGACAGCCGGGGCATCAACCACCTGTTCTCCGAGGTGGTGGACAACTCCACCGACGAAGGCGTGGCCGGCCACGCCACCAAGATCGTCGTCACCCTGCACGCCGACGGCAGCGTCCAGGTCGACGACGACGGCCGCGGCATCCCCACCGGCACCCACGCCAAGTCCGGCCTGTCCGGCGTCGAGCTCGTGCTCACCAGGCTGCACGCCGGAGGCAAGTTCGGCGGCTCCGGCTACAAGACCTCCGGCGGCCTGCACGGCGTCGGCGCGTCCGCCGTCAACGCCCTGTCCCACCGCTTCGACGTCGTCGTCCGCCGCGAGGGCAAGACGCACGAGATGTCGTTCGCGCACGGCGTCCCCGGCGTCTTCGACGGCCCCGGACCCAAGGCCGCCTTCACCCGCCAGTCCGGCCTGCGCGTCACCGGCCGCACCAAGCGCACCGGCACGTCCATCCGCTACTGGTACGACGCCCGCTACTTCGAGAACGGCGCCGCGCTCGACGTCGAGGCCGTCCGGACCAAGCTGCGCAACACCGCCTTCCTCGTCCCCGGCGTCACGTACACCCTCCGCGTCGCCACCGACGACGCCATCGGCGAGGAGACGTTCCACTTCCCGGGCGGCCTGGTCGACATGGTCGACCACATGGCGCCCGCGAGCGAGAAGCCGGTCTCCGGGACCCTGCTCATCACCGGCACCGGCGTCTACCACGAGAACGCGGCCGACGAGAACGGCGTCATGCGGTCCAAGGTGGAGCGCCACGCCGAGGTCGAGATCGCGCTGCGCTGGGGCACCGGCTACGAGCGCACCGTCGAGTGCTTCACCAACACGATCCGCAACGTGCACGGCGGCACCCACCGGCGCGGCTTCGACCGCGCCGTCGTCAAGGCGGTCCAGGACGCCATCGGCAAGACCAGGGGGCTGCTCAAGCCCAAGGAAGACCCACCGACCCTGGACGACGTGCTCGAAGGCATGACCGCAGTCGTCCACGTCCGCATCCCCGAACCGCAGTTCACCTCGCAGACCAAGGACGAGCTCTCCACCGCCGGCATCACCAAGGTGACGCTCGGGGTGGTGGAGAAGCACATCAAGGCGTGGACCGAGGACCGCCGGACCAAGGCCGAGGCCAAGGTGGTGCTCCAGAAGGTCGTCGACGCCGCCCGCGTCCGCCTGACCCAGAAGCACCAGAAGGACGCCGCGCGCCGCAAGACGGCCCTGGAAGGCGCCGCGATGCCCGCGAAGCTCGTCGACTGCCGCAGCACAGGTGTTTCGCGTAGCGAACTTTTCCTGGTGGAAGGCGACAGCGCCCTCGGCTCGGCGCGCATGGCCCGCGTGTCCGAGTACCAGGCGCTCCTGCCCCTGCGCGGCAAGATCCTGAACGTGCAGAAGGCCAGCCTCCCCGACACCCTGCGCAACGCCGAGATCGCCAGCATCGTCCAGGTGCTCGGCGCGGGCACCGGGCGGACGTTCGACCTGGCCACCATGCGCTACGGCCGGGTCATCCTGATGGCCGACGCGGACGTCGACGGGTCGCACATCCGGACGCTGCTGATCACCCTGTTCGCCAAGTACATGCGCCCGGTGATCGAGGACGGCCGGCTCTTCGCCGCCATGCCCCCGCTGCACAAGGTCGTCACGAAGGGCCGCAACGCCGAGACCCACTTCACCTTCACCCAGCGGGAGATGGAGCAGAAGGTCGCCCGGCTGGAGAAGGCGGGCAAGACGGTGGTCAAGCCGGTGCCCCGGTTCAAGGGCCTCGGCGAGATGGACGCGGACGAGCTGTGGGAGACCACGATGAACCCCGCCACCCGCTCGGTGCGCCGCATCACCATGCACGACGCGGAAGCCGCTGAAGCCGCGCTCGAACTGCTGATGGGCGAGAAGGTCGAGCCGCGCCGGGCGTGGCTCGTCGAGTCGTCCGCCAGGGTCGACCAGTCCGCGATCGACATCTGACCCGCCTGACACGAGGGAACGACCGACCATGGCACGCCGCAAGACCCCCACGACCAGGGTCGACCCGTCCGCCTTCGACCGCGCGGGCGCCCAGGTCTTCGACAACTCGCTCACCACCGAGATCGAGGACTCGTACCTCGAGTACGCCTACTCGGTGATCCACTCGCGGGCGCTGCCCGACGCGCGGGACGGCCTCAAGCCGGTGCACCGCCGCATCCTCTTCTCGATGAACGAGCAGGGCTACCGCCCGACCAGCGCGTACGTGAAGTCGTCCCGCGTGGTCGGCGACTGCTTCGTGCGCGGCGCGCTCGTGTCCACGCCGGAGGGCCTGCGGCCGATCGAGGACGTCGAGGTGGGCGACCGGGTGCTGGACGGGCGGGGCGAGCCGGTGGCGGTGAACGCCGTGTACGAGAACCCGGTGTCCGACCTGGTCCGCGTCACCTGGTCCGACGGCCACTCGATGCTCGTCACGCCCGGCCAGCGGTTCCGCACGCGCGACGGCTCGGCCGACCGGTGGACCGACGCCTGTGACCTCGCCGGCGCCCGCACGGTGGGTTTCGCCGGCGAACGGCACGCGAACCTCCTCGCCGACGGCGACTCGTCCGGTTACGTGCTGGGCCTGGTCGCGGCGTCCGGTGACGTGCTCGCCGACGGGCGGGTGCGGCTGGAACTGGCCGACGTCGACCCGATCGACATCGCGCACGGCTGGGCCATCGCGCACGACGTGACCGTGGCGCGCGACAAGGTCGAGACGGACGAGCGGGTCCGCCACACCCTCACCTTCGCCCGCCACGCGGGCCTCGAAGCGGCGGTCGCCGGTCGGTACGACGCGGTGCTCCGCCACCGCTCGGCCTGGACGCCGTTCCTGGCGGGCCTGTTCACCGCGTGCGGCTACGTCCGCGACGGCCGCGAGATCGTCCTGCCCGGCGGTGAACCCGAGTACGCCGTGCTCGCCGACTCCGGCCTCCGCACCCGCCGTGACGCCGGCTTCCTGACCGTCGCCGGCCGTGACGCCGCCGCGCTGGCCGTGGCGCTGCTGCGCTGGACCGGCGTCGGTCCGCGCCAGGACGGCCTGGTCCAGGTCATCCGCAACGCCCGGCACGCCACCGAGGCGCCGTTCCCGCAGGTGGTGTCGGTGGAGCCGGTCGCGCCGGACACCACGTACGACATCCAGGTCGCCAGTGACGAGCACGCGTTCGTGGTGAGCGGTTTCGTCGTGCACAACTGCATGGGCAAGTACCACCCCCACGGCGACACGGCGATCTACGACGCGATGGTCCGGCTGGCCCAGGACTTCTCGCTGAACGCGCCGCTGGTCGACGGGCACGGCAACTTCGGCTCCCCGGACGACGGACCGGCGGCCTCGCGGTACACGGAAGCACGGATGTCGCCCGCGGCGATGTTGCTGGTCGGCGAGCTGGACGAGGAGACCGTCGACTTCCGGCCCAACTACGACGGTTCGCTGCAAGAGCCGACGGTGCTGCCCGCCGCGTTCCCGAACCTGCTGGTCAACGGCACGTCGGGGATCGCGGTCGGGATGGCGACGAACATGATCCCGCACAACCTGGCCGAGGTGGTCGCGGCGGCGCGGCACCTGGTGACGCACCCGGACGCCACGCTGGACAAGCTGATGGAGTTCATCCCGGGCCCGGACCTGCCGACGGGCGGGGTGCTGCTCGGGCTGGACGAGGTGCGCAAGGCGTACGAGACCGGGCGCGGTGTGGTGCGGATGCGGGCCAAGGTGGAGACCGGGCTGCTGGAGGGCAGCCGGGGTCGGCAGGCGATCACGGTCACCGAGCTGCCGTACGGCGTCGGGCCGGAGAAGATCATCGAGAAGATCACCGACGAGGTGACCAAGTCGAAGCGGCTGACCGGCATCTCCGACGTCAAGGACCTCACCGACCGCGAGAACGGCACGCGTGTCGTCATCGAGTGCAAGGTCGGGGTGAACCCGCAGGCGCTGCTGTCGGACCTGTACCGGTTGACGCCGATGGAGCAGTCGTTCGGCATCAACAACCTGGTGCTGGTCGAGGGCCAGCCGCGGACGCTGGGGCTGAAGGCGCTGCTGGAGGTGTTCCTCAAGCACCGCTACGAGGTCGTCACCCGGCGCACCAGGTTCCGCCGGCGCAAGCGCGAGGACCGGTTGCACCTGGTCGAGGGCCTGCTGCGGGCGCTGCTGGACATCGACAAGGTGATCAAGCTCATCCGGGGCAGCGAGAACGCCGCCGCCGCGAAGGAGGGCTTGATGAAGACCTTCGAGCTCTCCGAGATCCAGGCGACGTACATCCTCGACACGCCGCTGCGCCGGCTGACCCGGTACGACTCGCTGGAGTTGGAGGCGGAGCAGGAGAAGCTGCGCAACGAGATCGCCGAGCTGAGCAAGATCCTGGACGACCCGGCCGTGCTGAAGAAGGTCGTGTCGACGGAGCTGGCGAAGGTGGCCAAGGACCTCCAGCAGGAGCGCCGGACCACGCTGCTGGACGGTGACCTGAAGGAGGTGCTGGCGGCGTCGAAGCCGGCCGGGCCGCTGGAGGTCGCCGACGACCCGTGCCAGGTGGTGCTGTCCGCGACGGGCCTGGTGGCGCGCACGGCGGCCGAGTCGGAGGAGGCGTCGGAGGCGCGCCGCCGCAACGGGCGGACGAAGCACGACGCGGTGGCGGCGACGGTGCACACGACGGCGCGTGGCCAGGTGCTGCTGGTGACGAACCGGGGTCGCGCGTTCAAGACGGACGTGCTGCCGCTGCCGGTGCTGCCCGAGCAGAGCGGCACGGTGTCGTTGAGCGGGGGGATGGCGGCCAGTGAGCTGGTCGGCCTGGAGGCCGGTGAGAAGGTCGTGGGCATCGCGCCGCTGACCGACACGGAGTCGCCGGGGCTCGCGCTGGGCACGAGGCAGGGCACGGTGAAGGTGTGCGCGCCGGAGTGGCCGGTGCGGTCGGACGAGTTCGAGGTGATCACCCTCAAGGAGGGTGACGAGGTGGTCGGCGCGACGTGGCTGACCAGCGCGGACGAGACGTTGGTGTTCGTGACGTCGGAGGCGTCGCTGTTGCGGTACTCGGCGTCGTTGGTGCGTCCGCAGGGTTTGCGGGGCGGCGGCATGGCGGGTGTGAACGTGGGGTCGGACGCGGCGGTGGTGTTCTTCGGGGCCGTGCGCACGGACGACGACGAGCACGGTGAGCCGATGGTGGTGACGTCGACGGGGCAGAGCGTGAAGGTGACGCCGTTCGGCGCGTACCCGGCGAAGGGCCGGGCGACGGGTGGTGTGCGGGCGCACCGGTTCCTGAAGGGCGAGACGGCGTTGGCGCTGGCCTGGGTGGGGCCGAGGCCGGCGGGTGCGGCGGACAACGGGTCGCCGGTCGAGCTGCCCGCGGCGGATGAGCGGCGGGACGGTTCAGGGCACGCCCACCCGGGTCCGGACGTGGTCGGGCACCTGATCGAACGGGACTGAGTCACCGCACCGCACCGCACCGCGCGGTGTGGTGCGGTGCGCGCTTTTTCTGCGAATGGCGTTGTCGCGTGTCACCCTGGATCTCAGACGGATCCGGGGGGATGCGCTTATGTGGCTTTTCCGTTCACTGGGGTCGTGTCGGGTGGAATGCGAAGGGGAGGATGTTCCGCTCGGCACTCCGCAGGACAGGGTTGTGCTGGCGATGCTCGTGCTGCACGCCAATGAGGTGGTGTCGGTCGGTCGGATTTCCGACGAGCTGTGGGGTGATTCCCCGCCGGCGTCGGCGAGGGCCCAGCTCCACAGCATGGTGTTCCGGTTGCGCCGGCAGCTCGGCAGGACGCGGATCGCGACGGTGAGACCGGGGTACGTGCTCCGGGCGACACCCGCCGAACTCGAAGTGGACCTGGTCCGGGACACCGTGGCGCACGCCCGGCGCCTGCTCGCGGCAGGCGACGTCGGGTCGGGCGCGGCGCGGCTGCGGGCGGCGCTGGAGCGGTGGCGGGGGCCGGTGCTGCCGGAACTGCGCTGCGCGGTCCACGTGGCGGACGGGCTGGAGGAGTTCCGGATGGTGGTGCTGGAGGAACGCGTGGACGCGGACCTGCTGCTCGGCCGGGACGCCGATCTCGTCGGCGAGCTGACCGGGTTGGTCGCCGAGCACCCGCTGCGGGAACGGCTCCGGGCGCAGCTCATGACCGCGCTCGCGTCGTCCGGCCGGGTCGCCGACGCTTTGGACGTGTACGCGGCGTTCCGCCGGACGATGGTCGGTGAGCTGGGCGTCGAGCCGTCGGATCGGCTCCGCGGCCTGCACTCCCGCATCCTGCGGGGCGAGGTCGCGGCGGCGTGGTAGTCGCTCGAACAGGCTCACGGCCGGGTGTCGTGCACCCGGCCGTGAGCCTTGTCCGCCCTGGTGGGATCAGGGGCAGATGCGCAGCGACGTCACCCGGTTGCGGTCCTCGGGGAGGAGGTTGCCCTGGAAGCCGGGGCCCACGATGAAGATCAGGTTGTTGTAGCCGCCGGCGTCGTAGAAACACCAGTCCCGACTGGTGCGGTTCCACACGCTCTCGGTGTTGTTGTTCAGCCCGGTGGGGCCGCTCGAGTCGGCGAGGTCGCCGTCACCCGACGCGAAGTAGCCGTACGGCCGGCCGCCGTTCAGGTTGTTGAAGATGCACATCCGGGAGGTCGGGCAGTCGCTCCACGCCAGGGTGGAGACCGAATCGCCTTGAGCCGTGTAGGTGCGGACATCGGCGGCTGTGTCGTCGGTGGCGTTGGCGGGAGCGCTGAAGAGCGCCGCGGCGGCCACGACTCCGCCAAGCAACGTGAGAATCCTGCGAATCACGATCATTCCCCCTTGTTGTCGTGCAGGCGTTGTGCCTGCGGACGAGAGTGGGGAATCTCGCTAAGTACTTTCTAACAGCAAACAGTGGTGGATCAAGGAATCAGGCGCCCGCCTCCGGCTGCCGGCCGAGGAAGACCGGACCGTACCGCTCCAGGTTGGCGTTGGGGTGCAGGATCGCGTGCAGGTTGAGCGCGTGCACGTCCCGCTGGACGCGGTGCGGCGCCGGGCCGTCGGCGCCGAGGACGTCGACCGCGTCCCTGGCCCGCAGGCAGGCCTCGCCGAGGTCCCGGCGCACCCCGGCGTGGTCCTCCGGCGTCCACTTCTCGCCGCCGGCCGCCTTGAGGTCGACCACGGCGGCGGTGCGCCTGGAGTGGAACTCGGCCTCGTCGGCGAGCACCGTGGCCTCGCGGATGCGAGCCGGGATCGCGGGCGGGACCGCCGCGTACGCCTCCACCGCCGCGCGGGCCAGGCCGACGGCGGGCGCGCTGACCGTGGCGCAGGCCGCGGGCATGAACGGCGCGCGGAACATCGGTGCGGAGGCGTCCGGGTGCGCCCGGAGCACCGGGGCCAGGCGCAGCACCCGTTCGGCGGGCACGAACAGGTCCTTCGCCACGGTGGTGACGCTGCCGGTCGCACGCAGGCCGGTGGTGTGCCAGTCGTCCACGACGTCCAGGTCGACCAGGGGGATCGCCAACGCCACCGGCACCCGGTCCGGGGTGAGGATGGCGGCGTTGGTGGTCCAGTGGCTCTGCGCCGCCGCCGTGGTGAACGCCCACCGCCCGTTGACCAGCACCCCGCCGCCGACCGGCTCGGCCGTCGCGGTGGGGCTGAGGATGCCGGTGATCCGCACGTCCCGCTTGGCGAAGACCTCCTGCCGGACCTCGTCCGGGAACTGGCCGACCACCCAGGTGGAGATGGCCCACACCGCGGCCGTCCACGCCGCCGACCCGTCACCGCGGGCCAGTTCGGCGACGACCTCGACCACCGTCGTCAGGTCCGCCTCGTGCCCGCCGTGCGCCGCCGGGACGCGAAGGCGCAGCACACCGGCGTCGGCCATGGCCTCCAGCGCGCCTTCGTGCAGCCTCCGGTGCTCGTCACCCCAGGCGGCGTGGGCGCGCAGGACCGGGACGATGTCCGCGGCGCGCCGGACCAGCTCGTGCACCGTGCCTCCCCCATCGGTGACCCGTGTGACACACCTTGGCGTGGCCCGCGCCACCAGACAACACCGGAATAGTCCCGGGGTGCGGTACCGTTGTGACAGTTAGTTGAAAGTACAACTACCTGGACGAGGAGTGGCCATGCAGTTCGGTGTCTTCACCGTCGGCGACGTGACGCCCGACCCCACCACGGGCCGGACGCCGACCGAGGCCGAGCGCATCAAGGCCATGGTCGCGATCGCGCTGAAGGCCGAAGAGGTCGGCCTGGACGTGTTCGCGACGGGCGAGCACCACAACCCGCCGTTCGTGCCGTCGTCGCCGACCACCATGCTCGGCTACATCGCGGCACGCACCGAGCGGCTGGTCCTGTCGACCGCCACCACGCTGATCACCACCAACGACCCGGTGAAGATCGCCGAGGACTACGCGATGCTCCAGCACCTGGCCGACGGCCGGGTGGACCTGATCATGGGGCGGGGGAACACCGGCCCGGTGTACCCCTGGTTCGGGCGCGACATCCGCGACGGCATCGACCTGGCGATCGAGAACTACGCCCTGCTGCGCCGGTTGTGGCGCGAGGACGTCGTGGACTGGGAGGGCAAGCACCGCACGCCGCTCCAGTCGTTCACCTCGACCCCGCGCCCGCTCGACGACGTGCCGCCGTTCGTGTGGCACGGCTCGATCCGCAGCCCCGAGATCGCCGAGCAGGCCGCCTACTACGGCGACGGCTTCTTCGCCAACCACATCTTCTGGCCCAAGGAGCACTTCCAGCGGCTGATCACCTTCTACCGCGAGCGCTTCGAGCACTACGGGCACGGCGCGGCGCACCAGGCGATCGTCGGCCTCGGCGGCCAGGTGTTCATGCGCCGCAACTCGCAGGACGCGGTGCGCGAGTTCCGGCCGTACTTCGACAACGCCCCGGTGTACGGGCACGGCCCGTCGCTGGAGGAGTTCACCTCGCAGACGCCGCTGACCGTCGGCAGCCCGCAGGAGGTCATCGACAAGACGCTGACGTTCCGGCAGCACTTCGGCGACTACCAGCGGCAGCTGTTCCTGATGGACCACGCGGGCCTGCCGCTGAAGACGGTGCTGGAGCAGCTCGACCACCTCGGCGAGATCGTGCCGACGCTGCGCCGCGAGTTCGCCGTCGGCAGGCCGGCGGACGTGCCGGAGGCCCCGACCCACGCTTCGATGCTGAAGGCAGGTGTGCGATGACCGGCGGCACGACGACGACGCTCGCCGTCGTGCAGGCGGGGCTCGGGTCGCCGTCGTCCACGCAGTTGCTGGCGACCCGGCTGGCCGAGGGCGTCGAGCGGTTCGTGCCCGGTCTGGAGGTGCGCACGGTGCACCTCCGGGACCTGGCGCGGGACATCGCGGACAACCTGGTCACCGGGTTCCCGAGCGCACGACTGCGCGAGTCGGTGGAGTCGGTGGTCGGCGCGGACGGGCTGATCGCGGTGACGCCGACGTTCAACGCGTCCTTCAGCGGCCTGTTCAAGTCGTTCGTGGACGTGCTGGAGCCGGAGTCCCTGGCGGGCAAGCCGGTCCTGGTCGGCGCGACCGGCGGCACCGAGCGCCACTCGCTGGTGCTCGACCACGCGCTGCGGCCGTTGTTCGCCTACATGCGGGCGATCGTGGTGCCGACCGGTGTGTACGCGGCGTCGTCCGACTGGGGCGCGGAGGGACTGCCCGGCCGCGTCGACCGCGCCGCCGGTGAGCTGGCGGACCTGCTCGCCGGCCGAGCGGCCACCAAGCCGGAAGAGCGGTTCGTGCCGTTCGAGGAGTTGCTCGCCGGACGGTGAGGTCCGGACGGTCAGGTCCGGAGGGTGCGGTCCGGAGGGTGAGGTTCGGACGGTGAGGTCGGTGCGGGGAGGCGGAAATGGACCTGACCGGCGGTCGGGGTGCCGCATAGGGTTCGGTCCATGTCCGCCTCGCTGCACCTCGCGGTGCGCAACGCCGCCGTCCTGACGACCGGTCTCGCGCGGACCCGCGGCCACGACCTGATCACCCGCTCCGGCTACCTCGCGCTGAGCGGGCCGACCCTGCTGAGGGTGCTCGCGGTGCGCCCGGACCCCGACCCGGACGACATCGCCGAGCTGGAGCTGCTGGTCAAGCGCGCACCGGCGCGGGTGGTGGTCGAGGACTCGTTCGGCACGATCGACGGCGCGGCGCTCGGGCTCACCTACCGGCAGCTGCCGGTCATGGTCCGGCCGCCGGAACCCGTGCCGCCGCCGGCCCTGGACGTCACGCCCGTCCGGACGGCGGCCGAGTGGGCGGTCGCCGAGCAGGTCGTGGTCGACGGCTTCCCGATGCCGGGTTTCCCGACCGGCAACGCGCTGCCCCTGTCCCTGCTGGACCGGGAGGGCTTCCGGCTGCACACGGTGTGGCGCGACGGGTCGGTGGCCGGTGCGTGCCTGACCGTCGAGGCGGACGACGCAGTCGGCGTGTACTGGGTGACGACCCTGCCCGAGCACCGCTCCCGGGGCGTCGGACGGGCGCTGATGCACGCGATGATCAACGAGTTCCCGGTGCCGATGACGCTCACCGCCGCCAAGCCTGGCCGGCCGCTCTACGAGTCGCTCGGCTTCTCGGTCGTCACCGAGGCCACCTGGTGGTCCAACGCCGACTGACCGCTCGAACCCCGCTGAGGGCGAACGGGTGATGATGTCGCTGGTCGGGGACGATCCCGGGGTCTCTTTCACGTTCCCGGAGTTACCTTGGGAGCATGACCGCAGAGGTGGGGCAGCGGTCCCGGCTGGCCGCGGTGGACAACCTGAAGGTGCTGCTCGTCGCCTGGGTGATCGGCGGGCACGCGCTGCTCGGGTACTCCGCGGTGGGCGGGTGGCCGTACGACGAGGTCAACGAAGTCGCGTTCGAACCGCACGTCGAGGCCGTGCTGGCCGCCGTCCTCGGCCCGTCGGGCCTGTTCCTGATGGGCACCTTCTACCTCCTGTCCGGGCTGTTCGCGCCGGAGTCGTTGGCGCGCAAGGGAACCGCCCGGTTCATCGGCGACCGGCTCGTGCGGCTGGGCATCCCGTTCGCGGTCTCCGCGCTGCTGGTGTGGCCGCTGTCGCTGTGGTTGGCGTACCGGGCCGCCGGGCACGACGTCACGCCGTGGTGGGTGTTCACGCACCGCGAGCCGCTGCTGGACTCAGGGTCGCTGTGGTTCGTGGAGATCCTGCTGCTGTTCTCCGTCGCCTACGCGCTGTTCGGCCGGCCGGCGTCGGCCGCGGTCGTGCTCACCGGTGGCCACCTCGTCGCGGTCACGGCGGGCGTCGTGGTGAGCACGTTCGCGGTGCGGCTGTGGATCCCGGCGCGCAGCGGCCAGGTCGGAGACCTGCACATCTGGTGGTGGCCGCAGCTGATCGCGATGTTCGGGCTCGGCGTCGTCGGCGCGCGTTCGGGGCTCGCGCAGCGGGTGCCGGAACGGATGTGGCGGGGCAGCCGGGTGGTCGCGGCGCTGGCGATCCTGTCCGTGCCGGTGGCGGCCGTCGCCCTCGGCGTGTCGGACCTGGCCGGTGAGGCGGAACCGTTCCTCGGCGGCTGGCGGTGGGAGGCGCTGCTGTTCGCCGTGGTGGAGGCGGTGCTCGTGGTCGGCGGGTCGGTGTGGCTGCTCGGCTGGGCGCAGCGCCGGCTCACCCGTGACGGTCCGCTGGCGGTGGCGCTCTCGCGCGGAGCGTTCGCCGCGTTCTTCATCCAGGGGCCGGTTCTGATCGTGCTGGCGGTGGCGGCCCGGCCGTTGCCGTTCCCGGCCGAGGTGAAAGCGTTCCTGGTGGCGGCGATCGCGATCCTGGTGTCTTTCGGGGTCGGTTGGCTATTGGCCACCCGAACGCGTCTGGGGCGCTTTCTCTAATCCGCTCTGCGCGGACGGGAATTCGAGCCGAATAGGCGTGCCGGGAGGTGTCGGGAGGTCGGGTGCTCACGTGGTGGGAAGCCCGGTCGGGTGACGCCGGCACCACACCGCGTGGTTTCCAACCAGTGGGACACCTGGGCATACCCGGGACGGGGACGGACGCCTCGGTGTGGGAGACTTCGCGCCATGGCTCCTCTTCGCTTCGCCCTGCCCAACAAGGGCTCGTTGAGTGCTCCCGCGGCCCAAATGCTGGCCGAAGCGGGTTACCGGGTGAACAGGTCAGGCCGTGAGCTGATCGTGGCCGACCCGGCAAATGATGTGCAGTTCTTTTTCCTGCGTCCCCGCGACATCGCGGTGTACGTGGGCGAGGGGTCGTTGGACGTCGGCATCACCGGTCGTGATCTGCTGCTCGATTCCACCGTGTCCGCGAAGGAAATCCTGCCGCTCGGCTTCGGTCGGGCGTCGTTCTACTTCGCGTCGAAGCCCGGTGGCATCGAGGACGCCGCCGGGCTGGAGGGCAGGCGGATCGCGACCAGCTACCCGAACCTGGTCGAGCACCACCTGGCCGACCTCGGCATCAAGGCGCGCCTCGTCCGGCTGGACGGCGCGGTGGAGACGGCCGTCGAACTCGGCGTGGCCGACGCGATCGCCGACGTGGTGGAAACCGGCATCACGCTGAAGACCTCCGGGCTGGAGACGTTCGGCTCGCCGATCCTCAAGTCCGAGGCCGTGCTGATCCAGGGCGACACCGTGGCCGACAACGGGAACTCGGTGCGCGCGGTCGAGATCCTGCACCGCCGGCTCCAGGGCGTGCTGATCGCCCGCCGCTACGTCATCCTCGACTTCGACTGCCCCACGGAGGCGCAGGAGGAGGCGTTCAAGCTGGTACCCGGCATCGAGTCGCCCACCGTCTCGCCGCTGGCCCGCGAGGGCTGGGTCGCCGTCCGCTCCCTCGTGCCGCGCGACGACGCGCCGTTCATCATGGACGAACTGTGGCGAGTGGGCGCCCGCGCCATCCTCGTCAGCTCCCTCGACACCTGCCGCATCTAGCCACCGAGAGTCGAACACCCGAACACCCCGAACTCCACGTTCGCGCACCCGCACCGGGCGTGAACGTGGAGTTCTTCGTCTTCCCGGGCCACCCCCGTCGGCTTCCTGAGCGTTGAAGCCAGCACCCGCGAGTGCCCGACTCGCGGGTGCTGGATCGCGTCTAGCGGGCGGTCTCGCGCCTTCTGGGTGAGAGGAGGTGGTCGGGGTGGAGCCGCTGCGCATCGCCGTGATCATCGGCAGCACCCGTGAAGGACGCGTCGGTGACGGCATCGGCCGGTGGGTCGCCGACGTCGCGGCCGGCCGGGACGACGTCGAACCCGTCGTGGTCGACCTGGCCGACTACGACTTCCCGCCGTGCTACCCGGCGCGGCCGACGCCCGAGGTGCGGCGGTTCACCGGGCAGGTGGCGGACGCGGACGGGTTCGTCGTCGTCACGCCCGAGTACAACCGCAGCTTCCCCGCCTCGCTCAAGCAGGCCATCGACTACGCGTACGACGAGTGGCAGGCCAAGCCGGCGGGGTTCGTCTCCTACGGCTACCGCTCCGAGGGCTTCCACGCCGTGGAACACCTCCGAACAGTTTTCACCGAGTTGCACGTCATGACGATGCGCACCGGCGTCGGCGTGAACCTCCTCGCCGGCGAACCGATCGACACCGAACACCGCCGGTGCGCCGCGGCAGCGATGTTCGACCAGCTCACCTGGTGGGCGTCGGCCCTGAAGGAAGCCCGCACCCGACGCCCCTACGTCTCCTGATATCCGAGAAAGGGAAATCATGAACGCCATCGAAACGTCGGGCCTGGTCAAGGTCTTCGGCGACACCCGCGCGGTGGACGGCGTCGACCTGACCGTGCCCGCCGGGACGGTGTACGGCCTGCTCGGCCCGAACGGCGCGGGCAAGACCACGACGGTCCGCATGCTCGCCACCCTGCTGCGACCCGACGACGGGGAGGCGCGGGTGTTCGGTCACGACGTCCGCGCCGACCCGGACGCGGTCCGGCAGCTCGTCAGCCTCACCGGGCAGTACGCCTCGGTGGACGAGGACCTCACCGGCACCGAGAACCTGGTCCTGCTGGGCAGGCTCCTCGGCCACACCCGCGGCCACGCCCGGCAGCGGGCCGCGCAGCTGCTGGAGGCGTTCGGGCTGACCGACGCGGCGGGCAAGCAGGTCAAGCACTACTCCGGTGGCATGCGCCGCCGGCTGGACATCGCGGCCAGCATCCTCAACACGCCGAAGCTGCTGTTCCTGGACGAGCCGACCACCGGCCTCGACCCGCGCAGCCGCAACCAGGTGTGGGACATCGTCCGCGCGGTCGTCGCGCACGGCACCACGGTGCTGCTGACCACGCAGTACCTGGACGAGGCCGACCAGCTCGCGTCCCGGATCGCGGTGATCGACCACGGCAAGGTGATCGCCGAGGGCACCAAGGGCGAGCTGAAGGCGTCGGTCGGCGTCGGCGCGGTGCACCTGCGGCTGCGTGACGCGGACCAGCGGCCACGGGCGCAGCAGGTGCTGGCCGCCGCGCTCGACGCGGACGTGCAGCTCGACCCGGACCCGGTCGCGCTCACCGCGCGGCTGACCGGCCGGGCCACCGAGCAGGCCGCCGAGGCGTTGGCCCAGCTCGCCCGCGAGGGCATCACCGTCGACACGTTCTCGCTCGGCCAGCCGAGCCTGGACGAGGTGTTCCTCGCGCTCACCGGCAACACCGACAAGACCGACAAGAAGAAGGAGGCGGCGGCGTGACCGTCACCAAGGAAGCCGAACTCCTGCCCGCGCCGAAGGCGGAGGACCTGGCGGCGGTGCTGTTGGAGACCGTGCAGCCGACGCGGCCGTCCGCGCTGTCCGCGTCGCTCACCTTCGGCTGGCGCGCGGTGCTCAAGATCAAGCACGTGCCGGAGCAGCTGTTCGACGTCACCGCGTTCCCGATCATGATGATCCTGATGTTCACCTACCTGTTCGGCGGCGCGCTCGCCGGCTCGCCGGGGGAGTACATCCAGTACCTGCTGCCCGGCATCACGGTGACCAGCGTCGTGATGATCACCATGTACACGGGTGTCGCGGTGAACACCGACATCGAGAAGGGCGTGTTCGACCGGTTCCGCACGCTGCCGATCTGGCGGCCCGCGCCGATGGTCGGCTACATCCTCGGCGACCTGCTGCGGTACGTGCTGGCGTCGTTCACCATCATGGTCGTCGGCCTGATCCTCGGTTTCCGGCCCGACGGCGGTGTCGTGGGCGTCGTGCTGGGCGTCGGGTTGCTGGTGGTGTTCTCGTTCGCGTTCTCGTGGATCTGGACGATGTTCGGGCTGCTGCTGCGCAGCGAGAAGTCGGTGATGGGCACGAGCATGCTGGTGCTGTTCCCGCTGACGTTCCTGTCCAACGTCTACGTCGACCCGGCCACCATGCCCGGTTGGCTGCAGGCGTTCGTCAACGTCAACCCGATCAGCAAGTTGGTGGCGGCCGTGCGGTCGCTGATGGCAGGCGGCTTCGACGGTGACGCGATGCTGTGGACGTTGGGCTACAGCGCGTTGTTCACCATCGTGTTCGGCGCCTGGACCATGCGCCTGTACAACCGGAAGTGACGCCCCGGGAACCCGACTACAGCTTGAAGTGCTCGTGTCCTGAGTAGACGCACGTCGCCCCGGTCGACACGGTCCCCCGCAAGTGGGCCGCGAGACCGGGGTGGCGCGCGTCCAGCTTCCGGAGCGTGTCGCGGATGCGGGCGGTGACGGTCTTGCGCGCCCGTTCCGCCTCGTCGCCCAGCCTGCGGGTGCGGCCCGCCAAGCCGGCGGCGGCGCGCAGTTCCTCCAGCAGCGCCTGGCGTTCGCGGTCGAGGGCGGCGGCGCGGTCGTCGTCGAACGCCCGGTCGATCTCGTCGTCCAACTCGTCAAGGCGCCGCCGGTACCGGGCCTTCGCC
Organism: Saccharothrix sp. NRRL B-16314; assembly: GCF_000716595.1. Classification (GTDB taxonomy): domain Bacteria; phylum Actinomycetota; class Actinomycetes; order Mycobacteriales; family Pseudonocardiaceae; genus Actinosynnema. The sequence goes on from NZ_JNXC01000016.1 coordinate 101,055, forward strand.
TCGTCGTCCAGGACGGGGTCGCCGCCGAGACGGGCCGACGCCACCGCCTCGGGCGCGAGCAGCGACACGGCCGGCACCGGTTCACCCGGGCTGCCCAGCAGCACGTGCAGGTCGCGCAAGCCCTTCGAGTCGGGCATCCGCACCGTGGCACCGCCGTAGGTCAACGTCCACACGTCGCCGTCGCGGCGGAACTCCTGCGGCGCCGGGACGACCGGCTCGGCGGCAGCCGAACCACCCTGCGCGCTCAACGCCTCGGCCAGGTGACGCCGGGCCGGCACCGCCCACGGTCGAGCGTGCATCCGCTCGGCCGACCGCTGCGCCGCGCCCAGCTCCTCCACCGCCTCGTCGTACCGCCCCAGCACCAGGTCCACCACGCCCAGCCACAGGTCGACCGGGCCGCTGATGTCACACCCGTACATCGACACCAGCCACTTGCCCCGGTGCGGCGCCAACTCCTCCCGCACCCGCGCGGCCAGCTCACGGTCACCGGTCGCGAGCGCGAACCGGGCGCGGAAGCGCAGCCACAGCGGCTCGAACAGCTGCTGGTGCCGGTGGTCGGGCTTGACCGGGTCGAGGAAACCCCGCGCCGTCTCCACGTCACCGCGTTCCAGCGCCGTGATCCCCGCAGTAAGACCGGGGCACGGGTGGGAGCTCGCGGCGATCTCCGCCGCCAGCTCGTCCAGCTCGGCGAACCTGCCCTGCGGCAGCAGCAGCGCCCACCGCAGGTGCAGGTACATCATCCGGAAACCCGGGTGGCTGCTCGCGCCCAGCTCGGTCGCCTTGACCAGCATCGCCTCGGCCTCGGCGTACCGGCCCTGCATGGTGAAGACGATGGACTGGTCGATGGCCGACGAGAAGCTGAACCTCGCCAGGCCGATCCGTTCGGACAGCGCCACGAACGCGTTCAACTGCTCGGCGTAGCGCGGGTCGCCCAGCTCCACCAGCGCCACCCAGCGGAACGAGGTGGCGAAGTGCTCCGTGCTGTGGTCGCCGCTGCGGCGCGACACGGAGACCAGCTCCTCCATCAACGCCAGCCGCTGCGCCGCGTTGGCGATGCCGGGCGTGGTGTCGTGCGCCGACCACAAGCCGGTGGCCAGCGCGTCGTCGTCGTCACCGCCCCGCGCCATCTCGGTGACGTGCAGGCTGATCGTGCGGGCCAACTCCTCCGGCGGCACGTCCGGCGGCGGCCCGATCAGCCGGGTGTGCGCCTCGTGGAGCAGCCGCACGTCCTCGAGATCGGTGAACCGGTAGAGCGACAGCGCCACCCGGGCGAACGGCTCCGGGTCGTCCAGCTCGCGGGCGGCGACGGTGGCCTCGTCGAAGACGCGTCGCGCCTCGGCGGGCTCGGCGGAGTGGAACAGGTCGTGGCCCAGCTCCAACGCGACCGCGATCCGCCGCCGCGGGGTGTCCGCACGGGCGAGCGCCCGCCGGTAGTGCCCGGAGGCCTCCTCGAAGGACATCCGGCTGCTCGCGTCACGCGCCGCGGTGACCAGGATGGCCACGGCGCGGTCCGCGGGCACCAGGTCGCCCGCCGAGTGCGCGTGCCGGGCCAGGTCGGCGGGGAACACCTCGTCGGCCAGGTCGCCGTCCAACGCGCGCACCACGGCCGCGTGCCGTTCGGCCCGGTCGGACAGCGAGTCGTACAGGGTCTCGCGGACCAGGTCGTGCGCGAAGGAGAACCGGCCGCCGCCCAGCCCCAGCACCAGCCGTGCCTGCACGGCCTGGTCGAGCAGCCGGTCCACGGCCGGCACCGGCAGCGACGCGACCGCGGCCAGCACCTTCCGGTGGAACTCCCGCCCGAGCACGGAGGCCGTGGTCAGCAGGTCGCCGACCGGCACGGGCAGCAGCGACAACCGCCGGTGCAACGCGTCACGCACACCCGGCGCGACCGCCGTCACCGAGCCGCCGCCGTGCCACAGCCGCGCCGTCTGCTCGACGAAGAACGGGTTGCCGCCGGTGCGCAGGTGCACCTCGGCTACCAGGTCCGGACCGGGCTCGCGGCCCGCCGTGCGCGAGATCAGCTCGCCGACCTCCGCCGGCGCCAGGCCCGTCAACGCGACCGTGGTGGCACGACTGAGCAGCGGCGTCATCACCGACCGCAGCGGGTGGTCCTCGGCGTCGACCTCGGCGTCGCGGTACGTGCCGACCAGCAGCAGCCGTTCGAACCAGGTGTGCTGCGCCGCGAACTCCAGCAGCCGCAACGACGCCGGATCGGCCCAGTGCAGGTCTTCCAGCACGACCACCACCGGCCGGTGGTGCGACACCGCGACCAGTGCCGTCGTCACCGCGTCGTACAGCGGGAAGCCCTCCGGCTTGTGCTCCGCGGGCGCCTCGCCGAGCAGCACCGCCAGCGGACCCCGGTCGACCGCCGCCCACTCGTCGGCCGTGGCGGCCCGGCGCAACGCGCGGATCACCTGCACCCACGGCCAGTAGCCGGGCGCGCCGTCGGAGTCCCAGCACGACCCGCCGAGCACCAGCGCGCCGTGCCGCCGAGCGTCCTCGGCCGCGCCCGTCACCAGCGTGGTCTTGCCGATACCGGCCTCACCGGCGACCAGCACGAGCCCGCCGTGGCTCCGGGTGGCGCGGTCGATCTCGACGCGCAGCACCCCGGCTGGGTGGTCCCGTCCGATGAGTCGCATGGCAGGGTGAAACCTAACGCACCAGACCGCCGCCGGTCCGGCGTTCAGGGGGTGTCGGGCGTGCTTGATTCGCTCAGTTGTGCGAATGCCGCGTCCACCGCGCCGGGCAGCACGAGCGGGTCGCCGGCCGCGAGTTCGCTGCCCGCCTGGTAGCAGGCGATCGCCAGCTGCGGTGCGAGGACGGCCACCTCGATCGGCGTGCCGCGTTCGACCATCGTGTCCCGGAAGAGCGCGCACAACCTGGCGAACTTCCGGGCGGAGCGGTCACGCAGCTCCGGGTTGTCCCGCAGCAGGCGTTCGTGCGCGCGGAAGCGCTCCTGGTCCGCGGTCAACTCGCGGCACAGGTCCACCGTGACCTCGCGGAGCTGGGCCATCACGCCGGCCAGGTCGTGCACCGGCGGCAGTGCCCGGTGCCGCCCGGTGAGGCCTTCGACGATCTCCTGCTCGTTGGAGAAGGCGACTTCCTGCTTGTCGCCGAAGTAGCGGAAGAACGTGGTCCGCCCGACCTCGGCGCGTTCGGCGATGTCGGCGACCGTGACGTCCGCGAACCCGCGTTCGGCGAACAGCGCGAACGCCGCCTCCACGATCTGCTCCCGCGCGCGCTGCTGCTTGCGTTCGCGCAGCGGCATCCGTCCCGACATGCGGGTCAGCATAGCGGTGCGGCACGGCGTTCTGTACGGTACTCAGTACCAGTTGAAACTACGTACCGGGAGCGACCATGGGGACCACGTTGATGACCGGGGCGAGCCGGGGACTCGGCCGTCACGCCGCCGAGCACCTGCTGCGCCACCACCCGGACCGGCACCTGCTCGTCTTCAACCGCAGGCCCGGCCTGGCCGCCGAACTGGCCGACCGGACCGGCAACCGCAACGTGTCCGAGGTGGTGTGCGACCTGGGGTCGTTCGCCGACATCCGGCGCGCGGCGTCCGAGGTGGACGGGCCGCTCGACGGGTTCCTGGGCAACGCGGGCCTGCAGATGGCGACCACGCGCAAGCTCACCGCCGACGGTCACGAGATGACGTTCGGCGTCAACGTGCTGGCCTACCACCTGCTGCTGAACCTGCTCATGCCCCGGTTCGCGAACCCGGCGCGGATCGTCGTGGTCGGCAGCGACGTGCACGACAGCGCGCACAACAGCATGGGCCTCGTGCCGCCGCCGCGCTGGGACGACCCGCGCGAGCTGGTCAAGCCGGGGGAGGACACCGGCAAGGCGGGTCGGCGCGCGTACGCCACCAGCAAGCTCGGCGTCGTCTACCTCGTGCACGCGCTCCGGCGCCGGCTGCCCGAAGGGGTCGACGTCTACTCCTACAACCCCGGTCTGGTGCCGGGCACGGGGTTGACGCGGGATGCCGGCCGGATCGGACAGGCCGTGTTCGGTGTGATCGGCAAGGCACTGGTCGCTCTGCCGGTGGCCACCAGCCCGGAGAAGGCCGGCCGGCTGCTGGCGGAGACGATGACGGGGCCACGTCCCGGTGAGAGCGGCTCCTACATCAGCCGGGGCGAGGTGATCCCGTCGTCGTCCGAGTCCTACGACGAGCGGCGCGAGGAAGAGCTGTGGGCCGTTGCCGACGAGCTGTGCGGGATCAGCCGCACGTCCCACCGTTCGGCCTGAACCAGCCTTTCGGGGTCGGACTCAGGTCGTGCCCTCGAAGTGCGAACGAACCGCCCTGGTGACCGGGTGGTCGGGGCCCGGCACTCGTTCGGTGTCGGCCAGGGCCGCTTCGAACAGCGGAGTCGCGCGTTCCAGGTCGCCCACCGCCAGGTGAGCGGCGGTGAGGCTGTTGCGGGAGCCCAGCGTCTCGGGGTGGTCCGGGCCGTGGAGGCGTTCACTGCTGCGGCGCGGTCGGGTGCCTCACGTCGGTCAGCACGACCGGCACGCCGAACCGCAGCACCACCCACACCGCGCCACCGCAGACCAACGCACCACCGGCCAACCACCACGCGCGAGCCCGGTCGACCGTCACCTCTCACGCCCCGAGCCGCACGGCCCTGGTCTGCACCCGATGATCGCACCACACCTGTACCTCGCCGCAGTAGCACCACATTGCCGTGAGCAATGCTCGCTTGTGCGACCGACGTTCAAGTCATCAGTTCGGTCCGTCCACAGTGGACAGGCGTGGGACTCGGTGAAAGGCGGCGACTTGACCTCTACTATTGTCGAAGTTCTACCGTCGCCACATGACCACGATCGGTGCCTCCCGTGCCGGGAGACGCGAATGGGCCGGGCTCGCCGTGCTCACCCTGCCGACCTTGCTGGCCTCACTCGAACTGACCATCCCCAACCTCGCCCTGCCCGCGATCTCCGCGGATCTCGCGCCGACCGGCGAGGAGTCGCTGTGGATCATCGACAGCTACGGTTTCCTCCTCGCGGGCTCGCTGATCACCGCCGGTGCGCTGGGTGACCGCATCGGGCGCCGTCGGCTGCTGATGATCGGATCGGCGCTGTTCGGCGTCATGTCCGTGTTCGCCGCGTACTCGACCAGCGCCGAGATGCTGATCGTGGCCCGTGCGCTGCTCGGCGTCGCCGGTGCGACGCTGATGCCGGCCGCGCTGTCACTGACCGCGGCCCTGTTCCGCGACCCCCGGCAGCGGACGGTCGCGATCGGCGTCGTCATCGCCGGCGTCGCGGGCGGCACCGCGATCGGCCCGCTGATCGGCGGGTGGGTCCTCCAGCACTTCTGGTGGGGCGCGGTGTTCCTCATCGCGACGCCGGTGACCGCGCTCGTCCTGGTCCTCTGCCCGCTCCTGCTGCCGGAGCACCGCGCGGAGAGCTTCGGCCGGCTGGACGTGGTGAGCGCCGTGCTGTCCGTGGCCGCCGTGCTGGCGGTGATCTACGGGCTCAAGCACGTGGCCGTCAGCGGTCCGGACGTCGTGTCGCTCGCGTCCGTCGTGATCGGTCTGCTCCTCGGCTCCTGGTTCGTCCGCCGACAGCAGCGCGACGACCCGCTGGTCGACCTCCGGCTGTTCCGCTCCACTTCCTTCAGCGTGTCGCTGGGCACGCTGCTGTTCGGCGTCTTCGTGCTCTTCGGCGCCAACTTCTTCCTGGCGCAGTACCTCCAGCTGGTGTTCGGGCTCTCGCCGCTCCACGCCGGCCTGTGGACCGCGCCGTCGGCGTGCGGCGTCATCGTGGGGTCGACCCTCGCGCCGGTGCTCGTGCGCCGAGTGCGCCCGGGTTTCGTGGTCGCGAGCGGTCTGGTGCTCGCCGCCGCCGGGTTCGCGGTGCTGACGCTCGTGACGCCGGGTTCCGGGCTGCCGCCGCTGGTGGTCGGCTCGGTCGTGATCTCGCTCGGGCTCGGACCGATGATGACCCTGACCACCGACCTCGTCGTCGGTTCCGCGCCGGCGGAGCGGTCCGGCGAGGCGTCCGCGCTGTCGGAGACGGCACCGGAACTCGGTGGTGCGCTGGGCATCGCGATCCTCGGCAGCGTCGGTACCGCCGTCTACCGCGCCGGTGTGGCCGGCACGGTCCCGCCAGGTCTGGCGGAGGACTCGGCGCTTGCCGCGGGGGAGACCCTGGGTGGCGCCGTGTCGGCCGCCGAGCAGGTGCGTGGCCCGGTCGGCGACCGACTGCTCGACACCGCCCGCGCGGCCTTCACCGACGGGCTGCACCTGATCGCCGTGATCGGCATCGTGGTGCTGGTCGCCGCCGCGGCCCTGGTCGCCGGTCTGCTCCGCCACGTCCGGTCCTCGAACGAGCCGCGGCAGACCGGCTGACCCGGCCGCCGGTCCTCAGATCGGGAAGTGCGCGTGGCCCACGGCTTGCACGGTGACCCAGCGCGTGTCGGTGAAGGCTTCGGCGCCCACCTGCCCGCCGAAGCGGCCGTAGCCGGAGCCCTTCACGCCGCCGAACGGCGCCTGCGGTTCGTCCGCGATGGTCTGGTCGTTGACGTGGACGATGCCGGTGCGCAGGCGGCCCGCCACCTCGAGGCCCTTCGCCAGGTCCTCCGTGATGACGCCCGCGACGAGGCCGTACGGGGTGTCGTTGGCGAGGGCGACGGCCTCGTCGGCGCTGTCGACCACGTGCACCGCGGTCGCCGGTCCGAAGACCTCGTCGTGGTAGATCTTCATCTCCTCGGTGACCCCGGTGAGGACGACCGGGCGGATCAGCGTGCCCGGTTCCTCGATCTCACCGGTGCCGGCGGCCAGTCCGGCGCCGAGGGAGACCGCGTCCGCGACGAGCGCCGAGACCCGGCGGGCGGCAGCCGCGTTCACGACCGGGCCGACCGCGGTGCCCGGGTCGCTCGGATCGCCGCACGGCAGTGCCCGGACGCGGGCGGCGAACCCGGCCGTGAACTCGTCGGCGATCGAGCGGTGGACGATCACCCGGTCCACGCACATGCAGATCTGCCCGGCGTTCATGAAGGAACCGAAGACCGCGGCGTCCACCGCGTAGTCGACGTCGGCGTCCTCCAGCACCAGCAAGGCGTTCTTGCCGCCGAGTTCGAGCACGGCGGGCTTGAGGTGCTGGGCGGCCAGGACGCCGACGACGCGGCCGACCTCCGTGGAACCGGTGAAGTTGACCATCCGCACCCTGGGGTCGGCGATCAGCGCGGAGACCACCTCGGGTCCGTCGGCGTGGTCGTTGGTGACGACGTTCAGCACGCCCGCGGGCAGTCCCGCCTCGTGCAGGACGTCCGAGATCAGCAGGCCGCAGGCGATCGGCGCGTTCTCGCTCGGCTTCAGCACCACGGTGTTGCCCATCGCGATCGGCAGCGCGACGGCGCGGACGCCGAGGATGACCGGGGCGTTCCACGGCGAGATCGCGGCGATCACCCCCTTCGGCACCCGCACCTGCGTGGAGTGCGCGCCGTCGGCGTTGGTCGCGAGGACCTGGCCGGTCGGGCGACCGACCTCGGCCGCCGCCTCCAGCAGGATGTCGGCGGCCAGGGCGGCGTTGAAGCCCGCCCACGGCCCGATCCCGCCGACCTCCGCGGCCATCAGGCGGACGACCTCTTCGGTGCGCTCCGCCATCAATTGCGCGGCCCGCAGGAAGATCCGACGGCGTTCGGCCGGTGCGGTCGCGGCCCACGCCTCGAACGCGGCGTCGGCGGCGTCGACGGCCCGGCGCACGTCCTCCGGGGTGCCCGCGGCGACTTCCGCGCAGACGGCGCCGGTCCACGGGTTGATGTCGGAGGTGGTGCGACCGGAGGAGGCGGGGACCTCCTGGCCGTTGATGATCAGTCCTCGAGAGGTGGACACGGTGCTCCTGGGAATGGGGATCGGGCTTCGGACCGCGACGGACGAGGGCGGAGGAGCGGCGGCCCCGCGGGTGCGCAGCCCTTGGTGCGCCTGGAGGTGTGCGCCGGGCCGGTGCCCTCGCTCACTCCCGACGACCGCAGGGATCAGGCTCGCTGGGTGGGTCACCGCGACCACGGGACCTCGCCCCCCCCACCACCATGTCACGGATCGCCGGCGGTGGAGACCGCCGAAGTTCGGCATGCCGCCGTCACGACCACAGCCACTCGCCGGGGAACGCCTCCAGCACTGCTCCCAACGCCGCCGACGTCCGACCGCGCACCATCAGGAAACCATCGCCCATGACGCGGACCACCACGTCGGCGTTCGCGTACCAGCGCGAGTCGCCCACGTGGGGCACGGCGAGCGGCGTGAACGCGCGCTCGATCCGCGCCAGGTCCACGTCGTCCTCCAGTTCACGGCACTCGGTCAGCCCGTCCTGGAGGAGCAGCGACTCGGCCAGCACCATCTCCACGCACGCCAGGGAGAAGCGGTCGAGGAACGGCTCCCACTTCTCCACCCGCTTGTCGGCGAGGTCCGGCCGCAGGAAGACCGGCGGGTCGTCCCCGACCGGCGCCACACCCCAGTGCGCGCACGCCTGGTTCTCCACGCGGTGCACGAGCACGCCGTCCCACATCCGCAGCCGGTCGGGGCTGAGCAGCTCGTCCTGGTTGCCGGTCAGGTCGGCCCGCCGGCCGAACAGCGCGTACGCCTCCCGCACGGCCGCGGGCAGCCGTATGCCGAGCCGTTCCTCGGCCTCGTCGACCGCGCACCCGTCGTCGTCACCGAGCGGGCTCACGAAGTGCTCGGCGTACTCCCGCACGAACCACCAGGCCTGGTGCCGGTCGACCACCGCCTGCTCCAGCGCGGCCCCCATGTCGAATCCCATGCGGCGACACCCTATTGGGTCTCCCCGCCGGAACACCGCGCGAGGTGGACCGGGAGGTGGTCGAGACCCCGCTGCGTGCCGGTGGGTCGTCGGACTGGTGCGCCGGCGGGGGCGATCACCCCCACGTCGGCGAACGCCTCCAGCAGGGCCAGCAGCACGTGCTTGCCCAGGTGGCCGCCGAAGCACGAGTGCGTTCCCCGGCCGAGCCCCAGGTGGGGGTTGGGGGAACGGGTGAAGCACGCTTCGTCCGGATCGGGGAACACCTCGGGATCGCGGTTCGCCGCGGCGAGCACGGTGATCACGACGTCACCGCGCCGCAGGAGCTTCCCGCGCAGGGTCACGTCGGTCTTGCAGTGCCGGCTGACCACCTGCACGGGGCCGGTCAGCCGCACCAGTTCCTCCACCGCCCGGCCGTCCAGCGCGGACAGCTCAGCACCGGTGCGCATCCCGTGCGCCAGCAGCCACTCCACCGCGTTGCCCAGCAGGTTGGCGGTGGTCGAGTAGCCCGCGTCGAACACCGCGCGCAGCGAGTTGCGCAGAACCCGGTCCCGCGCCGGGACCCGCGCGAGCACGCCGTCGGGTCGGGCTTCGGCGCGCCACCGGTCGATCATGGCGTTGAGCGTGTCGCGGGCGGCCAGCGACGGCCCGCGCCGGGTGGGGTCCAGACCGGAGTCCATGCCCAGCACGAGGGTGCGCGACGCAATCCGCAACTGCTCGTGGTCGCCGGGCACGGGAACGCCGTAGAGGTCGCAGACCGCCTGCAGCGCAAGGGGTTCGGCGATGCCGGTGGCGAAGTCGACCGGGCCGTCCGGTTCGGCGAGCAGCAGTTCGCGCGCGACTCGGCGCACCCCGTCGGCCCAGCCGGTGACCTCGCGGCGGCGCACCGCGTCGAGGAACAGGTGGCGGATGGCGGTGTGCTCGGGCGGGTCCAGGGTCTGGATGCTCAGCACGGTGTCCGGGATCGGCTTGCCCAGGGCGCGGGGATCGGAGCCGAAGGAGTCGGTGTCCTTGAGCACCCGCGCGCAGTCGTCGTGACGGGTGAGCACCCACGCGCCGAGCTGGTCGTGGCGGTGCACGGGGTCTTCCGCGCGCAGCCTGGCGTAGACGGCGTGCGGGTCGGCGAGCATGCTCTCCGACAGGGGCGCGAACACGCCGGTCACCTGGTCCTCCTCGGGGTGGTGGGACGCGGCGGGCGCGCCCCACCACGATCAGGGCTCACCGGTCGCTAGTGCGGGTAGTCCACGGCCGCCACCTCCCCTCCGCTCGACAGGGTGTCGTCCACGGCGAACCAGCCCACGGCCCAGGCCATCGCCCGCATCGCCTCGCCCAGCGCACCCACGTGCACGTTGGACAGGTCGTCGCAGGGCTGGTGGTAGCACGGGTCGTAGGGCTGTCCCGCGGTGCCGCCGAACACGGCGGCCTCCTCGGGAGTCTTGATGCCCCGCACCCCGCCGAACGCGCCGCCGACGGGGATTCCCGCACGGGCGAACGGCTCCTGGTCGGAGCGGATGTCCGCGAGGTCCGCGGTGCGGAAGGGCAGCCGTTGCAGGCGGTAGCCCTGGGAGAGCACGGCTTCCACGGTGCCCGATCCCGGCGGACCGGCCGGCGCGCCGGTGCCGGGGTGGTCGCTGTCGTCGCCGTCGACCACGAACCGCACGAAGTTCGGCGACGCGATCAGCTCCCAGTTGAGGTAGAGCCGGATCGCGGCCAACTCCTGCTGGGTGCGGGTAGCGACGTAGTGCGTGGAGCCGATGTTGATCAGCTCTTCGGCGCCCCAGAACGCGAACCGCACCTTGTTCGGCACGCGGTGTTGGTGCGGCGCGAGGCGGACGGCCGTCTCCAGCAGCGCCGAGACGCTGGTCGCGTTGTCGTTGATCCCCGGGCCGTCCGCGCCGCTGTCCAGGTGGGCGCCCGCCATCACCACGTGGTCCGCGCGCCCGCCGGCGGTCTCGGCGAACACGTTCACGGTGGTGCTGTCGACGGTGTGGCCGCTCAGGCGCAGCACGCCGTGGCCGGACAGCGACTCGGCCTCGCGCACGCTGGTGAACGCGACCGGCAGGACCGCGCCCGCGGCCTGTCGCCGGATGACGGCGTCGAGGGCCGGCGTGACGTCGTAGACGACCAGGGCGCGCACCCCGGCGGCCTGGGCGGCGACGGTCTTGCCCGCGGTGGTGCAGACGCCCGAGGGTGCGACGGCGATGGCCGTGCCCGGCGGGTAGTCGGCCGGGGCGCACCCCGCGTCCGCCGCACGGGCGATCGTGCCCTCGACGTCGGCGGCCAGCCCGTACTGCGCCATGAGCACCAGTGCCCGACCCTCGTCGGTGGTCAGCGATTCGGTGTCGGCGGTGAAGGCGCGGAACGGCACGGACTGTTCGGTGACCCGGTACCCGGCGCGTTCCAGCACCTGTTCCACGTGCGCGCGGGATTTCTCGAACCCGGGTGTCCCGGCCTCCCGGTTGCCGCCGCTGGTGCTCGCCGCGAAGTCGAAAGCGCGCACCGAGGACATGGCGTCACGGGTGCTGACGGAACCGGCCAACGACCGTGCCAACCAGCCCGTTCCCGTATTCGCGGCAGCCGGAACCGGAACGGTCAAGAAAAGCAGAATGATGAGCGGAACGGCACGCATGAATCCCCCGGAATGACCTCTAATGCTCCATTGGCATTTCGCTGTCACCTCTTCCGGAGGCTACTGCGCCAATAGGATTTGCGCAACCCGCGGAGAATTCCTCCCAGTGGGGAATTCGGGTCCGGCGATGGGTTTCGGGCGCCGGACCCCGAAAATGGGGTGAGGGGCGCGCGGCCGTGGGCGTAGCGTCGGCGACCATGATCGGTGACGCGAATGTCGGGGACGACCCGGCGGACGGCTGGTTCCCCGAGACCGTGGCCGCGGGCTACGACGCCCCGGGCGGTGCGAACGTGCCCGAGGTGGTGACACCCGCGGTGGACGTCCTCGAAGACCTGGCCGACGGTCCGGTGCTCGAGTTCGCCGTCGGCACCGGGCGGATCGCCGCGCCGCTGGCCGCTCGCGGTGTGCCGGTGAGCGGCATCGAGCTGAGCCGGGCGATGGCGGCGCGGATCGCGGGCAAACCGGGCGGCGACGCGGTCGAGGTCGTGATCGGCGACATGACGACGACGCGGGTGGCCGGTCGGTTCTCCCTGGTCTACCTGGTGTTCAACACGATCGGCAACGTGACCACGCAGGACGGGCAGGTCGACGTCTTCCGCAACGCGGCTGCGCACCTTCGGCCGGGCGGGCTGTTCCTCGTCGAGGTGGGCCTGCCGGACCTGCGTCGCCTGCCGCCGGGGCAGGACGTCGTCCCGTTCACGGTGGCGCCCGACGCCCACGGCGGCGGCTACGTCGGGTTCGACCAGTACGACGTCGTCACGCAGCAGTTCTCGTCGAACCACGTCACCGTGTCGGCGGACGGGACGGGGCGGTTCCGCCGGATTCCCTTCCGGTACGCCTGGCCGGCCGAGATGGACCTCATGGCGCGCATCGCCGGGATGCGCCTGAAGCACCGCTGGGCGGACTGGGACCGCTCGGAGTTCACCGCGGACAGCACCAAGCACGTGTCGATCTGGGAGACCGACCAAGGCGCGTGATGGTGCACCACGTCCGGCGGCGACCATTTCGCGCCGTGGCCGGTTCGGCTGCGGTGACCGGACAGCGGCGTGCGCGATCTCTTTCCACGACGGACGGGGCTTGCTACAGTCAGATCCTCTGGGAGCGCTCCCAGGGCACTTGCGGAGAACCTCGACGAGGAGGGCGGAGTGGTCCTGTCACACCCGCGGCCACGTGGTTCTCCTGCGATTCGCTCCCCGATCACCGGAAGGTGATATCGCCCTTTCGGGCGACGCACCGAGGCGTTCATCCCGTCAACGGTTTCTCGGATGTCGCAACCGCCGCTGCGAGTCCGTCGGAAGGAGTTCCCATGCGAAGCACCGTCCGCGCACTCGTCGCCATCGGCCTCTTGGCCGCGGGCACGGTCCTCGCCGGCGCAGGACCGGCCCAAGCCGACACGACCATCTGCCAGCAATACGGGTCGACCACCATCCAGGGCCGCTACGTGGTCCAGAACAACAGGTGGGGAAGTTCGGCCACGCAGTGCATCAACGTCACCTCGACGGGGTTCCAGATCACCCAGCAGCAGGGCTCCGCGCCGACCAACGGGGCGCCCCTGTCGTACCCGTCGGTGTTCCTGGGCTGCCACTACACCAACTGTTCCCCCGGCTCGAGCCTGCCCATGCAGGTGAGCCGCATCCGCAGCGCGACCTCCTCGATCAACTACCGCTACGCCGGCGGCACCTACAACGCCTCCTACGACATCTGGCTCGACCCGACCCCGAAGACGAACGGGGTCAACCAGATGGAGATCATGATCTGGTTCAACCGTCAGGGCTCCATCCAGCCCATCGGCAGCGCCGTCGGCAACACCACCGTCGGCGGCCGGACCTGGCAGGTGTGGCGCGGCAGCAACGGCGCCAACAACGTCATCTCCTACGTCGCGCCCTCGCCCGTCTACTCGTGGTCGTTCAACGTCATGGACTTCGTCAACGACGTGCGCAACCGCGGCGCGATCACCACTTCCTGGTACCTGACCAGCATCCAGGCCGGTTTCGAACCCTGGAACGGCGGCGTCGGCCTGGCCGTCGACAACTTCTCCGCCTCGGTCAGCGGCTAGCAGTCGGTCGGGCGCACCCGCCGGTCGGGTGCGCCCGGCACCGCCGCCGCGGCGCGATCCCGACGGACCTGGCTCCGACGCGTCGCGGATGCCGCGAAGAACAACTTCTTTGTTGTCCGAGTGTTGCGGTCTACACTTCTGGGAGCGCTCCCAGTCACGCGTCACGGCGGCGCCCCCCAGGCCAACGGCGGTGAAGGGACCAATCGACGTGAGGTTGTTGCTGCTCGTCTCCCTGTTAGCCCTGACGCTCGCCCCACCGGCGGTCGCCGCCGCACCGGGCGAGTGGATCGAGGCCGAGGACGGCGCGCTGTCCGGCGTCGTGGTCGAGACGACCGTCGAGGGCTTCTCGGGCACCGGTTACGTCGGCGGCTTCGACGAGGCCGCCGACCACGTGACCATCATCATCCCGGACAGCCCCGGCGGCCTGCACGACCTCACCGTCCGCTACGCCGCGCCCAACGGGGCGAAGAAGACCGCGGTGTCGCTCAACGGCAGCGCGGTCGGCGAGGTCGCGCTGGCCGAGAGCGCCGGGTTCACCGAGGCCACGGGCGCGAAGTTGATGCTGGCCGAGGGCGACAACACGGTCACCTTCACCACCGGCTGGGGCTGGTACCTGATCGACGCGATCGGCGTCGCACCGAGCGCGCCGTCCGCGCCGGGCGTGCACGAGGCCGAGGACGGCCTGCTGAACGGCGTCGTCGTCGAGTCGAGCGTCGCGGGCTTCTCGGGTCGCGGCTACGTGGCGGGTTTCGACACCGGCACGGACCACGTGACGATCACGATCCCCGACAGCCCGGGAGGGCTGCACGACCTGACCATCCTCTACGCCACGCCGTACGGCGCGAAGACGGCGTCGCTGTCGCTCAACGGCAGCGGACTCGGTGACGTCTCCTTCCCGGAGAACCCGACGTTCACCTCGATCCCCGCGGGCAAGGTGCTGCTGCGACCGGGTGACAACACGGTCACCATCACCAACAACTGGGGCTGGTACCTGATCGACGCGATCAAGGTGACGCCCAGCGCGCCGCGCGGACCGCACCAGGTCACCGGCGCGTTGACCGACCCGGCCGCCACGGCCGAGGCCAAGGGTCTGATGCGGTACCTGGCGGACAACTACGGCGAGAACACCCTGTCGGGCCAGCAGGACCAGGGCAGCATCGACTGGGTCGAGCAGAACACCGGCAAGGCGCCCGCCATCGCAGGCCTCGACCTCATGGACTACTCGCCGAGCCGGGTCGAGCGCGGCACCGTCGGCGCGGACGTGGACCACGCCCTGGCCTACGACCGGCGCGGCGGCATCGTGACGCTGGCCTGGCACTGGAACGCGCCGTCCGGGCTGATCGACGTGCCGGGCAAGGAGTGGTGGCGCGGGTTCTACACGGACGCGACGACGTTCGACGTGGCCGCCGCGCTCGCGGACCCGACGTCGGCGGACTACAAGCTGCTGATCCGGGACATGGACGCGATCGCCGTGCAGCTCAAGCGGCTGGCGGACGCGAAGGTGCCGGTGCTGTGGCGACCGCTGCACGAGGCCGAGGGCGGCTGGTTCTGGTGGGGTGCCAAAGGGCCCGGCCCGGCCAAGGAGCTGTACCGGCTGCTGCACCAGCGCCTGGTCGGCCACCACGGCCTGCACAACCTGATCTGGGTGTGGAACTCGATCGCGCCGGAGTGGTACCCCGGTGACGACCTCGTGGACGTCGTGAGCATGGACTCGTACCCGCCGCAGGGCGACCACGGTCCGGTGATCGGCCCGTACGAGCGGCTGGTCGAGCTGGGCGGCGACCGCAAGCTGGTGGCGCTGGGCGAGGTGGGCTCCATCCCGGACCCCGACCTGGTCCGCGCGTACGAAGCCCGGTGGTCGTGGTTCGTCACGTGGTCGGGTTCGTTCATCCAGGACGGCGTGACCAATCCGCGTGACTTCGTGCAGCGCGTCTACGACCACCGGCACGTGATCACGCTCGACGAACTGCCCGCCTTCAAGACCACCCCGGGCCGGTGCGCGGCGACGATGCGCGTGGTGGCGCAGTGGGGTACCGGCTACCACGTCGAGATCACCCTGCGGCACGAGGAGAACTCGCCGTCCGCGGGTTGGCGGGTGACCTGGCCGTTCGCGGACGGGCACGTCCGGCACACCTGGGGTGCGGCCATCACCACCGACGGCACGACCGCGACGGCGAAGAACCTGTCGTGGAACGCCGCCGTCAAGCCGGGGGAGTCCGTCACGTTCGGCTACCTCGCCAGTGGCTCCCCGACAGCGCCTGCCTTGACTTGCGCTATCGGGTGATCGCGTCCGGTGGACCGGCGGGAGCGAACAGGGGACCGGACGCGGTGTCCGCACCCACCTCCCGCCACCACCGGGCTTGTCCGGGTGTCGTGACGCCGGCCGCGGTCAGGCCGATGCCGGCGTCGCGCACCACTTCGAGCACGCCGGCCAACGCCCGCGACACCGTCGATCCCGGCTCCGTCGCGGACGACTGCGCCATCCGCACCGCCCGCACCGACCCGCCCTCGACCAACCGCACCAGGTCGGCGGGCGCGGCGGTGAAGTCCTCCAGCTCGACGCCGACCTCGTGCTCCGCCAGGTAGCCCAGGTTGTCGGCGGCCTCACCGAGATCGCCGAACAGCGCCTGAGCGGGCGCGCCCAACCTCAGCGACGACGCCGGCAACCCGGTCTCGGACAGCACGTCCCGCACCACGCCGAGCAAGTCGGGGTCCGCCGCCTGGCTCGGGGTCAACGCCCACCGCACCGGCAGGCCGCGGCCGGGTTCCCGCCGCCACTCCCGCGCCTGCTCGCACGCCTCCCGCAGCGCCCACGTGCCCAGCGGCACGATCAGCCCGGTGTCCTCGGCCAACGCCAGGCACTGCTCGTGCGGCAGCCCGCCCAACGCCGGGTGGTCCCAGCGCAACACCACGTCCGCCGACTCCACCCGCCCGTCCGCGAGCCGCACCACCGGCCGGTACAGCACCCGGATCTCGCCGTTCTCCCACGCGCCGGGCATGGTCGCGGCCAGGCTGGACGTGCGCCGGTCGCGGCCGTCCTGCGCCCGGTCGGCCAACTCCCACTGCCGGCGCCCGACGCCCCTGGCCCGACGCAGCGTGAGGTCCGCCGAGTCGAGCAGGTCCGACGGCGTCGAGTCGCGCGGCGGCCGGTGCACCACGCCGATCGTCGCGGACACCGCCACCCGGTGGCCGTCGGCGTGGAACGGCGCGGACAGCAGGTCGTTGATCCGCCGGATCATCGTCACCACGTCCGGCGTCGACGGCGTGTTCTCCACCAGGATCGCGAACTCGTCGTGGCCGAACCGGGCCACCATCGCGTTCTCCTCCACGACCAGCGCCCGCAGCCGACCGGCCACGATCTTGAGCACGTGGTCGCCGACCTCACGGCCGAGCCCGCCGGTGATGCGCGAGAAACCGTCGAGGTCGAGGTGGAACACGCTGACACCGGCGCCCGGGTCCGCCGTGCGCAGCGCCTGTTCCAGCCGGCTGGTGAAGTACTGCCGGTTCGGCAGCCTGGTCAGCACGTCGTGCAGCGCCTGGTGGTTGAGCTGGCCTTGCAGCAGGTTGACGTCCGTCGCGTCCTCGGCGAGCACCATCACCTGCGCCGGGCTTTCACTGCGGCGCAGCGGCGACAGGGTGAGCGTCACCCAGGCCAGCTCGCCGTCGGCGCGCAGCAGCTGGCGCGGCTGGGTGATCGACACCGTGCCGCCACCGGCCAGCTCCGCGAAATCGGCACGCAACGCGGTGCGGTCGTCCTCGTGCACCAGCTCGAACACCGACGTCGCCGCCAGCTCGGCGGGCGTCCGGTCCACGATCCGGCCCAGCGCGGCGTTCGACCGCACCAACTTGCCGTCCAGGTCCGAGATCGCGATACCGGTGGACAGGTGGTGCTCCAGCAGTTCCAGCCGGGCCTCGCTGAACTGGAGTTCGACCTGCGCCTCGCGCATCGCCCGGTACAGCGAGCGGCCCAGCTGCTCCTGCTGCGCCAGCGTGGAGGCCCTGACCCGGTCCACGAACGCGGCGGCCAGCGAGGCGATCACGTCCACCACGCGTTCGCGCAGCTTGTCCGGCGGCGCGAGCGCGGGCATGGCCATCAGGCCCTTGCCCACGATCTCCACCGACGCCTGGAGAGCCTCGGCGGTGGTGCAGTTCAGGTCGACCAGCGCTTCGCCCGCCTCGCGGCCCGCGCGCTGCGCCAACGACCCGCTCGTCACCCCCGCGCACAGCTGTTCCACGAGGCCGAGCAGCTTGCGCTCCAGCTCGGTGGTGGCCATCGGGATGAACGTCCTGGAGCTGAGCAGGTACGCCCACTTCTTCGCGAGCCTGGTGCGGGCACGCAGCCCGTCCGCGTCCTGGGGGAGCGGCGCCGTCATCTCAGCGGCCTCCGGTGACCGGCTTGTGCCCCACGCCGGCCCAGACCTGGGTGTTGTCCTCGGGCTTGTCCGCGATGTCGCCGGCGCCGCCCGGCCGCCACAGCGCGTGGCCGACCACACCCGGCGGGACGAGTTCGTAGCCGTCGAACAGGGACGTCACCTCGGCGTGCGTGCGGTAGACCAGGTTGTCCTTGGACCTGCTCTCCCGCACGGTGTCCGCGGCGCGCGCCATGGTGTCGGGGCGGTCGTCGGCGGTGGCGTGCGAGATCACCATGAAGCTCCCGGGCGCCAGCCGGTCCCGGTACCGGGCCAGCAGCCCGCCGGGCTCCTCCTCCGGTCTGACGAAGTGGACGACCAGCAGCAGGAGCAGCGCGACGGGCTCGTCGAAGTCGAGCAGCCCGGTCACCTCGGGCCGGCTGAGCACGTCCTCCGGTTCCCGCAGGTCGGCCTGCACGGCGGTGGTGTTCTCGTCGTCGGCGAGCAGCAGTCGGCTGTGCACGACGGCCACCGGGTCCTTGTCCACGTAGACCACCCGGCAGCCCCGCGCCACGTCGCGCACGATCTCGTGCACGTTGCCCGCCGTGGGGATGCCCGAGCCGATGTCGAGGAACTGCCGGACACCGCGCTCGGCGAGGTAGGTGACCGCGCGGCGCAGGAACGCGCGGTTCAGCCGGACCAGGTCCCGCGCGCCGGGCAGCACCTTGAGCATCTGGTCGCCCATGGCGCGGTCGACGGCGAGGTTGTGCGCGCCGCCCAGCAGGTAGTCGTAGGTGCGGGCCACGCTCGGCACCGTGACGTCGATGCCTTCCGGTACCCAGTCGAGATCGCTCATCGCGTGCTCCGGGGGCCTTTCGCGCTTGGTGAACCAGGACATCCAACCGCCCGAGTGCGGCAGGCACCAGCGGATTCGACAATATAACTCCAATGCGCGATCCCGTTGTGGTCCGGCCTGCGCATAGAGTGCACGCCGTCGATGACTTGCCGGACGACTTGCTCGAAACCGAGGAGTGGCGCCCGATGACGGCCGGCCCGAATACCGGCGACGACAGCGCGACCCGCGGACCTGGGGCACCTACGGTTCCCGGGCGATTGCCCGTGCTCGGGCACACCGCCTCCTTGCTGCGACAACGCCTGGCGTTCACCGCAGATCTGCGGTCTTACGGTCCGGTGGTGCGGATCTTCCTCGGCGTCCTGTCGCTGCACTTCGTCACCACGGCCGAATTGGCGCACCAGGTGCTGACCGGCGAGACGGACAAGTTCGACAAGGGCATCTTCGTCGACAAACTGCGGCGCGCGTTCGGGAACGGGCTGGTCAGCACCAACGGCGATTTCTACCGACGGCAACGCCGGATGATCCAGCCCGCGTTCCACCGCCGACCGCTGACCGGGTATTCGGCGACGATGACCGAATTGGCTGCTGACCTGGCGAATTCCTGGCGGGATGGACAGACCGTGCCGCTCGATCGGGTGATGCAGAACCTGGCGATCTCGGTGGTCGGCCGCACGCTGTTCTCCACCGATTTCGGACCCGTGACGAGCGCGGCGATCCGGGCGCACACCCCGACGCTGATCAGGCTGGGCGTGGTGCGCGCGCTGTCGCCGCCGGGGCTGGAGAAGCTGCCGCTCCCGGCGAACCGGCGGTTCGACCGGGCCGTCGCGCACGTGCACCGGGTCGTGGACGACGTGGTCGAGTCGTCCTGCGGCGACCGCGGCGACCTGCTGTCCGTGCTGCTGAACGCGCGGGACGAGGACACCGGCGAGCCGATGGGCCGGCAGCAGCTCCGCGACGAGGTGGTCACCCTGCTCACCGCGGGCACCGAGACCACCGGCATCGCGCTGGCCTGGCTGTTCCACGAACTGGCCCGCAACCCGCGGGTGGAACGGCGGGTGCACGCCGAGGTGGACGACGTGCTCGGCGGCCGTGCCGCGACGATCGGCGACCTCCGCCGGCTGCCGTACCTCCAGCGCGTGATCACGGAGGTGCTGCGCCGCTACCCGTTGTGGATCATGCTGCGGCGGACCAACACGTCGGTGTCGCTGGGCGGTGTGCGGGTGCCGGCGGGCACCGAGGTCGGCTTCAGCCCGCACGCGCTGCACCACGACCCGCGCTACTACGACGAACCGGAGCGCTTCGACCCCGACCGGTGGCTGCCCGAACGCGCCGCCAAGCTGCCCAAGGGCGCGTACGTGCCGTTCGCGGGAGGCCTGCACCACTGCCCCGGCCACGCGTTCGCGCACGTCGAGATCGCGATCGTCGCGGCGACCCTCGCCGCCCGCTGGCGGCTCGTACCCGTGCCGGGGAAGCCCGTGCGCCCCAGGGTGATCGGCCTGCTGTACCCGAACCGGCTGCCGATGACCGCCCACTCCCGTCCCCGCTGACCTGCTGGAGGTCGTCCTTCTTGCGGTACTCACTCGCCGCCGGCCTGGTGGCCCTCGTGGTGGCGTCGTCGCTCACGTCCGCGTCCGCCTCGGCCGCTCCCACCTGCCGTGAGGTGAACGCGCCGGTGACCGTCCTCGGTCACCGGGAAGTCGTGCACGGCACCCTCTGCACACCCGCCGGCGGCGCCGCCACCGTCCAGGTGCTCGTCCCGGGCGCCACCTACAACAGTTCGTACTGGGACTTCCCCGACGGCAGGCACTCCTTCCGCGCCGCGCAGAACGCGGCCGGGTTCGCCACGCTGGCCGTCGACCGGCTCGGCACCGGACGCAGCTCGCGGCCGTCGGCGCTGACGCTGACCGCGTTCGTCCAGGCCGACGCCCTGCACCAGGTGGTGCGAGGCCTGCGGTCCGGCACGTACGGGCCGGACTTCAGCCGCGTGATCATCGGCGGCCACTCGCTCGGCGCGGCGATCAGCGTGGTGGAGGCGGGCACCTACGGCGACGTGGACGGCGTGCTGCTGACCGGCATGACGCACCGGGTCAACCCGGCGGGCGTGGCGGCGGCGTTCGCGAACTTCCGACCGGCCAACCTCGACCCGAAGTTCGGCCTGCTCCACCCGCTCGGCTACCTGACCACCGCGCCCGGCACCCGGTACGCCGGCTTCCACGCGCCCGGCCCGGCCTCGCCGGACGTCCTGGCGCTGGAAGAGTCCACAAAGGACGTTTTCTCGCCGGCCGAGGCCGTCGACGGGCTCGGGGTGGCCGTGGTGCTGCCGTACAGCAGGCTGATCGACGTGCCGGTGATGTCCGCCGTCGGCAGCCTCGACGCGGCGGTGTGCGGCCTGCTCGCCACGGACTGCTCGACGTCCGTGACGCTCCACGCGGCAGAGGCGCTGTACTTCCGCGCACCGCTGCGGACCTACGTGCTCCCCGACTACGGCCACTCGATCAACCTCGCGCCCGACGCGCGGGACTACTACTCGGCGGTCTCCTCCTGGGCAGTGGAGGAGGTTGGCCGCTGACGGTGGTGCGGGGTCCGCACGCGCCGCGGACCCCGCACCCCGACCTCACCCCATCGGCACTTCGGCCCAGACCACCTTGCGGTCCTCGTGGCGCGCGAACCCCCAGTGCACCGACAGCCGGTTGACCAGCACCAGGCCGTTGCCCAGCGACGGGTTGTCGGCCCGTCCCAGCACGGGCAGCAGGCTCGGACTGCGGTCCTCCACCTCGACCCGGACGACCCGGCGGTCGTCCACCCGCCACAGCCGCACCCGCCGCGGCCCCTCGGCGTGCCGCCGCGCGTTGCCCACCAGCTCCGCGGTGATCAGCACCAGGTCGGCGACACGCCGCTCGTCCACCTCGTAGGCGACCTGCCGCACCCACCCACCGATGCCGTCCACCGAAGGCATGCCGTCCAACTCCAGGTCGAGCCCGTCGTCAGGCAGCTCCACCATGTTCATGGCACGCTCCTCCAGCACCCTGTCGTCTCAAGGCGCACGCAGGTGGTAGCCGTTCCGCCGGCGCGCCAAACCACGTATCGCGTCACATTCCGGGCGGTCCCGGCAACTCCGGGTCGGACCCGTGTTGACGATCTGTAGCGAACCGGCTGCGCACCGTCCGCGTGATCGGTAGGCTTCCCGACGATCTTGCCCTCGACGTGGGTTGCGGAGGTCACGGGGTGGTCGGTGGAGAACGGTCGTCGCACAACGATTTCAGCGGGTCGGCGCGTGCCGTCGTGCAGGCCGGCGCGATCCACGGCGACGTGCACTTCCACTGGCCCGCGACGAAGGTGCCCCGCCAACTGCCGCCGCGCGTCGACCTGGTCAACCAGGTCCGCGTGCTGGCCGAGCTGGAACGGGACATCGCCGACCGGCCGCCGCTGGACGACCCGGTGATCAAGGTCGTGCTCGGTCCGCGGGGGAGCGGCAAGTCGACGGTGGCGACGTCCTGGCTGCACCGCGTCCACGAGTGGTTCCCCGACGGCCAGCTGTACGCGGCGCTCGGCGCGTGGAGCGATCACCAGGTCGCGCCGCGCGAGGTGCTGGGCGAGTTCCTGGTGTCGCTCGGGGTGGAGCGGGGGAACCTGCCCGCGGACCTGGCGTCCCGGGCGTCGATGTTCCGGTCGGTCACGCACGGCCTGTCGTTGGCCGTGTTCCTCGACGACGTGGTCTCACCGGCGCAGGTCCGTTCGCTGCTACCGGGACCTGGCGGTTCCGTCGTGGTCGTCACCGGTCACGGCGCTTTCGGCGTGTTGGCGCGGCAGCGGGCGACGCTGATCGACATCGATCCGCTGGAACCGGACATGGCGGTCGAGTTGTTGGGCCAGTTCGCCGACGAGCGGTTGCACGCCGACGACGGTGCGCTGCGTGGCGTCCTGGAGCTGTGCGCGGGACTGCCTGTCGCGTTGTGCCTCGTGGGAGGCATGCTCGCCGAGCGGCCGACGTTGTCCCTGGCCGAACTGCTGGCGGAACTCGCCGAGCCGGACGCCGGGATCACGGTGGTGGCCGCGGGCGACGAGCCGACGTTGGGTTCGCTGTTCGACGCCACCTACGCCCGGCTGAGCCCGCGGGCGCAGGCCGTCTACCGGGCGTTGGGCGCGCATCCGGGTACCGGGGACGTGTCTGTCGCGGCGTTGGCGGCGGGGCTGGGCGTCGACGGGCCAACGGTCCGCCGCGCGGTGGACGAGCTGGTGTCGCTGAGGGTGGTCGAGAACCCGGTCGCCGGTCGGGTGGTGGTGCACCACCTCGTGCGCGGGCACGCGGCGCGGACCGGTGAGGTGGTCGACCGGGACGGGCGGGACGCCGTCCGGCAGCGGCTGCTCGACTGGTACGTGACGGGTGCGGTCACCGCCGAGGCCGCCGTGATGGGGCAACGGGTGTGGCGTCGCAGGCTGTTCCCCGCCGTCGTGCCGCAACCCGGGCACGAGGCGGGGGCGGACTCCCGCGGGTGGTTGGAGCGCGAACGCGCGAACCTGCGCGCCGTCGTCGTGGCGTCCTATGAGGATGGTGCGTTCGACGCGGTGGCGGTGCTGTGCCTGGTGCTGTGGGCGTTGTTCGAGCCGGGCAAGTACTACGACGACCTGCTGGCCACCAACGAGCTCGGCGTCCGCGCGGCAGAGCACTCGGCCGGTGATGTCGTTCGGGCGGTGTTGCTGACGCAGATGGGATTCGCGCACCTCCACCTCGGTGACACCGACGCGGCGGTCGCGGCGTGCCGGTCGGCGGTCGGGATCGCACGGGCGGCGGGAGACGTCGAGGCCGAGGCGACCGCGGTGGAGTGCGCGGGTCTGGCCTGGCTGGCGCGCGACCAGGTGGACGAGGCTCGGAGCGAGCTGCGGCGGAACCTGGCGCTGGCCGAGTCGGTCGGCGACCCGCGCCGGATCGCGTTGGCGCGGTTCCACCTGGCCAAGGCGGAAGCGCCGGAGGTGGCTGTCACTCTGCTCGACCGGGCGTTGGCCGGTTTCCGCGGGCTCGCGGCGCCGGAACCGCGCAACTTCGCCAAGATCATGACGTGGCAGGGGCGGAAGCTCGGGGAGTCCGGTCGCACCGCGCAGGCCCGTGAACGCCTGGAGCAGGCCCGTGCGATCACGGCCGAGCAGCACTGGCCGTTCGACCAGGCCCAGGTGTTCGACGCGCTCGGTGACCTGGAGACGGGTGACGCGGCGAAAGCGTTCTACGAGCAGGCGATCGCGCTCTACGCCGAACATGGTTTCGTCAACGCCCTGACCCGAACCGCTCAGCGGCTGGCCGCCCTGAGCTGACGGACCTCGGCGGTGTGCTCCTCGTCGCCCAGCGTCACGGTGACCTGTGCGGGGAACGGGGTGGCGAGCAGTTGCCAGGCGTGCACCACCGATGCCCACACCCGGCCGACGTGGGTGGGGCCGGAGAACGCCAGCAGTGTGCCGTCCTGCGTGCCGACGAGCCAACGGCCGGCGTGGTCCGGCATGGACGCCGAACCGAGGCCCGGCAACGCGTCGAACATCGCCGCGATCCACCGTTCGGCGTCACCCTCGTGGTCTTGGACCACGATCTCGGCGCTCTCCAGCAGCGTCGCGTCCGGCGTGTCCACGCCCACCACCAAGTGGCTGTCCGGCGGGGAACAACGACGGAGGTCGACGGGGAAGCGGACCACCTCTGCCCGGTCGGGGGTGTCGAACTCGACCCGGACCCACTGGTGCACGACCGGCGGGGTCGTGATCCGGTCCACGGGAAGCGTGCGGACCTCCGGCGGGGACTCGGGTTCCGCCAGCCGGAGCAAGCGGTGGAACTCGGCGCGCAGCAACGTCGCGGACTGGCCCGGCACCGAGCTGACCAGCGCGGCGATCTCCGAGACCTCGTCGTTCGACTTCGCGGCGTCCAGCTGACGGCGCAGCGGGCGGTGGGGTACGAGCCGGTCGGCCTTGGCGATGAACCGGCCGACCGCCGACGCGGGATCGACGGCGTCGTGCGCGGCGGTGGCGAGCAGCACCGGAACACCCAGGGCCGCGCCGTAGAACGTGACCGATCCGTGGTCACCGACCACCACGTCGGCCGCGACGAGTGAGGCCCGCCACCCCTCTTCCGGCGGGAGGACCACCACTCCGGCCCGTTCGCACTCGGCCAGCCACATCCTCACCTGCCACCGCGAGTGGCCGAACCAGGTGTTCGGGTGGAGTGCCAGCGCGACCTGGTACTCGTCCAGGGGGAGTTCGACGCGCAAACGCCGAACGACGTCGGCGGCTTCGTCGTACAGGCTGCCTGGTCCCCACGTCGAGGAGACGACGACCAACCGCTGACCGCTTCGGACGCCCAGCGCCGCGCGGTAGGTGTGCCGCAAGGGGCGGCTCGCGAGCATCCGGTCGAAGCAGGGGTCACCCGCCACCACCGCGACCGGGACGGCTTCCGGGCAGCTCAGCCGGAGGCGTTCCAGCTGCTCGTCGTGGGAGAGGACCACGCTGGAGGGGATCAGTCGGCCGTCGCGGGTCAACCACTCCGCGGACAAGCCGAACACCGGCCTCCGGTCACCGATCTCCAGGTACTTGTTGTAGCCCATCCCGTGCGGCAACACCGCAAGCGGCGCGCGCAGGCGTTCCAGCGGTCCGCCGTAGCCTGCGGCGACGGCCAGGTCGAACGGCGTCCGCTCGGCCTGGGCCCAGTCGATCGACATCACCCCGAGCCGGGCCAGGTGCTCCACCGTGCCGGGGGTGAACGGCGACGACCCGGTGCAGGCGACCAGCACCTGGATCCTGGGGTCGGTGGCGATCAGCGGCAGGACGTCGAACAGGCGCGTCGCCGCGGTCACGTTGTGCACGACGCCGAGCACGAGCTTCTCGGCCCGACGGGTGGCCCACCTCGTGGCCACCGGCCGAGCCGGCACCACCGCCCACCGCTCGTCGAACACGAAGGGCGATCCTAATCGGGTGCACGTCCACGCGGGCTGGTTCGAAGCCTCATCACGTGTGGTGGGCCGGTCGGTGTGACAGTTCCTGGGCCAGCTCGACGGCGGCGCGTGCCGGGTCGTGGTCGAACCGGCTGGGGAACGCGTCGTGGATCCGCCAGCCCGCACCGCGCAGCGCGCGCCACCGGGCCAGGTGCGCCGCCGTGCCGTCCGGGTGGGGGCGGGTGTCCAGCGCGACGGCCGACGTCCGTTCGCCGACGACCACGTCCACCCTCCACTGGCCCACCGGGTACCCGGTGCGCGTGGTGAGGCCCAGCCCGGTCAGTTCGGTCGCCAACCGCAGCGTCCAGTCGTCGGACGGCGGGACGCCCTCGGTCTCGTCGGGTGGGCGTTCCGCGTGCCGCAGGTACTCCGCGAGCAGGCCGACCGGGCTGCCCGCCGACGTGATCACGTGCACCAGCCGCCGAGCGCGCGTGGTCAGCACCGCCAGCAGGTTCCGGTCGTTGGCGAACCGCCAGGCCGCGGGCCGGTCCTCGTCGGTGAGCGCCAGGCTGATCACCACCTCGTCGAACTCCGAGCCCTGCACGCCGTGGACGGTGCCGACGCGCACCCCACCCGTGGTGATCTCGTCCAGGCTCAACCGGTCGAGCAGGGCCTGTTCGAGCGCGTCGGCCTGTGCCCGGAACGGCGTGACCACGCCGATCGAGCGCACCCCGGCGGCGATGCGGCGGCGCAGGTGCGCCAGCACCGCGTCCACCTCGACCTCGTTGACGCCCTTGTCGTCGCGGACGCCCGCCACGCGCTCGACGTCGATGCAGTCCACGTCCGCGATCGACGGGTGCGTGGTGAGCAGCGCGATCCGGCCCTCGTAGAACCGGGTCGCGGCGAACCCGATCAGGTGCGGCGCGCAGCGGTGGTGCTCGGTCAGCCAGTGCACGCCGGCCACCGCCGCGCCCGCGTCGAACAGGCTCACCTTCGGCACGTCCAGCCGGTCCGCCAGCGGAACGGTGCCCTCCGCCGTCAACGCCTCGCGCACGGCGTGGTCGCCGACGAACGACACGTGCCGGAGCTGACGCGGATCGCCGCCGATCACCGCCCGCCTGCCGCGCAACAACGCGGGCGCGGCGAGCGGCTGGTCGACGTGGCTCGCCTCGTCGATCACCACCAGGTCGAACATCCCCGGCACGGCGGGCAGGATGTCCTCCACGTCGGCCAGCGTCCCCACCCACAGCGGCAGGGCCTGGACCAGGTGCTCGGTCGAGATGCCGGCCAACGCCCGGCGCCGCGCCGCCCGACCCGACCGCAACGAGGTCGCCAACGCCGCCACCGCCCGACGCGGCCCGGCGCCACGCCGGCTCACCGCGACCGCGGCGAGCCAGGCGGCGATCGCGGTGTGGCTGCGGTCGTCCTCCTCGGCGAGCAGCCCGCGCAACGAGGCCGTCGACGTGCCGCCGTTCGAGACGACCCGGACCTGCGCGGCGGACTGCTCGGCGGCCAGCACCGCCGCCTCCAGGTCCACCGCGTCCACGTCGTCCGCCGCGCCGGCCAGCCGCCGTGCCGACCGGACCGCCCACTGCGTCCGCCAGTGTCCGAACAACCCGTGACGTGGTCGCAGGAGCCCGTGCAGCCGGTTGAAGTCCACGCCGTCCTCGAACGCGCGCGGTGCGACCGAACGGTGCCCTGGCATCAGCGCCTGGAACCGCAGTGCCGCGTCGACCAGCTCTTCGTCCCGCAACGCCTCGCCGAGCGCGCGTTCGATCCGGGCGACCGCCGCGATGGCGCCCTTCCTGGCGTGGTCGAGCCGGGCGAGCTGGCCCTTCGCCGAGGTGGCGGCCAGCCCGGTGCCCAGCTCGCGCGCCATCTCCTGCCGCAGCTCGGAATCGCCGAACAGCACCGGCACCGGACCGCCGGCCCGCCGCAACGCGTCACCGAGCACGTCGGCGGCGTTGCGCGTGCGGCTGGCCAACAGCACCGAACGGCCCGAGGCCACCGCGTCGAGCGCGATCGCGGCCAGCGTGTGCGTCTTGCCGCTGCCCGGCGGTCCGCCGACCACGGTCACCGGCGCGGCGCGGGAGGCGAGGACGGCGGTCCGCTGGCTCGGGCTCAACGCCAACGCCCCGGTGACCTCGCCTGCCCCGGTCTCGTCGCTCGCGGTGTCGTCGCCTGCGCTGCCGGTGTCCTCCGAAGACGAGTACAGCCCGGCCAGCGCGGTCTGCTCGATCCCCCGCGTCCGCGCCCACGAGTACAGCGCCGCGCCGCGCTCGGTGCTGACCACCGGCTCGCCCGCGTGCAGCCCGGCGCCGGCCACCACGACGAGCTCGTCCCCGCCGATCAGCACGCGCGGGTCGTGCTCCGGCCCCAGCACCGGCACGTCGGCCAGTCCGCCGGCACCCGACCCCGCGTCGGCCAACCCGCCGGCGGCCAACGTCGCCTTGATCCACTCCTCGCCCCTGGCCAGCCGCGTCTCCAACTCGGCCGCCTTGGACCAGTCGGCGAGCAGCGGGAACATCGCCACGTCACCGGCGACGTGGAACTGGTAGCGCCGACCGCCCACGTGGTGCAGCCGCACCGGCCGCGACACCAGCGGCAGGCACACGCGCCGGCGCTGGCCGTTCACCGTCGTCGGGCCGCACAGGAACGCCCAGCCGAGCCGCAGCAGCCGGTCTTCCTGGTGCAACGCGTCGAACGACGCCAGCCGCTCGACCGTGGCCTGCTGCTCGGGCCGCGCCGTCCAGTGCGTCGACCGGGGCTGGTCCTGGGTGGCGGTGAGAGCGCCCCACGCGGTCTCGTCCGTGCCCATCCACACCAGCCCGGCGGTCTTGGTCAGGTCCAGCTGCACCCGCGCCGGCTGCTCGGACGCACTGAGACGGGCCAGCGTGCGCAGCACGGCGGGAACGGTCACGGTGAAATCCTGCCACCCGGGTCCGACAGCGGGCTGTGGATCACCCGCGGCCGGTGTAGACGGCGAAGCTCGGGCTGCGGCGCAGCGGCCCCCAGAACTCCTCACCTCGCTCGTCGTCGGGCACCACCGTGGCGTGCCGCGCGACTCCGGTCAGGCCTCCTCGGGTGAGGGCGGCCTCGAACGTGCCGCCGGGCCAGTAGAACGAGTCGAAGTCGAACGGCGGGTCGCCGAGCACGTGCACCGCCACTGGCTGCCGGACGCCGGCCGGCCCGGTGCGGCTGACCTCGTAGCCGTAGCGGCCGTAGTCGGCGAGCACGTCCCAGTCCGCGTCCGGGTTGGGCACCAGCACCGCGAGCGTGCCGCCGGGCGCGAGGTTGGCGCGCAGGTTGCCGATCATCAGGTCGAGCGCGGCCTCGTCCTCGGCGTACCCGAGCAGCCACACGGCGGTGACGACGTCGAAGACACCCAGCACCGGCAACGTGGTCGCGTCGTGCCGGTGGTACTCGATGCCCTGCGGCGCGCGGCTCTCCACCTCGCGGGCGTAGCCGATCATCTCGGCCGCCGAGTCGACGCCGACCACCCGGACCGCGCCGCGGCGGCGGAACTCGCGCGGGTAGAACCCGGTGCCGCAGGCCACGTCCAGCACGGACCTGCCGCGCAGGTCGGGCAGCGCGGAGAGGAAGGTGGCGCGTTCCGCCAGGCCGGTCGGGATGTGCTTGGTGCGCTCGTAGAGCTTGCCGAGCTCGTCGTACTGGTCGTCCGATTCCGCCATGGTGCCGACCCTAGGGGCGGCCGTAGAGGCCCGGGTAGCCGGAACCGGCGAAGTACGCCGCGAAGGGTCGGATCAGCGCGGCGCGCGGGATCAGGGCGCCGTCGCGTTCCAGGGTCTGCTGGATCGCCGCCTGGTGGCCGGGGTGCGCGCCGAGCACCACGATGACCTCGGCGACGTGCTCGGCCTTGACCGAGGCGCCGATCGGGGCGAGGCACTCGCGCACGGCCACCGCGTCGGCGTCGGCGATCAGTCGGCCCACTTCGGCCCTCCGGCACGGGTCCGCGGCCAACGCCGCGGCCAATCGCGGCACCTCCGCCTCGTTCCGGTCGCCGAACTCCGCGAGCAGCGCCAGCACCTCGTACGCGGTCCGGACCCGTTCGGCCCCGATCGACGTCGGCTCGACGCGGAACACGCGCACCAGCCGCTCCGCCACCGCCACCACGTCCCGCCGCCGCACGACGCCGTCCGCGTTGGAGTCGAACAGCCGCAGTCGGCGGGCGAATCGTCCGACGAGGTCACCGTCGCCCATGACGAACCTCAAAGTGATCCGTAGTGCACCTGTATCGATGCTAGCGGCAACAACCCGTCGCACCACTTCCCGAAAGGATGAACACGTTCGTGCGTCGACGCGTGCGAGGCGCACTCGTCACCGCACGGCTTGCCGACCATGTGGCCCTGTTCCGGCAGCCCGGACCCCGGCAGACTGGACACCGGCGGCGCTTCCCCCGTTGCCCGACACCAGGGGGAACGAGCATGAGCAGGTACCGGGCGGCACTGGCCGCCGCCGCACGAGGCTGGCCCGTGGTGCCGTTGCGCCCGCACGGGAAGGTGCCCGCCCTGCGCGGCTGGGCCGACGAGGCGACGCTGGACCGGGACCGGATCAGGCACTGGTGGTCGCGCCGCGCCTACAACGTCGGCATCGCGTGCGGCCCGGCCGGGTTGCTGGTGGTCGACCTCGACGTCCCGCA
Source organism: Saccharothrix sp. NRRL B-16314 (assembly GCF_000716595.1). GTDB lineage: Bacteria > Actinomycetota > Actinomycetes > Mycobacteriales > Pseudonocardiaceae > Actinosynnema. The sequence goes on from NZ_JNXC01000016.1 coordinate 131,270, forward strand.
CGGCCGGGAGGCGTTCGCCCGCCGCGCCTGGCAGCACGGCGCGGAAGACCCGCGTGACACCTACACGGTCGCCACCCCCAGCGGGGGAGAGCACCGCTACTTCCGCGCGCCGGACGTGCCGCTGGGCAACACCGTCGGCCGGATCGCGCCGCACGTCGACACCAGGAGCGTCGGCGGGTACGTCGTGGCGGCCGGTTCGCTGCTCGGCCCCCACCGGTACCGGGTGCTGCGGGACGTCCCGGTCGCGCCCGCACCGGAGTGGCTGGTCGCCGTGCTGACCCCGCCGCCCCGTGAAGACCTCCCGATCCCCAGCCAACGCCGCCCCTCGCCACGCCGGGTCGACGCCTACCGCGCCGCCGCTGTGGACGGCGAGGTGGAACGCGTCCGCGAAGCCAGACCGGGCGGACGCGCGCACACCGTGTTCACCGCCGCGTGCCGGCTCGGCGAACTGGTCGGCGCGGGGTGGCTGGACGAGGCGACCGCGACCGCACTCCTGCTCGCCGCCGCGTCGACGCACAACGGCACCGAGGGCTGGACCGAGCGGGAAGCGCTGCACCACATCGGGAACGGCATCGCGCTCGGCCGCCGCCAGCCCCGCGTGCTGCGCTGACGCTCACTCCTCGGGCACGTCCTCGCCGTCCCGGTCCGCCCACTCCAGCAACGGCTCCAGCGAGAACACCGCGTCGTCGATCCCGGCGTGCAGGTCGCCCAGCTCGGCGAACCGGGCGGGCACCGTGGCGATGGTGAAATCACGCGGTTCCAGCGAGTCGATCTCGTCCCACCGCACCGGCGTGGACACGGTCGCCTCCGCCACGCCCCGCACCGAATAGGCCGCGGCGATCGTGTGGTCACGGGCGTTCTGGTTGTAGTCGACGAACAAGCTGCTCGGGTCGCGGTCCCGCCGCCACCACGCCGTCGTCACGTCGTCCGGCGCGCGCCGCTCCACCTCCCGCGCGAACGCCAACGCCGCCCGCCGCACGTCCGTGAAACCCCACTCGGGCTTGATCCGCACGTAGACGTGCATCCCGGACCCGCCCGAGGTCTTCGGCCAGCCCACCGCGCCCAGCTCGTCCAGCACCTCGCGCGCCACGTGGGCGACCCGCCGCACCCGGTCGAACGGGCAGTCCGGCATCGGGTCGAGGTCGATCCGCCACTCGTCCGGCTTCTCGGTGTCGGACCGCCGCGAGTTCCACGGGTGGAACTCCACCGTCGACATCTGCACCGCCCACACCACGTCCGCCACGTCGGCCACGCACAGCTCGTCGGCGTGCCGGTTGTACCGGGGGAAGTGCACCCGGACGGTCGGCACCCACGGCGGCGCGCCCTGCGGCAGCCGCTTCTGGTGCACCTTCTCGCCCGTCACCCCGGACGGGAAGCGGTGCATCATGCACGGCCGGTCGCGCAGGGCGCGCACGATGCCGTCGCCGACCGACAGGTAGTACCGGGCGAGGTCGAGCTTGGTCTCCCCGCGGGCGGGGAAGTAGACGCGATCCGGGTTCGAGATCCGCACGACGCGGTCCCCGACCTCCAGTTCCACCGAAGGCACCTTTCCGGCCATGCGGGCAACCTAACCCGGATCGCGCCGATCAGCGCGTCACCAGCCTCCGTTCCCGGGCCGAGACGGCGATCGCGGTGGCGGCCACGGTGATGACGGCGCCCACGAGAGGGACGACCGGGGCGTCGACCGCGCCACCGAGCACACCGGCGCCCGCGATGCCCGCGTAAATGGCGGACGCGTTCAGGGCGAGCAGGAGGTTCGCCCGGTCCGGGTCCACCGCCACCAGTGCCGCGAACAGGGGCGGGTTGAACGCCCAGAACAACGCGCCCCACGCCGCCATCACGAAGAACGCGGCCGACCCTGCCAGCGCGGCCGGCAGCAGCACGAGCACCGCCGCGCAGCCGCCCAGCGCCACCAGCAACGGCGTGCGCGGACCGTGGCGGTCCGCGGCCAGGCCGCCGATCGCGTTGCCCAGCACCCCGCCGACGCCGTAGGCGAGCAGGTGCCCGCCGTCCACCGCCCGGCCGGTGATCGGACCGAGGTAGCCGTACACGCTGAACGTGGCCAGGCACGCCAGCAGCGACACGGCGAGCAGCCGCCGCACCGGTGGGTCGGCCAGCGGCGCCAGCCGTTGCCGGAACCCCGACACCGGACCGGGGTGTACCCGCGGCACCGCGACCCGCACCACCAGGGCCGCCGCCAGGCACAACGCCGCCACCAGCACGAACGCCGCCCGGTAGCCGTGCAGGTCGGCGACGAACCGCCCGGCCGGCACCCCGAGCAGGGTGGCCGCGGTCAGGCCGCCGGTCACCACGGCCATCGCCCTCGCCCTGTGGTCCGGGTCGAGCCCGGCGGCGACCGCGGTGGCCGCCGGGGTGGCCAGCGCCGCGCCGCACGCCGTGAGCACGCGGGCGACCAGCAGGAGGTCGAACGTCGGGGCGAGCGCCGCGCCGACGTTGCCCAGCGCGGCGACCAGCAGTGCCGTCACCAGCAGGGTCCGCCGTTCGACGCGTGCGGTCAGGACCGCCAGCAGCGGCGACCCGATCGCGTACGCGAGGGCGAAGGCGGTGATCGTCCGGCCCGCCTCTCCCGCGGTGACCCCGTGGTCGACGGCGATCTCGGTCAGCACCGCCGCGACGACGTACCCGCTGGACCCCGCCGCCACCGTCGTCGCGGCGAGAGCGGAGGTCCGGGCGCGCATCACGACACCAGGCGTGGCGGTGCCGGGGGCAGGTGGAACGACAGGTCGGGTGGCCGGCGGCCGGTGAACGCCGCCCGGTAGACCGTCTCCCGGACCAGCGCCACGGGTCGGCCGGCGCTGAGCAGGGTGGCCTGGCACCACAGCGCGGGGACGTCGTCGGGCGCGTCGGGCAGCGGGTCGGCGAAGTCGGGGTCGTCGGGCGCGCGGGTGGTGGTGGCGTAGTGCGTGGCGCGGCGGGCGTCGGCGACCAGCACGCCGAGCGGGACGTAACCCTTCGCGAGGTCTTCGCGTCCGGTTTCGTCCAGCTCCAGCGCCCGCCGGTGCACCAGGGCGGTGATCGCGGCGAGGCGGGGGCCTTGATCGCCCAGGTGCGGGACCAGGTAGCCCTCGCGCCGGGTGACGGTGGTGTGCGGCGGCAAGCCGAGCAGGTGGGCCTGGCGCGGGGTGAGGGAGTGCGGGACGTCGGGTTGCCGGGGATCGCGGCGCAGGCGGTAGCCCACCCACAGGGACAGCACCCGGGTGAACGGGACGGGCACGTCGCGGAGGAACCGGGCCATCGTCTCGGCACGGGCGGACGCGTCGCCCGCGCGAGCGGCGGGAACAGAGTGGATCATGCTGGGTGCACCTCCCGGTGAGGCCGCACGTCGTTGTGCGGGCATCGGTGCGATGCACCCACGATGAGGCCGCAGTGATGCGGAGACATCGGTCGAGTGACGGAGGAGATCACGGTTCGAGTCCACAGTGGACTGTGCGGGCCACTCGGGTCCACCCCGGTGGCCGATGGCCTTCACCCGGCCTCGCACCACGACCCGCGCAACCCTCCGGCGGAACCCCCGAACACGGTCAAGCCGCTGTCCTGGCCGTCCGTGCGGTCCTGGCCGTCCGCCCGGTGGGGATCAGTGCATCCCCGACCAGGCGATCACGAACAGCGCGACCAGCGCGATGGCGATCAGCACCCCCAGGGTGCCCGCGAGGATCATGCCCGTGCCGACCGAGGTCCACGGCGGCCGGGCGGCCTTGAGCACCGCCCCCACCACGACGGCGCCGAACGCGACACCGAGGAACGCGTACGCGTATTCGCCGCCCTGCCAGCCGAGGGCGTCGAAGGACCGGGCCTGGTACGCCGCCACCACCGCCAGGAGCAGCGCGAACGGCACGAGGAAACCCGTGAACGCCACACCCGGGCGCTTGGGTCGTCGCTGCTGGTCGAGATCTTCCACCAGCCCAGTCTCCCCGCCCGGCCGGCGACGGCGCATGAGTACGACTACGCGTCGTGCCGGCAGTCAGCTCTCGACCGGGCGCGACGCCAGCCACAGCTGGTGCTCCCGGCTGATCGCCTCCTCCGCGTCCGCCACCGCCGCGTCCCACGACGCCTCGTCCGCGTCGAGCAGCTTGATCCGCACCAGCACCAGCTCACGCGCGGCCAACGAGTAGCTGGTGGCCAGGGTCGAGTGCCGGCGCGTCCCGAGCCACGCCGCGCCGCTCGCCAGGGCCGCCGCGAGCATGCCGGACAGGTCGACCTCCCACAGGCCGAACGCCCGCCCGCCCGCGAGCACCACGGCCAGCACCTCGCCGACGATCAGCGCCGTCCGCCACTGCACCGCCCGCAGCCGGTTGACCGCCGCCCGCTCCGTGTACCACGTCTTCTGCGCCTGGAGGCGGTTCTCCAGGTACACCTCCCGGCGCTGTTCGAACGGCGCCGCGCGCAGCTTCGTCATCGCGGCCGTGGCGAACGGGTCGTCGCTCTCCAGCGGCAGTCGCGGACCGCCCTGCGCGATCACCTCGTTCACGCGTTCCTGCAACAGGGTCCGAGGCCGCGCCACCTCGGCCGAGAACGGCGCACCGGCCACCGCGTACCGCCAGGCCAACGTTCTGATCGACTCGGCGACGGCGCGCCCGGCGTACCACTCGCGCTCGGGCTGCTGCGTCCACAGCAGGATCTCCACCACCAGCGCCACCGAGAACGCGACCAGCGCCAAGGCGGCCCACGGGTGGAAGTTGTCGGCGAGCTTCCACTCCAGCGCGCCACCGAGACCTGCCGCGATGGCGCTGAACAGCCGGATCCTGCTCCACGTCAGCGTCAACCGCTGACCGCGCTGCGAGGCGGTGTCGGCATCGTGGAAGAAGCCGGGCAAATCGGCGTCGGTCATGCGCCTCCATCCATGGCACCGGAGAACACGATCATTCCACCGGGTGCGCCACGGACCGCCGAACCACGCGGACCCATTGTCCGCCAATGCATCGGCCGTGCCGCACCCCCTCCGAGTGAACCACCGAGGTCCACGTCGAAGGCGGTGCGGCACGGCCGCATCACGCCGATGGACGCCGCCTAGCGCGGAACCTTCGACCAGTCGGTGTCCGAACCCAGGTAGAAGCCGGTGTACGCGGGCTGGTTGTACGCCGTCTGCTGGCGTGCGACGTCGACCCGGTACTGCGGGTCGTGCATCAGGGTGTAGAGCTTGTGGCCGGTGACCTCGGTGCTGAGGTGGATCCGCAACGCCGAGCTGTCCGCCGTGCGCACCACCAACTCCTCGCGCCAGTCACCGAACACGTCGGCCACCAGCGACGGGTTGCCCTTGGTGCCGTTGTTGGTCAGCGTGCCCGTCGCCGTGAGCAGGGTGCCGCGCCGCCAGTCCTTGATCGACGGGGTCACGGTCTGCGCGCCGTCCACGATCTGCGTGGTCAGGTCCGCCGCCCAGCGGATGCTGGCGTTCGTGCCGGGGATGGCGGTCGACAGCGGACGCCCGTCTGCCGACCACAAGCCCACCGCGCCCGAACCTCCCGGCACCGACGCCCACGTCTCCAGGCCCGGCTCGTCCGGCAGCACGTCACCGACCATGCCGCGTCCGGTGTCCCGGCCGGTGTACCCGCCGTAGAGCACCTCGCCGGTGGCCGCGTCGCGCAGGGAGTAGCCGTAGGGCGCGAACGTCCCGCCCTCGTGCACCATGTGGATCTCCAGCCCCGGTCGGGCCGGGTCGATGTCCGTCACGTGCAACGCGTCGCCGTGCCCGAGTCGCGCCACCGCGCCCGGGTCGGCGCTGCCCGGCGGCAGCACGTCCGACGAGCTGTACAGGAGCTTGCCGTCGTGGTCGATGGTCGCGGCACCGTACACGATCTCGTGCTTGCCGTCGCCGTCCACGTCCGCCGCGCTCAACGAGTGCGCGCCCTGCGTGGCCAGCGAGCCGTACTCCGGCGACGTGCCGTCACGGCCGTGGACGGGGAAGTTGAACGGGTTGCTCATCGTCACCCACCCGCTGTCCACGAACCAGTCCTTCGTCAGCTTGTGGCCGTTCCACCGGTACGCCGCCAGCGTCGTCCGCGTGTAGTAGCCGCGGGCGAACACCGCCGACGCGTTCTTGCCGTCCAGGTACGCGACACCGGCGAGGAACCGGTCCACCCGGTTGCCCGGCTCGATCCGACCCAGCGCGTAGTCGCCCCACATGAGGCCGTCGTCGTGCCGACCCGGCTCGTACCGCACCGTCTCCAGCTCACGGCCGGACTTCCCGTCGAACACGGTCAGGTACTCCGGGCCGTCCACGACGAAGCCGGCGAACGCCCGGAGGTTGTTGCGTGCGCTGCGACTCGGCGCGTACACGTCGATGAAGTGGTCCGCCAGCGCGCGGGCGTCCACATCGGACAGCGGGTAGTCGTACCGCGGCTCGATGCCGAACGCCTGCTCCACCGTCGCGGGCCAGGTGCCGGCCACCACCTCGGGGTGCCGGTGCCAGCCGCGGAACATCTCCACCACGTGCTCGTAGTAGCCCGCGGCGCTGAGCCGGTAGTCGTCGCTGTGCGCGTAACCGGCGCGGACGTCCTCGCGCGGCATGGTCACGTGCCGCTCCGACGTCACGTTCCCGTGCCGGTCGTAGGACGTCACCTTGGTGCCGGGCGCGGTCTTCATCATCATCTCCGAGCGGCCGTCGCCGTCGAAGTCGTAGACCAGGAACTGCGTGTAGTGCGCGCCCGAGCGGATGTTCACGCCCAGGTCGACGCGGTGCAGCAGGGTGCCGTCGATCCGGTACGTGTCGACGTACGTCGGTCCCGTGTACCCGACCTGCGAGACGTCCTTGGAGTTGGACGGGTCCCACTTGACCACGTACTCGTAGCTGCCGTCGCCGTCCACGTCGCCGACGCTCACGTCGTTGGCCGAGTACGTGTACGCCTCACCGGTCGGCGTCACGCCGTCGGCGGGCTTGCGCAGCGGCAGGTCGTAGGACCCGCCCGCCCACGGCGTCACGGGCTTGGTGAGATCGCCCTGCCGGCCGCGGACCACCGGGGCGACCCGGTACTCCGAGCCGCCTTCCGGGTCGAGGTAGTTGGTGCTGTCGGTGACGGTGGCGATCTTCCGGCCGTCGCGGTAGACCGCGAACGCCGGACCGTCGAGGCCGGTGCCGGTGTGGCCGGTGGCCTCGTGGCGCAGCAGCCGCCAGCTCAGGTGCACGCCGGCGGCGGTGCGCGCGGCGACGAGGCCGCGGTCGAGGCGTTCCAGCCGCGGTCCGCCGGGTGAGGCCTCGGTCGGGGAGGTCGCCGAGGCGGGTGCTGTGGACAGCACTATCGCGAGTGCCGTCAGGACGGCGAACAGGGGTCTGACGCGGGTCATGTGCGGGCCTCCAGGGAGCGCGACAGTGCGCGAGGTGCCTGATGACGCCACACCATGAACCGTTTCAACGCAATTGGCAAGAGTGGAGGACGGGGGCGTTTCGACGGTGGAACAGGACCCTTGACGTCCGTGACGGGGCTCACCTACGTTGGTTGAACCGATTCAATCGAAGGGTGAGGGTGATGGGACGAGCGTCTCGCCGCCGCGCGGCGGGCTCGCTGGTCGGCCTGGTGTCGCCGACCGCGGCGCCGTCCGGGTGCGGCGGCGAGTCGCACCCCGGAGCTCGAGATGGGAACCGAGTACAGCGGTTACGACGCGTACTCCCAGAAGCTGTCGACCCGGGTCGCCGGCGGCGCGGAGCCGGACCTGCTGCACCTGGACCAGGCCACGATCGGCGAGTGCGCCGGCCGCAACGTGCCGGCAGACCTCGGCGAGCACGCCGGCAAGGCCTGAAGGTCGACATCGAGGGGTGAGGGGTGGTATGCGGGAGCAGGGGACGATGAGCCCGTCGGCGCGGTGGACTCCGGGTGACCGGTGGGCCGTGCCGCCGGCCGAGCCTTTACGTGACTGGACCGGGTACGCGTACCTGGTCGTCGCACTGGCGATCACGGCGCTGGTGGTAGCGCAGGCGCCCGCGTTCGTCGTGGTGGTGCCGGGCCTGCTGGTGCTCGCCGCGGTCGCCGTGGAACGCCGGTGACGCCCCGGGTGGTGCTCGCCGGGGCCTCCGGCTACGGGCGGCTGTACCTGCGGGAGATCGCCGCACTGGAAGCCGAGGGTGCGGTGCGGCTCGCGGGCGTGTGCGAGGTCGAGGCCCTGGACGACGAGGCCCGGCGGATCATCGGCGACCGGCCGGTGGGCTCGGACCTGTCGACGCTGGTGCGCGGCGCGGACATCGGCATCGTGTCCACGCCCCTGCACACGCACGTGCCGTTGGCGCACCAAGTCCTGGACGCCGGGGCGCACCTCGTGCTGGAGAAACCGCCCACGCCCACGCTCGCCGACTGGCACGGGCTGGTCGACCGGTCGGTGGGCAGGCTGGTCCAGGTCGGCTTCCAGAGCCTGGGTTCGTACGCGGTGCACCGGCTGGCCTGGCTGATGCGCACGGGCGCGCTGGGCGAGATCAGGGGCATCGGCGTGCGCGGCACGTGGTCACGCGACGACGCCTACTACACCCGCGCGCCGTGGGCCGGTCGTCGCACGCTCGACGGCGTGCCCGTGGTGGACGGCGCGTTGACCAACCCGTTCGCGCACGGCATCGCGACCGCGCTGGCGCTGGACGGCAGCACGGGCGTGGACGACGTGGACGACATCGAGCTGGAGTTGCTGCGCGCCCGCGACATCGAGGCCGACGACACCTCCTGCCTGCGGCTGCGCACCCGCAACGGCACGGTCGTCGTGGTCGCGGTGACGCTGTGCGCCGAGGTCGTGCGGGAGCCGGTGCTCGTCGTGCACGGCAGCCGAAAGCGCGCCGAACTGCACTACACCCAGCACCGGCTGGTGATCGACGGCATCGAGGAGCGGTACCGGCACGACAGTCCGCTGCGCAACCTGCTGGACCACCTCGACGACCCGGGCGTGCCGCTGCAGGCGCCGTTGGCCGCGACGGGCGGGTTCATGCGGGTGCTGGAGGCGGTGCGCACCGCGCCCGATCCCGTGCCGATCGACCCGGTGTGGCTGCGCCGCAACGGCAAGCGGGTGGACGTCGACGGTGTGGACCACGTCGTGGCCAAGGCCGCCGAGCACCTGCGCACGTTCGCCGAGCTGGAGGTGCCGTGGTCACCGCTGGGCGGCGTGGCCCGGTACGGCTGGGACAGCGCCCGGCTGCCACTGGTCGTGCCGCGACCGGCGCTGCACCCCGTGCGCACGCTCGGCGGGGTCGTGGTCACCGGCGAGCACCCGGACGACCACCCGTGGCACCGCGGTATCGGCTTGGCGCTGCCGGACGTCAACGGCGTGAACCTGTGGGGCGGGCGGAACTACGTGCCCGGCCAGGGGTACGTGCCGGGGGAGCTGGGCCGGGTCGAGGAGACCGGTCCGGGCGAGCTGGCGTGGTGCGACTCGGAGGGCGCGGTCATGCTGCGCGAACGCCGTCGCGTCCGCCGCCGGGTGGTGACCGGCGGCTGGGAGCTGGAGTGGACCAGCGTGCTGACCGCCGAGGGCGACGTGGTGCTGAACAGCCCCGGGAGCAAGGGCCGGGCGGGCGCGGGCTACGGCGGCTGGTTCTGGCGGCTGCCCGACCTCGACCCGACGTCCGTGCGGGTGTTCAGCCCGCATGGCGCGGGGGAGGAGGCGGTCAACGGCAGCACCGCGCCGTGGGTCGCGGTGGTGGTCCACGACCCGACCGGCCCCTGGACGGCGGTGGTGTCGGGGCCGGACGACCCGTGGTTCGTGCGGGTGGGGCAGTACCAGGGGATCGGCTCCGCGCTCGCGTGGGACGAGCCGGTGGTGCTGGCGTCGGGTCAGGAGCGGGAGGTCGTCGTGCGAGTCGCGTTCTACGACGGCGTGCGCGCTCGTGAAGAACTGTCCGCGTGAATCGTCTACTCGGGAGGTCGGCGTGCGGCGTGTGTGCTTCCTGCTCAGGGTGCGCCCGGAGCGGCTGGAGGAGTACCGGGAGCGGCACCGCGAGGTGTGGCCGGAGATGCGGGAGGCGTTGCGCGAGACGGGATGGGGGAATTACAGCCTCTTCCTGGCCGACGACGGCCTGCTCGTGGGCTACCTGGAGACCCCGGACTGGGACGCCGCCCAGCTCGGGATGCGGGACCGCGAGGTGAACGACCGCTGGCAGGCCGAGATGGCGGAGTTCTTCACCGCGCTCGACGGCAGGCAGCCGGACGAGGCGATGAGGCCGCTGGCGGAGGTCTTCCACCTGGACTGACCCGATCAGGACTGGTACCGACCTGGACTGGACCCGGAGGAGGCGCGGTGGTGCTACCGGTGAGCATCCGCGACGTGGCCGCGCGCGCGAAGGTGTCCGTCGGCACCGTCTCCAACGTCCTGAACCGCCCCGAGGTCGTCGCGCCGGCCACCCGGGACCGCGTCCTGGACGCCATCGTGGAGCTGGGTTTCGTCCGCAACGACGCCGCGCGCCAGTTGCGCACGGGCACGCCGCGCGCGATCGGGCTCGTGGTCCTGGACGTGGGCAACCCGTTCTTCACCGACGTCGCGCGCGGGGTCGAGGACACCGCCGGCGACGCCGGGCACGCGGTGATCCTGTGCAACAGCGACGAGTCGGTGCAGCGCGAGGCGCGGCACGTGGAGCTGCTGGCCGAGCAGCGGGTGCACGGCGTGCTGATCACGCCCGTGGACACCGGCCTGGCCCCGGTGCGCAGGCTGCGCGAGCGCGGCATCTCCGTCGTGCTGCTCGACCACCCGACCACCGACCCGCACCTGTGCGCGGTGGCCGTGGACGACCGCGCGGGCGGCGAGGCCGCCGTCACCCACCTGCTGGCCGAGGGCTACGAGCGGATCGTGATGGTGAACGGGCCGTCGCGCATCCACCAGGCCCGGCAGCGGCACGAGGGCGCGGTGAACGCGGTGCGCAAGGCGGGTCGCGGTGCGGGAGTGCTGGAGGAGCTGAAGGTCCCGGCGCTGAACGTCGTCTCCGGGCAGCGCGCCGGCGAGCGGCTGCTGGCCCGTCCCAGGCGCACCCGGCCGGACGCGGTGTTCTGCGCCAACGACCTGCTCGCGCTCGGCCTGCTCCAGGTGCTGGTCCGGGCCGGTGTGCGGGTGCCTTGGGAGATCGCGATCGTCGGCTACGACGACATCGACTTCGCCGCCGCCGCGGCCGTGCCGCTCACCTCGGTGCGGCAACCGCGCCAGCTGATCGGCCGAACGGCCGCGGAGCTGGTCATCGAAGAGACGATGCGGCCGGCCGAGCACGAGCACCGGCACGTGCTCTTCGCCCCCGAACTGGTCGTCCGCGAGTCCAGCAGGAGGGTCCAGCGGGTGCGTCGTCGGGACAAGTGAGACGACAACTTTTGAACGCTTCAATACAGGCTCTAACCTGGTAAATGCCGTTCTTAGGCGTTCTCGCCGGCCATCTGATTGACCGTTTCACGTCTTGACGGCCGCTCGGTGGTGCTGCTGTCATGTGCGCGACGAGGGCGTTACCCGGTGTATTTCTGGGAGCGCTCCCAGATCAACGACGAAGGAGCAACGGTGCTCACCAACTCGTTCAGAGTGCGCGCGATCGCCGCCGCCACGGCGATCATCGCACTGACCGGCGGCACGGTGGTGGTCGGCGTGGCCTCGGCGGCGCCAGGCTGCGGGGTCGACTACGTGGTGCAGAACAAGTGGCAGGGAGGGTTCTCCGCCAACGTGACGATCAGGAACGTCGGAGACCTGGTCGACGGGTGGACCCTCGCCTGGGCGTTCCCCGGCTCCGAGCGCTTGGGCCAGGGGTGGAACGCGACGTTCGACGCCGACGGCGCGAGCGTCACGGCGTCCAACGTGGACTGGAACCGGGTCATCCCGACCGGTGGCACGGCGTCGTTCGGCTTCAACGGCACCATGACCGGCGACCAGGTCGGCGTACCCTCGACGTTCAAGCTCAACGGCGTCACGTGCACCGGCGTCGTCGATCCCACGTCGACGACCACGACCACGACGACGTCCACCTCCACCTCCACTTCCACGACAACGACGACGTCCACGACCCAACAGCCCGGCCCGTCCGATCCGACCGGCCGCAAGCAGGCCGAACGGCTGGACCGCGGTGTGGTGAGCGTCCGGTCGGGCAGCGGCAACCTGGTCAGCTGGCGCCTGCTGGCCGGTGATCCGTCCGACGTCTCGTTCCTCGTGTACCGGGGCGGCACCAGGATCACGAGCACGCCGATCACGGCGTCGACCAACTACCTCGACAGCGGCGCGCCCGCGGACGCCACCTACACGGTGAGCGCCGTCGTGAACGGGTCCGAGCAGCCGGCGTCCCCGCCCTCGCTCTCGTTCGGCGCGGGCTACCGGGACGTGCCGATCCAGTCGCCGGGCAGCGGGTACGTCGCCAACGACGCGAGCGTCGGCGATCTCGACGGCGACGGCGACTACGAGTTCGTGCTGAAGTGGGACCCGGACAACGCCAAGGACAACTCGCAGTCGGGCGTGACCGGCAACGTCTTCATCGACGCGTACCGGCTCGACGGAACCCGGTTGTGGCGGATCGATCTCGGTCGGAACATCCGGGCGGGTGCGCATTACACGCAGTTCCAGGTGTACGACT
>NZ_JNXC01000017.1 GCF_000716595.1 Saccharothrix sp. NRRL B-16314
GCGCGCCCAAGGTCGACCCATCTGTTCCCGACCGCCGAAGTGGTGCGACGCGCACCACGTCACATTCTGGGCGGACGGCGGCACCACGGATCTGGACAACCTCGTTCTCCTGTGCCGCACGCATCATTCCCTGGTGCACCACTCACGCTGGCGGATCACGATGACCGGCGGTGTTCCGGCGTTCATTCCGCCGCGTCACGTCGACCCCGCCCAGAGGCCCCGGCAGAACCTGCTCCACCGGCCACCGATGCCCATCGCCGCCTGACACGGCGACCGGACCGGGCAACCGCCACGTACACCACCACACCCGACTACCCCTTGGACTTACTCATCTTTGCGTCGGGCGGCCCGAAGTCGATCAGGGGTTGCCCGACAACCCCTCGAACACCGCACGCGCCTCACCGCCGGGCCGGATGCCCAGGTCCGCGTCCAGCACCCGCCACAAACGGCGGTAGACGTTGATCGCGCCTACGCGGTCGCCCAGGTGGGCCAGCGCGCGCATCAGCAGCACCTGCAACGACTCGCGGGTGGGATGGGCTGATGCGTGCGGCGCCAGGAGGTCGGCTGCCTCCTCCCACGCGCCCAGCGCCACCTGCGCGGTCGCCAGGTGTTCCACGGCGGCGATCCGGCGTTCCCGCCACAACGCGACGACCGCCGTGGCCGGAGCCGACGGCACCAACCCGACCAGGCCGTCCACCGGCCAACGCGCCAGCGCGCCCGTCAACGACGTGACGGCGCCGAGCGGATCTCCCTGCCGCAGGGCGGCCACGCCACGGCGCAGCAACCCGCCCGCGCTCAGCACGTCCACGGCCTCGGCGGGCACGTCCAGCCGGTAGCCGTGGCCGACGTGGGCCAGCAGGCGCGACAGCCCGGCGTTCGCCGTGTCCAGGCAGCGACGCAGCCGTGACGCGTACAGCTGGAGGTTCTTGAGCGCGCTGCGCGGTGGCTCACGCTCCCACAGGTAGTCCACCAGGCGTTCGGTGGATACGGCCGCCCCGGCGTCCAGCGCCAGCGCGACCAGCAGCGTCCGCGACTTCACCCCGCCGGGCACCACGTCGACCGCCCTCGGCCCGCTCACGGCGGGCCCCCCTAACAGCCGGATGTCGACTTCCAGCCGCACGTGCGACGTCGAACGGATCGACACCCCGGATCTCCCCACGTCGAACCCGATCAGTCACCGCACACGGTAAGTCGTGGTCCGGGGTGCGCGACGCGGGGCCGAATGCCGCGAACCACCGGACGGCGCAACGCATACCGGACGTATACCGGCAGGTGGGAGCGTGCGGCTCGACGCCCGCACCGTGGGGAGCGACCGCATGACCCCGCAGCATCCCGATTCGGAGAACCGCAACGCCGCGCGCGGTGCGGTCCGGTGGGCGGTGCGGGGCCGGGGACGATCCCGGGCGGGCTGATCAGCACCACCCGAACGCGGCGCGCCGACCGGTCCCGCCGCACCTCTCCAGAAGGGACGTGACCGATGGACCTGACCTTCGACGACTCGGAGCTCGACCTCGGCGACCTGGCCGTCACCGCGATGCGCGACGCCGTCGCGCTGCCGGAGACCGGCGCCTCGGCGCAGGCGTGCTCGTGCAGCAGCACCTCGTGCTGCTGCTGCCAGGTGCCGCAGCTGCCGGCGTAGTTCCGATCCGGGGGCGTCCGCGCGGACGCCCCCGGGCCCACACCCACGGGGAGCACCGGATGGCCAGTGACCGCACCACGACCGAACTCGCGCCGTACGCGCTGGTCCGGGTGGCCGCGCTGCCGCACCGCCGACCGGTCCCCTCGGACTTCCGGGCCGGCCTGGCGGCGGTGGTCGCCGCCGAGGCCCGGATCGCCGCGCTGGCACCGGATCTCGCCGACGCCCTGCACGACAGCGCCGGCGGCCACTCCACCTCGTTCCACCACAAGGTCGTGCTGCCCCTGCGCCGCGACGTGCACAACGGGCGCAGCCCGCGCCTGGCGGCATTGGGCACCCTGCCGGAACGGGTGCCGCTGCTGGGGGAGTGGTTGGCGGCGCACGAAGAGCTGGCACGGGCAGCGGACGCGGCGCTGGCGGCGTGGCCGGACGACCTGGCAGCGGCTCGCCGGTGGCTCGCGGAGGTGTGCGCGACCGACGAGGTGCGCCGCGCGAGCGTGCTGACCGGCGCCGACCTGCTGCACGGCCTTGACCGCACCGCACGGGGACGGGGTGAGCCCGACCGCAAGGCGCGCAAGGCCGAGCCGACGGTGCTGCGGTACGCGTTGCGGGCGACTTCCAAGACCAGCCCCCTGTCCTGGTACACGCACGTCGGCTGGGGCGAGTGGGGCGACGGGCCGTGGCCCGCGGCGGAACCGGTGTCGCACCCGGCGGTGCACCGCCTGCTCGTGACGAGGGTGGTCGACGCCCTCGGTCTGCGGATGCCGCACCGGCTCGCACCGGGCCTGAGGGAGCGCGAGGGTCGCCTGCTGTTCCGCCGGGACGTCCCGGTCGACGGCGTCGGTCGTGCCGCAGTGGTCCGCGAGGAAGAGGTGAACGTCGCCGCGACGCGCCCCTTGCTGTTCGTGATCGAGGTCGTGCGCGGGGCAGGGCCGGACGGGCTGCCGCTGGACCGGATCGCCGCGGCTTTGGCGGCGAAGCTGACCACGCCGGACGCGGACCGCACGGCGCGTGGTTTCGTGGCGAAGACGCTCGACCTGGGGCTGTTGGTCCCGGTGTCCCCGATCCACCCCCAGGACCCGGACGCGGTGGGCTCGCTGGCCTCCTGGCTGGCGCCCGCCGACGGCGACACCGCCCGCAGGCTGACCGCGCTCGCCACGACCACCGCCGCGTTCGCCACCGCCGACCCGCCGACCCGCGCGGCCGTGCTCGCGGAGCTCTCCGAGGGTTGGCGCGAGCTGGGCGAGCGGGTCGGCGCGGACCTGACCGGCGTGACCCCGGTGGTCGAGGACGTGGTGCTGCCCGAGCCGGTCCCCGTGCCACCCGGCGCCGCGCCCGCGTTGACCCGCCTCACCCCGTTGCTGGTGGCGTTCGACCAGCACGTGCTGCTGCGCCGGCTGATCCGGGCCAGGTTCGTGGAGCGGTTCGGCGAGGGTGGTGTGGCGACGCCCGCCGACTGCTCCGAGGCGCTGTCGCAGGCGTGGCAGGAGTCGATGAACGTCGACGACCTGGACGACCCGGACGTCCGTGCCGTCATCGGGCTGCGCGACAAGCTGGCCGGGCAGGTCAACGACGGCGTGGTGACCGACGACGTGCTGGCGTCCGCCGCCGATCTCCTGCCCGCGTGGGCGACCCGCCGCACCGGTTCGTACGGCTTCTTTGCCCAGCCGACCCACGACGGCCGGCTCGTGGTCAACCGCGTCTACGCCGGGTTCGGCAAGTTCACCAGCCGCTTCCTCGACCTGCTGCCCGGCGCGCGCGACGCCGTGACCGACCAGGTCCGCCGCCACACCACCAACCCCGTGCAGTTCCGCCCGGTGCAGGGCTTCAACGCCAACCTGCACCCGTTGCTCGGCGCGCGGGAGGTCGGCGAGGACGCCCGGTGGGCCGACCTGGTCGCCGACGAGCTGGACGTGCGGCACGACCCGGTGACCGACGAGGTCCGGGTGACGCACCGCGGTGTGCCGCTCGACGTGCTGTACCTGGGTTTCCTGATCCCGCTGGCGCTGCCGGACCGGCAGGTCCCGCTGTACTCGGACCTCGCCTGCGGGTGGGTGGACCTCGACCGGCTGCGCACCGCCACGACGAACAGCGGGGTGACCGCCCGTGGCCGCTTGACGTACGGGGACGTCGTGCTGGCACGCCGTTCCTGGGACTTCGCCGTGCCGCCGCCGGTGGGCGCGGAGGAGCGGGCGGCGCTCGACGTGGCACGGTTGCGCGCCCGGCACGGCCTGCCGGAGCACGTCTTCGTCGGGCCGGACCGGGGGCCGGTGTCGGCCGACGCCTACCAACGCGCGCTCACGGCGGGCAAGCCGCAGTACGCCGACCTGGGAGACCCGTTGCACCTGCGCTGCCTGCCACGCCTGCTGGCCCGGTTCCCCGACGGCGTGCGGTTGACCGAGGCGCTGCCCGTGCCGGGTGCCGGGGACGGCCGGGTGGTCGAACTGATCGCGGAAACGTACTGGAGGGCCTTGTGACCGACGTCGTCTGCTACTACCACGACCCGGTGAAGGCGCCGTTGCTCCGCGATGCCGTGCTGCCGGCGCTCGCGGAGGCGGAGCGAGCCGGCGCTGTCGGGCACGTGGAGCGGCACTGGTTGCACGGGCCGCACGTGCGGGTCCGGCTGGACGGACCGGCCGAAGCCGATCTCGTCGCCTCACGCCTGCGCGCACACCTGGAGCAACATCCGTCCACTGTGGACTTGGACCGTGATGTGCTGCTCGCGCAGGCGAAGCAGAACGGGATCGCGGAGCTGGTGCCGCCGCCCTACGAGCCGCTCCACCCGGACAACACCGTAGTCGTCGAGCCGACGGACCTCACGGCTCTGCGGCAGCTGCTGGCGTCGGACGCGCTGGTCGAGCTGCGCAGCCGGTGCTTGAGGCTCGGCGTGCCCGCGATCACCGACGCCGTGGCGGTGGACGGCACCAGCCAGTCACGCGTGCGGCTCGCGATGGTCGCGATGACGGCTCACGCGAGCCGGTTCCCGGCCGGCCTGGTCAACGGCTACCACTCGTTCCTGTCGCACCTCGAAGGTTTCCTGCTGCACAGCGACCCGGACGGTGTGCTGCGCGCCCGGTTCGACGGTGTGTGGGAGCGCAACGCCGACCAGGTGGTCGAGACCGTCCGCGGTGTCACCGAGGGCACGATCGCCACGCCGTGGGTGACCTGGACGGACGGCACCCGTGCGGTGATCGGTGAGGCGTTCGACCGCGGTGAACTGCCCACCGAGTACTCGACGCACCTGGGCGAACGCGCACTGGAAATGGGGGAGGAGGAGGCGATCCGGCGCTGGCACCGCGACTCCACCGACCGGATCAGCGACTACCACGTCAAGTTGCGGGAGGTCGACTTCGACCACCCGGACTACCAGCGGCCCGTCACCGTGTACCGCTTCGGCACGAACATGCTCTACCAGTTGCTGGCCGTGTGCGACGTGACGCCGGTGGAGCGCTACCTCGCCGCGAGCCTGGTCGTGCGGGCGGTGCAGCGGATCACCGGCATCGGGTGGTCCGAGCACGTAGCGCAGATGGCGAAGGTGGTCCGATGAGCGCGGTGCTGCGGCTGCGGCCGATCGTGCACGCGACGCCCACGGCGACCGGGCTGCACGTGCGGGGCTGGCGTTCCAGCTTCACGCTCGACGGCGGCAAGGGGTTGTGGACGATCTGGGAGCGCCTGGCCGGTCCGTTGGCCGACGGCGTGCCACCGGAGCAGCTGGCCGTGCCGGAGAACGCGTCACCGGCCGTGGCGCGTGCGCTGGAACTGCTCATCGGCCAGCTCCACGAGCACGACATGCTGGTGGAGGTTCCCGCTGAGTGGATCAACGCCGAGTGGATCAACGCCGAGTGGGGTGGGGACGCGCCGCCTGCCGACATCGCGAGCTGGCTGGAGTCCGTTGCGCCGTCACCGCTTGAGGCGTGGCGGCGGCTCCGGGCGGCGACGGTCGCGGTCACCGGTGAGGGCGCGTTGGCCGCTCACGCGCACCGCGCCCTTGTCGCCGCAGGCCTGGACGCCACGCTCCGGCCCGGTGTCGGCCTGCTCCTGGTCTCCGGTGAGCACGCCGTCGCCGCCGGTTGCGCCGCCGATGTCGGCTTCGCGGTCGCGCCGGGTCCGGTCGCGGACGTGGTGGCCGACGCGGTGGCGGTGGCGGAACGGTTGGCAGGCGCGCCGGGGACGCCGCCGGAGGTGTTGGCGGCACTGGTCGGATCGGCTGCCGCGCACCGGCTCGTGTGCGCGGTGGCCGGGCTGCCCGATCCGTCCACCGAAGTGGTGGACATGTGGAGCGACGTGCCGCCGACCGGGCCGCCGCACCAGGCCCTCCTGGTGGCCCGGCTCGACCCGCTGCACGCCGAGTACCACCCGTGGCTGTCGGCCGTCCGGCCGCAGGAGCCGAACGGCACGGTTCCGGAGGTGCTGGGCGATCGGGAGTTGGGCCCGGTGCCGACGCCGCTGCCCGGTGACCTGCCGCAGTTGCCGGTCAAGCTGGCCGCGTCCGGTGACGCGATCGGCTTCGGCACCACCGAGCACGCCGCCCGGCTCGACGCCCTGCTCCGCGCGGCACGTGTGCTCGCGCCGGACGGCGTGGTGCTCGGCGCGGACCGGGTGCACGCCCTCGGCCTGGCCTTGCGCACGGCCGTGCGGCACCTCGACGGCACAGCGGTCGCCGAAGACGAGTGGGCCGCCGACCCGACCGCGCGGCGTTGGTGGAAGGCCGTGACGCTCCGGTTCGCCCTGCCCGCCGTGGTCGAGGTGACCAGGCTCGGGCCGCGCGTGGTGCGTGCGGTGGTGCGTGCGGACGGCGAGGAGCTGTCCTGGGCGGTCGAAGCGGAACCGGCGGACGCCGTCGCGTTCGCCGCCATGGCCGCGGCCGGTCGGGCGCAGGCGGGGGTGACCGAAGCGGTCGTGCTCTGCGGTGCCGCGCCGTTCGCCGAACCCGATGGCGCCGCGGCGCCGTGGACGAACCGGGACTGGCACTGGCCGTACGGGCTGCGCGACGGCGAAGAGGCGTTCCAGGACGACCTGCGGGCGCTCGCGGCGGACGTCAAGCCGGTGCACCTCGGTCCGGTGCTGGAGGCCGCGGGCCTGGTCGCGTTCGCGGTCCGGGAGGACGGTCGGTGACCGTGCGCGTGGTGGAGCTGGCCGACTACGCGATCGGTGACCTGGACGGGATCGGCGCGGACGGTCCCGTGCTGCCGGTGCGGTTCGACGGCGCCCTGGTCCTGATCGGGCCGGTGTCGGACGGGGTGTGCGTGAGCTGCGCCGAGGACGCTCGGCTGGCCACGCTCGGTTCGTCCGTGCCGCGCGGCGATCGGCGGATGCGGTTGGGCGGCTTGGCGTCCCCGGCGTTGCGGCCGTTGGTCACGGCGCTCGTCGATCGGGTGCTGGCCGATCCGGAGGCGCACCGCGACAAGGTGCTGGCGCTGCGCACCGACTTGGCGACGGTGGGGGAGCACCGGGTGCGGCCCCGGTCCGGTGGCTGCCCGACGTGCGGTCCGCTGCCCGGTGACTCGCCGGCGACGGTGGTCCGCGAGCCCGTCCCGGTGGTGCCCGGCACGCTGCGCGGACCGAACCCGCTCACCGAGGGCGACGCCCTGCACCGCGAGCTGTTCGACCTCCGGCACGGCCCGGTCGGCGGCATGCACCGCATCGGTGACCTGACCGTGGCGGCGGTGAGCGCCGAGCTGGGCGGTGGGCAGGCCGGGTTCGGCCGCACCGCCGACTACGCCGAGGCCGAACGGGTCGCGCTGTACGAAGCCGTCGAACGGCACGCGGGCATGCGGCCCCGGCGCGTCACCACGGTCGTGGAGGCGTCGTACGCCGAGCTGGGCGATCGCGCGCTGGACCCGACGCGGCTCGGCCTGCCCGACCACGAGTCGCCGCACGTCGTGCCGTATGACCCCGGCGTGACGACCAGGTGGGTGCACGGCTGGTCGTACACCCGCGGCCGGCCGGTCTTGGTGCCCGAGCACGTGGCGTACTGGGGGTACGGCGAGAGGCGGTTCGTGGACGAGACGTCCAACGGGTGCGGCACCGGCAACAGCCTCACCGAAGCGGTGTTGTACGGGCTGTTCGAGGTCGCCGAACGGGACGCGTTCCTGAAGGCCTGGTACGAGCGGACGCCGTTGCGGAGCCTGCGCGTGCGCGACGACGTCACCGCGCACATCGCGGACCGGTTGGACCAGCTCGGCTACCGGTTGGAGCTCTACGACGCCACCAACGACCTGGGCGTGCCGTCGGTGCTGTCGCTCGCGCGGTCACCGCGGCAGCCTCACGCGTTCTTCGCCGCCGGCGCCGGGCTCGACCCGGACGCGGCGATGCGGTCGGCGGCGGCCGAGGTGGTGATGGACGTGGAGGCCGGCGCCAAGCGGTACCGCGTCGAGCCCGGCGACTACGACGTGGACCGGCTGCGGCGGCTGGTGGACGACCCCAGGCTGATCCGGAGCATGGAGGACCACGTGAACGTCAACGGCCTGGCGGAGGCCGTCGAGCGGTACGACTTCCTGGTGCCCGGACCCGAGGTGGACCTGCCGGTGCCGGACGTGCCGCGGGACGACCTGGACGCGTTGCTGGAGCACTACGTGCGCAAGTGGGCCGGGTTGGGGCTGGAGGTGATCGCGGTCGACCAGAGCGATCCGGTGGTGCGCGACCGGCTGGGCCTGCACTCGGCGAAGGTGATCGTGCCCGGCACGGTGCCGATGACGTTCGGCGAGCTGAACCGGCGCACGCACGGCCTGCCGCGGCTGCGCCCCGCCGGTCCTCCGCTGCCCCACCCGTTCCCGTGAACGCCGAGGCCTTGCTCGCCGCCTACACCCACGGGCCGGGGCGGGTGGTCGAGCCGGGGACGTCGCCGCGCACCGCCGCCGCGACGGGGCCACGCGTGCCGCTGACGGCGTTGTCGGGACGCTTCGGAGCGGCGTTGGCGCGTCTGCTGACGGAGGTGGCGACACCGCTGCGGTGGGAGCCGTGGAACCAGTACAACGACCACCGGGCGTACCCGTCGGCACGGGCCGCGTCCACCGTTGACCTGGTGGTGGAGGGGCGGTGGCTGCTCGATCCGGTGCGGCGGGCGCTGGTCGGTGACGGGACGCCGGTGGTCGACGGGCCGGTGCGGGTCGAGCTGGTCCGCCGGCGCGACCGGCTCTCGCCCGGTTACCGCGAGTTCGGCGACGTGCTCACGGAGTTGGAGGTGGGGCACGTCGCGGCGGCGTTGGTCGAGCACGCGGCACGGCTCGGCTTGGGAGCGCGGGTGTCGGGGCTGACCGTCACCGTGACGTTCGACGGTGTCACCGATCCGGCACCTGTTCCGCTTCGCAGTTCGGGGGTGGGTCCGCGCGGCGTCGCTGCTGATCCGCGGCCACTGCCGGCCGGCGTGCTGCACGCGGTGGTCGAGGCCATCGGTCACCCGCCGTCCGGGTCGCCCGTGCGCGACGACCTGCGGCACCGGTTGGCCGTGCGGAACGTCGAGGGCGTCGTCGACGGCTGGTACGCCGTGGACGGCGGCCTGCGGCTGGTGTCGGCGGGACCGGCGGTGGCGGCGTTGCAGCCGGTGTTCGGGCACCCGCCAGGGACGATCCACGTCGCCTCGATGAACCTCGCGCTGGTGACGACCGGTGACCCTGCCGCCGCCGTGGCGTCGGACGGTCCGGACGGCTACCGCGCCCTGCTGCGTGCGGCCGGTGCGACCGCGCAGCACGTGTGCACGGCAGCCGCGGGCTCCGGGGCGTTCTGCCGGCCGGCGCGCAGCACCGACGACGGCCCGCTGGAGGCCATGGCCGGCGCGCCCGCGTCGCACGCGCTGCTCTACCTGCTGCTCGTCGGCCGTCCGCGCGGCACGGGCTTCACCTACGACCTCACCCCACTGGAGACGCCATGACGTGGACCAGCCTGCACGTGCGGCTGTGGTGGGCGGTCGAGGACGTGGACGCGTTCATCGCCGACGTCCTCGCGCCGGAGTTGGACGGGCACCGCGCGGCGGGACGCGTCACCGACTGGTTCTACGTGCGGTACTGGGAGGCCGGCCCGCACCTGCGCGTCCGGGCGCGCGGCGCGACCGTGGACCTCGCGGAGCGGTTGCGCTCCCTCGTCGCGGGGGCCGATCACCCGCTGACCGCGTCGTCACCCGACTGGCTGCCGCACGGTGACGTCCGGGAGACGCCGTACGTGCCGGAGGTGGAGCGGTACGGCGGGCCGGAGTCGCTGCCCGTTGCCGAGGACGTGTTCTGCCGCAGCACCGAGGTGGCGGTGGCCGTGCTGCGGTCCGCGGGGTCGAAGTTCACCGCGGGCGTGGAGTTGGTGATGGCCACGGCGGTCGCGCTGGAGCTGGATCGGGTGGAGGCGGCGTCGTGGCTGCGTTCCCTGGCGACGGGGTGGCGGCAGGCGCGCGAGCCCGTCGCACCGCCGGGGCTCGGCTCCCACGTCGCCGCGCGGACGCTGCACGAGGCACGGGCGACCCGGCTCGCCGCACGGTGGGACCGGCTCGAATCGGGCGCGACGGGTGTGGTGGCCTACTGGGCGGACCGGGTGCGGGCGGTGGACCTGCCGCGTTACGCCTGGGCGTCGCAGCTGCACATGGTGTTCAACCGCTTGGGTCTCGGCCCCGAGGAGGAGCGCACCGCCTGCCGGCTGGTGGCGATGACGGCCGAAGCACCGGACGGGCCGACGCCGTTCCACGAGGACGGTGCGGCAGCGCCCGACCGGCGTTACCTGGCGGCCAGCAGGTTCCACTCGGGCGTGCCGGACCAGGGTCCGCTCGAGGTGGGGGTCACGCCGTCGACGCTGCCGTGGTGGCAGGACGTGCCGCTGCCGGAGGCCGCGCCCGTGCCCGGGGCGCTGGCCGACGCGTTGCAGACCCGGCACACCGCACGGGGCGCGGAGCTGTCGGGCTCGCTCCACGCCGGGCAGCTGGCGACTCTGCTGTGGACGGCGCAGGGTGCGCTTGCGGACGGGCGCCGGCCGTACCCGAGCGCCGGCGCCCGGCACAGCGCGCGGCTGCGGGTGCTGGCGTTGCGGGTGACCGGCCTGGAGCCGGGGGTGTACGAAGTGGACGAGGTGCGGCGGACGCTGGTCCACGTCGCGTCCGCACCACCGGTGGACGACGTGCGCGCGTCCTCCATGTGGTTCGGCGAGGGGGAGGGGCGGGTGGACCCGGCCACGACGCCCGCCGTGCTGGCGCTCTACACGCGGGTTGGCGACCTGCGTGCGGCGTACGGCCTGCGGGCGCTGCGGTTGGCGTTCACGGAGGCCGGGCACCTGGCGCAGAACCTGGCGCTGGTCGCCGCGTCGTCGGGCTTGGCGCTGGGCATGATCGGGGGCTTCTACGACGACATGGCGCACGACGTGCTGTGCCTGGACGGCGTGGACGACACGCTGGTCTACCTGATGCCGCTGGCGTCCGTCCGCTGACCGGGCGGAGGGGTCCTCAGGCGTCGCCGCGCATCGAGCGACGGATCTCCTCGAGCTTGTCGAGCCCCGCCTGCCGACGTGCCTCGAACTGGTCCTCGACCGCCTTGGCCTCCGGGGTGGCGTCCGCGAGCTCCTCGGCGCCGATGCTCGTGGCCACGCGGCTCTCGATGCGGTCGCGGACGTGCTCGAAGGTCGGCACGCCGTCCGCGCTGTAGTCACCGGCCGGCACCACGGGCTGCGCCGCCTGCTCCTCGACGATCTCGGCGTCGATCACCGGTTCCCGGTCCTCGCTCATCGCCCAACTCCCGTTCGTCGTGCCGACAGCCGAGGCTACCCGTTCACACCGGTTGGGCGATCCGGTGACGGCGGTCCCGCACGTGGGCGATCACCTTCACCATGAGCGCGGACACCGCGACGCAGTAGACGCCGAGCACGACGACCTGGTGCGGGTAGCCGACGCCGCCGTCGATCAGCAGGCCGCTCACCCCGGGACCGGCGGCCGAGGCGAAGACCAGGATCGCCACGACCACCGAGCGGATGGCGCCGAGGTGGTCCACGCCGTAGATCTCCGGCCACGTCGCACCGAACAGGCTGAGCGACACGCCGTTCGTCACGCCGTAGAGGGCCATGAACGCGAACAGGCCCCACTGGTCGTCCGTGAGTCCCAGCACCAGCAGCCCGCCGCCGAGCGGCAGCAGGAACAGCGGCACCAGGCGCAGCGCGGTCAGCCGGTCGACCAGGTGGCCGCCGATCACGTTGAACACGACCGTCGACACCGCGTACACCGTGAACGCCGTCGCCGTGACCTGGAGCGGCCACCCGCGCAGGTCCGCAAGGTGGACCTGGTTGAAGAACACCGTGTTGCCGATCAGCGCGGGCGCGCCCATGGCCAGGCAGACGAGGTAGAAGTACGGATCGCGCAACGCCTGCCGCCTGGTCCAACTCGGCGCGGACGCGCGAGCGTCGTGAACGGTGTCCGCCGCCGGTTCGCGTTCGCGGCGGAACAGCGCGGCCACCACGAAGGCGGCGACGAGGAGCACTACGGCGCCGAGCCACCACACCTGGCGCCAGCCGACCGCCGCCGCCACGAGCACCACCAGCAGCGGGAGCAGCGCCTCACCGGCGTTCAGGCCGAGCGTCGACACCGACATCGCCCGACCGCGCTCGCCGGTGAACCAGCGGCCCACCACGGTGAACGCGATGTGGGTCATCATGCCCTGCCCGAAGAAGCGCAGCAGGGCCACGGCGGCGAACAGCACCAGCACGTGCCCGGACGCCGCCATCGCGAACGCGCCCAGCGCGAGCATCGGCACGGCCACCAGGACGACGTGCCGCGCCGGGTACCGGTCGACCGCCGGACCGGTCCTGGCCAGCACGAGGGCGCTCACCAGCGTCGCCGCCATGTACAGGCCGCCGAACTCGCCGTGCGACAGGCCGTGCTCCGCGCGGATGTCGTTGCCGAACAGGGAGATGAAGAACGTCTGCCCGAAGCACGAGAGCAGGAAGAGCAGGAAACCCCCGGACAGCCAGCGCTTGTCGCGGCGGAGGAAGTCGACGGTGCTCATCGGCCGGTCTCCAGGGTCAGCGCGGCGTGCGCGCGGGCGTGCGTCACCCAGTCCACGTCGCGGTGCGCGGCCATCATCTGCAGGTCGCGCCAGTGCCGCGCGATCGGGTGGTCGTCGAAGTGGGCGGCGGTTCCGGACAGCTCGACCAGCCGGTGCACCGCCCGCACGCACAGCCGGGCGAGGTAGGCCCGGTCGCGGCCGACGGTCGCCGCTTCCACCGCCGTGAGCGGGCGGCGTTCGAGCCCGGCCGAGTGCAGGGTGTCGCAGATCGAGTCGTACAGGTGCCGCGCGCACGCCAGCTCGGCCGCGCTTTCCGCCACACCGTCCGAGGGTGTCCGGACTGCCTCGAACGCGCCTTCAGCACACCCCAGCAGCGGTCCGATGACCGTGCTGGTGGCGTACGGCAGGAACGGCACCTGCCCCAAGTAGTCCGTGGGGGCCGTGTCCGGCGACCAGCGTGCGGAGAAGCACTCGGCGAGCACGTCCACGCGGGAGCGGGGCACGAGCACGTCGTCGACCGCGAACGTCTTGGACCCGGTCGCGGCCATGCCGGTGACGTGCCACCCGTCCTCGATCCGCACCTGCTCGACGGGCAGCGGCACGAGCAGCCGGTCGGTCGCCGCGCAGCCGTTCACCACCACCCACGACGCGTGGTCGACGGCGGACGAGAACCGCCACCGCCCCGACACGACGACGCCGCCCGGCACCGCGGTCAGCCGCCCGCCGGACGCCGTCGCGAACAGCGGGCTCCTGGCGGTGAACATCAGGTCTGCGGCGGAGAGCCGCCCGGCGAGCGCCGCATGACCGCCGACGACGCCCAGCACCCAGCCGGTCGACGGGCACGCCCTGGCGGCGACCCTGGCCGCCTCCGCGAGCGTCGGCCAGCCGTGCCCCGGACCTCCGCGCGCGGTCGGGGCCGCCAGCCGCAGAAGGCCGGCGTCGGCCAGTTCCGCCACGGTGGCGTCCGGCAGGGTGCGGGCGCGCTCGGCTGCCGCGGCGCGTTCCCGCCACCGCTCGGCCAACGCCTCGACCCGTGCCGGCACCTCGGGGACGACGTGCCTCGTCACCGCGGGCCGGGTTCTTCGAAGGCGAAGCCGTCCGGGACGTGCGGCGGCCCGGCCAGCTCCAGGAACTCCGCGAGCAGACTCGGGTCGTCCGAAGCGGCGAAGTGGGCGAAGTTCGTGGCGTTCCAGATGAGGTGCACGTGCGCGAAGCGGTCGTTGAGCGACCGGACGAGGGTGTCGTGGTCGACCTGCCCGTGCACCATCCGGGACAGCATCTCGTGCCGCTTGCGCTCGACCTCCTCCGGCGTGAAGTACCGGGCCTTGTGCACCTCGTCCTTGACCTTCTCCCGGCGCTCGTACTCCTCCGGGTCCGGGTGGTCCAGCTTCTCCAGGAACAGCGCCAACCCGCCCGGCTTGAGCACCTGCGCGAGGTGCGCGACCTGCGCGGCCCGGTCGGTGCCGTAGAACTGGAACGCGGCGACCTCGTGGACCACGTCGAAGCCGTCCCGGAACGGCGCGAAGTCGGCCCGCTCGGCGAGGGTCGCCGTGGTGAGGCGGAACAACGAGTCGGCGAAGAACCGCGAGCGGTCGGGGTCGGCGCGGGCGTGGAACCACGGCGCGTTGGCCTTGTTCGGCGAGCTGGTGAGCGTGGTGACCCGGCCGTCGGCGAACGCGGCGAGCGTCCGCCCGTTGGTGCCGTCGAACGCGTCCGCCTCGTAGAACGCCAGCCGGCCCCGCCGCTCGGCCAGCCGGGCCAGCGCGACACCGGTCCGCGCCAGCTCCTCCAGGACGCCGGGCACGCTGGCCAGGAAGTGGTGGAACAGCGGACCGGACCGCTCGGTCAGCGCGTCCTGGTAGGCGAGCACCCGTTCGTCGGTGATCGTGTCGCGGATCGTCGAGCGCACGGGGGTTCGCGGCACCTGGTCGCGGCCCGAGGCGATGGCGTCGAACTCGTCCGCGAGCCGCAGCATCGGGGTCGTCTCCAACGGGTCGACCGACCGGCCGACCGCGCGGCGGTCCGTCTTGCCGGATTCCGTGCGGGGGAGTTCGTCCCGGAACACCACGGCGATCGGCACCACGTGCCGGTCCAGTGCCGCGGCGCAGTGGTCGAGCAGGTCTCGTTCGGAGACCGCGGCGGCCCGCACCACGACGGCCAGCGGCGCCTCGCCGTCCCGGGCGTCCGGCACCGGCACGACGACGGCGTCCGCGACACCGGGGTGCTCCCGCAGCCGCGCCTCGACCTCGTGCGGGTTGACCTGCAACGTCGACCGGCTGAAGACGTCGTCCGTTCGCGACAGCCAGTGCAGGCAGCCGTCGTCGTCGCGGCGGAACAGGTCGCCGGTGAACAGCACCTCCCGCTCGCCGAACAGGTTGCGCCGCAGCACCAGGTCGGTCTCCGCCGGTCGGCGCCAGTAGCCCTGCATCAGCAGGTCGCCGGCCACGACCAGCTCACCGACCCCTTCGGACAGCTCGACCCCGTCCGCGACCAGGTAGGCCCGCACGCCGGGGATGGGGCGGCCGACCGAACCCGGCCGTTCCGCCAGTTCGTGCGGTGGCAGGCCCGCGACCCGCTTGCACTCGGTCAACCCGTACATCGAGTGGAGGGCGGCGTGCGGGAGGGTGCGGCGCAGTGCGGCGGCGCGTTCGACGGACAGCTCCTGGCCGGTGCTCGTGATGTACCGGACGGACGGCATCGGGGTGTCCGCTCGGCACAGCACACCCAGGAGGGTCGGGAACGCGTGCACGGCGGTGACACCGTGGTCGTTGATCACCGCTGCGAGGTCGGCGGGGCTGTCCGGCCAGCGGCTGCCCAGCACCACCCGGCCGCCGAGCGCCAACGGCATCATGACGTTGTAGAAGCCGAAGTCCGAGCCGATCGGGGTGTAGCTCAGCACGACGTCGTCGGCCGTGGTGCCCAGGTAGCCGGTGACGGCCCGGTGGGCGGCGGTCATCGCGCGGTGGCCGATCACGACGCCCTTCGGGTCGGCGCTGGAACCGGACGTGTAGAACACGGCCGCGATGTCGTCGTCCACCTCGATCCCCGCGCCCGTTCGCGGCCGGGGTGCTCGCCGGACCGTTGTCGACCCGTCGCCCAGCAGCAGCACGGCGTCCAGTTCGGTGTCGGTGAACAGGTCGTGGCGGTGCTCCCGCCGGTCGGTGACCAGGACCGACGCGTCCGAGTCGGCGATCTGGAGGACCAGCTTGCGGCGGTCGAACGACGGGTGGGTCGTGACGACGCAGCAGCCGGCCTTGAGCACGCCGATCACCGCCGCGACCGCGTCCGCTGACGGCTCGGCGTAGATGACCACCCGGTCGCCTTGGGCGAGGCCGAGTTCGCGGAGGAAGGCGGCGTGGCCGTCGGCGGTCGCGTTCAACTCGCCGTACGTGGTGGTGACGCCGTCGACGGTGATGGCGGGGCGTTCGGGAGCCGCTTTCGCGGTGGCCTCGAACAGCGCGTGCAGGTGCTCCGCGCCCATCAGTACGACGACGCTTCCACCCGGTCCAGCACGTGCCGTTCGGTGCCCACCAGCGCCGGCGTGAAGACGCTGATGAGGGTCAGGTCGCCCGTCGGGTCGGCGCGCAGGTGGTGCCGGTCGTGGTGGTCCAGGGCGTAGAGCGTGCCGGGGCCGATCCGGTGCACGACGCCCGCCGCGTCCTCGATCTCGCCGGTGCCGGAGACGCAGTAGCAGGCTTCCAGGTGGGAGCGGTACTCCAGGAAGGACGACGTGCCCGCCCGGACCACCGTGTGGCACACGGTGAAACCCATCCCGTCGGACGCGGTCAGCAGGCGGACGCTCGTGCCGTTGCCCCAGTCCACGTCCCGCGGCGATCCGGCCAGTTCGGCCAGGGATCGGATCAACATTCGCATACCCCCAGTGTGCGAGCGCTGGTCGAGTGCTCAATCGAACGGATTCGTCCCGGGTGGCGGTCCTCGATGACCAGCCACCCGCCCAGTCGCCGGCGGGACCGTCGAGCGCGGTCGCGCGGCGTCGCGTGCCCGGCCGGCGGGACGATCTTACCGGTGGAGCCCTCGTCCCGGTCCGCACTCGGAGAAGTCGGTACGAGGCTCGCGGCGCTTGCCGAGCGCCGCGAGCGCCTCTGCGCACCTGTGCTCAGCGGCCGGGTGTCACCGGGATCGTGAGCTGGACCGGGACGCTGTGGTGCGGTCCGGTGTCGGCCGTGTCGCGGTAGGTGCCGTCGGCTCGCCGGCGTTGGTAGACGACGGTGAGCAGGGCCGGGCGGTGGGTGGTCGAGGTGACGGTGATCCGGTTGCCCTGGACGACGACTGCGCCCGCGTCGGCCGGGCGCAGTTCGGCGCGCAGGCGGTTCTGCGGGTTGGACAGGGTGAACTCGGCGCCCCGGGCGCTGGTCACGTGGACCGTCGTGGTCGCGGTGCCGTTCGGGCCGGTGCGCAGGACGCGGTCGTCGGCTCGGATTCGCAGTGGTCCCACGCCGGACGGCACGGGTTGGTCCTTTGTGGACGCCTCAATGGACAGGTCGTCATCGAGGTGCAGCCGCGAGGTGTACAGCGCACGTGAAGACGTGGTGGACGGGCGGCCGTGGTGGACGTAGTAGAGCTGCGTGCCGTCCGGTGAGTCGATGATGCTGCCGTGCCCGGTCGAGTACAGGCCCTGCGCCGGATCTTGGGACAGCACGGGGTTCGCGGAACTCTTGTGCCACGGCCCGAGAGGACTGGTCGCGGTCGCGTAGCCGACGCCGTAGAACTCGTTCTCGTAGTTGTTGGCCGAGTAGGTCAGGTAGTAGCGGGGGTTCCCCGTCGCGTCGACGGTCCGGATCGTGGTCGAGCCCTCGGCCCACCGGCGGTCCTTCTTCCGACCGCCCGACTTCGCGTAGTCGTGGACGTGCGCGTTCTCCCACGCCTGCTTGTCCGAGCCGTAGTCCAGGACGGGGACGTAGCCGTCCTTGCGGACGCCGGGCGGGTCGTTCGGCGCGCGGTTGCTGTCGCGGTACGCGGGCGCGATGGTCGGCATGGTCCGGCCGGTCGGGTCGCGCCACCAGTCGCCGGTCAGCTCGACGGCGTAGATGTTGGACTCCTCGACGTACTTGCCGAGGTCGTCGTCCCACACCCAGTTCCGGTAGGCGTTGCGGGAGAAGTACAGGTAGATCCGGCCGTCGGTGTCGAAGTGGACGTTCGGGTCGATGTAGGGGATGTAGGTGCCGAGCGGCGCGGTCCGGCCCTCCTCCAGCGTGGCGGGCGGCTTCTTCTGCGCGGCGTCCATGATGAGGTTGACGTCGTGGTAGGCCGGGTCGTAGGGCGAGTAGTCCAGCGGGGCCTCGGCGATGTCGCGGAACGGCCCGACCGGCGAACCCGACACCGCGACACCGACCTTGCACGGCTCCTCGAAGTCCGCGTACCGGAAGTGCTCGGCCACACCGCGGTTCATCCTGGCCGCGTAGAACAGGTAGTACAGGCCGGTGTCGGGGTTGTGGTAGACCTCGGGCGCCCAGAACCAGTCGTGCGCCCAGTCGCCGTCCTGCCCGGCCCGCAGCGCGCCGCCGGGCAGGTGCTCCCACGTGGCGAGGTCGGGCGAGCGGTAGATGCCGAAGTGGTGGCCGGGGTCGGCGCCCTCGGTGGAGTAGGCGTAGTAGTAGCCGCTGGGCCGGTCGAACAGGACGAACGGGTCCGCGCCGGGGGTGGCGGCGTCGTTGTGGAAGGTCGCGTCGGTCGTGACCGGGTGGGCCGGGTGGGTCGGGTCGGCCGAGACCGGTGCGGGCACGAGGCAGAAGGCCGCGATCGCGGCGACGAGCAGGGTGGTACGTCGCATCACCCCATCCTGCCGTCGATCATGTCGACGCGGAACGGCTCGAAATTCGCTACTGAATCCGGTATCGAACGGCGTGGAGGACGCGATACGTCACGGGAGGACCAGACAGAGGGGAACACGCGATGTCACGATTACGCCGCTCCGTCGGCGCGTTGATGTTGACTGTCGTCGTCTGCGCGGGGGCGTCGGCGGGACCTGCGTTCGGCGACAACTCGACGCCCGCCGAACCCACTACGACCGAACAAACCACGACCGAACAAACCACGACCGAGCCGCCTGCGATCGAGCCGGTCGAAACACAGCCGGTCGAAACGCCGCCGACCGAGACCGCGAACCCGGTCGAGCCCACCACCGCCGAACCTCCGCTCCCGGCCGAGCCGTCCTCGATCGAACCACCCACGACCACGACGCCGGTCGAGTCCACCGATCCGGCGGCAGCGGAACCCGTGGCGGAACCCGTTGCGGGGCAGGTGGATCTGACGATCACGGTCGCCTTCGACAAACCGGCGTACTTCGCCGACGAAGAGATCACCGTGCGGGCCAAGGTGACCAACCTGGGAACCGCGCCCGCGTCCCGGGTGTTCCTGGACTCGGTCGGCAACCTGTCGAGCGACTACTGGTCCGGGTTCGGCTACGGCGGCTCGCCGCCGATCGGACCCGGGCAGGCAGCGGAGGGCACGCTCACCTCGCGGGTCACCACCGCGGACGACCTGCTGACCCTCGTCGTCACGGCCAGGTCCGGCGTCGAACCCGACGTGAACCCGGCCGACAACACGGTGACGGTGACCGTCCCGATCACAGTGGTCCGCGGCACCTTCACGGGGACCGTCTACGGCGACCGCGACGCCGACAACGCGATGGACGCGGGCGAGGCCCTGCCCGGTCTCGAAGTTTCCGTCACCGGAGGCCGCCCTTACGCCGGGTACACCGCGACGACCGACTCGGCCGGTCGCTTCACGTTCCGCGACCTGCCCCGCGGGAGCTACGCGGTCACGTACGGGAGCGAGGAGTGGTGGTTCCCCGGCCTGGACGTCGAGGTGGACGGCGCGGACGACCCTGACCTGTTGATCCGCGGCACCCCGTTGGCGAACCGGGTGCTCACCGCCACCGGGGCGCTCGACCAGCCGACCTACCGACTGGGCGACACGGCTCGTCTGGCGTTGACCCTGGCCAACAGCGGGTCGATGCTGCTCCCGGGGATCACGGCGTCGTGCTCGTCGTCCGGCAGAGCTCCGCTCGACCTCGGGGAGCTCGCGCCCGAAGGCCTCGGTGTCACGCTGCCCGCGAACGCGAGTCGGGATTTCGTCGTGGCGATCCCCGTCGACGACCGCATGTTCGACACCGGGAACCTCTACGCGACTTGCACTTTCGGCGCGCCGCCGCACTACAACGGGAACATCACCGTCAAGGTGCACGCGCGGGTGCCGGGAGGCCTGGCACCGAAGGTCGCGGGCGTGGTGGCGTTGGAGCGCCCGAAGCCGGGGACGGTGCCGATGGGGGCTCCGTCGCCCGGCGCGCCGGTGCCCGACCTGAAGGTCTACCTGAAGGACCAGTTCACCGGTGAGGTCCTCGTCCGCGCGACGACCAGTGCTTCGGGCGTGTTCGAGTTCTTCGACGTGCCCGCCGGCACGCACCGGTTCGGCGTGGTCGGGCCGTGGGAGATCGTCTACGGCGGCCCGGCGTTCCCGGTTCAGGCGAGCGACAACGGCTCGCCGGTGAACCACCTCGTGCTCCTCGTTCCCGGCACGGACAAGCCGGACCCCGCTCCGGCTCCTCAGCCCGGTGACCCGTCCGCGCCCGCATCGCCTGGCGCGGCACCACCGGGAGCCGGGCCGGCGCAGCAGCCCACGGCGGCGCAACTGGCCGCGACGGGCGTGAGCGCGACCTGGCCGGCTTTGATCGGGTTGCTCACGCTGCTGGCGGGCATCGGCCTGGTGACGCGGGCCGGCCGCAGGAGGGCCTGACCGCGCGGGTCGAGCACCCGGCCTCGGGCACCGGGTGCTCGACCCGCCCCGGTCAGGAGTGGCTCAGCCGACCGAGCGCGCCCCTGTGCCGGTGGTCGGGCGGGGCATCGGCTGCGACCGGTCCGCGACGTCGGTCGGTCGCGCGGTCCAGTCCGCGTCGAGCTTGGTCCGGCGGGGGTTGGCGACCGGCCGTGCGAAGTCTGTCTCGTGCATCGTGCCTCCAGGTCGAACTACCTACGCCGAGGTAATTGCCCGCGGCCGGTGCCGGCCAAACGATGAGGCACGTCACCCTCTGCCTGAGAGCGCGAGAAAGCGCAGGTCAGTGGTCCAGGACGGCCCTGGCCACGTCGTCCGCCGCGGCGTGCCGGTAGGGGTTGGTCGCCGGACCGGCCGCGGTCGGGTGCACGCGGTTGGTCAGCAGGATCACGAAGGCGCGGCTCGCCGGGTCGATGACCAGCGAGGTCCCGGTGTACCCGGTGTGCCCGATCGTGTAGGGCGTGGCGAGCATGCCCATGAAGGCGGGCTTGTTCAGGTCGAGGCCCAGCCCGCGGTCGGCGCCGGGGA
This sequence comes from Saccharothrix sp. NRRL B-16314, assembly GCF_000716595.1. Taxonomy (GTDB): domain Bacteria; phylum Actinomycetota; class Actinomycetes; order Mycobacteriales; family Pseudonocardiaceae; genus Actinosynnema. The sequence goes on from NZ_JNXC01000017.1 coordinate 20,920, forward strand.
TGGCGGCGTTCCCGTTCCGCGTCATCTCCCGCACGCTCTCCGGCCGCAGCACGCGCCGGTCGCCGTACTGCCCGCCGTTGAGCAGCATCTGGGCGAACACCGCGAGGTCGTGCGCGGTGGAGAAGACCCCGGCGTGCCCGGCGGTCCCACCGAGGTACCAGGAGGTGGAGTCGTGCACCTCGCCCCAGATCAGCCCGCGCGGACCACTCGTGAACTGGGTGGGCGCGATGCGCGGACGGAGGTGCGAAGGCGGGGTGTACATGGTGTCGCGCAACCCCAGCGGCTCGGTGATCTCGGCGGCCACGAGGTCGGGCAGCGAGCGGCCGGTGACGCGTTCCAGCACCTTGCCGATCACGATGAGGCTCAGGTCCGAGTACACGTACCGCGTCCCCGGTTGTGCCCGGAGAGCCACCGCGTAGATCGCGGCCAGCCGCTGCTCGACCGTCGGGTACGACCCGATCGCGAGGCCGGCGGGCAGACCGGACGTGTGGAGCAGCAACTGCCTGAGGGTGACGTCCTGCTTGCTGGTCTGGCCGAACTCGGGCAGGTAGCGGGCGGCGGGGGCGTCGAGTTCGATCCGGCCGCCCTCCACCAGCCTCATGGCGACCACGGTGGTGAACAGCTTCGAGATCGACGCCGCGTCGAAGATGGTGTCCTCGCGCATCGGTATCCGCTGGTCGGACGGCAGTTCCGCGCCGTCGGTCCCGAAGCGCAGCGCGTCACCCACCGCCGCGTGCTCGACGATCACGCCGTTGCGCGCGGCCAGCACCACACCGCCCGGGTAGGCCTGCGGGGTGGCCGTCACGCCCGCCTCGACGTCGGGCACGAGCCGTGCCACGTGCTCGGCGGCCAGCCCGGCCTGGTGCGCCGGGCCGTACCGCAGGCGGTGGTGGGGGAGCGCGGCGTCCCACGGGGACCCGTGTCGCCGTGAGACGGCCAGCTCGGCGAGCACCGGCAGGTGGTCCGACGCGTCGGTCGTGATCACGCGCGTGTCGCGGACGCGGGCCGGGTAGCCGGCGGCGACGTAGTCGATGCGCTTGGTGGGCGCCTGTGCCGGGTAGGTCAGGCCGGGTGACGACGGGTCGGTCATCGCCCACGCGTCGACCAGTTCCGTCCACAGCGGTGCGAGTTCCGGTGCGGTCGGCACCGCGTTGAAGTCGCCGAGCAGCACCCTCGCCTTGCCGCGGTCGTCGGCCATGACGCGCAGCATGTCGGCGACCTGCGCCCGGCGCACCGCCGGATCGGCGCGGTAGTCCAGGTGCGTGTTGTAGACGTGCACGCGTTCGCCGCGCACGTCCAGCTCGACCTCGGGGAATCCCGGCGCGGGCTGGGGTGTCGGGTTCGGCACCTGCGTGGACAGCCGGGTGATCGAGTGGTTCTCCGCCGCGACGATCGGGTGCCGGCTGAGCACCGCCACGCCGTACTGCCGCCGCGGCTGTCCCGGTTCCAAGGGGTCCAGGTCGTAGATGGGTGCGAAGTAGACGCCCATGCCGACCGCCGCCGACAGTTCCGCCGCCTGGTCCCGCCACTCGCTGCGGGCCATCCAGTGGACGTCGACTTCCTGAAGGGCGACCACGTCCGCGTCGGCCGCTTTGATGTCCGCTGCCACCCGTGCGAGGTCGAGCCTGCCGTCCACGCCGATGCCGGTGTGGATGTTGTAGGACATCACGGTCAGCGGCACCGACGGCAGGCCCGGGGCGGTGTCCTCCTGGCCGACGGCGGGCGTGGTCGCGACCAGCAGCCCGCACAGGGTGGCGGTGAGCAGTCGACGGACGGCGTGGCGCATCGGTTCAGCCTTCCCAGGTCAGGCCGTGGCCGAACGGGTGCAGCGCGGTCGACGGGTCGCCCGCGACCGGGATGGTGACGGGCAGCTTCCCGGCCGGTGCGTTCTCCCCGTAGAGCACCCGCACCGCCGACTCCACCGACACGGCCGTGTACGAGTACGTCGCGAGGTAGGTCTGCGCGTCGGGGAAGTGCGCGATGTCGTACGGGTCGCGGACCGCGATGACGACGACCGGCTTCCCGGTGGCCAGCAGCGCTTTCACGAGGTTCTGCTGGCCGACGTCGGTCCACGCCCTGTTGGTGGCGACGATCGTCAGGTCGGCGGCGCCCGCACCGGCCACCGCGCGGTCGATCGTGGCCTGGTTCGGGTTCGCGCCGGTGAGCAAGGATGTCGTTGCGGCCGAACGCTGACCGACCGCCGTCGCGAGTCGCTGCGGCACGGGATCGGCGGCGGTTCCCCAGCCGGTGGTGAAGACCGACGCCGGGCGGGTGGTCAGCGGGAGGACGCCGGCGGAGTTGCGCACGAGCGTCGTGGTCCGGTCCGTGATCTGCTGCGCGGTCCGCTTGTTGTGCTCGGTGCCGACCAGCTCGGGCAGGGCGGCCGGGTCGGCGAACTGACCGCCGAACAGCCCGCGTCCGGCCTTCATCCGCAGGATGCGGTGGACGGACTGGTCGATGCGGTCCTCGGTCAGCTCGCCGCCGCGCACCGCCGCCAGCACCGCGTTGTACGCGAGGTCGATGTTCGGCGGCATCAGCAACTGGTCGACGCCCGCCTTCAGCGCCAGCACCGGCACGCGGTCGTCGCCGTACTTCTGCCGGACGCCCGCCATCCCGAGCGAGTCGGTGACCACCACGCCGTCGTAGCCGAGCCGGTCGCGCAGGATGCCCGTCATGATCGGCCGGGAGAGCGTGGCCGGGTCGCCGGACGGGTCGAGCGCGGGCACCACGATGTGCGCGGTCATGATCGAGTCGACGCCGGCCGCGATCGCACGGCGGAACGGCGGCGCGTCCAGCCGCTCCCACTCCTCCGGGCTGTGGCCGATCACCGGTAGCCCGGTGTGGCTGTCCACGGCGGTGTCGCCGTGCCCCGGGAAGTGCTTGGCGGTGGCCGAGACGCCACCCCGCTGGTACCCCCGCACCTGTGCTTCGACGAGCCGGGCGGTGAGCTGCGGGTCCTCGCTGAACGAACGGACACCGATGACCGGGTTGAGCGCGTTGACGTTGACGTCGGCGACGGGCGCGAAGTTCTGGTTGACCCCCACCGCGCGCAGTTCCCGCCCGGCGATCGTGGCAGCGGTGCCCGCCGACCCGGGGCTGCGGGCGGCGCCGAGCGCCATGTTGCCGGGGAACGGCGTGGCCGGCGCGCCGATCCGCGACACCACGCCGTGCTCCTGGTCGGTGCTCACCAGCGCGGGGATCGCGGACACGCGCTGGATGCCGTTCGACAGCTCGGTGATCTGGGCCGGGTTGACCGTGTTGCCCGACCACGCGAAGTAGATGATGCCGCCGAGGTGGTACTTCTCGATCAGCTGCTGGGCGTTGTCGACACCGTGGGAGCGCCTGTTGGCCGCTACCGACGCGGAATCGGCCGCGTCGACCGTCGCCCCGTAGGCGTAGGTGACGAACAGCTGGCCGACTTTCTCCTCCAGCGTCATGTTCCGCAGCGTCTCCGCCACGACGTCGGCGGTGTCGGCCGCCGCCGTCACCGGGGACGTCGCCGAGCAGACCAGCAGGGCCGACATGCCGACGAGCAGGTGTCGCCGGTTGAGAATTTTCCTCATGCGCTCTCCCACGGTGAGGAAGTGACCATCCATCGCAACCTACGCAGTCGCCGGCAAGAACGGCATCGACCGTTCGGATGTATCGAGGGGCTGCGGACGATCGGTTCGGACTGCCGTTACAACGTTGGAAAATCCGCCGGCCGCTGCTAGGTTCGGGAACGGCCCGCTCAGCCGACGTCTGGAAGAGGTGGTCATGACCGGCACGCACGACGTGGACACCCTGGTGAGGACGCTGTACTCGGACGGCATCGTCGCCTTGCGCGGCGCGTTCACGCCCGACTGGGCCGATCGGCTCGGCGAGGACGTGGACCTGTTGTTCCGGGAGGCGCTCGCGCGTCCGGACGGCGCGATCGGCCGTGGCCCGAACCGCTACTACGTCGAGGTCCACCCCGAGCGGATCAGGGGCTTCGTGGATTTGGTGACCCACCCGTGGGTAGTCGACCTCGCGACGGCGGTGCTGGGGTCGGACTACCGGGTCGTCGAGATCGGCTTCGACGTGCCGCTGCCGGGTGCGGTCACCCAGCCGTGGCACCGTGACTTCCCGGCGCCGAGGGAAACCGTGGAGGACCGGCGGCTCACCTCGTTGGCGTTGAACGTGACGACGGTCGACACGGTGCCCGAGATGGGGCCGTTCGAGATCGCACCCGGCACGCAGTGGGACGACGCCACCGGGTTCGACCACGGCATGTTCCCGCCCAAGTCGCTGTACCCGCGCTACGAAGCGCTCGTCCAGCAGAAGATGCCCCAACGGGGTGACATCTCGGCGCGTTCCGCCCTGACCATCCACCGCGGCACGCCCAACCGGTCGCAGTCCGCCCGGCCCGTCGTGGTCCTCGGACTGGCGGCCGGCGGGGTCGAGAACGACCGCAACGACCTGGTCGTCAGCCGCGCCTACTACGAGCAGCTGCCCGGGGAAGTCCGCGCCCACCTCGGGTGCAGGGTCGTGGACCGCCTCGAACCGCTGGTGCAGAAGCACACCATCGAGGGTCTCGTGATGGGCGCCGACTAGTCCGCTCACGCGGACGTCAGAACCGGCCGAACAGCCAGTGACCGGGCTTGTCGGGGGTCGGGTCGAGGCAGAAGTCCCTGGCGGTCCGGACCACCTCCGTCACCCCGACAATGCCGCGGTGGTCCGTGTCGAGGCGTTCGAACAGGGTGCGGGCGTCGTGGTCGGGCAGGCCGCAGCGGGTCATCAGGGTGCGGAACTCGTCGCGTTCCACCACGCCCGTGCCGTCGGCGTCGACCAGTGCCAGCACGGCCGTCGCCAACGGGCGCAGCGTGTCCTCGAACGCCGTGTGCGTGGCGCGGGCCGCCCAGGCGAGGAACTCGGCCTTGGTGACGCGTCCGTCCTGGTCCGCGTCGGACTCGGCGGCCAGCGCCCGCCACAGGGCGCGGTAGGCGGAGCGGACGGCCATCGCGGCGGCGGACCGGGGCGGGTGGCCGAACGACTGGACCAGGCGCAGGGCGAAGACCTCGTAGTCGTCGCGGCGCAGGTAGCCGTCGCCGGTGGCGTCCAGCAGGTCGAAGCGCGGCGACGGGGTGACGGGCGCGGGGGAGTGGCCGGTGACCGCCGCCGCCCAGGCCGTCGCGTCGTCGCGGGCCGCGGTGAGGATCGTGCCGTGGTCGGCGTCCGGGTACGTCGTCAGCCGGACGGTGCTGCCCGCGGTGGCGATGTCGTCGGCGAAGTCGTGGATCACGGCCGGCGGCACGATCTCGTCGTTGCCGGCGGCGGCGAGGAAGACCGGGCGGTCCAGGCGGGTGATCGGGACGCGGCACTCGTCGAGCACCCGTTCCACGTGGTGGTGGCGGGTCAGGTCGGTCATGCCGGTCTCGTCGTTGGTGATCGCCTTGGTGGCGCGGAACAGCTCGACCAGCGACACGCGCTCGGCCAGGTCCACCAGGGTGGTGCCGCGCTCGGTGAGGAAGCCGTGGGTGAAGTCGGGGTACCGGGTGCGCATGCCCGCCAGCACGATCGGCACGAACGGGCAGACGGTGGCGGACGCGTCGCTGGTGCGGGTGGCGATGACGCGGACCAGGTGGACGGGCGGCGCGAGCGCGACCGTGCCCAGGAAGTCCAGTTCCGGCGCGTAGTTCGTGGCGATGAGGGCGGTGAACAGGGCGGCGTGGCCGCCTTGCGAGAAGCCCGCGACGAGCCAGCGGCGGTCGAGCGGGTGGTCGAGCCGGCGGGCGGCGCGGACGATGTCGACCACGTCGTCGGACACGGCCTCGCCGTTGAAGTACGGGTGCGGTCCGGGCGTGGCAAGGCCTTCGTAGTCCGTCGCCGCGACGGCGTAGCCGGCCGCGAGCCACCCCGCGATGTGGTTGCGCTCCAAGCGGAGCAGGCCGGTGCGGGAGGGTGCGGTGCGGTCGGACAGGCCCGTCGTGCCGTGGGCGTAGCTGACCACGGGCCAGCCGTCGGCGGGAGGCGTGCCGTCGGGGATGAACACCGACCCGGTGACGAGCCGCCCCCGGCCGTCGTGGCCGACGCCCTGGTAGAACACGCGGTACGCGACGTCGGCGTGGTCCGGTTTGAAGCGGGACGCGAGCGGTTGGGCGCGGATCAGCGTGCCGGGTGGTCTGGCGGGTGTCGTTCCGGTGGAGGGCATCACGCCCGGACGTTAGCGGCTACCGCCACCACCGATGGCTGAACCTCCCGCGCCCGGTCGGGCGGACGCCGCGACCGGCGGAGCGGAAGACCGGGACGGGCGGCGGTGGCGGTGTCCAGGAGGCGGTAGGCGGTGACGGTGTCGTCGGCCAGGGCGGTGGCCAGCGAACCGCCGTGGGCCAGGGGCACGAGCGACCACCACTCGCCGACCGCCGGTTCGGCCGGGTCGGGTTCGCCGACGAGCAGGTCGGTGGCGATGACGTGGTGACCGGCCAGGTGCGCGGGGGAGACGTCGAGGTCGGGGTCGCCGAGGTCGAGGTGTTGGCACAGCAGTGTGGTGCCGTCACGGCGCACGAGGGTGTCGCCGCGGAATCGTCCCGGCTGTTCGCCGCTGCGGCCGAGGACGACGACCTCGCGGAGGCGCAACCGGGCGTCGGGGGCGAGGTCGGCGCGCAACGAAGCGTGGTGGCGGGCACCGGCGGCGACGATGGTGGGTTCGGTCAGGTACTCCAGCCGCCCGCCCTCCGCGACGTCGAAGGTCACCGACGTGTGGCTGGGGCCGGGGCGTTGGCCGGGCAGCACGAGGGTCGCGCCGATCACGCGCAGGGTGAGCGCGGCGCCCGGACCCACCTCGACCGCGAGCTCCAGGACGTCGCCGCCCAGCGGTGCGGCGGCGGAGCCGACGACGTGGACCAGCGCGGTGTCCGGGTCCTCGTCGTGCCGTGCGGCGGGACAGGGCATCAGCGTCAGCGGCGACACCGATCGCAGGTCGCGCACGACGCTGCGACCGGTGCCGTCGCGTTCCACCACCAGCCGGGCGACGGCCTTCACGCCGTGCCCGAGAGCCGGCCGACGTCGGCCTGGTCCTGGCAGAGCACGGCGCGGACCCAGGCGGCCACGTCGGGCGCGTCCGGCGTGTGCACGAGCGACTGGGTGATCACCGGCAGCTCGTGGCGGCGCATGCGGTGCGCGTCGGAGAGCATGACGTCCAGGTCGGCGCCGACGTGCTCGGCCAGGTCGGTCTTGTTGATGACGAGCAGGTCCGCGGTCGTGACGCCGGGGCCGCCCTTGCGGGGCACCTTGTCGCCGCCGGAGACGTCCACGACGAAGACCTGCCGGTCGACCAGGCCGCGGCTGAAGGTGGCGGTGAGGTTGTCGCCACCGCTCTCGATGACCACGAGGTCCAGCACCGGGAAGCGCTCTTCCAGCAGTTCGACGGCGTCGAGGTTGGCGGTGATGTCGTCGCGGATCGCGGTGTGCGGGCAGGCTCCGGTCTGCACGGCCTCGATGCGCTCCGGGTCCAGCACGCCCGCGCGGCGCAGGAAGTCGGCGTCCTCGGTGGTGTAGATGTCGTTGGTCACCACCGCGAGTTCCAGCTCGTCGCCCAGGGCTCGGCACAGCGCGGCGACCAGGGCGGTCTTGCCGCAGCCGACCGGGCCGCCGATGCCGAGGCGGAACGCGCGTCCCCGGTCGACCTGGCGCTGGTACGGGTCCGGGGCGGTGCGGGTGGGATCGAAGTGGACCGGATGCGAGTGGCCGTGTCCGGTCGTGCGGTCAGCCGGCAAAGAGACGCACCTCCAAGCGGTGGGTTCGGTCATGGGTCTCGGCGAAGAGGTCGAGGGCGGGCGCGCTCGGCGCGGGCAGTTCGGCGGGTGGCCGGTCGCACGTCCCGGCCGCGGTCGCGGAGATGCGCCCGATCAGCGCGGACAGGTCGGCGACGACCGCGTTGACCCGGAACGGGTCCAGGCCCAGCAGCCGGACGCAGGCGCTCGCCGGTCCGCTGACCGACAGGTAGGCGGCGGCGAGCGCGGCGTGGCGCGGTGGCGCGCCCCCGATCCCGGCCAGCGCGCCCAGCGCGACGGGGTGGTGTGGCCGGGGTATGGCCGCCAGCAGGTCGTCCAGCACCGGTGACGGCCAGGCGAGCCGTCCGGCGCGGGCCATGCCGCGGCCCTGTGCGCGTGACGTCTCGCGTTGCGCGGGGGACGGGGTGCGGGCGTCGACTTCGACGTCCAGCTCACGCCACCAGTCCCGTTCTCGACCGGTGCGGGCGGCCGTGGCGGCGACGGCGGCGACGGCGGCGGCGAGCGCGCCGACCGTGCGGAGCCTGGCGCGCAGGAACGAGGCCAACGTCGGGACGTCGGTGACGAGACCCCGGGCGACCGCCTCTTCGAGCCCGCCGGAGTGGGCGTGCCCGCCGCCGGGGAAGCGCGAGTCCGCCAGGCACAGCACGGCGGCCGTCCCCGCGGCGCACGTCAGCTCGTCGGCGCTCATCAGAACAGGAAGTAGCGCTGCGCCATGGGCAACTCCGACACCGGATCGGGTTCGACCAGCTCGTCGTTGATGTAGACGGCGAAGTTGTCCGGCCGCACGACGACTTCGGGGAGTTCGCTGTTGAGCTTCATCCTGTCCTTGAACACCCTTCGGGTGTTGTGCACCGCCTCCAACGGCGTGGCCGTCTTCAGGTCCGCTTGCAGGTCGACCTCCATCGCCTCTTCGGCGACGAAGTGCACGCTGCACTCGGCGGCGACCTTCGGCGCGGACCCGTACATCGGGCGCGACCACACCGGTTGCGGCGTCGGGATGGAAGCGCTCGGGTCGCCCATCTGGGCCCAGGCGATGAACCCGCCCTTGAACACCAGGTGCGGGCGCACCCCGAAGTACTTCGGCTCCCACAGCACCAGGTCGGCCAGCTTGTCGACCTCCACCGAGCCGACCACGTGGTCGATGCCGTGCGCGATCGCGGGGTTGATCGTGTACTTGGCGACGTACCGGCGTGCCCGCATGTTGTCGTTGTCCGCGTTCGCGTCCTCGGTCGACCGGCCGCGCTTCGCCTTCATCACGTGCGCCGTCTGCCAGGTGCGCAGGGCGACCTCGCTGATCCGACCCATGGCCAGCGCGTCGGAGCTGATCATCGAGATCGCGCCCATGTCCTGCAGCACGTCCTCGGCGGCGATCGTGCTGGGCCGGATGCGGCTGCTCGCGAAGGCCAGGTCCTCCGGGATGGACCGGTTGAGGTGGTGGGCCACCATCAGCATGTCCAGGTGCTCGTCGAACGTGTTGACGGTGTGCGGCCGGGTCGGGTTGGTCGAGGAGGGCAGCACGTTGGGGTAGGAGACGACGCACAGGATGTCCGGCGCGTGCCCGCCACCGGCGCCCTCGGCGTGGTAGGCGTTGACGGAGCGCTCCCCGATGGCCTTCATCGTGGACTCCAGGAAACCGGCTTCGTTCAGGGTGTCGGTGTGGATGGCGACCTGCACGCCGCTCAGCTCCGCCACGCTCAGCGCCATGTCGAGCGCCGCGGGCGTCGCGCCCCAGTCCTCGTGGATCTTGAACCCGCCGGCACCCGCCCGCAGCTGCTCCCACAGGCCGGCGGGGTGAGCGGTGCAGCCCTTGCCCAGTTGCAGGACGTTCACCGGTTGGCCGTCCATGGCGCGGAACATCCGGGCCAGGTTCCACGGGCCCGGTGTCACGGTGGTGGCCTTGCTGCCGTCCGCCGGACCGGTCCCGCCGCCGATCAGGGTGGTCAGACCGCCCGCCAGGGCCGAGTCGACCAGTTGCGGGCAGACGAAGTGGACGTGGCAGTCGACGCCGCCGGCGGTGAGGATCCGGCCGTTGCCGGCGACGACCTCGGTGCCGGGACCGATGATCAACGCCGGGTCGACCCCGTCCATGGTGTCGGGGTTGCCCGCCTTGCCGATGCCGACGATCTTCCCGTCCCGGACGCCGACGTCGGCCTTGACCACGCCCCAGTGGTCGAGCACCACGGCGCCCGTGATCACCAGGTCCGGGGCGCCTTCCGCGCGCGTGGTCGACGCCTGCCCCATCGACTCCCGGATGACCTTGCCGCCGCCGAAGACGACCTCGTCGCCCGAACCCCCGGGGCCCATCGAGCGGTCCTCGGTCGGCTCTATCACCAGGTGCGTGTCCGCGAGCCGGATCTTGTCCCCGACCGTCGGCCCGAGCAGTTCGGCGTAGCGGCGCCGCTTGATCTCCCACCCGCCCGTCATCGGCTGCCCTCGGCCGGGTCGGGTTTGGCGCTGTCCGGTGGTTCGCTCGCGTCCGGCCCGCGCTCGTCCAGTCCGCCCGCGAACTCCCACCGCAGTCCGGCGATGACGCGCCGGCCACCGATCGGCACGAGGCGGACCTCGCGCTTCACGTTGGGCTCGAACCGCACGGCCGTGCCCGCCGGGATGTCCAGGCGTTGGCCCCAGGCCGCCGCCCGGTCGAACTCCAGCGCGGGGTTGACCGCGCCGAAGTGGAAGTGCGAACCGACCTGGACCGGCCGGTCGCCCTTGTTGACCACTTCCACGTGCGTTCGGGGCCGGTTCGGGTTGAGCGGCACCGCCGCTCGGGCCGGGATGATCTCACCTGGACGCACGCGGTCCTCCGCAGCTGGGGATCTAGGGGATCGGGTCGTGGACGGTGACGAGCTTGGTGCCGTCCGGGAACGTCGCCTCGACCTGCACCATGTCGACCATGTCCGGCACGCCGTCCAGCACCTGGTTCCGGCGCAGCACGTTGCGGCCCGAAGCGGCCAGCTCGGCCACGCCCCGGCCCGCTCGCGCGCCTTCCAGCAAGTACGAGGTGATCAACGCGACGGCCTCCGGCTGGTTCAGCCGCAGACCGCTCTCCAGCCGCCGTCGGGCCAGGTCGGCGGCCACGTGGACGAGCAGCTTGTCCCGCTCCTGAGGTGACAGATGCACCAGACCGACGTTGCCACGGGCGATGGGAGAACACACCAGGTGACACCCGATGGGGATTTGTTCACCCACTGGAGCCGCGGGTGGTGGCGCGAGAGTCGACCCGGCCCGTCGACCGCTCACCTGGACGCGGGGCCTCGCCCCTCCTTCTGCGCCCGTCCTCCTGCGCAAAGGCGATGCGCCCACGACAGGCCGGTCGACGGCTGCGCGCGGTCCGACCCGACATACGGGTCTGCGGCGCCCACCGTTCGGTGCGCGCCGCAGACCCGGTCTCGTGGTGGTCAGGGCTGGACGGTGAAGGTGTAGCTCTTCTGGCCGGTGGTGATCGCGCCGCCGGCCGCCTTGGTGGCGGTGACCTCGAAGACGGCGGTGTAGGTGCCGGCCGCCTCGAACGCCCAGTTGGCGTGGGCGTGGCTGTTGATCGCCAGGGTGCGGCTGTCGGGCAGGCCGTTGCCGCTGTCGAACCACACGGTCGGCGTGCCGCCGAAGCCGGTGGTGTAGACGCTGAAGTCGGCGGGTCCGGTGACGGAGACGAGCTTCACCGTCATCGAGTTGTTCAGCAGCACGCCGCTGGGGACGCCCGCGGTGTCGAGGCCCGGCCACAGGATTCCGCCGACCTGGTTCTGCGGCAGGACCCAGAACGTCGACCCCGGTGCGCCGAGGAACGAGTAGGCGCTGCCGGAGGGGACGGTGGACTTGCTCGCCGGTACGGCGTCGAGCGTGACGGTCGACGGGTCGCGGTCGACCGCCGGCGACGTGGTGCCGTCGCGGAGGTCGAGCGTGAGCGCGCTGCCGGTCCAGTCGACGTCGATGACGTCGACGTGGCCGGCGGAGAGGGTGACGGCCGCGTGGGCGGTACCCGTGGTGAGCAGGGCGAGCCCGGTGGCGAGTGCGGCGGCGGTGAGGCGGGCGATCATCGGTTCACCTTGAAGGAGTAGGTGGCGGGTGCGGACACGACGCGTTCACCGGTCGCGGCCAGGGTGCCGGTGGCGCGGACGGTGACGCTGTAGGTCCCGGGCGCTTCGAACGCCCAGTTGGCGTGGAGGTGGCCGCCGGGGGTCAGGTCGATCCGGTCGGGCAGGCCGTTGCCGCTGTCGACCAGCACGTTCGGCGCGCCGACCGCGTCGGTGGTGAAGATGCTGAAGTCGTCGGGGCCGCAGACGCCGACGACGCGCAGGCGGAGCGAGCCTTCGACGAACACGCCGGGCTCCACCTCTTCCGCGGCGATGCCGGGCCACAGCAGGTCCGGGTCCTCGATCTCGGGCAGCACCCAGACCGGCGCGCCGGGTGCGCCGAGGAAGGAGTAGGCGGGGTCGGCGGGCACGGTGGTCTTCGCCGCGGACTTGGCGACCAGCAGCACCTCGGAGGGCGCGTACTCGGCTTCGGCGGCCTCGTCGTGGACGTGCAGGTCGAACGCGCCGTTCTCGTAGGCGACGCCGAAGACGTCGACGTGCCCGGTGTCGATGGTGACGACCGGTGCGGCCGTCGCGGGTGCGGCGACGAGGCCGGACAGGCCGGTCACCGCGGTCAGGAGAAGGGCGATGCGTGCAGTCGTGCGCAAGGTCGGTGCACTCCATTCGTGCGGGGCGGTGCGGTCCGGTAGGACCACGGCCGAAGTCTTGCACATGATTATCGTTTTCAACTAGCCCGAACGGACCACTTTCCGGCGCCGCGGGCGGTCAGCCGGCCTCCGGTGCGCGTCCCCGGTGGGACGACAAAGCGGTGAGCAGGGCCAGATCCGTGCGTCGACCGGCCCACGCGGGGTCGGCGGGATCGAGCAGCCGTGCCCACGCGGCGGCGTCCTCGTCGGTCAGGAACGGACGTGCCCGACCGACCCGTGCCGCGAGTTCGGCCAGCACCGTGGCGCGCACGTGGTCCGGCAGGGGAGCGGGCACGTCCACGAGGGCGCTGCGACTGGAGACGTCGACCAGTCCCGCGTCGGCCAGCAGGTCGACCCAGCCGCCGGTCTGCCTCGCCTGGCCGGTGTGCTGGTCGAACCAGTCGGTGAACCAGCGGTTGTGCGCCTCGTCCAGGCGCACCTCCAGGCCGGGGCGGCCGACTCCGGTGTCCCACGGCAGGCAGCGCGTCGGCAGGCCGCCTTCGGCCAGGCACAGCACTCCGCCGGGGCGGAGCAGGCGCGCGAGGCCGGCCACGGCCGCGGCCCAGTCCCGGGTGTGGTGCACGCACGCCGCCGACCAGACCGCGGACACCGGCTCCGGGATCGGTGGCGGGCCGTCCTCCAGGTCGTGCCGCACCAACCGGACCCGGTCGGCCACGTCGGCTTCGCGTGCCGAACGGGCCACCGCGTCGAGCATCGCGGGGTCGTTGTCCACCGCGTAGACCCGACCGGTGTCACCCACCGCCCGTGCCAGCGCGATGGTGACCGCGCCCGCGCCGGGGCCGATGTCGGCGACCACGTCACCGGGGCGGACGTCCAGCGGGGTGAGCAGGGTCAGGTGAGCGGCCAGGAAGACCGCCTCTGCCGCGGCGGGGTCCTGGGTGGACGGACCGGTGGCGGTCCGGGGGCTGTTCATGTTCGCCGTCCTGTGCCTGTTCTGCGGGGAGGTGACAAGCGGCCAGTGTGACGAATGACAATCGTTGTCGACAGGGCCGGATGGCGGATTGAAAATGATTGTCGTTCGTATTAGGTTCGCGGTGCCCCACCGCTCGGTGACGGGTGTCTGGAGGTTCGGGAACAGATGCGCCTGCGTGCGCCCTCACGGGCCGCCGCGTCCTTGTCCGCGGTCCTGCTCGCCACAACCGCGTGCACCACCGCCGGCGGCGGCGGGCAGGACGGCCTGTCCGTGGTGACGACCACCGAGATCCTCGCCGACCTGGTGCGCAACGTCGGGGGAGACCGGGTCCGGGTGGACTCGCTCGTGCCGCCCGGCGGCGACCCGCACTCCTACGAACCGACGCCGGCCGACGCGAAGAAGGTCGCCGCGGCGGACGTGACGTTCACCAACCACCTGCTGCTGGAGGAACAGCGGCTCATCAAGGCCATCGACGCCAACGCGCGCGAGGGGACGCCGAACGTCTCCCTGGCCGAGGCGTCGGAGACCTACGGCGCGCACGTGATCCCGTTGGTGGAGAACGTCGGGCTGGACGTGCTGTGGCTCGGGCTGCGGGTGCGCGGCGACGGCAAGCAGCGCGGCGCCACGCGCTCGTCGGAGGTGCGGCTGACCGCGACCGCCGTGGAGGGTCCGGGGAAGGTCGTCACCTACCTGACCGAGTCGCTGGGCAAACCGGTGGTGTACTTCGACTCCGGCGATGGTCTGTCCGATGTGGACTCCACCACGCTGCCGCCCGCCGCGCACACCCACCTCAACTGGGCGTTCACCGCACAGGGTACCTACCGGCTGACCCTGCGCGCGTCGCTGCTCAACGGTGGTGGCGGCGAGGTGGCGCTAGGCGAGGGCACCTTCACCTTCGCGGTGGGCGTCGACCCGAACGGCATCGCGGGCACCGTGCTGGACGAGGGGCACACGGACCTGACGGTCGACCTCGACACCGGCGAGCTGTACACGTACAACGACCGCGCCGGCGGCACCACCCAGGAGGTCGTGCCCGCCTCGGACGCGGTCATCGAGGTGCCGAACAAGGCGATCACGACCGTGCCCGACGACCCGCGGTTCGCGTTCCTCGGCGGCGCCGGCGCGTCGGTGCACCAGCTGCCGCAGGCGGTGTTGGGCAAGCACGTGCACGGCGAGATCGACCCGCACCTGTGGCAGGACGTGCGCAACGGCCGCGCTTACGCCGAGCTGATCCGCGACACGCTGCGCACCGCGGACCCCGACGGCGCCGCGGACTACGACCGCAACGCCCGCGACTACCTCGCCCGGCTCGACGAGCTCGACGCGCAGGTCCGCGGGATCGTGGCCGCCGTGCCGCGGGAGCGCCGCCACCTCGTCACCACCCACGACGGGTTCGGCTACTTCGCCAGTGCCTACGAGATGACCGTGGCCGGGTTCGTGGTGCCCAACCCAGCGCAGGAACCCAGCGTCGAAGACGTGCGCAAGCTGACCGAGACCATCCGCAACCTGGAAGTGCCCGCCGTGTTCATGGAACCCAACCTCGCCCAGCGCGGTTCGGTGCTCACCCAGGTCGCCCACGACCAGGGCGTCCAGGTGTGCCTGCTGTACGGGGACTCCTTCGACGAACGCACCCGCAACTACGCCGACATGATGCGCCACAACGCGGAGGAGATCGCCCGGTGCCTCGCCTGATCCGGGCCGTGCTCGCGGCCGTCGCGGCGCTCCTGCTCGTCCAGCCGGCCGCGCACGCCGAGGCGCCGGTCGTCATCGCCGACGGCCACGTCGACCTCGGCCCGCGCCTGGTCGACGGGCGGTGGACCCTCCAGCTCCGCGACGACACGGGGGAGGGGCCGGTGTGGCGCGAGCCCGCCGACGTGGTGCTCCAGGTGGCGGACGCGGCCAGGACCACCGTTCCCGACGACCCGGCGTACGCGTTCCTCGGCGCGCCGGGCGGTGAGGTCTGGGTGCTGCCACAGGTCCAGGACCAGCAGGTGGTGTGGCCGGGGTGGAACACCCAGGACCCCAGCATCGCGGAGGTCGTCGGCCGCGAGGTGGACTGGCGCCTGCACGGCGTCGAGGGACCGGGTCGGTTCGAGCTGTTCCTGACCGGCAACTTCGGCGCCCCGGAGACGATCTTCAGCAGCGCTCGGCCGTACCCGCAGGAGACCGGCGTCGAAGCGGGCACCCACGTGCACGGCAACTGGGTGTTCACCGCGCCCGGCGCCTACTCGCTGGACGTGGAGATGGCCACCGCCGACGGTCGCGGTGATCGCGCGGTGCTGAAGGTGCACGTCGGACCGGGTGACCCGGCGACGGCGTTCCCCACGGCCGAACCGACCGCCCCGCCGTCCGGCGCGACCGGAGCACGACCCGCCGACGGACTGCCCTGGGCGTGGATCGCGCTGGGCGGCGTGCTCGTCGCGGTGGCGGCGGCGGCACTCGTCGTCCGGTCCCGCCGCGCCGCCAGGAGGACCGATGTCTGACCCGGTGCTGGACATCGCCGGCGCCACCGTGCTCCTCGGCGGCCGGGAAGTGCTGTCCGATGTGGACTTCCGGTTGCGGCAGGGCGAGCTGGTCGGCCTGATCGGGCCCAACGGCGCGGGCAAGACGACCCTGCTGCGCACCGCGCTCGGCCTGGTCCCGGTCCACCGGGGCTCGGTCGTCGTCGGTGGCCGTGCGCCGCGCCAGGCGCAGGGCGCGTTGGGCTACGTGCCGCAGCGCCACGAGTTCGCGTGGGACTTCCCGATCACGGTCGAGGGCGCGGTCGCCACCGGCCGCACCCACCTGACCGGACTGCTGCGCCGCCGCACGGCCCGTGACCGCGACGCCGTGACCGGGGCGCTGGACCGCGTCGGCATGGCGGACCTGAGGACCAGGCCGGTCGGCGAGCTGTCCGGCGGCCAGCGGCAACGGGTGCTGGTAGCCCGCGCGCTGGCCCTCCGGCCGCGGGTGCTGTTGCTGGACGAGCCGTTCACCGGCATCGACGCGCCGACCCAGGAGTTGCTGAGCACGTTGCTGACCGACCTGCGCGACGAAGGGGTCGCCGTGCTGATGACCACCCACGACCTCGCCGCCGCGACCTCGCTGTGCAGCCGGCTGTGCCTGCTCAACCGCGTGGTCGTGGCCGACGGAGAACCCGCCGCGCTGGCCGACACCGACATCTGGCTGCGCACCTTCGGCCTCGACCGGGCCGGGCAGCTGCTCAAGGCGTTGGGGGTGACGGGGTGAGCGCGTTCCTGGAGGCGCTGATCGCGCCGTGGGAGTACGACTTCTGGCGACGCGCGCTGCTGGTGGCGTTGATGTCGGGCGTGGTGTGCGGCGTGATCGGCAGCCACGTCGTGCTGCGCGGCATGGCTTTCATCGGTGACGCGGTCGCGCACTCGGTCTTCCCGGGCATCGCGGTCGCCTTCGTGCTCGGTCTGGACCTGGTGCTGGGCGGCGCGGTCGCCGGTG
The DNA here is from genome assembly GCF_000716595.1 of Saccharothrix sp. NRRL B-16314. GTDB lineage: Bacteria > Actinomycetota > Actinomycetes > Mycobacteriales > Pseudonocardiaceae > Actinosynnema. Next base: position 37,775 of record NZ_JNXC01000017.1, read on the forward strand.
TGGTCACCGCGCTGCTGATCGCGGTGTTCACCCAGAACCGCAGGCTCAAGGAGGACTCGGTCATCGGGATCTTCTTCGCCGCGTCGTTCGGGCTGGGCATCGTCATCCTCAGCACCGCACCGGGTTACGGGGGTTCGCTGGAGTCGTTCCTGTTCGGCTCGATCCTGGGCATCAGCGATTCCGACGTGCTCTCGGTCGCGGTGATCGGCGCGGCGGTGCTGCTGTGCACGGGCGTGTTCAACAGCCGGTTCGTGGCCACGACCCTGGACCGCGAGCAGGCCCGCGCGGTCGGGTTGCCGGTGTTCGGGCTGGACGTGGCGCTGCACGTGATGGTGACGCTGGCCATCGTCATCTCGTTGCAGGCGGTGGGCAACGTCCTGGTGCTCGCCCTGCTGGTCACGCCCGCCGCGGCGGCCCGCCTGCTCACCGACCGCCTGGGCGTGATGATGCTGCTGGCCCCGCTGATCGGCGCGGGCGGCAGCGTGCTCGGGCTCTACCTGTCCTACGCGTTCGACCTGGCCGCGGGCGGCCTGATCGTGCTCACCCTCACCGCCGTGTTCCTGCTGTGCTGGTTCTTCGCGCCGCGCCACGGCCTGCTCACCCGCCCTCGCCGAACCGCACCCGCCACCGCGGCCCCCGCCCCTGCCGCCGTCGCCGAGGAGATGTCGTGACCCACGCCCGGATCGGCGCGCTGCTCGGCGTGACCGCCGCGTTGCTGATGACGGCGCCCGCCGCCGCCGAACCCGCGACGCCCGGAGCGGTGGACGCCGTGCTGGACGTCGAGAACGGCTCGCTGGCCCTGGACGCGCCGCCCGACCCGCTCGCGGTTCCGGCCGACGGCGAGGAGGTGGAGCTGCGCTGGGACACGACTGCCATCGAGCCAGGCACCGTGTTCGGCGACGCCGTGCGGTTGCGCGCCTCCGTCGTGGACGGCCCGGTGGTGGCGGACGAGCCGGTGCTGGTCCCGGTCGGCGCCACGGGCACGGTGGCGGTCGACGCGCCGCCGCCCGGCGGTCACCTGCTGCGCGTCGAGGCCACCGCGCACACGCTCGACGGCAGCCCGTTGACCGCCACCCGCGACTACCCGGTGTCGGTCGCCGCCCCGCCCGAGCTCTCGGTCCCGCCTGCGTTCGCGGACGAGCCGAAGGCACTCCCGCCGGACCCGACCGTCGTCGCCGCGCCGTCGGAGCCGAGGGTCGAGGCCGCCGTGCAGCAGCCGCCCACGGCCACCGGTCGCGTCACGTTGGACCGCGGCCACGTCGACGCCGTCGCGCCACGCCTGCTGCCGGACGGCCTGCACGTCCAGGTCAAGGACGGCACGGTCACCGGCACGACGACCTGGCGCGAACCCGCGGACGTCGAGTTCCGCATCACGGCCGCCGCGCGCACCGAACTACCGGCGCAACCGGCGCTGTCCTTCCTCGGCGGCGCGGGCGAGCAGGTGTTCCTGCTGCCGCAGACCCAGCGGGCCGATCTGCTGTGGACCGGCTGGAACACCGAGGAACTGCGGCCGGCGGACGTGTCCGGGCCGGTGACGTGGACGCTGACCTCGGTCGACGGGCCGGGCGCGTTCGGTCTGTTCACCACCGGCTCGTTCGGCGCACCGGAGATCATCTTCAACAGCACCGACGGCGTGCCGGACAGCCTCTCCGTCGCGCTCGGCACGCACGCGCACGCCAACTGGGCGTTCGCCGAACCCGGCCGCTACCGCCTGACGTTCTCCGTCACCGCGCCGGGTGCCGGTGGCCCGCTGACCGACACGGAGACCTTCACGTTCGTCGTGGGCGACGGCACCGGCAGTCCGGTCCAGCAGCCGGTCCAGCAGCCGGGTGACACCGGCCGGCAGACGGGCACGCCGAACCGCCTCGCGTCCACCGGCCCCGCCGCCCTGCCCGCCACCGCCGGTCTCGCGCTCGTCCTGGTCGTGACGGGCACCGCCGTCCTCGCGCTCACCCGCCGCCGCCCCGCCAAGGAGAACCCGTGACCACCCCGACCCGTGCACGGGCCGCGCTCGCCGCCGTCGCGGTCGCCGCGCTCGTCGCGCTGTCCCTCACCCCCGCCCTCGCCGAGGACGCCACGCCCGTCGTCGACGTGGGGCACGTCGACCTGCTCGCCCCGGTCGTCGTCGACGGCGCGCTGGACATCCGCTACAAGGACGGCAACACCTCGCCGGCGACGGTCCTCGACCCCGAGCGGGTCGTCACGCACGTCAAGCCGCAGTCGCGCATCCAGGTGCCGGACCTGCCCGAGTACGCGTTCCTCGGTCCGGTCGGCAGCGACCTGTGGCTCATCCCCGAGGTGCAGGACCCCGACGTCGTCTGGGCCGGGTGGAACACCGAAGCCCTCACCTCCGACCAGGTGGACCCGGAGTCGTTGCGCTGGAGCCTCGACGCCGTCGGCGGCGACGTGCCGGGCAGCGCCGCGCCGGGACAGCTGACGGTGTTCGCGACCGGCCCGGTCGGCGAACCGCTGCCGCGCGTGTTCGACACCGCCCAACCGCTGCCCCAGCGGCAACAGCTGGCCTTCGGCACCCATGCCCACGCCAACTGGACGTTCTCCGCGGAGGGCGTCTACCGGCTCACCTTCACCGTCGAGGCCACCACCCCCGACGGCGCACAGCTGCGCGACACCACGACGTACGCCATCGCGGTGGGCGCGGTCGACCCCACGACCGTCAGGCCGGGTTCGGGGGCCGAACCCACGACGACCACCACCACCACCACGACCACCACGACAACGACGAGTGCGACCACCACGACCACTGGCACGACGACGACAACGACCACTACCGCGCCGCCCGAGACGTGCGTGGTCCTCGACAACGGCCACGTCGACCTCATCGCACCGCACCTGCTCGACGGCGCACTGCGCACCAGGGTCAAGGACGGCACGGCGGGCCCGGACAAGGCCGTGTGGCGCGATCCGGCGGACGTGGTGCTGCACCTGGTCCCGGCGGCCCGCAACACCGTGCCCGCCGACCCGGCCTACTCCTTCCTGGGCACACCGGGCTCACCGGTGTGGCTCATCCCGCAGACCCAGATCCCCGGCATCGTGTGGGCGGGGTGGAACACGGAGTCGCTCAGCCCGGACGAGGTCGCCGGCGACGTCGCGCTCCGCTTCACAGCGGCGGACGGTCCCGGCCGGTTCGGCGTCTTCCTCACCGGCCTCGCGCCGACCGTGCTGGTCGACTCCGGTGACGGGCTGCCCGACACCATCGCGGTTCCCCTCGGCACCCACGCCCACGCCAACTGGGCGTTCGGCGGTGAGGGGACCTACCGGATCGGCATCGAGGCCACCGCGACCCTCACCGACGGTCGCACGACCACCGACAGCGACGTGTTCACCATCGCGGTCGGCGACCTCGACCCCACCGCCGGCGGGGCCTGCGCACCCCCGACCACGACCACCGCGCCGTCCGGCACCCCGACTACCAGCCCGATCACGACCGGTCCGGTCACGACCACCTCACCGGCGGCGTCCGCGCCCAAGCCTCGGGGCTTGGCCTCCACGGGCGTCGGTGGCGTCGGCACGGCCGTGCTGCTGGCCGTGCTGCTGACCGTCGCGGGTGGAGCGGCCCTGGTCCTCACCCGCCGCAGGCGGACCCACCGCCCCTGACCGCACGCCGTGGCCGGCTGCGTGGCCGGCCACAAAGCGGTTGACGTGGCACCGGGTCGGCGCTGGACTTCGGCAGGACACCACGAGTCGTGGTCCAGGCATCCCAAGAGGAAGCGGCAGCGATGGAGATCCGTTCCACGACCGACCAGGACCTCGACGTCTTCGTCGACACGCTTCACGCCGCGTTCGCGCGCTTCCCGGACGACCAGACCCGCGGTGCCTGGTGGTCGGCGCTCGAAATGGACCGCGGCCTGCTCGCCGTGACGGCGGACGGTCGGCCCGTCGGCACCGCCGCCGCGTACTCGTTGGAGCTCACGCTGCCCGGTGGGAACGCCGTCCCGGTCGCCGGGGTGAGCGTCGTCGGGGTCGTGCCGACGCACCGGCGCCAGGGCGTGCTCAGCGCGATGATGCGGCACCAGCTCGCCGAGTTGCGGTCCAGAGGGGAATTCCTCTCCGTGCTGCTGGCCACCGAGGCTTTGATCTACCACCGGTTCGGCTACGGGCCTGCGACCTACACGCAGCAGTTGACGGTGCAGCGCCACCAGGCCACCCTCGCCCTCCCCAGGGCGCGCGGAACGGCCGACGCGCCGGCGACCGGCTCGGTCGAGCTGATGCGGCGTGCCGAGTGCGGCGACATCCTGGAAGACGTCTACGACCGGTACCGCCGCGGACAGCCCGGCGCGTTGTCCCGTCCGCACCGCTGGTGGGCCACGGGCGCGGGGAAGCCCCCGATCGCGCCGGCACCGCGCTACGTCGCCGTGCACCGCGGCACTGACGGCGTGCCGAACGGGTACGCCAGCTACTCGCTCGTCGAACCCGGCACGTTGATCGTCGACGAGACCATCGCCACCGACGACGACGCCGCCACGGCCCTGGCCTGGTTCGTGCTCGGGCACGACCTGGTCAGCCGGGTCGTGTTCAAGCACTGCCCGCGCGACCACCCGCTGCGCTGGCAGCTGGCGGACTTCCGCGCGGCAGAGGTGGGCGACGACACGGACTGGCTCTGGGTGCGGCTGCTGGACGTGCCGCGTGCGCTGACCGCGCGCGGTTGGTCCGCGGACGGCGAGCTCGTCCTCGACGTCGACGACCCGTTCCTCGGCGAGCGCGACCGGTACCTGCTGACCGTCCGGGACGGCAAGGCCGAGTGCGTCCGGACGGACCGGGAGCCCGACCTGTCCCTGGACGCGAGCGACCTGGGATCGGTGTACCTCGGCGGCACCGCCCCGAGCACGCTCGTGCGCGCCGGGCACATCACGGCCCACCACCCGGGCGCGGCCACCCTCGCCGACGCCCTCTTCCGCGCCGAACGCACGCCGCACTGCCTGCACTGGTTCTGAGCACGTCCTGCGCACGCTCGCCCGGGCCGATGCGGGCCACTCCCGGATCGGCCCGGCACGGCGTGCTCCACGACGCTGTCCCGCTCAGAGCCGGATGAGGGCCTTGAGGGCTTCACGCCGGTCCATCGCCCGGTAGCCGTCCGGGGTGTGCTCCAGGTCGATGGTGAGGTCGAAGACCCGGCCCGGTTCGACCGTGCCGTCCAGCACGGCGGGCAGCAGCTCGTCGATGTAGGCGCGAACCGGCGCAGGACCACCCGTCAGGGTGACGTTCGGGCCGAACAGACTGGCGAACCCGACCGGTGCCTTCTCGTACTGCGGCACGCCGACCCGGCTGATCACGCCGCCGGGCCGCACCACGCCGACGGCCATCTCGTAGGCGCTCATGTGCCCGACCGCCTCCAGCACCGCGTGGGTGCCGTCGCCGCCGGTCAGCTCGCGGACGAGTTCGACGCCCTCCTCGCCGCGCTCGGCCACGACGTCGGTGGCGCCGAACTCGCGGCCGAGATCGGTGCGGTCCGCGTGCCGTCCCATGAGGATGATCCGCTCGGCGCCCGCCTGCCGGGCCGCGAGCACCGCGAGCAGGCCGACCGCGCCATCGCCGATCACCGCCACGGTCGTGCGGGCGTTCACGCGTGCCTGTTCGGCGGCGTGGTGGCCGGTGCCGTACACGTCGGCCAGCGTCAGCAGCGACGGCAGCAGCGCCGAGTCCTCGTCGACGCCGGGCAGCTTCACCAGCGTGCCCTGCGCCTGCGGGACGCGGATCGCCTCGGCCTGGCCGCCGCCCACCTCGCCGCCGGCCCAGAACCCGCCGTTGCGGCACGAGGTGTGCAGGCCTTCGCGGCAGAACTCGCAGGTGTTGTCCGAGTAGGCGAACGGGGCCACCACCAGGTCGCCTCGCGCCAGGGCCGACACCTCCGCGCCGAGGTCCTCGACCACGCCCAGGAACTCGTGCCCCATCGGCGTGCCCTGCCGGGAAGCGGGCATCGAGTGGTAGGGGTGCAGATCGCTGCCGCACACGCACGACCGGACGATCCGCACGATCGCGTCGGTCGGTTGCCGCAGCACCGGGTCGGGCGCGTCCTCCACGCGCACGTCACCGGCCCCGTACATGAAAGTGGCTCGCATGAGTTCCTTTCGCCGCAGGGCGACTTCGGTGTCCGGGTCGTCCGAGGGGGCTGGGTGCGCTCATGCTCCTTGAGGTGGCACCGACCGCACGAGCGCCAGCTGTCCGCTCGCCGCCGTCAGCAACGTGCGCGCCTCCAGCAGTTCGCCGAACTCGAGGTGCTCGCACGCCGCGAGGGCGCAGGCGAGGGCCTGGTGGAGCAGGGACCGGTCGCCTGTCCGCCCACCGGACGAGAGGAAGTCGCGCAGTTCGTCCCGCGCCCGCCGCGCGTACGCCTCCGCGTCCTCCGGCGAAGCGGCGTCGGTCTCGCGCAACGCCTTCTGGATCGCCTGGTCCGCCAGGTCCGCGACCTTCCGGGTCGACTGCTCTCCGTGCGCCTCGGCACCCGGCCGACTGCCGCGGTGCACCGACGTCCCGGCCAACTCCGCTTCCATCCCGATCACCGCCTCCGCCCTCGGCCCGCCACGCGGACCGCTTGACGTGTGCGACGGATACCCGGACGAGACCCGGTCAACCGGGCTCGGCGCCTGTTCCGCGACCGGACACGCTCAGGAGCCGAGTGAACACCAGAGCGTTACGCCGTCGCCGTGAGGCCGTGATCCGGGTGTCGTCCGCCTGCCACGCCGACAGCGGCGGCGAGGGCGTCGAGCGCGTGCGCCAGCCAGCTGTCCAGCAGCGGCGTGGACAGGCCCGCCGGGCCGGCCAGGTCGACCGCGACGACGCTGCGCCCCGGCGCCATGCGGAGCACCCGCAGGCTGCCGGCGTGGGTCGGGGCCTCGTCGCTGCCCCACTCCACCTTCAGGTCCTCCCAGTCGATCCGCACCTGGCGCTCGCACGGCTCGTCGAGGGCGTGTCGGGACCACAGGCGCACCAGACCGGGGCCGTACAGGTCGACCTCGACACCGGGCGGCAGCCAGCCGGACAGGTGCTCCACGTCGGTGACGACGTCGAACACGACCTCGGCGTCGGCCGGCATCGACCTCGTCCGCGCCGTTCTACCGGCAGCGCCGGTCGTCGTGCCCTGCATGTGATCGTGTGCGGTCACAGGCCTCCCTCATCGTCGGATCGGCCCACAATCAGGCCTGGGGGTAGACGCCGAAGTGGACCCGGCCGGCGTGGCGCTTGCGCACGTCGAGCACCTTGTCCGCCAGCGCGTCCGCCGCATGGGCGTCCAGGAACACGCGGGTGTCGCCGTCGGCGACCACCACGTCCTCGGGCGCCGGATGCGGTTCGACCGACAGGGCGAAGCCGTGGTCGGGGGTGTCCGCCGAGAACGTGATCCGCAACCCGCCCCGGGGTCCGACGCCGGTGGCGGCGGTCAGTTCGTCGATGGCCTTGGCGGCAGAGCTGTCGATGTCCAGCACTGTGGACCTCCCGTCGTCCGGTTCGCGTGATCCGCCGAGGCTAGGTGCCGCTGTGCGCGACCAGGCAGAGAAGCGTTGCACCGCAAGGAGATCGTCAGGATCGGACGCGTCCGCGACGCCGCGTCGGCCGGATTGCAAGGCAAGCGTCAGGTTCACCGCCGCCGAGTGGTGTCATGATCATGGACGGCCGCGCGGCGGCCGGGAGCCGTCATCGCTCCGGGGGAGGGGTTCGCTGTGGTGTCCGGCGGAGTGCGGTTGCCCGAGGCACGTCGCGAGCCGGTGGAGCGGCCTGCGCCCCGGGGCGAGGTGGCGACCACGGTCGGTGTCGTCGTGAGCTTCCTGGCCGGCTTGTGGTTGATCATGGCGCCGTTCGCGTTGGACTACCGGACCGCCGCCGACGCCCCACCCCACTGGAACTCCGTGTACGTCGGCTTCGCCGTGGCGGTGTGCTCCCTGGTGCACGCCATGGCGCCGCGGGAGACGCCGTGGCTCGGGCCGGTCCTGCTTGCGGTCGGGGGCTGGTTGGTCGTCGTGGTGTTCGCGGGGCACCACCCGGCAGGAACGCGTGCGGCGGTCAACGACGTGGTCACCGGTGCCGTGGTCGTGGCGGTGGCGTTGGGCTCGATCGTCAGGACCGCGTTCCTCGCCCGGCGCTCCTGAGCGGGTGCCCTGATCGGTTGCCTGCGGGGCCGGTCGCGTGTCAGTGCGCCGCTGCGGGGTACTTCCGCCGATGACCGCATTTCCACAGTGGACGCGGCGGGCGGAAGCAGACGTGCCATGACGAACTCCTCGGCCCGGCAACGGGCGCAGCACCCCGAGTCGACCCGGTTCGTTCGCGAGACGGCCGGCGTGACGGTCCGCGAGACGGCCCGCGGGACCGTTCGTGTGCCGGCCCGCGTGACGGTTCGTGTGCCGGTCTGCGTGACCGTTCCCGTGCCGGGGAGCCCCGGTTCACCCGTTCCCGCGGCACCACCCCATCGGGTGAGCCGGGTGGTGGGAGCGGTCCGGTGAAAGTCGGTCTGCTGGCGCCGCCCTGGATCCCCGTCCCACCGCCGTCCTACGGCGGTATCGAAGCGGTCATCGACTGCCTCGCCCGCGGGCTCACCAAGGCGGGGCACGACGTGGTCGTGTTCACCGTCGGCGAGAGCGAGGTCCCGGTGTCGACGCGGTTCGTCCGCGATCTCGCCGTCGGTGACCGGATCGGCGCCGACGAGGTGGGACTCAGCCACGTGGCGTGGGCGTACGAAGGCCTCGCCGACCGCGACGTCATCCACGACCACACGCTCTTCGGTCCGCTGTGGGCGGTGGCGCGCGGGCGGGACCACGTCGTCACCACCTGCCACAACCCGATCTACGGCGAGCTGCGGCGCGTCTACGGCTTCTACGGCAGCCGGCTGCCGCTGGTCGCGATCTCGCACGACCAGGCAGCGCGCGCCCCGGAGGTCCCGGTCCACTCGGTCATCCACCACGGCGTCGACCCGGAGCGGTTCCCGTCCGGGCAGGGTGAAGGTGGGTATCTGCTGTTCCTCGGTCGGATGACACCCGACAAGGGGGCGCGGGAGGCCATTCAGATCGCCCGGGCCTGCCGCCGTCCACTCAAGATCGCCGCGAAGATGCGGGCGCCCACCGAGCGCGCGTACTTCCACGAGCAGGTCGAACCGCTGCTCGGCGGCGACATCGAGTACGTCGGCGAAGCCGACCTGGACCACAAGCTGCGACTCCTCGCCGACGCGCGTGCCTTGCTGAACCCGATCCACTGGGCCGAGCCGTTCGGGCTGGTGATGATCGAGGCGCTGGCCTGCGGCACCCCCGTGCTGACCTACGCCATCGGGTCGGCGCCGGAGATCGTCGAGGACGGTGTCACCGGTTTCGTCTGCGCCGACCACGCCGAGCTCGTGGCGGCGGTCGGCCAGGTGGACGGGCTGCGCCGGCGGGACTGCCGCGCGGCCGTCTCGGAGTACTTCTCGACCGAGCGCATGGTGGCCGACCACATCCGGCTGTACGAGCGGATGCGCTGCGCCGGGTGATGACGCGATGACCAACGCATGGAGCTCCGGCGCGGCACCGCCCGTCACCGGGAACGGGAACGGCTCCACGACCCTCGTCGAGGGCGCGACGTTCTGCCAGTCCTCGGCGGACGGCGACATCCACCCCGGTCGCCCGCAGGGGCTGTTCGTCTCGGACACCAGGGTCCTGTCCGGCTGGCGGCTGCACCTGGACGGCGCACCGGTGGAGCTGTTGAGCACCATCGACAGCGCGCCCTACGCGGCGACGTTCGTGGGGCGGGCCAGGCCGCGCGGTGGACTGGCCGACAGCACGGTCCTGGTGCTGCGCCGCCGCCGGGTCGGTGCCGGGATGCGGGAGCAGGTGGTGCTGCGCAACCTCGCGGACGAGACGGCGGTGCTGATGGTGACCGTCCTGGTGGAGGCCGATTTCGCCGACCTGTTCGAGGTCAAGGAGGGTCGCGCCCGAGGGCACGACGGCGTGGAGGCCGCGGCCGGGAGCGACGGCCTCACGTTCCTCTGCCCCGGCGCGGAGCAGTGCCAGGTGGTGACGGTGACCGCCGACGGCGAACCCGCGATCGTGCCACGGCAGCTGACGTTCCACGCGGTGGTGCCACCGCGTGACGAGTGGTCGGTGTCCCTGGTCGTGCAGGCGGCGATCGGCGGCGTGACCGGGAACGAGGAGCACGGCGCGAGGTCGCCGGAGTGCCGGCTCCACGCGTGGCGCATGGCCACCCCGCAGGTCACCACCGGCGCGTCCGGCCTGGTCACCACGCTGGCGACCAGCGCGTCCGACCTGGGCGCGTTGCAGATCCACGACCCGCGCCACTCGGAACGGCGCGTGGTCGCCGCCGGCGCGCCGTGGTTCATGGCCCTGTTCGGCCGCGACTCGCTGCTGACCAGCTGGATGGCGCTGCCGCTGGACCAGCGGCTCGCGCTGGGCACGTTGCAGACCCTGGCCGACCACCAGGGCCGGAAGGTCGACCCGCTGACCGAGGAGCAACCGGGCCGCATCCTGCACGAGGTCCGGCTCGGCCGGGCGGCGGCCCTGGCGCTCGGCGGCGGCAGCGCGTACTACGGCACGGCCGACGCCACGCCGTTGTTCGTGGCCCTGCTGGGTGAGCTGCACCGGTGGGGCCTGCCGCCGGCCGACCTCGCGTCGCTGCTGCCGTCCGCCGACCGCGCGCTGGCGTGGATCCGCGACTTCGGGGACCGCGACGGCGACGGGTTCGTGGAGTACCAGCGCGCCACCGACCGGGGGTTGCTCAACCAGGGGTGGAAGGACTCGTTCGACGGGGTCAACTTCGCCGACGGCCGGATGGCGGAACCGCCCATCGCGCTGGCCGAGGTCCAGGCGTACGTGTACGCCGCGTACACGGCGAGGGCGGACATCGCGGTGGCGTCCGGCGACGAGCGCACCGCCGCGGAGTACCGGCACAAGGCCGCCGAGCTCAAGGCCGCGTTCAACGACCGGTTCTGGCTGCCGGCGCGGGGTTGGTTCGCGTTGGCCCTGGACGCGGAGAAACGACCGGTCGACTCGCTGACGTCGAACATGGGGCACTGCCTGTGGTGCGGGATCGTCGACGACGACAAGGCGGGCGCGGTCGCGGAGCACCTGCTCAGCCCCTCGATGTGGTCCGGGTTCGGCATCCGCACGCTGGCCGACACCATGGGCGCGTACAACCCGATGAGCTACCACAACGGCTCGGTCTGGCCGCACGACACCGCGATCGCCGCGGCGGGCCTGATGCGGTACGGCTTCGTCGCGGAGGCGCAGCAGGTGGCGTTGGGCGTCCTCGACGCGGCCCGGCGGTTCGGCGGCCGACTGCCGGAGCTGTTCTGCGGCTTCGACCGCGCCGAGTTCCCGGTGCCGGTCCCGTACCCGACCTCGTGCTCGCCGCAGGCCTGGGCCGCCGCCGCGCCGATCCTGCTGACCCGCACGCTGCTGCGGTTCCAGCCGGACCTGCCGTCGGGGGAGGTGCTGGTCGCGCCGACCGTGCCGGCGTGCCTGGTGCCGCTCAAGATCGAGAACCTGCCGCTGGCGGAGTACCGGCTGTGCGTCGACGTGCGCGAGGACGGCTGGGAGGTGCGGGGCCTGCCCGAGCACCTGGTGGTCACCGCCCCTGACGCGGGCCGGTAGGTCAGGGTGCGGGTAGGTCAGGGCGCCCGGTAGGTCGGGGCAAGGATGCTGCCCCCGGTTGCCTTACCCCCGGCGCCCGGTGCCGCGTATCCAATGGAGTGTCAGCCGTCAGGAACTGCGAAGGGCACTTCATGCGCGACCACGTTCGTGGCTCGACGTCCGGCTCACGCCATCGCCGCGACGCGGTCGGGCGGACCCCTGTCCCGGACCCGGACGTGTCGGGGGCGACACCGGCGACGTTGCTCGCGCTCCAGCGCTCGGCGGGCAACGCCGCGACGGTCCAGGCGCTGGAGCGCGCCCGTGAGCAGGCACGGCACGAGCACGCGGCCGGGTGCGGTCACGAGCCGTCCGGCCAGGTGCCGGCGGTGCAGCGCGCCACCGCCCACGACGTGCTCGCCACGCCCGGAAGGCCGCTCGACGCCCCGGTCCGCGAAGAGATGGAGGCACGGCTCGGCGCCGACTTCTCCGACGTCCGGGTGCACACCGGTGCCGCCGCCGAGGAGTCCGCCGCCGAGCTGCGCGCCCGCGCCTACACCACCGGCAACCACGTGGTCATCGGTGAGGACGGCCGCGACCCGCACACGCTCGCCCACGAGCTGGGCCACGTCATCCAGCAGCGCGAGGGTCCGGTGTCCGGTGTCGACCGGGGGGACGGCGTGAGCGTCAGCGACCCGTCGGACCGGTTCGAGAAGGAAGCGGAGGAGAACGCCAAGCGGGCGATGGCCGCCCCCGTTCCGCAGGCCGCGGCCGCGGCGCCGCCCGGTCAGGTGGAGGACGCCGGGGCTGCCGTCCAGCGCGCACCGCTCGGGTCGGCCGGGCAGCGCTCCGAGGGCGTGGCGATCCAGCGGATGGGCAACTGCTGCTCCGGCGGCAACCGCGGCGAAGCCCACAACCACGACGCCACCCAGGAGGCGGACGGACAGCAGGCCGGCACCCAGCACGAGACGGGGCAAGGCGTCGTGGCCGCCCAGCCGACGGCCGGCGGCAGCATGGCGATGACCCAGCTGCTGGCGCCGAGCGTGGGTGACGTGCTGAGGCAGACCGGGATTCCCCTCAAGAACCTGGAGATGGAGATGTTCGACGCGGACGCGGTGATGATGGGCATCGCGTACGGTGCCGACCAAGGCCTGGCGAACACCCCCATGCCCGGGGCGCTGCCCGCGATCAGGCGGGACTTCGCGAACATCTGCGGTATCACCGCGAACCTGCTCAAGGACATCACGTTCAGCGAGGGCGGCGCTCGGCGGACGGTCGACACCCTGGCCGAGGTCGCCGCCGAGCTCCGCCGGCCCGAGGACGCCAACCTGTCCATCCGCTGCGGCACGCACGCCTTCTTCGTGGAACGCCGCCGGGGGAACTGCCGCATCCTCCAGAGCTACGTGGAGACGTACTCGCTGACCGATTCCCTGGAGGGCTCGGCGAGAGCCGGCACCACGAACATCGCGGCCGACGACTTCGCCCGGCGACTCCTGGCCATCGGCGAGCACCACATGGCCAACCGCCGGGCCGGGCGGCCGTTCGCGACCCACCCGGACGAGGCGGCCCTGTTCGGTGGTGCGCTGTTCAAGGACACGGACATCGGGACGGATTCGGTCCGGCTCGTGTGCGAGAGCACGACCGACATCAGGTCGGCCACCGACCAACGGGCCGCCATCGATGCGCTGCTGGGGGCGAACGCCGAGGGCTGGCGGTCGGTCTACACGACGTCCATGAGTCCGATGGAGTGGATCGGACGGGCACGCGACTGACGTGGCCGTCAGGACGGGGGACTAACCGGGCAGGAATTGGATCCGGACGGAGTCGTCGTAGGGCACCACGACCGTTCTCGCGGTGGCGGGCGTCCACTCCTCGGGCACCAGGAAGAGGCGTCCGCCTGCCTCGATCAGCAGCCTCAGGCCTTGGCAGCGGACGCGGAAGTGCTGGTTCTCGGAGTTCGGCAGCGGGAACTGGTGCACGCCCTTCAGCCCTTCCGGTAGGTAGAGCTGCTGTTCCAGGTCCAGCACCACGCGGGGGCGGGTGTGCAGTTCGGCGGCCTGTTCGGCGGCCCTGCCCCGACCGTACGCGGCGGCGAAGTTGTTCGTGGCCCAGAACAGGCCGAGCACGACGATGGCGACCAGCGCGGTCACCAGGAGGGCGTTCGCCTTGGTGTGCGTGCCGCGGGGCCGGGTGGTGGTGTTGCGATAGGTCCAGGCCCCGTAGACCAGCAGCGGGAGTCCCAGGGCCAGCGACATCGCGGTCACGCCCGGGAATTCCTTCCGGGACACGGCGACGACGAGGATGCCCACCGCTGCTCGGGCGAACAGCGCCGCACCGAGGACCATGACGAGGATCGCGACCAGCTTCGCCGTGCGCGGTCTGGGGCGTTCCAGGAGCGACTTGACGGCGCGGTGGGCCACCAGCGCCAGCACGATCAGCACGAGGAGGCCCGCCAGCGGCGGGAAGATGACCTCGGTGCCCAGCAGCAGGAGTTCGGTGGTCGACAGGTCCAGCGCGTTCAGGTCGACGCCGAAGTACTCGTACCGCACGAGCGTGGACACGTAGCCGAAGTAGAACAGCAGCGCGGCCACGAGGGTCGTCGGGGCGGCGATCGTGGCGAACGACTCCAGCCGGCTCATCACGGTCGCCGACGTGGACGGGGCAGCGGGGGAGGTCATGAGGTGGTGCGTGTCGTGGTGCGTGTCGATGTCGTCGTCAAGGACGTCGTCGGGGTTGTGGTGGTGGTCCGGGTGGTGGTCGTCGGGCACACGCGTTGGTCGCCCGGACCGTCCACGGTGTCCGTCGCCCGGCAGCGGAACACCTGGGCGGTCAGGGTTTCCGTTTGCCGCCAGGTGACGACGACCGGGTTGTCCGGGGTCGGTGACGCCTGGGCGACCCGCGGGTCGTCGCACGGTTTCCCGGCGGTCGACGGGCAGCGCGCCTCGAACGTGAACGTCAGCGCCGCTCGGGCCTGATCGCCTGCCGGGCGTGACGCCCGGACGTTGACCCGGCAGCTCTCCGCCGACGATCCCTGCGTCGGCTGGAACGTGAAACCGCGGCAGTCGCCGTTGTTCGAACTGCAGTCCGTGCCGCCCGGCAGCAATTCGAAGACGGCCGGGTCGGACAGCGAGACGTCCACGGTGACGGGAACCGACGTGTCGTCGTTGACGTAGAACGGCTTGCACCCGGTTCGCGTGCTGTCCCCTTCGTACAGCGGGAATCGGGGCCACGACGACGTGTCGCTGCGCCCGTCGAGGCGTGCGCCCGCCACGGTGATGACGCCGGACCCGTTGGTGGGCTCCGTCGGCTCCGTGGTGTCGGTCGGCTCCGTGCCCAGGGTGCCCAGCCCGGTGTCCGTCGTCGTGGTGGTGGTCGTCGCGCCGTCACCGCCGTCGGGTGACGAACCGCAGCCGGCCAGGAGCGCGAGCGCGGCCACCCCCGTGCCGAACGCACGCCATCCGCGGACCACCGCCGATCACCTCCCGCACAGGAGCTCTCACCCAGGAATTCGGCGGTGGCCGACTTCCGTTACGGCTTTCACCCGAAAGTGGGGAGCCGAGTGGGTGCGGCGGCGGGCGGCAATCGGTCACAGGTTCCTCGATTCCGACGACACCGCGTAATCGCTGTGCTTGACTCGGAGATCAACGAGGGCCGCGGGCGAGGGCCGCAATCGTGCGGATGTGTTTGAGGGGTGGCGTTGGTGGGTGAACGTTTCGGCGCCTATCTCCGGCGCACCGAAGGCAGGCTGACGCTGATCGCGGCGCTCACCGCGCTGTCGGCGATCGTGTTCGGCCTGTTCGGGATGACGGTCCTGCGGGACCGGCAGGCGCTGCTGGACGACGCGGTCGACCGGCGGGGCGCCCTCGCGTCCGCCGCGCTCGACATCTACCGGACGTTCGCCGACGCGGACGCCACCTCGCTCGACGCCGTGCTCGTGGACGAACAGCGCTCGCCGGGGCTCCAGCAGAGGTTCCGCGAGGACATCTCGGAGGCCGTCGACGCGTTGCGGGAGGCCGCGTCGCGGGACGCCGGCGGCAGTTCCGCCGACCGGGTCCGCGCGGTGACCGACCGGGTGCCCCAGTACGTCCAACTGGTCGAGGTCGGCTGGTCCGCCAGCCGCAACAACCACCCCGTCGCCACGTCCTACCTGTCGCAGGCGTCGTTCCTGGTCCGCGGCACGATCCTGAAGGACGCCGACGAACTGCACGGCGAGCAGATCAAGGCCCTCACCGAGGCTCAGCGCAACGCCTCCGAGCACGCCTGGTTCACCTACGCGCTGGGCGTCGTCGTGCTGGTGATCCTCTACCGGTCGCAGCGGTTCCTGTTCGCCCGCACCCGGCGCAAGGTCAACATCGGCCTGCTGGCGGCGACCGCGCTGACCTTGATCGCCCTGCTCTGGTTACCGATCGCGTTGGCCATCTCGGCGGGCAACGCGGAGGACAGCATCGTCACCCGGGAGAACGTGGTGGCACCACTGGCGAAGGCGCGCAACGTCGGCAGGTCCGCCGACGGCAACGAGGCGCGCATGCTCATCTACCCCGCGGTCGGCGACATCAAGGCTCTGGAGACGGACCTGGCGACGATCCGCGCGCTGATCGACGAAGCCAAGGAGTACGCCGGGTCCGGACCCGACCGGCACCGGGTCGACCAGGCGGCGGAGGCGTTGAAGTCGTGGACCGAGGCCGACACCCCGCTGATCAGGAAGCAGGAGCCGCCGTTGACCTACTCGGAGACCGTAGCGCTGGTGACACCGCCGGCGGGTGACGCGAAGTCCTTTGCCGAGCAGGTGGACGAGCACCTGACGGCCGCGATCTCCGGGTACACCGAGAGGTCCGCCAAGTCCACGGACTCCGCCCGCGACGCGCTCAACGGGCTGCACGTCGTCTTCGCCCTGCTGGCGATCGGTGCGGCGGTCGCGGCGGTGGCCGGGTTGTGGCCCCGGATCGCGGAGTACTACCGATGAGGGCGCGCGCCGCCGTCGTGGCCCTCGCCCTGCTGGTCGCGGGGTGTTCGGCCCCGGTTCCCGCGCCGCAGGAGAAGCACATCGTGCCGCCGGCGCTGCCCGACGGCTACTCCGACCCCGGGGTGCCCGCGCCCAGGGTCGAGGAGTGCGAGACGCAGGCGGGCAAGGACCGGTACAACCCCCGCATCACCCTCAACCCGGCGGGGTTGGCGCGTGACGCGTCCGGCAGGCCCACCGGCCCGACGCTGGACCGGATCCGCCGGGACGGGCTCGTGGTGGGCGTCAGCCAGACCACGCCGCTGCTGAGCCGCCGCAACCAGGCGACCGGGCAGATGGAGGGCTACGAGATCGACATCATCAACCGGATCGCGGCGGAGTTGTTCGGCGAAGAACTCGCCGTCGACGACCGGCGGCTGCGCCTGGTGACGATGCCGACCGGCAGCCGGCTGCTGGCCCTGGCCACCGGCAGGAACAAGGCGACGAGGGAGGCGGACCCGCGGTTGGCGGAGGTGCCGCAGACCGACATGGTCGTCGCCGACGTGACGCTCACGTGCGACCGGGTGGCCAACCACGACGTGATGTACTCCGCGCCCTACCTGACCACGAACGCGGGCATCCTCACCCGCACGGGCGCGCAGCGGCGGGACACGCTGGCGGACCTGGACGGGCAGAAGGTGTGCGCGGCATCGGGCACGACGAGCATCGCGGACCTGAAGCGGACCCGGGAGAAGGGCATCGGGATCTTGCCGGTGTCGGTGCCGGACTCCAGCGAGTGCCTGATGCTGCTGCAACGCGGTCTCGTGGAGGCGGTCTACACCGACTTCCCGATCCTGCAGGGGCTCCAGCTCCAGGACCCCGGCACCACGTTGGTCGACCTGCGCGGTGAGGGCGGCGGCGAGGCGGGGATCGCGATGAGCAAGGACCACCAGGACCTGGTCCGGTTCGTGAACGGCGTGCTGGACGAGATGCGCGCCGACGGCACCCTGGTGGCCTCGCGCGACCGGTGGTTCGTCGACGAGGTGCGGGCGGCCCGGCTGGACGACCCGGGTCCGCAGCAGGCCTTGCCGCCCGTCTCCTACGTCGACTGACCCCGTCCCCCGGGGCCACCGCTCCTGCGGATCACGGCTCCTCGACGGTCTCCTCCTCCACGGGCAGGCCGTCGCGGCGCCACCGGAGCTTGACCTCGAACTGGCCCTGGATGCCGGTGCGGGCGATCACCGCGCCCGCCTCGGCGTCCAGCTTGAGCCCGAACTTCAGCTCGACCTCGTCGGGCGCGCGGGTCATCGACGTGAACTGGGCGAGGGCCGCCGCCGCGGCGTCCCGGACTCCGGCGACGGCCTGCTCGAACGTGTCGCGAGCCTCCTGGAGGACCCGCGTCGAGGTGCGGCCGGCGCGGGAGACGCCCGGCCGTTCGTCCACCTCGACGAGGATCGAGCCGCCTTCGGCCAGCGGGAACCGGACGAGCTCCGAGTGCGGGTGCTCCGTGCTCACAGGGTTGTTCTCCTCAAGGTGTTCTCGGTGTTCTCGACGTCCTCGGCGGTCACGCGGTCAGCGCGGTGCGGCAGTCGCCGCAGAACCGCGCGGTCGAAGGCCACGTCTTCGCGCAGTTCGGGCAGGTGATGTCCGCCCCCGCGGCGGCTTTCGGCTCAGCGGAGGCGGGGCGCGCGGGCGTCGCCATGGGGCTCATGCTCGACACGACCGAACCCATCGCGGCGGACAGCAGGTCGACGGCGGCGAGCCGGTCCTTGAGCCGCACCACGCCGTCGGCGGGGTCGCCGACGACCTCGACCAGCCGCAGCAGCCGGACCAGCACCTTGTCGTTGCCCAACGCGGTGGCGAGCGCGACCGCGCGGCCCCACTCGGACGCGGCCTTCACCAGGTCGCCCGCGTCGTGGGCGTCGCAGCCGCCCAGCACGGCTTGGCCCAGCTCGGTCTGGTCGGTGTAGTGCGCGACCTTGGGGTCCAGCACGCTGGACAGCTTCAAGTCCGCCGTCCACTGCGCCAGGACGTTCACGGGCGCGCACGCGGTCTCGAACTCCGTCGCGCCCGCACGCCGGACCTGGAGGTCGACGCGGCCGACCCGGATGTCGTGGTCCAGCTCCGCGTCCGACGAGTCGACCTTGAGCCGCAAGTGGAACTCGCGGCTCTCCGCGCCCCACGACCCGGTGGTGAACGCCGTGGTGCGCGCGTCGAGCCGGTCGCCGACGAGCGCGGCCTCGGTGGGGAAGGTCTGCCGCAGGAAGTCCACCTCCGAGCGGTTCATGGTCTTCACCACGATCCGCGCCTCGGGCACGATCTTGTCCATGGCGGTCCTCGTCATGGCCTCGAAGTCGGCGACGAGGTCGGACGGCTGCCGGACGGCGTCGGCCGTGCCGTGCAGCGCCGCCGCGATCCGCAGCAGCTCGCGCTTCTCCCAGTCCGCGCCGATGCCGCGGGCGTCGCAGGTGAACACCCGCGAGCACAGGTCGAGCTCGCGGTCGATCTTGCGGTCGATCTCGCTGTTCTGGCCGTCGGTGAGCATGATGACGTGCCGCACGGCCGTCGGGTGCTCGGAGAGCAGGCGGCGGGCCAGTTCCAGCCACTCGCCCATGTTCGTGCCGCCGTTGGCCCGCAGCACGCTCACCGCGTTCTTCGCCGCACGGCGGGTCTCGGGCGTCGCCGGCACCAGGGACCGCCCGGTCGGGTAGACGACCCGGGCGTAGTGCGTCCCCTCGATCACCGCGAACAGCGCGCCGTCGCGCAACGCGTCGATCGCCGCTTTCGTCGCCCGCTGGGCCGCCGCGAGCTTCGTCGGCGGGTACGCCATCGAGCCGGAGCAGTCGACGGCGATCACCTCGGCCACCTCGGGCGCGGCGGCGGCGCCCGTCACGCCCTCGGCGGCCACGGTGAGGACGGCGTGCATCTCGTCGTCCTCGGTGGACAGGTAGCGGTTCTGGCTCACCGACAGGGTGAAACCCGGCACGTTGTCCATGTCGTCGTCCTTGTGCGTCATCGGAGGGTCACCGGCCGGTACCGGTTCGCGAGGTCGACCAGGTGGGAGCGCTCGGCCCGGGTGTCGGCCTGGCGGGCCAGCGCCCGGTAGGACCGTTCCAGGCGCAGGCGCAGCGACTCCTCGTGCCGTCGGAGCACGTCGTCGCCGGCCGTGGCGGCGGCGAGCTCGGCCTCCTGCACCACGGCCTCAAGGCGGACGCGGGACTGGCCGGTGGGCGCGCCGCCGTCGAGGTAGAGCCGGCCCAGCCGGGCGGTGGCGGCGGCGAGGTGGGTGGCGCTCGGGCGGTCGGGCTCACCGGACCGGGTGAGGACGCCGCTGAGCACGCGCACGGCGGCGATGTGCGCGGCGTCGTAGTGCCGGGACACGGGTGGCGTCTCGTCCAGCGTCGCCACCGCGCCCATGCGGTCGCACTGCGCCAGCCGGACCCGTGCCAGGCCGAACACGGCGCTGACGACGGACCGGTCCCGCCGCCACACCGCGCCGTACAGGGCCTCGGCCTGGGCGAGCTTGCCGTTGTGCTCCTCGCAGTAGGCCAGCGCCAGCTTCGGCGCGTCCTCGCCGGGCAGCTCGGCGTAGACCGCGTCGAACGCCGCCTTGGCCTGCTCGACGTCCTCACCTGCGAGCGCGATGAGCCCTTCGTGCCACCGCAGCCGCCAGTCGCCGTCGCCGCCGAGCAGGTCCCGCGCCTGGTCCAGGCTCTCGGCCGCGGTACCGAGGTCACGCGCGGCGAGCCCCGCCCGGCACCGGACGAACGCCGTCTCGGGCGTCCTCAGGCCCTCCGCCTCCAGCCGGCCGAGCAGGCGTTGCGGGTCTTCGGCGTCGGCGGCGGCCAGCACGTCGGCCGCCGGGTCGTCGGCGGTGGCACGGGGCACGGGCAGGCCGACGGCCACCACGTCCGGCGCGGGCCGGCCGTGGTCGAGCGGCAGGTCGTCCGGCGTCGCGTCGATCCACCGCCGCAACGGGGGCACGGCGCCCAGGCCGTCGTCCAGCAGCGTGGCGGTGTGCACGAACAGGGTCGACGGCTCCGGCCGCGGCTGCCCGTCACGCAGCGACGCCACCTCGCGCAGCACGCCGCGCAGCTGGTCGGCCATGTCGGCGGCGGAGGCGAACCGGCGGTCCGGGTCGCGGTCGAGGGCACGGGTGTAGGCGCGGCGGAACGATTCGAGGCCGACCTCGACGCGTTGCCGGTCGTCCGTGCCGTACTGGCCGGTGCGGTCCGCCGTCGCGAGGTACAACTGGCGCATCAGCTCGCCGACGGTGTGCAGGTCGGACTGCACGGTGAGGCCGCGCTCGGCGATCTCGGACTCGGACACCTGGAAGGGCGGGGTGCCGACGACCTTGCCGGACCGGTCGCCGGCCCGCCGGACCGCGCCGAGGTCGATCAGCTTGATCCGGTTGCCGCGCTCGCCGTGCCTACCCGATCGGACGATCACGTTGTCGGGCTTGAGGTCGCAGTAGAGCAGACCGCGTTCGTGCAGGTAGTCGAACGCCGCCAGCACCTGGAGCCCGGCGGCGATGACGTGCTCGGTGCGCAGCGGCTCGCCCAGCGGCAGCGAACCGTGGCGCGACCGCTCGGCGACCTCGTTGAGCACCAGGCCGTCCACGTACTCCATGACGATGTAGGTGCGCGGCGTGCCGGTGTGCGCTTCGGGGTGGCTGACGAAGTTGAAGATGCGGACGATGTTCGGGTGGTCGATGGTGGTCAGGGCCTGCCGCTCGGCGGTGGCCAGGTCCGCGTCCGCGACGTCGATCAGTCCTTTGAGGACGACCGGGTTGTCGTCCAGGTGGGTGTCCTTGGCGAGGTAGATCCAGCCGAGCCCGCCACGGGCGAAGCAGCCGACGACGAGGTACTGGTCGGCGACCAGGTCACCCGGTTCCAGGCTCGGCAGGAACGAGAACGCGGTGCCGCACGCCAGGCAGAACCCGGCGCCCTGGCCGGGCAGCGCGGTCGGGTCGGGGCAGTCGGGGTTGCCGCACCGCCGGACCCGGACCGGTACCTGCGGATCGGTGAGGATGCGGCTGGTCGGGTCGGGGAAGTCGAAGATCGGCAGCGACAACGGGTCGTCGCTGCGCGACCGGCGGCTGCTCTGGCCGGTCGACGTGGACCCGCGCGGCACCTCGGCCGGACGCCCGCAGTCGTCGCAGTAGCCGGTGTCGTCGATGGTGCCGTTGCAGCGCAGCCTGGTGCAGGCCGTCATCCGTGCTCCCCTCTCGCCAACGCCTGGCGCACCGCGTCCTGGTACACCCGCACGGCCTCGCGGGCGGCGGCCACGTCGAACGGCTCGGCGGCCAGCGACGCGTGCGCCTTGCGGTAGGCCGCGGCGGTGCCGATGTGCTCCACGAGCCCGCCGTCGCCCGCTTTCGCCTGCCACGCGTCCAGCAGCCCGCGCAGGTCGGACCTGGTGCTCTCGTCCTGCCGCGCGGCCGTCCGCGCGTCTTCGGCGCGGGCGACGGCGCGGTCGAACCGGGGCAGCTGCTCGGCCACCAGCGCCCAGTCCTCGGCGGCGGCCCGGCGCAGGGCGGTGAGGCTGATGCGCAACCTGCCGGCGTTGCCGGCGGGTTCGGCCCGGAGCAGCGCGGTGACGCGTTCGGCCAACCCGTCGAGCCGGGCGGTGACCGCGTCCCGGGCCAGGGCGCGGGCGGCGGCGATGCTCGCGGAGTCGTCCTGGCGGAAGCCGAAGACGAGTCGCGCGCCGCTGGTCACCATGGGCCGGAACACCTCGTCGAGCAGGGCCTGCGGCTCGTCGGCCTGGTCGATGCCGTCCACGACGATGGTCATGGGCGGGGTGCCGGCCTGGACGCGTTCGGTGCTGGAGCCGTGGACGGCGAGCCCGGCGCGGTCCACGATGCGCCGGGACACCTCTTCGGCGGTGAGGCCTTCGACGTCCATGGCGAGGTCGGGCTCGGGGGAGCCGCCGACGCCGGACAGCGCCACCGCCTGCCGCAGGTCGGCCAGCTCGTCCCCGACGATGATCAGCACGGCCGCGCCGTCCTGCCGTCGACCGAGCCAGTCCACCACCTCGCGGACGCGTGCGGCGACGCGGGTGCCCGTGGCGGCCGACGTGAAGAGCGGGTCGATGCCGCTGTCGCCCTGCACCCACTCGGAGATGAGCGGGAGGTGCGCCTCGATGGCGGCGACGGGCAGCATCCACGAGAGCCCCGCGTCGTCGTCGGTGTACTCGCTGACCACGATGCCGATGATGTGCCCGGTGGCGTCGTCGGCGACCCCGGACCCGCTGAACCCGGCCCGGACGCGCTGCTCGCCGACCGAACGGCGGTTCATCTGGAGCCATTCGGACCCGGCCCACGCGGCGACCGTCATGCGCGCCCAGACCCCGATGTCGAGCCCCTTGCCGTTCGGGTAGCCGAGGGCGTGGACCTGCCGGTCCCAGGTGAGGGCGGTCCGGTGGAGCACCGCACCGGCTCCGGGCGGCGGGTCGGTCGCCAGCTTGAGCACGGCCACGTCCCCGCGGTCGACCCCGTGCGCCGGCACGCAGGCGATGATGCGGGCGTTGACGGCGGGGGAGCCGCGCAAGCCGACCAGGTCGACGGTGAGGTCCTTGGCGGCAAGCGCGACATGAGCGCAGGTGAGGACGTGCCCGCGGGGTAACAGGACACCGGCGCCGAGCACTTCACCCCCGTACCGGGCACGTAGCCGGACCCGCCACCCCTCGGCCCCGTGGGCGAACGGCCCGGTGCCTCCCCTACCGGCCATCATTCCCGAACGATAAAGCAGGGGCGGCGAAGAGGATCACCGTTCCGCACAACCCGACCCCGTTCGGCGTAAAGCGGGACACTTGCCGCCGACCGGTGCGATATCGGTGGTTTCGCCGGTCACCCACCCTGTTGGTGGCTGCGAGCCGACTTCGCGCGCCACGATTCGGGCCACGCCGCACAAATCCACCCTTTCAGCAGCGATGGAGAAGTCCATGCGATTGCGCAGCGCGATTCTCGGCGTCCTGGTCGTGGTCGGTGCTTTGACCACGGCGTCGACCGGCTCGGCGTCAACCGGTTCGGCGTCAACCGGCTTGGCGTCCACCGGCGCACCACCTTCGGCCACGGGCGGATCGGGGCCGTACTCCGCCGGTTACGAGACGACCTTCCGGTTGTCGAACCACACGATCTACCGGCCCGATACCCTGCCCGCGGGGATCAAGCTGCCGATCGTGGCGTGGGGCAACGGCGCCTGCCGCGCGGACGGGACCTGGTTCGAGAACATCCTCACGGAGTGGGCCTCGCACGGGTTCCTGGTCATCGCTAACGGCCGTCCGGGCGGGTCCGGGTCGACCGATTCGGACATGCTCGTGGACGCCATCGACTGGGCGATCGCGGAGAACTCGCGGTTCGGCAGCAAGTACCGGGGCAGGATCGACACCACCAAGATCGCGGTGATGGGTCAGTCCTGCGGCGGCATCGAGACCTACGAGGTGGCCGCCGACCCGCGGCTCACCACGACCGTCCTGTGGAACAGCGGCCTGCTGAACGACTCGCAGAACTATTTGTTGCAGCGCCTGCGGGTGCCGATCGCCTACTTCATCGGCGGACCGGACGACATCGCCTACCCGAACGCGATGGACGACTGGCAGCGGCTGCCGGCGGGCCTGCCCGCGTTCATGGGCAACCTCGACGTCGGGCACTACGGCACGTTCGCCGAACCCAACGGCGGCGAGTTCGGCCGGGTCGGCGGCCACTGGCTGAAGTGGCACCTCAAGGGCGATCAGGCGAGCAGGGCGCAGTTCGTCGGCACCGACTGCGGGTTGTGCCGCACCGAGTGGGACGTGATGCGGAAGAACCTCGGCTGACCACCGGCGTGGTCAGGGTTTCCACTCCCGCACCACGTGCCGGCGCAGCTTGCCCGATCCGGTGCGCGGCAAGGACTCCACGAACACCACCCGGCGTGGAACCTTGTACGCCGTGAGGTGGCGACGGGCCAAGGAGGTCAGGTCGTCCTCCAGCTCGTCGTCGCCGACCGGCGAGTCGACCCGCACCACGTAGGCGCG
This sequence comes from Saccharothrix sp. NRRL B-16314, assembly GCF_000716595.1. Classification (GTDB taxonomy): domain Bacteria; phylum Actinomycetota; class Actinomycetes; order Mycobacteriales; family Pseudonocardiaceae; genus Actinosynnema. The sequence continues at coordinate 62,288 of NZ_JNXC01000017.1, forward strand.
CAACCGGAACGTCCCGTCGTCGTCCGCCACCGCGCACACCGCCGCCTCGCGCACCAGCGGGTGACTCCCGAGGAGGTGCTCCACTTCCAGCGGGTGCACCTTGATCCCGCCGACGTTCTCGATGTCGTCCAAGCGGCCGGTGACGCGCACGAACCGGTCCGCGTCGATCGAGGCCAGGTCGCCGGTGGAGTACCAGTCCTGCGCGCGCTCGACCTCGCCGTCGTCATCGACGCCGAGCGTGATGGTCGGTCCGCGCACCTGCAACCGGCCCACCACGTCGGGCTCCACGGGGTCGCCCGAATCGTCCACCACGCGCACTTCGAACGGCGGCAGCGCACGCCCGACCGTGCCCACCCTGCGTGCGCCCGGGGTGTTGTGGGTGAACGCCTGGCCGACCTCGGTGGTGCCGATCCCGTTGAGCAGCCGGTCGCCCAGCACGGCCATCAGCCGCTCCTCCACCGCCGTCGACAGGACTTCGCCACCGGCGGCGGCGATGCGGAGGTCGGCCAGCCGGTCCCGATCGGGGTGGGCGACGAGCCGGCTGTAGAACGTCGGCACCGCGAACAACGCGGTGACGCCGTACTTCTCGACGATCGCCAACACGTCCTCGACCTGCGGGGGATTCGGGTTCAGCACCACGAGGCTCCCGCTCATCAGCGGGTACAGCAGGGAGTTGCCCAGGCCGTAGGCGAAGTACAGCTTGGACACCGAGTGGACGACGTCGTCCGGTCCCAGCCCCAGCGCGGGCACGGCGAACGTCCGGTGGTGGACGATCGGGTCGCCGTGCAGCTGCGGGCACAGCCTGGGCACGCCGGTGGTGCCCGAGGTGAACGTCGCGTACGCCTGGTCGTCCCCGGCGCGCGGTGCGGGCGGGATCGGTTGCGCCCCTTCGAGTTCGGTGAAGGTGGTCACGGGGGCGTCGCCGCGCAGCGACCGCCGGTCGTCCGGTCGGCACACGACCAGCGCCGGTCGGGCGGTGCCGAGGACCCGGTGCAGTTCGTCCGGGTGCAGGCGGGGGTTGATCGGCACGGCGACCGCGCCGAGGTGGACGGCGCCCAGGAACGTGAGGATGAAGTCCGGCCCGTCGTCCAGGAGGATCGCGACCCGGTCACCGGCCTGCACGCCCGCGCGGACCAGGGCGCCGGCCACGCGGGCCGCCCCGGCGTACACGTCGAGGTGGGTCAGCACGGCGCCGTCCACCTGGTAGGCCGGTCGGTCCAGCCACCCTCCGGCGGCGGCTGCGGCGCGCATCGCGTAGACCAGGTTCATCCCACTGCTCTCCCAGTTCCGGCCCGCCCGTGCCGCCGGGCGGGGAACGTCTCACGAACGCGGGTCGTCATCGGTCCGCCGCGCCGGCGAGGAGCGCCGACACCTCCGAACGCCACACCGGTACCAGGCCGAACAGCCCGCCGGCCGCGTCCAGGTCGGTCAACGGCACCGGTCCGCCGCGCAGGGCACCGACGAAGTCCGCGTACGAGCCGTGCGCCGGTGACGCCACGAGGTCCGCGGTCAGCGCGCCGTCCGTGCCCGTGACCGAGATGGTGAACCTGGGCTCGCCCCGGCTCACCTCGACCGTCCCGGTCACGCCGCCGGCCACCGCCACGGCACGTACCAGGTCGGGGGTCGCTTCCACCGTCCGCACCCCGGTCACGGGCGCGCCGAGCACCCGTTCGACTGCGTCCAAGACGTCCGGGCCGAGCCCGGTCACCAGGTCCGGCTCGGCCGTCACGTGGTCGAGGCGCACCGCGAAGCCTTGCGGTACCCCGGAGCGCCCGTCGCTGACGGCCTTGCCCAGCGCGGTCAGGTCCGGGTGGTGCGCCCACGGCAGGTCGACCGAGCACCGGCCCGGCGCCTTCCGCGCGGCGTCGAGCACGGCGTCGTCCACGGCGTGCTTGCCCACCAGGACGTGCAACCCCCGGCGCAACGCGGTCAGGACGGCGGCCGTGTCCGGCGCTCGCACCACGACACCCTCCGCGGGCACCGTCTCCACCAGTCGCGTCCCGTCGCGCAGCACCCAGGGCACCCGGTGCTCGGCGGGTTCCGAGGCGTCCGGATCGGTCACGCCGACGACCCGCACGCCCGGCAGCGGCGGCACCTCGTCCGCACCGACGACCACCACCCGGACGTCGGCGGGCTCGGCGGTGGCCAGCACCCGGTCGCTGGCGAAGAAGCTCAGGTCGGCCGACGCGGACTCCGGGTCGCCGAGCACCGACACCCGCGGCCGGTCCAGGTCGGAGTAGTCCTTCTGGACCGGCACCCACTCCAGGTCCGCGGCCGTGTGCCGGGGTCCGGTGGCGAAGACGTCGGACCAGCGGCTGCGGATCACCCGCATGTGCCGCTTCCAGATCGGGAGCTTGTCGTGGCCGACGTGGTTGAACGTGGTGCCCTCGAAGTGCCGCATCGCCACCGATCCGATGTGGCGCATCCGCTCGCCGTCGGCGCGCAGGCGGCAGCACAGGTCGATGTCCTCGCACAGCGAGACCGGGTCGAACGCCTCGTCGAACCCGCCGACCCGCTGGAACGAGCTGTGCCGGACCATCAGCGCCGCGGTGGGCGCCCACGTCTCCTCGCGGTGCTCGCGGTGCCTGGCGCCGAGGGGTTGCCCACGCCCGACCGGTCCGATCCGACCGTCGGTGGTGGACCCGCCGCCCGCGCACTGCACCAACGCCACGTCGCCGGGGTAGAGCAGCAGCGGTGACACGGCCGCCAGCCCCGGATCGGCGGTGAGCTCGGCGACCAGCACCCGGACCACCTCCGGGTCGTCCACGAGCACGTCGTTGTCGAGGAAGAACAGGAACTCGCCGCGCGCCACCGCCGCGCCGACGTTGCGCCGTTCGCTGCCGCCGCGATCGTCCTCGTGGCGCAGCACGGTCAGGGGTCGGTCGAGGTCCACAGCGGCCAGGTACTCGGCGGTGCCGTCGTCGGACCCGTTGTCCACCACGACGACCTCGAAGTCGCCGGACGCGCGCGCGAGCGACGCCAACGCCCGGCGGGTGTACTCCAAGCGGTTCCTGACCAGCATGACGACCGAGACCAGACCCGGTACGGGGGTGGGGTTCACACTGCGCCCTTCACCAAACGGGATCGTCCTCAAGCGACACGTCGTTGTGCCGTTCGGAGCATGTGGGCCGGGGCCGTCGCCCACGTGCTTGCTCCGTCGCGGTGTCGGGATCGGTCCGACCGGTCGGAGTTCAACGGATGTGCGCGCAGCGTTGGTGCCGCGGATCGCTTCATCGGCCGTCGATTACCGCGATGGCGGGATCGACAACGGTGAATCAGCGGTGGTCGTGCGAAACGCGGAACCACGGCCCGCCTCCCGGTGGGCCTGGTCGTTCCGAGCGCCGATGGTAGAGCCGACCCACCGCGTGCGCCAGCCCACGAGTCGGAGTCCCGAAGGGAAATCGCGGACGGGCGTCGCCGAAGTCCTGACCGCCCGGTATAAGTCGCATTTCCCGGAAACGGTTATTCCTTCGTCGTGGGGAATTGCGTCACGGCACGGGAATCGTGCCTTCCCCCGAATGTCCGCGTGGTGAGTTCCGGTGGGCGTCGTCGGCTCAGCGGCCGGTGGCGGTCAGGACTGCGGCGGCGATCGCCTCGTGGCCGTCCGGCGTCGGGTGGACGTCGGTGTACCCGCAGAAGTACGTGAGCGCGCACACCTTCGCCACCGACGTCGGGATCGAGCCGTACGTCGGGTCCTGGGTCAGCTCGGTGAACGACCCGTAGCCGCCGGTCGAGGCGGTGACGTCCACGAACGCCGCCCCGACCTTCTCGTACTCGGCCTTGAGCGCGGCGTTGAAGAGGTCCCGGAACAGCGGCACGGACAGGCGCGCGAGGTCCCGGCCGTTCGGGAACGCGGGGGACACCCACGCCCCGAGGAACACGTCCGGGTAGGTCAGGCCCACGATCGGGGTATCGCCGGCGGCCTCGCGCAACGCGGGCAGGGCGGCGGCCAGGCCGGCCCGGACGTTCGCCACGGCCTGGGACGCGCAGCCCAGCGCATCGGACGCCTGCGCGCACGGCGCCAGGTCGTTCCCGCCGATCACCACCGTCACCAGGCCCACCCGGCCCTGGTGCTCGCGCAGTGCCCGCACCGCCGCGTCGAGCTGGCCGAGGCCCGCCGGGTCGGGTGCGCCGGGAGCGGCGTTGCCGGGCGAGCAGGCGGGTCCGTCGCGCAGCTGGGTGGTCGTGGCGCCGCTGCACGCGACGTTGATCAACCGCAGGTCCGACCGCTCGGCGACGAGGTGGGCGAAGCCGCCCTGGTCGGCGCTCGCGGACGTGCCGGCTGCCGGCGGTCGGTAACCGGTCGCGTACGAGTCGCCCAACGACACGTACACGCGGTCGGCGGGCGGTGCGCTCTCGCTCGGTGCGGCACCGGCACTCGGCGGTGGGGCGTCGTTGGTGGTCGCCGGGTTCTCGGACGGCGCTGCGGTGCACGCTCCGAGCGCTACCAGCGCCACCGCCAGCGCCCCGATCAGTGCGGATGGCCGCGGCACCATCAGCCCCTTCTCGTCGGTGGGTGATCGTCGGCCTCCCAGGCTACGCGTGACCTCCGACAACGGCGGGCTGAGTATTCTAGTGCTAGAATAGCGACGTGTCCGAACGTCTCACGCCCGCCGAGCTGACGCTCCTGGGCCTGCTGGTGGAGAAGCCGCGCCACGGCTACGAACTGGAGGAGGTCATCACGACCCGCGGCCTGCGCGAGTGGACCGAGATCGGGTTCAGCTCGATCTACTACCTGCTCACGAAGCTCCGTGACCGCGGCCTGATCACAGAGAGCGGCGGCGAGTCAGGCGGCGGCGAGCCGGGCCGAGGCAAGTCCCGCAGGGTGTTCGAGCCGACCGAGCGCGGACGCGAGGCGTGCGCTGCGGGTGCCGAGGAAGCCATCGCGACCCTGCGGCCGGTGTTCCCGCCGGTGCTCGTCGGGCTGGCCAACCAGCCGGTGGTCCCGCCCGAACGGCTGCGCGCCGCGCTGGCCCGACGAGCGGAGGCACTGGCCGACCGGATCGCCGCCGTCCGGGCCGCCGCCCCGCCCGACGCGCCGGACTTCGTCCGCGCGATCTTCGACTACTCGCTCCACCAGCTCGAAGCCGAGCAGACGTGGCTGGCCACCTACCGAGGAGTGCAGGGATGACCCCGTACGACGTGAAACGAGAGCTGAAGGAGCTGTACGCGCCGAAGAACCGGGGCTGGGCGCTGGTCGACGTGCCGCCGCAGCAGTTCATCGCGTGCGCGGGCGAGGGCGACCCGAACACGGCGCCGGAGTACGCGCGAGCGGTCGAGGCGCTGTACTCGGTGGCGTACGCCCTGAAGTTCGCGAGCAAGCGCGCGGGCCGTGACTTCGTGGTCGGCCCGCTCGAAGGGTTGTGGTGGTCGGACGACCCGGCGGTGTTCACGGCCCGCGAGAAGGACTCGTGGCAGTGGCGAATGCTGATCAGCCAGCCGGAGTGGATCACCGCGCAGGACGTCGAGGGCGCCGTCGAGGCGACGTTGGCGAAGAAGAAGCTCCCGGCCGTCGCCGAAGTGCGCCACGAGCGGCTGGAGGAGGGAACGTGCGCGCAGGTGTTGCACATCGGCTCGTACGACGACGAAACGCCGATCCTGGCGACCCTCCACGACGAATACCTGGCGGCCAACGACCTGGTGATGACCGGGCTGCACCACGAGGTCTACATCGGTGACCCGCGTCGCGCCGAGCCGGCGAAGCTCAAGACCGTTCTGCGCCAACCGGTCCGCCCGCACCGCGCCTGACTCGACACACGATCGGGTGAACTATCGGCGCGGGGCGAAATGTCGGTTCGGGCCGCGCGACTTCGTCTGCATGAGCAGGGGGATGAAACCGCGAGGCGCTGCGATCGTCGGCCTGTGCGTGGCCGCGCTCGCAGTCCTGGCGTCGTGCCGGGGACAGGGGTCGACACCCGGTCACCCCACCGGCGTGACGACGACCGCGACCGCGACCGGGATCGTGACCACAGCGCCAGGCCAGGGTGGCGACGAGGTGCCCACGGGCGCGGCCACCGCCACGATGGCGGAAGGGTCGCCGGCGACACCCGGACCGCTGTTCCCCGAGCCGTCGGCCATCCCCCCGTCGCCGAGCACGCCGGATTCGCCCGTCGAGCCCACCCCATGGCTCACCGAGCCGCTCACCCCGTCGCCGAGCACGACGGAGCCGTCCACCGGACTCGTGCCCGAATTGATTCCCGAGCCGACGCTGACCCCGGAGCCGACGTCGCCAACGGTCACCACCACCACGGGGCAGTAGATGGGCGCAGGCAAGCAGTCACCGGAGCCGGCGGCCCCGTGGCCGCGGCTGGTGGCGCTGCTGTCGGAGGCGGCCGTGATCTCGGCGGTGCTGTACTACTTCGGCTGGGTCCGGACGGCGGCCACCTACGACCGGTTCGGGGTCAGCCTGAGCCTGCTGGAGTTGGCCTCGGCCGATTACATCCTGCGGAGCATCAACTCGGCGTTCCCGCCGCTGATCGGCCTCGGCGCGGTCCTCGTGGCGCTCGCCGCGGCGCACCGCCGGTGGGTGGCGCCCGCGATGGACCCCGGGCGGCAGCACCGCGCGCACCGGATCGCCAGGGGCGCCATCCGCGTCGTCACGGTCCTGTGCGCGCTGGGGCTGGCGGTGGTCGCGCTGGGCGTGGCCGCCCAGGACGCGGTGGGCAAGCCGCTGGGCTGGTGGCTGCCCGCGATCCTCACGGTCGCGGCGGCCGGGCTGGTGTACGTCGGCTCGACGACCGGGACGAGTTCACCCGTCGGCGCGACCGTCCTGCCGGCACTGGCCGTCATCGGCGGCATCTGGCTGGTCACCGTGCACGCCCACCGCACGGGCAACGAGTTCGGTGATCGATTCGTCGCCGGGCTGCCCCGCCAGCCCGAAGTCGTGCTCTACAGCGCCGAACGCCTCGCCATCGCGGGCCCCGGCGTCGGAGTGGCGCCGATCGAGCAGGAGGGCTCGCGGTTCAGGTTCCGCTACAGCGGCCTGCGGATGCTGATCCACACCCGGGACCGGTACTTCCTGGTCGCGTCGGAGTGGCAGCGTGGCCGCGACGCGACCTACGTCATCACGTCGACCGAGGACACCCGCATCGACGTCATCACCCGCTCACCGGTCAGTCGGTGACGAGCAACCCCTTGCCGTACAGCCATTCCGCCGTCGCCTCGGCGCGTCCGGCGGGCAGGCGGGCGGACCACGTGCGGAGCAGGTCGGCCAGGGAAGCGGAGTGCTTCACGCAGTCCAGCAGCGGGGCGAGTTCGGCGTCACCGAGGTGGGCGATCGGCGCGGGCAGGGCGGGATGGGTGAGCGCACGGCGCATCGTCACCAGGTCCCCGACCGGGCACGGGGTGGGCACCACGGCGGCGTCGGACGACAGGCGAACGGGTCGGCGCAGGTGGTCGGGCGTCAGCGGCGGCGTCACGGGAGTCGGCGGGGCCGGCGCGGCGCGGCGGAGCCAGAACGGTTGGTCGCGGTGGGGTTCGCAGCGGTGGTAGTGGGCGGCGGTCCACGTGGTGTGCCGGGCCACCGCCCGGTCCCGGCTGTCGCGGTAGAAGGCGAGCGCGGCGGCGCGGTCGCCGTCCGACAGCAGGGTGTGCGCGGTGACGGCGGCGGCCATCGCGCTCTGCAACGCGCTGTCCACACCGGACGACGTCAGCGGGTCCAGGGTGAACGACGCCTCGCCGACCTTGACCGAGTCCTCGGTGACGGGGGAGTCGTCGCGGTAGCCGGTGGCGTCGCACACGGCGACGGCGCCTGCCGACGGGCGGTCCGGGAACAGGCCGGTGCTGTCGAGCAGGTGGTGGTAGAGGCGTTCCACGGCGTGCGCGCGCAGGAGGTCGGCGTCCACGAACGCCATGGCCCGGAACGCGCCACCGGGCAGCGGCGCGCCCCAGCACCAGGTGCGAGGTCCGGTGCCGAGCCGGGTCGGGCCGTCACCGCGCCAGGTGGTGTGCAGGGTGAGCGTCCTCGGGCCGGTGGCGGTGGTCGTGCCGCCCGACGCGCGCCGCCGCCCGCTGGCGTCCACCAGGAACCGCGCCCGCAGCACGTCGAGCCCCGCCGGGATCTCCCAACCCGCGGGGCCGCGGCGGGGACGCACCGCGCGCACCGGCTGGAGCACCGACACCCCGGCGGCGCGGGCCGCGGACAGCAGCGCCCGGTCGAAACGCCCCCGGTCCACCGTCACCGCGCGCGGGTCCGGCTCGACCAGGCGGACGGTGGCGTCCTCCCAGCGCACCAGGGCGGCCGGTGACGGCACCGCCCCGTCCAACGCCTGCCGCAGGCCCAAGTGGTCCAGCAGCGGAGGCACGCCGGGGGACAGCGACTCACCCACGTGCGGACGCGGGAACACCCGGCGTTCGACCAGCACGACGCGGTGGCCGAGCCGGGCCAAGCGGAGCGCGCACACCGACCCGGCCGGCCCGCCGCCGATCACGCACACGTCCCAGGTCGTCATCCGGCGAAGTAGTCGGGCCGCGCCGCGAGCACGCGGCTGTAGACGGTGAGGCAGTGGTGCAGCCAGCCGCGGATGTACTCGCACGCGGGCCGGCCCCGGTTGATCACCTCGTGGTGGCACCCGCCGCCGCACAGGTACCGGGCCCAGCACCCGTTGCACGGCTCCTGCCGGTGCACGTGCCGGTCGGTCAGCCACCGGGCGCGCTTGACGTCGTCCACCCCTCCGGCCAGGTCGCCCATCGCGCCGTCCTCGTCACCCACGAACCGGTGGCACGCCGCCAGGTCGCCGTCGGCCGACACTCCGAGGTAGCCCGCACCCGCGCCACAGGGGTACGGCCGGTGCGTGCCCCGGTGGATCTCGCGGAGTGCGGTGGCCAGGTTGGTGAACGGGTAGCGCCGGCCGGCGAGGACCCGGCGCACGAACTCCTCGCCGCACGCGGTCATCTGGTCCAGCATCACCTCCAGGTCCGCCAGCGCCATCTCGCCGCGACCGTTCGGTGAGCTGAGCATGGGGGAGAACCCGACACCGTGGAACCCGGCGGCGGTGAACTCGTCCAGGGTCCGCGGCAGGTCCAGGTTGAGCGGTGTGACCGTGACGCGGGCCGACACCTGCATCCGCCGCTGGGCGACGAGCAGGGGTGCCACCCGGTCCATGATCCGCTGGTAGCTGCTGAGGCCGTCGCGGTGGGGTCGCAGCAGGTCGTGCCGCGCGCCGACGCCGTCGAGGCTGATCGTCACGGCGAACGCGTGGTCCTCGAAGAACTCTCCGTCCTCGGGCGTGAGCAGAGTGCCGTTGGTCGTGATGGAGAACGTGACCGGCACACCCGTCCGACCCGACACGACCTCCGCGTACTCGGTGGCGGCGCGGACCACGGGCCGGTTCATCATCGGCTCGCCACCGAGGAACGCGAGGTTGACCCGTTCACCGGGGGCGGCCTGGCGGAACAGCGTGTCCACGGCGGTGAACGCGGTCGCCGCCGGCATGTTCTTGGCCGGTCCGCCGAAGTCGCCCTGCTGGGCGTAGCAGTAGGTGCAGCCGAGGTTGCACTTCTGGGCGACGGCCAGCGACAGCGCCCGCACCGGCGGTGGGTCGGGCGTGGTGTCGTCGATCTGCCGGGGCGCGTCCACGCCCAGGTCGGCGAGCAGCGCGTCCAGCACCCGCGGGTCCGGGTCGCGACGGGCGGCGTCGAGGCGGTCGTGGAGGGCCTGGCCGACGCCGAACAGGCGGCTGCCGTCGGCGAGCAGGACGCGCGGCCCGTCCTCGGTGCGCAGCAGGTGGACGTCGGGGTGGACCGGCCCGGACGCCTCGAACAGCTCCCGGGCGGTCACCGGTCACCCGGCTCGGTCTCGACGTGTTCCGGCGCGTCGTCGCCGCCGACGATGAACCGCAGCCTGCCCTGCCAGTCCCGGAACAAGTCGTCGTAGCTGACCAGGCGGGAGTCGGTGCGGTTGTCCAGCACGTACTCGCGCGGCTCCCGGTCCTTGGCGAACCAGTGGTTGCCGGTGCTGGTGCCCAGCCCGGTGAGCTCGACGTTGACGTAGTCCGGCCGGCTGGCGGCCCAGTAGTAGCAGGCGCACTCGCGGTAGTCGTTCTGCCAGGGCGAGCAGAGGCCACGGGTCAGGTCGCCCGGTCCGGCCATCTCCTCGGCGATCACCGGCAGCGGGCCACCGGCCGCCTCGCTGTGCGCGAACAGCGACCGGACCTCCAGCTCGACCTCCTCCACCGACGGATCGGGCACCTTGGCGGGCTTGCCGACCGGGTTCGGCGCCGGGCCGCTGGTGAACAGGCACGTGACGGTCTCGCCCGCGTGGTCGGCCAGCACGTCGGCCAGGGAGTTGGACCACTCCAGCATCATCACGCCGTCCGGGTTGACCGCCGACGTCAGCGGACCGGGGTCGGCGCCGGGGCGGGTCGGCCCGACCAGGTCTCCGATGACGTCGTGGCCCGCCACGGCCAGCAGCCGGCGGCCTTTGAGCCGCTCGTGGTCCGCGTCGGCGTCCACGACGTAGTTGTCGGCCTCGTGCAGTTCGATGCCGACGAGCAGCCTGCGCCAGATGTTGCGGATGTCGAACTCCAGGCCGGGGTAGGCGTTGGAGATCGCGGACTCCGGCAGGGTGCTCGGGGGGTTGCCGGCGGCGCGGTGGTCGATCTGCGCGGTGAGGTTCAGCGGGTGGATGCGGAGTTCGTCGTCGCTCATCCCGGTCCTCCGGACTCGTCGGCGCCCTGGCCCTGTCGGAAGATCTCCTGGCGGGCGGCCTTGCGCACCAGGTCGACCTGGCGGCGGGTGAGGGCCAGCGACCGGCCGTCCGCGCCGCGCATCAACGCCGGCATCTTCCGCCTCCCCTTGGCGGTGAGGTCGCCCACCTCGTCGTAGTCGCGCAGCACGTCGGCGAACCAGGGTGCCGTGCCGCTGCGCAGCGCGGCGAGGACGTCCTGGTGCAGGGCGAAGACCGCGGCGGTGTCCACCAGGGACGGAGCCATGATCGGCTCGAACGTGCGGCCGGTGTCGGCCGAGTCCTGCCGCACCATCGTGCTGGCCGCGTCGACCCGACCGTCCACGGTGTTGCCGTTCATCACCGCGGTGTTCATCAGCCGCACCGATTCCAGCGCCCGGCGCAGGACCTCCTCGGCCACCTTGTGCGCGTCCTCCGGGGTGTCGTGGTCGCCCGCCCTCGGCCCGAACAGCGCCTGGTCGAGCTCGTCCGCGATGGTGCGCACCGGGACGCTGTCCGGCGCGTAGGCGGGTGGGCCGGCGCCGATGCGGCCGTAGGCCGTCAGCTTCCGGCCGCCCACGGTCAGCTCCACGTCCACCAGGCCGTCGCACTCGTCGTCCAGGTAGCCCCGGCTGATCCACGTGCCGTGCGGTCCGTCGTCACCGGCGTAGATGCTGTTGGGGATGGTCAGCCGCGGATCGCCCGGCTTGTCGACGTGACCGCGCCAAGTGCCCTTCGTCGAGTCGTAGAGGGCGTCCACGACGTTCGGGTCGTGCTCGCCGATCATGCCGCCCGAGCCGTAGACGTACCCGCCCGCGGGCGTGAAGCGCAGCCGGATGCCGGGGTACTCCGCCGTCGGCTTGATGTACCGCACGTGGCCCAGCGGCAAGGTCTTGTCGGCCAGGAAGTTGGCGCACCGCCCGGTCAGCGCGTGCTCGCCGTGATCCGTGAACCAGCCGGTGTCGGCGTCGACCCGGTCCTTCAGGTCGTACGTGCGGCGCTCGATCTTGTGGTTGCCGACCCGGGTGCGCCACCGCACGTCCTTCGGCTCCACCTTGTTGGCGCGCAACAGCTCCATGGTGAGCGGGCGCAGCACCAGCTCCTCGGTCAGCGCCCAGACCTCCACGAACGGCGCGACCGGCTTGACCTTGCCGTGCCCGTCGGTGAACCGCAGCTCCTCGGGAACCTCGTCGTCGACGATCTCGCCGGACGTGCGGTCGACCCGCAAGGTCGGGGCGGGGACCAGCACCCGTGGCGCGAGCGGTTCGTCCGGGTCGAGCTCGGCGGTGTAGTTGTCCATCGGCTCGGTCGCCGCGCCCAGCCGGCCGATGGCCAGCGGGGGCAGGATGCGCAGTTCCAGGATCGCGGTCATCCCGTGCACCCCTTCCGGTCGAGGATGTGCTCGATCTGCTCCGACGCCCGCCGGTCGGACTCGCGCAGCGCCACGACGTACGGGTCGCCGACGCAGGCCGGGTTCGTCTCCAGCAGCTGGTCGGTCAGCAGCCGGGACGCCTCCACGAGGTCGCGTTGCAGCAGCCACCGGTCGCGGTCGCGGTCGGGCAGTTCGAGGCTGTACGGCATCTCGAACGGCGGCCCGGCCCGTGTGCCGTCCGGTTTGTCCTTGTCCAGCGGCAGCTCCACCAGCCGCCCGGCCAGGGCGCGCAGGTTGTACATCTCCGCGAACGCCCGGTGCACCAGCGCGCCGCGCCCGGTGAGCACACCGCCGTTGTCGAGCGGACCGGCCAGCCGGAAGGCGTGCGAGATGTCGGTGAGCAGCATCCGGTAGCGCAGGTTGAACAGGTGACCCCACAGCGCCGTGCCCGGGTCGGTGATCGGGTTGGTCGTCACGGTCCGCGCGGCGTACTGGACCACCACCGACTCGTTCAGGCGGTGTGCGGTCACCGGGTTCTCCGCGATCGGCCGGGCCACCAGGTCCTGCTTGCCCTGCGGCAGCTCGGCCAGCTCCGCGTAGATGCCCAGGAACCGCTTGAAGTGGGACGTCTCGTCCTGTTCGTCCGCTCCCACCGCTTCGCCCTGCTCGCCGATCTCGTGCAGCGCCTTGCGCGCCGAATCACGGGAGAACACGCCGAACACCAGCAGCTCCGGTGACTTCACGGTCTCCACGTTGCCCGCGTCCTGGCCGCGTTCGCCGCGCGTGTAGCCGCGTCCCCACTCGTCCCAGGACGCCTGGTAGGGCAGCGTTTCCGCGTGGAACAGCTCGTCCGGGATGTGCTCGCGGTTCCCGAGGATCGCGTCGATCCGCCCGTACAGCTCGCCGACCCGGTTGACGGTCTTGCCCGTGGCCACCTCGGCGTCCGTCTTGACCTTCTTGGCGAGGTCACCCGTCCACTTCGCGGGACTTTCCGCGACCACGTAGGCGGCCAGCGACTCACGGGTGAGGCGGCGCAGGGTGAACGGGAACGGGTAGAAGTCCGAGCCCCACGGGTAGTCCTCGCGGTCGAGGTTGATCGGGCCGCCGAGCGAGGTCAGCAGGTTCTGCACGGTGACGAGGTGGCCCATCTCCTCCTTGGCGATGCCGAGGATGATCTCCTGCCAGCCGCGCACCTTCTTCCGCAGCTCGTCGGGCACCTGCGGGCCGCCCATCGAGTAGGCGGCGAACAGGTACTGGACCATCAGCGAGTGCTCGATCTCGGCCGCGACGTGCAGCAGCATGACGGTGTAGTCGCGCCAGTTGAACTCCGGCGGCAGCACCGGCTTCTTCTCCGCCTCGCCGAGCGGGCCGGCGACCGCGAGGTACGCCATCGCCGCCGGCTGCTCGTCGAACAGCTCCGGCAACACCGAAGCCATGTGCCGGTGCACTCTGGACCGCATGGCGAAACCCCGTCCCCGCCCGATGTGTGGGCGCAGGGGTGAGCGTGCCGGCGCGGGACCGCCCGCGCTCGGGGCGCGGTGAACGCCAGTCGGCTTGGTGAACCCCGCTCATCCGGATGAGGAGCCGTCCTGACGGACCGTCGACCTCCGTCGCCACGGCCGGGCTACGGACGTGATCGTTGGTGGAGGTCCGGCCGGTCCGCTCCGTCGCCGACGCGGTCGTTCCGACCTAGTAAGCTCGGGTCACCGCCTCGCCACCGTCGCCAAAGGTCTACCTGCCCCTGCCGTTGGAAAGCGCTTACCTAGGAGCCCGATGTCCCCCGACCACGTTGCCGTGCCCGACCGGATCGCCTCGGTCGCGCTGTCGTCCGTGACCCTGCCCCTGCCCACCGGGATCAGCGACGCCAAGGTGTTCACCGGTCGGCAGCGGCCGATGACCGAGGTCGCCTTCCTGTTCGCCGAGATCCGCACCGAGGCCGGGCTGGAGGGCGTCGGTTTCAGCTACTCCAAGCGGGCCGGTGGGCCGGCGCAGTTCGCGCACGCCCGCGAGGTCGCGCCGGACCTGGTCGGCGAGGACCCGAACGACATCGGCAGGCTGTGGACGAAGCTGGTGTGGGCGGGCGCGTCGGTCGGCCGCAGCGGCGCGTCCACGCAGGCGCTCGCGGCGTTCGACGTGGCACTGTGGGATCTCAAGGCGAAGCGCGCGGGCCTGCCGCTGGCCAAGCTGCTCGGCGCCCACCGCGACTCCGTGCGCTGCTACAACACCTCGGGCGGCTTCCTGCACGAGTCGATCGACCAGGTCAAGGACAACGCCACCCGCACGCTGGAGTCCGGCGTCGGCGGCATCAAGATCAAAGTGGGGTTGCCGGACCCGGCGGAGGACCTGCGCCGCGTCGCCGCCGTCCGCGAGCACCTCGGCGACGGGGTGCCGCTGATGGTCGACGCCAACCAGCAGTGGGACCGGCCGACGGCGGCCAGGGTCGGCCGGGCGCTGGAGGAGTTCGGGCTGGTCTGGATCGAGGAGCCCCTCGACGCCCACGACGCCGAGGGCCACGCCGAGCTGGCGCGGTCGCTGACCACGGCCGTCGCCTCCGGTGAGATGCTGACCAGCGTCGCGGAGCACTACGAGCTGATCCGGCTTGGCGCGGTGGACGTCCTGCAACCCGACGCGCCCCGGGTCGGCGGCATCACGCAGTTCCTCAAGCTCGCGACCCTCGCCGACCACCACCACCTCCAGCTCGCGCCGCACTTCGCGATGGAGATCCACGTCCACCTCGCCGCGGCCTACCCGCGTGAGCCGTGGGTCGAGCACTTCGACTGGCTCCACCCGTTGTTCAACGAGCGGCTGGAGACCAGCGGCGGCCGGATGCACCTGTCCACCCGGCCCGGTCTGGGCATCACGCTCAGCGACCAGGCCCGCGCCTGGACCGTCGCGACCGACACGATCACCGCCGGCTGACCTCGCCCGCAGGGCGTTCCGGACCGGCGTGCCGCTGCCGTCAGGGCGGCCTGGGAGGTGGGGGCCGCCCTGACGGCTTGGGTGTCCGTGGCGCCGGGTGTCGGTCTGCGCCGGCTCCGCGGACGGGAAGGTGGCTCGGTGGTGGTCGACGCTCCTGGTGGTCGACGGTCCTGCTCAGCGCAGCGGGTCGACCGCGCGCAACGCCTCCGGCTGCTTGCCGGTGGTGATCTGCTCGGCCAGCAGCCGACCGGTGACGGGCCCGTGCGCCAGTCCCCACATGCCGTGCCCGCCGGCGACGTACACGCCGGGTTGGCGCACCGCGCCGATCAGCGGACGACCGTCGGGCGTGACCGGTCGCGGCCCGACCCACACGTCGCGGCGCTCCGCCCAATCCACGCCGTCGAGCAGCGGCCGGGCGGACGCGATGATCGACTCCAGGCGTGCCATCACGCCGGGCGCGTCCGGGTCGCGGAACTCCATCGTGCCCGCGACCCGCAGCGCACCCTGGTACGGCGTGCACGCCACCCGCACGTCGGGCAGGTAGACGGGGCCGGGCACGGGACGGTCGACGGGCACGGTGAACGAGTAGCCGCGACCGGCCCGGACCGGCACGCGCACACCCCAGCGGGACGCCAGCCGCGACAGCCACGCCCCGGTGGCCACTACCGCGACGTCGGCCGACACGCCCTCGCCGCCGCGCGACCGCACCGCGACACCGCCGCCGTCGGCGCGGATGTCGGCGACCTCGAACAGGCGGATCGTCGCGCCCCGGTCGAGGACCGACCGCGCCAACGCCCGCACGTAACCGCCGGGGTCGATGTGCCGCTGCCCGTCGATGCGCACACCGGAGGTCAGGGCCGGCGATGCCGTCGGCACGTGGTGGCGCAGCTCGTCGCCGTCGAGTTCGACGTGGTCGACGGGTTGGCCGGCGTCGGCCATCCGCCGCAGTTCACGCAGCAGCCCCTGCGCCTGCTGCGGGGTCTCGAACGCGGCGGTGATCGGCGCGTCGACCGTGGGCGCGTCCACGCCGTTCGCGGTGAGCACGTCGAACGCCTCGATGCACTCGTCGTTGAACGGCAGGTTGGCCTGCACGGCACGGATCCAGGACGACCACCGGCAGTTCGCGGCGAACCGCGCCAGGAACGCCCACAGCCCCGGGTCCGCGGACAGCGGGACGTGCAGCGGCGCGGCCGGGTTCAGCAGCCCCCGCAGGCCGTAGCGCAGCACCGTGGGCTCGTTGAGCGGGATCGCCAGGCCCGGCGCGATCCACCCGGCGTTGCCCCACGACGCGCCGGCGGCGACACCGGTGCGGTCGACCACGGTCACCTCGACCCCGCGTTCCTGGAGGAACCAGGCGGTGGACAGGCCCACGATGCCCGCGCCGACCACGACCGCCGAACGGGGGCCGCCGTCGCTGCGCCCGACATCGACCATGACTACCTCCACACCAGAGCGGAACTGCTGTCGAAGCCAGCATCGCTCGGGCGTCGCACCCGGTCGTTGTCCGTTCCCGACAATCCGGTCATGTGGTCTTGTCGGCTACCGACAGCGGGCGTCAGTCCTCGGCCGCGGCCAAGTCGATGATCATGGCGAGGCGCTTGCGGGCGTCGTCCAGGTCGAGCGCGGTCACCTCGGCCATCTTCCGCAGCCGGTACCGGACGGTGTTCGGGTGCACGCCGAGCCGTTCACCCGCCTGCGCCAGGTCGCCCTGCGCCTCCAGCCACGCGCGCAACGTCGGCACGTACCGGGTCGCGTGGTCGGTGTCGTGGCGGCGCAACTCGGCCACCGGTCCCCGCGCCGGCGTGCGGCCCGCCCGGGACGCGGCGCGCAGGCGTTGCAGCAGGATGTCGTCCCAGGACTCGTCGTAGGCGGGTGGCACCGTGCCCGGTGGCCGGGCCTCGTGCAGGGCCAGGCACTCGTCGGCCTCCTGCCGGCTCGCGGGCAGGTCGGCGGGGGACGCCGTGCCGCCGACACCGGCGGTCACCGTCACCTGCGCGGACAGCGCGGCCCGCAGCCGGTCCACCCACTCCCGCGCGGCCGGCACCTGCTCGCCCGGCAGGATCGTGTAGAGCGTGGTGCCGGAGAGGCTGCTGCGCCCCGGTCGTGACCAGCCGAAACCCGTGGTGGCCCGGTCGAAGGCCAGCAGGAGGGCGGCGTGCCGTTCGGCGGCGATGTGCGCGCGCACGGCGATGACCCGCAGCGGGCCCTGGTGCAGCCCGAGCCGGCTGACCACCGTGGCGGCGTCCGCCGTGCCCTCGAGCAGGCGCATCACCAGCTCGGACTCGACCTGCCGCTCCAGGTCCGCGCTGGCCCGCGAGCGCAGCAGGTGCAGCGCCACCGTGCGGGCGCCGTCGGCCAGCGCGGCGCACGGCGCACCGGTCAACGGCGTGCCGCACGTGACCCACACCGACCCCAGCAGCTCCCGGCCCGCGCGCGCCGCGACGACCATCCGCCCGGTCAGGCCGTGCTCGCGGTCCTCCTCGACGAACAGCGGTTCGTCGTGGGCGTCGAGGTAGGCGAACACCCCTCGCCGCTCGAACAGGTCCCGCAGCCGGTCCGGGGCGTGCCGGCCGAGGATCGTCGCCAACCGGGCCGGGTCGGCGCCCTCCTGCGAACCGGAGTACGCCAGCACCCGGGACTGCCGGTCCTCGATGGTCACCGCGCCGCCGACCTCGCCGGCCAGGCTGTCGGCCAACGCGAACAGGTCCGTGGGACCGCGCCCGGACTCGGTCTCCCGGCCCTCCAGCACCAGCCCGTAGACCACGCCCGCCAGGTGGCTCCACGACACCGCCGGGTCGACCACCATCACCGCGACGCCGGCGTCCTCCCCGGCTGCGGCGGCCGACCGCGCCACGTCTGCCGTCCGCTCCACATCGGTGCCGGCGTGCACCAGCACCACGCGCGCCCGTGCCGCCACCGCCCACGCCACGGCCTGTGCCACCGACCCGGCACCCACGGCCAGGAACACGTCACCGCCGACGGCCTGCGCGTCGGTCGCCTCGTGCATCACGACGCTGCGCAGCTCCGCGGACCGCGACATCGGGCAGCACACCAGCCGCACCCCGTAGCCGCCGAGCACGTTCACCAGGCGGTCCAACTTGACCATGTGCGAACCCCTGTTCCCGAGCGGACGACCCACCGTAACCGCCGGCCGCGGCACCACCCGCCGGAAACGGTCGGGCGCGCATTCCGACCACGTCGGAAATCGAGTCGCCGGACCCGATTGGCGCGATTGCCGGCGTCATCGGAATCGCGGCGCCCACGGTGCCCCCGGATGTGGTGAGCACGGCCGACCGGGGATAATCGGCACATCGATGTGCGTGAAGGGATGTGGCTCGTAGTGGATCGCTCGACCGAAGCGGACTGGGTTTCGCGGCTCGCGGACGAGGTGGTGGCGGAAGCCGACCGCCGTGCGCCGGGCAAACCCGTCGTGTGTGCCTCGGGGTTGAGCCCGTCCGGCCCGATCCACCTCGGCAACCTGCGCGAGGTGATGACCCCGCACCTGGTCGCGGACGAGATCCGCCGCCGCGGGCGTGAGTGCGAGCACCTGATCTCCTGGGACGACTTCGACCGGTTCCGCAAGGTGCCCGCCGGGATCGACCCGTCCTGGTCGGAGCACATCGGCAAGCCGCTGACGGCGGTGCCCGCGCCGCCCGGCAGCAGCTACCCGAACTGGGCCGAGCACTTCAAGGCGGCGATGATCGAGTCGCTGGCGCAGCTCGGCGTCACGTACCGCGGCATCAGCCAGACCGAGGCCTACAAGTCCGGCCGCTACCGCGATCAGGTGCTGCTCGCGATGCGCGAACGGGGCCGCATCGACGAGATCCTCGGTCGCTTCCGCACCAAGAAGAAGCCGGTGGACGCCGAAGCGGGCGACGGCGACCCGGACGGGTCCGACGACACGGCCGGCGCGGGGGCCTACTACCCGTTCAAGCCGTACTGCACGTCCTGCGGGCGTGACACGACCACGATCACGTCCTACGACGACGCGTCGACCGAGATGACGTACACGTGCGCGTGCGGCCACGGTGAGACCGTCCTGCTGTCCGAGTTCACCAACGGCAAGCTCGTGTGGAAGGTCGACTGGCCGATGCGGTGGGCCTACGAGGGCGTGATGTTCGAGCCCTCGGGCGTCGACCACTCCTCGCCGGGGTCCTCGTTCGAGGTCGGCGGCCACATCGTCCGCGAGGTCTTCGACGGCGTGCGGCCGATCGGCCCGATGTACGCGTTCGTCGGCATCACGGGCATGGCCAAGATGAGCAGTTCGGCCGGCGCGGTGCCGACGCCGGGTGACGCGCTGCGCATCATGGAACCGGCCGTGCTGCGGTGGCTGTACAGCCGGCGCAAGCCGAACCAGTCGTTCAAGATCGCGTTCGACCAGGAGATCTACCGCCTGTACGACGAGTGGGACGCGTTGGCTCAGCGGGTGGCGCAGGGCACCGCGAACGGTGCCGACGCGACCGCCTACGCGCGGGCGGTCGGCACCGCCGAGGTCGTGCTGCCGAGCTCGCCGCGGCCCGTGCCGTACCGGATGCTGGCCTCGATCGCCGACATCACCACCGGTGACGAGGCGCAGATGCTGCGCATCCTCGCCGGCGTCGACAGCGCCGACCCGATCAAGGACCTGGACGACGTCCGGCCCCGGGTCGACTGCGCGGAGCGGTGGGTGCAGGCGTACATGCCCGCCGACCAGCACACCCGCGTGCTGGACGAGCCCGACGCGGAACTGCTGTCCTCGCTCGACGAGGAGCAGCGGCACCTGGTCACCCTGCTGCTGGAGCGGCTGGAGGACGACTGGTCCCTCGACGGCCTCAGCACGCTGGTGTACGGCGTGCCCAAGCTCCACGCCGGGCTGCCGATGGACGCGCAGCCCACGCCGGAGCTGAAGGTGATGCAGCGGTCGTTCTTCGTGCTGCTGTACCGGTCGCTCGTCGGCCGCGACACCGGTCCGCGACTGCCCACCCTGCTGCTCGCGGTGGGTCCCGACCGGGTGCGCAAGCTCCTGGGTTCCTGACCTGGCCCGACCGACCTGGCCCGGTGCGCGTCGCGTGCCGGGCCAGGTCTGTCAGAGCCGGGTGTCAGACGCTGCGCAGGACCGAGACGACGGCGCCCAGCACGACGGCCTCGTCGCCGTCGAGCACGGGGTAGGCCTGGTTGCGCGGTTCGAGGAAGACGTGGCCGTTGCGCCGCCGGTACACCTTGACGGTGGCCTCGCCGTCGATCATCGCGGCGACGATCTGACCCGAGTGGGCTTCCGGCTGCTGCCGCACCACGACGATGTCGCCGTCGCAGATCGCCGCGTCGACCATCGAGTCACCGCGCACGCGGAGCCCGAAGACGTTGCCGCGACCGGTCAGCTCGCGCGGCAGCTTCAAGAGGTCGTCGACGTGCTCCTCGGCCGTGATCGGGCTGCCCGCCGCGATGTGGCCGACCACCGGCACGGTCACCGAGTCGTCGGCCGGCTGCCGCGCCGAGGGCCCGTGCAGGAAGACGCGCACGTCGATCGGCCGGGACACCGTCGTGCCGCGCCGCAGGAAACCCTTCTCCTCCAGGCTCGCCAGGTGCTTCGACACCGAGGACGACGACCGCAGGCCGACCGCGTCGCCGATCTCGCGCGTGCTCGGCGAGTACCCGTGCCGCACCACCCACTCCCGGATCGCGAGCAGGATCCGCTGCTGGCGTTCGGGCAGGGTCGAGGTGTCCAGGTGCTCGAACGCGTCAAGATCGTCGTAGGCGGTCACCGGCGGAATGATAGAGGGGTCAGCACACCTGCTTCGACGCCAGCACCCGGCGAAGTGCCTCGTCCACCCGGGCCGCTGGGAGGGTGCCCGCGGCGACCGCGCGTTCCAGGTGGTCGAGCACTTCGCCCACGCGGCCACCCGACGACCACAGGGCGATGTCGGCACCGGCCGCGAGGGCCTGCGTCACGGCGTCCGGCAGGCTGAACAGGTCGGTCACCGCGCGCATCGCGCCGAGGTCGTCGGTCATCGCGGGGCCGGTGAAGCCGAACTCGCCGCGCAGCAGGGCGTAGGCCTCCGGGCTGAGGGTGGCGGGCTTGCCGCCGGTCAGACCGGGGACGTCGATGTGCCCCAACATCACCACGACTTCACCGAATCGGGTGAGGTGCCGGTAGGGGACCAGGTCGGTGGCGCGCAGCGCGTCGAGCGGCGGTGACTGCACCGCGCCGAGGTGGGAGTCACCGCTGGTGTTGCCGTGCCCTGGGAAGTGCTTGACCACCGGCACGACGTCCGCGTCGTGCAGGCCGGCGGCGAACGCGAGCGCGTAGCCGAGGGCGGTGTCCGGGTCGGGGCTGAACGACCGGTCGCCGATCACCGTGCGGTCGGGCTGGCCGCTGGTGTCGAGGACGGGTGCGAGGTCGGTGGTCACGCCGCGCTCGCGCAGCGCCCGTCCCCGCTCGTGGGCCAGGGCGCGGACCTGGTCCGGTGACAGGTCGGCCGCCATCCGCCGTGCGCTGAGCATCGGACCCGCGATGGCCTCGATCCGCTGGACCCGGCCGCCCTCGTCGTCCACGGCCACGGTGAGCGGCAGCGCGGACGCGGCGTGCACGGGGGCCAGCGCGTCGGCGCTGAGCAGGCCGACGTCGTCACCGCCGATGAAGATGCCGCCCACCTGCTCGCCCTGGACGGCGGCGAGGGCGTCGGCGGGCCCGCGCGGGTCGACGCCGACGACCACCAGCTGGGCGAGGCGGGCGCGCAGGGGCAGCGCGGCGATCTTCGCGGCGCACGGGTCCTCCGGCGGCTTGGGCGGCGGTGGCTCGGCCGACCGCTCGGCCGACGAGGTGGACGGCGGCACGGACGACGTCGCCGGCTCGGGAGCGGCGGACCCGGCGGTCAGGTCGTCGGGGGCGCTGGTCGCCACCGCCATCGCCGCCGCGAGCAGGGCCCCGACCGCCACGAACAGCAGCATCGTGGACGTGCCGGCCCGACCGCCGCCCGGCCGCGTCACGCGAGACCGCTTCCGGTGCCGGCCGGGCGGACGTGACCGGGTCTGCGGGTGAGTCCGCACACGTCGACGGGTCCGGCCGCCCGGTGGCCCGTAGACCCGGTCGTCCCGGTCGGTGCAGCTCCCGCGTGCAAAACATTCACTCCCACGTCGTTGCCGGTAGGTGATGGGCTGCTGCCAGGCCGCAGCCACGACCACGGCCGCCGAGCGGCCGGTACGGCATTCCGCGTTCGCGGGGACATCACCCGACATGATATCCGTGGTCGGATCGTACGCGGACCGCCGAGTTCCGCCACTTCCGCAATTCGGAGGTGACCTTGAAAGGGCGCACGGCGATTCCCCGAGCCCGACCCAAATCGATCGGGTGAACGCCCGATCAGGGTTTCGGGCGTTCCGCGTCAGCCAGCGGCAGCGAGCGGCAGCGAGCGGCAGCGAGCGGCAGCGAGCGGCAGCCAGCGGTGGTCGGCGGCGGTCAGCGGCGGTCAGCGGCCGGCGGGCTCGGCGAAACGCAGCAGGCGCAGGCCCTCCAGCCGCAGCGCGGCCGGGTAGATGGCCCGGTAGATGTTGCAGTTGGGTGACCTCACGTCGAAGCGCCCCGTCGCCCTGAAGGTGGCCACCGAGCAGCCACCGGAGCACCAGTTGCGCCACGTGCAATCGCGGCAGCCCTCCTTGTCGTCCACGAGGAGGTTCCGGATGCCGGCGCTGTCGTCGCGGATCGCGGCGACCGGGTCGACGTGGCGGACGTCACCGAGCGTCGACCCGATCTCCATGTGGCACTGGGACACCTGTCCGCGCTGGTCCACGACCACGTAGTCGTCGCCGACGCCGCACGACTTGCGGCGCGGTTCGACCAGCTGCCCCCGGTCGAGCACGGAGCCGAGCACGCTCCAGGGCGGCAGCAGCTCCTCGATCACCGCGAACGCGTCCGCCAGCCCGGCGACCATCGAGCGCTCCTCGTACTGGAGGTCCTCGAACCGCGACGCGCAGTCGTTGTCGCGGAAGAAGTTGAAGCTGAAGGTCAGCCCGCGTTCGAGGGCGTACCGCACGACGGCGGCGACCTCGTCCACGTTCCCGCTGGTGATGGTGATCGACAGGTGCGGCGCCACGCCGTGGCGGACGAGGCGGTCGACCGTGCGCACGACCCGCCGCGCGGAGGGCTTGCCCGCGACGGTGGGCCGCTGGGCGTCGTGCACCGCGCCCAGGCCGTCGAGCGAGATCATCAGCCGGATGTCGCGCTCCACGAGCCGGGTGGCGAGCCGGTCGGGCAGGGCGACGCCGTTGCTCAGCAGCACCGCGCTCAGACCCAGGCCCTGCTCGGCGCACCGGGCGACGGCGTGGTCGTGCAGCGCGAACAGCACGTCGGCGTTGAGGCTCGCCTCGCCGCCCGCGTACTTCAGGCGCAGCGACCGGAAGCCGTTGTCGACGGCGGACCGGACGAGGGCGTCCACGGTCTCCCTGGCCGTCGCGTGGTCCATGCTCTCGTCGGACTTGTGCACGTAGCAGTAGGTGCACCGCAGGTTGCACTGGTTGGTGACGTGCAGCCAGGCGGTCAGCTCGCGGGACGCGGCGAACTCCGGTCTCGGCGCCAGGCCGGGCGCGTGGACGAGGTCCTGCTCGACGAGCCGGCGCACCACCTCGGCCGCTTCACCCGGCTCCTGCCCGGCGCGCACGAGGTCGGCGAGCGAGGTCGGCTCCGTGAAGCGCTGGAACAGGTCGCGCGCCGTGCGGTTGACCACGACGACGCCGCCGCGCCCCTGCGAGCCGAACAGCACGGAGTGCTCGTCGTCCAGCGGGATGTCCACCACGCCCTCGGCGCGCACGAGGGGACCGGCGGGCAGGTCGACCGGGTGCTGCCGGTGCGCCCGCTCGCCACCGGTCGGGCACGCGCAGTCCTCGCAGCTGCGCACCACGAGTCCGGGGCCGTGCGGAACGTCCGAACCGCACAGCGCGAGCGCGCGGTTTCCGGTCGACTGCATCGCGAATGCCTCCCGCGGCGGAATCCGCCGGCTAGTAGAGCTGTTCCAACCGGGCCGACAACAATGTGAAGCTGTTCTCGGGGTCGTCGGACGTCCAGGCCCGGCGCAGGATCTCATACCAATCCGACTGGACGTCCGCGGGGAGCCGGTCGTAAACCTCCTGGAACCGGTCGAATTCGGCCGGGATCGCATCGGCGCCGTGCGAGCCGAGTCGCAGGTCGGCCAATGTCGAGAATCCCTCGGAATAGTGGTGGACGGCCTGGCCGAGCGATTCCCGGTCACCGCCGGCCAGCGCGTCGCGGGCGAGCAGGTGGCCCTGCATGAGCGCCCAGCGGCCCCGCAGGTCGCGGAACTGGTACGTCCGCAGCGCGTCGACGACCTCGGACGCCCGCGCGTCCAGGTTGAGCCGGTAGGCGTGGTCGCCGGTGTCGGTCCACACGCGGTAGTTCAACTCCATGTACTCGATCAGGTTCGCCGACAGGAACCAGCCGTCGCCGACCCGCCGCGCCTCGACGATGGCCTGGTCGAGGTAGCGCAGGCCGAGGTCGGGGTCGTCGTGGCCGAAGATCCGGCCGGCCCGGTTCAGCGCCGACGGGTAGGACCGGATCGCCACGTCCCGGCAGATGTCCAGCGACTGCCGGATCAGCGTCCGCGCCCGGCCGATCGGGTCGGGCGCCAGCGCGACGCCGCCCTGCGCGGCCTGGAACAGGCAGATCGCCTGCTCCTGGTAGACCAGACCCAGCCAGGTGACGTTCTTCAGCGCCTGGAACGTGCTCTCCGCCTCGCTGTAGGCCTGCCACGCCTTCTGGTACTGGTGGTCGTAGCGGTAGACCTCACCGGCCACGCTGAGGGACTGCCCGACGCCGAACGGCTTGTCCAGCCGGACCCGGACCCGGATCGCGCTCTCGACCAGGCTGCGCGCCTCGACGTACCGGCCGCGCAACGCCTGGAGGTACGCCCAGTTGGTCTGGATCGACGCCATTTCCTCGCGGTCCTCGTCCGTGCAGCCGGGCCCGAGCAGGTGCGAGAGCGTGTCCCGCGCCTCGCGATAGGACTTGTCCGCTTCCTCCCATTTGCCGATGTTGCGGTAGAAGTAGCCGAATTCCTTCTTGGCCTGGGCCAGCAGCCGGTCCCGGTTCCCGGTGTGCAGCGACTGCGCCACCTGGGTGGCGCGGTCGAAATGGGCCCACGCCTCGTCGATCCGGTCCGGGACGCGCAGGCACGCGTTGCCGCGCTGGTTGGCCAGGCGGTAGCGCAGGTCGGGGCCGGCCACGTCGTCGGGCACCTCGGAGAGCAGCGCGAGCGCGGTCGTCGGCTGCTCGTTCTGGGTGAGGAACCCGGCGATCCGCAGCACGATCTCCAGGTACCGCTCCGGCGCGGTCCGGGTGAGCCAGACCTGGAACCGGCGCACGACCACCCCCAGCACGTCGTCCAGCGAGGGGACCAGCCGCGCGCGGGGGAGGAAGCGCTCCAGCTCGTGGCACAGCAGTTCCTGGAACAGCAGGTCGTGGCGGGCCGCCGCCTGCGCGTAGAGGACCAGGAACCTCTTCGTCCCCGCGTCGAAGTCCACCAGCAGCCGGTAGTGCAGTTCGGCCGTGTTCAGCTGGTCGAGTTCGCGCTTGTCGACCTCGCCCTGGGCGATCGCCCTGGCCCGCGCCGGGTCCGGGTGGTCGGTCGACGCCCGCTGGTGCCGCTCGTAGTCCTCCCGGTTGTGCCGCACGCGTGCCTCGGTGTCGGCGGCGAGGGTGCTGTAGGCGTCCATCGCGCGGGCCCAGAGCGCGGCGCGCCACGTCTCGTCCTGGTCGTCAAGGGGGATGAGCCGCTGCGCCAGCTCCTCCGCCAGGGCGTCGTGCAGCGTGACGTACCGGTCGTTCGCCCTCGGTCGCACCCAGGGCAGGTTCAGCAGCCGCCGCCAGGCGTCTTCCCAGCTCCGCACGCCGTCCGGCAGCGCGTGGTCGCTCATCAGCCGCCGCCAGACGGTGTGGTTCACGCTCTGCCGCACGACCGCGAGGCGCTTGACCGCCTCCGGCCAGAACCCGGTGTCGCGGTACGGCGTCACCATCCGCCGCCGGAACGCCTCCCGCAGCTCCGGCGTCACGTCGAGGTCCGGGTTCATCTCCGGCGGCGGGTCGTTGCCCTGGAGGTAGTCGACGGACAGCGCGAGCCACAGCGGGTGCCCGTCGGTGAGGGCGACGAGCCGGTCCTTCTCGGCGGCGCCGAGCGCGTCGCGCAGCGGGCCGGCGTCGAAGTAGGCCAGCGCCTCGGCCTCGGTGAAACCGGCCAGGTCGATCGCGGTGGTCTCCAGCCCGTCCTGGCCGCCGAGGTGGTCGTCGATCAGGTCGTGCGGACCGCCCCGGCCCGGCGGGCGACCGGACAGGACGAACAGGGTCTTCGGCAGCCCCTTCATCCACTGGGCGAGGCTCATCAGCAGGTACATGGTGCGCACCGCCTCGACGGTGTCGAGCGTGATGACGACCGTCGTGCCGGTGGCCTCCACGTACCCGCGGTAGCAGTCGACGAACTGCTCGCGGACGCGGCCGAAGTGCCCGGCGACGGTCTCGTGCCCGACCCGTTCGTTGGTGTACCGGGGCAGCTGCGCGAGGTAGTCGAAGTAGGACGCGAAGTACTTCCGGTCGAGCCGGGCGGCGACCTCCTGCTCCAGGTTCGACTGCACCCAGTACTCGGAGTCGTCCACGTCGATCGGGGGCACGCGGACCACGCCCGGCTCACGGCGTTCCGCCATCGCCCGGACCAGCTGCGTCTTGCCCACACCGCCCGGCCCGTACAGCAGCACGGCCCGGGACACGCCGTCGAGCCGGACCGTGCGCAGCGCGTCGAGGACTCGCTCCTCCTCGCGCCGGGCGATGTAGATGGGTTCCTCCGCCAAGGCCACCGTCGTCAACCGCCTTCCGAGAGCGATGCGTCGATCGCGAGCAGGACGGCGTCGAACAGGCCGTCGAAACCGCTCAGCGCCAGTTGGAACTCCGCGTCCCGGCCGAGCCGGTTGGCGATGAACCGGGCGAACTCGCCCGGCGAGTACAACGTCGAGCTGAGGAACTCGCGGGCCAGCTCACCGGCCACGCGCGGCAGCTCGGCGGGCAGTTCGGACCGCTGCTCCAAGAGCTGCCGGGACATCTCGTGCCACAGGCACTCGACCATCATCACGACCTGTTCCTTCGCGGCCTGCTTCACCGACCAGCGCTCGTAGCAGGCCCGGGCCTCCCGGTGCGCGGACGACCGGAGCGGGTCGGACCGGAAGTAGTACCGGTACAGCACGCGCCGGATGGGCCGGCTGATCTCCTGCCACATCTCGGGCAGGTCGGATTCGAGCAGCGTCGTCCTGGTGATCGCGATCCACAGGTCGTCGACCTGCCAGCCGATGTCGGCCGCCATCGACCGCAGCTCCTCGTCCGCGTCGAAGTGGAAGACCAGGTGCGACCGGGTGATCAGCCGGTAGACCACCAGGGCCTTGAGCGCGCGGTCGAGCACGGCGACGCAGCGGCGCGGGTCCTGGTGGCCCCGGGCGAACAGCACCTCGGGGTCGAGCAGTTCGGCGTCGACGTAGGGCCGGGTCACCGCGTCGAACACGGCGTCGTCCTCCGCTTCCTCGTCCAACGCGTAGAAGCTGCGGTCCTCCGCCCACTCGACCCATCGCACCAGCAGGGCGGGCAGGCCTTCGCTCAGCCGGTGCAGCAGCAGCGCGCACGCCCTGGTGTCGGCCGGCGTCAGCAGCGGGTCGTAGGACCGGACCACCTGGTCCACGACCTCGGGGGTGAACTCGCTGAGCGTGACGGGCTCGAAGCGGGTGCTCGCGCCGAACCGGTAGCCCTTCCAGTCGTCGTGCTGGCGGGTGCCGACGACGACGCCGAACCGGGCGCTGCCGTTGCCGTGCTCGCCGAGCCTGCGGTGCAGGTGGGTGAGCACCCGCCGGACCTCCGCGGTGGTCGAGCGGTCCATCCGGTCGGCGCTGTCGAGCAGGTAGAACTGGCGCCGCCGCTTGACGATCTTCCGGACGACGTCCCGGATCTGCTCGTCGGTCAGCACGTCCCGGGTCGCGCCGATCTCGACGTCCAGCAGCAGGGCGAGCACCCGGGCGGGTTTGGACCACGCGTCGGCCAGGCCGTGCAGGTCGAGCAGGCGCACGGTGCCGCCGTCGGAGGCGGCGGCCAGGTGGTCGTGCAGGTGGCGCAGGAACCAGGTCTTGCCCAGGCGTGGCGGTGCGACCACGACCCAGAAGTCCTGACCGGTGGTGAGTTCCAGGGCGTGCCGGACCTTGGCGACTTCCTCGTCGCGGTTGCGGAACCCGACCGGCCGCAGACCGGGTGCCTGCTCCTCGGCCGAACCGAGCGCGGTCAGGACCGGCACGGGTAACTCGTGGCAGTAGGGCGGGTGGAACTCGATCCAGTCGTAGGCGCCGAGGAACCCGCTGTCCTCGTGCCTGGTCGGCGCCACCTGGAGCACCCTGATCACCAGGCCCGGGTCGGCGGCCTGCCGCTGGATCGCCAGCTCGCTCTCCCTGCGGCACCACGCGGAAGCGAGGTAGTGCGGCGACATCAGCACGATCACGACTCCGGCGTCCCTGATGCGCTCGGCGATCAACGGCACGAAGCGGTCACCGCGGGTGGCCGGGTTCTGGAACAGGAACACGTCCTGGTCGCGTTCGCGCAGCAGTCCGGCGAGCTTCGACGCCGTATCGCCGTCCTCCGTCGCGTAGCTGAGGAAAACCCGTGCCATTCTCACCAGTCCTCCGCGATCATCGCCCGTGCGATCGCTGCCTGCACGTGCCGCTTCCCCGACGTGCGCACCGGCGCACCGCGGTTATCGTCACGGAAGACCGTTCTGTCACCGACCGTTCCGCAAAAATGGGGAATGACCCACGGATCGTTGGGATCTTTCACCCGTTCAGCGCCATCGACCCGGTGATCGGGTCGCCGAGGCGCTGCCGCGCGGAACGGCTGCTGCCCGCCGGGGCCGGGTGTCCACAGAGGACTGGACCGGGCGGCTACCCCCGGTGCGTGTAACCGTGGTCGATGATGCGCCGCGCGGCTTCGGCGTACATCCCGGTGTCGGTCGGCGCGAGCGTGCCCAGCCCGTCGACGTACCGGTTGTACATGCAGAACGCCGCCGCGATCAGCACGGTGTCGTGGATCTCGACGTCGGTCGCGCCGTGCTCCCGCGCCGTCTTCACCAGGTCGTCGGTGACGTTGCGGCCCGACTCGCTCACCGCGCCCGCGATCCGCAGCAGCGCCCGCAGCTTGTCCGGCACCGGCGCGGCGTCGAGGTCGGCCCGCACCTGTTCGACCAGCGTCATGCCCTCGTGGAGCTGCGCGGCGGCGAACGCCGAGTGCGAGTCGCAGCAGAACGTGCACTCGTTCAACCCGGACACGTAGGCGGCGATCAGCTCGCGCTCACCGGGCGGCAGCGAGTTCGGGCCGCGCAGCAGGACCTCGGCCAGCTCGTTGAGCGGCTTGGCGGTCTCGGCCCGGAACCGCAGCGGGCCGGTGATGCCGGGGAACATGGTCTCGTCCACGCCGAGGTCGATGTGCGCCATGGGTGTCACGCTAGCCGCCCGACCGGCACGTCGGCCACCAGACCGGACGGCGTCCGAATGGCCGACCGGCCGTACGGCCGTCCCCGCACCGCGAACCCGGGAGCGAGCGGTCCGCCATCGGGGCCGGCGGCCCTCCCGGCACCCGTGCCGAGGCCGTTCCCGCGGTGCCACGGTGATCATCAGCGGACGGCGCGCACGGCGTCTGCCAGCGGATTCCACAGCCGTGCATGTTTTTCATCCCACCTCCGTGGACAGGATGGCTTCGTACCGCTCGGGTCGTTCCTCGGAATCGATCCGGCGGTGCACCCGACCACCCTGGGGAGGAGGTGAGCAGTCGTGAAGAAGTACCGCAAGCCGGTCGCCAAGAAGGTCACCTTCGGTGTGATCCTCGGTTCCACGCCCTGACCCGAGTGATCCGGGGTGCCACCTCGACCGAGGTGGCACCCCTCTCGGGCGGTCTCTTTGTCACGGTAACTCTGGGGGAGGGCGACCCAAATGTGCGGTCTTGCAGGTATTGCGCGTGTGGACGGGGCGTCGCTGGACGCCGAGGCGGACGGATTGCTGCGGCGGATGTCCCAGACCGTGGCCCATCGCGGGCCGGACGACGTCGAGGTGCTGCGCGACGGGCCGGTCGGGCTGGCGTTCACGCGGCTCTCGCTGGTCGACGTGGTGGGCGGTGGCCAGCCCCTGCACAGCAGGGACGGCTCGCTCGTCCTCATCGCCAACGGCGAGATCTACAACCACCGCGAGCTGGCCGCGACGCTGCCCGCCGACGAACGGCCGCGGACCGGATCGGACTGCGAGGTCCTGATCGGGCTCTACCGGCGTGACGGCCTGCGCTTCCTGGACAAGGTGCGCGGCATGTTCGCCTTCGTGCTGTGGGACCGGCGCGAGAACAAGCTCCTCTTCGGCCGCGACCGCTTCGGCGTGAAGCCGCTCTTCTACCACCTCAACCGTGACCGCGTCGTCTTCGGCTCCGAGATGAAGACCCTGTTCTGCGACCAGGACTGCCCGCGCGAGCTGGACTGGCAGGCGGCGATCGCCGACCAGTCGCTCACCAAGCAGCCCGCGTTCGCGACCGGAC
Organism: Saccharothrix sp. NRRL B-16314; assembly: GCF_000716595.1. Taxonomy (GTDB): domain Bacteria; phylum Actinomycetota; class Actinomycetes; order Mycobacteriales; family Pseudonocardiaceae; genus Actinosynnema. The sequence continues at coordinate 92,816 of NZ_JNXC01000017.1, forward strand.
CGGTCAACACCTGGTTCCGCGACGTCGAACTCGTGGAAGCCGCGACGATCGTCACGATCGACCTGCGCGACGGCCGCACGTCGACCCACCGCTACTGGAGCCTGCCCGACTTCTCGGGCGGCCTGGACCTGTCCGAGGCGGAGTTCGTCGACGCCTACCGCGAGCTGCTGGTCTCGGCGGTGGACGACTGCGGCATGGCCGACGTCGAGATCGGCCTGTTCCTCAGCGGCGGCATCGACTCGGCGGCCGTGGCGGCGCTCACCGGCCCGGCCACACCGCTGCGCACGTTCACCGCCCTCAACGGCAGCACCCTGGCCAACGGCGACGCCGAGCACGGCCACCGCATCGCCGGGATGCTGGGCCTGCCCAACCACCAGGTGCTCCACGACACCGCCACGACACCCACGGCGGAGGAGTGGAAGCGGCTGGTGTGGCTGCTCGAATCGCCGGTGGTCGGCCCCGAGATCTACTACAAGCACGAGATGTACCGGTACGTCCGGCTCGCGCACCCGACGGTCAAGGCCATGCTGCTGGGCGCGGGCAGCGACGAGTTCAACGGCGGCTACTCGGTGACCGTCGCGAACGGCGGCGACTGGCAGGACTACCTGGCCGCGCTGCGCGGCATGGCCCGGCGTCCCGCGCAGGCCGCGAACCCGGACCTGTCCCCGTGGTGGGAGCACTCGGAGTTCCCGCTGCTGCGCGAGGACGTGCTGTGGTCCGGCGCCGACCGGGGCGACCCGCACGCCCGGTTCTTCGCCTGGAAGTACCGCGACGTGCTCCAGTACAACTGCTGGCACGAGGACCGCACGGCGGCGGGCAACGGGATCGAGTCGCGGGTGCCGTTCCTGGACCACCGCCTGGTCGAACTGGTCGGCGGCATCCCGGACCGGCTCCGCGAACCCCTGCTGTGGAACAAGAACATCCTCCGCCGGGCGATGCGCGGCGTGCTGCCGGACGAGGTCGTCGACCGGCCGAAGGTCCCGTTCTTCTACGGCGACGGCGTCGCGTACACGTACCGGACGTTCGCCCGCATGGTGAACGCCGACGACGGCGCACTGCTGGAGGAGGCGCTGTCCGGTCCGCGGGCGAAGGAGTTCATCGACCACGACAACGCCCGCGCGCTGGCCGCGAGCCTGGAGCAGGACCCGTCGTCCGGGCACGTCGAATTCCTCCTGCACGTCGTCAACCTGGGCCTGCTGGAGCAGTTCGCCGCCGCACCGCCCTCGCCGCCGTCGATCGGCCGGGCCACCACGCCGCCGGTCGCGATCGAGGTGACCGACTGGGACGCCGAGGCCGAGTCGGTCGAACAGCTCACGCTGCGCCGCCCCGAGGTGTCGCGGGACGCCGTCGTCCGGCTCGCGGAGGAAGTCCTGCTGCTGCACGGCCCGACCGACCCGGACGTCTGGTACGTCCTGGTGAACGGCGCCGTCGAGTACGTCGTGGACGCCGCGGAGAGCCCGGACTGGGCCCGGTTCCTGACCGCGCTGGCCGAGGCGGACGGTGAGCGGACGGCCGGGGAGGTCGCGGACGCCGTCGGCGCGCAGTGGTCCGCCCTGACGTCGTCGCTGGGTGACGCGGTGGAGTTCGGCCTGGTGCAAGTCGGGGTCGACGGATGACCACGCCCACGTTCGACCGGACCGCGTGGCGGGTGCCGCCGGACCGGCTGCTGGCCGCGACGTGCGTCCTCGCGTTCGCGGTGGCGCAGTGGCAGGTCGAGTGGAGCCCGGTTCCCGGTGTGGCGCGGGCGATCGGCCTGCTGCTGATCGTGGAGACGGTCCTGCTGTGCCTGCCGTGGGGCCTCCCGCGTGACCAGCGCGCCCCCGCCGGGTTCGTCGCGGAAGCGGCGGCGGGGCTGCTCGTCCCGGTCGGCGCGGTCGTCGTGCTGGTCGTGGCGGGCGCGCCGCAACTCTTCGCGGGCGCGGACCTGTGGTGGTACCTGGTCGGCGCGGGGTTCGGCGCGGTCCTGGTGGTGCTGGGCGGGATCGACCTGAGGGGACTGCTCGACGGCAGCCTGGCGTTCCTGCGCGGACCGACTCCGCGCCCGCACGGTGTGGCCCGCGCGGTGTGCTCCCTGGCCGCTCCGCCCGGTGAGGAGGCGGTGTTCCGCGGTGTCGTCCTGGTGGCGGCGGCCGGTTCGGCGCTGCCGCTGGCGATGATCGGGGCGGTCGCGTTCATCGCGCGGCACCGCGTGCAGCCCGGCGCCAACGGGCGCGCCACGTCACGCGCGTTCCTGGTGGAGGCCGCCGCGGCGGTCGGCTTCCTCGTCATCACCGCCTGGTCCGGGTCGCTGTGGCCGGCGCTGCTCGGCCACCTGCTCAACAACCTGCCGGCGTTCGTGCTCCAGCTGCAACGGGCCACTCCTGAAAGGATAGTCGCATGACCTCCACCGACCGGCAGACGCCGGTGTTCGCGGACGCCGTCGGTGAACTCTCGTCCCGCGAGCTGCTGCCGGCGGACACCCTGGTCGTGTTCGTCGCCGGCTCGATGGCCCGGGGCTGGGACAACGAGACGAGCGACGTCGACCTGTACGTCGTCTCCGCCACACCGTGGACCGGCCCGACCGGCCAGTCGATCTCGGCGCCCGTCGTACCGGAGGAGGTGCCGGTCGAGGCGTTCCGGGCGGGCGGGCGGCGGTGGGAGGCGAAGTACTGGGTCGACACCCAGGTCGACCAGGTCCTCGCGAAGGTCGGGTGGGACGCGCTGGAGGACGGCCGGCTGCCGCCCTACCGGCTCGTCAAGGACGAAGTGCTCCTGCTCGAGCGGATCTGCCACGGCGTGACCGTCCTCGGTCCCGAGTGGACGGAGCGGCGGCGCGCGGAGATCTGGGACTCCGCGCTGCGGGCGGTCCTGGTGGCCAGCGAGCTCGACCTCGCCGACTCGCGGTCCGAGGACGCGCTGGGCCAGTTGGCGGCCGGGGATTTGGACAGCGCCGTGCTGTCGGCGCGGCTGGCGTTCGGGTTCACGGTGGAGGCCCTGCTGGCCTCGCTCGGCGAGTTCGGCTCGGGGGAGAAGTGGCGTGCCCGTCGGATGCGGGCGGCCAAGCCCGACGTCCTGCCCTACGACCTGTACTGGGAGATCGAGACCATGCGCGGGCTCGACCCGCAGGACGTGGGCGTGTGGGTGCGGCGAGTGGTGTCGGAGTGCAAGCGGATCACGCGTGAAGTGGATGTGTGACATGGAACAGCCCAGTGCGGACTCGGTGCCGTGCAACCGGATGGACGTCCGGGTGCGCAAGTTCAAGGGCAAGGTGCTGGTGGCGGCCGGTGACCAGGCGTTCGAGCTGGAGGACACCGCCGCGTTCGTCTACCAGCAGGTCGACGACACGCGCACGGTGCGGGAGATCGGTGAGCGCCTCGCGGCCGAGTACGACGTGGAGCCGGACGTCGCGGTCGCCGACGCCGCCGAGCTGATCGCCGAACTCGTCCGGGCGCGAGCGCTCGACGTCCGCTGAGGTGGCGGCGATGGCAGTGGCCGCGGCGACGTTCCAGCGCTCGTGGAAGGTGACCGCGCGCGCCTACCCGTGGACCTACTTCACGTCCACCGTCGTCACCGGCGGGTTGACGGTGGCCCTGGCGTACCTCGCGTTCCACGCGATCGGCGGCGGCCGGGTCGAGGCCGGGTTCGCGGCGAAGGCGGGGTCGGCGGACTACGTCGGGTACGTCGCCGTCGGCGCGATCGCCTTCACGTTCACCGTGCGGCTGGTCCTGTGGGTCGCCAAGGCGCTGATCGGCGAGGAGCGCGAGGGCACGCTCACCGCCCTGGTCGTCACGCCGTCCCGCCGCTGGCCGTACCTGATCGGCTGCGCCGGGTTCTCCGCCCTGAGCACGCTGGTGGAGTCGACGGCGGTCGGTGCGGTGGCGCTGTGGTTGGGCGTCCGGTTCCCCGCGGTGGAGGCGGTGCCGATGATCCTGGCCGCCGTGGTGTTCGCGGTGGCCGTGTTCGCGCTGTCGGTGCTGGTGGGCGGGGTGATGCTGTTCGCGGGGGAAGCGCACATCACGCAGAACACGCTGTTCGCGTCGCTGGCGCTGCTGGGCGGGTTCTCCTTCCCCCGCGACTACCTGCCCGGCGCGGTGCGGTGGCTGGGCGAACTGGTCCCCGTCACGCAGGCGCTCGACGGCGTGCGGGCGGTGCTCGCCGGCCGGACGGCCTTCACCGACCTGGTCGGACCGCTCGCGACGAGCCTGGCGATCAGCGCGGTGTGCCTGGTGCTGGGTGCGGTCCTGCTACCGCGTGCCGAACGACGAGCCATCGAAAGGGCGTTCTGAATCATGGACGGCATCGTCACCCGATCGCTGCGCAAGAGCTTCCCGGTCCGCGACCGGCTGTTCGGCCGGAGCCGCGAGCACGTCGCGGTCGACGGCCTCACGCTCACCGTCCCACCCGGGTCGGTGACCGGGCTGCTCGGCCTCAACGGCGCGGGCAAGACCACCACGATCAAGGTGCTGGCGACGTTGCTGCGGCCCACGTCCGGCACCGTCACCGTGGACGGCCTGGACGTCGTGACGCAGGCCCGGGACGTGCGGCAGCGGATCAACCTCATCGCGGGCGGCGAGCGGATGGTGTACGCCCGGATGACCGGCCGGGAGAACCTGCGCTACTTCGGCCTGCTGTACGGCGTCCCGACCAAGGTGCTGCCCGGCCGGGTCGACGAACTGCTGGACCTGGTGGGCCTGACCGACGCGGGCGACACCGTCGTCGAGCGGTACTCGCGGGGCATGACGCAGCGGCTGTCGATCGCCCGCGGACTGGTCAACGACCCCGCCTACCTGCTGCTGGACGAGCCGACGCTCGGTCTGGACGCGCCCGTCGCCCGTGACCTGCGCCGGGTGGTGGCGTCCCTCGCCGCCCGCGGCAAGGGCGTGCTGCTCACGTCCCACTACCTCACCGAAGTGGAGGAACTTTGCGCGAACGTCCACGTCATCGCCGGGGGACGTCACCTGGCCGAGGGCACGCCCGCGGAGCTCACCGCGGCGACCGGCGGCAACCGGAAGGTGCGCGTCACCGTAGCGCGGCACTCCGCATCGCTGGCGGCGGCAGTCGCCGGTTTCGCGGACCGCTTGGGCGTCACCGCGACGTGCGACCCGGACGACGACGGTGGCGCGGTGGTCAGCCTCAGCCACCCGGACGACGTCGCCGGCCCGCTGGTGACGGCGATCGTGGCGGCCGGCGGGGCGGTGACCGGGCTGGAGCTGAGTGAGCCGTCGCTGGAGGACGCGATCATCGCGCTGGCCGGTCAGGCGCCGGAACCGGTGGTGGTGTGATGGCCGTGCTCGGCATCCTGCGGGCGGAAGCGCTCAAGCAGCGACGGCGGCTCGGCGGCAGCAAGCTGGTGTTCTTCTCCATGCTGCTGTGGCCGGTGCTGGAACTCGCGGGCGCCTTCTACACGGTGCGCCCGGTGATGACGGCCGCGGCGGCGGAGCGGTGGCCGGCCGCCGCCGACGAGCACCAGCTGTTCGCGTTCCTGGCCACCGGGGCGCTGGGCTTCACGTTCTTCTTCGCCCAGGTGCAGTCGGCGTGGCACTTCTCGTTCGAACGGCAGACCGGCACGCTGGAACTGCTGTTCCTGTCGCCGGCGAACCGGCTGGTGCTGGTGATCGCCAACGGCGCGGGCGCGCTGGTGCAGAACACGTGGGTGTTCACGTGCTTCACCGCCGCCATGCTGACCGCGTTCGACGTGGTCCGGGTCGCGCACCCGGCGATGTTCGTGGTGGTGTTCCTGGCCCTGCTGTTCCCGGCGGTGGCGTGGGGCGCGCTGCTCAACTCACTGCTGATCTTCTCCCGCGACTCCGCGTTCCTGTTCATCCTGTTCAGCGAGCCGATGTCATTCGCCAGCGGGGTCCGGCTGCCGGTCTTCGCGCTGCCGGTGTGGGTCGGCACGATCGCGTCGCTGCTGCCGCTGACCGGGAGCCTGGTCGTCGTGCGCGGCGCGCTGCTGGACGGCGACGGGCTGGGCGAACTCGCACCGCACCTGCTGGGCCTGGGTGCGCTGAGCGCGGTGCTGGTCGTGCTCGCCGCGGTGGTGCTGCGCGTCGGTGAGCACCGCGCGCGGCGGACCGGGCGGCTGCGGCTGTTCTGAGGGCCGGTACCGGAGGGACCGACGGAAAGGGGGAACGGGCATGTGCGGTACGGCTGGGATGTTCGTCGGGTGCGCCGCGGTGTCGTTCTGCCCGCGCACGCTGCTCGCGCCGAAGCCGGCTCCGGTGCCGGAGGGCGACGAGTACCGCAGTCCGTTCGGTTCCTGGTACGAGCGGTCGAGCGTGCGCGTCGCGCCGAGGCGGGTGCTGGGCGACGGCGACGGCGCGCGGCACTTCTTCTCGCCGGACATGGTGGCGGTCGCGCGTCACCCCCTGGTGGAGCGGATGCCGCCCGGTGTGTTCCGGGAGGTGCTGTTGCAGCACCTGTACCGCTACCTGGACTTCACCGCGAAGCTCGAGTACCTGGTGGTGAACCGGACGGTCGCGGGCATCGCGCACGGCTCGGTCGGCGTCGAGCTGCCCGAGGAGATGCGGTTCGACGCGCTCAAGATCTACTGCGACGAGGCCTACCACGCGCTGTTCTCGGCCGACCTCGCCCGGCAGGCGCGGGACCTGTCCGGGGTGGCGCCGGTGCTGCCCGCCGAGCCGTTCTTCCTGCGCCGGCTGCGGGAGATCCAGGAGGGCTCGCCGCAGGAGTTCCGGCCGCTGGTCGAACTGGTCTTCGTGATCGTGTCGGAGACGTTGATCTCCGCGACGCTGGCCGACGTGCCGGTGGACGAGACGGTGGTGCCCGCCGTCCGCGAGGTCATCCGCGACCACGCCGTGGACGAGGGCAGGCACCACGCCTACTTCGCGTCGTTCCTCCGGATCCTGTGGGGCCAGTTGGACGAGCGGGCGCGGGACTTCACCGCGCGGGTCGCGCCGTCGCTGATCGACGCGTTCCTGCGGCCGGACTTCGACGCTGTGCGCGCGGAGCTGCGGGGTTATGGGCTGGACGCGGACGAGGCCGAGCAGGTCGTCGCCGAGGTGTACCCGGACGAGGTGGTGCGGGAGTTCTTCCGGACCACGGCGCACCAGACGGTCCGGTACTTCCACGGGCTGGGGGTGATGGGCCGGCCGGGAGTGGGGGAGGAGTTCGCCCGGCTCGGATTGGTCGACGGCGCGGTGTGAACGAATTGGTCGGGTGGCCGGAATTTCCCTGTGGCATTCCGTACTTGCTTTCGTCCGCTGTCGGTGAAGCGCGAACAGGGGACATATTCGTCCGTTGCATGATCATGCCGGATTGTGCGCCCGGTCGTTCCCGGTACCGGCTCTGACCTGGTAGGACTATTCGACGGGCGCGCTCGGTGACCTCCGTGGCCCCCTTTTGGCGCAGCGGTTGTGCCGATAGTGTGAATCCCTGTGCTCGTTCCACCCAGTGGACGCGTAACGGAGTAATCACCGTAGGGGCAGATGTAGCATCCGCAACCTGGGGGTGGAGTTCAGTGGACTTGCGCTTACTGGGGGAAGTGTCGCTTTCGGTCGACGGTCGTGTGGTGGATCTCGGGTCGGCGCGCCAGCGGTGCGTGCTGGCGGCTCTGGCGGTCGACGCCGGGCGCGTGGTGTCGACCGACCGGCTGATCGAGCGGATCTGGGGTGACGGGCCGCCGTTGCGGGTGCGGGCGACGCTCCTGACGTACCTGTCCCGGTTGCGCCGGGTGCTGTCGGACGTCGACGGCGCCGACATCGTCCGCCGGTCCGGCGGATACCTGCTGGACGTCGACTCGGCGGACGTGGACCTGCACCTGTTCCGCGCTCTGTGCGCACGTGCCCGCGGGGTGGAGGACGTCGAGGCGGTGGCGTTGCTGCGCGAGGCTGCGCGGCTGTGGTGTGGCGAGGCGTTGACGGGCCTGGGTGGCGACTGGGCGCTGGCCGAGCGGGACCGGCTCCACCAGGACCGGGTGAACGCCGAGAGCGACCTGGCCGACGCGTTGCTGCGGCTCGGGCACGGCGAGGACCTGGTCCCCGAGCTGTTCGCCCGCGCCGCCGCGAACCCGGTCGACGAACGCGTGGCGCGGCAGTACATGCTCGCCCTGCACCGCGCCGGACGGCCCGCCGACGCGCTGGAGCACTACCGGCAGTTCCGGGTGCGCCTGGTGGAGAACCTGGGCACCGATCCGGGCGCGCCGCTCCAGCGGCTGCACCGGCGGATCCTCGACGCCGACCCGAGCCTGACCGAGCCCGCGCCGCCCACGGCGTCCCAGTCGGCGTCCCAGCAGGCGCCTCAGCCGGCGGTGGAGCTGGCGACACCCGTGCCGCGCCAACTGCCGCCCGCGCCGCCGCACTTCACCGGTCGGTGCGCCGAGCTCGCCGTGCTGGACGCGAGTGCGCTGGACGGCGTCCGCCGCACGGTGGGGATCACCGCTATCACGGGCGCCGCCGGCATGGGCAAGACGTGGCTGGCGCTGCACTGGGCGCACCACAACGCGGACCGGTTCCCCGATGGACAGCTGTACGTCGACTTCGGCCGCGGTGGCAAGCGGATGAGCCCGGCCGTGGCGGTGCGGGGGTTCCTGGACGCGCTCGGCGTCGCACCCAACGCGATCCCGCCCGACCCGCAGGCCAGGATCGGGCTGTACCGGAGCCTGGTGGCGGACAAGCGGTTGCTCGTGGTGGCGGACAACGTTCGCAGCGCCGACCAGGTCGTGCCGCTGTTGCCGGGCAGTCCGACGTGCATGGTGGTGGTGACGAGCCGGGACGGGCTCATCGAGCTGTTCACCCGGCACGGCGGGCGGGCGTTGCCGGTGGACCGGCTGAGCTGGCCGGCGGCGCGCGATGTGCTGACCGCCAGGTTGGGACGCGCCCGGCTGCTGGCGGAACCCGAGGCGGTGGAAGAACTCCTGGTCCGCTGCGGCGGGTTCCCGTTGGCGCTGGGCGTGGTCGCGTGCCGCGCGGCGGCGGACCCGCGCCTGCCTTTGGCTGCGCTGGCCGCCGAACTCCGCACGGCCACCCGCCGGCGCGCCGCCGTGGTGGCCTGACCCGGCCGTCCTGACCCGGCCGTCCTGACCCGGCCGTCCTGACCGCGCCGTCCCTCACCCCGCCGTCCTGACCCCGCCGTCCTTTACCCGCCCGCCGGGCTCACCCCGCCCGCCGCCTGGCCCCCGCGCACGACGCGGCCGTCGTCACCGGAGAATTCGACCGGTCGGCTCGTGGGCACCGCGGTCGTGTTGGTCGCGTGGTCGAGGGTCGAACTCGGCGACCACACGACAGCCCAGGTCACCGCGGGCAGCGTCCTGGGCTTGGTCGTGGGTGGCCTCCCTTACGCCCTCTTGGCGTAGCCGCTCAACGCCGTCCCCGGCCCAGGCGGTGACGGGGCTCAGTCCACCGGGTCGAGGGGCGTCACCGGGGGCTTCCCCACGTAGGGCCCGGAGCAGACGCTCTCGCCGCGGTAGCAGGTGAAGTATTCGAGGCCGTCGTAGGGATCTCCGCTGGTCATCCAGACCTGAACCCGGGTGGCCCCGCCGGCGACGTCCGCGACGAGGGGGAGGGAGGCAGGCCCGGACCTGTCGACCCAGGTGCTGGAACTGTTCCAGTCCAGCCACGTGCTGGCTGCCCAGGCCTGCGCGTAGACCCGCCGTTCCCCGACGGCCTTGAACGCCCCGTCGACGCCGACCGCCCGGTTGTACCAGGTGACCGTGCCTTTGTAGTAGCTCGCTCCGACCTCGATCGAGAAGGTGCTGGTGGGGTAGCCGGCGGCGGTGGCGGGCGTCGCCGCTGAAACCATCCCGGCAACCGACACCACCGCGGCCACGGCCGCGCCGATCTTCCTCGTGCGGCTCTTCGTCGGCGTTCTGCCCTTCGGCTTCACCATGCTGACCACGCCCCCTTTGTCGAGTGGCGGGCGCGCGTGCGCCCGGCTACTTTAAGTCGCCGGGCGCATGCGGAACGTTACATGCGTTGTCGCTGACCTGGTCCTCGAACCGTTGCCGGCGGCAGCGGCCGAGCCGATGATCACGCGCCGGTACCGATCCCCATTGCACCGCGTTTCGCAGGACGATCCGACTCGCCACGCACACCGGTGCCACTGAAGCCGATTCGCCCCTGGCGATCACGCACCGTCAACTCAACGCCGAACCCGCGACAGTCGACTATGCGGCCCCACCAGTCGGAACCCCTGGCGCGGCAACGCCGTCGCACGAGCACTTCAACGCCCGCTGCTGCCGACGGCACCCGACGTCATCGCAGGTCCGGTGACACACTCGACAGAGGCACAGGCAACGTCAGGGAGGCGGAGCCGGCGATGAGCGAGGACGTCCCGAGCTGGGCGCGGCGCATCCGGGCGCTTCGCGAAGCCCGTGGCTGGTCCCAAGTCGAGGCAACCGAGCGGATGCGCCGGCACACGGTCGACGCTCTCCCCGATCCCGACCACCTGGTGCGAAGGTGGAAGGCATGGGAGCGCGGCGAGAACAAGCCGAGTCCGCACTACGCCCCGCTCATCGCCGCCGCACTGCACACCGTCACCTCGGCGCTCTTCCCGCCCGACAACCGCACCGACTCCGGCCTGGAAATCGTCAACGCGACCGGTATGGACACGATGGAGGTCGTGTCGAGGCTGCAATCGTCCTCGGTCGACGACGCGACTTTGCAGGCTCTCCGGATCACGGTCGACCGGCTCTGCTCCGTCTACGCGCACACTCGCCCGGAGGAACTCGTGGTGGAAGCGCGCCGGTGGTTGCGACGGATCGTGGAGATGCGCGAGGAACGGCTCAGCTTCCGGCAGCGTCGCGACACCTTGGAGCTCGCCGGTTGGTTGGCGTTGCTGGTGGGCTGCCTGGAGCACGACATGGGGGACCGGCGAGCCTCCGAAGCCACCCGTCAGTCCGCACTCGGCCTCGGCCGTGAGGTCGCCGGCGCAGGCATCCTGGGCTGGGCGCACGAGATGAAGGCGTGGTTCGCCCTCACCTCCGGCGACTACCGGGGCGTCGTCGCGGCTGCGCGAGCAGGGCAGACCGCCGCAGGAAGCCACTCGGTGGGCGTGCAGCTCATCGCCCAGGAGGCCAAGGCGTGGGCGCGCATGGGCCGACGGGGTGACATGGAAGACGCGCTGGAACGGGGACGGGTGCTGCTCGACTCGCTGCCCCATCCCGAGAACACCGACAACCACTTCGTGGTGGAGCCGCTGAAGTTCGACTTCTACGCGATGGACTGCTACCGCCACGCCGGTGACGACCGCCTCGCGAGCACGTTGGCCGACGAGGTGATCCGTGGCGCCACGGACGTCAACGGGTTCGAGCGGGCGCCCATGCGCATCGCGGAAGCACGGATCACGCTCGGCGTCGCCGCAGCGCGCGAAGGCGACCTCGAGGGTGCCGTGGCGTTCGGCCGCCAGGCGTTGTCCGGTGCACGGAAGTCACTCCCGTCCTTGGTGATGGTCGCCCAGGATCTGGCAACCGTCCTGACCGACAGGTTCCCGGGCGAAGCGGAAGCCGAGACGTACCTGGAGCAGTTGCGCGAGCTCCGCCGCTGCTGTTGACCAGACGTGTCCGGGCTTCGTGGAGACGGTCCTCGGAGCGTCAGGCGGCGGGCAGTCGGTCCAGGGCGAGGGCGGCGAGGGACTGGGCTGCGGGGCACACGTCGGCCTGCTCACCGGCACGCTTCAGGCTGACGGCCATCACCGGCTGGTCGGTGTGCTGGTCGACGGGCTTGCGCAACGCGACGCGCAGCACGCACAGCCCGGCCTGGGACCGCCGCCGCGTCGGGTGCCCGCTGATGACCCCCTGCTCGGTCCCCTGCCACATGTCCGCCCGGTGCACCTGGATGATCAGGAACTCGGCCGGCATGCCCTTGGCGTCGACGCTGTCACCCAGCTGCCACGAGCACCGCTTGCCGGGTTCCGTCACCAAGTCCTCCGCGGAGGGCGCCTTGGCGGTCGCCTTGATCTCCTCCACCGTCAGCAGCGCGCACACATCACCGCCGGTGAACCGCTTCGGCGAGGACGCGGCCAGGTCCTGCGGCCGGGGGTCGGTCGACTCCGGCACGGGGCCCCAAGTGGACGGCGGCACCGAAGTGGCGGACGGCGGCGCGGCCGGAGCGGGGTCGGGGGTGCCGGTGCACCCGGCGACGAGGAACGCGAACGTCAGCAGTCCCACGGTGGCGGGCCGGACACGGAAGGTCACGACGGGCCATGCTACGTCCACCGCGAAGTGGTGGGAACCCGATCGTGGTTACCGCATCCGGAAATCGGACAACAACGGCGGCACCGAGCACGCGAACGCCTGCCACCGGTCGCCCCGCAGCTGGATGCTCTCCGGACGGCCGGCGTCGCCGGCGCCCAGACGTTCGGGGAAGCGGCCGTGCTGCCCGCGCCCGACGTCGACTTCCACCTCCTGGCGCGCTCCGGCGCGGTCACCGCGAACGTGCTGCCCGGCCGCGAGCCGCACCGGGTGCAGTACCGGGAGGTGCCGCAGCTCGAACGGGGTTTCCTCGACGAGAACACCACCCTGGTCAGTTGACGATCGGCGGCAACGACGCCCGGTTCGGCGACACCATCTCCGAGTGCCTGGACCCCCGCGTGGGCGACTGCCGCAAGAGCGTGCTGAAGGGCGACGCCGAGCCGTTGGCCACGACGCTGCCCCGACGGCTGGAGGAGGTCGGTCCGGCCACCGCCGCCGTGCTCCGGGCGATGCGGGAGAAGGCGCAGAACGCCGAGATCGTCCTGATGGGGTACGCGCCGCTGTTCGAGTCCGGAGCGGTGTGCGAGAACGCGGGGATCAGCCGCGACGAGGTCGACTGGCTCAACGCGGCGGCCGTGCGGCTGCGGGACGTGCACCGGGCGGCCGTCGCCCAGGTGGCGCGGGTCCACTATGCCGACCCCGGCCCGCGCTTCGCGGGCAGCGCGCTGTGCTCGCCGGAAGCCGCGTTCAACGGGCTCATCATCAAGAAGACCCCCGGTAAGCCCACTTGGAAGCCCGTGTCGGCGCAGTCCTTGCGCCCCAACGAGAAAGGCGTGCGCCTGCCGGCCGAGGTCTTCACCGAAGAGCTGCGCCGCTTGGGCAGCTGAACCACCACCGTTTGTCGTGCACAGGAGGAAATCATGACCATTCGCACGACGCTGATCGGCACCGCGTTCCTCGCCGCCGCCCTCGCACCGGTCACCCCGGCGCAGGCCGCGGAGGTCGGGTGCAACACGGAGAGCTGCCTGCACTAGGACCCGGTCGCGATGGGCTGCACGCGCGCCGCGTGGGTCATCGACGAGATCACCGTGGCGCTGCCGACCAGCGGGCCCATCCGGACCCGGTTGCAGGCCCGCTACTCGCCCGCGTGCAACGCCGCATTCGCCTACGTGCAGGACACCACCCTGGAAGCGCGGCCCGATGATCTACGGCCGCCGGGAGGAGTTCCACGCCTGCATGGATACGGAGTTCGGTCCCCTGGAGTGCACTCGGCACAGCGCCTGACCATTGCCCCATGCGGCCCAATCTGTTGCTCGGCGAACGCCGTATTCGCGAATACGGCGTTCGCCGGCAGCCGGGCCGTCGCCGTTGTTCCTACCACTCCCGGTGTATCGGTGTTCACCCCCACCGGATGACGACCGCAGTGGCCCGCTGTGGCTATGTTGGAGTGGAGTGGGATCGCGTCCGCCGGGGGTGCGGACTGAGTGCGCAGGTCAGGCGATGTGAGGGGGTCTCTTATTTCGATGTCGCCGGTCGAATGCGCGGTGGAGGCCATTCCCCGTACGCTGGAATGCGTCTCGCTTGGCTCGAATCCACGAACAATCGCCCGAATGGCCTCGCATTCCAGGCGCGGTGGGCGGAAACGGTGACGAGCACCACTGTCCCCGTCACCGTGGAACTGCTGGGACCGGTCCGGGCGTGGCGCGGCGGGGTGGAGGTCGACCTCGGCACCGCCCGGCGGCGCGCGGTGTTCGCGTTGCTCGCACTCCGGGCCGGCCAGGCCGTTTCCAAGGACGAGCTGATCGACGGCGTCTGGGGCGACTCGCCTCCCGCGACGGCCGGCGCCGGCCTCCACACGTACGTCTCCGGGCTGCGCCGCGCGCTGGAACCGGGACGGGCCAAGCGGTCTACCGGGGTCGTCCTCACCTCGGCGGGGTCCGGGTACTGCCTGCGCGTGCCGGTGGACGGCGTGGACGTGCACCGGTTCGAACGCCACCGGGAGCGGGCCCGTGAGTTGGGCGACCGCGAACCGGCGCTGGCGCTGGCCGAGCTGGACCAGGCACACGCGTTGTGGCGGGGTGAGGCGCTGTCCGGCGTGCCCGGACCGTTCGCCGAGTCGCAGCGGTCGCGGTTGCGCGAGCTGCGGCTGGCCACCGCGGAACGCCGGGCCGAGTTGGCGCTGGTCGTCGGGCGGTACGGCGACGTGATCGCGGACCTCGCGGCGCTGACCCGGGAGCACCCCGTGCGGGAAGGCCTGCGCGCGTTGCTGATGACGGCGTTGCAGCGGGCCGGGCGGCAGGCCGAGGCGTTGGAGGTCTACCACGACGCGCGGCGGGTGCTCGTGGAGGAACTGGGGATCGAACCCGGCGCCGCGTTGCGGCAGGCGCACCGGATCGTGTTGGAGGACAAGGCCGACGACGTGCCGGCCCCCCGCCGGGTCGGTGCCTCGCCGACCGTGCGGCCTGCCCTGTTCGTCGGGCGGGACGAGGAGGCGGACGTGCTGCGCGCCGCCTTGACGGGCCTCGAGGCCGGGCGGGGCGGCGCGGTCTGGGTCGAAGGCGAACCGGGCATCGGCAAGTCCGCCCTGCTGGCCACCGGGCTGGCGCGGGCGGTGGAGGCCGGGTGCAGGGTGGCGTGGGCCGCCGGGGACGAGTTCGGGCCGCGCACCCCGTTGCGGGTGCTGCTCGACGGCCTCGACGTCACCGAGTCGTCCGCCGATCCGCGCCGCGCGGCGTTGGCGCAGGAGTTACGCGGCCCGGCCGACTCATCCGGTGACCCGGTGCCGATGGCGATCGAGCGGCTGCTGGGGCTGGTGGGCGAGCTGTGCGCCGAAGCGCCGCTGATCATCGTGGTGGACGACGTGCAGTGGGTGGACGAGGCCGGCGTCCTGCTGTGGCACCGCCTCCTGCGGGTCGTGCACCAGTGGCCCCTGCTGCTGGTCGCCGCGGGGAGGCCAGTGCCGCGACGTGCCGACGTGGAGCAGGTGCGCCGGACGGTCGTCGGCTCCGGCGGCCGGGTCCTCGAACTGCGCCCGTTGTCGGAGGAGTCGGTCACCGCGATGCTGACCGGGCTCGTGGGCGCGCCCCCCGGTCGGAGCCTGCGGGCGCTCGTCGGCCTCGCCACCGGCAATCCGCTGTACACCAAGGACCTGGTCGACGTGATGCTGCGCGAGGACGCGATCCACGTGGTCGACGGCCTGGCCGAGGCGGCACCGTGCGCCGATCACGAGATACCCCGCGCCCTCGTGTCGGTGATGAACCGCAGGCTCGGCTTCCTGTCCCCGGCGACCACGGACGTGCTGCGGTCCGCGGCGCTGCTGGGCGACGAGTTCGCCCTCGGGGACGCCGCGACCGCGCTGGGCCGCACGTCGTCGGACCTCGTCGCCGCCGTGGAGGAGGCGACGGCCGCCGGTGTGCTGGACGACGCCGGCCCGAAGCTGGCGTTCCGCCACCCGCTGATCCGCCAGGCGCTCTACCTCTCCGTGCCCGCCGGGGTCCGGGCCGCGCTGCACCGCCAGGCCGCCGGAGCGCTCGCCGCCGCCGGTGCGCCCGTGGAACTCGTCCTCGCACAGCTGGCCGCGGCGCCCGGCGCGGTGGACGAGTGGGCCGCCGACTGGCTCGTCGAGCACGCGGCGGCACTCGTGCGCCGGGCACCGGACCCGGCCGTCGGACTGCTCCGCGCGGTCCTCGCCGAGTCCACAGTGGACGCCGAACACCGTGAGCGGATGGCCGCGCTGCTGGCCCGCTTGATGTTCTGGCTCGGCCGTCCGCCCCAGGCGGCGGCGCGGTACGTGCTGGCCCGCACCAGGGACCAGGGCCGGGCGGCCGGGATGCGCTGGATCCTCGCCTACACCAGGTACCGGGACGGACAGGTGACGGAGGCGGTGGAGGCGTTGCGCGCGGCGGTGGAGGACGACGTGACACCGCCGTTGTGGCGGGCCCGGCTGGAGGCGCTGCTCGCCGTGGTGCAGCGGGACGGGCTCAACGACATCGTTGCCGCCGACGCGACCGCCCGACGCGCGTTGCTGCGCGCCGAGGACCTGCACGACGACTTCGCCGCCGCCCACGCGCTGCAAGGGCTGTGGCAGGTCAGCACGGTCCGGCGGGATCACGTCGAGGCGTTGGAGCGCGTCGACCGCGCGCTGGACCTGGCCGTGGACGGTCCGGACTTCAGCACGCTGCGGCTCGGGTTGCTCGACAACAAGGCGTTCACGCTGCAAAGCCTGGACCGGCTGGACGAAGCCGAGGACGTGCTGCGCGCGGCGCGCGGACTCGCCCGGTCCGGCGGGATCGGCCCGCACATCACCACGGCCGTGCAGGACTACTGGCGGGGCAGGTGGAACCGGGCGTCGTCCGAGGCCGACGTCCTGCGTGACGACCCGAGCAGCACCGCCTACGGGCTGCGCGAACGCGGACCGGTGCTGCTCGTGCGCGGTGTGGCGGCGCTGATCGCCGCGCGCCGTGGCCGGACGCGACTCGCGGAGGAACACCTCCGCGCAGCCGCAGAACAGCCCTCCACCGTGCCCGCCGACCGGGAGAACAGCGACTTCCTCATGATCGCGCGTGCGGTGCTGGCCGAACAGGCAGGACGTCCCGACGAGGCTCTCGCCGCCCTGGAACCCCTGTTGACACCGATCCCCGGGCACATGGTGCTGCGACACCAGTGGCTGCCCGACGTGGCGCGACTGGCCCTCCGGACCGGACGACCCGACGTGGCCGAGCGGGCACTGGCCGGGTGCGTCGAGGAAGCCGCGGCGGAACGCATCCCCGGCCGCGCGTCCGCCGCCGAGGCCCGTTGCCGCGGGCTGGTGCAGGGCGACCCGGAGCCGGTCCTCGCCGCGGTGGCGCGGTACCGGGCGGTGGGACGGCCGGTGGAGTTGGCGGAGGCGTTGGAGGACGCGGCGGTGCTGCTGGTAGCGCGGGGAGACCGCGCCGGCGGTGACACGGCGTTCCGCGAGGCGTTGGCGGGGTACGGCGGCTTGGGCGCGGTGCACGACGTGCAGCGGGCCCAGGACCGGATGCGTGGTCCCGAGGGTTCGGACGAGAGGTGGATCGCGGGATGACGGGCGCGTTGCGGGTCGAGCTCCTGGGCACGGTGCGTGCCTGGTCGGGCGAGCGGGAGGTCGCCCTGGGCTCGTCGAGGCCGCGTGCGCTGTTCGCGATGCTGGCGTTGCGCTCCGGCGGCGTCGGGCGGGACGAGCTGGTCGCGGGCGTGTGGGGAACCGACGCGCCCCCGACCGCCGAGGGCAGCGTCCACACGTACGTCTCCACGCTGCGCAAGGCGCTGGAACCGGACCGGCCGCGCGGCACCGCCTCACGACTGCTGGTGTCGGCGGGCTCCGGGTATCGGCTGCTGGTGGACGGCGGCCTGGACGTGGCGAGGTTCGAGTCGTTGCGCGACCAGGCCCGGCGGCTGCTCGCGGACGGTGACCCGGAGGCGGCCCGGCGTTCGCTGGACGAGGCGTTGGAGCTGTGGCGGGGCGAGGCGCTGGCCGGGTTGACCGGCCCGTTCGCCGACGCCCAGCGGCGCAGGCTCGGCGAAGCCCGCACCACCGCGCGGGAACTCCGGGCCGAGGCGGCGCTCGCGTCCGGCGCGCACGCGGAGGTGGTGGCCGAACTGGCGGCCCTCGTCGCGGAGGAGCCGCTGCGGGAACGGGCGCGTGAGCTGCTGATGCTGGCGTTGCACCGGTCCGGGCGCAGCGCCGAGGCGCTGGAGGTCTTCCGGGACGCGCGCCGGGTGCTGGTGGCGGAACTGGAAGTCGAGCCGGGACAGCGGCTGCGCGCGGCCCACGAGCACATCCTGAGCGGCACTGATCCGGAGCCGGTGAAGCGACCGGTGTCCTTCGTGGAGCCCGCGAGCACGTTCGACGCGGACCTGGTCGGGCGGGACGTGGAGCTGGCGGCGGTCCGGCGGCTCGTCGACGACGTCACCACGGGCACAGGTCGGCTGCTGTGGGTCGAGGGTGAGATGGGCATCGGCAAGTCGGCGCTGGTGGCGGCCGTGCTGGCCCAAGCCGCCCGCGCCGGGCACCAGATCGCCCACGCGGTGGCGGACGAGCTGGGCAGCCGGTTCCCGCTGCGGCTCGCCCTGGACTGCCTGGGCGTCGACGCGCACTCGCCCGAACCCCGGCGTGCGGCGACGGCGCGGGCGTTGCGGCAGGAGCGGCCGGCCGGGTCGATCTTCGCCGACTCCGACCCGGTGTTCGGCGCGGTCGACCGGCTGGTGGCGTTGGTGGAGCAGCTGTGCGCGGACGGGCCGCTGGTGTTCGCGCTGGACGACCTCCAGTGGTCGGACGAGACCAGCACGCAGGTGTGGCACCGGCTGACGACCGTGGCACGTCGGCTGCCGTTGCTGCTGGTCGGGGCGGCACGACCGGTGCCGTACCGGGCCGAGGT
The DNA here is from genome assembly GCF_000716595.1 of Saccharothrix sp. NRRL B-16314. Taxonomy (GTDB): domain Bacteria; phylum Actinomycetota; class Actinomycetes; order Mycobacteriales; family Pseudonocardiaceae; genus Actinosynnema. Next base: position 111,338 of record NZ_JNXC01000017.1, read on the forward strand.
CGCCCGGCTGCGCAGGGACGTGGAATCCGGTGGGGGCGCGGTGCTCGACCTCGCGCCGTTGGCCGACACCGAGGTGGCGGGACTGGTCGGACGTCTGGTCGGCGCGTCACCCGGACCCGGGCTCCGTCGGATCGCCGCGCGTGCCGGAGGCAATCCGCTGTACGTGCGGGAGGTCGCCGACGCGTTGGTGCGCGAACGGGTGGTGGAGGTCGACACCGGGGTGGCCGACGTCGCCGTGCACGCGCTGGACCGGGTGCCGGTGTCGCTGGTGTCCGCGGTGACCGGGCGGCTCGACTTCCTGTCCGACCCGACCCGCGAGGTGCTGCGGTGGTCCGCCCTGCTCGGCGGCGAGTTCGTGGTGGGCGATCTGTCGGTGGTGCTGGGGACGCCCGTGTTCGACCTGGCCGTGCGGTTGGAGGAGGCCATCGCGGCGGGCGTGCTGCGCGACGCGGGTCCGCGGATGGCGTTCCGGCACCCGCTCATCCGGCAGGCCCTGTACGAGGGGACGCCCGCCTCTTTGCGGACGGCGCTGCACCAGCAGGCGGCTCAGGCGTTGGCGGCGTCCGGCGCGCCCGTGGACCACGTGGCGGAGCAGCTGCTGGCGGCGGCCGGTGAGGTCGGTGCGTGGGTGGTGGACTGGCTGGTCGAACGGGCGCCCGCGCTGGTCTACCGGGCGCCGTTGGTGGCGGTGGAGTTGTTGCAGCGGTGCCTGCGGTCGTCCGTGGCGAGGGACGAGCGTGACGCGACGTTGATGGCGCACCTGAGCAGTGCGCTGTTCCGGATCGGGCGGGACGCGGAAGCCGAGGAGCACGCGCGCCGTGCGTTGCCGCGGTTGCGTTCGCCGGACTTGATCGCGGAGGTGAGGTGGACGCTCGCGTACATGCCTTATCGGGGTGCGCGGGCGGAGGAGGCGGTGGCGGCGTCACGGGAGGCGTTGGCCGATCCGGTGCTGTCGGACATGTGGCGGGCGCGGCTGTTGTCGTTGCTGGCCCTGGTGCAGCGGGCGGGGATCGGGGAGCTGGACGACGCCGAGGTGAGTGCGCGGGCGGCGATCGAGGCGGGGGAGCGGGCCGCGGACCCGTTCGCCATCGGTCAGGCGCTGGAAGTGCTGTGGCAGGTGGAGGCGGTGCGCCGCGACTACCCGCGTGCCGTTGCTTACCTCGATCAGGCGCTGGACGTGGTGGGGACGGATGTGAGCCTCACGGACCTGCGGCTGTTGCTGCTGGACAACCGGATCTTCACGCTGCAGTGCCTGGACCGGTTGGACGAGGCGACTTCGAGCCTGCGTGCGGCGTTCGAGCTGGCGGGACGTGGGACGCCGGTGGCGGGGCTGCACCTGGCTGCCGCGGTGCACCAGTTCTGGCTGGGCGGGTGGGACGAGGCGGTGGCCGGGCTGGAGGCCGTGGTCGGTGATCCGGAGTTCACCGGCTTCGGGCTGCGGGAGGGCGGCCCGGTGCTGCTGCAGGGCGTGGCCGCGCTGATCGCGGCGCACCGGGACGACGGGGTCGCGCTCGCCGCCCACCTGGAAACCGGCCTCACGCTGCCGCTGGTGACGGAGGCGTACCGGGAGAACTGCGATTTCCTGGTGGCGGCGCAGGCGATGGCGGCGGCGCGGGAGGGTGATCACGCGGGGGCGGTGGCGGTGCTGGGCACGATCCTCGACACCCGGTACGCGGACATGATGCTGCGGCACCAGTGGCTGCCGGAGCTGGTGCGGCAGGCGTTGGCGTGCGGTGACGTCGCCACGGCTTGGTCGGCGGTGGAGGCGTGCGAGGCGGAGGCTGCTCGGGAGACGAAGGAGGCCCGTGCGTCGGCTGCGGCGCGGCGGTGCCGGAGCGTGCTGGCGGCGGACCCGGAGGGCTTGGCCCCGGTGGTCGGGCACTACCGGGCGGTCGGGCGGACGTTCGAGCTGGCGCAGACGCTGGAGGACCAGGCCGTGCTGTTGGCGCGACGTGGGCAGGCAACGGAAGCCAAGGGCGTCGTAGGCGAGGCAATCACCCTCTACCGAGGCTTCGGCGCCCTCTGGGACGTCCGCCGCGCCGCTGCGCGGGTCGCGGAACCAGGCTGATCGCCCGCCGGTGTCTGTCGCGCGGGTGTCCGTCGCGCGGGTCACGGTGGGGCGGTAAGCCGGCGACCGACTCGAGCTGTGCGTGTCGCGGGTGCGGACTGAGCGCTTGTCGGCGTCATGCTGGTGAAGGCGTCGGGCGTGCGACCACCCCAAGCCGCACGGGTGGCCCCCAAGCCGCGCGGGTGGCAGAGCCGAGCACCCGCCGGTCTGGTGAGCGTGGTGATGGCCGTCCCTGGACCGACCCGAGCCGTGCGCGTCGCGGGTGCGGACTGGGGTCCTGCCGGTGTCGTGCGTGGCGTGCGGGTCGTGCAGTCGAGCTGGCGATCGATCCGAGCCGCGCGGGTGGTGGGAGCGGGCGGCTGGGGAGTTCGGTCCGGTTCGGGGTCCGGTTCGGGTTGGGTGTGTGGTTCGTTCCGGGTTCGGTGGGTGGTGCATTCCAGCGCTGTGGGATGGGGATGGTCGGGGGGCCGTGGTGCCGTACCTTCTTCTTTCTGGCAACACATTCGGCGTTTCCATTCATCCCCGGTGCTGGCGCCACTTTCGGGTGATCTCAGTGGTGCGGTGCCGGACGGTCGGCGGTGCCGGACGGTCGGTGGTGCCCAAGGGTCGGTGGTGCCCAAGGGGCGGTGGTGCCGGACGGTCGGTGGTGTTGAAGGTCGGTGGCGGCCGATGGTCGGTGGTGGCCGATGGCCGATGGCCGATGGCCGATGGCCGGTGGCCGGTGGCCCGGTGACCGGTGTCGGTGGTCGGTGGCCCCGTGACTGGCGACCAGTGTCGGTGGTCGGTGGCTCGGTGCCGGCGAGCGGTCAGGGGTGGGGTGGTTGGTCGTCGTCGTGCGCGGGGGCGTTGATCACTCCGTCGGCGGACATCACCCACGGTGCCTCGGCGCGGGCCCGGCGGGCCGGGTGTGGCGTCCGGTCCTTGGCGCGGAGACCCCGCAGCGCCAGGTCCACCACGTGGCGCAGCGCCGCACCGTCCTTCCTGACCGCCACCTCGGGCTTGCTCATCTCAAATCATCCCCTTCCGGAGGGCGTAGGCCACCGCGTGCGGCCGGTTGCGCAGGTTGAGCCGGGTCGTGATCCCGTAGAACACGTTCTTGATGGTCCGCTCCGAGTACGACAACCGGCCCGCGATCTCCGCCGTGTCCAACCCGTCCGCCATCAACCGCAGCACGTCCGCCTCCCGAGCGGACAGCCGGTCGGGGCCGCCCTCCGGTGACAGCACCTGCTGCTGCAACCGCTGCACGTGCCGCAGCAGTTCCGCCACCATGTTCGGCGGCATCACGCCACCACCCGCCGCCGCCGACAGGACACTGCGCAGCACCAGCTGGTCGGTCACCGTGGCGCGCGGCAGGATCGCGACGATCCGGCACTCCACCGCCGTCAGCACGTCCGCCTCGCCGACCTCGTCGACGATCAGCACCACCGGCGCACCCACGTGCGCGGCGGCCCGCCGCAGCCGCGACACGACCTCGGCGGTCAGCCGGTTGACCGCCACCACCACGACGTCGGGCTTCTCGTGCTGCGCGTTCTCCAACACCCGCACGTCGGACCTCGACCCGAAGTACGCGATCAGACCCGTCATGCTCAGGTGATCGGCCGCCTGGACGACGACCCGGACTTTCTCCACCGCTGCCTCCCACGGTCTCGGTTTGCAACACCGAGTCTGTGATCTGCGGCTTCACGCGGTCTCAAAGGCGTCTACAAGGATTCTTCACGCCCGCCGGCCGCCGTGAAGAATCATGGAGAAGGGCCGGCGCACACCGAACTCAACACCGGGGACCGCTGCCGGTCAAGGGGTTGGCCGGCACGTCCGCCCACCGCGCGTGCACCGACAGCAGGATGTCCGCCAGACCGTGCACCGGCTGCCAGCCCGGGTAGTCGCGCCGGAACTTGCGGGTGTCGGTGATCCACCACCGCACGTCGGCGAACCGCTGCTCGGGCGTGTACTCGAACGGCACCTCGCCGCCGGTCAGGTACTCGTACTGCGCGATCAGCTCCAGAATCGACGCGCTCCGCTCCCGCCCACCACCCGCGTGGTAGACCTCGCCGGGCCTCGGGTCCAGGTAGAAGTGCCAGAACATCTCCACCAGGTCCCGCGCGTCGAGCACGTCGCGCACCTGCTTGCCGCCGTGCCCGATCACCGGGAACGTCGCACCGCGCACGGCGGAGCGCACCAGGTGCGACAGGAACCCGTCCTGCTCCACGCCCGCGTGCCACGCGCCGGTCACGCTGCCGCACCGGAACACGCCGACCCGCAGCCCGGACCCGCTCGCGTACGACCGCGCGGCGAGGTCGGCGGCCAGCTTCGACACCCCGAAGAACGTCCGGTTCGCGCCGTCCCCGCGGATCGACTCGTCGACGCCGTGCTCGTGGTACGGGTGCGAGGGCTCGATCTCCCACCTGGTCGACGTCTCCACCAACGGCAGGGAGTCGGCCGCGTCGCCGTGCACCTTCCTGGTGGACGTCAGCACGACGACCGCGTCCGGGCAGTGCGCCCGGACCGTCTCCAGCAGGTTCATCGTGCCGACGGCGTTGACGTTCAGGTCAACCAACGGCTGCTTGGCGGCCCAGTTGTCGCTGGGCTGCCCGGCCGTGTGAACGACCAGCTTGACGTCCGTGCCGTACTCGCCGAACACGCTGGTGAGCGCGTCGAGGTCACGCACGTCCGCCCGGTAATGCAGGTAGTTCGGGATGCGCTCGACGTCCGCCAGGCTGTCCGCGACCGAACCGGCCACGCCGAAGAAGTTCCGCCGCATCCCGTTGTCCACCCCCACGACGAGGTCGAACCTCGCCGCGAACGCCCGCACCGCCTCACCACCCACCAGGCCCGCCGAGCCGGTGACGACTACCACGTCCATGTACCGCTCCTGTTCAGTCCGCAATGGACACTCAAGGGTCAGGGCCGGCGGAAGAACTCCACCTCGCCCAACGCGATGTGCCGTCCCGGCGCCAGCCCGGCGGCGGCGCGCACGACCAGCCGGATCCGCACCACTCCGCTCACGGCGGTGTCGACGCGTTGTGGCCCGACCCGGTCGGCGAGGGGCACCGGGATGGTGCGGTTGACGCCGTCAACCGACGTCACCACCATGTCCAGCGACGTCACCCGGGCCTGCCCCAGGAACGCCTTCTCCTCCACCCCGGCGCCCGTGTGCACCACCACCGACAGCAGCCGGAACGGGTTGGTGAAACCGAACTCCGCGGTGTCGCCCACGGCGGTCGCACCCCAGTACCGGTTCGACAGGCCGTCCACGGCGGCGGCGGCCGGGTGGCCGGGGACCTCGGCGGTGGCGGTGCTGCTGGCCGGGCCGACGGCGACCGGGGTGGACGTCTTGTCGCGGATGTCCTCGATCAGCGCCAAAGCGTTGGGGTAGAAGAGGATCGCGGCCACCAGCAGCATCGCGCACGCCACCACCGCGGCCAGTCGGCGCAACCACCGTGACCGGTCGCCGTGCCACCGCCACCGACGCCGGGTCTGCGCGCGCTCCTTGCTCACATCGGAGGAGATCAACGGCGTGGCGCAGCGGCGGCAGAAGCGGCGTCCGGGCGGGTTCGCGACGCCGCACGCCGGGCACGGTGGCCCGATGACCACCTCGTCGTCCCCCGCGCTGGGCAGCGGCCGTCGTGCCACCGGACGACCGGGCGGCACCGGTCCCGACCGCTTCTCGGGCTCCGGCTCGGCAGGCCCCGGGAGGTCGAACCCCTGGAGGTCAAACCCAGGGATGCCAGGTTCCGGGATGCCGAACTCCGAGATGCCGAACTCCGGGGTGCCGAACTCCGGGGCGCCGAACTCTGGGGTGCCGAACTCTGGGGTGCCGAACCCCGGCTCGGCGGGCTCCGGGATGCCAGGCTCCCAGGTGCGAGGCTCTCGGGTGCCAGGCGCTGCGGTGCGCGGCTCTGCGATGCCAGGCTTTGAGGTGCGAGGCGCTGCGGTGCCGGGCTTTGAGGTGCCAGGCTTTGGAGTGGTGGCAGCCCAGCCCAAATAGGTTCCGCAGTTGCCGCAGAAGTCGTCGGCGTCCCGCATGGGCGAGCCGCACTGCGTGCACAGGCGCATGTCAGTCCCCGTCCACCACTTCGACGGTGCAGGTGACGTGCAGCGGGCACGCCGCGTCGACCAGCGCCACCACCCGCTCCCGGTCGACCACCCCGGACCGGCCCGGCCGCACCCGCACCACGACGACGTCCCGCCGTTCGGGCAGGGCGGTGTCCGGTCGGGTGGACCACGTCGCGCCGGGGCCGTCCACCACCTCGGCGCGCACCCCCAAGCACAGCTCCAGGCGTGCGACGAGTCCGGCAGCGGTGCCGCGCAGACGGTGCAGCTCGACGGCTCGGCGCACCGCTTCACGTCGCAGCGGCTCCGGCCACGACGGGTCCGCGTCCGCAGCCACCCAGGACGACAACCACGTCACGAAGTCCTCGGGGGCGAGGTCGGCGTCGAAGTACTCGGGCAGGTTGTCCAGGGTCGACAGGATCGCGGACAGCACGGCGTCCAGTCCCGACGTGAACCGCTGGGCGAAGTCGTCCGCCGCGTACAGCGCGGGCAGCATCCGGCCCAGCGGATACCTGCTGGGCAGCTCGGGGAGCGCGACGCGGCTCATGACACCACGACCTGGTGCTGGTAGGAGAACACCAGCGCGTTCGGCGCCACCTCGACCCGGTCGACCGGTGCGCCGCGCGCCCCCGTGATCGGGTTGGCCGGGAAGAGCCGGATCTCCTCTACCAGCCGCACACCGGCGACACCTTGCAGCACCGCGAAGACCTCGCCGAACTGAACCGGCCGGCCGAACTCCCACCCCGTCCCGTCCGTGCCGCCGCGCAGGGGGTTGAGGTAGCGGTAGAGGGCGTCCAGCGCTTCTTCACGCACCCGGTTGCCCTCCGCTTCCGGCGCCGCCACCCGTGCGACGACCGTGATGCCCTGGTAGCGGGGCGGTTCGACGACGAGCCGCGTCCCGAGCAGCCGCCGTTCGTCCAGCCTCCGGGCCACCGCCGACACCACGTCCTCGGTCGGCACCAACTGCTCGAACCGCAGCCGGTCACCCTGGTCCGCGACGGCGTCAGGCACCACCAGCACCCTCGCCGAGCCCGGCCCGTCGGGCAGGCACCGCACCCTGGCCAACGACGGCGCGGCCAGCCTGGCGATGTGCTCGTGGTCCTCGGCGGTCACCGCCCGCTCCTGAACCCGCAGCTGGTGGGGTGCGCGCACCTTCGCCTCGGCCACGGTCTCGCCGTCGACACCACCGCGTGCCGCCTCCCGGTTCTCCACCGCCGACACGTACGGCACGGAACTGCGCAGCACGGAGATCGCGCCGCGCGCCACGTTGCCCGAACGCCCACCACCCGTGCGGTAACGGGGCACCTGCACCACAGAGCCCTTCGGCGGCACCGCGCCGTAGCGGCGCAGCGACCCGTCCGCTTCACGGACCGCCGGCGGGAACTGGAACTCGCCCCGGATGGCGTCCAGCACCACGTGCCGGTCGTCCGGACCCGACGCGCCGAAGTGCTCCACGACGGTCCAGTCCTGCCAGCCGTCGCCCGCCGAGACCCGCACCACCAGGGGATCGCCGTCCAGCAGCACGGGGGAGCGCGGCACGGTGAACCGCTGCCCCGGCACGCCCGCCGTCTCGCCCAGCGGCACGTCCGCCACGGTTTCCGCGTGCTCCGCGGCCGTGGTGCCGCCGATGGTGAACGCCTCGGCCTCCCGGATGGTCGGTGAGTTGGCGTAGAACGGCTGTTCGCGCGCCGGCTCGGTGACCCGGCAGCGCAGCCAGCCCGCGCGGTGACCCGCGACCACCGACTCGGTGTGCCCGGCGGGCACGTGCAGCACCACCTCACCGGGCCGGTTCAGGCCGCCGGTGCTGTCCTCGTCCACCTCGCACGGCAGCCAGTCCTGCCCGGTCCACGCCTCCCACACCAGCGGCGGCTGCCGGGGGTCGACGCCGATGCCCTCGACCCGGCTGTCCAGCCGCAGCACCACGACGCAGCGCGGCACCGCCGCGGACAGGCCGAACAACGTCGCGTCACCGACCGCGGGCGTGGCCTGGAAGCACCGCACGTCCTGGTTCGCCTCCAGGTCTTTGGTGCGGTCGGAGTGCTCGCCCGACGCGGCCCTCGTCACCAGCCGCACCACCGAACACGGCACCACGGCCAGCTCGTCCGTGGTGGCGAACACGACCGCCTCCGAGTCCTCCGAGCGCTCCGTGGACACCTCGGTGCCGACCGGCAGCACGACGGCCTGCGGCTGCGGCGCGGACAGCCAGAACGTGACGTCGGCGCGTGCCGCGGTCGGCGGGAACAGGGTGACGCCGAGCAGGTCGAGGAACGCCAGGTGGTTGCGCTCGGGTACCCGGTTGAGCCGGTAGACGAGCTGGTCGACCATCTGCGCGAACGTCTCGATGAGCGTGACGCCGGGGTCGGACACGTTGTGGTCCGTCCACTCCGGACAGCTCTGCTGGACGTACCGCTTGGCCTCGTCCACGAGCTGCTGGAAGCGCCGGTCGTCCAGGTTGGGTGCGGGCAGCCCCATCACTCCGCGCTCCCTTCGTCGGGGATGGTGTAGAAGGGGAAGACCAGGTTGCGCTGGTCGTTGGTCGACCGGATCGTGTAGCGGACGTCGATGTAGAGCGTCCCGGCCTCGACCGCGTCGAACGCGACGACCACGTCGTCGACCTCGATCCGCGGCTCCCACCGGTCCAGCGCGGCGCGCACCTCGCGGGCGATGTGGCCGGCCGTGGCGCCGTCCGCCGACGCGAACACGTGCTCGTGGATGCCGCAGCCGAACTCGGGGCGCATCGGCCGTTCGCCCGGCGCGGTGCCCAGGACGAGCCGGATGGCCTCGGTGATCTCCTGCTCGCGCTCGACCATCCCGATCCCGCCGGTGGGTCCGGTGCGCAGCGGGAACCCCCAGCCGCGCCCGATGAAGCTCTCGCTCATCATCTGCCTCCGATGTGGACGGTGAGCGCGCCGGTGAGGATGTCCGCCTTGCAGGTGGTGCTGTCGCCGACCCGTGCCGCGACCACCCCGCCGATGAGCACCTGGCCGCCGATGCGGGGCTTGACGATGTTCAACGGCCCCATGACGGCGTCCTTCGGCACGATGCACACGTGCAGGCTCCCGCCGACGGCGGCGGGTTTGCCCTCGATCAGGACCGTGGTCACCTTGGCGGCGACGGCGGGCGGCGGTGTGCCGATGGCGCCGCCGTGCGTCGTCTTGTCGCCCATCCGGGCAGCGGGGGGCATCAGGTCTCCCTCGTCACGTGCGTCAGTTGATCTCGACCATGGGCGCCTTGAGCGCGGCGTGGGTGCCGCCCTCGACGGACACCGTCCTGCCCTTCAGCACCAGGTCGCCGAGCCCGGCGTCGACGGTGATCCCCTTGGCGTCCAGGGAGATCGAGCCGAGGACGCGGCGACCCCGCGGTGTGCTCACCCTGATGTCGATGCTCCCGGTCTTCTCGTCCAACGTGATGTCCAGCCGCTTGTCGCCGGTCTGCAGCCGGACGCCGGCGGTGGTGAGGCCGTCCAGCAGTTCGAGCCGGTTGCCCTTGCGGGACACCAACGACCGCCGGTTCACCCGGCCGCTCGTGGGGTCGATCAGGGGCAGGTCGTGCGGTGACGGCTGGTCGATGCCGTTGTAGAGCCCGCCGAGCACGTACGGGCGGTCGAGGCTGCCCTGCTCGAAGCCGACCAGCACCTCGTCGTTGACCTCGGGGCTGAACACCCCGCCGCCGCCCACACCGCCCCACTGCACGGTGCGAACCCAGTCGGTGACGTAGTTGTCGTCCAGCCAGGGGAACTTCAGCCGCACCCAGCCCCGCTGGTCCCGGCCGACCTCCTTGACGTCGGTGACGATCCCGGTGGCCAGACCCGGCATGCGCGGCGAGCGGGCGGGTCCGTTGCCGCCCAGGGCCAGCCCCGCCAGCGACCGGTCGGGCGAACTGCTCACCGTGACGATGCTGCGGTAGCCGGTCTCGGGCTCCAGCACGTGCCGCACGGACGAGGGGGTGTAGCGACCGCTGAACGCAGGCCCCGCGTCGGCCAACGCGATCGGCACGCCGGCGCGCAACTGGGGGTGGCCCTTGGCGACCGCCTCGATCTCGGCGTACCCGGCGCTGACCGACTCGGCGAGCGACCGGGCAGCGGTGTCGGCCTCGGCCTGCGTGCTGTACGGCGTGTCCGCCACCAGCATGGTGGTCCGCTTGCCGGCGACGGACTCCCCGAAGCCGGGCAGAATCGTCCTGCTCCGGTTGGCCGGCTCGACCGCGACGAACGCCTTCTTGGTGGCCACGTCCCAGGCGCGGACCTCGACCTTCTCGACCTGGTCGGAGCTGGTCAGCGAGGCGCGCAGGGCCAGCAGGTCGCCGTGGCGGAGCACCAGCGGGCTGTCGTCGGTGCGGGGGTCGGGCGCACTGGACGCGGGCTTGGGCTTGAGCAGCTCCAGCGTGCCCTTGTCGTCCACCTGGACGGTCACGCCGTGCTCGCGGGCGAGTTGCTGGAGGAACTCCCAGTCCGACACCCCCGCCTGGCTGATCTGCGTGTACCGGACAGGGGAGAGCTCGACGCGGCCCACGGTGAGGCCGGCGTTGCGGGCGACCTGGCGCACCACCGTGGCGGCGGGGACGTTGCGGAACGCCTCCACCCGGCGGCCCCGGAACAGCCGGTGCGCCTTGCTCATGGCGCGGATGACGGTGAACGAGCCGGTCGAGTCGCCGTCCGCCTCCAGGCCGGTGACCTCGCCGCCGAACAGCTGCACCTGCGCCTTGCTCTCGACCGTCACCACGGACACCGTCACCGGCATGCCGATCTTGATGCCGCTGTCGGCGAGCAGCTCGTGGTTGCCGTCCCGGTAGGTCAGGACCGCGAGGTCCGGCAGGCCGACGTTCTCGTCGACCACGCAGCTGACCAGCCTCTTCGCCCACGTGGGCGACAGCGAACCGGCGGTCACGATCGGGTCGGCGGCGAACGACCGGAACGACTTGCGGTTGGTCATCGGGCCTCCTCCATCGCGGGCACCAGCAGTTCGACCCCCGGCACGAGCAGTATCGGGTCGTCGATGTCGTTCGCCTCGGCGATGACGCGCCAGGCGGTGGCGTCGCCGTACTCGCGCCAAGCCAGCTGCGGGAGGCTGTCGCCGGCCACGACGCGGTGCGTGCGGCGGGCTTCGCGCGACCCGGACGTCGGGTTCTGGCCGGGGGTGTCGGCGCCGGCCTCCTCGATCGACAGCGCGCACCTCGCCCGCAGCGGCCGACCGTCGACGTCGAACAGCGAGTAGTCCACCGACAGGTTCGACAGCACGCCGTCGAACGACGTGGTCTTCGAGGTGCCCCACTCGAAGCGGACCCACGGGCTCGCGGGCTTCTTCGTCGCCAGGCTCTTCTTGGTGGGCACGCAAGCCTTGAGCAGCTGCTCCACGCGGGTCTCGACCGAGTTGTCGTGCGTGGCGGTGGCGTCGAGGAACACGTCGACCGACAGGTTCCGCGGGCCGCTGCCGACGAACTCGGGCATCGACGTCTCGTCCGCCGTGCGGGAGGGGTTGCGGCGCCACTCGGTGTTCTTGCTCAGCGCCAACGTGCTCGGGTTGAACTGGAACTTCACCGTGGCCAGCCGGGCGCCCGGTTTCGCGCCGGCCTTCGCGGGTGGCTCCATGATGACGAGCTGGGCGCGGGTGAGGCTCGCCCCGGGTTTGCGTGCCATGTCATCCCTCCTCTCAGGACGCGTCGATGCCTTCGTGGGCGAATTCGAGGGTTTCCGTGGCGGCCTGGGAGGTCGACGGGTCGAAGGACGGGCCCTGCCAGCGGACCGGGACGATGCCCTGGACCTGCCAGCTGGCGATCGTGCTGCCGTCCGGGGTGAGGGCGACGATCTCGCCGTCCTTGCGCTCGACCTTCTCGATGACGTCGTTGAGCCACTTGACGACTTTCGCGGTGTCCGAGGTGACCGGCCGCGTCATCGTGATGTTGGACCAGGTGATGCGGGAGGGGAGCTGCCAGCTGAAGCCGTTGTTGCCGCCCTCGGCGAACTGCTCGACCTCCATCTGCGCGCCCATGCCGTCACAGGTGTGGAACGCGCCGAGGTCGTTGCCCGCTATGGAGAGCCGGAAGAAGACGCTGGTGGCGAAGAGGGTGTCGGACATCAGGATCTCCAGTTTCGGTGTGCCGGGTCAGCGGCGGCGGTCGTGCAGGTTGCCGCCGCGCTCGCGACCGTGGCGCAGTTCGGCGCGCAGGAGCCGGCCGACGGGGTCGAGCAGGCGGCGGGCGAGGTCTTCGAGGTCGGAGCGTTCCAGGCGCTGTGGTGTGGACTGGTTGGCTGAGGCGTGCTGGCCTGCGGTCTTGTCGGCCGGGTTCTTGTCCGGGTTCTTGTCCGGGTTTTCGTCGACAGCGTTGTCGGCCAGGGTGTGGTTCGGTGACCGTTGGACGGTGACCGACCGGGTGACCGGGGTCGCGGGCTTCGCTCCGGCCGGCTGGACCGGCTTCGGCGGGGCCACCACGACGGGTGGGTAGGCCGGTTTGACGGGCTGGTCGGCGGTGGACCCTGGGAGGTCGGTTGGTGGGGTTGGCCGAACCACGGCGCGATGGGTGCTGTTCGTCGGTGTGGCGCTGCGCTGGACGTTCCTGGACGGTGTCGCGACGTGCTGAACGTGAGTGGCATCGGTGGCGGCTCGCTGCACGCTGGTCACTGGTGTCGCCGGTGTCGCCGGTGTCGCAGTTGTCGCAGTGCGCTGGCCGCCGGTCGCAGTCGTCGCAGCACGCTGGACGCTGGTCGCAGTCGTCGCAGCACGCTCGACGGTGGTCGCCGGTGTCGCGGCGCGCTGGCTGCCGGTCGCGGTGCGTTGGACGCTGGTTACCGGTGTCACGGTGCGCTGCGTGCTGGTCGCAGGTGCCGCGGCACGCTGCACGCCGGTCGCCGGTGTCGCGCTGCGCCGGATTCCGGCTTCTGGTGTCGCGGGGTGCTGGATGCTGCTCGCCGGCGTCGTGGCGCGCTGGACGTCGCCCGATGTCGTGGCGTGCGGCGGCCCAGCCGTGGGGAGCACCGGGTCCGGATGCGTACGCGCACCCCTCTTGGCAACCGCGCGTTGAACGTCCGGCCCGGTGCTCCCATCACCCGAAGGACGGCGCGCTGCCGAGCCCTGCCGGGAGGGGGACGTCCACCGGAGCGGGACCGCCTTGGGCAGGTTCGCCGTGTGCGGAGGCAGGTCCGGGGGCGTGGGGGAGACCAGTGGCCGTGCCGGGAGCAGAGGCGCGACCGCGACGTGGCCGTGCCCGACGTCGCCGCCCTGAACAGCGTGACCCTCAGCAGAGCGGCCCTCAACAGAGCGGCCCTCAAGAGGGCGGCGCTGCACGGTCGGGCGGTCGAGCCGGACAACGGGCAGCCGTGCCTGCCCCAGTGACCGTGGCACCCCCGAAGACTGACCACTAGCGGGCAGGTGGTGTCGCTCGCCCGGACGGTGGCGCGGGTGGCCGGCAGGCGTCTCCGCACGCGTAGTGGCAGTCGACCGGCCGACTGTCGGTGATCCGATCACCGAGTTCGATGCCTCCGATCGCTGCACGACCGCACCGGCCGGGATCTGCGCCAGCGGCTCGCCGAGGACCGGTCCACGCGGACCTGGCCTGTTCTGAGCGTTGAATTCGGGTGTTCTGAACGTAGGACTCACGGGGGTTGAGTGTTCGACTTGCGGGGTTGAGTGGCGCTGGACCATCGCGGTGGGTGGGATCTGTGCCAGCGGTTCGCCCAGGACTGGTCCTGTTCTGGGCTTCCGCTGCACCGGTGACGGGCCGGGCGTTGGGCCGGGTTTTGGGCCGAGTGGCGGGCGTTTGCGACTCGGCATGGTTACGGGAGCGGTGGGTTCGCCAGTCGGTTCGCCGGGGGTCGGTTGGTTTGGGGTGGATGGTGGCGTGGTGGTCTGGCGTTGTACTGGCGTCGAGCCAGGTAGTGGTGTGGGGGCGGTTGTCTGGCGTTGTGCGGGAGCGGGGGGCGACGGCCTGCCGACTAGAGGTGTCGGTTCGGGTGAGCTGGGTGGCGTGGCCGGTGGGGATGCCGAGTGCCGTCCTGCCACCGGGGGTGCCGAGTGCGGTCCTGCCGGCGGAGGTGGTCCGACCAGCGGGTTCGGTTCGGTGGGCGGGGTTGGTCCGAGCAGTTCGGTCCGTGAGGTGGGTGGGGTGGTGGTGGCCGGCCGGGGGTGCGGTGCGGGTGAAGGGGAGGTTTGGCGTTGCACTGTCGGGGTGTTGGCGGGGCTGAGGGCTGGAATCGGGCGTAGGGGGGTCACTTCCCGGCGTGCTGCGGTCAGCGGCGTGCCGAGTGGGCGCAAGGGGACCGGGGTAGCGGGTGACCGCTGCACGGTGGATGGCTTCGGTGTGACCGGGGACGACAGCACTGGGTGCGCGTGAGCCGGGGTCGAGGGAGACGGAGTGGCGGCGGAATGTTCCGTGTCCGAGGCCACCGCGTGGGAAGTGACGGCGGTGGGTCGGAGGGCGACTGTGAGCCGGTCGTTCCCCGTGTACTCGCCGGGCTCGCCGGTGTGCCGCGCCACCCCGTGCATCACACCGGCCGGAGCGCCCGGCAAGACCGCGTGACCCAGTTCCCCGCCCGACCTGTGGTCCTGCCACGACGCCAGCCCGCCGCGGAACCTCAGGCCGTCGCCCACCGCGATCCCCGCACGCTGGATCACGCCGTCCATCGGCCGGGTCGCACGCCAGCCACCGTCCGAAGAGGCCCGTTGCGCCGGTGCGACGGCGGCGGCGGGGGTAGCGGCGACAGCAGCAGCGGCGGCCGGCTTGCGGCGGAACCTGTCCCAGAAGCCCATCGGGTCACCCCCCTTCGTTCACCCTCGTGTTGATGCGTGCGATCTCGCGGACCCAACGCCGGCGCTCGTGGTGCTCCAGGTCGAGGATCTGCTCTCGTTGCCAGTGGAAGTGGTAGGCCACGTACGCGACCTCCTCGTGCAGCCGGTCGGCCGCGTACGTCACGATTCCCCCAGGCGACCACCGGCCAGGTCGACCTCGAACCCACTCCCGCACGACGGGCACGTCACCCCGGCCCGCGTGTGCCCCTCGCTGTTGATCCGCCGGTAGAAGTCCTGGAGGAACGCGATGTCCGTGGCGTACATCCGCTCCACCACGCCCACGTTCACCTCCTCCACCGCACCCAGCTCGGTGATCACCATGCTGAGCAGCAGCACGCTGAGGTAGCCCGGGTTCTCCTTCACCCGCAGGTCGATCTGCGGTCGCAGCTCGTCCCGGGCCGTCGCCAGCCGCATCCGCCCGTGCCGGTGCACGACGCCCTCCGCGTCCACGTACCCGCGCGGCAGCTCGAAGTCGAACTCCGTGCGCAGCGCGGGCTCCCGCTCCACGAACGACGACTTCCCCGCACCGGCCTCGACTGCCTCGACCGGATCGGCGGCCAGTTCGTCCAGCGAGTCGAGCCCGATCACCCGTCGCCTCATCAGTCCTCCAGGGTGATGTCCTCGAAGGTGATGGTCACCTTCTCGATCGCGGCACTGGACTCGCCCGCCTTCAGCGACGGGCCCTCCCACTTGCTGACCCACCCGTTGACCAGGTTCAGCCGGCGTTCGGTCTCGCCCTTGCTGTTCATGATCTCGATGGTGATGTTCTGGCGCGCCGTCTCGACGTCACCCTTGTTCACCGTCTCCTTCAGCCACTTGGTGAACTCCTTGCTCTTGTCCATCCCCCGGGTGACCGTGATCTCGCCGCCCTTGCGGGCACCGGGCTGCTTGCGCAGCAACGGCTTGCCCTGCGGGGTCACCTGCGAGATCTCGACCACGTCCTCCTCGATGGTCACCCCGCTGACCTCCTGCAGGGACTCGACCATGTAGGCGCCGAGCTGGAGGCCGAAGATGTGGGTGGAGAGAGCGTCGCCGTCTGCCATGACTGGTGCTGCCTTTCCTTGTGGGACGCGGATTACTCGCTGACGAGGCTGGTGTTGTCGGAGAACTGGGCCAGGCGGAAGACCACGAACTCGGCGGGCTTCACCGGCGCCACGCCGATCTCGCACACGACCTGGCCGAGGTCGATGGACTCCGGCGGGTTGTTGTCCCGGTCGCACTTGACGTAGAACGCCTCGGCCGGGGTGCGGCCGAACAGCGCGCCCTGACGCCACTGCTCGGTGAGGAACGCGGTGATGTTGCGCCTGATCCCGGCCCACAGCCGGTCGTCGTTCGGCTCGAACACGACCCACTGGGTGCCCAGGAGGATCGATTCCTCCAGGAAGTTGAACAGCCGCCGCACGTTCAGGTAGCGCCACGCCGGGTCGGACGACAGCGTCCGCGCGCCCCAGATCCGGATGCCGCGACCCGGGAACGTGCGCACGCAGTTCACGCCGACCGGGTTCAGCAGGTCCTGCTCGCTCTTGCTGAGCGTGATCTCCAGGTCCACCGCGCCGCGGATGACCTCGTTGGCCGGCGCCTTGTGCACACCCCGTTCGGCGTCGCTGCGCGCCCACACACCGGCGACGTGACCGGACGGCGGCACGAGCGTGTTGCGCCCGCCGGCCGGGTCGAAAACCTTGATCCACGGGTAGTAAAGGGTGGCGTAGCGAGAGTCGTGATTAGCCTCCTGCATCCGCCACTTGTGCACCCGCTGCGGGGTGAGTCCGGGCGGGGCGTCCAGCACTGCGACCCGGTCGCCCATCTGCTCGCAGTGCGAGATGACGGCCGCCTGCACCGTCTGCACGCCCTCCAGGTCGATCAGGCCGCGCTGGTAGGCGCTCATCAGGTCCGGCACCGCGACCATGGTGACCTCGTCGATGTTCTCCAGGCCGCCGAACCCGGTCCGCGCCTCGGAATCGCCGACGTACTCCTGCGCGTCGAGCTTCACGGGCTTGGCGGCCTTCGGGGACGGCACCGCCACCGATTGCTTGTCCGGTCGCGCGAGCGCGGTGCCGGTCGCCTCGGTGACCTCGATCAGCTTCGAGCGCTCGGCGACCTGCGTCACCACGTAGTTCTTGATGTTCTTCCGGGTCGACACGTCGAACGTCTCGACCACCTTGTCGCCCTGGCGGACCAGCAGCTTGAACCGGTCGTCCGGCGGGTTCTCGCCGTCGGCGTCCGCGACCTCAACGGAGAGGTCCGGGCCGGCCGAGGGCAGGGCGGAGATCCGCAGACCGCCCAGCGCCACGGGCTGCGCGGTCGCGGGCTTGGTGTCCGCGTCACTCGCCGAGCCGCCGATCCGCACCACGTAGGCCGAGCCGCCGCCGTTGGCGAAGTAGCCGTAGACGGCGTGCGGGAGGTAGGCGTCCTCGGTGAACCCGCCGAAGTCGCGCACGTACTGGTTCCAGTTGGCGACCAGGGTCGGCTCGTGGAAGGGGCCCTGTTCGGCGAAGCCGACGAAGGCCGCCACCGCGGTGCCGACTCCCTCGATCGGGCGCGCACCGGTCTGGACCTCCTCCACGTACACGCCGGGCGAGAGGTACTGCGGCATGGTCGCTCCTTCTCTGCTCTTCCGCTCTGGCCACACAAGCCTCTCGCCCGCGCGCTCGCGGCGGCAGGACCGGCGGACCCCGGTAGGGGGCATTCCCCCTGCCCGAACAGGCAATCGGGCCCTTCGGGCAAACGAAAAGAGCGCCCACAGCGGGCGCTCTTCCCGAAAAGCGAGCTCAGTTGTCCAGCCACGACCCGAACTCGCCGGGCAGCACGAGCCGGCCCAGCTTGCGGTACTCCTGGTGCACGGCGGCCATCACGTCGGCCATCCGCAACGGCCGTTCGGCGGCGGCGGCGAGGTACGCGGCGGTCACCACGCACGCCCGGATCGACCCGCCCGCCAGCTCGAACCGCTCGGCGCAGAACGCCAGGTCGAGGTCGTCCGCCCGGGGCATCCGCGAGCCGAGGCAGCGGTCCCACAGCGCGAGCCGCTGAGTCGCGTCGGGCACCGGGAAGTCGGCGATCACGTCGATCCGCCGCGTGAACGCCTCGTCCACGTTGGACCGGAGGTTGGTGGTGAGCACCGCGATGCCGTCGAAGGACTCCATCCGCTGCAACAGGTACGCCGATTCCATGTTGGCGTGCTTGTCGTGCGAGTCCTTGACCTCCGACCGCTTGCCGAACACGGCGTCGGCCTCGTCGAACAGCAACACGCCGTGCACGCCCGCGGCCTCGGTGAAGATCCGCTCCAGGTTCTTCTCCGTCTCGCCGATGTACTTGTCCACCACCGACGACAGGTCCACCACGTAGAGGTCCATGCCGACCGCACCGGCGACGACCTCGGCGGACATCGTCTTGCCGGTGCCCGACTCGCCGGCGAACAACGCCACCACCCCGCGTCCCCGACCTCCGCCGGGACGCATCCGCCACTCGCCCAGCACCCGGTCCCGGTGCCGTGCGCGCAGCACCAGCTCGTCCAGCTGCCGCCGGGTCGGCTCGGGCAGCACCAGGTCGTCCCAATCCACGGCGGGGGTGATCCGCCGCGCCAACTGCTCCAAGCCGGCCCCGTTCTGGGCGCGCACCCCGGCCCGGACGTGTGCCACGCCGACCGGGCGGTCCTCCAGCACGGCCAGCCGTGCGGCGACCGACACCGCGCGGTCCACTTCGTCCGTGCCCAGTCGGTACCCGGCCAGGTCGGCCACCATCGCCGGGTCGGCGGCCGTGCCGGTGGCGTCGGCCAGCGCCCGCGCCCACCGCTCCGCCCGCCGGCCGGTGTCCAGCGCCGGCACGGGCACCGACACCACCGGCTGCGCGGTCCACTGCGGGTCCCAATGCCGCCGGCTGTGGAAGAACAGGGGCACCTCGCCCGCCACCGCGGTGAGGTCGCGGATCAGCCGGATCTTGTCGGGCAGCAACGGCTCCAACGGGCCGAACACCAGGCCCGCGCCGCGCAAGCGGGCCTCACGGACCGCCGCCACCAGCGGGGCGTCCGCCCGGTCGGCGACCGCCGGGACGTCCAGCACCACGGCGTCACGACCGGCCGCGGCAAGGGCCTCCACCGCGACGCGGGCCGCGTCACCGTCGGTGTCGCGCAGGTGCACCGCCCGGACGCCCGCGTCCAGCGCGTCGCCGATCCGCCGGGCCAGGGGTGACTCCGGGACGCTGCCCGCGGGCACCACCCTCGCGGTGGTCCCGATCGCCGGATCGGGCTCGTCGTCGCCGAGCAGGTGGGCGACGACCCGGTCCGGCACGCGCAACGGCCGGGACAACACCGGCGACTCGCCGTCCCGGACCTCCAGCAGGCCGCTCCGGACCAGCGGCGCGGACGCGGCGAACCGGAACCGGCCCGGTCCGGCCGCCGGCAGCCCGCACAGCTCCAGCGCGAGCCCCACGGTCGCCCGACGGCGGGTCACGTCGTCGTTGAGGTAGCCGTAGAGCCGTTCGAACCGGGCGTCGACGTCCGGCGCCAGGGCGACCAGCAGGAACTCGACGTCCACCGGTTCCAGGTCGAACCGCCGGGCCAGGGTCGACAGCCGGGGACCGGGCTCGGGCACCGTCGCCGCGAGCACGTCCAGGTCGGGCTCGTCGTCCGGTGGCGTCAGCGGCTCCCGGTGCCCGTCCAGGATGCGCCGCACCGACTCGGCGGTCAGGTACATGCCCCGGTGCGGGTCGTCCAACGTCGGATCGGTCGCCGCCCGCGCCGCGATTGCGTGGCGCACCCGCCACTCGACCGCGCCGAGCCTCGCCCACAGGTAGGCCAGGTCGGGTGTCCCGGTCGGGATCGCTGTCGCCGTCATCGGATCGGACCTCCACGTCGTCGTCGGTCCGCGGGCCGGGGCCGGGCCGGTGCGAAACCGCCGCCACCGGGGGTGTCCTCGTAGCGCAGCCTGCGGCTGTCGTCCTCGGGCCCGCCGACGAGGACCAGGCCGCCGTCGGCGGGAGCGGCGAGCGGGGTCAGGGTGCCGGCCACCGGCGCGGTCACCACCACGTTGATGGCCGG
This sequence comes from Saccharothrix sp. NRRL B-16314, assembly GCF_000716595.1. Lineage (GTDB taxonomy): Bacteria > Actinomycetota > Actinomycetes > Mycobacteriales > Pseudonocardiaceae > Actinosynnema. The sequence goes on from NZ_JNXC01000017.1 coordinate 131,268, forward strand.
TTTGAGCCGACCGCCGAGCGCGGACCACACGTCGGTCGCCGCACGTCCCTCAGACACCGGCCCGCCGCACTCCAGCAGGACGCTCAAGTCCAGTTCCGCCAACGAACCGGTGAGCCACTCCGACGCCAACCGGCCGTGGCCAGCGAGGCACGCCAACGCCTGCGACAGCAGCCGGTGCTCGTCCTGCGGCCGGTTCGTCCACGCCGTCACCAGGTAGGACAGCCGGAACCAGCGCGGCGGCTTGCGGTGCGCGACGAGCTCGTCCCGCTCGAACACCTCCAGGTTGCCGGTGCTGCGCCGGGACTCGTCCTCGCGGATGTCGTACAGGAACACGTTGACCGTCGGCGCGTTGCGCCGTGCCGTCCAGTCGGTGGTGGGCGCCTCGAACACGAGCTCACCACCACCGCCGGGCACGCCACCGGCGGCGAGCAGCCTGCGGATCCCCTCGTCCACCTCGTGGATCACTGCAACCTCCTGGGAGTCACCTGCGCCGGACCATGTCGGGAGGTCCGACGGTGCCGGGCACGACGAGGAACGGAGTGGTCGCGGGTCGGAAACCCGGTCCGGCGGCGGTGATCGTCCGCGGACCGGTCTGGTCCTTGCCGAGGATGAGCAGCTGCGCGGTGAAACCGCCGTCCGGCCGCGGGATCGTCGGCGCGGCGGCCGACGTGATGCCGGGTGACCAGGTCAGCCGCACCGGCGCACCCGGCGGGAAGTCCACGCCGCGCACCGACGTGACGAACCCGGGTTCACCGATCGGCGGCACGGCGACGATCCGGGGCAGCAGCACGCGCATCGGCGCGGCGGCCGCGTTGTCCGCCGGGTCGGCGTCGGTGCCGGTCGTGCGCAACGTGCCGCGCACGGTGGTCTCGAGCGGCTGGTCCGGCGCCAGCACGACCTGCACCACCTGCGACGCTCCCGGCGCCAGGTCGGGCAACGGGCAGCCGGCGGCGGAGCACCCCGGCGGCAGGGTCGCCACCGGCACGCGCGCGGGGAGCGCGAAGTCCAGCCGGAGCCCGGTGGCCAGGCCACCGCCGCCGTTGCGGACCGTGTAGACCGCCGTCGCGCGTCCGCCCACATAGGACGGGTTCGGCTGCACCACCACGGCCAGCGAAGGACCGGCGGCGGGCGGGGCAGGCGGCGGCGGGGGTGGTGGCGGGGGTCCGGTCACCGGGTCGCGCACCGGGATCGCCGTGCTGGAGGCGTTGTCGGACGGCAGCACGTCGAGCACCGAGCCCGCCACCGACCACGTGACGCTCCGCCGTCCGGGCACCAGGCCCACCACGTCGGCGACGATCTCCACGGACCCGCCCGGCTCCACGACTCCGAGGTCGCACCGCAACTCGGCCACGTCACACGAGCCGCGCGCGGGCCGCAACCCGTCCAGCCGCACACCCTCCGGAACGGCGACCGTCAGCGAAGTGCCCGGTGACGGAGCCGGACCGCGGTTCACGACGGTCACCGCCACCGGGGTCGTCACGCCCGCGTCCGCGTCCGGTGCGGCGGGTGGCGCCTCGACGGCGAGGTCGACCGACTGCTGCCAGGTCGGCTCCTTCTGCCGGCCCGGCAGGTCGGCGGTGATCCGCCGGACCTCGCCCGTGCCCAGGTCGACGACGTCCAGCTCCTCCGGTGACGTGAGGTCACCCGCACGGCGGGCGGTGAGCACCACCCGGTCGCCGTCGGGGGAGAACGACACGTCACGGGGTTGGAACGGACCCGAAGGCGGCGCGGTCAGCGGGGTGACGCACGTGTTCGCCCCCGAGGGCAGCAGCACGCGGCACCCGTTGTCCGCCAACGACACCAGCAGCACGCCGTCGGCCTCCCGGTTGAACGCCAGCGTGCGCCCGTCCGGGCTGAACACCGAACTGTCGTCGGTCACCTCGCAGTCGAACCCGCAGACCGCCGCGGACACGTCCCGCTGCTGGTCCAGCGTCCCGGCGCGGGCGGTCCACACGTGGTTGTCGCGCACCTCGGCGGTGGGGCCGTCGAAGACCCGTCCCCGGGTGAACGACAGCGTGCCGCCGTCCGGCGACCACTCCGGCTGGGTGTCCTCCTGGTCGGCCAGGGCCGGTGGGGGAGTCAGCTTCCCCACCACGGCGCCGGTCGCGGCCTCGACCACCACGATCCGGCTCGGGCCGCCGTCCGGCCGCACCCCGCCGGGCGTGCGGCGGGCGAACGCCAGGAACCGGCCGTCCGGCGACCACACTGCGTCGAACTCCCAGTCGGTCGGCGACCGGTCGGCCACCGGAACCCGGCGCGCGTCGGCGCCGTCCGCGTCCACCAGCCACAGCCGCTGCACCCGCCTGCCGTCGACGTCCTCGAACCGGCTCAGCGCGATGGTCCGGCCGTCGGGGGAGTAGGACTGCCGCTGGGTCCACGGGTCGAAACCGGCCCGGGGGCGGAACAGCAGGTTGGGGTCGTTGACGCTCTCCGGGTCCTCGCGCAGCACCGCCACGCCGAGGTCACGCGGGTCCGAGCCGTCCGGCCGGATGTCCTGGAGGGTCGCGGTGAAGCGGGTCTCGGCGGTCGTGCGGGCCACCAGCAGGTGCTCGCCGCGCCCGTCCACCAGCCACGTCGGCGAGGTGATCGTGCGGTCCTCCGCCAGCAGCAGACCGGGCGCGACCGTGACGGGCAGGCCGGGGCCGGTGTCGACCTGGTACACCTTCTCGACGTTCGGGTCGGCCGGGCACGAGCACGTCTGGTCGATGCTGAGGAACAGCAGCCCGACGCCGTCCGGCTTCCAGCCCGGCGACCGTCCGCGCCACCCGGCCTGGTCGCCACCCAGCACCGGAACCCCGACGCTGCCGCCGTCCAGCACGCGCAGCTGCCGGGTGCCGTCGATGTCGAGGCTGTAGGCGATGCGGCCGTCCCGCGGGTTCCAGTCCGGCTCGCCCGCGTCGCCGTCCGGCTCGTCGGTGACCCGCGTGGCGCGACCGCCGCCGACCGGGACGCGGTAGATCTCCCGCGCGCCGTCGCGGTCACCGGAGAACGCGACGCTCGCGCCGTCCGGTGAGAACGTCGGCCACGTCTCGTCGGACCGCGTGTCGGTCAGCTGACGCAGCCCCTTGCCGTCCACGCCGACCAGCCACAGGTCTCGCCGCTCGCCGTCGAGCGAGTCGAACACGACCGTGCGCAGGTCCGGCGACAGCCGGGGGTGCGCGGCGTCAAGGCCTACGGTGAGCCTGCGCACCGCACCGCCCGCCGTGCGCAGGTACACCTGCGGCGTCGGGCCGTCACGCAGGCTGGTGAACACCACCAGGCCGCCGCGCGCCGAGACGTCGTCGTCGTGGTGCGCGGGTCCGGCGGCGAGCAGCGGTTCACTGGGCCGCAACTGCTCGGGGACGGGACCGGTCAGCGCGCCGATGCTGCGGTGGCCGGTGCCGGTGTAGGCGATCCGGCCGGACACCGGGTCGTCCTGGAGCACCGACGCCGACACCGACGTGGCGACGTCGTTCACCACCACGACCGCGGCGCTCAGCGCCACCACCGCGCCGATCAGGGCGAGGGGCCGGGTCGGCAGCCGGTTCGACAAGGTTCCACCTCCGTCTGGGCCTTGCACGTCTGGGGCATGTGCCCGAATCGTCGTCCGGCGCACCGGGGGCCACGGAGGTCCCGGCGGGCACGGTCGGGGCACGACTCGGGGCCGTTCGGGCAACTCGGGCCCGTGACGGCTCAGATCAGGCCGTGCCGCATCACGTACCCGACGGCGTGCGCGCGGTTGCGCAGCTGCAGCCGGGTCGTCACCTCGTGCAGGACGTTCTTCACCGTGCGCTCGGAGAACGACATCTTCGACGCGATCTCGGACGTGTCGAAACCTTCGGACACCAGCCGCAGCATGTCCGCCTCACGGGCGGTCAGCGTGGACAGCGACGGGCCGTTGGGGTCCAGCACGCTGCGCTGCAACCGGCCCACGTGGTCGAGCAGCTTGCCCAGCAGGTCGCCGGGCAGCACCGCTTCCCCGTTGGCCAGCGCGGAAACCGTGCTCACCAACCGGTCCTGGTCGGCCTCGGACCGCCGGATCACCGCCGTCACGCCGCAGTCGATGGTGGTCTGCAGGGCGTCCTGGTCGAAGCGCCCCACCACCAGGCCGATGCGCGTCGTGGACGAGCGCCGCAGCCGGCGCAGCACCCGTGCGGTGGCGTCGTCCACCTGGTCCACCACCACGAGCGACACGACGGCGCGCTGCTCCTCGTCCGGCCGCACCACCTCCACCTCGGGCCGGGGCCGCAGCTGGTACGTGATCCCCGCCTTCAGCACATGGTCCTCGGCGTACACGGCCACCGGAATCCTGGACATGCAACCCTCCTGTGGAATAGCCGGACCGCACGGTCGGCGACCTCGTGGGGACCATCGTCGGCCGGGGAGGGGTTCGCGGGCACCGGCGTGGGGACTTCGGTGCACGGGTTTGCCCGTACGGTGCCCTTTTCTCCCTGTCCACCGCCGGTGTGCCGTCCCTACCGTTCGTCGGGTGACCACAACGACCGAATTCGGACTCCCCACCGTGGTTGTCACGCCCGGTCAGGAGACCAGCACGACGATGACGGTGCGCAACGACAGCGATATCGTCGAGGCGTACGAGTTCGAGGTGGTGGGCGGGTGCGCCCCCTGGACCACCGTCGAACCGGCACGGCTGTCGCTGTACCCCGGCACCTCGGAGCAGGTCGCCATCGTGCTGCGCCCGCCGCGATCACCCGAGGTGCGCGCGGGCGAGGTGCCGCTCGGGGTGCGGGTGCTGCCCGCCGAACGACCGCAGTCGGCGGTCGTGACCGAGACGATCGTGATCGTCGAACCCTTTGCGAAGCAACGGGTCCGGCTGATCCCCAAGCGCCGTCGCGCGTGGCGCAGCGCGCGCTTCCGCGTCGAGGTGCACAACGACGGCAACACGCCGACCGCGGTCACGCCCGCGCTGCCCGAAGCCGACGACCACCTGAAGTACACCGTCTCGACCGCACCGACCACTGTGGACCCCGGCGGTCGCGCCGAGCTGGAACTGCGCGTGCGGGTCGCGAAAACGCTGTGGTTCGGCAAGCCACAGGTGTGGCCGGTGCGGTTGGACGCGGTGGCCCTGGCGGCGGACGAGCGGCACGAGCACGAGGTGGCCGGTGAACTCGTCCAGCTGCCGATCCTGTCCAAGTGGCTGCTGTCGTTGCTGGGCGCGTTGTTGATGCTGCTGCTGGCGTGGCTGCTGCTGGTTCGCCCGGCGGTGCTCAGCGCGGCGCGGGAAGCCGTCGACGGCCGGGCCAAGGAGATCGCCCAGGCCGTCGAACCGCAGGCGCCGGCGGAGGAGCCGGGTGCCGCGCCCGAGCAGCCGCCCGCCGGTGAGCAGGGAAAGGGGCAGGGGCAAGGGCAGGGACAGGGCCGCGGCACGGGCGCCGGGCGTGAACAGCACTCCGGCACCATCGCGGTCACCACGAACGCCGGTGAGCAGACGACCGGGACGTACGTCGTGCCGCCGGGCAAGGTCTTCCACATCACCGACATCGTGCTGGCCAACCACCAGGGTGACGAGGGCGTGCTGACCATCGCGTTCGGGGAGCGCACGATCACCACGATCGCGCTGGAGACGTTCCGCAACCAGGACTACCACTGGGTGACGCCGATCGACATCCCGCAGAACGGCACCGTGACCGTCACGGTCGGCTGCGCCAAGCCCGGCACCCCGGCCAGCGGCCGACAGGCCCCGAACTGCGCGCAACTGCTCAACGTCAGCGGCGAGCTGAGCGACATCGCACCCTGAACCCGGCACTGCTGAGCCCGGCACCGCTGGCCCGGCACCGCTGTGCCCGGCACCGCTGACGGGAGGAAGACCCGAAGAACATGACGAAGCCGCGCACCCGTTCCCGTGGGTGCGCGGCAGATTCGTGTGCGCGGCAGAGTCGTGTCGGCGGGCTCAGCCGGTGCGGCGGTTCCACTCGTCGAGCAGCGTGTCGATCCAGGCGAGCAGCAGCTCGACGGTGGCGTCGTCGTGGCGCTCGCGGTAGTGGCGCAGGTCCTCGCCCGCCGACTCCAGCTCGAAGCGCAGGTCGCACGTCGTGAGACCGCCCCCGGTGGGCCTCACGGTTCGAGCTGCGCGTTGCGGGCCGCCATCCGGAACGCCTCGATGTACTTCGGCAGCTCGACCAGCGCGCGTTCCCACGAACCCGCCGTGATCTGCTCGGCGAACACCGCGTCGACGACGAGCCGGTCAACGCCCGGGTCCATGTCGTCGCCCGCCGCGTCCCGCAGCCGCCGCGACACCTCGATCCGGTGCGTGCGCGACCGCACGACCTCCAGGGTCCGCTCCAACTCGGCGATGACCCGCTCGGCCTCCTCGGGCCGGATCACGAGCCAGCCCTTGGCCGCCAGGTCGAGGAACAGGTCTCCCGCGAACCTCTCGCGCGTGAGACCGTCCGTCACGCGACCGCCGTCCTCGTGGGACCACATCGCCTTCACACCTCCGTACCGGCGCCGGGGCCGGTACCGGTCCTCCGGGACCCCTACCAGCCGTGCGGCAAGGGCTGGCTTGAGCCCATCACGCGGGACGGGTGCGACGAAAGGCCGGCGGACGAGGTCTGCCCGTCCGTACTCACCCGGATTCCCGGCGCCGGGACGGCCCTCCCACCGGTCTGCGCCGAACGAGTGACGCACGATGGGATCTGAACCGATGCGTGTTGCTGTGCGTGCCCCTCCTGACCAAGGGGGTGCGGATGTGCTCTGACGAGCTGAGGGTGAGCGTGCTGGGGCCGGTGCGGGCCTGGCTGGGTGACGTGGAGCCGGTGTTGGGCCCGGCGCGGCGGCGGACGGTGTTCGCATTGCTGGCCGGTCGGGCGAACCAGGTGGTCTCGCGGGACGAGCTGGTCGACGGCGTGTGGGGCGACGAGCCGCCGGTGGGCGCGGTCGGGAGCCTGCACACCTACATGTCCGGGCTGCGCAGGGCTCTCGGGCCGGCGCGGGACGCGTTGGTGTCGCGGACCGGGGGTTACCTGCTTCGGCTGACCGAAGCGGCGCTGGACGCGGAGGTCTTCGAACGCGGGCGCGCCGACGCCCAGCGGCTGCTCGCGCAACGCGACTGGAGCGGTGCCCGTGACACCGTCGACGCCGTGCTGGGGCTGTGGCACGGGTCGGCGTACGCGGGGGCGTCCGGTCCGTTCGCCGAGCAGGAACGGCGGCGCCTGGGCGAGTTGCGGTTGAGCGCGGTGGAACTGCGGTGCCGTGCGGCGCTGGAGCTGGGGCAGCACGCCGAGGTGGTCGCGGAGGTGAGCGCGCTGCTGGTGGAGCACCCCTGGCACGAGTCGTTGCGGGCGCTGTTGATGGTGGCCCTGCACCGTTCCGGGCGGGACGGTGAGGCGCTGGAGGTGTTCCGCGCCGCGCGACGGGCGTTGATCGAGCAGCAGGGCATCGAACCGGGCCCGGCCCTGCGCGACGCGCACCGGGTGGTCCTCGCGGAACTCTCACCCCGGCGCGTGGCCAGGGCTTGCTGACCGGTGGCACCGGCGCAGGGCCGGTTCGGCGAGCACCGTGGCGCCGTCGGTCGGCACCGAGTCGTCGAACCCGGCGCGCGTCCTCGTGACACCGCCACCAGTAGATTCGCCGACATGCGCGTACTGTTCGCCGCCCTCGCGTCGGTGGGGCACACCTATCCGCTGATCCCGCTCGCGCTCGCGGCACGTGCGGCCGGACACGAGGTCCACTTCGCCGTCGGCGAGGGCGTGCACGCGCCACTGGCCGCTAACGGACTGCGGCCGTTCCGCCCAGCCGACTCGTTCTACGAGATCTACGCCGAAGACCTCGAACCGGAACTGGCCCGGCTCGAACCCGACCTCGTGGTGCACGAATGGGGCGTGCCGGGAGCCGCCGTCGCCGCGCGGAAGGCGGGCATCCCCGGTATCTGGCACGGCTTCGGCCGCATGTTCCCCGACGGCATCGGCCTCGAATCGCCCGCGAAGGCCGTGCCCGGACGCCCGCACGTCGACATCTGCCCGCCGTCGTTGCAGGACAAGGGCTTCCTCGCCGCCGAGGACCGGATCGAGCTGCGTCCCGTCCCGTACTCCGAACCGGGTCCGTCGCCGACCGTGGACGGTCCGCTGGTCTACCTGACCCTGGGCACCGCGTTCGGCACCGCGGACCTGCTCACCACCGTCATCAAGGGGTTGGCGACGCTGGACGCGTACGTGGTGGTCGCCACCGGCCGCGTTCGGGTGGACGAGCTGGGCGACCTGCCGCACAACGTCACCGCGCGGCCGTGGGTGTCGCAGGCGGACCTGGTGCCGCGCGCCGCCGTGGTCGTGCACCACGGGGGCAGCGGTACGACCCTTGGCGCGCTCGCCGCCGGCGTCCCGCAGCTGGTCCTGCCCCAGGGCGCGGACCAGTTCGCCAACGCCGAGGCGATCGTCGGCGTCGGCGCGGGCCTGCGGCTGCTCGCCGACGAACTGGGCGCGGACGCCGTCGCCGAGCACGTCCGGACGCTGTCCGCGCGCCACGACCACCGTGACGCGGCCCGTGCGGTCGCCGAGGAGATCGCCCGGATGCCGTCGCCGGACGAGGTCGCCCGCCGCCTGCCCGACTACGCACAGCGCCCGTAGACCAAGCGCCCGTAGACGAGCCTGCTCCCGTCGACACCGTGCGGCGTCGACGGGAGCAGGGGAGCGGTCACTACCGCTGGGTGATGTCGGATGGTGAGTAGAAGCAGTTCTTGCCGTCGGCGCCTTCGCCGATCTTCTTGGGTTCGGAGCCCTTGGGGACGCCTTGGTACTTCTCGCAGATGACGGTGTCG